>JAUXPJ010000012.1 GCA_030683815.1 Flavobacteriaceae bacterium
ATAAAATTATCTAAAGATTATTCATTTGACTTTTTTTATTGGCTATTTTTCAATGAATTTTCTATCAATAATTTTGATAGACCAAAACCAAACTTAATAAATTTAAAGTTTTAAAAAATCTTTTTCAGCAAACCCTAAATAAGATAATAATTGATCCCTTCTTCTATTAATTCTTGTGATACTTCACAATCAATTAAAGCTTGTTCAGGTGCTTTTAATAAAACGAACATCACTTTACCAAGTTGATTTTTTTTATCGTGGCTCAATAGAGATATGATTTCGTTAATTTCATTTTTATCAACCTTTATTTTTCCGTAAAATTGATGAACGAATTGTTTTAAACCTTCTGTAATATCCAATGGAAAATGAAACATTTTATAGGATATAAACAATTCGACTACCATTCCGATAGCGATGGCTTCTCCGTGATTTAAACTATTTTTTTTATCTAAGAAATAACTCTCGAATGCATGTCCGATGGTGTGGCCGAAATTTAAAATTTTTCGCAAGTTTTTTTCGTAAAAATCGGCCTGAACAATTTCATTTTTGATGTGAATTGAACTATGAATTAAATTAATTATATTATTGTTATTGAGCTCTTTATCATCCATTATTTCATTCCAAAGTTTAATATTAGAAATAAAGCCATATTTAATTACTTCTGCCAGTCCGCATTTAAATTCACGCTGAGGTAAAGTGTTTAAATAATCTTCATCAATTAAAACCATTTCCGGATTAGAAAAAACACCTATTATATTTTTTAAATTACCAAAATCAACGCCGGTTTTTCCGCCAACAGAAGCATCAACCATTGATAATAAAGAGGTTGGAATATTGATAAATCGTATTCCTCTTTTGTAGGTTGAAGCTACAAACCCTCCCAAATCAGTTACCATTCCGCCACCTAAATTAATCAGTAAACTATTTCGATCGGCGCCGTATAATAATAATTCATTCCAAACCTGAGAACAAGTATTTAAATTCTTCGATATTTCTCCTGATGAAATTGTAATCACTTCAAAAGGAATGGCAGAATCAAATTTACTCTTAAATACTGATAAACAATTAGTTAATGTATTTTCATCAACCAAAATAAATAGTTTACTAATCTTTTGATCTTCAATAAATTGAATCAATTTTTTATAAGATTCACTACTGAAAAACACCTTAAAGGAATCGGATTGAATATTATTCATTTTTTACTGATTTTAATTACAAATTACGCAGAAATATTTGATTAAATAAAGCCTTTCTAAGTATCTTTGAAAAAAATAAACATTACAATGGAAAATATATTTAATAATACACAAGTAGCGTTCGAAATCAAGTCAGATTCAGAACTTAATAGAGCCTACTATTTATTTGAAATGATTAAGCGAGAATCACTCGTAAAAATAGGAACTTCCCTTACAAAGTTAGCATTAGCGACGCATTTGCCTATTGAAGGAATTATCAGAGCAACTGTTTTCGATCATTTTTGCGGCGGTGTCACGGAAGACGACTGTAAGCCTGTAATTGACAAAATGTACACGAAAAATGTGCATACTATTTTAGATTATTCAGTGGAAGGAAAGGAAGAAGAAGCCGTTTTTGATGAAGCCATGAATAAAACAATTGAGATTGTCAAAAGAGCTAAAAATGAAAAAAGTATTCCGTTTGCTGTTTTTAAGCCAACAGGATTAGGTCGATTAGAAATCTACCAAATGGTTACTGAAGGCAAAACGCTGAATGAAAGTGAAAAAACAGAGTGGGAAAAAGTAGTAAATCGCTATGAAAAAGTCAGCAAAGCTGCTTTTGAAAATAATGTTCCTTTGATGATTGATGCTGAAGAAACTTGGATGCAAAAAGCTGCAGATGATTTAATTGAATCAATGATGGAAAAGTACAACAAAGAAAAAGCAATTATTTTTGGCACTTTACAATTATATCGTTGGGATCGATTAGATTATTTGAAAGGATTACATCAACGTGCCAAAGAAAAAGGATTTATTATCGGAATGAAATTGGTTCGCGGGGCTTATATGGAAAAAGAACGCGACCGCGCTCAAAAAACGGGTTACAAAGATCCTATTTGCGCTGATAAAACCGCAACGGACAAAATGTATAATGATGTTTTGACTTATATGATTGAAAACATTAAGGATATGGCGATTTATAATGGAACTCACAACGAAGAAAGTTCTTATCTGTTGATGGATTTAATCGCTAAAAATGGCTTGGCTAAAAATGATCAAAGAGTATGGTTTGGTCAATTATACGGTATGAGTGATCATATTTCTTATAATTTAGCCAAACTAGGTTACAATGTTTCCAAATATTTACCATTTGGCCCGGTGCGTGATGTGATGCCTTACTTAATTCGAAGAGCAGAAGAAAATACTTCTGTAGCCGGACAAACCAGCAGAGAATTAAATTTACTGAGAACAGAAAGAAAACGAAGAGGGCTAGATTGATATGATTTTATTAACATCAATAAGCGCAAGAATGCTGTTATTTATAGCAGTTATTCTTGTGCTTGATGTTTATACATTCTTCGGATTAAAGTGGCTTTTCAAAAATTCAAAAAAGAAAAAGTTGTTTTATTTGCTGTTTTTTGGGGCGGTTATTTTAAGCTATATCGGTTTGCTTAATATGTATTTTTACTTCAGAGAAACTATTAATAACACCCTCATTTCAAATTTATTAAGAGGATTTTTCTTTTCTTTTTTTGCATTTAAGTTACTGATGGTTATCTTTTTAGTATTCAATGATCTTCTGAGAATTGTCAGTTTGATCTTTGATGTTATTCTTAATTTTTTCAATACTAAACCAAAAAAGGTTGAATTAAAATCAAGAAGAAGATTTATTACTCAAGTGGGTTTAGTGATAGCCAGTATTCCGTTTACTTCACTTTTATACGGTATTACTTTGGGAAAATATAATTTTAAAGTGATCAAACATGCGTTAAAATTTAAAACACTGCCAAAATCTTTTGATAAATTTAAAATAGTTCATATTTCTGATATCCATGCCGGTAGTTTTGATAATTTAGAAAGCGTTCAGGAAGGAATTGATTTAATTCAAGCACAAAATCCCGATATCATACTTCTTAGTGGCGATTTAGTCAATAATAATGCTAGAGAAATAGAACCCTATATTTCGATGTTCAAATCGCTAAAAGCACCTCACGGAAAGTTTGCTGTATTAGGAAATCACGATTATGGTGATTATAAACAGTGGAATTCAATCCATGAAAAAGAAGAAAATTTAAAAAAACTGTTTGCTTATTTTGATGAAATGAATTTCAAACTCCTCAATAACTCCAATGAAATCATCACCAAAGAAAATGAATCTATTGCTATCGTTGGTGTTGAGAACTGGGGCAAACCGCCATTTCCGCAAAAAGGCGATTTAGAAAAAGCGCTTCAAAACACCTCAGAACATTTTAAAATATTACTTTCACACGATCCCACCCATTGGGATTTGCAAGTCAAAAATCATCCATCAAATATTGCTCTGACACTTTCCGGTCACACGCACGGAATGCAGTTTGGTGTAGAAATTCCCGGAATTAAATGGAGTCCGGTAAAATACGTTTATCCATACTGGGCCGGATTATATCGCTTTAATAATAAATATTTAAATGTCAATAGAGGATTTGGTTTTCTTGGTTATCCAGGAAGAGTTGGGATTTGGCCGGAAATCACCCTTATTGAATTAAATTCTTAAAATAAAGGGACTTATTCCTAAAATACCGTTTTAAATGACTACTTTTGCAACCTCAAAAAAAGGTATATGCAATCAATTAGAAATGTGGCTATTATAGCACACGTTGACCACGGAAAAACAACATTGGTAGATAAAATTATCGATCAAGCTAAAATTTTGGATGAACGTAAAGTTCATACTGATTTATTACTTGACAGTAACGATTTAGAACGCGAAAGAGGAATTACAATTTTATCTAAAAATGTTTCTGTTACTTATAAAGGTGTAAAAATCAATGTAATTGACACTCCCGGTCACTCCGATTTTGGAGGTGAGGTAGAGCGTGTTTTAAAAATGGCAGATGGCGTTTTATTGTTGGTTGATGCCTTTGAAGGACCCATGCCACAAACCCGATTTGTACTTGGAAAATCCATTGAATTAGGATTAAAACCAATTGTAGTCATCAATAAAGTTGATAAAGTAAACTGCACACCAGACTTAGTTCACGAGCATGTTTTTGATTTGATGTTTGCGTTAGATGCCTCTGAAGATCAGCTTAATTTTAAAACCATTTATGGCTCTGCAAAACATGGTTGGATGAATACTGATTGGCAACATCAAACAGACAATATCCTTCCGTTATTAGATGCTATTCTTGAAGAAATACCAGAAGCACCTTACCGCAAAGGAACACCACAAATGCAAATTACCTCTTTGGATTTTTCTTCTTTCACCGGAAGAATCGCAATTGGACGTGTTTTTAGAGGTGATTTGGAAGAAGCTAAAGATTATATGCTTTGCAAAAAAGATGGCTCACAAACTAAAGTAAGAATTAAAGAACTTCATGTATTTGAAGGTCTTGGAAAATCTAAAGTTTCCAATGTAAGAAGTGGCGATATTTGTGCCATTACCGGACTTGATAATTTTGAAATTGGTGATACCATTGCAGATATTAATGAACCCGAAGCTTTGCCAAGAATTTCTATTGATGAGCCTACGATGAGTATGTTATTTACGATTAACAATTCTCCTTTTTATGGTAAAGATGGTAAGTTCGTAACTTCTAGACATTTGAGAGATCGTCTATTTAAAGAAACTGAAAAAAACTTGGCATTGCGCGTCGAAGAAACAGATACAGAAGAAAAATTCAATGTTTTTGGCAGAGGTATTTTGCATCTTTCAGTTTTAATTGAAACCATGCGCAGAGAAGGATATGAGCTGCAAGTGGGAAGACCCCAAGTAATCATAAAAGAAATTAACGGCAAAAAACATGAACCTTATGAAATTTTGGTGATTGATGTGCCAGAATCCGGAGCCAGTAAAGCTATTAATTTAGTGACTTTACGAAAAGGTGATCTTTTAGTTATGGAGCCTAAAGGCGATTTACAACATTTAGAATTTGATATTCCTTCGCGTAGTTTAATCGGTTTAAGAAATAAACTTTTAACAGCTACACAAGGAGAAGCCATCATTAACCACAGATTAAGGGGATTTGATGTTCATAAAGGCGATTTAAGCCCTAATTTAAACGGAGCCATTATATCTACAGAAACAGGAAAAGCAACTGCTTATGCTATTGACAGATTACAAGATAGAGGTAAATTTTTTATAGATCCTAATCAAGAAATTTATAAAGGTCAGGTAGTTGGTGAAACTAACAGACAGGAAGATATGGCGGTAAATCTCATCAAAGGAAAAAAATTGAGTAACGTTAGAGCATCTGGTACCGATGAAAGTGCTAAAATTTTTCCAAAAACAGATTTTTCTTTAGAAGAATATATGGAATACATCAAAGATGATGAATACCTTGAAATTACACCTAAGACCATGCGATTGCGAAAAATAAATTTCACCGGAAATTAAAATTAAAAAGCTGTAAGAGATTACGGCTTTTTTGTTATTGTAAATTGTTTTAATATTGTAGACAGATAAATATCTTGTATATGAATTTTTTAAATAAAATTACATCCTTTCGTTTTTACATTATTCTTGTATTAGCTTTTGCACTGAGTTTATGGATTGCCAATTTTGGAGGTTTTTTTGGTTTGCAATCTAAAGGAGTTGTTTTTGAAAACTTTTTTTCACTCGCTCTGTATTCCTTTATTAATAATTTCTTTTTCGGTATTTTAGTCGGACTTTTATTTCTTCCGCTGTATTTAATTCTTCTTAAAAAAAGTGAAGCTATTGCCCTAAAAATTATAGGATTTATTTTTGTAATTCTATTAATTATTGAGCTTTCTTTAATAAAATACAATTTAATAACACTTATTTTATTGGGAGCAGATTTATTAGGCTATTCATGGAGTGATATCACCGCTACAGCATCGGCATCTAACGAATATAACCTGGCATTTCTTTGGCCATTTTTTGTTTTACCCATTTTAGTTTATTTACTGTTTAAACTTTTACAAAAAATTTTATCCGAAAAAATTGTCGGGCTGGTTTTTGTTGTATTTTCATCCTTGATAATTATTATAAAATTCTCTATATCACAAGTTTCCGCAAAAGAAAATCAAAATAAATTTTCATTTTTAGTCAGTGATATTTTTAGGGTTTTGGGCGAGCAAAACAGCGGTTCAAACTTTGAAATAAATCCGGATAAACCTTATCCTTTATTACAAAATATTGAAAATACCCAAGATGTTTTAGGGGCATTTTTTAATGAAAATTCAGAAAAACCCAATATTGTTATTTTAATAATTGAAGGATTAGGTAGAAATTTTACCGGTATTGATGCTGAGTACAGCGGATTTACACCTTTTTTAGATTCACTGCAGCAACAATCTTTGTATTGGAAAAATGCAGTAAGTATAACCGGAAGAACTTTTGGGGTAATTCCATCCATTTTAGGCTCGTTACCGTTAGGAAATGAAGGTTTTTTAGAAGTGAAAGAAACGCCATCACACATTTCATTAATTACTGCTTTAAAAGAATTGAATTACACATCTTCATTTTATACCGGAAGTGATTCCGGTTTTGACAGAACCATTAACTTTTTTGATTATAATGGAATTGATTTAGTGGTTGATCAAAAATCATTTGGTGAGGAATATGCAAAAACTGAAGCCAATGAAGGCGGATTTTCTTGGGGTTATGCTGATGGTGAATTGTATAAGAAAGCACTGTCAATGTTGGATTCACAGACAAAACCACGATTAGATATTTATTTAACGGTTACCAATCACGAGCCATTTAATTTTCCAAATAGAGCATCATATCTTAAAAAAGTTGAGAATTTGGTCAAGAGTAATCAATACAATAACAATCAGAAAACAGTCATTAAAAAAAGTCCGGAAATTTTTGCCAGTTTGATGTATGTTGATCAATCTTTAAAAGAGCTGTTTAAAGGATATCAAAAGAGGGCAGATTATTCCAACACTATTTTTATCATAACCGGAGATCATCGATTAATTCCAATTCCGCAAAAAGATAATTTAAGCAGATTTCATGTTCCGTTAATAATCTATAGTCCATTATTAAAACAGCCCAAACAATTTGAATCTATAGTGTCACATGATGATATTACTCCGAGTATTATCTCATTTTTACATCATAGATATGGTTTTGATGGATTAAAAAAAACTGCTTGGTTAAGTGCCGGTTTAGACACTGTCAGTACTTTTAGAGGAACGAAGGAAATTCCGTTAATGCGCTATAAAGGAGCTATCAACGACTTTGTCTACAAAAATTATTTTTATACAGATAATACCTTATATCAAATCGATAAAGATTTTAATTTAACAAAAATATCAGATCCTAAAATAGAAGATGAAGTAAAAAATTCATTTCAAAAGAATAAGAATCTCAATCAATATTTAGTTTCTCAAAATAAAATTTATCCTGATTCATTAAAAACATTTAAAATTCAAAGATTTGAATTTACTCAGAAACAACAAAAATTTATTGAAGGTCTGACAAAAGATAAAAATCCTGATGAGCAATTTATGATTGCCCGTGAGTTGGCTCATAACGGTAAAAGGGAAGATGCTCGTTTAATTTGCAACTATATTCTAAATGAATATCCAAACTTTAGCGATGTGCGTATTTTAAAGGGACGGACACTGGCTTGGGATGGTAAATATGAAGAAGCTGAAATAGAATTTTTGAAAGTAATTAAAAAAAATCCATATTACGATGATGCTTATTTAGCTATATTAGATTTATATTGGTGGAGTGAAAAAGAAGAAAAGTCTGTAAAACTCCTAAAAAAAGAAATGTTGATGAATATTACAAATCCGGAAATAAGTTTTAAATTGGCTAAAGCAAACTATAGAACCAATCATGTGGCAAGAGCAAAAACAATATTAGACAGTATCATTAAAAATTATCCGAAAAATCAAGAGTTCAAAAATTTTAGAGAATCTATAAAGTAATTTATTTTGAAAAAAAATCTTTCCACTTTCGTTTTATCGTTATTATTAACAAATCTTATTTATGCACAAGATCCTGTTTTTCAAGGAAATCCGGATCGCTCTTTTGCAAATGCCCGGGAGCTGGCTTTTAATCAAGAGCGCGCAAAAGCACAAGATACTTTACGATTCATTTTAACGAAATATCCTAATTATCATGATATTAGAGCATTTTTAGCAAGTACTTATTCTTGGGATAAAAAATACAGGGAAGCACGCACTGAATTTGACTATGTACTTCGAAATGCTCCCAAAAGAAAAGATACTTGGGTTGCCGCTATCAACAATGAATTATGGGGTAATGAGTCCCAAAGAGCCTTAGAAAAAGTGAATGATGCACTGATACATTTTGAAAATGATGAGGATTTGTTATATTTAAAAGCTAAATCATTAGAAAATAATAGGAGGGAAGAAGATGCTTTATTGGTTTTAAATGACTTGACAAAGCAAAATCCTGAAAATCAAAAAGTGCAAGATTATATAATTTCTTTAACTCATAAAATCAGTTATAATTCTGTTGGAATTAGCACTTCATTAAATCTGTATTCTGATGTTTTTGATCCGGCTCAAGAATATGCAGTTAAAATTGGGCGTAAAACCAAATACGGCAGTATCATAGGAAGAATTAATGTCAATGACAGATTTAATAAAACCGGAGTTCAATTTGAAGTGGATGCTTATCCAAAAATAGCAAAAGGCGTTTACGGCTATTTGAATTTTGGTTATTCAAACACTAAGTTGTTCCCGGATTATAGACATGGAGGAGAATTACATTTTTCATTACCATACAGCATGGATGCTTCTTTTGGTTATAGAGCATTGCATTTTGACACCAGTACAACTCTGATGTACACAGGTTCATTAGGTTTGTACAAAGGAAATTATTACTTCTATTTCAGACCTTATTTTACACCAAAAGAAGGAGTAGGAACCAGCAAGTCTGGAACAATCAATATCAGAAAATATAAATCGGATGAAGATAATTATGTAGGGATTTCATTCGGAATGGGTTATTCACCGCAAATTAATGATTTTGACCCTGTTCTCAATCAAAATATTATTATTGATTTAAAATCACAATCGGGTGGTTTGAGCTATTTTTTCACTTCAAAAAATAAAAAACATGCTTGGGGAACTAAGTTTGGAATAACACATCGTGAAAATAGTTTTAGGCCGGATACTTATATTTGGATTTATTCATTCGGACTTAATTATGAGGTGCGTTTTAGATAACTAATTAAATTAAATCACGGATAAATACACCCTCCGATTCGCGGGATTGTTCAACATACCAATTTTCATATACTTCGTTATGGAAATCGGAGTTTCACGAATAAGAAAAACACATTTTAGTATCATATTAATCTATAAAATTCAGTGTATTTTCAATTAATAGGGCCTTAATTTAGTCGTCTAATCTTAAAGTAAACTTATCCATTTAAGCTACATTAAGAATTAAAAAATTAATCTAAAAATTATTAAATACGACTACAATGAAAAATTACATTTTAAAAACAGGATTTTTACTTTTTATCGGCTTGCTAATTACTTCATTTACAAGTTTTAAAGATGAAAAAAAAGTAATAGACACATCTAAAAGTACTTTAGAGTGGTTAGGAACTAAAGTAACGGGAAAACACAACGGAACAATTAAATTGAAATCAGGCTATTTTAATTTTCAGGACAAAAAATTAGTAGGAGGTGAGTTTGTTGTGGATATGAAAACCATTGTCTGTAATGATTTACAAGGAGAATATAAAGCTAAACTCGAAGCTCACTTAAGCTCTGATGATTTTTTTGGTGTAGCTAATTTTGCTGAATCAACTTTTAAAATTACCCGTTTAGGTGTTATCGCTCCAAATAAGTATAAAGTTACCGGTGATTTAACTATCAAAGGAAAAACATTTGAAAATTCTTTTGTGTTGGAATTCGAAGGGAATAAAGCACAAGGAACTCTTGTTGTTGACAGAACTAAATACGGTATTAAATACGGTTCCGGGAGCTTTTTTGATAATCTGGGCGATAAAGCAATTTCAGATAATTTTGAGTTAAAAATCTCCTTGGTATTTTAATCTAAACTTTTTTGTATAACTGTTAAAACCACTAGTCTTCCAGTGGTTTTTTTATTTGAAACGAATTAATTTAATTGTGTTATATTTACAAGAATGTTAGTATTTCTTCCGATATCATTAATCAATATGCCTTGGGTTTTTATCCCGGGATTGTAAGTATTCTATTCTTTTTTCACTTTTACTTTTTCTTATCAACTTTATAACCATTTTAAAATGAAAAATATTATTGTATTAGGTGCCGGAATGGTGGGAAGCGCCATTGCACTCGACTTAGCCAGACAACATCAAATAACCGCCACAGATCTTAATGCAGAAGCTTTAAATAATCTTAAACAAAAAGATTCATCAATTACAACTATTTCTTTAGATGTCAGTAATTTAGAGTTATTGTCTAAAACAATTTTACCTTTCGATTTTGTAGTTTGTGCAGTCCCCGGATTTTTGGGTTTTAAAACACTGGAAACCATCATTAAAACAGGTAAAAATGTAGTTGATATTTCCTTTTTCCCGGAAAACTCTTTAGAACTTGATTCTTTGGCAAAAAAACATAACGTAACTGCCGTTGTTGATTGTGGAGTAGCGCCCGGAATGGATAATTTAATATTAGGACGCTATAACGAAGAACTAAAATTAAATGATTTTGAATGTTTGGTAGGAGGGTTGCCTAAAGTAAAAAAATGGCCTTTTAACTATAAAGCTCCTTTTTCACCCATAGATGTAATTGAAGAATATACCAGACCTGCTCGTTATGTTGAAAATAGCCATATAATTGTTAGAGAAGCCCTTACAGATGTAGAAAATGTTGAATTCGATAAAGTAGGAACATTGGAGTCTTTTAATTCCGATGGATTACGATCAATCATTTACACCATGCCACATATTCCTAATATGAAAGAGAAAACTTTACGGTATCCCGGACATGTAGAATATATACAAGTGTTGAAATCTAGTGGATTTTTTAGCGAAAATTCATTAAAAATTGAAGGAAAAGAAATTTCACCACTAGAATTTACCTCAAAAATATTGTTTAAAGAATGGAAACTCAATCCGACAGATGAAGAATTTACGGTAATGCGAGTTATGGTAAAAGGAGTTGATAAAAATGGCAAAAACACCACTATTACTTACAATTTATACGATGAATACAATCCGGAAACTCAAACATCATCCATGGCAAGAACAACCGGCTATACGGCAACCGCTGCCGCAAATATGTTTCTAGATGGATTGTTTATTGAAAAAGGCGTTTTCCCACCGGAATTAGTAGGTAAACATAAACGCTGTTTCGAATATATTTTAAACTATTTAAAAGAAAGAAATGTGGTTTATAAAAAGGAAATTATTTTATAAATTAGTCAAAAATCAAAATTATATTAAACCAAATAATTAATATTACAAATAAATTAACTAAATCATTAATGTTGATATAGTTATTCTCTCAATACTTAACACTCAAATCTATATAATTAAAAAATGGAACCATTTACATCTGCATTTAGAGTTAAAGAAAGCGATATCGATACCTTAAACCATGTAAATAATATATCGTATTTAAAATGGGTGCAAGAAATATCGGTCTCTCATTGGTTTGATATAACTACACCAGAAATTAATAATCGGTATTACTGGGTTATTTTACGCCACGAAATTGATTATTATCATCCGGCTTTTTTAGATGAAGAAATTACGGCAGTTACTTGGATTGGAGAATCTGAAGGGGTAAAATCTGATCGATTTGTACATTTTTATTGCAAAGACAAATTAATTTCAAGAGTTAAAACTACTTGGTGTTTAATGGATAAAACTACCAATAGACCCACCAGAATTGATTCAGAAATATTAGAAATATTAGAGCCTTTTAAAATGTGATATTTAGAATGGTATCAGGTATTTGGTATCTGGTATCAAGTATGAACTCTCATAAAAATGGTTGCTATTAAGTTTAGTTTTTTAACTTTCTGGCAACCTGTGTTATGAGTTATCAGTAATTAGGATTCAAAGATTTAAAAGATTCAAAAGCTTCAAAAATAAAAAGTTCATGTATAATACCTGATACCAAATACTTGATACTTTAATCATTAAATTGAAAAGTAAAGCCTATCTTTGCCATAATTTCAGTACACAATGGTAATAATATACCATATAATAAATCTTTCGGTATATCAATTTTTCAGATTGAAATTTCCAAATCATTCATTTAGTACTTCAAAAGAATATTAATCATTAATACATATATTTAACAAATTCAAATGGCAAAACCACAACAATCATTCAACAAAAATGAAAAGGAAAAAAAACGTTTAAAAAAACGTGAAGAGAAAGAAAAGAAAAAATTAGAGCGCAAAGAAAATTCCAAAGGAGGCGCTTTTGAAGATATGATTGCTTATGTTGATGAATTTGGAAATATTACTGATACCAAACCGGATCCGGCCAATAAAGTTGAAATTGATGTTGAGAGTATTGAAATCGGCGTACCTAAAAAAGAAGACAGAGAAGACGATAATTTCACTTCTGAAAAACAAGGCAAAGTTTCTTTCTTTGATAATTCAAAAGGATTTGGTTTTATCATAGATAATTTATCGCAAGAAAAATATTTCGTTCATGTAAGCGGACTAGTTGATGATATTCAAGAAAATGATAAAGTTTCTTTTGAGCTAGAGCGTGGCATGAAAGGAATGAATGCTGTTAGAGTAAAAAAGATTTAGCTTTTTATTTATAGACAGCTGTAAATTACCACTATTATTTAATTGTATCATAATTGATATTATGTTAAATACTAAATTTTATACCCACTTAATAATGATGTATCTTTAGTTTTACTTACTCCTCCATTGTTCAAAAATTTAATTTATACTGATACGCGTCAATAAACTGACTGATATTGCTCATTGTTATTGTCAAATAAATTGAGGAACTTGAAATACTATTAATCTTAGATAAACTTTTAAAATTATGCCACATGATTTTAACAAATTCGCCAGTGAGGCCAATAAATTCATTAAAGATTATACAGTAGATCTAAATCTTGGTGCTGATACTGATAAAGCTTATAGAATTTTAACAGCCATCCTTCACGCCTTTCGTGAAATGATTTCTGTTCAAGAATCTATTCAAATGATATCTCAATTCCCGATGTTTTTAAAAGCGGTTTATGTAAATCGTTGGGATGCAAAAATAAATAAAACAAAACCTAAAACTACAGAGCAATTTATTGAATTAGTTCGTGGGAAATGCGGTAATACAGCTGAAATTGATTTTCCGGATGATGATATCTCTGAAATGTATTTAAGCGTTACATTTATTGCTTTACGTAAATATATTTCGTTCGGAGAACTTGAAGATCTTAAAAGCAACCTGCCAAAAGATTTGAAATGGATGGTTGGTGGAACACTTATGTTTTAAATGAAATCTTACCTAATTTCATTACTTAATTATCTATTATTCAATTATTTAAATTTATTAAAATGATTAATACAGGAATTTGGATTGATCGACAAAAAGCGCATGTTATAACTTTTAAGGATGAACATGAAATAGAACAAATTATTGAATCTGATGTTGAAGATTACAATGTCAAAGGCGGTTCTCGCTCTAAAACACCTTGGGGGCCTCAAGATAAAATTTCTGAAAGCAAGTATTTAGAAAGAAGAAAACATCAACTTAAAAATTATTTTCATAAAATTATGGATGTTGTCAATAATTCTGATGCTATTGCAATTTACGGACCTGCTGATACTAAAATCCATTTTAAAGAAGAAATCAAAAAGAACAATAAATCAATTTTTGAAAAGATAAGAATTGTAAAAACTCAAGATAGCATGACTAAAAATCAGTTTAAAGCATTGGTTAAATCCTTTTCAAATTCAATCAATAAAATTTAAACTCCTTTCGGTGTTTTTCAATTTACTCATTTATTTTTTTCTGTTTATTTCTTTTTAATATTTCTTTAATTAAGTCATATGCATTTGATTTTAAATCTTTTACACTTTGTAAATACAATAACTTTTTCTCATTAATTACACAGTGTTTTGTGTAAAATTCTTTTTCCCCCTCCAAATTATTGCTTTCAATAAGTGTTGCTAAATATTTTTGTTGGGTATATATTTCTGATTTTAAATGATTTAATTTTAATTTATTTAAATCAAATTGTTTAATTATTTCTTTTGATTTATTATATAATTCAAAATTGCAAAGTTCTATAAAATATGAGTTGATGAGTTCTTCTAAAATCGTTTCTTCATCAAATATAAAATCTAATTCAGATAACCACTCTTTATAGGTTTCGTAAATTAAGTTGGGGGTTTTTAATTCTGTTAATAAAAGATGATCCATTTGGTTTTAATTAATGCAAAACAGGAAGTTATTCTTCCTGTTTATCAGTTTAAACAATCTTAAGTTTAAGTAATTTCAATTACTTTAGATTTCGGCAAAACTTTATATTCTTCTTTTTTGAAGATTATAATATTTAGAATTCCATTTTCATAATGAGCTTCTATTTTTTTATCCGTATCAATACTGTTGGGCAAAGTAACTGAACGACTAAAGGAGCTGAAATTAAACTCTTTACGAGAGTATCCTTCCTCCTTTTCTTCTTTTTCACTAACTTTTTCAGCAGAAATAGTCAGTAAATCATTTTCCAATCTCACTTCGAAATCTTTTTTGGTTAAACCCGGAGCAGCTACCTCAATTTCAAATGAGTCTTTTTTCTCCTTAATGTTGATAGCCGGCATCAATTGATTTTTAATCACAAAATCGTCATGAAATAATCTTTCATTATTCCAAACATCAGCAAACATACTATCAATCCAAGGAAATCTGTTGTTAAATTTAACTAAAGACATATATAGATTTTTAAGATTAATAACACTCTCGAAGTTACGCTCTTATTAAAGAAATATCAATGATGAACATCAACTTAATGATTGATTGTAATCACATCCTAATGCTATAAAAAAAGCGGAAATTTTCATTTCCGCTCAAAGAAAGTTTCACCAATTTATAACTCAAATAAAATTTTCAAAATTCCCTCGAACTTTCCACCAAGCAATTCAACGAAGGAATCTCATAAATTTTACTGCATTAATATCAGTGTACTTTCTAATTAACTTTAAATGACCTGAATCACTGTATGTAAAAGTACTATTATATTAATCATTTATCAATGATATAAATCAATTTGAATAATGACATTAATCAATGGTATAAAAATAAAGAAACGGGTTGCTTTCACTTCCCGTTTCCTCTAAAGAGATCAACTTTACTTTCCAATCCCTTTTGCATTTCTAGACTATTCTTTCGAATAATTATCGAAAATAAGATTTTTAAATTCAATTAACCTCCTCATAAACGCTCTCACTTTTCAGGGTAAGAACACCATATTTTCTCTCGAAAACTAACTCCCTTTAAATATTTTCAAGATCTTTGATACGCCAAAATTACAACATCTGACACCTCATAAACAATGATAACAATCAATTATTTAATTGATTGTTATCATTAATATATTAAAAAATGATATACTTTATTTAAAAGATACAATCCCATAAAAAATAAAAACATGAGTATAAATAGTACCCATTTAACTTGAAAATTTTTCAGCTGTTTTTTGGCTAAATCTGGAAATGAAAAAAATACAATCCCTTTAAAAAGAGCGATCCAACCAAACAATGTTATGATTATTCGCCAATCAGAAGTCCAAATATTGTGTAAAAGAATATTGATTAATCCGATTATAATGGCCATAAATGAAACTATAAAAAGTAATTTTTCATCTTTTATATAATCAAACATTTGCTTGATTCTTTTGGTATTGATGATGAGTATCACAAAAAATATGATTAAATACCATCCCCAAAATTCTGCTAAAAAAATTGATGTATTCACAGCTTTTAATTTGATTTATGTAAAACTAACAATGGTATGTTTGTGTGATAACTAATTTCCTCCACTTTTGGTTTAAAAAAGAGTTTCTGAAAAAAATTAAGGTTTTTAGGTACCATTGCAATCATATCAATATCCCTGCTTTGTGTAAAACAGTTTAAGGCATCTTCTAACATTAAATTATGCAAAGTGTGATAACTATGATTTATATTCTCTAGACATTCAAACATAAAATTTTTATTGGCTAATTGTTCAGAGGTTAATTCAATTTTCTCCATTTTTACATGAACAATTCTGATGGCAGATTTATGTAAATCTGCAATTTTTAACAGCGTTTTAAGTGCTTTTCTCTTATAAAATACTTTATGATCTGTAGGGAAAGCTATTTCTTTTGGTGGCTTATAAACAGTATTCTCCGGGATTACAATTAAGGGAACTTTTACTTTATTGATTACATCTCCGGTATTTGTTCCAATAAAAATTTCTTTGGCGCCAGTTGCTCCTTTTGTACCCATAACAATTAAGTCAATATCATTTTTCTTAACCACTTCTTTGATGGCATCTAAAAAGAAATTGTATTCTGATACCTTTCTAAAAGTGTGTTTCGGGTTTTTTTTACGCTCATTAATTCTTTGTAATATTTTGTCTAAATTTTCACTTGTTGTTTTAAACAAGGTTTCTTCTAGATCTTCGTTAGTACTTGTTACCATAAAATCATCGGTGGTATAAGCCGGTAATCTATAAGAGTTAAAGACATAAAAATTACATGGTTCGTCTTTAAATAACTCCATGGCGTATTGAATTGCATTCCATGAGTTTTCTGAAAAATCCGTAGGAAGAAGTATATTTTTCATATGTAGATAATTTATTGTTTAGTTAGACTTCGCTTTGACTGCGCTCAGCACAGGCGCTCACTATAAATTTTTATTTGTCACCCCGATAAATCGGGACAAGTTACGGAATTGTTCATTCGTCTTTAATTTTTTTCGGTATTCACAAACTTAAGTTTCGCCGGTTTGATTAAAATTGCTGAATCAATGTATAAGTTTTTGCAAACATGACCATTTCACAGTTGTAATTGTTGATTTATTCTTCTAAATTTAAGAAAAAAATATCAGATAAACAATATATTAATCAAATTAAATGTTGATTTTGAATGATTTAATTATGTATTTATAAGATTTTTTTTAATTTATCTGAATTGATAACTTTTACAACATTTCTCGATGTTGATATCAATCCTTCTTCTTTAAAATCAGTTAAAGTTCTGATGAGTGTTTCTTTTGCAATTCCGGTTAAACTGGCTAAATCACTTCTACTTATTTTAATTTCATTTTCTATACTTGATTTCTTAGCTAAATTTAGCAGTGTTGAAGCTGTTTTCTTTCTTACAGAACCGTAAGCCATTTGCAATAATTGTTCTTTGACTTCTTTAACATTTTTAGATAATCGTTTTATAAATTCAAATGCGAACAAATGATTTTTTTCAACTAAATCAATGATATCTTCTTTTAAAATTTTGTAAATATTACAATTGGTAAGACAAACGGCATATTCACTATGTGATGAATTGATGAAGAAAGAACTATATCCAAAATAATCACCTTCCTTATACATTCCGGTGATTAATTCTTTACCATCAGATGTTATTTTATATGTTTTAACTTCTCCTTTTCCAATAAAATAAAGGTATTTACTATTATTTCCTTCATAATAAATAGTATTTTCTTTTTTAAAAGAGGTTAAATTTTCAGGTATTAATAAATTCTCAAGAGTTTTGAGGTGTTTTTCATCATGTGGTTCGTTTTTATTTTCAAATGCTTCCCTCCTTTTCAATCTACTTTCTATGGCACTTAACAATTCTGATTCTTGAAAAGGTTTTAAAATATAATCATCAGCACCTAAATTCATCCCCTTTCTTACTTCAGCATGTTCGGTTTTTGCTGTGATAAAAATAAATGGAATCTTCGCAATAATAGGTTCTCTGGAGTGAATTTGTAAAACACCATATCCATCTATTTCGGGCATCATAATATCACAAAGGATAATATCCGGCAAAAATGATTTTGCTTTTTCAATACCAATTCTACCATTTTTAGCGGTTTCTACTTGATAATTGGCCAGCTCAAGAATTTCAGCCGTATTTTCTCTTACAATATCATCATCTTCTATTAAAAGTATCTTTTTCATTGGAGTTTATATTTAAGTAATTTGGTAATTTGGTAATTCAAACGTAAAAATGGTTCCTGCATTTTCTTTACTTTTAAAATATACAGTTCCTCCAAGTCCATCAATATGACCTTTTATAATATTAAGTCCTATTCCGGTACCTTGAATTTCCATAGCATTTTTGGCTCTAAAAAATCGTTCAAAAAGATGTTTTTGATCTTCTTTAGGAATTCCTATACCTTCATCTTTTATAGAAACTATCAGTTTGTTATTCTTAATTTTTGAATCAATTTCGATGATACTTTCTTCCGGTGAATATTTAATGGCGTTATACAATAAATTGGTTATGATAATGGTAATAATTCTTGTGTCGTTTAAAATTTCTTTATTTGAATTGTTTATTTTGTACTTAATTTTTTGATTCTTCTTTAAAATTGATTTGGTCTCCAATATAATTTTGTTAATTATTTCAAAAGGATTTACCTGCTTAAATTGATACTTAATTTCTCCTTTACTAATCTGTTCCAGAGCAAGAAAATCTTGTAAAATGCTATTTAAATGATGAACCATCGATTTAACAAGTTCAATATGTTTGTCAATTTTTTCTTTGTTATTATTTTGTAAATGTTTCCCAATTAACGTAACTGATGTTAAAATTCCGCTTAACGGAGTTCTAAATTCATGTGATGCCAAGGAAATAAACTTAGTTTTTAAATTGTTTAATTCAATCTCTTTTTCAAGTGCACTTTTAGCTTGTTTTTCAGCAACTATTTTGTTTCTAATTTCTTCTATTAATACTTTGTTGGTCTCTCTAAGTAATTTGTTTTTAGCACGTAACTCTTTATTTTTATTTTTGAGTTCTTGTCCAAGCTGATAATTTATATTTCTAAATAATTGTTCTTTTTGTTTATAATCACTGATATCAGAAATAGATGCCTTCACAAATTGTTTTCCTTCAATTTCAAAATGATTTAATCCAATGATAACTTCAACTTTGTGACCTTCTTTATGAATTCCGTATAAATCTCTTTTCTCAAAATCAATTCTATGAAATGGTTTTTTGTGGTAATTTGCTATATTAGTCTCATGTTTTAGTTTCATTGATTTTGGCAGTAAAATATTAACACTCTGATTAAAAAGTTCTTCCTGTTTATATCCAAATATATTCTCTACTCTACTGTTTGTCAACAATATGATTCCAAATTCATCCGTAACAATAATTCCCTCTCTAGAGTTTTCAAAGCATATTTTATAAAACTCTTGATTGTTATGCAACATTATAAAAATTGATTATGGGTTCTTAAAAGAAGATAAATTTACGAAAAAATAAATTTTATTACTCAAAAATATTAATTATTCAATTGACAATCAGTTTATTTT
The DNA here is from genome assembly GCA_030683815.1 of Flavobacteriaceae bacterium. GTDB lineage: Bacteria > Bacteroidota > Bacteroidia > Flavobacteriales > Flavobacteriaceae > JAGXRT01. The sequence continues at coordinate 19,598 of JAUXPJ010000012.1, forward strand.
AACTATCATCATTTTAACAAACATTTTCAATATTTCTAATACTTATAAATATTTAAAAAAATTGATGTATTATTTGTAATATATTTTATCTGATAATTCGCAATCGTTCTCTTTATTTCAGTAATTTTACCACCGATTTTAAATTAAAATTTTTACAATTTGGAAACTAAAACAACCAAAATGGTACTTACAGATGCTTCTTTATTAATTACTGAAGCATGTGTAAAAGCCGGTGCTGATGCTTTTATTGGCTACCCAATAACACCTTCTAATAAGTTTTATTCATACGGCTCAAAAAGATTTCCTTTGTTTTTAGCCGGACCAGATGAAATTACAGTGTTGCAATGGATGACCGGCTTATCTGCAGCAGGCAAATTTCCCGTAACAGCTACTGCTTTTCCAGGTTTAGCACTGATGGCAGAAACTTTCAACATGGCTTATATGATGGAATTGCCTATGTTATTGATAATTACTCAACGTTTAGGGCCAAGTACAGGATCTGCAACTACGGGTGCTCAAGGCGATTTAAGTTTTATCAATGGATTGATTTCCGGTGGATATCCGATTCCGGTTTTGTGTCCATCTAATTTTGAAGATGCTTGGAAATTAGCTGAAGAAAGCGTTAAAACAGCAATCAATTTAAGAACTCCGGTTATCTTATTGACATCTAAAGAAATGGTGATGACCCAGAAAAGTTTTGATATCTCTAAGTTACATGAAATCAATAAAATAAATAGAGTTCATGAAATAATTGATTTACCATATAAAACCTATAAATCTGGCAATAATTTTATTCCTCCGTTTGTACCGGTAGGAAATGAAGAACATTTAGTCAGATTAAATTCATCTACTCATGATGATGAAGGAATGATTCAAAAGAACTCACCTAATGCCTTGGCAAACACTATCCGATTAAAGGAAAAGATGGAAAAACGATTGGACGAATACACCTTTTTTGAATACGATAAGCAAGATGACAGCAAACATCTTATTGTAACTTACGGAATTTCTGCAGAGGCATCCAGAGATGCTGTTGAAGAACTTCGTAAAAACAATAAAAAGATTTCTTTGCTTGTTGTAAAAACGTTATTGCCAGTTTCTGAAAAAATTACCAAAATAATTGATAGTTACCAAAATGTGACCTTTGTTGAAGAAAATATTGGTGGTCAATACAAAGAAATAATCTATGGAAAGGTATCAAGATCAAATATCAAACAAGTTAATAAAATTGGTTTTATGATAAGCCCTTCTGATATAATTAAAGAATTATCTTTATGAAAAGCGCAGTTTTAACAGATAAAAAAATGCCATTTTGCCCAGGTTGCGGACATGGCGTTATTGTAAATAGTATTTCAAAAGCTTTTATGGAATTGGGTTATAATCCGTTAGATATTATCATTGTAAGTGATATTGGATGCAGCGGATTAGTTGATCCTTTGTTTGCTACACATACCGTTCATGGATTGCATGGTAGAGCTCCGGCTTTAGGTTTAGGCGTTGCCATGGGTTTAGCCAATCGAAATAAAAAGGTAATTGTTATTCAAGGTGATGGCGGAGCAACTATCGGTTTGCAGCATCTATTAGAAGCTGCCCGAAGAAATATTGATGTTACTTTACTCGTTTTTAATAATTTACTTTACGGGATGACAGGCGGACAAATTAGTGGTCTTTCTACCGATAAGTTTAAAGAATTACGTCATGTTGAAGAAGGAGTTCCTCCTTTTGATATAGTTAGATTAGCTCATCAAGCTGGAGCTGTAAGTAGTGCTCGGGTAATTTCTCCGGCTAATTTTACTGAAAGCATCAAATTTGCAGTGGAAACTTCTGGTTTTTCTTTGTTAGAGTTAGCCAGTGTATGTCCGTCATACGGACTTCAAAAAATCAAAGAATTAGATGATTTTTCAGAAGAAGCTGAAGCACTTTTAAATCATAGAAAAGCGAATGAAGTGGAGTATATTGAAACTCCTTCCCTACTAGATAAAGTAGAAATTATTGTCGATAAATTTAACTCATCAATCAATGATCGATACGGAGTTGTATTGGCTGGTTCTGCAGGGGGCGGAATTCAATTAGCGGCAGAATTGTTGGCTAAAGCCGGAATGTCAGCAGGATTATACGCTACAATGAAAGGCGAATATCCCGTAACTGTGGGAACCGGTTTTTCGATTGCAGAAGTTATTCTATCTCGTAAACCCATCAATTATACCGGATTGGATAAACCGGATGTTATTTTTATAATGACTGAAGATGGTTTAGATAAAGTAAAAAATCTGATAAAAAATGAAACGATGATCATTACTGATGATTTTTTATCCCTTTCTGCCGATAATATATCTAGTAAATCATTTTCAAAAAAGGTTGGAAAACGAAGTGCTGTTTTAAGTGCTATTTCTTACTGGATTTCAAATACTGATATTATTCCTGAAGAAGCATTTAAGGAAGCAATTAGACCTCACAAACATGCAGATTTATTAATAAAGGCAATTGAAACGCCTTTGTAATCAAGTTTTTAAACCAAAAAACCTCGCAATTGCAAGGTTTTTTTGGTTTATTAAGAAGATATATTATAATTCTCTAAATATTGAGTGAAGTAATCTTTTTTTATCATTAATCGTTTCTTCTAAAGAAATCATAGTTTCAGTTCTAACAACTCCATGAATATCATCTATATTAAAAATAATTTCTTTTGCATGGTTGGTATCTTTTGCGCGAATTTTGCAAAAAATATTGTACTTACCGGCTGTAACATAAGCAACGGTAACATACGGAATCTTTTTTAAATCTTCCATCACTTGTTTGGTGTACATTGTTTTTTCTAAAAAGATTCCTACATGAGCGATAAATGAATACCCCATTTTTTCATAATCTACAGTTAATGTAGAACCTTTAATTACACCTTCATCTTCCATTTTTTTAACACGTACGTGTATAGTTCCTGCAGATACTAACAATTGTTTTGCTATATCAGTAAAAGGGGTACGAGCATTTTCGATAAGGATATCTAAAATTTGATGATCAATTTCATCTAAAACATATTTTTTCATAATGCAGTATATTTAATAATCAGAATCATACTGCAAAATTAAATAAAATAAATTAAAAAAAAAGCAATAATTATTAAGAATATATCAAATTATACTAAAGAAAAAGAATTTCCATTAAAATTCTTTTCAAAATGACCAAAATAACTGCTTAAATCACCAACTTTTTCTAGTTCTAATGATTTCTCTAACTTATTATTGATTAGCTTATATTTATACTGAAAAGCAACATCCTGAATCTTATTCTCATAAAAAGTATTTTTATAAATTACATCAAAAAATTGTTTGTCATTATTTGGAATATCAAAATAAGGTAAATAATTATCAAAATTCTGAGTCGTTGCAATAAAGTACAATCCTTGTAATAGTGCTAAAAAATTAAATTTTCTCACTTCTTCCCTATCATAATCATCTTTAAAATGGCCGGCCTCTACTAAAATTGTGTGAAATCCTGCTTTTTGGAAATTATCTCCAGTGGCATTTGGATAAAACTCATCGGTATATCTTCCAACCTGATTAGGGATAATTTGTTGAAGCAGCTGATTCATAGATACAATTACACTCATCGTTTTTTTTCGGGATTCCGTTAAGGTTCGTTTTTTATCAACCGAAGGTGCTAAAAATGAAATTGTAGCAGGATTCTGAGTTCCCTCAACATTAAAAATAGTTCTTTGGTCGTGTAGATTGAAACAAAAATCTGGTTTAAAATCATATAAAATAGTATTCAACAGTTGACTTTCTTTGGCTTTTAAATCAACTGCATCTCTGTTTAAATCAATTCCGTCAGCATTTTCTCTTGTGTAAGCTCTTGCGCCGTCCGGATTTAAAATGGGTATAAACTGAATCGTCAACTCTTTAAATAATTGATCTTTGATTAATTCAAAGTGAATGGATTCAAAAAAAGAAATAAGATCTAATATAGCTTTAGTACCAGTACTTTCATTACCATGCATTTGAGACCAAATCAATACTTTTTTACTTCCGGATCCAATTTTTAAAGAAAAAATTGATTCGTTTTCATCGGATTTTCCAACTTCATTGGTAATTAATTTTGTTTTATTAAAAATAAACGGTTTTATATCCTCTACAGTAATTTGCAATCCAACCACTTCTTTATCATAAGAAGCTTCATACCATTTTAATATTTCTAAATAATTAAGCATTAGATAAGATTTTCACAAATGTAAATATAATATAATTCACATTTGTATATTACAAACAACAAACGTTTTATTTACAAGTGTTAAATTGTAAGTAACCAATAACAAATAACAGCTCTATCATAAACATTCTCTATAACAGTGTATTTAAAGTCTTTATTTCAGTGTTTTAAGTATTGTTAATTGTACTTTTAGTTAACCTGCCAATTTGTTATATTCAGTGAAAATCTGTAAGTCCCTACATACATTTACTTTTGTTTATTAAAATTGTAATTATACAAATGTAAATACATATAGATACTAGCCACGTCGTGGTTTTGTATTAATTGTAAGTTGAATTGATTTATTCAGTAATAAATAAGTAGATAAAAATTAATCTATACTTATATATTGAAACTTAATCGTTTATTATAACTAACTATTTATAATTATATATGTTTATTTATGTTATATTTTATAATCATATATAGTATTATAATTTAAATATGTAACTCTTTATCTAATAATTATTACATATTTTTATATAAACATTAAGATATAGTTATAATATATAATTCTATATCTTATAAATACTTTATATCTATTATCATATATGTATATTTTGATTACATATTAAAGTTAAGATAACTGTAACATCTTATCTATAGTTCCTGTCAATTTATTTAAAAATTAATATTATTGCTCCAAATACAGAATGAAGTCTTTTATCATCTATCAATATTTTACTTATGAATTGTAATTGAATAGTAAATATTAACTTATAAATTGTAACCAAAAACTTGATTTTATAATTATTTATTAATTTGCATATGTCAATTTAATTGTTTACATTTGTGATATAAAATATTAATTAACATATGTAAATTATATGGACATTTCTGAGCGTTTAAAAATTGTAATGGATTATTATGAATTAACTCCATCTAACTTAGCTGATCAATTAGATGTTCAACGATCTAGTATTTCTCATCTTTTATCCGGTAGGAACAATCCCAGCTTAGATTTTGTAATGAAAATATTAGATGCTTTTCCTGAAGTTGATTTATATTGGTTTGTAAATGGTGTTGGTGAATTTCCTTTAAATGAAAATAAATCTTCAGAAAAATTAAATACGCAATTCTCAGAAGCCAATAATAAGGAACAGCAAGAACTATTATTTCCAAAAGAAATTACTGAACAGGAAATTAATCCTATTCAAATCAATCCAAATACACTTTTGAATAGTGACAAGAATAAGCTTATTGAGCAAATTGTCATTTTCTACACCGATGGATCCTTTGCTAACTATATAAAAAAATAAAGCTTTCTAAACAGAAAGCCTCATTTTACCTAATATTATAATCAATTATTTATTCAACAAGTTCAGCCATTCCTTTTCTAATAATCATAATCAACTCTTCTTTATTGTTGTGTTTTTCAGTTTGTTGAATTGTCAGCATTTGTTGAAAATAATATAAAGCTGCTTTATCAAAGTTATACTTTTTATATTGCTTCCCTTTTTTAACAAAATCATTCACTAAATTTTGAATAACTTCTTTATTATTGCTTTTAGCTATTTGATTATAAGCCGCTGTATATAAATCTACGGTGGCTTTATCCGTAGAAAACATCCCGTCTATCAAATGCTTGGAAATATATTCATCTTGCGTTTGATCTTTTTCTGAAATGTATATTTTGACAAGTAAAGGAGCCAAAAAGTCTTTGGTTTGTGAATCTAATTTATTGGCCTCATTTAAGGCCATTTTCTTATCCAATTGATATAATGCAGAAATTGAATTTCCTTTTATTGCCATCGATAAATGTTTGATTCCATCTTCAAATAATGATTTATATTTTAAATCGACCAACTTTCCCAAAACCATAATTGCTTTAGCTCTAACAAGTGTTTTAGGATCATTTTTGGCGATGTTTTCAATAATGGCTATTGCTTCTTTTTTATTATTTTTATCAAATAAATCGATGTTTTCTAACGCTAAAATCCTGATTTCAAAATATTTATCATTTAAAGCTTGTGTCATTGTTTTAAAAACTTCTTTATTGGTTTGATGCTTTGCTAATTCAACAATAGCTTCTCTTCTGTCTAAAAATTTAGGTGCTTTTTGGTATTGATAAATAAAATTTTCAATTGTTTTAGCATCAGTTATTGCAGCTAATAATGATTTATTGGCATTTACATTAATTAATTTAGGCAATGTTGTGTAATTAAAAGTGAATGTTTTTTCTTTAGCATCAACCCAAACTGTATAATTAGAAACTCCATTTGGTTCATATATATCAATAGTTAAAGGAAATTCAAAAACTTTTTCATTTTGTTTTATGGCTACAGTTACTGTATTATTAGTTTTATTATATGTATAATTAACACTGAATTTTACATGACCATTTCCATAATACCATTGGTTAAAAAACCAATTTAAATCCTTTCCACTTACTTCTTCTGCAATAAGTCTAAAATGAGTGGCTTCGGCGGTATTGTATTGTCGCTGTTTTAAAAATCTCTTGATGCTTTCAAAAAATGCCTCATCACCCATAAAATTTCTAAGCATATGAAGAATGGCTCCTCCTTTATTATAGCTCACTAAATCAAACATATCTTCGCGATGACGGTATTCAAAACGAACTAAATTTTTTGATTCATTTTCTGGAGATTCAAAATATCTTTGGATATCTTCATATAAATGTGCATCTGCTTCATCTTTTCCATATTCATGTTCTAACCATAAATATTCACTGTAATTTGCAAATGATTCATTCAGCGTTAGATTGCTCCAGCTTTCAGCGGTTACTAAATTTCCAAACCAATGATGAAATAATTCATGGGCGATGGTATTTTCCCAAATATTCTCATCAATTAACTGATTTTTAGTCTGATAAGCATTTTCTGCATGAATCACCGCTGTGGTATTTTCCATCGCACCGCTCACAAAATCACGACCAACAATTTGACTGTATTTATCCCAAGGATATTCAATTCCGGTTAAATTGGAGAAAAAGTCAAGCATTTTTGGCGTTTTTCCAAAAATGTCTTTTGCTGCCGATTCATATTCTTTTTCAACATAATAATCAACTGATTTACCTTTCCATGTATCTTTAACAACGCTAAATTCTCCAACCGCCATAAAAAATAAGTAAGGTGCATGGGCTTGATCCATTTTCCAATAATCTGTTCTTGTTTTGTCTGAATTTTTAGTTTGTGAAATCAGTTTTCCGTTAGAAAGTGTAGTGAATTTTTCAGGAACCGTCATATAAATTTCTTGAGTAGATTTTTGGTTGGGTGAATCAATGGTTGGAAACCAACAACTACTGGCTTCTGTTTCGCCTTGTGTCCATATTTGAGTAGGTTTATTGGGATCTAAACCTTTTGGATTGATGAAGTAAAGTCCTTTGGCATCTTTGATAAATTCACTCCCTTTTTCTTTAACTTCTTCAGGTCTGGCAGTATATTTAATATAAACTTCATACTTTTCCAGACTGCTGTAACTTCTTCCTAATTCAATAGTTAACTCATTATTATGATAATTAAAAGGGATTTTTGAACCGTTTAATTTAACTTCATGAATCAACATCGCTTTGGCGTCTAATGTTACTTTATTGGTTGGATAAAAATGTGGTTTTAAGGTAACCCAAGCTTCACCATTCAATTGACTTTTCTCAAAATTAAAATCAACTTTTAATTTGGTATGTACTAGATTATTTATTTTTTCACGTTCGGCTCTGTATTGGCTACTGTTGATGTATTGTTGAGAAAAAGCAATGTTTGTAGAAAATAAAACAAGTAAAAGGAAGAAAATGAATCGTTTCATATTAAAATTTTTATAGTGAATCAAAAATAATTATTGCAATTTTATCTACCGTTAATATAAAGTTAAAAAGTCACGCAAAGCGTGACTCTTCATTAAAATAAATATAGATTATTTAATTTTGTCAAAAATTGTGTGTAAACTTTTGAATTGATTGCTGTCTTTGTCAATATTAATTTTATTTAATAATTGTACCATTTGAGACGGATTCATATTTTCACCTAATACTCTGACTATGGCCAAACCTTTTTCATTATCTGCTCCGAAAAACACCACTTCATCAATGTTATTTTCTTCTCCGAGATATTTAACGGTAACTTCGCTATGACCGGTTTTTACTCTCAATATTTCCTTAAACTTTTTGTTTGATAGAATCTCTTTTATCTGCTGTTTTTCAACTGCATAAATATCTTTATTTTCTGTTGTAAGCTGCAATCCCAAAAAGTTAAACTTTTTAATACTCTTGAGCGCTTTAAGCGTTTCTTCTGAACCATTTTCCTCTTTTAAGGTCAGAATACTAGCTGGAATATCGATGGAAATAAATTCATTGTCCTGTTGTTTTTCAACTATATATTCTTGTAAAGATTTAAAAGATTCGCAATTGCTTACTCCAATTAACAAGAATATTGCAATAATAAATTTCAGTATTTTCATCCTATTGTTTTTTAGTATTTTTAAGATGCTCTCCTCCGGGTATATTCATTTGTTCTGTTAATCTATAAACTTTATTCAAATCTATATTTCCGGTAAGTGACATGATAATTGTTTGTTTTTTAGCACTATTTCCATCATTGGCAAACATGACTAATTCATAAACGATGTCTTCTTTAGAACTTTTTTTGATGTAGAAAGAAACAGTACTTCCTTTGTCTTTAATACGCATTAGTTCTGTTAATTTACTGCTGCTGATATAACTGTTAAAACTAGTTTGCATATCGGCTGCTATCTTACTATTTTCAGTTACAAGCACTTTTAATTCTGATAAACCACTAATTAAATCTTGATATTCTTTTGCTTCGGGAGTTTTTCCTCCCATATTCTTCATCAGTTTAAACATTTCTTGAGTTACTACAACTGAAGTTACTTCATTTAAATCTTCAAATTTATTGAAGATGGATGTTTGAGCTGAAACATATAGAGTTCCTGCTAAAAACAGTATTATGGCAATTATATTTTTCATTTTTTCTATTATTTAGGTGAATTAAATATTTTATCGGTCGTATATTGATACTCTTTTAGCTGAACAAAAGCTAAATTTCCTTTATTCATATGATGCGAAAGCATGTCTAATGCTTTTTTAGTTTCCAAAAAAGCTGCTTTTGCTTTTTGCCTCTTTTCGTATTGTTGATAACCAATACCAATAGAGAAAAGTATTAAAATTGAAGCTGCAATTGATAAGTATTTCCAATTAAATAGGGGTTTATCTATTTTAAGTTTAATTTCTTTTTTAAACGATTCAACTTTAAATGCTGTATAAGCGTTAAATAACATTTTATACGATTGTAAGTGAATTGGAATTTTCTCCTTTTCAAATACAGATTTAAGCAACTGCTCTTCAGCTAAAGTTGTTGCTGCATTTTCATACTTTTCCAGTAATTTTTCTATTTTATCCCAATCCATATGCGTACATTTTTAATAGTTGTTTTCTGATTGTTTTTCTTGCCCTTGAAAGCGCCACTCTGACGGCGGTTTGATTCATGTCTAATATTTCACAAATTTCATCATAATCATACTCTTCAACATCTCTTAACTGAATGATAATCCGCTGTTGTTCCGGCAATTGGTCCATTAATTTTTTTACAATCTGAACACTGTTTTCTAATTCTATCTTTTTATCGAGAGAAATCTCATTTGAAACATAATTACTATGAACTAATTTTAAATTTCCGGCTTGTTTTGATTTTAATCGATCTAAACAATAATTTTTAGTCAGCGTCATTGCATAGGCCTCAACACTTCTTAAACCTGAAATTTCTTCTTTTTTATTCCACAACTTCACAAACAATTCTTGTATTGCATCTTCTGCTTCATCAGTTGAAATCAACAATCGCTTAGCTAATCTAAAAACTTTATCTTTAACAGGTAAAACGTTCTGCAAAAACTCTTTCTGAGTCATTTTTTTACAAATCTTTATTTTGTTGATTTTCGTTATTTAGACGACTAATTTACAATTTTGTAACATCCAAATCTTTTATTCTAATTAATTTAATAACTTGCGATATCATTAAATATTAAATTAATTAAAAATATGAATCGATTTAAAATATTGTTTTTGGTGATTGTTTTATTAATATCATCCATAAAATGTTCTGATAATAATTTAGAAGAAATTTCGGAAACAAATCTGGAAGTGCAGAATTTTATATGGAAAGGGCTGAATTTGTATTATTTATGGCAAGGAAGCGTTCCTAATCTAGCTGATAATCGATTTAAAACTCAAGGCGAATTAGATAATTTTTTAAAAGATTATACTGACCCGAAATTATTGTTCGAAAGTTTAATTTATGACAGAACAAACACCGATAAATGGTCATGGATTGTAGATGATTATATCGCTTTGGAACAATCTTTTCAAGGAATATCTAAAAACAATGGAGCTGAATTTGGTTTGGTTGGATTAGCAAATAGTGATGATATTTTTGGTTATGTTCGTTATATCATCCCTGGTTCTGATGCCAGTAATAAAAATATTAAACGCGGTGATATATTTTGGGGCGTAAATGGCACACAACTTACCCGTTCTAATTACAGTAATTTGCTTTTTGGAAGTGCAGAATCTTATACATTAAATTTTGGGTCAATTAATAGCGGAGTTTTATCTAAATTAACTACAACTGTTCAACTTACAAAAACTCAAATCCAGGAAAATCCTGTTTTCATTGTAAAATCTTTTGAAGAAAGCGGTAAAAAAATCGGATATCTAATGTACAATGCTTTTACAAGAGATTTTGACAAACAACTTAACAATGCCATTTTACAACTAAAAACAGAAGGAATTACTGAGATAATACTTGATTTACGTTATAATTCCGGAGGATCTGTTCAAAGTGCCGTGTATTTATCAAGCATGATTACGGGTCAATTTAAAGGACAATTATTTACAAAAGAATATTGGAACAGTAAAATTCAAGATTATTTTGAAAAAAATTACCCGGCGGGTTTGGTCAGTAATTTCACTGATAAAATGACTGATGGAACTGCTTTAAATCATTTAAATTTTACCAAACTATATATGATTACAACTTCCAGTTCTGCATCAGCCAGTGAATTGGTAATCAACGGATTAAAACCTTATATTGCTGTTAAAACTGTTGGCAGAAAAACCAGTGGAAAATATACGGCATCCGTTACTTTGTACGATTCTAAAAACTTCCTTCGAACCGGTGCCAATCCAAATCATAAATGGGCAATGCAACCCATTGTTTTACAAGAAAAAAATAAGTTGGGTGAAAATAGTCCAACAGGTTTTGAGCCCGATGTAAACTTGCTTGAAGATTATTCAAATATGGGTATTTTAGGAAATATTGACGAACCATTATTAGCCAGAACAATTAATTATATTATAACCGGAAGTAGATATACAGACACTTCTAAATTCATTGAATTGCCGGAGATACATCATACTAAAAAAGAAATGCCGTTTGGTGATAATATGTATATCCAACGAAATCTGCCATTAGATAAAATAATTAAACAATAATAACTAACTAAAAACCAACTCAATAAGAATGAAAAATGGATTGATTTTTTCAATCGTCTTGCTGTTTTTTATAAGTTGTAAAAATAAAAGTGAATTAGCTTCTGAGTTTGATTGCCATTTTAATTTCTCAAACTCAGAACTAAAAACACTCACAGATATCAACAAAAATTACTCAATATCTATTCCAAATCACTGGAAAATATCTTATTATTATGATGAATATCAATCTGATATCTACGTTGCTGATACTTTGAAATCTTTAACTTCAACTTATATTTTAAACTTCTCCAATAAAAAAGGAACTCTTTTGTTGGATGAAAATTTTAAAAACAAAATCCATTCAGAATTATTAGAAAATGGATTGGAAGTTATTAAAGACAAAAAACTTCAAAATAAAGAAAATTCTTCCTATTATATTTATGCTAAAGGTACTCGAAATCAATTTTCTTATTGTCAAATCCAACTTTACAAACCTTTAGACAATCATTCCTTTTTTGATATAAAAATTGAAATTTATGGAGATCAACAACTGGAAGAAAGAATTTGTGAAGCCATACATTACATCGAACTGCTCCAAATTCATTAAAATTTATTGTTAAAAAATACCTAACTCTTAAATCCTTTTCCAATTTTCTTTCTATTATATACTCAAAATAGTATTTTTGACAAAAATTTAATATTATGCAACATTTAATTGATCGTTTTATAAAATACATTACTATTGATACACAATCAGATCCAGAAAATCCAGTCTTTCCAAGTACCGAAAAACAGTGGAATTTAGGTCGATTATTAGTGGAAGAACTCCAAGAAATTGGTTTAGAAAATGTAACTATTGACCATCAATGTTATGTAATGGCAACTTTACCTTCAAATGTTGATTATAAAGTTCCAACAATTGGTTTTATCGCACATATTGATACAAGCCCTGATTTTAGCGGTGAAAATGTAAATCCGCAAATCCATTATAATTACGACGGAAAAGACATCATTTTAAACAAAGAAGAAAACATTATTCTTTCTCCTTCTTATTTTGCCGATTTATTGCTATATAAAGGAAAAACCCTAATTACAACCGATGGTACTACCCTATTAGGTGCTGATGATAAAGCGGGAATTGCTGAAATTGTCACAGCTATGGAATATTTAATCCAACATCCGGAAATTAAGCACGGTGAAATTAGAATTGCATTTACCCCTGATGAAGAAGTTGGAAAAGGAGCTCATCAATTTGATGTAGAAAAGTTCGGAGCTCAATGGGCTTACACTATGGATGGCAGTGAAGTTGGTGAATTGGAATATGAAAATTTTAATGCTGCATCGGGTAAAGTAATTATCAAAGGGAAAAATGTTCATCCCGGTTATGCCAAAGGAAAAATGATTAATTCACTTTTAATAGCCAATGAATTTATAGCAGCACTTCCTTCAGGGGAAGTCCCACAAAAAACAGAAGGTTACGAAGGTTTTTTTCATCTCAATTCTATGCATGGCGATGTTGAACAAACGCAATTGCAGTATATTATCCGCGATCATGATATCGAATTATTTGAAAAAAGAAAACAACTTTTTATAGAAGTTGCACAAAATATCAATAAAAAATATCCTCAAGATGTCATTGAAGTAGAAGTAAAAGATCAATATTTTAACATGAAAAAAATGGTAGAACCCGTTTTACATATTGTTGAAATTGCCGAACAAGCAATGAAAAATTGTGGTATTACACCCAAAATAAAAGCCATTCGAGGCGGAACAGATGGTTCGCAACTCTCTTACAAAGGACTGCCCTGCCCTAATATTTTTGCTGGCGGGCATAATTTTCACGGACGTTATGAATATGTTCCGGCAGAATCTATGCAAAAAGCCATCGAAGTAATTATAAATATTGCACAATTAACAACTCAAAAATACCAATAAAATGAATAATCAATTATTACTTTCTTTAGTAGAAAAATACGGAAGTCCGTTATATGTTTATGATAGTGAAATCATTAGCAATCAATACAAACGATTGACTAAAGCTTTTAAAAAGGTAAAGAAGGTTAAGATTAATTATGCGGTTAAAGCCTTATCAAACGTCAATATACTGAAGTTATTTAAAACTTATGGTGCTGGTTTAGATACTGTTTCGAAACAAGAAGTTCTTTTAGGACTTCATGCCGGTTTTAAACCAAAAGATATTGTCTATACTCCAAATGGTGTATCCTTGAAAGAAATTGAAGATGTTGCACAAATGGGTGTTCAAATCAATATAGACAATTTATCTATTTTAGAACAATTCGGGCATCATTATCCAAAAATTCCAGTGTGTATTCGTATCAATCCACATATTTTAGCCGGTGGAAATCATAAAATATCGGTGGGTCATATCGATTCAAAATTCGGAATTTCTATTCACCAAGTTCCTCATATACTGCGAATTGTAGAAAATACCAAGATGAAAATCAACGGAATTCACATGCATACCGGATCTGATATTTTAGATATTGATGTGTTTGTAAGTGCTGCAGATATTTTGTTTGATGTAGCTAAACAATTTGATAATTTGGAATTTATTGATTTCGGAAGCGGATTTAAAGTTCCCTACAAATTAGGTGATATTTCTACCGATATTGAAGAATTAGGCGAAAAACTAACTGCAAGATTTAATGAATTTAGTAAAGAATACGGTCGCGAATTAACCTTGATGTTTGAACCCGGGAAGTTTTTAGTGAGCGAAGCCGGTTACTTTTTAGCCAGTGTTAATGTAATAAAACAAACTACTTCTACTGTATTTGCCGGTGTTGACAGCGGATTTAATCATTTAATCCGTCCTATGTTCTATGATTCATATCACGAAATAATCAATCTTTCAAATCCAGATGGTAAAAATAGATATTATACTGTGGTAGGTTATATTTGTGAAACAGACACTTTTGCATCCAATCGCCCTATTCATGAAATTCATGAAGGCGATATTTTATGTTTTAAAAATGCCGGTGCCTATTGTTTCTCTATGGCTTCTAACTACAATTCCAGATTTAAGCCGGCAGAAGTTTTAATCCATAATGGAAATGATTATCTCATCAGAAACAGAGAAACAATCGAAGATATTTTAAGAAATCAAACAGAAATTGAACTGTAAACAGCTGAAAAATACAGCAAAACAATTTGTAGATAAACTAGAAAGCAAGATTTCTCATTAGTTCTTAAAAGTATTTTTTTGAACAATAAATTATTTCCAACAAATATTACACTTATATTTTAAATATTTTGTAAATATTTAGATGCGAAATCTTTATTTTAAGAAAAAAGAGGATAAAATGATTTGATTGTCTTGTTTTTAAGGCAATATCTGTTACATTTGAACTGTGCAATCTATAATAAGACATATCGCTTCGAATATATACTCAACTAATATGAGTGATATTCATATTGCATATACCACAATTACTACCCCTAGGGGTTAATTCCTGCTATATAATCCGATTGCTTTATTATTTCTATTCATGAATAGGGCTTATAATTTTTGTTAATATTAATATATCTCAAAATGAAAGTGTTAAAATTTGGAGGAACCTCTGTAGGTTCCTCAGAAAATATAAATAAAATCATTCAAATCATATCAACAAATGAACAAAACGACGTTCAAATAGTTGTGGTATCAGCATTTGCAAAAGTAACCGATTTATTATTAGACGCCGCTCAGTTAGCTTCAATAAAAAATTCATCTTATACTACTGTTTTACTTAAAATCAAAGACATTCATTTAAATATAGTATTCGACCTAATTCCCAAAAAGAACCAACAAGAATTGATTATTTACATTGAAGACAGATTTGAAGAACTGAAACAGGTACTGCAAAGTATTTCACTAATTCATGAGTTATCTGCAAAAAGTGAAGCTAATATTATGAGTTATGGAGAGTTGCTTTCTTCATATATTATTACGTATGCAATGCAATTGAAAAAAATTGACGCCATTCGTAAAGATTCACGCCAACTCATTTTTACAAATACAACATATACCAATGCATTGGTAGATTTTGACAAGTCTAACAAAAAAATAAAATCATTTTTCAAAGATAATAAGGCTAAAGTAGTTGTGGTGCCCGGGTTTATAGCTTCAAGCCACGATGGATATACTACTCTTTTAGGAAGAGGAGGTTCTGATTTTAGCGCTGCAATTTTTTCAGCTGCAGTAAATGCTTCTGTTCTTGAAATCTGGACAGATGTCAGCGGAATGTATACAGCCAATCCCAAATTGGTTAGTCAAGCTATACCTATTGAACAAATTTCCTACGAAGAAGCCATGGAATTATCTCATTTTGGTGCAAAGGTAATCTATCCACCAACGATACATCCTGTATTGAAAAAGGAAATCCCAATTCTTATCAAGAATACCTTAGAACCTAATGAAAATGGGACTTTAATAACCAAACAAACCAATAGTAAAACAACTCCGGTAAAAGGAATAAGTCATATTGAGAATGTATCATTGATTACATTAGAAGGTTCGGGAATGGTAGGAATTCCCGGTTTTTCAAAAAGATTATTTGAAACATTAGCTGCTGAAAAAATCAATGTAAACTTGATAACTCAAGCGTCATCTGAACATTCAATTTGTATTGGAATTGATGATAGTGATGCTGACAAAGCAAAAGCGGCCATGGATACCGTTTTTGAACTTGAAATTATAAGAGATAAAATTAATCCGTTAATTGTTGAAAAGCACCTGTCAATTATTGCAATTATTGGTGATAACATGAAAAGTCATCAAGGTATCAGCGGAAAAATGTTCAGCACTCTAGGTAAAAATAATGTGAATATTAGAGCCATCGCACAAGGAGCCTCAGAAAAAAATATCTCAGCTGTTATAGCCACTAAAGATGTAAAAAAAGCATTGAATAGTTTACACGAGAGCTTTTTTAAAGACAATTATAAGCAGTTAAATTTATTTATAACCGGAGTTGGTAACGTAGGTGAGAAATTGATTGAGCAGATAAAATTACAGCAACAATATTTGTTAGACAACTTAAAAATTAACCTTAGAATCATTGGCTTGTCAAATTCTAAAAAAATGTGCTTTGATGAGGATGGCATTTCGTTACAGACTTGGAAAGAAAAATTAAATAATGGCACAAGTACTTCATTGCATGGTTTTTTAGAAAATGCGAAAGAACTCAACCTTAGGAACAGCATTTTTGTTGATATAACTGCCAATAATAAGGTATCTGATATGTATAAAGAGTATTTAAAAAGTAGTATTGCCGTTGTTGCCTGCAATAAAATTGCATGTTCTTCAGATTACGTAAAATATAGTGAGTTAAAAGACTTATCGTTAAAATATAATTCGCCATTTTTATTTGAAACTAATGTAGGTGCAGGACTACCTGTAATAGATACTTTGAACAATTTTATGGCTTCCGGAGATCGTATTCTCAGCATACAAGCTGTACTTTCAGGTAGTTTGAACTTTATTTTTAATAATTTTACATCTAATACTAATTTTTATGATATTGTTAAACAGGCACAACATGATGGTTATACAGAACCTGACCCCAGAATTGATTTAAGCGGGATGGATGTAGCCAGAAAAATATTAATTTTAGCTAGAGAAAGTGGAAATAAATTGAATTTGGAAGATATTGAAAACAATTCTTTTTTAACTAAAAAAAATCATGAGGCAACTACTGTTGATGATTTTTATGCATCACTCTTATTGGATGCTCCACATTTTAATAAGTTGCTTGCATCCGCTGAAAAAAATAAGTGTCAATTAAAATATGTAGCTGAATTTAGCAACGGTAAAGCTAAAGTAGGGCTTAAAGAAATTCCGGAGGATCATCCTTTTTATAACTTAAAAGGAAAAGATAATATAGTTATGTTTTATACCAATCGCTATCCGGAACAACCCATGATAATTAAAGGCGCGGGTGCGGGAGCCGATGTAACAGCTTCCGGACTTTTTGCTGATATAATCAAAATAGCAAGTAAATAAATATGAATTATATTAAAATATTCTCTCCCGCAACGGTAGCAAATGTTTCTTGCGGTTTTGATGTATTAGGCTTTGCATTAAATGCTATTGGTGATGAAATGGTATTTAAAAAAACAACTAAGAAAGGGGTTAAAATAAAAAAAATTGAAGGAGCCAATCTAACTTGCAATATTAAAAAAAATGTAGCCGGCGTTGTAGCAATAGCAATGCTTAATAAGGTAAATGCAGATTTTGGTATTGAAATTGAACTTTTAAAGAAAGTAAAACCCGGTAGCGGTCTTGGCAGCAGTGCTTCAAGTGCAGCGGGTGCCGCATTTGCAATAAATGAATTATTAGGAAACCCATTTACAAGATTAGAACTAACTGAATTTGCCAGAACAGGAGAAAGAGTTGCCTGTGGTTCTCCCATTGCTGACAATGTTGCAGCAGTCCTGTATGGTGGATTTATTCTAGTCAAAAGTTATGAGCCTCTTGAAATTATAAAACTACCGGTACCGGAAGACTTATGGGTAACTATTATTCATCCGCAAATTGAAGTTAAAACAGAAGATGCTCGCAACGCGCTGAACCCTCTTGTCCCCATTGCAGACGCTGTAAAGCAAAGTGCTAATTTAGCAGGATTAATAAGCGCCTTATATACTGATGATTATCAATTAATTAGCAGATCTTTAATTGATGTAATTGCAGAGCCATATAGAAAAAATTTAATTCCACATTTCGAGGAAGTCAAAAAAGCCGGCTTGAAAAACGGAGCATTAGGCATTGGTATTTCGGGATCTGGACCTTCAATTTTTGCCTTATGTAAAGGCAAAGAAAACGCTATGAGTGTTGCTGAAGCAATGAAAGAAGATTATCAAAATACCGGCATTGAATTTTATATTTATACTTCGAAAATAAATAATCAAGGAATAATAATATTAGACAGTAAATAGGATGAAATATTACAGTTTAAATGGCAAAGCATCAGAAGTAAACTTTAGAAATGCCTTAATAAAAGGCTTAGCCGAAGATAAAGGATTATATTTTCCTAAATCTATTCAGAAATTGCCTGAAGAATTTATTGAAAATATTCATTCATTTACTGAACAAGAAATAGCATTTACAATTATAAAACAATTCATCGGAGATGAAATTCCGGATTCAGTTTTAAAACAAATCATAGAAGAAACACTGAATTTTGATTTTCCTTTCGTTGATATTGAAGAAAATATTAAGACATTGGAGCTTTTTCATGGTCCTACTATGGCTTTTAAAGATGTAGGAGCTCGTTTTATGGCGCGTTGTCTTGGATATTTTAATAAAGATAATAATCAAGAAGTTACGGTATTGGTTGCTACATCCGGTGATACTGGCGGAGCGGTAGCCAGCGGATTTTTAGGCGTTAAAAATGTAAAAGTTGTTATATTATACCCTAGTCAAAAAGTAAGTGAAGTTCAGGAAAAGCAATTGACTACGCTATGTAAAAATATTTATGCACTGGAAGTTGAAGGTACTTTTGATGATTGTCAGGCCATGGTAAAAAAAGCTTTTTTAGATGATTCTATCACATCAATCAAACAATTAACATCAGCCAATTCAATTAATATAGCCCGTTGGTTACCGCAAATTTTCTATTTTTTCTTTGCATTTAAAGCATTAAAAGGGAACAATAAAAAAGTAGTTTTTTCTGTCCCTAGCGGTAATTTTGGAAATATTTGTGCCGGATTAATGGCAAAAAAGCTGGGTTTACCAATACATCAGTTCATCGCTTCTACCAATGCAAATGATATAATTCCGAAATTCATACAAACGGGTGATTACCATCCGTTACCTTCTGTACAAACTATTTCAAACGCTATGGATGTAGGTGACCCAAGTAATTTTATTCGTATTCAAAAAATTTATAATAATGACTTTGATGCCTTAAAAAAAGATCTCCTCTCCTATTCTTTTACTGATGATGAGACTCGAAGAGCCATGTTGCATTTATATAAAAATTGTAATTACATTTCCGATCCGCATGGAGCCGTTGGATACTTAGGTCTTAAAAAATATGAAATACATAACGATACCATTGGTATCTTTTTGGAAACTGCACATCCTGTTAAATTTTTAGATGTAGTTGAACCCATTATTAATAAATCCATCGAATATCCTGAGCAAATTCAAAGTGTCATGACTGAAACCAAAGTAGCAACTTTTATCCATTCATACGATGAATTAAAATCTTTTTTACTCAATAATTAATCAGTAAATTTGACAGAATTTTAATTTTATTTTTAATGAAAAACACCGCTTTAACTCATATACATGAAGCTTTAGGAGCAAAAATGGTTCCTTTTGCCGGATATAATATGCCTGTTCAATACGAGGGCGTAAATGCAGAACACGAAACTGTTCGTAATAGTGTAGGCGTTTTTGACGTATCGCACATGGGCGAATTTTTGTTGAAAGGTGAAAAAGCCATTGATTTAATACAATTAATCACCAGCAATGATGTTGCTCTTTTATATGATGGAAAAATTCAATATAGCTGTATGCCAAATGACCAGAGCGGAATTGTTGATGACTTATTGGTTTATCGCATCAAAGAAGATAAATATATGTTAGTGGTAAATGCTTCTAATATTGAAAAAGATTGGAATTGGATTTCAAAACACAACACTTTTGGGGTTGAAATGATCAATCAATCTGATGATATTTCTCTTTTAGCCATTCAGGGTCCAAAAACAGCCAAAGCTTTACAATCTTTAACTGATGTAAATTTGGCTGAAATGGAATATTATACCTTTAAAATAGGGACTTTTGCCGGAGTTGAAAACGTGGTAATTTCTGCAACCGGTTATACAGGAGCTGGCGGATTTGAAATTTATTTCGATAATGAAAACGCAGAAACCATTTGGAATGCGGTGTTTGAAGCGGGAAAAGAGTTTGGAATAAAACCAATTGGATTGGCTGCACGTGATACTTTGCGTTTAGAAATGGGTTTCTGTTTATATGGAAATGACATCAATGATACCACTTCTCCTATTGAAGCCGGTTTAGGTTGGATTACCAAATTCACCAAAAACTTTATCAATTCAGAAAATTTATTAAAACAAAAAGCAGCAGGTGCTGCTAAAAAATTAGTGGCATTTGAAATGATTGATAAAGGAATTGCAAGACATGATTATGAAATTGTTGATGCTGATGGCAATCAAATTGGAGTTGTAACTTCCGGAACTATGAGTCCGTCTCTAAAAAAGGCAATCGGAATGGGTTATGTTCCAAAAGAATACACAAAAACAGGTTCACAATTTTATATCAGAATTCGTAAATCTGATATTTTGGCGGAAGTGGTAAAGCTTCCTTTTTATAAAGGATAAACTTCTCGATACTGTTTTTCTGTGAAAAACAACTCGAAGTGATGATTAAAATGTATTTATAATTTAATCAAGTTTAAAAATATAAGAAAAAAGCGTTCTGAAATAAATCGGAACGCTTTTTTTTATGATAATTCGGGATGGTATCCTTTTACTCCTTTAAAAAATTGGTGAAAATGCTCAAAATCGGCTTCCATATCTTGAGTTATGTTATAAGCTTCCGAAATTTTTAAAATCCTATTTTCGAAATCTAATGATAACATTATAATGGGGACATTGGCGCCTTTGGCAATATAATAAAAACCCGTTTTCCATTTATCTACTTTTTTTCTGGTTCCTTCTGGAGATATTGCCAAACTGAATTTTTCCCTCTTATTAAACTCATCAACAATAGCATCTACTAAATTAGTATTTTTTGATCGGTCAACCGGAGTTCCTCCTAACCATCTGAATATAAAACCAAAAGGAGGTTTAAAAAGGGACCCTTTTCCAATAAAATTTGTATCAATATCTTGAGCCCACTTAACCAATAATCCCAAAGGAAAATCAATCCAACTGGTATGGGGGACAACAATAACAATAAACTTGGTTAAAGATTTAGGAAAACTACCTTCAAATTTCCAACGCCAGAGGTATCTTAAAATGAATTTTGAAAGTGTTTTCATATTGTTTGTTAACAACTCTGTTTTTATTTTTAAAATACAAGTTATGGCTACAAAGATAATTATCTTACTTTTATAAACTAATTATTTTAAATAGTACAATTATGAAAAAAATTACAGTTTTAATTATACTGATAAGTTTAACAAAAATGAATGCTCAAGAAACTGAAGTGAAAACCGGATTAATAATAGAGAATTTTGGGAAAGTATATCAGATAGATAATCCTGATTTATTATTAAAAAAAGATACAGAATACAAGGTTATTTTTAATATTTATACAGATAATTCAAAGGATAACAATCTAAACCCACTACTTAACACCGTTGCGCGCTATTTAAATGTGCACGCACAACAGGGAATTCTCTTAGAAAATATGAAAGTAGTAGTAGTTTTGCATGGAGCCGCCACAAAAAGCGCTTTAAGCGATACCGCTTATCAAAAACTATTTAAAACTGACAATCCTAATACTGAATTAATTCAGGATTTAAAGAATGCAAATGTTGAATTATATGTATGCGGTCAATCTTATTTGGCAAATGGATTTAAGTTAAATGAGAAATCACCAGATGTTAAATTGGCTTTGTCTGCTTTAACAGCTCTAGTAGAATATCAAAATAATGGCTATTTAATTATAAATTTCAATTAATTTATGGATCCGTATTATTTAAGTATAGTCCTATTTATTGCAGCTTTATTTATAGGAGTTTTTATTGGAAAAATATTAACTAAAAACAACTATGAAAAAGTGACTTCTGAATTAGAAATTAGAAACAGACTGCTACTTGAAGAAAAACAGCTTAATGAATTAAATATCAATAAGTTAATACAGGATAAAAATATTTTAAATGAAGAAAAACATCAAATTGACATAAGGTTGGCGCAAAAGGTTTCTGAATTTAATAATTTGGAAGAAAAGCTACATGAAAATAAAGCTGAAGTCGGAAAATTACAGGAAAAATTTACCAAAGAATTTGAATTGTTAGCCAATAAAATATTAGAAGAAAAATCTGTTAAATTCACTGAGCAGAACAAGGAAAACTTAAGAAATATTCTGAATCCGCTTCAGGAAAAAATTCAAACTTTTGAGAAAAAAGTAGAAGATACACATAAAGAAAGTATTGATTACCACGCCGCTTTACGTCAGCAAATACTGGGGTTAAAGGATCTCAATATGCAAATGAGTAAAGAAACCGTCAATTTAACAAAAGCGTTAAAAGGCGATAGTAAAACCCAAGGAAATTGGGGTGAATTGGTGTTGGAGCGTGTTTTAGAAAAGTCCGGTTTAGAAAAAGACAGAGAATATTTTGTGCAGCAAAGTTTTGTAAATGATGAAGGTAAAAGAATTTTCCCTGATGTGGTCATAAATTTACCCGATAATAAAAAAATGGTGATTGACTCCAAAGTTTCGTTAACAGCTTATGAGCAATATATAAATTCTGATGACGAGAATGAAAAATTACAGTTCTTAAAGGAACATATAAATTCATTGAAACGCCATATTGAACAATTAAGCGAAAAAAAATATGAAGATATTTATAAAATAGAATCTCCTGATTTTGTACTGTTATTTATTCCAATAGAACCTGCATTTGCAGTGGCGCTGAATACTGACAATCAGCTATATAATAAAGCTTTTGAAAAAAATATTGTAATCGTTACCCCTACTACTCTTTTGGCGACATTACGTACTATTGATTCCATGTGGAATAATGAAAAACAACAGAGAAATGCAATAGAAATCGCACGTCAGGCAGGCGCTTTATACGATAAATTTGAAGGTTTTATTTCAGATTTAACCAATGTCGGAAAAAAAATGGATGAAGCAAAAGCGGAATATAAAGGCGCTATGAATAAATTATTTGAAGGAAAAGGAAACTTAATAGTAAGTGTTGAAAAATTGAAAAAAATGGGTGCAAAAACTAAAAAATCATTGCCTCAAAACATTATAGAACGCGCTGAAGATATTGAGGAATAGTTGAAAGCTAAATAAATCCCGCCTTGAGCGGGATTTATAATATAATTACTTTGCAAACAATGGCAAGCCAGCCATCATTTCATGTACTTTTTGAGCAACACTTTCTAAGACATTTTCATCTTTAAAATTGGTAATTACTTCATCAATTAAAGCAACTATTGGTTCCATATCGGTTTCTTTTAATCCGCGAGTGGTAATAGCTGCAGTACCTACTCTAATTCCTGAAGTTATAAAAGGTGATTTATCATCAAATGGAACCATATTTTTATTTACGGTAATTTCTGCTTTCACTAAAGCATTTTCGGCTTCTTTACCGGTGATATTTTTATTGCGTAAATCAATCAGCATCATATGATTATCCGTTCCGCCAGAAATAATATGGTAATTTCTATCATTGAAAGCTTGAGCCAGAGCAACGGCATTTCGTTTTACTTGTAGTTGATAAAATAAGAAATCATCAGTTAATGCCTCACCAAAAGCAATGGCTTTTGCAGCGATAATGTGCTCTAAAGGCCCTCCTTGCATACCCGGAAAAACAGCCGAATCAATGATGGCAGACATCAATTTCAAATCTCCCTTCGGAGTTTTTATTCCCAACATATTTTCAAAATCATTGCCTAATAAAATCATTCCTCCTCTTGGACCTCGTAAGGTTTTATGAGTTGTAGTGGTCACCACATGACAATGCGGTAGCGGATCGTTTAAAATTCCTTTGGCTATTAATCCTGCCGGATGAGAAATATCACCCATTAATAGGGCTCCTACGCTATCAGCAATGGCTCTAAATCGCTCAAAATCAATATCTCTGGAGTAAGCAGAAGCGCCAGCAATAATTAATTTAGGTTTTTCTTGATGAGCAATGATTTCAATTGTATCATAATCCAATCTTCCTGTTTCTTTTTCTACTCCATAGAAAGAAGTTTGATATAATTTACCCGAAAAGTTTACCGGAGAACCGTGTGTTAGATGTCCACCATGAGATAAATCGAAACCTAAAATTTTATCACCTGGTTTTAACAAAGCATGATAAACTGCTGCATTCGCTTGAGAGCCGGAGTGTGGCTGAACGTTAGCATGTGTGGCATTAAAAAGAGTTTTAGCGCGGTCAATGGCAATTTGTTCAATAATATCCACCACTTCGCAACCACCATAATATCTTTTACCGGGAAATCCTTCGGCATATTTATTTGTTAAAATAGAGCCCGCTGCTTTTAGAACTTGATCACTTACATAATTTTCAGAAGCAATGAGCTCTAAACCATTAGTTTGTCTTATTTTTTCATCTGAAATGAGATCGAAAATTATTTTATCACGTATCATTTTATTGTAAAATTTCAGTTTATAGTTATTTAAATCCCAAAAATACTAAAATCATTTTGCAAATAATAAGAAACTACTATATTTGGTATAGCATAAATCATTAAAAAAAACTGCCATGTTAATCACAGCAAATAATCCAAATCGAAAATCGTGGATTCCCGTTAAACCCAATTCTGATTTTCCTATTCAAAATATCCCTTTCGGAGTCTTTATAACCAAAGATGATGTTGTTACTGTTGGCACTCGTATAGGAGATTATGCTATTGATTTAGGAGCTTTACATCAATTGGGTTATTTTCAAGAAATTGATTTAACCGATGATATCTTTTTACAAGATACCCTCAACGATTTTATTTCTGATGGAAGAAAAACATGGCGAAAAGTAAGAAATAGAATTGCTGATATTTTTGACATTAATAATTTTTTACTTCAGCATAATGAAAATCATCGTGAAAAAGTGTTGTTTGATATGAAAGATGTTGAAATGCAATTACCTGTTAATATTGGTGATTATACCGATTTTTACTCCAGTAAATACCACGCTACCAATGTGGAAACCTTATTAAAAGGCATTGACAAATCAAAATCAGCCAATTGGCTGCATATGCCGGTTGCATATCACGGACGCTCTTCTTCCATCGTTGTTTCAGGAACTCCTATCAGAAGACCTAAAGGTCAGACCGTTATTGAAAATGACTTTACTCCTATTTTTGGACCATCTCATATGCTTGATTTTGAATTAGAGATTGCTTTTATTACAACTGATGCCAATAAATTGGGTGATAGTATTAGCGTAAAAGATGCTGAAGAAAATATTTTTGGATTAGTTTTATTAAACGATTGGACAGCGCGTGATATACAAAAGTGGGAATTTGAACCATTGGGTCCTTTTTTATCAAAAAACTTTGCTTCTACCATTTCTCCTTGGATTGTAACTTTAGACGCTTTAGAACCTTTTAGAGTTGAAAGTCAAATTCAAGATCCTAAACCGCTTCATTATTTACAACAAGAAGGTAAAAAAACGATAGATATCAATTTACAAGTATCATTAAAACCTGATAAAGGTTTAGAAACTGTAATTTCTAATTCTAATTTCAAATATCAATATTGGACCATGTCACAACAATTAGCACATCATACAGTAAATGGCTGTAATGTTCGTTCCGGTGATTTCTTTGGCAGTGGAACCGTTTCCGGAAATAAACCTGACAGTTATGGCTCTATGATTGAATTAACTTGGGCAGGTACAAAACCTATTATATTAAATGATGGTTCCAATCGGAAATTTATTGATGATTTTGATACTGTTATCATGAAAGGTTATTGTTCCAATAATCAAGTTAGAATTGGATTTGGTGAATGTAAAGGAAAAGTATTTCCGCCGAAAAAGAATTAAACAAATAATTTATCATGTATCGCAGCTTCTTAATTATTACTGGTTTATTAATAAGTATCACCAGTTGTAGCGGCGTAAAAAAAACGCAATCTGAACTTCACGCCGGTAACTATGACAAAGCCATTGATGTTGCTGTCTATAATTTAAAAACCAATAAAAACAAAAAAAGCAAACAAGATTATGTCGTTTTATTAGAAGAAGCTTTTGTAAAAGCGGTAGAACGTGATGAAAATCGTTTAAAACTATTGAAAGGAGACACCAATCCCGTTTATAGTCAAGAGATTTTCGATATTTATATAAATTTAGATCAACGGCAAGAAAAAATAAGACCTTTGCTCCCCTTAAAAATAGTGAACAGTAACCGAAATGCAAAATTTGTATTTAAAGATTATTCTTCAGAAATAATTCAATCTAAAAAACAGTTAACCGGCTATTTATACAGCAATTCTTTACGGCTTTTGGCTTCTAACCAAAAAGAAAATGCACGTTTGGCTTATCAGGACTTATTTTATTTAAATAAAATAAATCCCAATTTTAAGGATGTTTCTCAATTACTGGAAGAGGCTCATTTTAAAGGAACTAATTTTATTTTTGTTCAGTTGATGAATGATACTCCATTTGCAATTCCGCATCGATTAGAAGATGATTTATTGAATTTTAATACCTACGGATTAAACGATTTTTGGACGGTTTATCACCGTCAAAAAACTGAAAATATTCTGTATAATATGCAGTTATTAATTCGTTTCACATCCATAGAAGTGAGTCCTGAGCAACTAAAAGAACGAATTATAATCAAAGAAAAAGAGGTGAAAGACGGATTTACCTACCTGAAAGATAAAAACGGAAATGTAAAAAAAGACAGTTTGGGCAATGATATTAAGATGGATAAATTTAAAACTGTCAGAAGTACGGTTATTGAAATTACTCAGTTCAAAACCGCTAAAGTAGTGGCTAAAGTTGATTATTTTGATACGAGAAATCAACAACTCATCAACTCGTTTCCGGTAGCTTCTGAATTTATTTTTAAACATCAATTTGCCACTTTTAAAGGCGATAAACGAGCACTGGAAAGTCCTTACATCGATTGGATTAACAGGAAATTTATTCCTTTTCCTTCCAGTGAACAAATGATTTTTGATACAGGAGAAGATTTAAAACAGAAAATTAAAGCAATTCTAAAAAACCAAAATTTTTAGAAAAAATCTGCTTATTGAGAATTTTTAAAATTTAATTAATTGTTATTTCTAAAATATCGTAGTGCGAAGCATGAGTTTTCACTTTTCCATTTTCTAACACAATTATTTGTGGTGATTGATGCGTTATTTGAAATCGTTCTGCAATTTCACTAGAAACAGCCCGATAATTTAATAAGTCTAATAAATAGAATTCAATTCTATCAACTTTATCTTGATACTTCTTTTCAAACCGACTCAATACACTTGAGCTAATTCCACAGCGGGAGCTATGTTTGAAAATCACTGTTGTTTTGTCGTTAGTTTGTTGAATTTCATCTAATGGAGTCACATCATTTAGTGAAATCCATGGAAAATCATTCTTTCCACTATTTTGTTTAATCTCTGAAAAAATATCAAATAAACCCATACTCCTATTGTTAAATTGCGACATAATGTCTTTAATATTAATTACTAAGCGTCAAATTGTCTGTAAAATCATCAGAATCTCCATTGGAATACAATTTGAACGTTAAAAGTAAAAATATAAAAAGAAAAAACCGATGAATTTAAACAATTTTACCATCAAAAGTCAGGAAGCGGTGCAGCAGGCACAGCAAATTGCGCAAGGTTTGGAGCATCAACAAATTGAAAACGCCCACATTTTAAAAGGAATTATAGAAGTAGATGAAAATGTAACACCCTTTTTAATACAAAAGTTAGGAGTTAATTTTGAGCTTTTAAAAACGACCGTTGATCATATATTAAAAGGATTTGCAAAAGTATCCGGTGGTGAGCAAATACTCTCTCCTACGGCTTCTACTACCTTAATGGAAGCAACCAATTTGGCTAAAAAAATGAAAGATGAATATGTTTCAATTGAGCATTTATTGTTGGCTTTACTGAAATCTAAAGAGGCAATTGGACAGGTTTTAAGAGATAACGGAATTACAGAAATCAACCTCAATACAGCCATTCAAGAACTCCGAAAAGGAAGTAAAGTAACTTCACAAAGCGCTGAAGAAACTTATAATTCACTTAATAAATACGCTAAAAACCTGAATCAGTCAGCCAATGAAGGAAAATTAGATCCGGTAATTGGAAGAGATGAAGAAATCCGTAGAATTTTACAAATTCTCTCTAGAAGAACAAAAAACAACCCCATTTTGGTTGGAGAACCCGGAACCGGTAAAACTGCCATAGCAGAAGGATTGGCACATCGTATTGTTAAAGGAGATGTTCCGGAAAATCTTCAGGATAAAGTGATTTATTCTTTGGATATGGGAGCACTGATTGCCGGAGCAAAATACAAAGGTGAATTTGAAGAACGTCTAAAATCCGTTGTAAAAGAGGTCATTTCAGCAGAAGGTCAAATTGTATTATTTATCGATGAAATTCATACACTGGTTGGAGCAGGTGGCGGACAAGGAGCTATGGATGCCGCTAATATTTTAAAACCGGCCTTAGCTCGTGGCGAATTGCGTGCTATCGGCGCTACGACTTTAGATGAATATCAAAAATATTTTGAAAAAGACAAAGCCTTGGAAAGACGTTTCCAAAAAGTGATGGTGGAAGAACCCGATATAGAAAGTGCTATTTCTATTTTGCGTGGAATCAAAGAAAAATATGAAACACATCATCATGTTCAAATAAAAGACAATGCCATCATCGCTGCGGTTGAACTTTCTAATCGGTATATTACCAACCGATTTTTACCCGATAAAGCCATTGATTTAATGGATGAAGCATCCGCTAAACTTCGGATGGAAATGAATTCTAAGCCCGAAGAATTGGATGTGCTGGATCGAAAAATCATGCAGTTAGAAATTGAAATTGAAGCGATTAAAAGAGAAAATGATGCTAAAAAATTAGATTCACTAAAAAAAGAATTGGCAGAATTGAAGAGCAATCGCGATGCATTTTCAGGCAAATGGAAATTAGAAAAAGAAGTAGTTGATGCCATTCAAAATACCAAAGAACAAATAGAAAATTTAAAGTTAGAAGCAGATCGAGCTGAACGCGAAGGAAATTATGGACTTGTGGCAGAAATTCGCTATGGAAAAATCAAAGAACAAGAAAGTAAACTTCAGCAATTGCAAAAAAAATTGACAGAATCACCACATAAATCGATGATCAAAGAAGAAGTTACTTATGAAGATATTGCCGAAGTTGTAGCCAAATGGACGGGAATTCCAATTCAAAAAATGCTGCAAAGTGATCGAGACAAATTACTTCATTTAGAAGATGAACTACACAAACGAGTTGTGGGACAAGAAGAAGCAATTCAAGCAGTTGCCGATGCGGTTCGTCGTTCCAAAGCCGGATTGCAAGACACTAAAAAACCATTAGGAACCTTCCTTTTTTTGGGAACAACCGGTGTTGGAAAAACAGAATTAGCCAAAGCCTTGGCGATTTATTTGTTTAATGATGAAAATTCTTTGACTAGAATTGATATGAGTGAATACCAAGAACGTCATGCGGTAAGTCGTTTAGTCGGTGCACCTCCCGGTTATATTGGGTATGAAGAAAGCGGACAATTAACAGAAGCTGTACGCAGAAAACCGTATTCGGTGATACTTTTAGACGAAATTGAAAAAGCACATCCCGATACTTTTAATGTTTTGTTACAAGTGCTGGATGAAGGTCGTTTAACTGATAATAAAGGTCGTGTAGCCGATTTTAAGAACACCATTATTATTATGACTTCCAATATTGGGTCGCATATTATTCAAGAAAAGTTTGAAAATCTAAAAATGGCCGAACGCGATACAGTTACTGAATTTACCAAATTAGAAGTATTGAGTTTACTGAAACAAACCGTTAGACCTGAATTTATCAATCGGATTGATGAAATTATCATGTTTACGCCTTTGAATGAAGAAGAAATCAGAGAAATAGTTCAACTTCAATTAAAAAGGGTTTCAAAAATATTATCAGAAAAAAACATCATTTTAGAAGTTACGGAAGATGCCTTGACAAGTTTGGTTGAAAAGGGATTTGACCCTCAATACGGTGCCCGACCGGTAAAACGAGTTATTCAAAAAGAAGTTTTGAACGAGCTTTCAAAAGAATTGTTATCAGGAAGAATTCAACCTGAAAGTACTATTATTTTAGATGCTTTTGATGATAAGTTAGTTTTTAGAAACAAAAAATAAAACTGCATTTGGCCGTTTTTTTGTTTCTTTATAAAAAATTATCCAATGCAGAAAATTATTTTATCATTGCCGTTTTTAATAATGATGACAACTATTTCAGCTCAAGAATCCGATTTAAAAACAACCACTTATTTTCTTATCAGGCATGCAGAAAAAGTGAGAAGTGATGCTAAAAATCTCAATCCGGATTTAGATGAAAGAGGAATTCAAAGAGCTCAAAAGTGGAAAGATATTTTTCAATTTATTGATTTTCAATATATTTACTCCACTAATTTCACCAGAACTATTAAAACTGTTGAACCAATTGCCCTAGAAAAAAATATAGAAATTTCCATGTATCATCCGACTAAAATAGATTTTGAATTGTTTAAGAATAAAACTCTAGGTAAAAATATATTGATAGTCGGACACAGCAATTCCATTCCGCAGTTTGTAAATGTATTAATCAATCAAGAAAAATATAAAGAAGTTGATGATACCGAATTTTCCCATTTGTACATCATCACCATCAAAGGAAATCAGATTTCTGATCATTTGCTATACATCGATTTTTAATTTTTATTAAATCAATTTTTGAAGTGTTTTCAATACCTTTGCCGGTGTAATGCAGAAAAAAATCAACATACAAAATAAAAAGGCACGTTTTGAATACGAAATTATTGAAACGTATATAGCCGGTATCAAATTAACGGGAACTGAAATAAAATCGATTAGAGAAAGTAAGGCGCGTATTACAGAGAGTTTTTGCGAGTTTAATGAATCGGGTGAATTGTTTGTAATTAATATGTATATCGAAGAATATGCGCATGGAAATTACTACAATCACAAACCCAAAAGTGAGCGTAAATTACTGATGACCAAAAGAGAACTGAAAAAATTACAAAAAGAAGTTCAGAATGTCGGAATTACGCTCATACCTTTAAAATTATTTCTGACTGAAAAAGGTTGGGCAAAATTGGAAATTGCACTTTGTAGAGGTAAAAAATTATACGATAAACGAGAAAATTTAAAAGAACGTGATTCTAAAAGAGATTTAGATCGTTTACAAAAAAAATTCTGATGAAATTGCTGCCTTTTTTACAGCTTATAAGATGGAAAAATCTGGTTATTTTAGCCACTGCCCTACTTGTTATCAAATACGGCTTTATCAATGTTTTTACTGATGAAAGTGCTTTAAATAACCTTCAATTTGTATTATTTCTTTGCAGTATTTTATTAATTGCGGCGGCCGGTTACATTATCAATGATATTTATGATATTGAAACCGATACAATTAATAAACCGTCCAAGGTATTTATTGGAACTGTCCTTAGTATCAACCAAGCTTACAACTTTTATTTTTTATTCAATATTATTGGGGTTATTTTGGGATTTTTAGTAGTTAATTTTCTTCAAAAACCCATATTTTCGAGTATTTACATCATCGGTTCTTTTGTATTGTATTACTACAGCACAACACTTAAAAGAATGCCGGTAATTGGCAATTTTGTTGTAGCATTTTTTATCAGTTTCACTTTAATTACTTTAGCTTATTTCGATTTAATTTTAGTCCACAATACAGATAACTTAGGATTTCATTATCTGTTATTTGAACTTATTTTTGAATTCTCTATTTTTGCTTTTATGATTAATTTTATTCGAGAAATAGTTAAAGATTTAGAAGATATAGAAGGAGATAATTATCTACAAATGAAAACTTTACCAATACTAATCGGAATTAAATACTCAAAAGTATTTATCGAATTTTTGTCTTTATTATTGATTATTGCATTAACCTATTTTGTAATCAGTTATTTGCAATTCAATTCAATTATCTTTTATTATTTTTTAATCTTTATTGCTTTTCCGCTATTTTATTTTTGTATTAAACTGTATTATTCAGAAACCAAATCTGATTTTAATTTTTTAAGCAAAATCTTAAAGGTTTGTATGTTATCAGGCATTATCGCGATTATTTTCATTTCTTTATCTATCAAAAATGTTATCTGAAAAGTTATCTCAATATCACATCATTTTAGCATCCGGTTCACCCAGAAGACAACAATTTTTGGAAGAGTTAAATCTTAATTTTACAATTCAGTTAAAAGATACGGATGAAAACTATCCTAAACATTTACAAGGAGCTGAAATTGCTGACTATTTAGCGGTATTAAAAGCCAAAGCTTTTCAAAGTGAATTAAAAGAAAATGATTTATTAATTACTGCCGATACTATTGTTTGGCTCGATGGAAAATCGTTGGCTAAATCTGAAAATAAAGAAGAAGCTGTTAAAATGCTTCAGGAATTATCGGGTAAAACTCATGAAGTCATTTCTGCTTGTTGTATCACAACAATTCAATTTCAAAAGGTTTTTCACGAAGTTACCAAAGTTCATTTTAAAGAATTATCCGACGAAGAAATAGAATTTTATGTAACTAATTTTAATCCTTTCGACAAAGCCGGAAGTTACGGAATCCAAGAATGGATTGGTTACAGTGGAATCGAAAAAATTGAAGGAAGCTTTTTTAATGTGATGGGATTTCCCGTTTTTAAATTTTACAAAGCCCTTCAGGAATTATAACATTCCACAATTAATACTTAAATTTGCACACTTTAAAATCCTATCCCCGACCCTTTCCAAAGGAAAGGGAGCGTAACAGGATAGTTAAAAAAAGATAAATTAATTTAAACAAAAAGTCCTTCCCTTTGGGAAGGATTTAGGATGGGAAATCAAATAAAAACATCAAATTATCAAAATGAAAAAATACACTTTTACAGAAAAAAAAGATACCCGTTCCGGTTTTGGAGCCGGTTTAGCTGAATTGGGAAAAACCAATGAAAATGTAGTGGCTTTATGTGCTGATTTAATTGGTTCTTTAAAAATGGAAGAATTTATTAAAAATAATCCGGAACGTTTTATTCAAGTTGGAATTGCTGAAGCCAATATGATGTGTATGGCGGCTGGATTAACCATTGGCGGTAAAATTCCGTTTGCCGGAACTTTCGCTAATTTTGCCACTGGAAGAGTGTATGATCAAATTCGTCAATCCATCGCTTATTCAGAGAAAAATGTAAAAATATGTGCTTCACATGCCGGACTCACTTTAGGCGAAGATGGCGCTACACATCAAATATTAGAAGATATCGGTTTGATGAAAATGTTACCGGGAATGACCGTTATCAATACCTGTGATTACAATCAAACAAAAGCGGCAACCATTGCTATTGCTGACCTTGTAGGTCCCGTTTATTTACGATTTGGAAGACCTGTTGTTCCAAACTTTACACCTGCTGATCAAAAATTTGAAATAGGAAAAGCAGTTCAATTAACAGAAGGAAATGATGTTACAATCGTCGCTACCGGACATTTAGTTTGGGAAGCATTGGTAGCTGCAGAAGAATTAGAGAAACAAGGAATTAGTGCCGAAGTTATTAATATTCATACCATTAAACCTTTGGATGAAAATGCTATTTTAAACTCTGTTAAAAAAACAGGTTGTATAGTAACTGCTGAAGAGCATAATATTTTAGGCGGTTTAGGTGAAAGTATTGCACGAACTTTAGTACAAAATTATATGGTTCCACAAGAATTTGTGGCTGTGAATGATAGTTTTGGAGAATCGGGAACTCCGGATCAACTTATGAAAAAGTATGGTTTAACGGATAAAGCAATTGTTGCAGCTGTTAAAAAAGTTATTGCCCGAAAATAAAAACATAGTTATTGCGTTAATAAGTATTACAATTATAGTAAGTTTTGTATTGTTAGTTGGGGGAATTGTGATAGTTGCTGCTGATATAAAAAAATAGTAAGCAACCATAATTTTCAAAACAATTTAATTTAATGTGTGAATTATGCAATTTAAACCTAAAATTACATAACTCTTTTCTGAATTATGTAACTTCTTTGTAAGATTAATAACTGTATCAGTCAAGTCACAGTTTAAAAGTAACTATTATAAACCCTAAATTTAAAATCTTATGAAAAAAAGAATTTTAGTATTATCCATTGCTTTTATAGCAACTGTATTTTATGTAAACGCGCAAAGTGGTTTTGGAATAAAAGCCGGATTAAGTTATAACACCAATGGTGAATTAAAAGAATTTGTCAATGAAACCGGAACTATTATTGATAATAAAGGAAATGGAAAATCTGGATATAATGTTGGTATTTATGGCAAACTGGATCTGGGTCCAATTTATTTAAGACCGGAATTGGTTTATACAAAAACCACCAGTGAATACACCTTAAATTCAGGGACTGAAGATTATAAAACAGCGAAGTTAGACGTGCCTGTTTTAGTTGGCATTAGACTAATTGGTCCATTAAATATATTCGCAGGACCCGCATTTCAATATTATTTAGATAACGATTTTAAAGGATTAAAATATGAGAATATTGAAAATGATTTTTCGGTTGGTTTAAACTTGGGCGCTTCTTTAGAACTTGGAAGATTAGGTATAGATGCCAGATATGAAAGAGGCTTTAGCCAAAATGAAGCAGAATTTACCGGTATTAATCCTAATGTTTATTATCGATTAGATTCAAGACCAGAACAAATTATATTCAGTTTATCGTATCGACTGAACTAAACAACATCCACATTTTCTAAAAAATCCCGCAATTGCGGGATTTTTTTATGCTCAAAATACTTCAATTTTATTGATTTATCTTTAAATTTTATTACTTTTATACCAATTAATAAACCCCTTAAATGAAATTTATGAAAAATCTACCCCAATTTATTTTGTTGTTATCTTTATTGTTTACTTTCTCATTTACACAAGCTCAGGAATACTTTGTTGGTGTAAAAGGGGGAGTTAATTATGATTTTGCCGGAGATATTTATGATTTAGGTACTAGTATAGAATCTACAGCAGACGATGTTAAACACGGTGCGAATAGCAAAATGGGCTATCATATGGGTGTTTGGTTTAAAGTTGAATTTTTAAATTTCTTTATCAGACCTGAATTGGTATATACACAGATTGAAAAAGAATATCCTTCATTATTTTCTCAAAAAATTACAACTCAAAAAATTGATGTTCCCATTGTTTTAGGGACTAAGCTTTTAGGTCCATTTTATTTATTTGGAGGTCCTGCTTTTCAGTATATTGCCGAAAAAGAAATTTCCATTACTTCCACGCAAATAGATTTTAAAGAATTAACAGTCGGACTGAATATAGGTGCAGGTGTTGAACTGGGGAACTTTGGATTGGAAGTACGATGGGAAAAGGGTTTTAGTGAAAAGGATCACGCATCTGTAACCTCCATTTCAGGAAATAGTTTAGTTACCAGAAATTTTGAAATAGACAACAGACCTAATCAGTTAATATTCGGTTTAACCTATAAGCTGAACTAAAACAATTACATTCATAAAAAAAGTATCGCTAATGCGGAATTTTTTTGTTTACAGAAACTGCCAATTTCTTTTATTTTATCGATTTATATTTAATTTTCGTTAAATTTATATCAATTTATAAATCATTTAAACAAAAACCATGAAAAATCTACCCCGATTTATTTTGTTGTTATCTTTGTTGTTTACTTTCTCATTTACACAAGCTCAAGAGTACCACATAGGTGTAAAAGGAGGAATTAATTATAATACCATTGGAGATTTATTTCATTATGGCGAAATTCATGGTTTTGGAGGAGATCTCACTCCTGATGAAGACATGACATATACTGCTGATAAAGGAATAGGAAATCATTATGGGATTTATGTTACTGCTGATTTTGGCAGATTTTTCATTCGCCCTGAGATAAATTTCACTTCTATGAAAAACAGTTATGCCTTAGCATTTAATACTACTGATTGGACATCAACAAAAATTGAGATACCAATACTTATAGGTATAAATATTTATAAGCCTGTTTCAATATATGCAGGTCCTGTTTTTAGTTCTATTTCTGACAGGGAAATAGAAGGTCTAAAACTTCAAAATGGTGTTCCCGAAACACCACTTACATTCGATAAGAATGCAACAGGGATTAACGCAGGAGTTTTAATTCAGTATAAAAGATTTGGTTTAGATTTACGCTATGAATATGGCATTACATCTGTTAAAACTCAGAGAATTAAAATGATTAGAGCAACTTATGGCACTTTTGTTGCTGATTTAAAGGAGTATAATCCAAGTCAAATCAGTATGAGTTTAACTATTGACTTGCTGCATTTCAGTATTGGGAATAGAAATAGCGGTAGCGGTTCGAGATATGACTGGAGAAATCACAAAAATTGTCCCGTCCTAAAATAAGAAAGCTCCGTAAATTCGGGGCTTTCTTATTTACGATTTCTTAATGGCTGTTTTCTTGTCCAAATAATTTGGAATCCCATTTCCGTTGGTATCATCATTGGTTGGATCTCCATCTCCGTCTAAATCTTCATCACGGGTTAAAATTCCATCACCGTCATCATCTTTATCCAGAAAATTAGGGATTTTATCACCATCGGTATCATCATCAATAACTTCACCATCTCCATTTAAATCTTCTTTATAATTTGGCACCATATCGTTATCATCATCAGATTCATTGACATCATATAGATCAAAATAAAATATTAATGGCGAATTTTCCGGTATAATTCCTTGCGCTCTATTTTGATATCCTAAGCCGGAAGGAATAAATAAAATTCCTTTACCGTGATTTACAAAATCAAAGGATTCATCAGGATTTATAACCGCAGTTCCTCCTTTAAATAATGGGAAGGCATGGCGCCAACCTTCTATTAAATTATTCAATTGAAACCAAGATTTGCCTTTATCAAACAAAGTACTGTCTAATAATACGCCTCTATAATTAACATAAACAGAATCTACACGTGTCGGACTTTTAGTAGTCCCTATATTTTGCACTAAATAATACAATTTATAAGTTATCTCATTTTCAACAACTTCCTTAGATTTTAAGTTCACATCATTAAAAAGTGGGCTTTCCCCATTTTTGATGGTTTTAATAATTCCGGAAGGTACATCTAAATAATGGGTATTGAGATACTTAACTAAAGCTTCATCGTCTAAGATAGCTTGCGCGGCATGATCAAACACTTTATCGTCATCTTTACTGCAAGAAAATATTACCAAACCTAAAATTAAAAAGGCTATCAAGTACTTTATATTCATTCTTTAAATTTTAAGCTCGCAAGATACAATTTTCCTATATTTGTTTACAAGTTTTGGTAATTTTTAACATTAAAATAATGCGGATTGATAAATATTTATGGTGTGTTCGCTATTTCAAAACCAGAAGTTTGGCAACTGAAGCTTGTAACAAAGGTCACCTGAAGATAAACAATGCCACAGTTAAGGCATCTAAGGATGTTTTTGTTGGAGATGCTATAAGCATCCGCAAAAATCAAATTTACTATTCATTTGAGGTAATTGGAATGCCGACAACCAGAGTTGGCGCTAAATTAGTTGCTCTTTATATAAAAGATACAACAACAGCTGAGGAATTAGAAAGATTAGAATTGATGAAATATTCACAAGAATATTACCGTGGAAAAGGAACCGGAAGACCAACCAAAAAAGACCGACGAGATTTAGAAGAGTTTGCTGATGAAAATGACTGATAACAAAACATATTGGGAATCTAAATACGATACAGGAGAAACCGGCTGGAATATCGGAGCTATTTCAACTCCTATAAAAGAATATATTGACCAATTAGCTGATAAAAATATAAAGATTTTGATTCCTGGAGCCGGAAATGCTTATGAAGCTGAATATTTGTTTCAACAAGGATTTTCAACTATTTTTGTAATGGATATCGCCAGAGCTCCTTTAAATAATTTGATGAAGAGGATCCCCGATTTTCCTGAAAATCAACTGCTTGAAGAAGATTTCTTTCAGCATCAAGGTCTGTACGATTTAATTTTAGAGCAAACTTTTTTCTGCGCCATTAACCCTTCTCATCGCAATTTATACGCTCAAAAAATACATGAATTATTAAATGATGGTGGTAAATTAGTGGGTTTGTTGTTTGATTTTCCTTTAACTGATGAAGGTCCGCCTTTTGGAGGTTCTCATCAAGAATATTTGGATACTTTTACGCCATATTTTGATATCAAAATTCTTGAAAAAAGTTATAATTCAATTAAACCAAGAGCCAAACGTGAATTTTTTATACAATTTAAAAAGAAATCATTATGAAGAATACTATTCTCAACAACGAACAAATTCAACAAAAAATAAAACGAATTGCCTATCAAATATATGAAAGCAACAGCACTGAAAGCAAACTGGTTATTGCCGGAATTGCCGGAAATGGGTTTCAACTCGCCTTAAAAATTAAGGAAACGCTGGAAAATATTTCGCCATTTGAATTGATTTTATGTGAAGTAAAAATTGATAAGAAAAATCCGTTAAATCCAATTACTACTTCTATTCCATTAACATCAATGCAACATTTATCTGTTGTATTGGTTGATGATGTTTTGAGTACCGGTAAGACTTTGATTTACGGAGTTGCCCATTT
Source organism: Flavobacteriaceae bacterium (assembly GCA_030683815.1). Classification (GTDB taxonomy): domain Bacteria; phylum Bacteroidota; class Bacteroidia; order Flavobacteriales; family Flavobacteriaceae; genus JAGXRT01. The sequence goes on from JAUXPJ010000012.1 coordinate 58,759, forward strand.
TTTACAGATACCCCTAAAGCAATTTAAAACGGCGGTTCTTATCAATAGAAATCATAAAAAATATCCTGTTAAAGCTGATTTTAAAGGACTTTCACTCTCTACAACATCGCAAGAGCATATCAGTATTGAAATAGAAAATCAAGTATTTACGGCTTATTTAATGTAAAATGGTTTTAATTTCAACAGCAATTTCTCCAACTGTTTTTTCATCAGTAGAAATAACAAATTCACTTTGCAGGTAAAAAGGCACTCGTTCAAAAAGGTGTTTTCCTATAAATTCCGGCAAATCTTCATCGCTTAAATGCGCAATTAAAGGTCTTTCAGACTTTTGAGAAATTAATCTATTCACTAAAGTATCAATGGATGCTTTTAAATAAATAGTGGTTGTAAATTTTTTTAATAAATCCATATTATTTCCATAACAAGGTGTTCCACCTCCTACTGCTAAAATAATATTTCCTTCTAATTGTAAAATTTCCTGTAAGCAGTCTGTTTCTTTTTTTCTGAAATAAATTTCGCTTTTGCGTTTAAAAATCTCAGAAACAGATAATTGCTCTTTATCAGCAATATAAAGGTCTAAATCAATAAAAGGAATTTGTAATTGTTGGGCCAATAACTGGCCAATACTTGATTTACCACAACCCATATAACCCGCCAAAACGATTTTCATTTTCTAATTTTTAAATAACAAATATCGGTTAAAAAAAACAGATTAATCATTGTAACTTTAAAAATTGATACTATATTTGCACTCGCAAAAGAAAAGGGAACCTGACCGGTTAGCTCAGTCGGTAGAGCACAACACTTTTAATGTTGGGGTCCTGGGTTCGAGCCCCAGACCGGTCACAAAGAGTTGTTCGCCGTGGCGAACAACTCTTTTAGTTTATAATTCTACTTAAAAGCGCGTGTGGTGAAATTGGTAGACACGCCATCTTGAGGGGGTGGTGACCTTATGGTTGTGCTGGTTCGAATCCAGTTACGCGCACATCAAAAGACTTAATCGGCTGTTAAGTTTTTTTTATCCCTATTTTTAATTTTGACATTACATTATTCTTGTTATCTTTAGAATAATTAAATTTTTACAATCATGTCAAGCTCTTATAAATTAAAATCTTACTTTTCAAAAGAATGGTTTTCATATAACTTTCTGGTATTAATTTCTTATTACTTTACTGCAATTTTCGGAATGAATTATATTCATTATGAAGGTGCCACACCAATTTGGGCTCCGGCCGGAATTGTTTTTGCTACGGTATTTATATTCGGTTACAAAATTTGGCCAGCTATTTTCTTGGGTGCATATGCGCTAAATTATCCCATACTTTCATCATTGGGTTCTACCTTTTTGGAAATTAATTTAAGTGCTTTATTGTGCGCTGGTGGCAATACTCTAGTAGTTTTGATTGGTTATTATACTGTAAGTAAACTAACTGACAAATCTCACCCATTTAAAAACATCCATAACATTATTATTTTTCTTTTCTTTGGAATGATTGTTCCTGCTCTTTTAAATTCATTAACCGGCGGTTTAACCTATTCAAATATTACAAATAATTGGAATAATTTCTTTCCATTTTGGTTAAATTGGTTTTTGGGAGATCTTGGAGGAATTATAATTTTGACTCCACTTATTTTAAATTTCAAAAAAGAAGAACTTTTATTGACAAAAGTTCCCAAACTAATTGAATTTATATTGTTGACTATTTTTCTTTATTTTATAATAAACCTATTTTTTGTGGTTGATTTTATCTTACCGCTATCAATAGTTTTACCCGTTATACTCATTTTTATATTTAGATTCGGAAAATTTGAAACAGCGTTAAGCGTATTTATTTTATCTATATTTTCAATTTGGATCTTAAATAATCCAAATAATATTTTTTATAAAATCTATCCGTATGCGCCATTGATACCACTTACTTTTTCACTTATCTCTATCTCAGTTACTTCTATAGTAGTATCGACAGTATTAAGCGAAGATCGACACAAAAGAAATGAATTATTAAAGAAAAATACGGAATTAAACCAATGGTATCAGATTACCTTGGATCGTGAAGAACGCAATATTGAACTCAAAAAAGAAGTTAACGAATTATTAAAAAAACTAGGAACCCCTAAAAAATATTTAACTAAATAAACCATTTTTGTGTATATTTTTAATAGAATTGTATAAACATTTAATTTTATCTGTAAAAATATGAACATCCCTGAAGATGCCTTAGAAAAATTACTACAAAATTCTGACAAATCTAGAACTGTTCTTTTAAATTTATTGGAAGATCAGCATTTGAAGGTTAATGAACTGCGTGAGAGTCAATTAAAGTATGAATCATTATTTGAGAATTCACCGGTATCTCTTTGGGAAGAAGATTTTTCTGAAGTTCAAAAATTTTTAAATGAACATTGTCCTATTCCAGAATTAGTTGAGACTTATCTTGATGATAATCCGGATAAAATTCATGAATTAGTTGCTTTAGTAAAAGTTATTGATATTAATCAAGCAACCTTAAAACTGTATAAAGCAAATTCTAAAGATCAATTAACTAAAGGTTTGGCCTCAATTTTTACCACTGATTCACTTGATATATTTAAAAAACTCATCATTGGATTTTCTCAAAAGATATCCGAGCTTGAAACAGAAACTGTCAATAAAAATTTAGCAGGTGAAATTCTTCAAATTAAACTGAAATATGCCGTTTTACCCGGATATGAAGAAACCTTAGAACGCGTAATTGTATCTATTATCGACATAACACAGGAGAAGGAAATAAAAGAAAAGTTACTGCAAAGTGAGCAACGTTTTATAGAGGCTCAAGCAGTGGCTCGTTTTGGGAACTGGTATATAGATTATAAAAAAAATACTATTACCAGAAGTCAGGAAATTTTTAACATCCTTGAAACAACTGAAAAGGAACTGAAACCCACTTTTGATTCTTTTAAACAACTGATTCAAAAAGATGATTTTGAAGAATATAAGAAAGTCTTTGAAGAATCTATTAAAAAACAAAAGCCCTATGAATTTTCATTTAGAATTATAACACCTAAAGGAAACGTAAAATACGTATTAGAAAAAGGACAGACTTTTTATGATGAACACAATCAGCCATTACGTACGGTAGGTACCTTACAAGATATTACTGAAAAAGTACATGCAGAGCATCAAATCAAAGAAAGTCAACTTCAATATCAGGTTTTGTTTGATAATGCACCCATTGCCTTATTTGAAGAAGATTTTACAGAGGTAATCCAAAAACTTATGGATTTAGGCGCTGCCTCAGATACAATTGATACCCTTTTGGATGATGCTGACTTATTACAACAATGTATGCAGCTCATTTTTGTTAATAATGCAAACCAAGAATCATTAAAACTATTTAAAGCTGACAGCAAAGAACATTTTCATCAATTCTTGCCAAATCTATTTACAAAACATGCTGTAGATATTGTTAAAAATATTTTTATTGATATAACTCAAGGAAAAACAAATGGTTCTTACGAAACTACGCTTAGAATGGTTGATGGAGAATTATTTAATGCATTGGTGCGTTTTTCGGTTTTGAAATACAAAAAAGATTCAGGTAAACTCATCTTCTCTGTTGAAAACATAACACTTCGAAAAAAATTATTGGAAGAAATTAACGATAAACAAGAAAATTTAAATCAAGCGCAAAAAATTGCTTTAATTGGCAGTTTTACCTTAAATCATGCTGATAACAGTATTATCAGGACAGATGAGTTTTATCGTATTTTTGAAACAACTGTTGAGAAACTACCTACACGTGAAGAATGTTTCCTTTCCTTTGTTCATCCTGAAGATTCAAAACAATTAGTAACTGCATTTCGCAATTCAATCAAAAACAAAAATCCTTATGAATTGGTATATAGAATTACTACCGGAAAAGGGAATTTAAAATACATCCATGAAAAAGGAAATACCTATTATAATGAAAAAGATGAACCATTAAAAACAATCGGCACGCTACAGGATATTACCGAAAAAATCCTCTTTGAAAATGAGTTAGACAAATCTCGTAAAACACTTGAGAAAACGCTGTTCAATATGACCGATGGATTTATTCACATCAATAAAAATTGGGAATATACTTTTGTCAACCCACAAGCTGCCAAATTTTTACATCAACCAATAGATGTTTTATTAGGCGCTAAAATTTGGGATGTTTTTCCTGATATAATAAATAAAGGTTTTTACAGCAACTGTAAAGAGGTCTTAGCTACTCAAAAACCGATGGTTTATGAAGAGCATTTTAAAGAACATCAACGTTGGTTTGAAAATAGAATTTATCCATCTACAGACGGACTTTCTATTTTTTTTAATGATATCACTGATCGCAAAAATATTGAGAAAAGAACTAAAGAGGCTCATAATGTTATTATCAATAGTAATTCAATTGCTATTGTTTGGGAAAACATACCAACTTGGCCTATCAAATATGTTTCAGAAAATATAGAACGTATTTTAGGATATTCAGCCGGTGAAATGACTGATGAAATTATTCATTTTTCAAAAATCATGCATCCTGATGATTTAGAAATATCTAATGAGGAAGCTTTTTTATATTTGAAAGATGCTGATGCTGAACAATATAATCTTTCTCCATATAGAGTTTTTACCAAAGAAGGGAAAATACGTTGGATAGCTGAACGCACCAATATCATTAGAAATGAAAAAAATGAGATTATAGAATTACGTGGATTTATTGATGATATAACTGAACAACATCAGTTGGAAAATGCTATTAATTCAATTTTAAGTTCTGTTTCCAAAGTAACAGGAAACGAATACCTGAAAGAGATAACGATACAATTATCTAATGTATTAGGCGCTGATCATACTTTTATCGGCTTAAATGAAACAGAAAATCTATTAATTATCAACACTTTATTTAATTGTTATAAAGGAGAAATTGTCGATAATTTTTCATACAACTTAAAGGGTACTCCTTGCGCTGATGTATTAGAACTTAGTGCCCGTAGTTTTGCTGGTAATGTAGCTAATTTATTCCCAAAAGATGTTTTGCTGGCAGAAATGGGAATTGAAGGTTATGTTGGAGTTCCATTATTAGACAGCCATAATCATCCTATCGGAATTATGGTGGCACTTTTTAAAAGTCCAATAGAAAATATTCTTTTTGCTGAATCCATTATCCAATTATTTTCAACAAGGACAAGTGCAGAAATTGAACGTTTAAGAACAGAAGAAAAACTCAAAGAATCAGAAGCGGCATTTAACAAACAGTTACAAAAATTAAATTTAGCAATTGATTCGGTTAATGATGTTGTTTTTATGACCGATCCTGATGGTATTTTTACTTATGTTAATAAAGAATTTACCCAACTGTATGGTTATGAACTCGATGAAGTTATTGGTAAATTAACACCACGAATATTAAAAAGTGGATACTATACCACCAAATTCTACAAAAAACTATGGTCTCAACTTTTAAAAAACCATAAGTTTAATTTAAAATTCCTGAATAAGAGCAAAGATGGTACTTTAATAAATTTAGAAACATCATTAAATGCAGTTACCAATGAACAAGGTGAAATTATTGGTTTTATTGCCATTCAGCGTGATATTACTGAGAAAATCAAACAAAATCAACTATTAGAACTATCCGAAAAAAAATACCGCGATTTATTTGAAAAATCGGAGGATGCTACACTTTTGATAAAAAACAACTTATTTGTTGATTGTAATTTAGCAACCCTTAAAATGTTGAATTATAAAGGAGCTAAAGAAAATTTTTTAAATGTTCACCCATCCAAAATTTCTCCTTTAAAACAGCCTGACGGTAGATTTTCATCAGAAAAAGCGGATGAAATGATGAATTTAGCGCTTGAAAAAGGTTCACATAAGTTTGAATGGCTACATCTAAAAAGTAATAATGAAGATTTTTATGCGGAAGTTACTTTAACAAAAATAGTTTCTGATACTGATCATTTTATTCATGTAATTTGGCGAGATATTACTGAAAACAAAAAAGCTGAAGAACAACTAAAGGCCAGTGAAGCAGAAGGTTGGTCATTATTTGAAGAGGCCCCATATCCCATTTGGATTGAAGATTTTTCAAAAATTAAACAATATTTTAACAAACTAAAACAAAAAGGCATTACTGATTTGCGCAAATTCTTTGATGAGAATCCACAAAAAATTGAAGAATTGGCTCAAAAAATTGTGATTACAAAAGTAAATAGAGTGAGTCTATTATTTTATAATGTCAGTTCAAAAGCAGAATTAATAAGACATATAACTGATTTCTTCGTAGAAGAATCTTATCAAGTATTTAAAGAAGAATTGATTGCTCTTTTTGAAGGTAAAACAAGTTTCCAAAGTGAAATTCCTATCAGAAAATTGGATGGTCAAATGGTTGTTTTGATTATAAACATATCTATACCAGACATTTACAAAGACACTTTAGAAAAAGTTATCATCTCATTTAATGATATAACCGAGCAAAAAAGAAATGAACAAACAAAAGAAGTTTTATTGAATATCACCAAACAAATTTCTGATGTAACCTCAATAAAGTCTTTTAGTGCTATTGTTAAAAACGAATTAGGCAACTTATTGGATACTTCCAATTTTTACATTGCGCTTTATAATCAAGAAAAAGATACCATTTCCATTCCTTATTTTATTGACGATTTAGATGGAGAATTTGAAGATAAAGATGAATTTGAAGCAGAAGGAACCTTAACCAATTACGTAATCAAAACGAAAAAACCTTTATTGGCCACCAAAGAAGGTTTTACTAATCTGGAAGAATCAGGACATATAAAATTAGTTGGATCTGATTCTGAAATTTGGCTGGGCGTTCCTCTATTTGCCAAAAATGAAGTTATTGGTGCCATTGCGGTACAATCATATACCAATCCTGAAGCTTATACAATTCATGACCAAAAAATATTAGAAATTGTTGCTGAGCAAATTGCCATTGCCATTGAAAGAATTCAATATCAAAATGCCATCAAAGAAAATGAAGAGAAATTCAGAACAATTTTTGAGCTTTCTCCGGATATGGTTAATTTAGTTGCTATTGACGGAACTTTACTTGATTGTAATGATGCGTTTGTTAAGCAATTAGGATACAACGCCAAAGAGGAATTAATCGGTAAAAGTATTATTCATCTTATTCAGAAAGAAAATAGAAAGGCTGCCATTGAAAAATTTTATTTTTGCCTTACAACGGGTCAAGTTCATAATCAAGAATTCAAAGTGATTAAAAAAGACGGCTCAGAATTTTCAGTGGAAATTTCTGCAACTTTAAATTATGATGAGAATAAATTACCTAAAAACCTTATTGGAATTACACGTGATATTACAGAACGAAAAAAATATGAAGATTTTTTAAATTTGGCCCTCGAAAAAGCCAAAGAAGCAGACCGTTTAAAATCAGCGTTTTTAGCCAATATGAGTCATGAAATCAGAACGCCAATGAACGGAATTATTGGTTTTGCAGAAATGCTTCAAAGTCAAGATCTAAACGAAGAAAAAAGAAGTTTCTACGCTAATATTATCATGAATAGCAGCCGCCAATTATTATCTATTATTAATGATGTTTTAGATATGTCAACTATTGAAGCCGGATTGGCAGAAATTAAAAAAGCACCTGTTTCCATTAACGAAATGCTGGCAGAACTCCATGAATTTTTCCTTCAAAAGACTGATGAAAAAGGCATTAAATTAACTTGCGAATTAACGCTCATGGATGAATTATCTGTTATCAATACTGATCGAACAAAAGTTCAGCAAATATTGACCAATTTTATTTCTAACGCTATCAAATTTACTAAAAAAGGCGGTGTTGCTTTTGGATATACACTTAAAAATGATTTTTTAGAATTTTATGTAACTGATACTGGTATTGGTATTGACAAAAAGCTTCACCATGAAATTTTTGAAAGATTCCGCCAAGTAAATATGGAATATACCAGAGAAACTATCGGTAATGGATTAGGATTATCAATCTCAAAAAAATTGGTAGAATTGCTGGGCGGTGAGATTTGGCTGGAATCTGAACCCAAAAAAGGAAGTACGTTTTATTTTACATTACCATACCAACACGATGTTTTAGAGGTTATTGAAGAAAATATTAAACAAACTACTTATATAGCTATGAATGAACAAATTACCATCTTATTAGCAGAAGATGAAGAATACAACAGAATTTTTATTGAAGAAATTTTAGATGATAAAAACTTCATTATTTTAACTGCAGAGAACGGTGTTGAAGCTGTTGATACAGCCAAAAATCATCCGGAAATTAAATTTATTTTAATGGATATTAAAATGCCAATCATGAATGGTATTGAAGCATTAAAAGCTATTAAAATATTCAATAAAACAGTTCCAATTGTTGCTTTAACTGCTTTTTCAATGGAATCGGATAAAAATCATTTAATGAGTGAAGGTTTTGATGATTATGCAGCAAAACCTATTGTTAAAAAAGATTTGATGAGAATTATAGAAAAATATGTGCATTCAGAATAAAAAAAGGAGGATTTCCTCTTTTTTTTATGATATTTCTATCAACGATTACAACTATTTTATAACAGATTCAATAAATTTGTGAAATTCAAATAAGAACAAATAATAAACACCATCTAATAATGAAATAGCCATATTTGAAAAAATACAATTGCGAAGCACTCACTGAACACCAAAACAAATAAAATTTATAGTGAGCACCTGTGCTGAGCACAGTCGAAGCGAAGCCGGACTAAACAATAAACTATCTACATATGAAAAATATAATCCTTGCATTTTTGGTAATAGCAGTCATATTTCAAATCAATGCACAACAAAATTTAACTCCAGAAACTTTATTAAGTATAGGAAGAATATCAGCAAAAGGCATCACAAAAGACAAAAAATCAGTAGTGTATAGTGTCAGACATTATGATGTTACTGAAAACAAATCAGCCAGTAAAAATTTTATTATTCCAATAAATGGCGGAATTGCCCAAGAAATCGTTGATGTAAACAGTTTACTGCATAATGACAGAATTTCTGTTGATGGGAATTTTAAAATAAGTTCAAAAGAAGTTAAAATTCACCCGGTTTTTGGTCAAGATTTTTATCCGGAACTCAACAAATCAAATGTGATGATTTACGATAATTTAAATTATCGTCATTGGGATACTTGGGAAGATGGTTTGTACGGACATATTTTTTTACATAAAAAGTTGACTGACGGATTTGATGAAGGTGTTGATATTATGCCAAATGTAGCTTTTGATGCACCTCAAAAACCTTTTGGAGGCAATGAAGATCTTATTTTTAATCCAAATGGAAAAGAAATTTTATATGTTTCCAAAAAGAAATTTGGCATCAAATATGCCGTAAGTACTAATACTGACATTTACTCATACAACATTGAAAACCAGACTACTGCAAATTTAACAGAAGGGATGATGGGTTATGACACCAACCCTCTATTTTCTAATTCAGGAATTTTGGCTTGGTTAAGTATGAAAACGGATGGATTTGAAGCTGATAAAAATGATATTGTTGTACTATATAATAATGAAAAAATTAACTTAACACAACATTGGGATGAAACAGTTAAAAGTTTTCAATGGAGTGAAGACGGAAAAGCTATTTATTTCACGGCGGCAATAGACGGAACTGAGCAATTATTTTCGATTGATTTCAATCCGAAAAGCAAAAGGCTGCCGCTTATCAAACAAATCACCAAAGGGATTTTTAATATCAACAGTATCGTTGGTCAGGTTGGCAACATCATGGTTGTTTCAAGAACAACTATGAATCGTGCAACTGAATTATACACGGTTGATTTGACCTCCGGTAATTTAAAACAATTAACTACGGTTAATGATGAAATCTATAAAAATGTAAAAGAAAGCCGAACAGAAAGACGTTATATTACAACTACCGATGGCAAAAAAATGTTGGTTTGGGTTATTTATCCACCCGATTTTGATGCCACAAAAAAATATCCTACACTGTTATATTGTCAAGGTGGGCCACAATCTGCCCTTACTCAATTTTATTCTTTCCGTTGGAATTTTCAGTTGATGGCTGCCAATGATTATATTATTGTAGCTCCAAACCGCAGAGGAATGCCTGGTCACGGTGTAGCGTGGAATGCAGATATCAGCAAAGATTATGGCGGACAAGTGATGGATGATTATTTGTCAGCTATTGATGAAATATCTAAAGAGTCATTTGTTGATAAAGACAGACTTGGTGCCATTGGCGCCAGTTTTGGGGGTTATTCCGTTTTTCAATTAGCCGGTATTCATGAAAATAGATTTAAAACTTTTATCAGTCATGATGGAATTTTTAATTGGCAAAGTATGTATGGAACTACAGAAGAAATGTGGTTTGTAAATTGGGATTTGGGCGGTGCTTATTGGGAAAAGAATAATGCCATTGCTCAAAAATCATATGGAGAATTCAATCCAATCAACCATGTTGATCAATGGAATACACCTATTATGATTATCCAAGGCGGAAAAGATTACCGCGTTCCAATCGGACAAGCTTTAGAAGCTTTTCAAGCAGCTCAATTAAAAGGTATTAAAAGCAGATTAATTTATTTACCTGATGAAAATCATTGGGTTTTAGGTACTCAAAATGCGATGGTTTGGCATCGTGAATTTTATAAGTGGTTGGAAGAAACTTTGTGAGAAACAGAAAATAGCCAATAATTCGAAAATCAGAAAATAAAAATCCCGTAGAGATGGAATATCAAATTAATATTTGTAAAAATGATGCCATCTCTACGGGATTTAATTTTTTCAATCATCATTTTTTCTGCCAATTTTAAATCCCTGACAGGATTACAAAAATCTATATAAATAATTTTAACCGACAGTTCATTTCTAACGAGATAATCAAAATATTTTTTTAAAATAAAGTAACCTCTTTACTAAAATCAGTACTTTTTCACACTTTTTTAACTTCTTTTTAACTGATAATCATTATTATTGTAGATGCAAAAAAATATCCTACTTATAAGTTTCTTGTTGTGTTCATTCCTTATTTTTTCTCAGGAGAAAGAAAAATTAAAACAACTTAAAGGACAAATTATCCATAGTGAAAGTAAAGCACCTTTACAAAATGCTCATATCATCAATTTGAATACAGTTACTGGAACTATTACTGATAGCAAAGGAAATTTTGAGTTAAATACTGCTGCAAATGACACTATTTATGTTTCTTATCTTGGTTTTCAATCTATTAAATTAAAAGTGACCAATGATTTGTTAAAAGGGAATGAAGTGGTTATCTCACTGCATGAAACAACTCAGGAAATTAAAGAAGTAGTTGTAAAATCGCATAAGTTGATTGGTGTTTTAGAAATTGATGCCAAAAATGTTCCAAAAGATCGCTACACAAGAATTCATATTGATGGAATACCTCAAACCTATGAAGTTGGAGCAGCAAGAGCAAAATCGTATGATTCACCTGTTGCAGCCATTTTTCAACCCATCGATTTTTTTTACAATCAATTTGGGAAAAAACCTGTTCAGCTTAAAAAGTTAAGAAAATTAAAAGAAGATGATCAATTGCGATCTATCATGGAACAAAAATTTAATCGTGAAATTATGATGGAGTATTTGAATATGGATTATACAGAGCTCAATGAACTTCTTAGCAATTGTAACTATTCTGAATATTTTATCACCAAAGCCAGTGATTTACAAATTATAGAAGCCATTTTAGAATGTTATGAAAATTACAAAGCGGTGAAAAAAGGTTCAACGCTAAAGAATTGAGATGAATTTTAGCTATAAAAAGAGGTTATCTAAAAAGTTGAATTTAACTCCACTTGTCTCATCAAACCCTTCGTCAAGCAGGACGGGCTAAAGCCGAGATGTCTTGTAAATCAATACCTTAAAATTTCTCGACCGCGCTTGAACTTGTAAAGCTTACTTAATCCGGTAACGGATTAATCATTTCGAGTGGTTTAAAAGAATAAAATTCTTTTAAAAGTGTATCGAGAACCCCTATCATTCAACATCCTCCCAACTCAATTGTTTATCATTCACTATATCTCTTGCAGCTATTTTACCTAAAATATCTTTGAATTTTTCTGCCAAAATTTCTCCGGTTCCAGGGCGTTTCACCCAAAGATTATCCTCAGTAAAAACTTCTCCTTTTTTTATGGAAGCGATGGTACAAACTGTTGCAAATGCAAAATCGATGGTTACTTGTTCTTCAAGGGCTGGTTTTTTTTTACCACCTCGCATTTGCCAAATTTCACGTGTTCCTCTGATGAGTTCTTTACAGGCAATTTCATCCATACTGCACACAATATCTGGGCCGGTTCTTTGCATACTATCTGTAAAATGGCGTTCTAAGATTGATGCTCCCAAAGCAACTGCCGCCAAACAGGCGTTGTTATTGATGGTATGATCTGAGAGTCCGAAAACTTTATCGGGAAACGCGCTATGCATTGCTATCATAGCTCCCAAGCGGACTAAATTTGGTGGAGTCGGATACAAATTAGTGGTGTGTAATAAAGCAATCGGTACTTGGTATTTATCAAAAATAGACACCGCTTTTTGAACACTTTCTATCGTATTCATACCCGTACTTAGAATAATTGGCTTTCCAAAAGAAGCTATATGTTCTAACAGTGGGTAATTATTACACTCTCCCGAACCAATTTTAAAAGCAGGCACATCAAATTTCTGTAATCGATTGGCCGCTGCTCTGGAAAAAGGGGTGGAAATAAAGATTATTCCCTTGCTTTCAACATAGTTCTTGAGTGCTAACTCATCTGCTTCATTTAAAGCACAACGCTCCATAATTTCATAGATAGAAACTTTTGCATTTCCGGGTATCACTTTTTTGGCAGCACCGCTCATTTCATCAGCTACAATATGTGTTTGATGTTTGACCATTTCTGCTCCGGCTCTATGCGCTGCATCTACCATTTCTTTGGCCACTTGCAAAGAACCTTCGTGGTTAATTCCGAGTTCGGCAATGACTAAGGGCGGATAATCGGGGCCAATTTTTCTGCCTGCAATTGTTATGTATGGGTTCATAAAATGAGTTATGAGTTATGCCTCTCGACTGCGCTCGAGGTGACAAATAAGTTAGACTTTGTCAGGTCGAGCGCAGTCGAGACACTTTGTTAAATAGATATTCCGCATACTCTAAATCTTCCTGAGTGTCAATATCAACTTCAGCAAAAACAGAATCGACCTCAAAAGGATAAGCACTTTCTGAAATAATCTTGCTGTCACCTCGAGCGCAGTCGAGAAGCAAAATTAATTTAGCTTTGGTAATATATAACAATCCATTTTCAAAATAAAGGGGTTCTAAATCCTGACTTCTTTGTCCGATTTTATAATTGAAAGGTAAAAACTTATCATCAATAATTTTACCCAGTTTTTGCTGATTTCTTGAAACGGTGAACAAACTATCACATTGTTGTTTTTGATAGATTTTAAAGCACTCTTTCAATAAATTTTCGGGGCGTAACGGATTGGTGGGTTGCAGTAAAACAACATTTTCAACATTCATTTCTATCGATTTTAAAACGTGTTTTAGGGCAGTAACGGCAGGTTCATCATCAGCTGACAAATTTTTTGGTCGGTCAATTACTTTTGCTCCGTATTCTAAAGCAACTTTTTTTATTTCAGCATCATCTGTAGAAACATAGATATCCTCAATGATGGAATTATTTTTTTTGGCGTATAAAATACTATGGGCAATCAACGGAATTCCATTTAACAACAAAATATTTTTGTTAGGCAGTCGTTTGGAACCACCCCGTGCCGGTATAACTGCTATTGTTTTCATCTAAAATTCAATATTTAAAAAATCTTCCAATCCACAAACCACAACTTCCTTGGTTAGGTCATAAGAGCCAGAAATTGGAGTTATGACAAAGGATTTTTGTGGTTGTACTACAGCTAAAGCACGCCAAAAACCTTTGGTTAATTTTGGTGTCATAGATGCTTTGCATTCTATTACTATTCGTTGATTTCCTTTTTCCAATATCAAATCCAATTCGTCTCCAGAGGCAGTTCTGTAAAAATAATAATTCCAGTCTGGCATATTCACGATAACATTTTCGATCACCACGCCTTCCCAAGACGACCCAAAAATAGGATTTCCCAGTAATGAATTATAATCTGGGATAGCCAATAATTGATGTAATAATCCTGAATCCCGAACAAACACTTTGGGTGATTTGACCAATCTTTTCCTGACATTTACTTCAAAAGGAAGCACGGTTCTCAAAATAAAAGTTTGCTCTAACAAATCAATATAGCGTTTAATCGTAGGATGTGTCAATCCCAAAGACTCGCCTAATTTTGAATAATTGAGCAACTGTCCTTGGTTGTGGGCACACATCATCAAGAGGCGTTTGAGTTGCAAGGCAGGAATTTGAAAACCCAGTTGCGGAATGTCTCTTTCTATAAATGTTTTGATAAAATTATCTCTCCAAATGCTACTAAAAGCATCATTTTCGGACAAATAGCTGTCTGGAAAACCACCTCTTAACCAGAAGGTATTCAAGTTAAAACCTTCTAAAAGGTTAAGTTCATTGAGTGTAAAGGGCGATAAATAAATCATCCCTATTCTTCCCGCTAAACTCTCGGAAGTTTGCTGAATTAAATCTCTTGAGGCAGATCCTAAAAGGATAAATTTTCCGTTTTGCCTGTTTTTATCTACAACACTTCTCAAAACGGAAAACAAATCTGGGGCCAATTGAATTTCGTCCAGACAAATTATTTTATCGGCATTGGATTCAAAAAAAAGGATTGGTTGGTTTAGTTTACTTAAATCGGCATCGTTTTGTAAATCAAGATATAAGGAATCACTCCAATTTTTAGTCAATGATTTGACCAAAGTAGATTTTCCGCATTGTCTTGGTCCTAAAACCGCAACAACGGGAAATATTTTAAGATACTGACAAACAATATCTTCTGCTTTTCTTTTTATAAAGTCATGCATATTGTAAATATGATTTTCAATTTGCAGTAAAATTACTAAAAATCAATACAAAAAACACCATTTATTGATTTAATTTTAATAAAACTACTTGTTTTACAAAAAATAACAATAAAAAATTACAATTTAAACTATTGTTAATCAATGATATATGTTGCATTTTAATATAAATCATGCAAATTGAAAATAGGATTTTCAATTTACGCTATTTTATTAAAAATCATTAATTTTCTTAAAATAATTCTACAACTTATAACTTTTTGGCTACCAAACCATAACTCATCCCTTTTGCTTTCGGGTCAAATTTCTCTATGATTCGCTCCAGAAAATACTTTATTTTTCCTTTGATACTTTTGGGTTTATCATTCAAATAATACGTATCCACTATAGCATATTCTACAATTTCAAAACCGGCTTGTTCTAAAAAGTATTTTACAATATGTTCCCAAGGTGTAAATACATGATATTCTGCCAGGTGTTTTTCTTGAAAAGCGTACAAGGTTCCCTTCATCAATAAATTGATGCGATTTTTACTCGATTGCGGATTGGGTACGGTTAAAATCAGAATACCTCCTTTTTCTGTATGGTTTGCAATATGTTGAATTCCCAATAACGGATTTCCCAAATGCTCCAGCACTTCTAAAAAAATGACCATACCTGCTTTTGAAACATTTATTGGGGCTTGTTCATTCAAGTCCCATATTATGCTGAAATCCATTTTTTTAACATAATCAAAGGGCTGCCAAATGGCTCCTACTGAAATTATTTTATGTTCCATATATCCGAAACCGGCTCCAATATCACTGATGATATGATTGGGTGAATTTTTAAAATATTTATCAATCATTTGCTCGGCAAATACAGTTCTGTTTAAAAATAAAGGTATTTTATTTTTCATACATTTTTAACTTTTCATTATTCATTATTCATTTTCCGATTCCCAATAGAGTTTTGTTTCCGCCAGTTTTTGATATTCTTGAAATTCTTTCCTGCTCAAACGGTTGCTTTGTTTTAAAAGTCGTGGTAAATTGATGATAACATCTCCTATGGACTGAAGAATAGCAATTCCTGCTTTCCAATCGCCTTTTAAAACTTTGTTTTTTAGTTGTATCCAAAAGGTGTAAGCCAATTTTCGTGGGATTATTTTCCATGGATAAAACAACAAATACAAATACCAGCCAGAGCGCAACGAGCGCCGTAAACGCAGGCGATAATCCTTTTCATTTTTTCTGGTCTTTATACCTACGCGATGATGCACCAACACCTCGGGAAAATAGTGAATCTCCCATCCCTTTTTAAAGAGTTGAAAAGCCGCAAAATCTTCTTCGCCATAAAATACAAACCAAGCGGGATAATTGGGAATAGCCCTCCATGCATTCATATTCC
Source organism: Flavobacteriaceae bacterium (assembly GCA_030683815.1). Taxonomy (GTDB): domain Bacteria; phylum Bacteroidota; class Bacteroidia; order Flavobacteriales; family Flavobacteriaceae; genus JAGXRT01. Next base: position 75,104 of record JAUXPJ010000012.1, read on the forward strand.
AAACATGGGCACAACCGACAAAACCTTTTACAATATGACTTTCTTGTTTTAAAATCGTATTTTCCGGATGATTCAAACCCCAAAAAATACGCAAAGCCATTACACCGCAATGTTGATTTTCTGCAAAATAATTTTCTATTTTATCTAAAATGTTTTCCGTTATTATATGAGCGTCGTCATCTAATGAAATAGCAAAATCTGTTTGAACTAAATTTAACAAGTTATTTCTGCTATATATCAATCCTTTGCTTTTTGGATTAGCAATTAATCGTATATTGGGATAATTGATTTTTATAAATTCAGCGGTTCCATCTGTAGAACCATCATCACAAATGATACATTCAATATCATTTCTATCAACCAAATTTTTCAATTTTTCCAACGTAAAAGCCAAATCGGTTTTACGGTTTTTGGTGGTGATAAGGATGGAAAACAGCTTGGTTTTTGACATTATTGTTTTCTAATAGTTTACAATCATTTCTTTTGGCAATCCTTTGTATTTATAAAAAAGTTTCCTGAAATACTTATTTGAAAACACTTTTACAAAAAGTCGGTTTTTTATAAAATAGTTAAATTTTGTTTCTTTATTGACTTTTGAAAAAGATATTAATTGACAATTTTTCAATTCTGTTTTTTGCATACTATTTAATTCTTCTTCCATCCATGGTTCAGCCAAATTTCCCAAATGATATGCAAAATTATCTTGTGTGGTTAAACGCCACAATCCCTTTTTAAGGGGTGCTTCATCTAGGTAGCTCTCAGAATTGGCGCCTAATTTAGCATTTATATAAGTGATTATTTCATCAAATAATATGCTTTTATAGGTAGCTGCAAAGTGTCCAGACCCCACAATAGCGGTACATAAATGGGTTGTTATTGTTAAATTTTTTAAAAGACAGTTTTTATTGTAATTGGGTTCCCATCCAATACTTTCATAAAACCTGATTAATGCTTTTGAATTTAAAACATCAGTAAATTTCAAATTTTCAGAACATAAATTTTCAAAAATAAGATTTCCACAGCGGTTTTCAAATTGTTTAAATTGCGGGACAAGTCCAACCACACCTGCTTTTGGAAAATTATTAAAAATGTTAATAGTTGCAGATTGCCAATTATTTAAAAACATAACATCGGCATCAGCAATGGTTATAAGCGGAAAATTATGACCTGTAATTCCTTTTAGGATGGCATTGAGTTTTCCTATATTTTCGGTATGAATCAGTTCATGAATTTGATTTTGTTCATATAAATCATTTAAGTAATTTTTTACGAACTCACAACTCCCATTGTTTACAATTGTTATAAAAGTTTTGCTATGGCATGTAGCCCACAAGGACTGTAAACAAAACTTTAAAATTTGCAAACTCTCTTTAAAATATGCTTCTTGATGGGGAATATAAACAGGAATGACAATCTGATGATTGTATTCAGAATGATCTTGTTGCTTGTCTTTATTGGGATTAAATCCTACTCGCATCAATAACTATAATTTGAATAAAAAACATATTTTATTACTTGAATTGTCCTGGTTTATTAATCAAAAATTTCAACATAAAAAAGAATTTTTTCGCTAAATAATACAAATCAACAAAATAATTTATTGTCAATTTATAAGAAGAATGAAGCAGATTTTTTATGGTTTTCACCAATGTATATTCGGTATGATGAAGTTGATAACTCCCTATTACTTCATTTTTGGTTCTAAAAAAAAGCTGTTTTTTGTTTCTTTTTATATCATAACAAAAAATGGAAGGTACAAATTCGATTTTATAACCCTTTTCAATCACTCTTTTAGACCATTCTTTATCTTCAAATGTGTGAATATCTTTTTTGAATGGATATTTTTCCCATATTTTTTTATTAAAAGCTGATCCAGCAAATATCAAACCTGCTTTGTTATAATCTGCAACACTTGATAAATTATTGATATAATCTGAATAATCATTAATGTTGTGCAGACATCGCAAACCTGCTAATTCGTTTTCTCTCCCTTTAAACTTATCTTTAATTAATTTAAAAAAATCATGACTTACCGGAAAAGAATGTGCACTAAATATAACTACAATATCATAAGAAGATTCTTTAGCACCAATATTAGCACTTTCTCCATAACTGAATTTTTCAATTGTAACGAATTTAGTTTTGTAAAGTTCTGACACTTTTTTACTTCCATCAGCAGATAAATTATCCAAAACAATTATTTCATCAATATCATCAGCATACCGTTCTCTGAGATTTTTTAATAAAAACGTTAAATCCTTTTCTTGATTCTTATTTCTTATTACAACTGATAGCATAATTCATTTATTTTAATAAAACATCTAAAAAAGATAGATTGAATTTTCCTTTTTTAAACCAATACAACAATACTTTTTTCTTTTGAATAAAAGTATATCCTTTTAATTTAGAATTCAATTTAAAATCAAAGTATTTTTTTAATTCTATTACTCTTTCGTTATTATAAGTTTTAGCGCTTAAATAAAAACAATATCATAACTTTCAAAAGCAATATTTTTTATTATTTTTTTGTATTTATTCTGGATGTATTTTTCTTTAAGAGATTGATGAAATACTCGCCAATATATTTTATTAATCCATTTTAATATAAATGGAATCTCACGATTCATTAAATATTCATCTAATGAATTTATAGGAAGAATCTTAATTTGTTGGTCATTAACATCACTTTTAAAATAGTGCACATCAATAATAGCATCTTGAAAACATTCTCGCAATTTACCAATAAAAGAGCGTGAAACAATGCCTTCACTTGTCCCTGAAATACGCAAATCCTGTACAATGATCAAAAACTTCATCTAATATCTTCTTTTTAAAACAGATTTATAAACTTTCTTCAAAAAAACAAAATACCTCCTAAATTCATAATTTACAAAATATAATCGAGTTAATTTAATCCAATAATTTCCGTTTTTTTTATTATCTAAGAAACTTTTTTCCAATGCATCATATAAAATAATCTTCTGATAAAAATCAAAGTAAGTTAATTTATTACTTATCAAATAATAATAATACTTAAATGTTGCCAAGTTTTTTAAAATTAAATTGTCTAATCTACTTGAAATATTGATTCCACTGGAGCGGACAAATACAAATGATTCATTAATCGAATAAATAGAACAAAAGTTGGAAAACTCTAATATTGCTAAAACATCAGAATGCCAAGCCAATGGAAAATCTTTAAATCGAATATGCTGCATTGTTTCTTTTCTAAATACAAACTCACTTAAAGAGCTTCTTGTACCACCATTTAATTTTCTAAACAAAAAATCGATAGATTTTTCTATTTTTGGATTAAAATATGGAGCTGAAACTGTCTTATCCACCTCATTAATTTTTGTAGTAGCATATCTAATTACATTAAGTTTTAACGCTTCAATTTCTTTTAAATTTTCATAAAAAGCTGCCACACAATTATTTTCCAACACATCATCATCTCCTAAAATCATTATCCATTCTTCATTACCTGTTATAGCAATACATCGTTCCCATTGTTTCACCAAAGATGTTCCACCTAAATTGGTTTCAAATCTATGGTAATGAAAGTCAAATTTAGCCTGGTACTTTTCCAATAAACCAGAAGGATTTTCCGGACTTGCATCATCGCCAATATACACTTTAAATTGCTGATTTGTTTGATTAGCCAAGGATTGCAATGTGGCTTCAAAAAAAGTAAGATTGTAATATGGAATGACGATGGCGAGCATTGATTTTTATTTTTTAAACTAACTCATTCTACCTGAATACTATTTGTTATTGCAATGTTACAATGATCAAATAAAGTCTTTCTTTAAACATTTTCTAATACAAAAACCCAAACAGCCACAAGGGAATATTTACAGCTGTTCCTATTTCTATATCGTCTTTTACAAGATAAGAATTCTTATAATTTTTGATTTGTTGTTGCTTTTTGTTTTTCCCACCCAATTCAAAATAATAAGTATCATCTACTTTAAAATCAACAGGTTGTGCGGCATAAACGGCACTTACTTGGCTGAGTTGATTGAGAAAGAAAGTTTCTCCTATTGAACCTATTTCTGCATCCTTACCGAGATTAAACATCAAATTTGGGTTATTTAAAAATATTTTTTCGGGTTTACCCAAACTATTAATCCCTTTATCTTCAACATATAATAAATTTAAAAGCTGGGCATCATTCAAAAGTTTTAAATAATTTTTCATGGTGTTTAAACTGATTCCTGTACGTTCGCTGATTGAATTCATATTGGGTTTAAAAGGTACAGAATTACTGATAACCGACAATAATTTTTTGAGCATTACAATATTTGCGGTTTGAATAAGCGCATACTGCGGTATGTCAACTTCTAATATGGTAAGCAAAACTTCGCTTAATTTTTGATGAAATGATTTTTTGTTTTCCAGATAAAACGGATAATAACCGTGATGTAAATAGTCTGTAAAATATTGCAATGGTTTTACTTTTTGGGTAATTTCAATACTGATGGCTATATGATTTTCAACAATTTCTTTGACCGAATAGCTGTTGAAATTTATGTTGGTTTCAAATTGTATAAACTCCCTGAATGATAATCCCGGCATATCATATAATACAACACGTCTGCTTAAATCTGCCTTTGCTTGATGGATGTGCAACAATGATGAGCTTGTAAAAACAATTTTTAAATGAGGCATATCATCATAAATATTTTTGATTTCTGAGTCCCAATTGGGGTATTTGTGTACTTCGTCTATGGCAATAAATTGACCTCCTTTTTTATAAAAATCATACACCAAATCATATAAATTGTTTTCGAGAAAATACAAATGATCCAAGCTAATGTATAAAACACTTTTATCAGGTTTATAATTTAACCGAATATATTGCAACAAAAGCGTTGTTTTCCCTACTCCTCTACTTCCTTTTATGCCAATAAACCGATTGTCCCAATCAATGGTTTTTATAAAATTTCTTATATGATTGGTCTGTACAAGTGCATACTTTTCATAAAATTGACTGTATAATTTTTGCATAAAATCTTTTTAGCTAAGGTATAGAATATATCAATACGTTGATACTTTTTTTATGTTTTTATATCAATCTATTAATATATATTAAAATGATTGCAACGTAGCTCAAAAAAAGTGAGTTTATAATATGGGATGATGATGGCGAGCATAATTAAATTTTAGATAAAAGAAAACTTCGCAAATCTACAGTTGCAATTCCTTCATAAGTGTTTCCTGTAAAAACATCCATCGTAATCACGGTTTTGGGGTAATTGTCGTTAATATTTTTAAGATTGCCAAACTCCCGTTCCAAAGTTTTTGTGTCATTGATACTCAACGCAACTTGAATATATAGTTTTTCGCCTTCTTTTTCTGCGATAAAATCTATTCCACGAACGCCCATAGTACCTACAACTACTTTATATCCCATATAGCGTAAATGATTATACACTACATTTTCTGCTATTTTACCTCTATCTTCCAAACGATATCCCCATAAAGCATTGCGAATACCCAAGTTTTCGAAATAAAATTTTTCTCCAATTTCAAAAATCCTTTTTCCAATCATATCATATCTAACTACTTTACTTATTAAAAAAGCATTCACCAAATATTGAGTATATATTTGCACTTGATTAGACGGCATTTTGATATGTTGTGATTTTAGAAAATCACTGATTTTTTTAGCAGAAAAAACACTTCCAATATGAGCTGCCAAAAACAATACCAATTGTTCTAAAAAAGGCACATTACGAACCGAATATCTATTGATGATATCTCTATAAACAATGGTGTTGTATATATTTTTTAGGTATTCAAATACAATGGAATCCTCTAATGGCAGATGTTTAAGATAGGGCAATCCGCCAAATTTTAAATATTTTTCTAAACTTTTTTGATGGTCTTCTAATTGATGAAATTCCAAAAATTCGATATAGGATAAACTATATACTATTATTTCAATATACCTTCCACTTAAATAACCGGCAATATCACCCGATAATAAATTGGCATTGCTCCCTGTGCAATATATATCCAACTCCTGATGCAATAACAAAGAACGTAAAGCGGTTTCAAAATTGATAATATCCTGTATTTCATCAATAAAAACATAGGTTTTTTTATGAGTGGCTTTGTTTTTAAGAACATAATCTTGTAAATCCTGCGCTGTTTTAAGAAAAGAAAAAGCCAAATCTTCTTTGTTGATGTATAAAATATGGGCATTTTTTTCTTGATGCTGTATCAATTGGATGAGTTGAAACAGCAAAAAACTTTTTCCCACACGCCTTTGTCCTGTAAATACTTTGATTATATTTTTTCCCACAAAAGGTTGTACCCTATCAATATAGGATAAGCGAGTGATGATATTTTCAGGAATTTGCAAGGCAGAAGTTTTAGATATATTTATAACTTTGCGTAAATATATAAAATGTTTTAGATATGGCTACAACTTTTTATCAAATTATTGCTATACTTTTTAAATTATTTATCAGTTTGATTAGCTAACGATTGTAAAGTTGCTTCAAAAAAATTGAGTTTGAAGTATGGAATGACGATGGCGAGCATTTATTTATTTTCTAAATTTAGTAATTACTTTTTTTAAAATTTTATTTGGGTTTTTATAATTGGTTTGAATATATTTTATTTTTCTAAAAAAAATATGATTCAAAATAAAATAACCATTACATTGATTGGATAGAAGATTTGTTAAGCGATTAACTGTTTGCAATTGTCTATTTAATATAATTTTTTTTATTTCTTCATTTTTAAGATAAAAACCTAAACAAGTAAATAATTTTAGGTTACTATTGACTTTTTCTAAGCTTGAATTTCCTGAAAAGAAACCATCACCATATCTATACACCCCCATATTTACTCCCAAATATTTCAATTTACCTTTTTCTGCAAGCATCATATATAAAAAATAATCTCCAATTGGTGTATGTTTAAATTCAAATGGGAATTCTTTAATAATATTTCTAAAAACTACAGACGGTGTATGAATGTAATTACCTAAACGCGCCAGTGTTTCTATTGTTTCATAATTTTCTGGTACTTTTGTGATAAAATCTGACACAATTTCACCGTTTGTTTTTAAAATATTAACCTGATGAAAACATAACACATAATCCAGATTCCCCTCCAAAAAATCCACTTGTTTTTGCAGTTTAAGCGGATTGGTCCAATAATCGTCACCTTCGCAAAGTGCAATATATTTTCCTTTGCATTGTTGCATCGCCCAAATAAAATTGGGCATCATTCCTTTATTTTGGGGGTGATTGGTGTATTTTATCCATGAGCGATTTGGATGATTTTGAATAATTTCTTGTATAACTGCATCGGTTTTATCGGTAGAGCAATCATTGGCTAAAATGAGTTCTACTTCAAAATTGCATACTTGCATCAAAACGCCGTTTATAGCTTCTGCTATATACTTTTCATGATTGTAGGTAATCATGCAAACGCTTAGGGTTGGTTTATTCATTTTTAAAATCAATTAAATCAATAAGTTCTTTGGTATAATCTGCCATAAAGTGTGGGATATTTAACAATCCGTCTTGATAAGACAGGTTTTTCAAAGAATATTTAATTCGAAGTGCAGGTTGATGCTTTTTGGCATAAAAGGTTAAACTTCGGCTTCTGACATTTTCATCGGCTTTTACTTCTATGGGGATGATTTCATTTTTAGATTGAATGATAAAATCAACCTCTGCTTCATTTCCAGATGTCCAATAGCGTGGCATTACTTCAAATTGCGGAATTAAACTTTGCAAAATATAGTTTTCCAAAAGTGCTCCTTTAAATTCTACAAAAAGCCGGTTACCTTCTGTAAAAGCAATGGCATCTAATTTTGACATTTTACGCAATATGCCTACATCAAAAACATAAATTTTATAAGCACTTAAATCATCGTAGCCCGATAAGGGCAGTTTTGGTGTTTTACACAACGAAATTCTATATACCAAACCTGCTTGTTCTAACCAACGTAAGGCATCTTCATATTCTCTTGCCCTTGCGCCTGGTTTTACCAATTGATAAACAAATTTTTTGTTTTCCCTTCCTAATTGTGAAGGGAGCGAATGCCATACATAACCAATTTTAGCGATATCTTTCATGATTGGATGTTTGGCAAAATCGAGTTCATAAGAACGAATTAAATCATTCAAAACTTCATCTGCTCTGAAAAAATCTTTGGTTTCCAAAAAAGTTTGCGCAACTGCTGGCAAGCCACCCGTAATTAAGTATTTTTTAAAATTTTCTTTAATTGATGAAAAAAAGAGGTCTGGAATAGGTTCAATTTTATTGATTTTATGGAGGTAATTTGCTAATTTTGAATCGCATTGGGCTAAAAATTCGGTAAAACTAAGCGGATAAAGATTTAAAAATTGCACCTTGCCTACTGGAAATGATTGGGCTTGACCCAATGTAATTCCTAATAAAGAACCTGCACTAATGATATATAATTGAGGGAAGTTTTCATAAAAATATTTAAGTGCATTAAGTGCCTGATAGCATTCTTGAATTTCGTCAAGAATAACTAAGGTATCGGTATCTATTAGTGCACCATGAACAATAGATAAGTTTTCTAAGATGCTGTGAACGTCTTTGGTGTTTTCAAAAAATTGTGCAAGTTCTGGCCTTTCATCAAAATTAAAATACGCAAATTTCTTAAAATGCTGCGTTCCTAACCATTTCATTAAATAGGTTTTTCCTACCTGACGAGCACCATTTAACAGTAGCGGTTTATGATTTGGTGACGCTGTCCAGCGGATTAAATCAGTTTCTAAAGTTCTTTTAAATAGATAACTCACGAGTTTAATGCCGTTTATGTGTTATTTATCACAAATATAGTATTAATTATGTGATTATTAGTTTTTTTTTTAATTCTATACACTTTACATAAATACCGTCTTTGCGAGTCTTTCGACTGTCGCTCAAGACAGACTAAAGCGAAGCAAACTCATTCTAAGATTCACCGTGCAAAATGAAGTAACAGATTGCTTCATTTCACTTCGTTTCATTCGCAAAGACTTATCAAACTTTACATAAATACCGTCTTTGTGGTTTTTGTAGCTTCATGGTGTATTTTGTGTTATAGCAGTTACACAAAGAAATAGTTTAATAGGTAATCATGCAAACGCTAACTTTGGGATTATTCATTTTAAAAGGATAAGGGTTCCAAATTTTTGATTATTTTGGCCGGAATCCCAACTGCCACACAATTATCCGGCAAATCTTTTGTAACAACGGAACCTGCACCAATAATAACGTTTACACCAATTTTAACATCTGGCAAAACAGTAGCATTAGCTCCAATTTGCGAAAAAGAACCAATCTCACATCTTCCCAATAAAGTAACACAAGGAGAAATTTCTACAAAATCTCCAATTTTACAATCATGTGTAATAATTGAATTGTAATAAATAATACATCCTTTACCAATAATTAAACTATTTGATAAAATAGCACCTGTGAGTATATTAGTTCCTATTCTAATTTGATTTCCATAATGACCAATAGTTGCCAACGGACTGATGGTGGAAGTAAACGCTCCACCTAAAGCGGTAAATTTATCATATAATTGTTTTCTTAAAACCGGATTTCCAATCCCAATAGTAAATTGGTTATCGATGGTTTTAAAATAGGTTGTTGCTTCTTGAGCGGTTCTTAAAACAGGAAACTGACCAAATAATTTTTCTGGCACATCGTCATTTACATCGTCATAAAAAACCAAGTTTTTCAATTGATTTAATTGGTGTACTACCTCTAAAACTTCTTTGGCAAAACCCTTGGCTCCAATAATTAGCATAATTTATTTTTTTGTGTCATTTAAGATTTCCCAATAGCCACCTTTGGCAGCTCCCACTCTTGTTAAAATCATCATTTTAATTAATTTCCTAATGTTTTCTTGTGTTTTTCTTTGAGAGATACCGACTTTCAAAGCTAATTCTCTTGATGAGATATACTGATTTTGGCTCATCAATAATAAAATATGCTTTTGATTATTGCTTAATTTATCTACGACCTTTTCTGCGACCTTATCTGCGACCTTTTCTACGACCTTATCTACGACCTTATCTACGACATTATCTACGACATCGGTGACATTATCGGTGACATCGGTGACATTATCTACGACATTTTTCACGACATCTTTCACGACATCAGTATTTATTAGTTTTTCTTTGAATAATAGGATTCTAAATCCATTGAATACTTCTTCTATCTTGGGTCGAATAATTCCGTATTCTTCACATATATTCAGTATTCTTCGAATTCCAGATCCATAACGTTCAATCATGCCCACTTCTTTGAACGCTTTGGCAATTAGCTTATTTCGAGCTTGGGACGTATAATTATTGGACAATAAATTTTCTATGGTTATGCCTCCAATTAATTTGCCGGGATTATAAAATTCAATTCGGTCATCAAATATTTTAATAATAGACGCCGAGCTGTCTCTGTAATCTCTATGCACTATCATATTGATCACTATTTCGCGAATGGCGTCGAGCGGATAATCAAATCGTTCTATATGTTGCGGTTCGCCTGTAATGATATATTCTACCATTAAATGCTTTTTTATAAAGGCAATAATGGCATCGGTTTCGGTAAATAAATCGGTGCTTAAAGTGAGACTGTCAATGATTGTAATGTCACTTTTAAAACGCCCAATTTGAACATCGCTTATAGAACAATATTCTTTTGCAAATAAAAGATACGCTCCAAAAGTGAGTTGGTTATTTCTTATCATTTCCAATTTTGATAAAAAATCTAACGGAGGCAATTCTATCGTGTTTTGTGTCCTCTGTTCTATCTTATGGATAAAACTCTTTATTTTTTCAACAGAAATAGTTTCAATGCTATGAGAGGTGTCAGGGTAGAAATCCCAACTGCTATTGATGGTTTTAAGATGTTCGTTGCTAATTTCTTCAACATTTAACAAATGATTGGAATTGGCAGTACGCTTGAAGTATTTGTTTTTGTATGAAACGGGTTTTATGGGATATTCTATAATTTTAAAAACAACAATCGTTTTTTGATCTAATTCAAAAAGTTCAACATCGGGAATTATTTGGGGAACGGTATTTTGTTTAATTTCGTTTATCCAATTAGCAATGCTTTCATCCGATATGTTTACGCCTACAATTTTTTTGCTGTCATTTACCCCAATAAGGACAATGCCGCCTTTGGTATTTGAAAAAGCTACAAGACTCTCTATTACTTCTTTTGAAAATGAAGTTTTAAATTCTGCTTGTTCGTTTTCGCCCTGATTGATACTATTTTGTATGTCTTGTTTATTCATTAATAATAGGCACTATTTTTTGAACATTTTCTATTGTTAATTCTGCATATAAAGGTAAACATAAAATTCTTGCAGCAATACTTTCTGAAATTGGCATTGTATTAGTCATTTAAATTTTTCTTATTCTGAATTACTGAAAGTTGTAAGAAGTTTTGACTGCTTACTATTTTTTTGCCTGATTTTTGTTCTAAATCTTTTCGGGCTTTACCTGCAACGCTTCCTCCTGCTTTGGCAGCTTTATGATTCTCGACAAAGCCTTTGGAGTTTTTATTCTTGGCGATTTCAGTGGTTGATGCTTCGCCCAACATAGTAAAAATGAGTTCCAAGTCGGTCATGTGGTCTCGGAGATTTTCAGATGCTTTTGTTAATCCCTTTAGTTTTTTATAATCGCTTGGTATTATGCCAAATGTTGCTTTGCTAATTTCTGCAGTCAAAATAGCATATTCTTTACCTTCTTTAACGCCTCTTTGTTTCCATTCGCTGGTTAATTCATCACGTACAAAAATGCCACGAATGCGCTTTTCTATCCATTCATCGCTATATCCTTTGGCTTTGTAAGTGGCTCTAATACGGGCTTGTGCCAACTCTGGATTTTCAATTTCAGCAATTCTATCGGCTCCCACTTGTGCTAACCATTGCTTGAATGGTTCTGCTTTTGGAGATGGAATGGATTGGATAATTCGCAACAATCCTTGTTTGGTAGCACAATCAGTAGCATATTTTTTACCATCACTGGACACTAATTTCAGTTGTCGACAAATTGTCGATAACTCAAACCCTGAAACTTTTTCACGCTTTTTCATTCTGTACCAATAGTCTTTTGGATCGCTGCTATCTGTTAAAACGGCTACTACATCTACCACCGCAAAATACCATTCTTGCTCTTCTTCGTTCCAATCGGAACGAATTTGTTGGTTTTCAAATAATTTTAAATTGGTCATATATTATTTGGTTTCTATTTTTTACATTCTTATTACAAAAAAATTCTCAAATTCTAGAACTCAGTTTAGGTGATGTAATTTTTAGTCTTTTTACGTATTTATAACACTTACAATCTTATTTAAATCCTCATTTGATAATCCCACATATAAAGGTAAACATAAAATGCTTGAGGCAACACTTTCAGAAATAGGCATCACTTTTCCTTTGGTATATTCAATGGTGTTTAATGACGGATAAAAATAGCGACGCGGAAGAATCTCATTTTCTTTCAAGGCTTTTTCTACTCTAAGAAGTTGGGCTTCGTTTTCAAAAATGATGGGATAGTAACTGTAATTCCACACTGTATTTTTTCTGATTTTGATGCTTTTAAGTTTTGAAAAATCTAACTGTTGATTGTAATAATCGACCACTTTTTTTCTTTCGACCAGTATGTCTTTCATATAAGGCAAAACTGCCAAACCCATAGCTGCCTGCAATTCAGACATTTTTCCGTTAATTCCCAATCCATAAAAAGCCAATGGGCCGTTGTGTCCAAAATTATGGCTGTAAAACAATTGCTGTTGCAAATCAGCATTATTTGTAAACATGGCGCCGCCTTCGGCAGTATGAAAAAGTTTTGTTGCGTGAAAACTACAAGTACTTATATCACCATTATTAAAAATAGATTTTCCTTTGTAATTTACCCAAAAACTATGTGCCGCATCATAAATTACTTTTAATTGGTGCTTTTTTGCTATGGTTTCAATAGCTTCCACATGACACAATGCCAAAACCAATCTGATAAAAAAACAGCTCTTACACAAAGAAATAGTTTGGTCATTATTTCCATAATTTCTCGCACTACTGTATTTCCAATCTATTGATTCTTGATCAACGAGCTAGAAGCTCGCGCTAGCGGGGGGGTATAGTACTATCAATTACTTTATATTTCTCCGACATTTTTTATAAAAAATAATTTATTTTTGATTTGTCGCGTTTCAAACGCTCTATTTATTTTATCATTGTAGTAGGATCTCGATGCAACCGAGCACCAGAGAGGGGGAACAAATATATTTGTAATATGGAATGATGATGGCGAGCATTATTTAACAATTTTATTAATCAACGCTTTAAGCATTGTTTTTAATTTAATCGGAGTTAATGTTTGTTTATTATTTTGTGAGTACTTCAATATAAAATCTTCGACCGAATCTGAAGAAATAAAATTTAACTTATTCCAAGCCTTCGGTGAAATTGGGTGGATATCCTTATAATTTTTATAATTAATGATATTTAAATTTTTCCAAAATTCAAAATAACTTTGTGTATCAAAATCATCACGATGACCCCAATTATCTATTTTCATTTTGATTTCTTCTTCGGTACGAGCCCAAGATTGATGAATGACATTAATATTTGAATAATGATTTCTAACTTTATTATTATTTCTGGTAAAAGTATAATTCGATTGATTGGTAATAAATGAAAACCGTTCATTGTTTTCAATATATAAGTAACCTTCAGGAAGTTGCCGATACAATGTAACCAATTTACCTCTAAAAACAATGGGGGTTAATTTTGGGAAAAGAGTTAAATACCAATATTTCTTTAAATATTTTGCTACTTTTTTAAAATCATAAATATATTCATCTACATCTAATTGAATTTTCCAACCTCTTCCCATTTTATTTAATAACAAATTCCGTTCTCTTGTCTCGCATTCAATAGGTGATAAATCGGAAACATAAAAAGTATCAAAATAAAATTCAATCTTATTTTTTATGTCATATTGCTTTACTTCATCAAAAAAGGAAGCCGGTATTTCGAATTTATTACCACTCCAAGTTTTTCTTTCTTTATCAATTGCAACAAATATTTTATTTACATAATTGTAAAGCTGTTTTACAGAAGTTAAAAACATTGAATAATCATATGAAACTAAATATCCAACTTTAATCATTTTAATAATTTTAATCTTTTAAAAGCAATAAACCCGAAATATAATTTATCAAATAACTTAATATTTTTTTTTGGAAAATTTTTATGTACATAACTAATTTCTTTACTCGTAATTCTTAACTTTTTATAATTTCTCATAAAGCTATCTATTCTTTTTTCAAATAATTCACCTCCATATGTTGGATATCTATCTGAATCAATATTTTTTTCGTTATAGATTTGATTTTTAAATATATCCATTCTAATTAAATAACATTGATCAGAAAATCCATAACCGACATAGAAGTCTTCAATTATACCTATTGATTCATTATTAGCTTCATTGTATGCAAAATTCCAAACAGGATTAGCAACAATTACATCCTCATTTTCTTTAAAAATATTTATGGCTTTATCAATCCAATTTACCTTTTTACTTTCTAAAAAAGAATCACTAGAAAAATGCAATAAATAGTCAGTTTTACATAGGTAAATTCCGACAAGTTCAGCTATTGAATAATAATAACCATCATTAAAAGAATTCTTCTCAATATTAAAATAGTTAAGAGCATTATTTGAATATTCATCAACAACAAAATACTGATTAATTATTCCCTTATTAATTTTTTTTTCAGCGTATTTTTTAACCTCTTCAACATCATCAACATTATTAATCAACAAAATTTTATAATTAAAACTATAATTACATCTAGCAATTATTTTATCTAAATAATCACCTGTCAAAATAAATTTCCAATCGTTCTCGTATACTTTTATTTCGAATGTTACACTATTTTCATTAAATTTCATTGATAAAACTTTAGTAATTAAAATTCTATTTATAAGCAAAAATATTTATTGCCATATCAAATTTTTCATTTACAATATTCTGATAATCTAAAAATGGTTTTTGTCTTGAAAATGATTGTTTTAAATGATACCTGTACCCTTGTCTTTTTAGAATATTTAAAATATCATCTAAATGCTGTTCTTCATTATAAATACTATGGTATTCAATAAAAATTTTATCAACATTAAAAAGCAACTTTTCACAATCTTTTAATACTTCATACTCTGCACCTTCAATATCAATTTTAAGAAAATCTATTGATCTATGTAAAAAATCTTTCAGTCGCACAGTTTTAACTTCAGTTGGTATTTTTTCACCATATTCCATCTCTAGTCTGCCACCTAATCCACTATCAGTATAGAATCGCAAATCAGTTTCTGATGTCCAAACCGCTTTTTTAATCAACTCAACATTTTTTATATTTTGAGATTGAATATTTTTTTCTAAAAAAGGTAATACTGTTTCATCAGGTTCAAAAGCAATAATTTCAGCATTAGGATATTTTTTAGAAAAAAACAATATACTTAAACCCATATTTGCTCCGCAATCAAGAATAATTGGGTTAGGATTATTTGTTTTAAACTCATAGATATTATTTAAAAATAATTCTTTATAGGTATCATAAAACGCCAAACCATGATGATAATAAAACTTCTTTTCAAAAAGAGTAATTACCCCTCCATTTTTACTATTTTTTGCATCTAAAATGCTTTTTTGCAATTGTGTGTAAAACACTTTTTGATAAACTGTTTTTAATATTTTAATTAATCTTTTTCTTAAAATTTTGACCATACTAGGTGAAGTATTTTTAATTGGGTTTATATTAGGTGAAGGAAAAGTCTCAATAGGAATTATAATTTCACCTTTCATCACCGAAACAGGAGGTTTTATTAATTTCTTTTCCACAACTAAAATACTATCATAATAATGCAACGCATAGGCACTTTTTGTAAATTCATTTATTTTTAAAAGTGAGTCTCTTGAATGCCAAGCATTGATTGAATCGATTAAATTTTTACTGTATTCTATAAAACTTTTTGGATTTTTATATCCTCCACCATAGTTATCCCAATATGATGTATGTAGATCTTCACATAAATACAATCCATCATCATTTATGTGCTCGTATAATTCTTCAAATGAAACAATTTGTTGATTCATAGTATGCCCTCCATCATCTATTAAGATGTCAATTTTAGGAATTTGAGATTTTAAATATTTTAAAAATTCTTTGTCCTCTTGAGAACCTATGAATATTTTTGTATTAGTTGTTTCAAATTGTTTACACAATGGATTTATATCAATAGCAAATATTTTAGCATCTTCTCCGAAGTAATCACGCCACATTTTTAAAGAACCTCCTTGAAAAACCCCAATTTCCAATATGACCAAGGTTTTGTTTTTATATTTTCTAAACCAAAAATCATATATATCAAAGTAATGTACCCACTTATGAATTGCATTAGCTTTATTATTTTCAAAATATTTTTGAAATTGAGTCATTTATTTTATTTTTTTAATGTAATTAAACCAATTGGGTCTGACAATTGAATTTAAAAATGGATTATTTTGAGTATAAAATCTATTACCGAAAGAATTATTTGCACTTACTGTAAATGTAAGATTTGATTTTTCTGTTGTAAATTTTTTAACATAAGGTATTGATAAATTAAATTCCATTTCATATTCACCTGTCGCTAAACTGTATGGAGGAATCGTAAAAGAAACTTCATAAATACCTGGAGAAATTTCATTATAATTATTATAGTCGTTGTATAAAAGTCCTATAAGCGGGTTTCCGTTAGAAGAACATATGTTTACACCAATTACAATATCATTAAATTTTTCTCCTAATTTAAACTTTGAAACAATATGTAACTGGTCATTATTACTAAATATTTCATCATTATTTTTATTGTAGATTTCAACTTTTAATAATCTCATACTTTCATCACCATCTTCACCTACCCAATAATTTATTCTATTATTGGATTTTAAATAAAAATTTACAATCTTATTTATATCCCCTTCTAAAACCATAGTTCCATTCTCCAACAATATCCCTCGGGTGCACAAACTTTTGACCGCTGCCATATTATGGCTTACAAACAGCACCGTTCTGCCTTCACCTCTGGAGATTTCCTGCATTTTACCAATGGCTTTTTTCTGGAACTCAGCATCGCCCACCGCTAAAACTTCATCAATCACCAAGATATCGGGTTCTAAAAAGGCTGCTACGGCAAAAGCCAAACGCACGGTCATACCGCTGCTGTAACGTTTCACTGGGGTGTCAATATAACGTTCACAACCCGAGAACTCTATTATTTCGTCTAGTTTAGCGGTAATTTCTGCTTTGGTCATCCCTAAAATGGCACCGTTTAAAAAGATGTTTTCACGCCCGGTCATTTCACCATGAAAGCCCGTTCCTACTTCTAACAAGGAAGCTATACGCCCTCTAGATTTTACACTTCCAGTAGTAGGTGCTGTAATTTTAGATAAGATTTTTAACAAAGTAGATTTTCCCGCTCCATTTTTACCAATTATTCCTAAAACTTCGCCTTGTTGTACTTCAAAATTGATATCACGTAAAGCCCAAATATAATCAGAGTTTCCTTTGGTGGAGCGGTCATTTACATCACCCACTTTTAAATACGGATCTTCTTTTCCGCGCACACTCGCCCACCAACGGTTAAGGTCGTGGCTGAGGGTACCGGTGCCCACCAAACCGAGACGGTATTGTTTTGATAAATTTTCAACTTTTAATATTATATTATCCATTTTTTCTAATTTAGAATTTAGAATTTTTCATTTAGTTATTTATCTGCTTTACTTCGACATTCCAGGCGTTAAATTTAAAATTATTTTTAACTTTCTACTTTTAAACTTTAAAACTTTAAACATTTTTATCGTGAATAATTAGGTGCTTCTTTTGTAATGGTTACATTGTGCGGATGACTTTCACGGATACCAGCGGCGGTTATTTTAACAAATTTAGCTTCTTTATGAGTCGGTATATCTTTTGAACCGCAATAACCCATTCCGGAACGCAATCCGCCTACAAATTGATACATTGTTTCACCTACTTCACCTTTATACGGAACCCTTCCTACAATTCCTTCCGGAACTAATTTTTTTGGATCACTATCTTCTTGGAAATAACGATCTTTTGAACCTTCTTTCATCGCTTCAACAGATCCCATTCCTCTATAGGATTTGAATTTTCGTCCTTCAAAAATAATGGTTTCACCCGGACTTTCTTTGGTTCCTGCTAATAATGAACCCAACATGACACAATCTGCACCGGCAGCAATCGCTTTTCCAATATCTCCTGTATAACGCACACCTCCATCTGCAATAATGGGGATTCCGGTATCTTTAATGGCGTTATATACTTCCATCACCGCCGAAAGTTGCGGATAACCAACTCCGGCAACAACACGGGTCGTACAAATGGAACCGGGTCCAATACCTACTTTTACAGCATCAGCTCCGGCATCCACTAAATATTTGGCCGCTTCGCCGGTGGCAATATTACCCACAACTATATCAATTTTGGGATAACGCGTTTTAACTTCTTTTAAAATAGCCAACACGCCTTTAGAGTGCCCGTGAGCAGTATCAATAACCATGGCATCTACTCCGGCTTTTGCCAAAAGTTGTGCCCTTTCAATAGAATCTTTGGTAACGCCGATAGCTGCCGCAACTCGTAAGCGTCCAAAAGTATCTTTATTGGCATTTGGATTTTCCCTCACTTTTTCAATATCTCTGAAAGTAATTAAACCCACTAATTGATTTTTAGCATTGACTACCGGTAATTTTTCAATTTTATAATCTTGTAAGATTTCTTCAGCTTCGGCCAGTGAAGTACCTTCTTTAACGGTAATCAGGTTTTCAGATGTCATCACTTCTTTAATCGGGCGGTTATTGTCTTTTTCGAAACGCAAATCGCGGTTTGTCACAATTCCCAACAGTTTCATTTCTGCGTCAATTATGGGAATTCCGCCGATACTAAATTCATTCATTAAATTTTTAGCATCAATAACATTGGCATCAATAGTTAATGTAATGGGATCAATAATCATTCCCGATTCGGCACGTTTTACTTTACGCACCTCATTGGCTTGCTGTTCAGCCGACATGTTTTTGTGCAACACTCCTATTCCACCTTCACGTGCCATGGCAATAGCCATTGCTGCCTCTGTTACCGTATCCATGGCAGCAGAAACGATGGGAACATTAAGCATAATATTTTTTGAGAAACGAGACTGAATATTAACGTTACTTGGTAATATTTCTGAATATGAGGGAATTAATAAAACATCATCGTAGGTTAATCCTTCAGAAACGATTTTTGGAGAAGTCATGTTGCAATTAGTTTAAAAATTAATTGCAAGCAAATTTACAATTATTTATTCTTTTAAACCTTTATTATTTTCAAAAGATTTTGGAACAACTAACTGATAAAATATGATAATTGATGAAACTATAAAAGTTATTGTCATCAAACTGCCAGAAAAAATAATGATATATTTAAACCATGTGATTCCTTTCCATAAAAAATAAATGCCTCCAAACGTCAGTAAAATTGATAAAAATGGTTCGAGCATTAAAAATAATTTGAGTTTTTGCGGCATTTTAGTGAGTGAAACAAAAATACCCATCAGAAAAAACAAAAAAGACATTGTTAAAATATGAGAATGAATGATTCCTAACACTTGATTTTCAGATTTTTGAAATTTCATTTCTACGGCATTTTCATCTGCTTCATTTCCAAGATAATTTTCCTGTATTCCGGTCGTATTCATGGATGTTGTATTCTCAACCATCAATAAGGCAGAAAAAAATCCAATATTAATAAGCACAAGAAATACTGCAATTAACAGTTTTAATTCTTTTGGAAAGATGTAAAGTAAGCCGTTTAATTGCATTATAATTGTTTTAGTTGATAAAGTATGTCCATTGTTTTCAGTACATTATTGACACTATTTGTTAATGAAGCGGCAGAAATAGTGGCTCCGGAAATTCCGGCTATATCTTTTTTATAAATGATATTTTGATTTTTTTCAAAGCCCAAAAACTGTTTTAACCATCGTTTACTGGCAATTTCACCACCGTGATCTTCGCGGTAAATGAGCACTTTAACTTGGGTAATAATTAAATTTTTATCAAAAATAACCACATAATCAAATAAAGCAACTTTACTTTTTGCTTTTCCTAAATACGCATAACCGATTGAATTTGATTTTTTATCCTTTATTCTAAATATTAAATCATCGGCATGATTTAGTTTTGATTCCTGTAAAGCTTCTTTTGATAAGTTAATTGGTTCTTTAATATCGTAAAAACCGTTGAAATATTCAATTAAAACTTTATCTAACTTTTCTTCTAAATTCTTGGGAATTACGGTATTAGAAATAGAAAAACTGTAATTAAACGATAAAAGAAAAAAAATAAATCCGAATTTAAACATAATATAATTTTAAAAAATAAATTGAAAATAGGCACTAACAGCAACAATCCGTAAGTGCTTACTGCTATAGTATTTATGGCTATTAAAACACTACTCCAATTCCCAAATTGAATTGATTTTTTACATCATTAACCGCAGCGTCATCTTTTATTTGATAATCAGCTTTTACTACAGCTCCTTTTGCCACATGATAGCTTAAACCAAATGTTAAATCATCTCTATCAAATGCTTTATTTTTTCCCAATGGATCTTCTACTTTTGCATGCGTATCATACATTTCATATCGAGTAAATGCATGTAATTCCTGTTCTTTATCAGTTGGTAACAAATTATAAGAAGCTTCTAAATACCAGCCTTCCATTGCAGAACCTAATTTCATATCAGTTAACGCATTATAAGCAGCGGCATCAGAAATATCAGTATAAATATATTGACCACGTGCATTAAAACGGTTGTAGTTATAACGTGCGTCTAATCCAACCATTGCAATTCCAACATCTGCTCCATCTAACATATCTACATTATCTGTAGCTTGTGTTCTTCCAAAATAACCGGCCAATCCTAATTTCAAACCTTGAATTCCGTAATAATCAACTTTAGCTGAAAGATTTGGTTTATTGATTGTAGAGCTTATTCCTCTTTGACGCCCACCTCTTAATCCGCTACTTCCGCCAATATAACCTTTACTGCCATCATACGATTTGAAACCGTTAAAAATATAAGCTTGATACCCTAAAGACATTTCATCTGATTTACCGGAAACCCCCACTCCAATTTCTCTCCAAGTTGTTGGAACAATATTTCCATCTACGCTCGGTCTATTCACCCCGTTAAAAAAAGTAGGTTCATGATACTCATTTACGATACCCATAGGTACCAACATTAAACCACCTTTAACATTAAAATTGTCAGTAAGTTTATAGTTTAAATAAAACTGTTCTACATACACTTCATTAACATGCTCGTACTCAATTTCTGTCAATAAACCTACTTTATCACTAAATTTGTAACCCATTAAAACAACCAACCGTTGTACATCTAATTTGCCGTTTAAACCCTCCGGCTGATTGTAAATTATTTCGCCATAACCACCAAATGTTAAGTTGTTGGATTTATAAAAATCTTCTGCCCGACGTTGTGCAAAAATTCCGGTTGTAATTCCTATAAATAGGAATGATAATAATAATTTCTTCATATTATGTTAATTTAGAATGATTATAAATAATAATTTCAGGCAAATGTATATAAGAAAATAATTACTGCCAAATATTATTTAGAATTATTCTAAATAAGCTGATTTTTATCATGTTTAAAAAAAATAATACTTGATTTTAAGGAAGTTGAAAAATCTTTAAAGCTTCATTATAAGCCGCTTCAAATGACGTAGCACTGAGATTAGTGTTCGTTTTTTGAGAATTAAAATAGGAAAGCAATTTTTCGGTAGGCATATTTCCGGTTAAATCATCTTTGGCCATGGGGCATCCGCCATATCCTTTGATAGCTCCATCAAATCGGTTACAACCGGCTTTAAATGCAGCATCTGCTTTTTCATGCCAAGTAGTTGGAGTTGTATGTAAATGTGCTCCGAATTCAATTTTGGGATATTGATGAATTAAATGTGAGAATAAATAAGTAATGATTTCTCCGTTGGAGCTTCCAATAGTATCTGAAAGTGACAATATTTTAACACCCATTTCTGACAAACGATTGGTCCAATTTGCAACAATTTCAGCGTTCCAAGGGTCTCCATAAGGATTTCCGAATCCCATAGATAAGTACGCCACTACTCCTTTATTGCTTTTATCAGCTAAAGATAGAATTGCCTCTAATGTTTTGATAGATTCAGCTATCGTTTGTCCGGTATTTCGCATTTGAAAATTTTCAGAGATAGAAAAAGGATAACCCAAATAGTTAATTTCTTCAAATTGAACGGCATCTTCTGCTCCACGAACGTTGGCAGCAATGGCTAATAATTTACTCCTTATTTTGGATAAATCTAATTTAGAAAGCACTTCGGCAGTATCGCGCATTTGCGGAATCGCTTTTGGAGACACAAAACTGCCAAAGTCAATAGTGTCAAATCCTACTTTTAATAAGGCGTTGATGTATTGCACTTTTGCATCGGTCGGAATAAAGGTCTTTATTCCCTGCATTGCATCACGTGGACATTCAATAATTTTGACTTGATTCATAGTTTTCAAATATACAAACTTGAAATAAATATTTTACCATAAAATAGCTATCCGAAATTTATCAGAAATCAATATTTATTTTATAATTTTCGGCTGTCAACATACCGCCCCAACGGAGCTGATTATAAATAAATTTGGTATTAAAAGCTCAGTTAAGGGCTATATATTGATAGAAATAGAGTAAATGTAGATATTTTATAATACGCTATTTTGAAAAGATTTTCAAAGATTTATATTTTTATATCGAACAAGAATATTTTAAAATAGCGAAATCAACTATTTTTTAAAAGTGCTTTGTTGATTTTTTTAATAAGCAACGGACCTTCAAAAATAAAACCGGTATATAATTGAATTAAATCGGCACCTGCATTTAATTTTTCTAAGGCATCCTTTTCAGCATGGATTCCTCCTACGCCAATGATAGCGAATGATTTATCAGAATTTTCTGCTAAAAAGCGAATGATTTCTGTAGATCTGTTTTTTAAAGGTTTTCCACTAAGACCACCATCTTGATTTTTTAACTCTTTTTTTGCTTTTAAATTTTTGCGTTCTAAAGTGGTATTGGTTGCAATTACACCATCAATTTTTGTGCATAGAACAATATCGATAATATCGATAAGTTGGTCATCGTTCAAATCGGGTGCAATTTTCAACAAGATTGGTTTCGGTTTTTCTTTTTTCTGATTGCTTTTTTGAAGTGCAACCAATAAGTTGGTCAATGGTTCTTTTTCTTGCAACAATCTTAAATCCGGTGTGTTGGGTGAACTGACATTCACCGTAAAATAATCCACATAATCAAACAAAGATTCAAAGCAAAAAAGATAATCATCTATAGCGTTTTCATTGGGTGTTGTTTTGTTTTTTCCGATATTTCCTCCAATGATGACTCTTTTATTTTTTTTTAATTGATTAATTACTTTGACTGCTCCATCATTATTAAATCCCATTCTATTGATAATAGCTTCGTCTGAAACCAATCTGAATATGCGCTTTTCAGGATTCCCATATTGTGGTTTTGGAGTAAGGGTTCCTATTTCAATAAAGCTAAAACCAAAATCTGATAATTCATTATAGAGTTCAGCATTTTTATCAAAACCGGCTGCCAATCCAACCGGATTTTTAAAATGAATTCCGAAAACAGTTCGTTCTAATTTAGGATGTTCTACCGTAAATATGGCTCTTATCAACCAAGAAAAACCGGGTATTATATGTAATAACTTTAAGGCGGCAAAAGTAAAATGATGTACTTTTTCAGGATCAAATAAAAATAAAACCGGTCTGATAAATAACTTGTACATCGAAATCATTTTAAACAAAAATAAAAAAAAAGCCCTTAGAAAACTAAAGGGCTTATGAATTATTAATTTATTGTCTCAGAGAAGCCCCCAATTCTTCTTCAAAAGTTTGAAGAAGTTTACTCATGGTTTTTTCTATTTGTAAATCTGTTAAAGTTTTAGTTTCATCTTGTAAAAGGAAACTAACAGCATACGATTTTTTGTTTTCCGGGAGATTTTTTCCTTGATAAACATCAAATAAATTAACTTCTTTCAACAAATTTCTTTCTGATTGATACGCCAATTGATAAATTTCATCAAAAGTTACAGTAGCATCCAACAACAATGCCAAATCTCTTTTTACCGATGGAAACTTTGGTAAGTTTTTAACTTTAACTGTTTGATTTTGTGATAATTCCAATAAAACATCCCAGTTAATATCAGCAAATAAAACTTCTTGCTTGATGTCAAAATATTTTAAAGTTACCGGATTTACAACACCAAATTCTACTATTTTTTTCTTTTGCGAACTAAAAATAATGGCTTCGGTAAAAATATCACTTTTAGCAGTTGACGTTTTGATATTGTCAATCCCCAATCTGTTTAAAATACTTTTAATGATTCCTTTTAAAAAGAAAAAATCGGATAATTTTGACCCTATTAACCAACTTTCCGGCATTCTTGAGCCGGTAATTATCAATGAAAAATGTTTTTGTTCATGATATCCGCTATCAAATTTGTGATAGGTTTTACCAAATTCGAAAAATTTAAGTGTGTTATTTTTTCGGTTGATGTTATAAGCAATCGATTCCAATCCGCTGTACAATAGTGATTGACGCATCACACCCAAATCTGCACTTAACGGATTGATTATTGTTACGTTATGAGCTTCATTTAAAGAATCAGTTAAAGAAATATATTCAGGTTTTGTCAATGAATTACTCATAATTTCGTTAAATCCTTGCGCGGTTAATTGACTTGCAATAATATTCTCAACTTTCAATTCATCAAACTCAGAGAAAGAAAGTGACATATTTAATTTATCAGAAAACTCAATATTGTTATAACCATAGACACGAATAATTTCTTCAATTACATCTGCTTCTCTTTGAACATCAACACGATATGGAGGAACCATCAAACCTAAGCCAACTTCATTTTCGTTTAATATTTTTATTTCTAAAGAAGCTATAATATTTTTAATCGTTTCTTTAGGCAGTTTCTGTCCGATAAGTTTATTGGCGTTTTCATAATTAAGGAAAACTTGAAAATCTGCTGCTTTTTGTGGGTGAAACTCGACTATTTCAGATGAAATTTTTCCACCGCAAATCTCTTTAATCAAAATAGACGCTCTTTTAAGCGCATATTTAGTAATACTTGGATCTATACCGCGTTCAAATCGGAAAGAAGCATCGGTATTTAAAGCGTGTCTTTTAGCAGTTTTTCTGATAGCAATTGGATTAAAATAAGCGCTTTCCAAGAAAATCGAAGTGGTATTTTCTGAAACGCCGGATCCCATTCCTCCAAAAACACCTCCAATACAAAGCGGATTTTCCTCTCCATCACAAATCATGATATCCTCGGCATGTAATTTGCGTTCAATACCATCTAAAGTAATAAAAGGCGTATCCGATTTTAAGGTTTTAACAATAATTTTGTTTCCTTTAATTTTAGCGGCATCGAAAGCATGAAGCGGTTGACCTAATTCATGAAGAATATAATTGGTGATATCAACAATATTGTTTTTAGGTGATAAACCAATGGCTTTAAGACGATCCTGCAACCATTTTGGTGAAGTTTCAACCTTGATATTGTCAATAGTAACGCCACAATAACGCGGAATTAATTCTTTATCATCTACCTGTAAATCTATTTTTAAAGTACGTTCATCTACTTGAAAATTACTAACGGACGGTGTTTTAAACTCCAATTTTAAGCCTTCTTGCATCAAACCGGCACGCAAATCACGCGCAACACCCATATGACTCATGGCATCGGCTCTGTTAGGTGTCAATCCTATTTCAAAAACCTGATCAGAAGATATATTAAACACTTTAGAAGCCAGAGTACCCACCTCAAATTTATTGTCTAAAACTAAAATTCCGTCGTGATCTTTTCCTAAACCCAATTCATCTTCGGCACAAATCATCCCAAAACTGTCTTCGCCTCTTATTTTTCCTTTTTTGATTTGCAATGACTCCCCATTTTCCATATATAATGTTGTGTCAATTGTTGCAACCAAAACGGTTTGGCCGACGGCTACATTGGGGGCTCCGCAAACTATTTGGAGTATTGCTGCAGCGCCAATATCAACAGTTGTAACCTTTAATCGATCTGCATTAGGATGCTGTTCACAAGTTAATACTTTGCCAACTATAACTCCTTCTAAATTTCCTTTTATCGATTCAAAAGTTTGGATTCCTTCTACTTCCAAGCCTAAATTTGTCAATAATTCGGCTGTTTTTTCTGCTTCCCAATCTAATTGCAAAAACTGTTTTAACCAGTTATAAGATATTTTCATATAGTTATTATTAAAAAATTGACCCTTCGACTCCGCTCAGGGTACTCATTAAAAGATTGAAAGATTAAACTTTTCAACTCTTGTAGTGAGCTTTCCGAACCATTATAACTTTAAACCTTAAACTTTAAACATTTATAGTGAGCTTGTCGAACTATTAAACTTCCATTTTCAATGCGCAAAGATAATAAACATTGAACAATGCACAATTTTAAATAATTTTAACTGATGTTAGCCCAAACGGCCGTTTTCTGACTGATTTCTTTAAAAATAGTTAAAATAGCTTCATTTTCCGGCTGAGCTAAGTTGGCATCTTTTTGCAGAGTTTCAAAAGCAACAGAGCGAGCTAATTTTAAGATTTGTGAATCCTTTACAATATCGGCAATTTTGAGATTTAAAACGCCGCTTTGTTGTTTTCCAAGAAGATTTCCGGGACCACGTAATTTTAAATCAACATCAGCAATTTCAAACCCGTTATTGGTACTTACCATTGTTTTTATACGGGTTCCGGCATCTTCAGAAAGTTTATCACCGATCATCAAAATACAATAACTTTGCTCTGCTCCTCTTCCCACTCTTCCTCTTAATTGATGTAATTGTGAAAGTCCGAAACGTTCAGCACTTTCAATCACCATCACACTCGCATTGGGAATATTAACTCCCACTTCAATCACGGTTGTAGCAACCATTATATCGGTTTCTCTCTTTAAAAATCGTTGCATTTCAAGTTCTTTTTCTTCTCCTTTCAGCTTACCGTGTACCATACTGATACTGTATTTCGGAAGCGGAAATGCCCGAGAAATACCTTCAAATCCATCTATTAAATCTTTATAATCCAACGCTTCAGATTCTTGAATTAAAGGATAAACCACATAAATTTGTCGTCCTTTTTCAATTTCATCTTTTAAAAATTTAAAAACGGATAAGCGGTTTTTATCATAGCGATGTACAGTTTTGATGTCTTTTCTTCCCGGAGGCAATTCATCAATAATAGACATATCTAAATCGCCGTAAACACTCATGGCTAAAGTGCGCGGGATTGGCGTAGCCGACATGATTAAAATATGTGGCGGAATGTTGTTTTTCTTCCACATTTTAGAGCGTTGCTCCACTCCGAAACGATGTTGTTCATCAATAATGGCTAATCCTAAATTTTTGAATTGCACTTTTTCTTCAAATAAAGCATGTGTTCCTATTAAAATTTGAAGATTCCCATTTTCTAATTCCTCATGAATTTCTCTTCTTTCTTTTGTTTTTACAGAACCAGTTAAGAGTTTAATATTCACTTTCATCGGTTTTAACAATGCCGAAAAAGTTTGAAAATGCTGATTGGCCAAAATTTCAGTCGGCGCCAGCAAAGCCGTTTGAAATCCGTTATCCAAGGCAATTAACATGCTCAATAAAGCGACGATTGTTTTTCCAGAGCCCACATCTCCTTGCAATAAACGGTTCATTTGTGCATTAGAACCCATGTCTTTTCTGATTTCTTTGAGCACTCTTTTCTGTGCATCGGTCAAATCAAATTCTAAATGATTTTGATAAAATTCGTTGAAAAATTTACCAACCACTTCAAATTTATGGCCTTTTATTTTAGATTTTCTCAGTATGTTTTTTCGGATTAGTTGTAATTGAATAAAATATAATTCCTCAAATTTTAAGCGAAATTCGGCTTTGGTCAATAATTCTTGATTCTTAGGAAAATGTATGTTTCTGTAAGCTTCACTGCGAGAAATTAATTTGTATTGTTCAATGATGGGGATTGATAAAGATTCTTTTAAAGGTGGATTAATTTCTGTTAACAATTGTTCAACAATAGAAATCATCGCTCTATTGGAAAATCCTTTTTTGGTTAATTTTTCAGTCGATGGATAAACCGGCTGCATGGCAGAATGCATGCTTTTATTGAAATCATCCAACAAATCCATTTCGGGATGCGGCATATTATAAACGCCGTTAAAAAGTGTTACTCTTCCAAAAATGACATAAGGAGTATTCATTTTCAGATTGCCCTTTATCCACTTAACGGCCTTAAACCAAACCAATTCCATCGTATCATTTCCATCAGAAAAAGTAGCCACTAACCTACTTCCCATTTTCTGTTCAATCGTTCTTAAATGGGTAATTTTTCCAATTAGCTGAACTTCAGAACTATTGCCTTCCAGTTGATTGATTTTGTAAAATTGGGTTCTGTCAATATATCGATTGGGAAAAAAATTCAATAAATCTTGTAAGGTAAAAATAGACAATTCTGATTTCAAAAGTTCGGCACGCGCCGGTCCAACACCCTTTAAATAAGCTATTGAAGTATGTAAATTTATTGGTTGCATAGGTTAATTAACAGCTACGAAGATAAGAAATGCAGTAAACTTTTATATCTTTGCACCTCAATTTTATACAATGCGATTACACAGAAATTTAATCCTTACCGTTATTGATGCTTTAAATGAAATTTTTAACGATAATTTATACGCTGATAAGGTGGTTGAAAAATCATTAAAACGAGATAAACGCTGGGGTGCCAGAGATCGTAAATTTGTAGCTGAAACTATTTATGATATTGTTCGTTGGAAACGATTGTACAATGAAATTGCCGGCACCAAAGAACATTATACCCGTCCGAATCTTTGGAAAATATTTACTGTTTGGGCAGTTTTGCACGAGATTAAACTCCCTGATTGGCATCAATTTGAGGGAACACCTGAACGAAGAATCCGCGGTATGTTTAATGATCTTCAAAAAGATCGTCGTTTTAGAGAATCTATTCCGGATTGGATGGATGAGTTAGGCGAAAAAGAATTGGGTGATGTTTGGGAAGAAGAATTAAAAGCGTTGAACATCAAAGCTGATGTTATTTTGCGTGTAAACACCTTAAAAACCAGCAAATTTGAGCTTCAAAAATTGCTGGAACAAGAAGAAATTGAAACTGAATTTCTTCCTGACTATGACAGTGCTTTAAAATTAGTCGAACGCAAAAATGTTTTTATTACCGAGGCATTTCAAAACGGATTGTTTGAAGTGCAAGACGCTTCATCACAATTAGTGGCAGAATTTATGCAGGTAGAACCCGGAATGCGTGTGATAGACACTTGCGCCGGTGCCGGTGGAAAAACATTGCACATTGCTACTTTGATGAAAAATAAAGGACAAATTATTGCAATGGATTTATACGATGGCAAATTAAATGAACTGAAAAAACGTGCCAGACGAAATGAAATTTTTAACATCGAAACGCGTGTAATTGATTCCAGTAAAGTCATTAAAAAATTAAAAGAAACCGCCGATAGAGTTTTAATTGACGCACCTTGCAGCGGATTGGGAGTTTTAAGAAGAAATCCGGATGCAAAATGGAAATTACAACCCGAGTTTATTGAAAATATCAAAAAAACACAAGCCGAAATTTTAGATCAATATGCCTCCATGGTGAAAAAAGGAGGAAAATTAGTCTATGCTACTTGCTCCATTTTACCGTCTGAAAATCAAAATCAAGTGCAACAGTTTCTAAATAATCATAAAGATTTTAGCTTTGTTAAAGAAAATATTGTTTCACCATCAAAATCTGGTTATGACGGATTTTATATGGCTTTACTGGAAAGAAAAAAAACAGAAGAACTATAATTTGTTGAAATCAGCGGCTTTGCGCCGCTTTTTTTATACCATTATTTAGACTCTTTAAAATATCAAATCAATAAAAGAATTTTAAATTTGTAAAAAAACACTCAGTATGATTTCTTTTTTTCAAACAAGTACCCAAAATATTTTTGCGGTTCAATCTGCAAGAATTTTAGAACACGATAATATCCAGAAACTTAGTTGGTTATTTGGGAATAGTCAATATCTCAACACTGATAATATTCATGGAAATTTTATCGGTCCCAGAAAAGAAATGATTACGCCCTGGAGTACCAATGCGGTTGAAATTACCCAGAATATGGGTATTGATGGAATAATCAGAATTGAATCTTTTCAAAAAATTGATACTGTTGAAGTTCATTTTGACAAAATGCTTCAACTACATTACACTGAATTGCATCAAGAACTTTTTACGGTGAATACCTTAGCTCAACCAATTATTGAAATTGATTCGATTAGTCAGTTCAATCAACAAGAAGGATTGGCTTTAAATGAAGAAGAAATTGAATATTTAGAAAATCTGGCTAAAAAATTAAATCGAAAACTCACTGATTCTGAAGTTTTTGGATTTTCACAAATCAACTCAGAACATTGCAGGCATAAAATTTTTAACGGAACATTTATCATTGATGGCGAAGAAAAAAAAGATTCTTTATTTAAGATGATTCGAAAAACATCTGATAAAAATTCAAATTCTATTATTTCGGCTTACAAAGATAATGTGGCTTTTATTGATGGACCAACCATTCAAAATTTCGCTCCAAAATCACCTGAAAAACCTGATTTTTATGAATCAAATGAATTTAATTCAGTGATTTCATTGAAAGCAGAAACACATAATTTTCCAACTACTGTTGAACCATTCAACGGTGCCGCAACCGGCTCTGGCGGTGAAATCCGTGACCGGATGGCGGGCGGAAAAGGATCTATTCCGTTGGCAGGCACAGCTGTTTATATGACGCCTTATGCGCGATTAGAAGTTATGCCTTTCGACTCCGCTCAAGGCAAGCCATGGGAGAAAGTAGAAAAACGCAATTGGTTGTATCAAACTCCGCTTGAAATTTTAATCAAAGCATCCAACGGAGCATCCGATTTTGGCAATAAATTTGGGCAACCATTAATTGCCGGCTCCGTTTTCACTTTTGAACATCAAGAAAATAATCAAATTTTAGGATTTGATAAAGTGATTATGTTAGCCGGAGGAGTCGGTTTTGGAAAAAAAGAAGACAGCCTGAAAGATAAACCAAAATTAGGCGATTTGATCGTTATTCTAGGAGGCGATAATTACAGAATCGGTATGGGTGGAGCTTCCGTTTCCTCTACGGATACAGGCGCAATGAGTAACCAAATCGAATTAAATGCCGTTCAACGATCCAATCCGGAAATGCAAAAAAGGGTGAGTAATGTGGTAAGAGCTTTGGTTGAAAGCGGATTAAATCCGATTGTTTCTATTCACGATCACGGGGCTGGCGGACATTTAAATTGTTTATCAGAATTGGTTGAAGAAACCGGTGGAAAAATCAATATTGACAAACTTCCAATGGGCGATTCTACCCTATCTTATAAAGAAATACTTGGAAATGAGTCACAAGAAAGGATGGGATTGATTGTTCCTAAAGAATCTATTGAATTTGTAAAGAAAATTGCAGAGCGGGAGAGAGCTCCAATGTATATTGTTGGCGAAGTTACCAACGATCATATTTTTCAATTTTACAGTGAAAAGACAGGAGAAAAACCTTTGAATCTATCTTTATTTGATATGTTTGGCAGTTCTCCGAAAACTATATTAGACGACCAAACAATTTTGACTCAATTTGAGGAGATTACTTATGATAAATCATCTATATATGAATATGTAAATCAAGTTTTACAATTAGAATCAGTGGCTTGTAAAGATTGGCTCACCAACAAAGTCGATAGATGTGTCACAGGTAGAGTTGCCAAACAGCAAACTTGCGGAGAACTTCAATTGCCGTTAAACAATGTTGGCGTAGCAGCATTAGATTACAACGGAAAAGAAGGAATTGCTACCAGTATTGGTCATGCACCTCTGAGTGCATTAATCGACGAAAAAGCAGGTTCTAAAAATGCTATTGCAGAAGCCTTGACTAATATTATTTGGGCTCCTTTAAAAGATAGTTTAAAATCCGTTTCCTTATCTGCCAACTGGATGTGGGCTTGTAAAAATGAAGGGGAAGATGCCAGATTGTACAAGGCCGTAGAAGCAGCAGCACAATTTGCTGTTGATTTAGGAATTAACATTCCGACAGGAAAAGATTCATTGTCAATGAAGCAGAAATATCCAAATCAGGAAGTAAAAGCTCCGGGAACCGTTATCATTTCTGCAGCAGCTCATTGTAATGAGATTTCAAAAGTGGTTGAACCTGTTTTAACGTTAGGAGCAAATAACACCATTTTCTATATCAATTTATCAGAAGATGATTATCATTTGGGAGGTTCTGGTTTTGCACAAATCCTGAGAAAAATTGGAACTTCTACTCCAACGATTCAACATCCGCAGCATTTCAAAACTTCATTTAACACTATTCAAAATTTGATCAAAGAAGAAAAAATAACTGCCGGTCACGATATTTCTTCGGGTGGATTAATTACAACTTTGCTGGAAATGTGTTTCTCACAAATAAATATCGGAGCAGAAATTGATTTGAGTTCTATTCCTGAAAATGACATCATAAAACTTTTATTTGCTGAAAATAACGGAATTGTATTTCAAACCAACGATCCATCTTATATTGAATCTGAATTAAATAATAATAATATTGATTACCATAATATCGGTAAGGCTGTAAAATCTGATATATTGTCTATTGTAAAAGATAATGACTCCTATCAATTTGATATTGCTCAACACCGTGATATCTGGTATAAAACTTCCTATTTGTTTGACCAACATCAATCTGGAAAAATAAAAGCAAAGGAACGTTTTGATAATTATAAAAATCAGCCGCTTAATTATGTCTTTCCTGAAAAATATATCCAAAAAAGAAAAGATTTAAAAAATACGGAACCTAAAATTAAAGCAGCTATTATTCGTGAAAAAGGATCCAACAGCGAGCGCGAAATGGCTTACGCCATGTATTTAGCCGGATTTGAGGTAAAAGATGTTCACATGACTGACTTAATTTCGGGAAGAGAAAACCTAAAAGACATTCAATTTTTAGCAGCTGTGGGTGGATTTTCCAATTCTGATGTGTTGGGCTCTGCTAAAGGTTGGGCGGGTTCTTTTTTGTACAACGAAAAAGCCAAGAAAGCTTTAACTGACTTTTTTAACAGAAAAGACACTATTTCTTTGGGAGTTTGTAACGGTTGCCAGTTGTTTATCGAATTAGGATTGATTCATCCAACGCATCAAGAAAAACCCAAGATGCTGCACAACGATTCCCATAAATTTGAATGTCAGTTTACTTCAGTAGAAATACTTGAGAACAACTCGATATTATTCAAATCATTGTCTGGAAGCAAATTAGGGATCTGGTCTGCCCACGGCGAAGGAAAATTCAGTTTTCCGTATGATGAAAATCAGTACCAAATAATTGGAAAATATGGCTATGATGCCTATCCTTCTAATCCAAATGGCTCTGATTTTAACACCGCAATGGTAACATCTGATTGTGGAAGACATACGGTAATGATGCCACATTTAGAGCGTTCTATTTTTCCGTGGAATTGGGCTTTTTATCCTGAAAATACTGCTGATGAAATTTCTCCTTGGTTAACTGCGTTTATCAGTGCGAATCAATGGTTTTTAACAAATAATCGATAATGAATTCGTAAATTGTCTGATAATTTTTCAACATAACTTTGCAATTCATTTTTTATTCGCTATTTTTCGCGTAAACAACTAACAAAAACAAACTTTAACTACAACTTACTTATGAAAATTACGCGTCTTTTCGATTTTCCATACTATCAAATGGAAAAATTCAACTTAGAAAAAGCATTCAATACTAAATCTAACGGTGTTTGGGTAGCTACTTCTACCCGTGAATTTCTAATAAAAGGAAATGCAATTAGTAGAGGATTATTACGATTAGGTATTAAACCTAATGATAAAATTGCGGTAATTTCTACCGTCAACCGTACAGAATGGAATATCATGGATCTTGGGATTTTACAAATTGGAGCACAAAATGTTCCCCTTTATCCCACTATTTCGTCTGATGAATACGAGTATATTTTTAATCATGCAGAAATTACTCATTGTTTCCTTTCAGATAAAGGCTTATTTGATAAAGTAACAATTATAAAAGATAAGGTTCCAACCCTTAAAGAAATTTATTCTTTTGATGAAATTGAAGATTGTTTAAACTGGAAAGAAGTTTTAGCATTAGGAAAAGATGAAAGCAATCAGCCGGAAGTAGAGAAAATTAAAGAAGGAGTAAAACCGGAAGATTTAGCTACCATTATTTATACATCAGGAACAACTGGAACTCCGAAAGGCGTTATGTTATCACACAACAATATGGTATCTAATACTTTGGCAAGTCTTTCGAGAGTTCCCGTAGTTTATGGAAAATATAAAGTACTGAGTTTTTTGCCGGTTTGTCACAGTTTTGAACGCATACTTCAGTATTTATATATGTATTCTGGAGGTGAAATTTATTTTGCAGAAAGCATCGAAAAAATAAAGGATAATTTAAATGAAGTACATCCTCATATCATGTCCGTAGTTCCCCGTTTGTTAGAGAAAATTTATGATGGAATCATCGCCAAAGGAACTGAACTTACCGGAATCAAAAAAGTATTATTTTTCTGGGCAGTTGGGTTGGGTTTACAATGGAAACCTTATGGTGAAAATGGTTGGTGGTACGAATTCAAACTAAAAATTGCCCGTAAACTCATTTTCAGCAAATGGAAAGCAGCTTTAGGAGGCGAATTAAATACTTTAGTATCCGGAAGTGCCGCCTTACAACCAAGATTAACCAAAGTATTTTGTGCCGCCGGATTAAGCATTATGGAAGGTTATGGTTTAACCGAAACCTCTCCGGTTGCTACTGTTAATATGTTCAAAGGAAATCTTTTTAGAATTGGTACTGTTGGAAAAGCTATTGCAGATGTTGAAATTAAAATTGCAGAAGATGGCGAAATTTTAATCAAAGGTCCCAATGTAATGCTTGGATACTACAAAGAACCTGAAAAAACAGCCGAAGTTATTAAAAACGGATATTTCCATACCGGCGATAAAGGTGAACTTGACGCTGATGGTTTTTTAAAAATTACCGGTCGTAAAAAAGAAATCTTTAAAACATCCGGCGGAAAATATATTTCTCCTGTATTATTAGAAAATACCATGAAACAATCTCGTTTTATTGAGCAAATTATGGTTGTTGGAGATGGTGAAAAAATGCCGGCAGCTATTATTCAACCTGCTTTTGATTTCATTAGAGAGTGGGCAAAACGTCATGATTTTGTTTTAAGCGGTTCAAATACTGAATTAATTGCTGATCATCGTGTTATTGATCGTATTCAAGAAGATGTTGATAAGAAAAATCGCAAATTTGGTGATTGGGAAAAAATTAAACGTTTTGAATTAACTCCTGATGTTTGGGGAATTGACAATAACCTGTTAACTCCCACAATGAAACCAAAACGAGATATTATTAAAGCGAAGTACATTGATTTATATAATAAAATTTATGAGTATCAATCGTAAATAACAGCATATTAAAATTACTGAAAACCTAACAAAAATTTGTTGGTTTTTTTTTGTGAATACCAGCTTAATGATTAGTAAATAGTATTAAATATGAATCTCTAAAACAAAGAAATTTCTTCTTTAAGTAAGATTCCCTCCTGTTCTAACCTATTTACATCTCCATATTAATTAAACATTAAGCAAACAACAATTAACCAATACAAAGCAGTTTTAGTAAAATGACCTCTTTTCATTTCTGTAACAAAACAAGCATTTTTGCAGCGGCTGGCAGTGGAGCGTTCCATAGTGCAACGAATTGGAAGGCGCATGATAAAAAAATGTGACCGTTTTGAAGGAAATTAAAAGCAGTCTTGAACTTTTGGTTCTTTCAGTTCAAGCTAAAAGAACAGTCAGTAACTGATTATTTATTGCACTTTTTTGCTTAGCCTGTCCCGTTTGCAACGGGATCCAAAAAAGTTCCAAAAAATGACGCCGCTTCTTATGCATTGCGCTGGCGCGCACCGCTTGTAAAACTTCGCCAAAAGAAGCTGCACTTCTTTCGATTTCCACCGAAGCTTTTTAGAAGCTATGCTGCAAAGCGGAGTTCTAACCAACTATATTCAATCTAAATTCTAAATTCTTTATTCTAAAATCTAACTTTATTTTTCTATTTTTGTTAACACAAGAAAATCAACATGGAGCATTTTATAGTATCGGCAAGAAAATACAGACCACAAATTTTTGAAGATGTAATTGGACAAGAAACCATCACCAATACACTTGAAAATGCTATAAAAAACAACCATTTAGCACAGGCTTTACTTTTTACGGGACCTCGCGGGGTCGGAAAAACGACTTGTGCAAGAATCTTGGCAAAACGCATCAACCAAGAAAGCATGCAAAATGTCAGCGAAGATGAAGACTTTGCTTTTAATATTTTTGAATTGGATGCCGCTTCCAATAACTCAGTTGATGATATCAGAAGTTTAACCGATCAGGTTAGGATTCCGCCGCAAGTAGGTAAATACAAAGTTTATATCATCGATGAGGTTCATATGCTTTCACAATCTGCTTTCAATGCTTTTTTGAAAACTCTGGAAGAACCGCCGGCTCATGCCATTTTTATTTTAGCCACTACTGAAAAACACAAAATAATACCCACCATTTTATCTCGTTGTCAAATATTTGATTTTAAACGAATTACAGTCAACGATATCAAAAATTACCTAAAGAAAATTGCCAAAGAAGAACAAATTTCTGCAGAAGATGATGCTCTTCATATCATCGCTCAAAAAGCGGACGGTGCATTACGCGATGCACTTTCTATTTATGACCGTGTAGTCAGTTTTTGCGGAAAAGAATTAACCCGACAGGCAGTTGCCGAAAACTTAAATGTATTAGATTATGAAGTTTATTTTAGGGTTACTGATTTAATCTTAGAAAATAAAATTCCTGATTTATTACTCGAATTTAACTCAATTTTAAGTAAAGGATTTGATGCTCATCATTTTATAATCGGTTTAGCATCTCATTTTAGAGATTTGTTGGTTGCTAAAACTCCAAATACAGTTTCCTTACTCGAAGTTGGCGAAAACACGCAGAAAACCTATATAGATCAGGCTAAAAAAAGTTCAGATAATTTCTTGTTAAAAGCCATTGAAATTGCGAATACAGGCGATTTAAGGTATAAAGAAAGTAAGAATCAGCGACTTTTAATTGAATTAATTTTAATGCAATTAAGCTCTATCACTTTTGATGGAGAAAAAAAAAATGACAATCAGTTCATAATTCCGGCTCATCATTTTAAAAAATCAACTGCCGCTCAATTGGCTATTGATAAAGAAACATCAATAATTCCTGTTACTTCTTCAGAAGATACATCATATACATCTGAGAAAGAAGAACTTACTTCTAATACCAAAAATGTTATTGAAGAACCTCAACAGCCGGAAATCCAAAAACCAAATTTAAAGTTAGAACCTCGAAGAATCTCTGCCCTCTCTATTTCTAATATTGATAATCAGCAAGAATCCATCAGTAAAAAGCTGGATTTTGTCGATGAAAGTTTATTGCCAAAAGATGAATTTACTTCTGAACAGCTTGTGAAATTATGGGATGAATTTTCTCATCAGCAGCTTCAATCCGGGAAAAAATTAAAAAATGCAGTTTTAACATCGGCTGAGCCAAGTTGTAATGGAAATGAAATTTTATATCAGGTTTCCAGTAAAAATATGAAAGAGCAATTTTTAAGTATCGCGCCTTACTTACTCAAATTCTTAAAAGAAAAACTCAATAATTATTCCATTTTTATCACTGTTGAGATTTTAGAAACCATTCAAAAAAAGTATGCTCATACACCGAAAGAAAAATATGAATTGCTTTCAAAAAAAAATATTGAACTGGATTTGCTTCGAGAGCGATTTAAATTAGAGCTATAAAACTGACACTTTTGGCATTGATTTGCATAAAATCATTTCACATTCCGTAATTTTACCAAAAATAACCGAATTGAATTCACTTTACAACGATACCATCATTGCCATTGCAAGTCCGCCCGGAATTGGAGCCATTGCTGTTATTCGACTTTCCGGTCCTGAGGCTATTACCATTTGTAATTCTTTTTTTAAATCGGTTAAAGGTACCAAAGATTTATCAACCCAAAAATCGCATACGCTTCATTTTGGTTATATAAAAGAAGGAGAACGTTTAATTGATGAAGTTTTGGTTTCTTTATTTCATGGACCCAATTCTTACACAGGAGAAAATACCATTGAGATTTCTTGTCACGGTTCTTCCTATATCCAACAGGAAATAGTTCAACTTTTTTTGAGAAATCAAGTCAGATTAGCCACTCCGGGTGAATTTACCTTACGCGCTTTTTTAAACGGGAAATTGGATTTATCACAGGCTGAAGCGGTTGCAGATTTGATTGAATCCAATTCAGCGG
This sequence comes from Flavobacteriaceae bacterium, assembly GCA_030683815.1. GTDB lineage: Bacteria > Bacteroidota > Bacteroidia > Flavobacteriales > Flavobacteriaceae > JAGXRT01. The sequence continues at coordinate 113,793 of JAUXPJ010000012.1, forward strand.
CCTCACATCAAGTGGCTATGCAACAAATGCGAGGTGGATATTCTAAAGATATCGAAGATTTGCGACAGGAATTATTGAATTTTGCCTCGTTAATGGAATTGGAATTAGATTTTTCTGAAGAAGATGTTGAATTTGCCGATAGAAATGAATTTAAGATGTTGGTAGATAAAATCAGCCGTGTTTTACAGCAGTTGATTGATTCTTTTGCGTTGGGAAATGTACTCAAAAACGGAATTCCAATTGCCATAGTAGGAGAACCCAATGTTGGAAAATCGACCTTGTTAAATGCACTTTTAAAGGAAGAAAAAGCGATTGTTTCTGAAATTCCGGGAACCACACGCGATGCCATTGAAGATGAGATCGTTATCAACGGAATTGTATATCGATTTATTGATACCGCCGGAATTAGAGAAACTAAAGATGTGATTGAAACTATTGGTATTCAAAAAACTTTTGAGAAAATACAACAAGCGCATGTAATAATTTATTTATTGGATGCCGGCACTTTAAATCAAGAAAAATCAAGATTATTACAGATAGAAATTGCTAAAATTCAAGAGCAATTCCCTTCAAAATTATTAATAATAATTGCCAATAAGATTGATTTAACAGATGTTAAAAGAGTTAAACAATTACTTCCTTTTCAAAATGTTCATTTCATCTCTGCAAAAAACAGGGAAGGAATTCATGAATTAACGCTGAAATTAACTTCATTGGTACAAACCGGAAAACTTTCCTCCAACAATATTATCCTCAGCAATAGCAGACATTACGAAGCTTTTTCAAATGCTTTAAAAGCTTTAAATGAAGTTAAAGAAGGAATCAACAATGAAATACCAACCGATTTATTGGCGATTGACATCCGACAAGCGCTCTATCATTTAGGAGAAGTTACCGGTCAAATCTCTACCGATGATTTATTGGGAAATATTTTTGCCAATTTCTGTATCGGGAAGTAACATTTTTATCTTTTAAAAAGTTAAATCATTTTAGATTTACCTGTTTAATCTATCTTATTACAACAAGTATTTCTCAATCATTTTTAGAAGTTTCTCTTTTAGAATAGGTTTAGAAATAAAATCGTTACAGCCGGATTCTATTGCTTTTGCTTCATCTTTAGGGAATGCATAAGCCGTTTGGGCAATAATGATTACTTTCTTATTGAACTCACGTATTTTCTTCGTGGCATCTAAACCATTCATTTTAGGCAACTTGAGATCCATTAAAATTAGGTTTAAATCCGGATTTTTAAGAGCCGTTTTAATAGCTTCTATCCCATCTTTTACAACTAAAATTTCATTACAACAATCCCCTAACCCTTCAGTTAGCAACGTAACAGATGTTGGTTCATCTTCTACAATCAATATTTTGAGGTTTAGTAATTTGCTCATGGCATTAGTTAAAATTAACTGTATTTATTTTTAAGATCCTCTTTATTTGCATCTTTATAAGGAATTATAAAATAGAAAACCACTTCCTTATTGAAAATTTAAAACCAAATCTTTCACACACTTGTCTTTCTTCAATATCAGCTTGAACAAATATTTCGAGAATAGCTTTTTGTCTGTCTTCTACAATCCTAATTCCTGTATTTTTTACATAGAATTGAAGAAAATTATCAATTTTCTCTTAAAGATAAACCTTTTATTTTGATGATGTAAAATTTATATTAATTATATGAAGAATAAAACAATACCACTCAACGCAATAAAAGCTCCAATAACTTCTTTTACGGTTACTTTTTCTTTATACAATAAAATGGCCGGCGGAATAATCAGTACAGGGATAATTGCCATAATGGTTGAAGCAATTCCGATGGTCGTATATTTGATGGCCAACAATGAAGCGTAAACACCTAAAAATGGACCAAATATAGAGCCAATCATAATGAATTTCATGGATTTTGAATCGGTTACAGCCTGTTTTACTTTTGACCATCGTTTGATGGAAGTAACAAGAATTACAAATCCGATAGTTCCTGCAATAATTCGTATTTGAGTAGCTGCAAAAACGTTATAATCGCGCATTCCATATTTACTCAACACTAAACCCGTAGCTTGACCGATAGTTCCTAAAAAAGCAAATATCAATCCTTTAGTTGAAAATGAAAATTGTATTTTTCCAGATTTCTTTCCTAAATTTTCTTCGGATGCCATTTTCTTTTCAGTAATGACTAAAGTTATCCCAAAAATGGTGATAAACATGGCCAATAAGGATAAAGCATTCATCGTTTCTCCCAATACCAGCCAACTGATAAAAGAGGCTAAAGGAGCACTTAACGACATAATTAACATGGTAATTCTGGCACTGATAAACTCATACGATTTTAACAAAAAATAATCACCAAAAACAAAACCGACTATGCCGGAAACCGACATCCAAATCCATTGATGCGATGTGGCATCAAAAGGCAAAAACATGCCCCTTGAAAATGAAGAGATTACTGCATAAATAACCAAAGCAATCATTAGCCGAATAACATTTACAGAGATAGAACCCGCTCTTCGGGTTGCTTGCTGAAATGCCAAACTGGTGATTGTCCAGAAAACGGCTGTTAATAAGGCGATGAATTCTCCTAAATGGCTTGTCAACATTGAATGTTTAATTTAAAGCGATGCAAAAGTAACTTAATTAATTAAACCTCATTAAGAATCCATTGTTTTTTTTAATTCATCAAAATTTTTACTTAGCACACGGGTTATATCAGACTCTATTTTTATAATAAATAGCTCCATGAATACCAGATACCAGATACCAGATACCATCTACTCAATTTTCACCGGTTTTAACTCTTCAAAAAAGATATCATCGTTTGGAACATCAAAATCGATTCCTAAAATCTCCAAATTATTATCAAAATTAAATTTCACCATACCAAAATCTAACCAGGCATGTGGAGTATCCCACTCTATTTTCCATACATCATAATGCCAATGCGATAAACTGGCAGATAAATTGGGAGAATGTTCAAAATTTAATCTAAGCGTATTTTGCTCGTTTGAAATAATGATTTTTCCATAAATGGCAGATTTAAAAGTCCCCACATATTTTTCAATCGGTAAAGATGGTTGCGTGTTTAAAACACGTTTTTTAATTCGGTCTGCCACTCTTGTATCTTTAGCTTCATTACTATCATTCAGTTTCAACAATTCTTTACTCCAATCTTTCACTTTGATTCCTAAATAAGTATCCAATGCGTAATTTGTAGCAGCTGTAATCGGACTTTTCATCCCATTAGTCAACACAACAACTCCTAAATTTTGATCTGGAACCATGGTAACTGCCGTTATCATTCCATCATATCCGCCGGTATGTCCCATTCTTAAATTTCCGTGATAATCACTCAGACTCCATCCTAAACCATAAGCGCTGAAATGGCGATTGAAATCATTTTTCTTGGTTTGATCCACTCTAAAATTGTTATGGGGTGTCCAAATATTGTTAATCGTTTTAGCCGTTAATAAAGTATCTTTTCCATGGATTCCTTTATTCAGATTAAAAATCATCCATTTTGACACATCATTTACGCTAGAAATAAGTCCTCCCATTGCACCAATTTCTTCCCAATTTTCCCATTCGATAGGGAAATTAGCCGATTCTTTTCTACCATGTGGAGTGGCAAAGTTTCCTTTTTCTTCAAGTTGATTTGGATTTGTAATGGTGCGATTCATGTCCAACGGAATTAAAATTCGCTCTTGAACAACTTCACTCCACGGCTTGCCTGTTACTTTTTTAATCACTTCTCCGGCAGCAATATACATTACATTAGAATAGCCGTAACCCGCTCTAAAATCAAATGATTTTGATAAATATTTGGTGCCTTTAACAATTGCTGAAGCGCTCAAATTTGACTTATACCAAATGACATCGCCGCTAAAAGTACCCAATCCAACGCGATGACTCAGCAAATCACGAATCGTAATTTCCTTACTCACCCATGGGTCATAAACTTCAAAATAAGGCAAATAATCTTTGACTTTATCATCCCAAGAAAGTTTACCTTCTTGTACCAACATTCCGATAATTGCTGATGTAAAAGCTTTTGAATTGGAGGCAATTGCATATAAAGTATTGGCATCAGGTTTTTCACTTTTGCCAATTTCTAAATGGCCGTAACTTTTGGCAAAAACCAATTTGCCATCTTTTACAATACCGATAGACATACTCGGGATATCCCAATCAGCAGCCATTTGAGCAAAGTAAGTATCTAACTTTTTAGGGTCAATAGTTGATTGCTTTTTTTGAGAAAAAACTACGGTTGTTGAAACTGTAACAATGAGGATGAAAAGAAAGAATTTTAATTTCATTTTGCTGATTTTAAATAATTAAACTGTTGATTTACTTTAAACTGTCTTTTTTAACAATCGGTAATAATGAATCTATTTTGACAGTATTATTAATGGTGTCTCTTTCTCGTCTTGGTACATTTTTACGTGATAAACATTGATACATTGCCTGAACTTCTTTAGATGGAGTTCTAAAAGTGCCTTCTAAATAATATTTAAATGATGGATTTGATTTTAACATCCTCATAAACTCGCCATTGACAGGAAGTGTAGAATAAGATGCTTGTCCGTATTGCATATTTTTAAAATGAATCGACGGATTTTCAGCACCTACCCAAGCGGCAGTCACCAGATTGGAAGAAAAACCAATAAACCAGCCATCAGCATGATTTTGTGAAGTTCCTGTTTTCCCTCCTAAATCATAAAAAAGCTGAAAGTCATATCGAAATGGCGCCGCAATTCCGTTATTCACCACTTTACGCAACATTTCTACCATAATTTCAGCTGTTTTTGGCGAATAAACTTCTTTTTTGACTTTCACGGGAAAAGTATTGAGTGCATTTCCTTCTCGATCAATAATTTTTAAAACAGAAACTTCTTGGGTTGGAATTCCATAATTTGGAAAAGTACCGTAAGCTCTGGTCATTTCAAGCAAAGAAAGTTCTGCGGTTCCCAATGCCAATGACGGAACTTTGGGCAATTCTGTTTTAATTCCCATGGCATATGCCAACTTGATGATATTATCCAAACCTGCTTTTTCCATTAATTGCACTGTAACCGTATTTACAGATGCTGCCAAAGCACCCCAAACGCTGAACTCACCTCCATAAATATAATCAGAGTTTTTAGGCTCCCAATCTTCATATTGCGGATATTTTATCAATTCATTAGGATACATATCACATGGTTGAACGCCTTTTTCAATGGCAGCGGCAAAAACAAAAGGTTTAAAAGTACTGCCCACTTGGCGTTTGGTGGTAACATGATCATAATGAAAATAGCGTTCATCTATTCCTCCAACATACGCTTTTATATTTCCGGATTTTGGTTCTATCGCAATAAAACTGGCGTGTAAATGTTTTAAATAATGTTTTACAGAATCTAGCGGAGTCATGGTCACATTTTTATCACCATCCCAAGTAAAGATTTTCATTTTGACAGGAGTGTTAAAAGCATCCTTTATTTTTGATGCTGATGCGCCGGATGCTGCCATCAATTGATACCTGCGAGAACTTTTAATGGCATTTTCCAGTACGATAGGAATTTCACTCCAAGGTTCTTCTCCTCTCCATTGATAATCAAACTCTCGCTGTAAATGTTTTATTCGTTTTGCAACCGACTTTTCAGCATATTGTTGCATTTCATAATTTAGGGTGGTGTATATTTTTAAGCCATCTTTATATAAATCATATTCTTTTCCGCTTGGTTTGAAGTTTGTTTTACGCCATTCCTGCATTTGCATCCTCACATATTCAGTAAAATAACGCGCTTTACCAATATGACGTTTCAGCTGTTTCTTTTTTGTTATTAAAGGAATACCCGCAATTGAATCTAATTGATCTTGAGAAATAAAATCATTTTCCTGCATCAATAAAAGCACCACATTTCTTCTGCTTCTGGAAACTTCGGGGTTTTTAAGCGGATTATAAGTGTAGGATGCCTTGAGCATTCCGATTATAACGGCACCTTCTTCAATGGTTAATTTTGAAGATGATTTACTGAAAAAGCGTTGTGCAGCACTTTCTAAACCAAAAGCGGTATCGCCAAAAGGAACTGTGTTGAAATAAAATTCGATGAGTTGTTCTTTACTGAAATGTTGCTCTAATTTATAGGCAGCAACCATTTCTTCCAGTTTACTGATAGGTGTTGATAAAAACCAATATGATTTTCGTGGAAAATAATTCTTCACCAATTGTTGGGTAATGGTACTTCCGCCCCCGGAACTTCTATCTCCCATCAGAATTGTTTTAACCAAAACTCTTCCCATACTTTGAATATCTACGCCATTGTGTTCGTAAAATCGAATATCTTCTGTAGCTACCAAAGCTTGAACTAAATGAATTGGAATTGAATCAAAAGGAACATTGATCCGGTTTTCTTTATCAAATCTGAAAAGCAGCACATTATCAGCAGAATAAACTTCAGAAGCTTCCATGTTTCTAAATAACTTTACTTCTTTATAGGTGGGTACCCGACCAAAAAATCCGAAATAAATGGATAACAAGAAAATAACAGAAAACACCATTCCGCCTGCAAAACTGTATCTGATAATTTTTATAAAATTTTTCTTAGTAAAATTTTTAGATTCAAATTTTGAAAAAATTTGCTTCCTAAGGTTGTTGAAATATTGCATATTTATTTTTAAATCTATACCCGGATTAATTTACGGAAATTACTTTAATCCATCTATAGTTACATTAATTTTTCCAACTGTTTTTACGGTTGCCACGATGGCTTGATTAGTTAATTGAATCTTGTCTAAGGTAATTCCGTCCACTTTTCCGTTGATAAATACACCCGAAGCTGGTGAAAAATTACTCAAATATGTTGACATTTGTTTTTGAGCATTTTGTATATCAGTTTTAATAGAATATTTAGTATTTTCTTTGATTTTTTTGAGAATGATTCCTTGTGCTAACCAATTGGCAGTTTTCATCAAGGCGTTTTTGGTATCGAGAATGTAATCTAAATTGGCAAAATAAATTTCCGATTTTTGTTCATCAAACATTGGAATTCCGGTTAAATAAACCGTTCCGTTAACACTTCCCAAAAGATCCAAGGCAATAATCATTTTACCGTTTTTGTGCCATAAATCAACTTTTTTTACAACCACTTTTTTATTGCCCGATACAAATTCTTGACCTTCAAAATTTTTAGTGATTATTTGAGATATTTGTAAATAAGGTGAAACAACCATCAAAGAAGCCGAAAATTGATCAGTTGCTTTTGGTGCATGTTTTAATGTAATTTTTTCTTTCTGAAAAGTTTTTTGGGTTTTTGTTCCAACAAAAGTTTCCATATAACTTTCCAACCCAACATCCATCAAAATAGATTCATTTTTAATTTTTGCTTCTGTAACATTTAATGACAACGGTACAATTTTAAACCAAGTTTCATATTGTTGATTGACCAAAGTTGGAACACTTATTTTATCTAAAGCATCCAATACAAAGGGCTGAAAATTCAATGATTTTTTGATGGCATCGTCTATACTCTTCTCAATGCTTGGTTTAAAATAATTCATGGCCGGATTGACTAAAAAAGTGACGGGCACCACTTTACCGGCAATAGTTATAGATGGATTTTCTTTCCAATCAATAGATTTTATAGTTGTTTTAGTTTGCAATTGCCAATTATTGAGTGTTACATCACTCAATAAAGTAACCGTTCCGTTAAAATTAAGCTCACGCGTATCAGAAATATTCATTCCCAAAACTTGGGTTCCGTAACGAACTTTAGTCCAAACTTTTAAGGGTAAAACTATTCTAATTTTTCCTGATTCTTCGTTGATTAATATCGGTGATTCTTTCCAAACTTTGAGGACAATATTATCATCTTCTAACTGATTATCTTCATAAATCAATCCGTCTAAACTTTTGTTAGTCTGATTTGCAATATCTTTTAATTTGATTGAAATGGGAATATTGATGTTGGAAATTTCTTTTTCATACACCAAAGGAGCGGCTAAATCGGCATCGGGTTTTAAGGTATTAATGACGTTTGAAGTACCGCAAGATGCCATCAGAAAGACCATCAATAGTACTGTAAAGAAATAAAATAGTTGTTGCATAAAGCTTATTTTTACCGCAAAAATACAGAAATTGTTCCTCTTTTTTACAAGTAAATTAAGAAGTCATAATCGATTTTAAAATCGAAATGGTATAGTCAATTTCTGCTTTGGTATTTTGATAAGAGAACGAAAAACGAACCGATGCTTTATTTCTTTCTTTTTTATGTAAAAGTTCTCCTAAAACATGTGAACCTTTTTGGGTACCACTCTGACAAGCGCTTCCGCCGGAAACTGCAATTCCTTTTAAGTCTAAATTAAACAGCAGTAAATCAGTTTCAACAGGAAAACGAACATTTAAAATAAGATAACTGCTTTGGGTTTCATCGGCTGATAATCCGTTAAATTGTACTCCGGGAATTTCTTTGAGTCGATGGATAAAATAGGTTTTCAGATTTTGAATATACGTTTGTTCTTCAATCAAATTGGTTAATGAAATAGTCATTGCTTTTTCCATTCCTGCAATACTGTGGATATTTTCGGTTCCGGCACGCAAACCTTTTTCTTGTTCGCCGCCAATTAACACCGGTTTCATTACAATTCCTTTTTTTACATATAAAAATCCAACGCCTTTGGGTCCGTGAAATTTATGAGCGCTGGCGGTAATGAAATCTATCGGTGTTTTTTGTAAATCAATGTTGAAATGTCCGATTCCCTGAACGGTATCAGAATGAAATAAAGCATTATGAACTTTACACAACACACTTACTTTGCTAATATCCAATATATTGCCAATTTCATTATTGATATACATCAGGGAAACCAAGGTTTTTTTGGATGAATTTTGTAATAGATTTGATAGATGTTCAAAATCTACCAGTCCAAAATTATCTAATTTGACATAACAAATTTCGAAATCGTAATTTTCTTTTAAAGCCGGTATTTTATGTAAAACCGCGTGATGCTCTGTTTTAGAAGTGATGATGCGTTTCACTCCTAAATGAGCTACTGCATTCCATAAAATTAAGTTGTTGGCTTCACTCCCACCGGCGGTAAAATAGATTTCAGAAGCCGACACATTTAAATGTTTGGCGATATTTTTACGGGCCGTTTCTACCAAGGATTTGGCGCTTCTTCCAAATTGATGAACAGAAGACGGATTACCATAAACTGATTTCATGGAATCGGTAATTGCTTCAATAATCTCAGGTCTGATAGCTGTTGTTGCGGCATTATCAAAGTATATTTTGTTCATTTTTAAACCTAATCTTTAGCATTTTGATAAATATAAATTTCTGTGGCGCCCATTCCGTATTTTTGAAAAGGGGCCGCATAAAAATCTACCTGATATTTTTGAAACAAATCGGTTAAAGCTTGTTGTAAAACGCCTTCTCCAACTCCGTGAATAAAAACAACCCGCTGTATTTTTTTTGATTTGGCAAACTGTATTTTTCGTTCTGCTTCCTCTAATTGCAGTGATAGAATTTCGTAATTACTCATTCCTCTGGTAGATGAAATTAAGTGATGAATATGCAAATCGACTTCCATTGCCGGCAATTTATCAATTTTGGGTGATTTTTTGAACGTTCTTTTAGTAGATTCAATTTGTTTTTCTTTCAACATTTGTTGCATATGAATATCGCTAAACTTTGACAATTCTTGCTGTTCGTTCACAATTTTCACCAATTCTTTAGGTGTAAAATCCATAGAAAATCCGTCTTCTGTATTTATAATAATTTGATTATCAGAAACTTTTAAAACTGTTCCTTTCATATCTGCATCTAAAACCGCTACTTTATCTCCTATTGCAAATGTTTTCATCTGTTTATATTTATTTGTTTTTTAATGGTCAGATGGAACGCCCTAATAATCATCCCTTTGTGTGTTTAATATTTAATCATGGGCGTTTCATTCTTAATAATTTATTAACCTGAATATAACCATCAATTGGCACATCCATTGTATTTTTATACAAAAATAACAGGATGTTTCATACCAACTCTACAAAATCGGTTGTTTTCTTTGAAAATACCTTAAAAGAATTGAATTTAACGGTTGAAAGAAAATTACTTTTGACGGCAATTGCTGCATTTATTGTTGCTGAATTGAAATCAGATAAAACAGTAAATCTGAATTTTGTTTGCACTCATAATTCAAGAAGAAGCCAATTGGCACAGGTTTGGGCACATTTTGCTATTGATTATTTTCAATTAAAAAACATCTTTAGTTTTTCCGGCGGAACAGAAGCAACTGCTTTTTTTAGCAATACCGTCAAAACTTTGCAAGAAGTTGGATTTGAATTTCATCTCAAAGATTTTTCACATCAAAATCCTGTTTATGAAATTTCTACTAAAAAAATGAAAAATAATATCATCGGATTTTCAAAGTTATACAATCATCAAATCAATCAGAAACCATTTATTGCGATTACTACTTGTTCTGATGCGGAAGAAAATTGCCCGTTTATTCCGGATACCATTCGACGATTTCAGCTTCCATTTAATGATCCAAAAACTGCCGATAATACTCCAAACAGTCTGGAAACTTACAAAAAAACAAGCCGATTAATTGCCGGTGAAATTGGTTTTATACTTGAAAATGTGAGAAATAGTATCCCGTCCTAAATCCTTCCCACAGGAGCGACAGCGAACTGGCGAAGCAAAGGGAAGGACTTATCTTTATTCTTTTATCTAAGCAACTAAACTTTCCTTTTTCTATCATAAGGAATATTGTCTAAAATATGTTGTATTGATTGTAATCTGGCCGAAATTTTTTTATCTGCATCAATTGTCTTCCACGGTGCAATTTTAGTATTTGTTTTTTCAAACATTTTAGTTTTGTACTGTGAATAAACATCCCAAAGTTCTTGAGCTCGTTCATCAACCGGAGACATTTTCCATTGTTTTAACGGATCGCTCTTGATTTCTGTAAACCGATGTTCCTGTTCTTCTTTAGATATTGACATATAAATTTTCGCCAAACGAATACCCGATTCTGTAATCATCCGTTCAAAATCATTGACCTGATTCATAAAAATATGATATTCATCGATGGTGCAAAAACCGTTAACCGGCTCTACAACAGCTCTGTTATACCAACTTCTGTCAAAAAAAACAATTTCACCGGCTTTCGGAAACTGTAAAACATAGCGTTGAAAATACCATTGCGTTCGTTCTTCATCGGTTGGTTTTGGGAGCGCTACAATTCTGAAATGTCTCGGATTGATACGCTCTGTAATACGTCTGATGGCTCCACCTTTACCGGCCGCATCTCTTCCTTCAAAAATGACAATTATCCTTTCATTGTTATCAATAGCCCAAAATTGTAATTTTATCAGTTCTTCTTGAAGTTTTCTTAATTTACTTTCGTAATTATAATACCTCAGTGATTTTTTAACATTATACGGTTCTTCTGTAAGCAACGCCATTAAACCGCGTTTTGTGTTTAATTTTTTTAAATCTTTAGGTGATAATTGTACTTTTTGCATGGCTAATCAGTTAAATTGGATGAACGGTAATAGCGCATTACAATATTAGGATCCGGAAACAAATTAGTGGAGGTTTCATTTTTTCCATCATAATCAAATAAAGATAAAACATATCGCATACTTTCTAGTTTTGCTCTTCGTCTATCGTTTGTTTTCACAATAATCCACGGACTGTAACTTGTATGAGTTCTGGTAAACATTTGGTCTTTGTACAATGTATAACGATTCCAAAATTCTTGTCCTTTTTGATCGACTGAACTAAATTTCCACCTTTTTAAGGGATTCATCTGGCGTGATTTAAATCTTTTTAATTGTTCTTCTTTTGAAATTGAAAGCCAAAACTTGATGATGATAATTCCATCTTCATACAACATATGTTCAAATTCTGGTACTTGAGCCATAAATTTGTCGTATTGATTTTCAGTACAAAATCCCATGACTGGCTCTACCACCGCTCTATTGTACCAACTTCTATCGCAAAAAACAATTTCTCCCGGATTTGGAAAATGTTTGATATATCGACGGAAATACCATTGCCCTTTTTCTACATCTGTTGGGATTCCAAGAGCCATTACCCGCATACTTCTTGGGTTTAAATGTTCTGTAAATCTGCGAATGCTTCCACCTTTTCCGGCTGCGTCTCTGCCTTCAAAAATGATACAAACTCTTTTTTTGTTTTTATGAACCCATTGTTGAAACTTAACAAGTTCTGTTTGAAGTTTGAGCAATTCTTTGAAATACGCAATTTTTTCAATTACGCCTTCAATATTGATATTTTTTTGATGAATTAACTCCAATAACTCCTGATTTGAAGTTACAGCGTTAAAATCATCGTTGATTAATAGGGGTTTTTCGCTCATATCACATCATTTAATGATGGCATTTTGCAGGATTTTCTATTTTTAAACTTTCGTTAGGAGGCGAAATCAACGGGATTCCAAGCCCTAATCCTCTTAAAATAAATAAAATCCCGATAATGACTACAAAAACAGGAATCATTTTCTGAATTTTGTTTCTAACTGCTATATTAATAAAATTTCCTAAATAAATAGCTCCTGTCATTAAAGGAATTGTACCTAAACCAAATAAAAACATGTAAAATGCACCGCTATAAGCTGATGCCATTGCAATTGAACCAATCACAGCCATATAAACCAAACCACAAGGTAAAAATCCGTTTAAGATACCAATGATGAAAATTGAGGTATTTGATTTTCGATTTAAATAAGTGCCCAGCTTCTTTTTTAACTTCATTACTATTTTTGAAATTGGAAATGCAATATTGATTGATAACAGCTTGTTAAAAGGAATAAAGAAAATGGCAATCATCAAAATACCAATTACAATTGATAATTGTTGCTGAATTCCGGCTAAAGAAAGTCCTTTTCCCAATAATCCGAATAACAATCCAATAAATGAATATGTCAATAAACGACCCAAATGATATAAAATGGTTTGAAATACCATTTTAACAGGAGTTTCTTTGTTAATCGGTAAAATAAATGCAATGGGGCCACACATGCCAATACAGTGAAAACCACCTGCTAATCCTAATAAAAATGCTGATAAAAACATATTAATAAACTATTTTTTCTTTTAATAAATACGAAACATCGTGATATTTCCAATCAACTTTGATGTGCCAAGTCCCTTTTTTAAGCTGAGTAGAATCAACTTCAAAAATATTGTTTTTCAATTCAATTTTATGTTCAAAATCAAATTTTTCATCCATAACATTTTGAAAATATATCATTCCGCTTATTTCTGAAAAATTCATATTTTCAGGAAAAATAATATCCATTTTTCCATCTTTATTTTTAACAATTACATTTTCAGCCAGTTGAGCTGCATTTTCTATTTTATTGACTTCTAATTGGTAAAGCAACTCGTCTTTATAGTAATTTTCAGAAACCAATTGATGATCGTATTTTTTATTAAATATTAACTGAAATACGATAGAACCTATAAAAATCATAAATGCAGCTAATGCAATTACGATTCCCCATCCCCAATTTATTTTTATTTTCATCTGATATTTATTTATTTGGTCCTAAAAAATTCGTTTTAAAAGTATCAATTAATTTGTCATTGCTGTACACGCCAATATTAATTTTTTCTTTGGATGAATCTAAATCATCAACTTTAATTTTAATAAAAATCGTTCCTTTTGATAAACTTTGTTTTTTTAACGTAATTAAATTTCCAATCACTTCAATTTTACCTTTATGTGAAATTAATTTAAACGATAATTGTTCCATATCATGTGTTGTTTTATTGACTAAGTTATAAGTAAATATGTTGTTGATAAATCCGTCATTTGTTACTTGATATGTTTGACCCGGAAGTCGCAAAAAGTTAGATTCTATATCATTTCTCAAAACGAGTAATAGTACAAAAACACTTAACAGCAATGCTAAAACAACGGTATAAGCTTTTAGTCGGGCATTAAATTCAAATGGTTCATTGTTGGCAATATTTTCTTCGGATGCATATCTGATAAGTCCTCTTTCAAAACCGGATTTATCCATGATATCATCACAGGCATCAATACAAGCGGTGCAATTAACGCACTCTAATTGTGTTCCGTTTCTGATATCAATTCCCGTTGGACAAACTTGAACACATTGTTTACAGTCAATACAATCGCCAAATCCTGCCAAATTTCTATCTTCGTTTTTTCTGAGTTTTTGGCGACCGGAAATGCTTTCTCCACGCACATAATCATAAGCAACATTGATCGATTTATTATCTAACAAAACACCTTGTAATCTTCCATAAGGACATACAATGATACAAGCTTGTTCTCTGAACCAAGCAAAGACAAAATAAAATACAACTGTAAATACAAGTAAATAAATAAAAGTTGATAAATGATTTACCGGTCCTTCTTTAATATGTTCAATAAGCACATCTCCTCCAATTAAATACGCTAAAAAAACGTTAGATATTACAAATGAAACAATAAAAAAAACACTCCATTTTATGGATTTTTTGGATATTTTCTCAAAATTCCAAACTTGTTTTTCAAGCTTTATCTGCTTGGTTCTGTCACCTTCAATAAAGTATTCTATTTTACGGAAAACCATTTCCATAAAAATAGTTTGCGGACATAACCATCCGCAAAAAATTCTTCCGAAAATAACTGTAAAAAGAATGATAAAGACTATGGAAACTAATAATGAAATTACCAATAAATGGAAATCTTGCGGCCAAAAAGGAAATCCGAAAATATTAAATTTTCTTTCTAAAACATTGAATAACAAAAACTGATTGCCGTTTATTTTCACAAATGGTGAAGCAAACATAAACAAAATCAAGCCCCATGAAAGATAAGTTCTATATTGATAAAAAATACCTTTTGGTTTTTTGGGATAAATAAAATTTCGATTCCCTTTCTCGTTTATTGTTGCAATAGAGTCTCTAAATGATTCTTTATTGTTGGTTTCCATAATTTATTAAAAGACTCTCTAATTGATGACACTCAAAATTACCGCTATAAAACCAATTTGTTTGCTATAAAAGTGACAAATAATTAAAAAGTCTTTCTGCCGTTTACTTGATTATTCCGTCCAAATATCACCCTCGGCAGCTTTTGGAACTGCCGGTGTTGTACCTTTTAATGATAAAATATAACTTGCTAATAATTGGCGTTCTTTTGTAGATAAAACAGTTTCCCAAGCAATCATTCCTTTGCCGGATCTTCCTCCTTTTGAAATTGTATTATAAACTTTATCAAATCCACCCCCAAGAATCCAGTATTCATCGGTTAAATTTGGCCCTATACTTCCACCTCCATCATTTAAATGACAAACAACACATGTTTTGGTTTCAAACAAAATTTTTCCTTCAGCTAAACTGGTTTCATCGGTTAAGGCAACTAAATTGGAAGTATCAAACAATGCCGGATTGGCAGTTTTGTATGCTTCTACTTCTTCAGCTGCAATTCTCAATTCATTTTCCAATTCTTTTTGCTGGTTGTATGAATCAAAATACCACGCTTGAAAAATATAAATTACAGATATAATAATGGTGATGTAAAATCCCCATAACCACCAAGGCGGCAATACATTATCCAATTCTTGAATTCCATCATAGTCATGATCCAGTAAAATTTCATCTTCTTTTTCTATCTCTTTTGCTTTAGTTGCAGATTGTAAGAATCGTTTCCAAAAAGAACTATTGTTGCTCATAATCTTTATTATTTAATTCGTTTTTATCTAATGGTAAATTACTTAATTCTTCAATTTTACTCTTCGGAATTACAAATACATATACAAGCATTCCTATAAAAATACTGAAGAAAATGAACAATGAAATCATTGGATATAATCCTATTCCATCTATACTCTCTAAATTATGTTTGATAAATCTTAACATGATTATTGTTTTATATCAGTACCTAATCGTTGTAAATAAGCGATTAAAGCAACAATTTCTTTATTGTGAACCAGCTTATTATCATAATTTTTAATAAATTCAGGATCTTGACGCAAATTGTGTTCAATCATTGCAGCTTCTTCTTTCATCGATATTACTGCTTTTTCAATTTGATCATCAGTATACGGAACTCCCAATTTTCTCAAATTAGTCATTTTAGTTTGTATTGAGCTATAATCTAAATCGTTTTCAACCAACCAAGAGTAACTCGGCATGATAGATCCCGGAGAGGTAGATCTTGGGTCAATCATATGACTGAAATGCCAATTGTCATTGTATTTTTTTCCTTGTCGATGTAAATCCGGCCCCGTTCTTCTTGAACCCCACAAGAATGGATAATCATATATAAATTCTCCGGCTTTAGAATAATCACCGTAACGCTCCACTTCTGAACGGAAAGGTCTGATCATTTGAGAGTGACAATTATTACATCCTTCTCTTATATAAAGATCTCTTCCTTCTAATTGAAGTGGCGTATATGGTTTTACGTTTTCTATGGTCGGAATATTCGATTTCACCAAGAACAGCGGAACAATTTCTACCAAGCCCCCAATTGCAACAGCAACGGTTGTTAAAATGGTGAAAAGAATAGTTTTCCTTTCTAACCAAGAATGTAAGGTTTCACCTGCAACTCTAAATGTAGAAACTGCTTTTAATGGTGATGCTTCTGCCAATTCATCTTCAACGGCCTGACCTTTGGCTGCGGTTTTGATTAAATTGTATGCCAATAAAATAAATCCGATTACATAAAGTGTTCCGCCAATAGCGCGCATCCAGTACATTGGCAATATTTCTGTAACTGTTTCCAGGAAATTTCCGTAAACCAATGTTCCGTCCGGATTAAACTCTTTCCACATCAATGCTTGTGTAAATCCGGCAATATAAAGTGGAATAGCGTAAAATAAAACGCCTAGTGTTCCTATCCAAAAGTGAATATTGGCTAATTTTTTAGAAAAAAGTTCAGTTTTGTATAATTTTTCAATCAACCAATACAACATACCGGCAATCATAAATCCGTTCCATGCCAAAGTACCGATATGTACGTGTCCAACTACCCAATCTGTATAATGTGCGATGGCATTTATATTTTTAAAAGACAGCATCGGACCTTCAAAAGTAGCCATCCCGTAACCTGTAATGGCCACTACAAAGAATTTTAACACCGGACTTTCTCTCACTTTATCCCAAACGCCTCTTAAAGTTAGAAGTCCGTTAATCATTCCTCCCCAAGAAGGGAAAATCAACATTATAGAAAATACGGTTCCCAAATTTTGGGTCCACTCAGGAAGAGCCGTGTATAATAAATGGTGAGGCCCTGCCCATATATAAATAAATATCAATGACCAAAAGTGAATAATTGATAAGCGATAAGAATAAATTGGTCTGTTGGCAACTTTAGGTATAAAATAATACATCAAGCCCAAAACCGGAGTTGTTAAGAAAAAAGCTACTGCATTATGCCCATACCACCATTGTATGAGTGCATCTTGTACTCCTGCGTAAATTGAATAACTTTTAAAAGCAGAAACCGGTATAGCCAAATTATTAAAAATATAAAGTATGGCAACAGTTACAACAGTAGCAATATAAAACCAAATGGCGACATAAATATGCTGAATTCTACGTTTTAAAATAGTTCCCATCATATTGATGGCTAAAACAACCCAGATTAAAACCACCGCTAAATCAATTGGCCATTCTAACTCTGCATATTCTTTTGAAGAAGTTAATCCTAAAGGCAACGTAATGGCGGCGGCCACAATGATTAATTGCCATCCCCAAAAGTGAATTTTGCTGAGTGTATCACTAAACATTCTGGTTTTTAATAATCGCTGCATGGAATAATACATTCCCAAGAAAATACCATTTCCAACAAATGCGAAGATAGCAGCGTTGGTATGAAGGGGTCTTAATCTGCCAAAACTTAACCAAGAAATACCTTCGGTTAAATTTGGGAAAATAAAAAGTAAGGCAACTAAAAGCCCTACACTCATCCCTACTATTCCCCATAGTACGGTTGCCCAAAGAAATAGTTTTACAATTTTGTTGTCGTAATAAAATTGTTGTTTATCCATTATATTATAATTTGGTTATTGATTCTTTATTAATTGATTTCTCTTTCTTGACGGTTTTATTTGATTTTTCCTCATCATCAAACAACATTCGAACTGAAGGTGTGTAAGTATCTTGGTATTGTCCTTTCTTAAGATTCATCAAAAAAACACCAAAAAAAATGATTGCAATAATAACACTTACTCCTATTGTAATATAGACTACTTCCATAATTAAAACTTATACTTACTATCACTAAAATTAATTACTGTTTTCTACTGATAAAATTAGTTAAAAACGTAACATAAATAACTATTGTTATTGAACTTAAAGGCATCAAAATTGCTGCTATTAAAGGTGTTAACTGACCGGTAACGGCAAAATACAGACCAACGACGTTATAAAGGAATGAAAATACAAAACTTGTTTTGATTATTGTTAATGTTTGATGCGAAATGTTTAAAAGTTGTGGTATTTTGTTGATAATTTTTGCATCTATAATTCCGTCGGATGCCGGTGTAAAGACATTTACATCATCAGAAACAGCGATTCCTACATTACTTTGAGCTAGTGCCCCGGCATCGTTTAGTCCATCGCCAATCATCAATACTCTTTTGCCGTTATCTTGTAATTCTCTGACAAAATTGAGTTTATCAATCGGTTTTTTATCAAATTCCAATTGCGTATTTGGAGGTAACATTTGAAGTAAACGTTCTTTCTCACCTTCATTATCCCCGGATAAAATTATCAATTCGTATTTAGGATATAAGTTTAAAAATAATTGTTCAATACCTTGACGGTAGGTATTTTTCATGGAATAATATCCTTTTAGCTGATTATTTATTTCGACATAAACTCTTGTTTCATTGGGTTCATGCTGATTTAAACCTAAAAATTTTGAAGATCCGACTCTTAAATTAAAATCGTTTATTTTTCCTTCAATTCCCAAACCTGTTAATTCGTTATAAGCTGTAATTTTATCTTCTAAAATTGGTTCTTTGACAGATTCATATACAATTCTGCTTAAAGGATGGTTTGAATTTCTCAGTAAAGTTTTCAGCACTCTTTTTTCATCAACATTTAATTCAATATTTTCAGTATTGACAGCTTTTTGCTGATTGGTGGTGATGGTTCCTGTTTTATCAAAAATGATAGTATTTATTTTAGTAAGTGCCTCAATAACTTGAGCATTTTTGAGATAAAATCGATTTTTTCCAAAAATCCTCAAAATATTTCCCAACGCAAACGGAGATGTTAATGCCAAAGCGCAAGGACAAGTAATAATCAACACCGCAGTAAAAACATAAACCGCCTTAGAAACATCTGTAAAATACCAATAAATAGCCGCAGAAAAAGCAATAGTTAAAACAACAATGGTAAAGTACTTACTCACCTTATCTATATGTGTTTTAATGCTTTTGTGAGTATCCTTTTGAAAGATATCACTACTCCAGAGTTGTGTTAAATAACTTTGTGAAACTTCATGAATTACTTCCATTTCAAACAATCCGGAAAGTTGTTTCCCGCCGGCAAATATTTTTTCTCCGGATTCTTTTTTGATGGGATACGATTCTCCTGTTACAAAACTATAATCTAGGGTTGCTTCACCGTTAATCATGATTCCATCAACCGGGACTAATTCTTCATTTCTGATCAAGATTCTATCACCCAATTTTAGGTGTTGAATTTGTTTGCTGATTTCTTTTCCATCTTTAGTAATGGCAGTAACTGCAATAGGAAAATACGATTTAAAATCGCGCTCAAAAGACAAATAATTATAGGTTTTCTGTTGAAATATTTTCCCTAACAGTAAAAAGAAGATTAATCCGGCAAGAGAATCAAAATATCCGGCTCCTACATCAAAAACAATTTCGTAAACACTTCTTAAATACAAGGCAATAACACCTAAGGTGATGGGCACATCTATATTTAACATTCTGTTTTTCAATCCTTTATAAGCAGAAATATAATAATCTGTTGCCGAATAAAATACTACTGGCAATATCATCACAAAATTCAAATACCTAAATACATTTTTATAACGCTCTAACCAAAATTCTTGAATTTCAAAGTACTCTGGAAAGGATAATAACATAATGTTGCCAAAAACAAAAGCTGCTATAGAAATTTTATAAATAAGTGCATTTGACACCGTTTTTTTTACTCCTACTGAATCTTCTAAACTAATTTGCGGCTCATAACCGATAGAGGCAATAAACTCTACCAATTGTTTTAAACTTATTTCCGACTCCTTATAAGTAACTCTTAGTGTTTTTTGTGGAAAATTAACCAATGAATTTTTGACGCCGGCATTAAAACGATCTAAATTTTCTAATACCCAAATACAAGAACTGCAATGAATACTGGGAATATAGAACTCAACCACACAAGTTTGGCCATCATAAAAATCTAAAATTTTTTCAACAATTTCAGATGAATCCAGATAATTATATTTATTTTTGAGCTCTTTTGGAATTACGCCCGGAGAACGTTCAAAATCGTAGTAACAATTTAACTCGTGCTGATTTAAAATCTCAAAAACGGTTTTACATCCATTACAACAAAAGAGTTTATCTTCAATCACATATTGCGTGTCTTTTGTTTCCAATCCGCAGTGAAAACAATTTTCATTTTCCATCAATCAAAAAAACCTATTAAGTTAGATAATATTTTCATATTTTTATATGATAAAAGTCATATTTTTTATATTTTTGTACCACAATTTATACTTCACTATGAATAAATGTGAACACTGTCTTATCAAAGATAAAAATGCTTTGAAGATGCTAACATATGAAGAATTAGAATGCTTTTCAAGACATAAGTCAACTATTTTAGTAAAAAAAGGAGAGCATTTAATAGAGGAAGGCAATCCTGCTAATGGTTTCTATTGTGTAAAAAACGGCAAATTTAAACTTACCAAATTAAATTCTAATGGTAAAGATCAGATTATAAGCTATATAAAAGAGGGTTATATTGTGGGTCATCGTTCATTATTATGTGATGAACCTGCCGGATTAACAGTTACTGCAATTGAAGATTCTTTTGCTTGTTTTGTTCCTAAAGATGATTTATTGTGTACCATAAAGACTAATCCTTTATTTGCTTTAGAATTGTTAAAGAATATATCTCATCAATTAAACGACGCTAATTGCAGCATTGCAAACATGGCTCAAAAAAACATCAAACAGCGTTTAGCAGAAACTTTGCTCTTTTTAGAAGATTTATTCGGTATTGATAAAAATGATTATATCGATGTAATTTTAACAAGAGAAGAAATTGCAAACACTTTAGGCACAGCAACAGAATCTGTAATTCGGTTACTTTCCGGATTTAAAAGTGATAATTTGATTAAACTGAAAGGAAAAAAAATATTGATCTTAGATAGACAAATGCTGCAAAATATTTCTGATGGTTATAAATAAAAAATCAGGTACCGTCAAAAATAACATCCAAATATAGCTCTAACTGCTACAGTTTAACTGCATAACCAACACCTCTAATCAACCGTAAGCTATACTAAACCCATAGGATTTAATAAGAGGGTGCGGCTCAGTTCAACTCGGTTTTATTCGCCATTTTCCCGTCATTTTAATCGAATCTCAGCAGAACTTCATTTTGTAGTTCTTTTTCATTATTTTTGAGGGAAAACGTCGAATAAAACACTATTAAAGTTGACTGTAAATTAAAAAAAGATTATTATGAAAACAACAAGATTAATTTTAACATTAGTCATTACAATAATGGCTTTAAAGAGTTATTCGCAAAACTCTAATGAATTCAGATTCTATTATGGAATTTCTGATTCTGAACTTCTAAGAGAACCTATGTTAGGAGGAGCGGGATTTCAGAGCGAAAAATTAAATGAGTTTGGAATAAAATATTTGAAACTAGTTTTCGACAAATTTTATATTGAAACAGGTATTAATTACTCAAAAAGTGATGTAAAAATTATTCCCGAATTTGTGGAAGAACCGGTTATTTCAGGATATGAGAAATTAGAAATTGTTTCAATCCCAATCTTGGCAAATTATACATTTTGGAAATATCTATTCGTTAATGGATGATCAATTTTAGATTTTCAAACATCTGATAATTCAAGTGATTCTCAATCTGGAATTGGATATAGTATAGGTATGGGCGGCAAATATGATTTCAATAAATTTTTAATCTATATAAATCCAAATTACAAAAGGCATTCTGTTATTCCATTTGAAAAAAAGAATAACCATCAGAAATTGACAGAATTCGGATTACAAATTGGATTAGGATATAAGTTTTAGAAAATGTAAACTTAAGATAGCTGTAATTCAGTGCGGGTTTGTGCAAACTTTAAAATTTTTAATACATTTAACCTGATTTTTTGGCGGGCAATTCTTTCGGAATTATCTGCGCCGAGTCTAAACGTTGGAACACATTTTAAGAGAATGAACTTTTAACAAAGACATAATTTGTGATAATAACTCAACCTAAAAGCAGAAAACAATGAATACACTGAAAGTAGCGTTAGCTCAAATTTCACCCGTTTGGCTAAATAAAGAAAAAACACTTGATAAAATAGGTATATCAATAACAGAAGCGGGTAAAAAAAATTGTGAACTTATTGTTTTCGGAGAGGCTTTGCTTCCCGGATACCCATTCTGGCTGGCTTTAACAAATGGAGCTGAGTGGAATTCAACTTTACAAAAAGAATTGCATGCCCACTATCTGCGAAACGCAATTCAAATTGAAGAAGGAGAACTTGATGTTTTATGTATGTTGGCAAAAGAAAATAAGATTGCAGTCTATTTAGGAATAATTGAGCGGGCAAAAAATCGTGGAGGACATAGTTTATATTGCTCTCTTGTTTATATTAATCCACAAGGTGAAATTAAATCGGTACATAGAAAATTACAACCTACGTATGACGAGCGTTTAACCTGGTCACCGGGAGATGGTAACGGATTACAAGTGCATTCATTGAAAAAATTCACTGTAGGCGGTTTAAATTGTTGGGAAAATTGGATGCCGTTACCAAGAACAGCCTTATATGGATTAGGTGAGGATTTACACATAGCTGTCTGGCCCGGCAGCGATCATAATACAAAAGATATTACCAGATTTATAGCATTAGAATCAAGATCGTTTGTAATATCTGTTTCCAGCTTAATGAGATTAGAAGATTTCCCTAAAGATACGCCACACTTGGATAAAATTATTGAAAAAGCGCCTAAAATATTGGCAAATGGGGGTTCCTGCATTGCCGGACCTGATGGAGAATGGATTATCAATCCTACAATAAATAAAGAAGGACTAATTATTGAAACCTTAGACTTTAATAGGGTGCTGGAAGAACGTCAAAATTTTGATCCGGTTGGTCACTACTCTCGTCCTGATGTTACTAAACTAAGCTTAAACAGGCAACGACAATCAATAATAGAACTGGTAAACGAATAAATATTGGATAAAAAAGACAGAAATGTTTAAGAGATTAGACTAAGAATCAACTCATCCAGTTGTTATAACTGAAACTATTTAACATTAAAAATAAAAATTACAATCAGAAAAAAATCAAAACTACTTAATTTAGTATTGAAAAATAGCTGACTACTTCAGTAAAATGATAAAAATAATTAAAGCTCATAAAATAGCTGACTATAAACTTATCGCTCAATTAGCTGCAACTATCTGGCGTGAGCACTATACCTCAATTATTGGCTCAAATCAGGTTGAATATATGCTTGCAAAGTATCAATCTGCCAGTGCTATTGAAGAACAGGTAAAGCTTGGTTTCAACTATTTTATGGTTACTTATCAAGAAAAACCAGTGGCTTATCTATCATTTAAAGAAGAAATAGATTCCCTGTTTTTAAGTAAAATTTATGTTTTAAGCAACTATAGAGGGATGAATATTGGCAAAACTGCAATGGTGTTTATTGAAAAGAAAGCAGTTGAAATTGGATGTAATAAAATATCGCTTACGGTAAATAAATATAATACGAGCTCCATAAATATATATGAAAAAATAGGATTTCAGAATATGGGCTCTATCATTAATGACATCGGCAATGGTTTTGTAATGGATGATTATATCATGGAAAAAATAATCGTAAAATAAGTATCAACATCTCAGGACTTCTTAAAAATCCAATATTTATTAACTCGATTTTTCAGCAGATTATTTCTATTGAACTTTATCAGCATAAATATTTTAAAACGTATCACTCCTGTATTTTTAATATCAAAAATGTTTTTTTTCTGATTTATTCAATTACGCTCATTAAGTTTTTTATCAACTTTATAAATTTTTATTATATTCGACGTTTATAATCAAATCTTATCTTTTGAAGTTTAAAAAAATAAACAATTAATGATCAACAATCAATATATAAAACATGAGTAACTATCATATCAAGCATTTAGAAGAGTATTTTCAGGTATATCGAAAATCGGTCAGAAATCCGGAAAGTTTTTGGGAAGAAATTGCTGAAGAACATTTTGTTTGGCGTAAACGATGGAATAAAGTGTTGGAATGGGATTTCAAAAAACCGGAAATTAAATGGTTTGAAGGTGCTCAGCTCAATATCACAGAAAATTGTATTGATAGGCATTTAAGTACGCGAAGTCATAAAACTGCCATTTTATTTGAACCCAACAATCCGAAAGAAAAATCACAGAAAATCACCTATTTTCAATTATATGAACGCGTAAATCAGTTTGCCAATGTTTTAAGAGAACAGGGAATTCAGAAAGGTGATCGCGTTTGTATCTATTTACCGATGATTCCGGAACTGGCTGTCTCATTATTGGCTTGCGCTCGAATTGGAGCTGTTCACTCCGTAGTTTTTGCCGGATTCTCAGCAACGGCACTTTCAATAAGAATCAATGATAGTGATTCTAAAATGGTCATTACTTCGGATGGTTCTTTTAGAGGTGAAAAAACTACCGATTTAAAAGGAATTGTTGATGATGCACTTGAAAAAAGTCCGTGTGTTAAAAGTGTTTTGGTCGTAAAACGTACCAATTCCAATATTTTTATGAAAGAAGGTCGTGATTTATGGATACAACCTTTATTGGATAAAGCTTCTAAAATATGTCAGATGGAAATTATGGATGCAGAAGATCCGTTGTTCATCCTTTACACTTCAGGATCAACCGGAATGCCAAAAGGAATGCTTCATACTATAGCCGGATATATGGTTTATACCGCTTATACTTTTAAAAATGTTTTTCAATACCGTGAAGATGATGTTTTTTGGTGTACGGCAGATATTGGATGGATTACCGGACATAGTTATATTGTTTACGGACCTCTTGCCAATGGCGCTACTACCGTTATGTTTGAGGGGATTCCAAGTTATCCGGATTTTGGTCGTTTTTGGGAAATTATAGAAAAACATAAAATCACACAGTTTTATACCGCTCCAACTGCTATTCGCGCACTTGCCAAAGAAAATTTAGAATATGTCGAGAAATATGATTTATCATCCATCAAAGTTCTGGGCACAGTTGGAGAACCCATCAATGAAGAAGCTTGGCATTGGTATAACAACAACGTGGGAAAAAAACACAGTCCGATTGTTGATACTTGGTGGCAAACAGAAACCGGCGGAATTCTCATCTCTCCTATTCCATTCGCAACTCCAACGAAACCTACATATGCTACTTTGCCGTTACCTGGAATTCAACCGGTAATTATGGATAAAAATGGAAAGGAAATAACAGAAAATCAAGTCGATGGTCGTTTGTGTATCAAATTCCCTTGGCCGGCAATTGCCAGAACCATTTGGGGAAATCATGAACGGTACAGAGAAACTTATTTTTCTACTTACAAAAAAAAGTATTTTACGGGTGATGGTGCCTTGCGCGATGAAGTTGGTTATTACAGGATTACCGGGCGCGTTGATGATGTTATCATTGTTTCCGGTCATAATTTGGGAACAGCTCCTATTGAAGATGCCATCAATCAACATCCGGCAGTTGCAGAATCAGCTATTGTTGGTTTCCCGCATGATATCAAAGGAAATGCTTTATATGGATTTGTTATTTTAAAAGAAACAGGAGAATCCCGTGTTCATGAAAATGTACGAATAGAAATCAACCAAATTATTGCAGAACATATCGGCCCGATTGCTAAACTTGATAAGATTCAATTTACCAGCGGATTGCCAAAAACAAGAAGTGGAAAAATTATGCGCAGAATATTGCGTAAAATTGCCAATAATGACTTTAATAATTTAGGAGATACTACTACGCTACTCAATCCGGAAGTAGTACAAGAAATTATTGATAATGCATTGTAATCCTTAACTTTACAATAATTAATCTTAAATATAAATATGATGAGTTACTATTTTAATAAAATTCTAAAAAATAGAAGTTTTGAAGAAGCCGTTGAACTGGTTACTATTGAACTCAAAAAAGAAGGATTTGGTGTTCTGACTGAAATAGATGTGAAAGCAACTCTTAAAAAAAAGATCGATGTTGATTTTAAAAAATATATCATTTTAGGCGCTTGTAATCCGCACTTTGCTTATCAAGCACTTCAAAATGAAGATAAAATCGGCGTTTTTCTACCTTGTAATGTTATTGTTGAAGAACATGAAAACGGTGAGGTTGAAGTATCCGCAGTGGATCCAATGGCTTCAATGATGTCAGTTTCTAACAATCAATTAGAAAATATTGCTGTTGAAGTTCAACAAAAACTGAGACAAGTTATTGAAAATTTATCTTAATTTTTACGGCAACTTTTTCTGAATTTAATTATAAAACCATAGAATAAACTGATTACTTCAGTTGCACTATTTCTTAAAAAAGCAGTAATATTACTTTATCAAAAGTAAATTCATTTTAAAAATTATTAATTCATGTCTGAACAACAAAATAACCGTCGAAATTTCTTAAAGAATCTTGGTTTATCTGTTACTGCTACATTGGCAAGTACCAGTGTTTTTGCATCTTTTATTGATAAATCTGAAATCAGACAATTAAATCCGGGACAACAAGAGTTCATGATGCGCTACGGAAAATGGATGGATAAGTTTACCGAAATCATTCGTATTCAAAAAACGGAGCCTGAAAGTATGGAAAATCATCGAAAAATGATAGAAATTACCAATCAAGTAAAAGAATTACAACCTGAATTGAACGAATTTATGAAAGATAAAACATTTGCTTTAATTTATCAGGCATCCATAAAGCGGGTAAGTGATGAAATTTAGAATAATATTTTTCATCTATCAGTGATATTTTTTCCGGCAATTGTTCCTTCTAAAATAAGTCTAAATTGCACATTTTCAATTTTTTAATTATTTTTTTATTCATTCTGATTTATCTAAAGCCCTATTAATAAGCCAGTAAGAAAGTTTTGTCATATCAACTTTAACATAGTTTTTAAGGGATGTAAATGATATAATTCATATCTTGCGCCACTTAAAACTTATATAGAAATATGATGAAAGCACATTCTTTTCATATCCCTGTTATGGGAATCGGATTTACAATTGACACCCCCTTAAAAGTTGCTCCATATGGGATTGATTCAGTTATTTCTTTGGTTGATGATATTCTTTTTGAGAAGTTAAGAAAAATGTACAGTGAAAAGTTTGAATTACCTTATCAGGAAATATCTGAAAAAATAGAAGATTTTAGAGCCAAAAGAATTACTGCATATTTAAATTTAATCAACAGTCAAGCAGAAAAGAAATTTGAAGAGTTAAAAAATACTGCTGCTGAGATAAGTCAGGAACTCCATGATTATTTTGAAATGTTGCCCGACAGTTCAACTATTAAGGAAGAATTTAAGCGTTTAAAAGAAAAGTATTTAAATGTGGATGAACTTAAAAACTGGGTAAAAGATCATGTTAAAATGGGTAGTATTGACGTTAATATTATGACCAAATTAGACAAGGTAAATTACAAAAATGGAGAACCTCTGGCCAATGAATACAATGATGCACATGCCGCATTAAGAGGTTACGCCAATAGTGATTTAAATTCATCTATCGTATTTTCTGCCGGCATGAATCCGAGATTATACAGCTATATTGAACAGTTCAACGATTTTTATCCTGATGAAAATGGATTCATCAAAAAGAAAATTATTTTAAAAGTAAGCGATTATAGATCAGCCCTGATTCAAGGAAAATTTTTAGCTAAAAAAGGATTATGGGTTTCAGAATACCGAATTGAATCCGGACTTAATTGCGGTGGTCATGCTTTTGCAACCGATGGATTCTTAATGGGTCCGATATTGGCTGAATTTAGAGATAAACGAAATGAATTGATTCAATCTACCTATGAAATTTTAACAGCTTCACTTTCCGCTAAAAATTATACGATTCCGAAATCAACCTTATCACTGAAAATTACGGCTCAAGGTGGCGTTGGAACAGCAGAAGAACATCAATTTTTATTAGAGCATTATCAAATGGATGCTGTTGGCTGGGGAACTCCTTTTTTATTGGTACCCGAGGTAACCAATGTTGATGAGTTTACTTTGCAAAAATTGATAGACGCTAAAGAAGATGATTTGTATTTAAGCAATATTTCTCCTTTGGGCGTTCCTTTTAACAGTCTGAAAGGCAATACCAAAGATGCTGAAAAATTATCTTTTGTAGAAAAAGGAAGACCCGGAAGTTCTTGCCCTAAAAAATACCTGGTTTCTAATACAGAATTTACTGAAAAAGCAATATGTTCGGCATCCCGTCAATTTCAAAATTTAAAATTACAAGAATTAGAAACTGAAGAAATTTCTGCTGAAGAGAAAAAAAACAGATTTGATAAAATTGTAGATAAATCGTGTATTTGTGTCGGTTTAGGTACATCTGTATTATTGAATCATAATATCAGTACAAAAACTGAAGGAACGGGCGTTTCTGTTTGTCCCGGACCAAATATGGCATATTTCTCAAAAATAATGACTTTAAAAGAAATTACCAGTCATATTTATGGAAGAATTAATGTAATTGATCGTACCGACAGACCGCATATGTTTGTGAAAGAATTATATGCTTATGTTGATTATTTATCCGCAAAAGTGGATGAGGCAAAGTCATCGATGACTCCTAATCAGGTTAAATATTTATCTACTTTTGTCAATAATTTAAATGACGGAATTGAGTATTACAACCACTTATTTGCTGATTTAAAAAATAAATTTGAAACTACAAAATCAAATATTTTAAGTGATTTAGAAACCTCTCTAAACTCTTTAAAACAGCTGAAATTAGCCATAGAAAAATTATAAAATGATACTGATATAGCCCTTTTGAGGGCTATATTTTTTTATTCTATCCAATAGCGTACTCCTATTAATTTATTCTGCTTAATTTTGTTTTAGACAGATTTAATTTGGCAATGAAAGAAGAACAATCAACCCGAATCAATAAATATTTAAGTGAAGTTGGATACTGCTCCCGCAGAGCAGCTGATCAATATATTGAAGCCGGAAGAGTTACTATCAACGGAAAAATCCCCGAGATGGGCACTAAAATTATTTTGGGAGATGAAGTGAGAGTTGATGGCGAATTAATTTCAGCCCCTAAAAAAAAATTTATTTACCTCGCCTTCAATAAACCTGTCGGAATTGTTTGTACCACTGATACCAAAGCCGAAAAAAATAATATTATTGATTTTATCAATCACCCCAAACGTATTTTCCCTATTGGCAGATTAGATAAACCGAGTGAAGGACTTATCTTTTTAACCAATGATGGAGATATGGTCAATAAAATTTTACGCGCCGGAAATAATCATGAAAAGGAATATCTCGTAAAGGTTAATCAACCAATCACTCCAAAATTTATTCAGCAAATGAGTAGCGGAGTTCCAATTTTAGATACCATTACTCAAAAATGTGTTGTAACGCAAATCAGTAAATTCGATTTCAAAATCATTTTAACAGAAGGAATGAATAGGCAAATCCGCAGAATGTGCGAATATTTGGACTATGAAGTTCAACAACTAAAACGAACTCGGATTATGAGTATTTCACTGGATATTCCTGTCGGAAAATGGCGTTATTTAACGGATGCTGAAATGAATGAAATCAATTTATTAGTGGCAACTTCATCTAAAACCGCTGAATAAAATTTTTTAAATAATCAAGATCAGATTCACAGTACAAATTTCTTAAAAGTCGCCACTTCGAGGAATAATTTTTATTCTAAAAAAGCAATATAAAATGACCTATGTAAGTTGTAAGCACTTCTAATTCCTCTCTGGAGAGGGGTTAGGGGTGTGTTTTTTTAATTTTATTAAATAATTGATTTTCATTTAATTAAACAAAAACGTCATTGGTAGTTGTTTTTCAAAGAAAAACAGTATCGAGAAGTTATTTTTTCCAAAAATTCACCTGTTTTCGATACGTTCCTATAAATCGGAACAAACGGACGTAAATTATCAATTACCGAACTCAGTTTAATAATTCTTATTTCCAAATTCCTGAATTTTAACATTTATATAGCATTTTTAAGCAAAACAAGTTTTATTTTTGCCGGTAATTAATAAGCTTGGAATGTTTCATATTCAACTATACTTTCTCATCATTGCGGCGGCAGTAATATTGCTTTCATCAGTGGTAAAAGGAATAACAGGATTTGGTTTTGCACTTTTGGCAGTTCCGTTGCTTTCAATGATATTTCCGCTAAATTTACTGGTTCCTTCCCTGGTTTTATTTAATTTAATAACAAGTATTATGATGTTATATAAGTTGAAGGAAAAAATAAGGGGATACTATATTGTTCCAATGATTTTAGCGAGTTTAGCCGGGATTCCGTTAGGTGTTCACTTGTTAACTTTTTTAAATCCGGAAATTTTAAAAATTATAACCGGTTTTACTGTTGTTTTATTCTCCATAAAAATGCTGAGTGGTGTAAAACTTGCCAAACGAAATATACATAAACCGATTGTTTTCGCCGGTTTTTTAAGTGGAATTTTGACAAGTAGTATTTCCATTGGAGGACCTCCATTAGCCATTGCTTTAGATCGAAAAGGATATTCAAAAGATATGTTTCGAGGTATTTTTATTTGGTTTATGGTCTTTTCAAGTTTATTCAGTTCACTGGCCTTTTATTATAAAGGATTATTAACAACCGATACCATAAAATTTACTGTTTTCTCACTGCCTTTGCTTTTTATCGGGTCAGGCTGGGGCGTTAAAATTGCTGCAAAAATCAATCAACATCAATTTAGAAAATTTGTAATCTATATAAATGTTTGTACAGGTTTATTGATGCTGATTACTACTTTGATTAAATTTAAACAGTAATATTATTTTAATCTTAAATTTTTTTTAAGTTTTTATCTGTAAAAATGTAGCTTTAATATTGATTTCTATTGTTGAGCAATGGTAGAAAATTGGTTAAAAAACAGCAACTTTTAAATTAATCGGTGCTTTTCAAACACTTTTCTTCACCTCCCATTTTTAATGTATTTTTGTAATGGTAAATTTTTAAGCAATGACATTAACACACCGTATCCAAGCTTTTGAACAATTGGGACATTTTATGCGTCAGTTTTCGACCTTTCCTTTTGAAAAACAAAAAGATATTTTACACAATGAAATTTTCTTTGATAAAATTCAGGCTGAAATGGAAATGGCCATTTATCATAATCCTTGGTTTACCATGGATAATATGGTTTTTGCATTTAAAAGTTGGAGTGATAGCTTAACAGTTAACAATCTTGAACATTGGACTAAAACGTATCATTTCAGAGAAAATCAACCAAAAACAGTTGGATTAATCGTGGCGGGAAACATTCCTTTAGTGGGTTTTCACGATTTAATTTCGGTGTTGATTTCGGGTCATAAAGCACTTGTTAAATTATCATCCAATGATCAAAAAATAATTCCTATTTTATCCGAATACCTTCAAAAAGCAGCATCAGAATTTGAGAAATTTATCACTTTTACAGAACAAAAATTGGAAAATTTTGATGCTGTAATCGCTACCGGAAGCAACAATACAGCACGTTATTTTGAATATTATTTTGGGAAATATCCCCATATCATCCGGAAAAACAGGAATTCGGTTGCAGTTATAACAGGATCAGAAACTCCTGAAGAATTAGAACTTTTAGGTGAAGATATTTTTCGTTATTTCGGATTGGGCTGTAGGAGCGTTTCCAAGATATTTATCCCAAGAAATTATGATTTCAATCTCATTTTTAAGGCTATTTATCCATATCACACCTTATTAGAGTATAAAAAATTCAGCAATAATTATGATTACAACAAAGCGGTGTATTTAATGAGTTTACTTCCTGTTCACGACAACGGATTTCTGGCATTAAAAGAAGATAATTCATACGCCTCTCCTATCGCCACCTTGTTTTATGAATATTATGATACTGTTGAATTATTAATTGATAAATTAAAGACCGAACATGAACAAATTCAGTGTGTTATAGGAAATGCTGCTATTCCAGACTCTATTCCTTTTGGAGATTCTCAAAAACCCAATTTATGGGATTATGCTGATGAAATTGATACTCTTGAATTTTTATTGAAATTAACTTAATATTTTCCTTTTTTTATTTCATTAATTTGAAATAATTAGGCAATTTTGTACTCTAATTTATTAAATAATGAAAAAACATAATTTTAGCGCAGGCCCAAGTATATTACCTCAGGAAGTGATTCAAAAAGCTGCTGAGGCCGTTTTAGATTTTAACAATTCCGGATTATCATTAATAGAAATTTCTCATCGTTCTGCCCCTTTTGTGGCGGTAATGGACAAAGCCAGAAACCTGGCTTTAGAATTAATGGGATTGGAAAATAAAGAATATTCAGCTATTTTCCTTCAAGGAGGAGCTAGTTTACAGTTCCTGACGATTCCATACAACTTATTAAAAGTAGATGGAAAAGCAGCTTATTTAGATACCGGAACCTGGAGTTCTGCTGCCATCAAAGAATCAAAATATGTAGGGAATACAGAAGTTGTTGCATCTTCTAAAGACAAAGGATACAATTATATTCCGAAGAATTTTAACATTCCTTCGGATGCCAATTATTTCCATTGTACTTCCAACAACACTATTTTCGGTACTCAAATTAAAGAATTTCCAAAAACCTCCATTCCCATGGTGTGTGATATGAGTTCTGATATTTTTTCCCGAGAACTGGATTTCAGTCAATTCGATTTAATTTATGCCGGAGCTCAAAAAAATATGGGTCCGGCAGGAACAACTCTGATAGTCGTAAAAAATGATATTTTAGGAAAATCAGGCAGAACCATTCCATCCATGCTGGATTTACAATTGCAAATTGCCAAAGAAAGTATGTACAATACACCTTCAGTATTTGCGGTTTATACTTCCATGTTGACCTTAGAGTGGTTGAAAGATTTTGGCGGAATAGCTGCCATCGAAAAGAGAAACAATGCAAAAGCAACACTTTTATACGATGAAATAGATAGAAATCCGAATTTCATCGGATATGCAACTAAAGAAGATCGATCTTTTATGAATGTCACTTTCAATTTGGCAGATGAAAATTTAAAGGATAAATTTGATGCTCTTTGGAAAGCAGCCGGAATTGAAGGATTAAAGGGACATCGCTCAGTAGGTGGATACAGAGCCAGTATTTACAATGCTTTGCCGTTAGAGAGTGTTCAAGTTTTAGTAGATGTAATGCAACAATTATAAAAATTTAAAATTAAACTGATGAAAATATTAGCAAATGACGGAATGGCAACCAGCGGTGTAATTGCACTGAAAAATGCCGGTTTTGAAGTTATTTTAGATAAAATTCCGCAAGATCAATTAATCAACTATATCAATGAACATCAAGTTGAAATGTTGTTGGTACGCAGTGCTACAATGGCCCGCAAAGAATTAATTGATGCTTGTCCATCCATTAAGTTAATCGGAAGAGGTGGCGTTGGAATGGATAATATTGATGTTGAATACGCTAAAAGTAAAGGAATCAAAGTAATCAATACTCCAGATGCTTCTTCGCATTCTGTTGCTGAATTGGTTTTTGCCCATTTATACGGGATGGTTCGTTTTTTACACGACTCTAACCGTAATATGCCGTTAGAAGGGGATACCAATTTTGATAAACTCAAAAAAGCTTATGCCGGCGGTAAAGAATTAAAAGGAAAAACGCTGGGAATTCTTGGATTTGGAAGAATCGGTCAAGCTGCTGCAAAAATTGCGCTTGGGAATCGAATGAATGTTATTGCATATGACCCTTTTATCAATAATGCAGATATCGACTTTAAGTTTTTTGATGGACAAAAAGTAACATTTAATATTAAAACGGTGAGTAAAGATGAAGTACTTCAACAAGCTGATTTTATTTCATTACATGTTCCGAAACAAAAAGAGTATGTAATTGCCGCTAAAGAATTTGAAATGATGAAAGATGGCGTTGTAATTGTAAATGCCGCTCGCGGAGGTGTGATTGATGAAGTTGCCTTAGTTAACGCCATAGAAAGTGGTAAAGTATTAAGTGCCGCTATGGATGTTTTTGAAAATGAACCCAAACCACCCATTCAGTTATTAATGAATCCTAATTTGTCATTAACTCCACATATAGGTGCTGCTACCAAAGAAGCTCAAAGCAGGATTGGTGAAGAATTGGCTTTTCAAATTATTGAATATTTCAAAAAATAATACGTTAAATACAACAACTTTAATCATATAAACATGGCTATTTTAAAAGCATTTAAAGGATTCAGACCACCAGCCGATTTGGCAAAGCAAATTGCTGCAAGACCCTATGATGTATTGAATTCTGCGGAAGCAAGTGTCGAAGCTGAAGGAAATCCTTACTCCCTACTCCATATTACCAAACCGGAAATTGATTTTCCGGCCGGTACAGATGAACATATTGAAGAAGTTTATCAAAAAGCTAAAGAGAATTTTGATGCGTTTATAGCTCAAAAATGGTTGGTACAAGATGAAAAAGAGTGTCTTTATATCTACGCACAAACCATGAATGGTAAAACGCAATACGGATTGGCAGGTGCTGCCGGAGTTGAAGACTATATGAATGGAATCATCAAAAAACATGAATTAACACGTCCGGATAAAGAAGATGATCGCATGAAACACGTTCGTATTAACAATGCCAATATTGAACCCGTTTTCTTTTCTTATCGTGCTGTTCCGGCAATTGATGAAATCATTTCAACTATTGTTAAAAACAATGCTCCTATTTATGATTTTGTTGCTGATGAAGGGTTTGTCCACCATTTTTGGGTAATTGATAAGGAGGAAACTATCACTCAATTGTTAGATTTATTTGAAAAAGTTCCAGCCACTTATGTTGCTGACGGACATCACCGTACTGCCGCTGCCGCTTTGGTTGGAAACGAAAAGAAAAGAAACAATCCAAATCATACCGGAAAAGAAGAATACAACTACTTTTTGGCTGTTCATTTTCCTGATAATCAATTACAAATTATTGATTACAACAGAGTTGTCAAAGATTTAAACGGATTGACTTCAAAAGAAATTATCGAAAAATTAAATCAATATTTTGCCATTTCTGAAAAAGGTACCGAAATATATAAACCCTGTTGTTTGCATAATTTTAGCATGTATTTAGCCGGAAAATGGTATTCTTTAACTGCAAAATCCGGAACCTATAATGATAACGATCCTATCGGGGTTTTAGATGTAACTATTTTATCGAAATCGGTTTTAGAACCAATTTTCAATATCAAAGATTTACGCACTGACAAACGCATTGATTTTGTGGGCGGAATTCGCGGTTTAGGAGAATTACAAAAACGGGTGGATAGCGGAGAAATGAAAGTGGCGTTTGCTTTATTTCCAGTTTCTATGAAACAATTGTTGGATATTGCTGATACCGATAATATTATGCCACCTAAAACTACTTGGTTTGAACCCAAATTAAGAAGCGGATTGGTGATTCATACGTTGGATTAATTTTTTAAAAAACTTCAAATATATGAAGGGCGGTTTCTTGATGAAACTGCCTTTTTTTATCATTTAATCCGTTAAAATAAGTGCAGAAGTAAATACAGCCAGAACCAGCAACCGCAACTCTTATTGTTCAAAGAGTAAAATAATGGAATGGAGAAATTAATTTTCACGAAAAGAATAACGAACCGTAGAACAATTTAGGATTTAAGAACAGTATGTCCACCTTAGTCCCCTACAAGAAGTTTCTAGCAGAGCCTCTGTGATTAGGGAGCATGATAGATAGGACTATAAATGAGACAAGAGCACTTCGGAAGCTATCCTTTTTTTATTAAACATCATTTTAATCTGTTTGGAATAAATTTTATCACTTTTATTTCTAAAACTAACTAATGATCCATAAGATCCAAAAATTAATTTGATGCCTTTTTTGATTAGTTAAAATCCTGTAAAACCATCGGAAAATTTATTATTTATAATCGCTCTAAATAACCTATTGTCAGTTATTTATCTATAAATATTTATTAAATTAGTGAATTAAAAAATATAATTACATCCTATAATAAATTGAAAATTATATATGTATGATGGAATTTTTTAGAACCTCTGTTATAATCCTCTAAATTCAACTATAAAAATTATGAAAACCCTTCGATTAATGACCATGTCAGCTGTTGTTATTCTCGCTTCAGCAATTATCTCATGTGCAGTAGCGCCCAAT
The DNA here is from genome assembly GCA_030683815.1 of Flavobacteriaceae bacterium. Taxonomy (GTDB): domain Bacteria; phylum Bacteroidota; class Bacteroidia; order Flavobacteriales; family Flavobacteriaceae; genus JAGXRT01. The sequence continues at coordinate 150,377 of JAUXPJ010000012.1, forward strand.
TTTAGTAACGTTATATATTATCCAAAACTCCCATCTGACCGTGCAACAATGGAAAAAGTAACAACTCATATGTCAGATTTATTTAAAAAAAATCTTAAATCTGGGGTATTTGTAACTGATTCTACAACAAATCTCTCTTTTTTCGCAAATAACATTTTGGTATTGAATGATCGGATTGAATTTAAAAGTAAGAAACAAAAATCAACATTTTACTTTTCTAACCTATTGGATCGGACTATTGTAACAAAAGGATCTAATGTCACAAAAGGACTTAATGTCGAAATAGATAAATATTATACCATCTCTTTATATTTATTAGATATCACTAATAGTCAAGGGCTTGCAGATGATTTATTTTTCATGCAACGTCAACAAATAAAAAAAAGATATGATACTTGGCTGGTTGGTTTTGAATCTTTAGCGGCACAGTATCGCGCCTTAAAAGTAAAACCGCCGGTTTCAGAAGATCAAAGAAGATATATTGTACAAGCCAATGCTTTAAATCAACAAAAAGAATACAACAAAGCGATTGGAATGTACAACAAAGCGATTGAATTGGATCGCATATCGTATCCGACAGCATATTATAACGAAGCGCTGCTTTTTGCTCAGTTAAAAAATTATGATGCGGCCATTTACTGCATGAAAATATACCTGCTTTTTGAGCCAGATGCTCCTGATTCTAGAAGTGCGCAAGACAAAATTTATGAGTGGGAAATAATGATAAATCAATAATCAAACTAACGATATAATTTAACCAAATAACTTTTTATGAATCATAAAAATTTAATTCGATTCCTGTCATTGATAATTGTTCTATTTTTAACAATAAACACAAATATTTTAGCACAGGCGGGCACTCCATTAATTAAAGGTGATTATGTGTATTATTACCCTAAACTTCAAGCTAAAAATTTGCCTTTAACTACAGTAAAATCAAATTTAGCCGATGTGTTAAAACAAGTTCACCAAGTGTACGACCCTAAAAATAAAAAAGATATTTTTTATCAAGATATCAAAGAAATTTTGGTTTTGGAAGATCGAATTGAAGTGAAAGCCCGGTCTAAAAAAAACAATTTGACCCTCCCTTTTTCAAAATTAATTGATAGCACCTTTATTTTTTATACCTACCAAAAAGTTTGGCACTATGTGTATTTCCCTTCTTTGGTCAATTTTGTCTTTTCTGATTTAAATAACGCACAAAAATTAGCAGATGATGTTTATTTCATTCAATATCCATTAATTAATAAGCGTCGAGACTCTTTAATAAATATATTTAAACCCTTGGCAGCACAATATGGCGCCTTAAAAGTAAAACCGCCTGTTTCCGAAGAGCAAAGAAGATTGATTGTACAGGCCAATTTACTCAATCAACAGAAAGAATATTTTGATGCCATCGGACTCTATAAAAAAGCAATCAAATTAGATCCAACAGCTTATCCGACGGCCTATTCTAATATAGCTTTACTGTATGCTCAGGTAAATTTTTTTGATTATGCCATCTTCTTTATGAAAAAATACCTGCTTCTTGAGCCCAATGCTACGGATTCACGCAGTGCACAAGATAAAATTTATGAATGGGAAATTATGATGCAAAAATAGATTTATGTACACTAACCCTCTTTATTATGAACCAGATTACTAAGATATTTTGCAGTTTAATTCTGTTTATGGTATTATCTATAAATAGTTCAACTTTAACAGCCCAAACCATTCCGGCAGTTGGTAATCCAGTTTGTGCTTACTGCGGTACAAGAGTTCCTAATGGTATCCATTCTTCCTCCTGTCCATATTATAGTTCCGTAAAATCAACCTCTAAATCATCTTCTACTCTATTAGTTCCCTCAACAAACATCAATAATATGATTACGGGAATGGTTTTTCAAAGTTTATTATCGGCTGTTTTCAGTTCTGGTTCCGGACCGAGTCAAAAAGAAATTGAAGCACAACAACAGGCAGAGGCCTTAGCAGCGGCAAAAGCTGCCGAAGAACAAAGAATTCAAGAAGCAATTGCCCTAGCTAAGTATCATGAAATGATGAAATCCTATAAATTATTGGAGGGCACTCAATCATTGGGAGTCAAAAGTTTAACGAATACCAATTTGGATTTTAAAACCTTGGATGGAGAAGCTGAAACCCTTTCCGCAAACGCGAGAAAGCAATTCGAAGATCCCAATTTGTCACCTATTTCCGATTCAACAAAAATAGGAAACGGAACCCCTTTTTTTGGTGATACCATGCCAATTGTGGATATTCAGACATTGGTAGATATAGAAAATAATCCAAATGTGGTTGATTTGAGAGATTCTAAAAAATATATTGATGAAAAAATTAAAAATGACAGTATCCAAGTTGTAACGCTTTTAAGAAAAAATGAAATTGATGGCAACGGAAAACCCATCCTCCAAAAACCAGATTGCGAAAAACTCGGGTATAAATTAAAATCCTATGTCAACCAAAGAAATCAGTTTCAAAAGACCATCAATCTTTCTCAAAATGAGCTTGAAATATGGGAAACAGCCAATCGAAATGCCTTAATAAATGCCGCTAAAGATGGCTTAGAATATTTTACCGGACAATTATTTGAGGGATTAAAAAATAGAGGAAATGCTGCAGATCGACTCCAACAGATCTATTCTAAAAATGCCAGGCAAATGGCTAAAGAAGGTATTAATATCAGTGAAATACAAGCTAAAATAGATCGATTACGTTCTATATCTTCAACCGGACAAATAGCAGATCTCGCCAATAATATGAATGACTGGACTACATTTATCAAAGATGGAATGAGTAGTTTACTAATCAATCTCACCAATTCCAATAATGAAATAAATGAAATTTTTGAGAATCCTCAAATGCAAAAATATTTTCAAACCGAAAAACCGGAGTTAAACGCACTGCTTGATATTTCAAAAATTGCGGCATCTAATGAAGTTTTCGGAAAATGGGTCGCTAAAAAAGTTCCAATAATTGCCGTTATCGAAATTTCAATTAAACAATCTTATAACGCGTTGGACTGGATACTTAGCTATAACAGAATCATCAAAGCTCAAAAAATTAATGGAGGTGTTTTGGATACCGCCAAATTTATTCAGAAAAATATTGATGATACCTATCTGGCTTTGAGCGAATGCCCTAATTAAAAAATATTGAATTTACAGTTCTAACAGCAAACCTTATTTCGTGTTGAATCTAGAAGTTAATTATATTTCATTCCGCAAAAAAATAATAAAACTGTCTGCCGACCGGCAATACTCATGTTTTTTTGAATTACACACAATGGGTAATTTAAGAATAACGTAACTTTGCAGCTTTCAGATTAGAATTTATGAGCATCGCAGAAAATCTTCAACAAATAAAAAATTCAATTCCTTTAACTGTAACGCTGGTTGCTGTAACCAAAACAAAATCAGTTACAGAAATTATGGAAGCTTATGATGCCGGTCAGCGCGATTTTGGCGAAAATAAAATTCAGGAAATGGTGGCTAAATATGAACTGCTTCCGAAAGATATTTGTTGGCATATGATAGGTCATTTGCAAAGCAACAAGGTGAAATATATGGCTGAATTTGTGCATTTAGTTCACGGTGTTGACAAATTTAAAACACTTGTTGAAATTAATAAACAAGCTCAAAAATATAACAGAATTATCAATTGTCTGTTACAAGTTCATATTGCAAAAGAAGAAACTAAATTCGGATTTAGTTTTGATGAAATTACGGCCATTTTAAATAATCAAGAATACCAATCACTTCAAAATGTGAAAGTTATAGGTTTAATGGGCATGGCTACTTTTACAGAGGATGAAACTCAGATACAAGCTGAATTTCATTTATTATCACAATATTTTCAAACATTAAAAGTAAAATATCCACAATTCACAACACTATCAATGGGGATGAGCAGTGATTATTCCATTGCAATTATGGAAGGAAGTACTGTAATTAGAGTTGGAAGTGCTATATTTGGAAGACGTTAATTACAATCATCAACTATAAAAAAATTCAGTTAAACGGATGTACGCCATTATCGATATAGAAACAAGCGGCGGGAAGTTCAATGAAGAAGGAATTACCGAAATTGCCATTTATAAGTTTGATGGAGAACTTGTTGTTGATAAATTTATAAGTTTGGTCAATCCGGAACGAGAAATTGATCCGTTTGTTGTTCAACTTACAGGAATTACAGATCTGATGGTTAAAAATGCTCCCAAGTTTTATGAAGTTGCCAAACGCATTATTGAAATTACCAGCGATTGTATTTTTGTGGCGCATAATGTCTCATTTGATTATCGGGTTATACAAACAGAATTTAGACGGTTGGGTTTTGAATACGAACGGTTAACACTTTGTACGGTATCATTAAGTAAAAAATTAATTTCAGATCAACCTTCCTACAGTCTTGGAAAATTATGCAGATCTATCGGAATTCCAATTTTAGAACGGCATCGCGCCAATGGCGATGCTATGGCCACTGTTAAGTTATTTAAAATTTTATTGGAGCGAGATTTTGAGAAGAATATCATTAAAGAAGCACTTAAAACATCTGATGTTAAAATATTGAAATCAGGTTTTTTAAAAATTATTGATCCATTGCCAACCGATGCCGGAATATTTTATTTACACAATGAAAACGGTGACATTATTTATATCGGGAAAAGTAAAAACATTCGAAAAAAAGTGAGTAACTTTTTCTTACAAACCAATAAAACAGGATTGTATATTCAGCAAAATGTACATTCAGTTTCCTATGAAAAAACAGGAAATGAATTGTTTGCAACCATCAAACACTATCAAGAAATCACTAATAATAAACCATTATTGAACAAACGGATTTTAAATCATGCTAAAAAAGTAACTTTCAGCAATGATCATTTTCTGATAATCGATAAAGGTAGAAATATTAGTGAGAAATCAGTTATTATGATTGAAAACAATAATCTTACCGGTTTTGGTTATGTGGAGTTACACTATCAAATCAATAATATTGAAGTCTTAAAAACATTGATTACTCCGATAGAAAATTCAGCACAACTTAGAAATTTAGTTAAAGATCATCTTATTAAAAGAAGGGTTGAAAAAATAGTCAGATTTTAGCATGGCTTTAACCATTGTATGAGTTATTATTATTTCAATAAAATTATCAACCTAAACTTTAATTCAACAATCATAAACATTTGAATAAAAAATATTTAATATCTATTATCGGGCCTACAGCTATTGGTAAAACCGCTTTGAGTATTCCTATTGCGCAGCATTTTAATACAGAAATTATTTCGTGTGATTCACGTCAGTTTTATAAAGAAATGAAGATAGGTACTGCAGTTCCATCATCAGAAGAATTACAAGCAATTAAACATCATTTTATCCGCAATTTATCTATTCATGATGATTACAATGTCGGGAATTTTGAAAATGATGCCATCAATTTATTGGACCAACTTTATCAAAATCATCACGTGGTAGTTTTAGTTGGTGGAAGCGGACTTTATGTTGATGCTCTTTTGAAAGGGTTGGATGATTTTCCAAAAGTAAATCCACAAATTAGAAAACAGTTAAAGTCTGATTTAGAAAAGAACGGACTTATTTATCTACAGGAAAAGTTAAAGAAATTAGATTTAGAAACTTATCAAAATATTGAACTTCAAAATACACACAGAGTCATTCGTGCCTTAGAAATCTGTATCGGCACCAGCCAACCTTACTCCTGCTTTTTAAAGAAATCTGCCAAAAACAGGAACTTTATTCCCATCAAAATAGGTTTAATGGCGGATAGAAACATTATTTATGACAGAATTAATCGGCGGGTGGATTTAATGATGCAAAATGGCTTGTTGGATGAAGTTATTCAACTTAGAAATTTTGAAAAATTAAACGCCTTACAAACTGTTGGCTACAAAGAATTGTTTCAATATCTAAATGATGAAATTACGTTGGAATCTGCCGTAGAAGAAATCAAAAAGAATACACGCCGGTTTGCCAAACGGCAGTTAACCTGGTTTAGAAAAGACCCTGAAATTACTTGGTTTGATTGGAAAACGGATATTTCAGCAATTTTAGAATCCATTCATCGGCAAATGGAGAATATTAACAAGATGAAAGAATACAGATCATAGATAAAAGTCTATTATTATAATAATCAATAATTTACAGCATTTTCTTTTCCTTATATTACCGTTAATTTAATAATAAAAATATGCTGTAAAAAACTCCATTTAATTAGATAATTATTGTTTAAAAAATAAAAAAATGAATCAAATATTAGTGTTGCAAGATTTAGGAATTTCATCCTTAAAATTGAATGATTTATTATCAACTTTAATCACAGAAAATCAGATAATTAACGGTTTTTCTGACGTCAATTTAATTTATGAAAGCATCCAAATTATCATCACCATCAAAGAAAAAGTGAACGAAACACTTTTAAAACAATTTCCAAATACAAAATTAATCGCAGTTGCATTTTCCGGTTTTGATGTTGTTGATGTAGATTATTGCATAGAAAAACTGAAAAACCATTTTTCAGTATTGTACCCGATTTATCAGAAGATGAATCTCTTTTATCTTTAATCTTTTATCAAACATCAGGATAACTTTCAACTTTAATTTTCCTGCCCTGATTTCTATGACAGAACCAAATCATTTTTATACATCATTTGTTTTTGTTCTTTTCGTTTGACCGCAAAGAACCAAAAAATCAAGACTGCTTAAAAAAGTCAGGAAAATCTGCGGAACGACCCTCCACCCATAAAAAGAACCCTCCCGATTGCATCGGGATCAAACAGCTTTTTATCGTTTGGCCTTTGCGCTGCTTCCCCGATTTTTACAACTTTTTTAAGGATGTCGGCTTAAATTAAGTGTAGAGGATGGAATTAAGAAGATAGAATCTCATTTGGAATTGTTTAATAGTTCGGCTAGCTCCTTCAAAGGTTTAAAGTTGGTTAATTTAGAATTATGAATTGTTAATTATCAATTGTCAATTGTCAATTATTTAAACCGTGTCTATAAAACTTTTCTCTGTTTTGTTAAATATAGCAATTCCCAGTAAAAAAACTACCAAGGTAAACAACAAGGTATAACCCATCCAAAACCAAGAAAATGAACCGTCGTTTAATAACATATAACGAGCTGTTTCAGTAATATGTGCCATGGGATTGTATTGTACCAACCAGGTATAATCTGGTAATTTTTCTTGTATTAAGGCGATGGGATACATCACGGCTGAGAGATACATCAGCAATTGAACTCCAAATCCGACCAAGAACGATAAATCGCGGTATTTGGTAACCATAGAGGAGATAATCATTCCAAAGCCCAATCCTAAAAAACCCATAATGATGACTAAAACCGGGAATAATACGACTGATTTATGGGGAGTAACTGGTACGCCGCTGGCTGCAAAATATAAATAAAAGGCAATGAAAATCAGCAGTTGAATTCCGAATTTAATCAGGTTGGAAACTACGACTGAAAGTGGCATAATCAATCGTGGAAAATAGACTTTTCCAAAAATTCCGGCATTGGCTTTAAAGGTATCCGACGTGGTGGTTAAACAGGTGGAAAAATAATTCCATGCTGTTATTCCCGCTAAATTAAATAGAAATGGAGGAACCGTTCCTGTATCAATTCCGGCCACTTTATTAAAAATGAGTGTAAAAATGACCGAAGTAAATAAGGGCTGAATTAAATACCACAGCGGTCCTAAAATAGTTTGTTTATAGAGCGTGATTACATCTCGCTTGACAAACAACAACAGCAAATCCCGGTATTGCCAAATTTCTTTGAGATTCAACCTGAAAATATTGTCTTTGGGTTTTATTTCAAAGAGCCAATCGGGTTCAGTTTCGTTTGTTTTAGGTAGTTGTTCTTGGTTCATGGTGGCAATTGCATTCGTAAGATAGTCATTGAAATTAATCAATCCTTTTCAAGTCCAAACATAGTAATTTGCGGGTTGATTTCAAAAGTTTCAATGGTATTTGTTGAACTGATGAACTGTTGAATCGTAGGAAGTCAATGAAGATTCATTTACATAACTCTATCAAGTACTTCTCATTCTTCTTTTTCCTCTTAAGTAACTGAATTTTACTATTTGAAAATCAAATATTTACGAATTTCTTCTTTATCTTTTTTGCTGGTCCAAAAAAGAAAGAAAAACACACCCATCTTTTTTTATTCAACTACGATTAATTTCAAAATAGGTTATCAATCTTCTTTTTCCTTGATGAAAAAGAATTAAAAAATCAAGACTGCTTTTCTATTGCTTGAAACCTACGCTCTTTTCTTATCGTGCGCCTTCCAATTCGTTGCACTAGGGAAGGCTCCACTGCCAGCCACTGCGAAAACAGCTTGGTTTGCAACGAAATACAAAAGATGTCGGGGAGCTGTTATTTAATGTTTAATTAAAATAAAATTGGTTGAAACTCCTTTTTTAAAGCATAGCTTGTAAAAGCAGCGATGGTACTCGAAATATGCGCAGCATATTTTGGCGATGTTTTACAAGCGGTTTTGCGTTAGCAAAAATGCATAATAAAAAAGTCTCCTTTTTTGTAACTTTTTTGGAGAAGCAAAAAAGTTAAGAAAAACACACCCATCTTTTTTTATTCAACTACGATTAATTTCAAAATAGGTTATCAATCTTCTTTTTCCTTGATGAAAAAGAAACAAAAAATCAAGACTGCTTAAAAAAGTACAGAAAATCTACAGAACTACCCACCACCGATAAAAAGAACTCGCTACGCTCAAACAGCTTTTTATCGCTTCGCCCTTGCGCTGCTTCCTTGATTTTTACTACTTTTTTAAGATGTCGGGATACTATTATTTAATATTTAGTTTAAATGAAAGTATTTTCTGTGTGTTCTATATAAAAAAAATCACGCCAATTGGCGTGATTTTTCATAGTAAACCCTGATTTTATTGTTTAATTACTTTTAAAGAAACTTTGTTAGTTCCTTGCTGTACGTTTACTAAGTAAACCCCCGCTTGGAAACGTTCTCCAAACTGATAACTATCATTATAGTTAGCTGTTTTGGTATACACCAGTCTTCCGTTTACATCAAATACATTTACTTGTACTTGGTCTTGGGTTGCCCCTTGCAATTTCAACGTAAAGTATTCTGTTGATGGATTTGGATAAGCCGAAACATTGAACATCACTGCTTCTACTTCTAACGCATCCGTAGCTACCGCCTGAATTTCAGGAGTTGTAGTTGATTCTGGATCTGTGGTTCTTGCATCAGACTGTGGTAATCCAGAAGTTGATACATATAAACCACCAGTTTTTAATATTTGTTCTATTGTTTTAGTTCCAGTCCAGTTACTTGAGAACCAAATACCACCAGCTTTTCGTTGTAAAGTAACTCCAAAGGTATCTGATGATCCAGCTCCATTATCGGTCATTGTCAGTTGTAATGCTGCTCCACCTTCAAGTGCTACAATAGTTACATTACCAAATTCATCAGTAATTTGTTCCACTAAATTAGCTTTACTACTAAAGGATGCCTGTTTTGGATTAGGTTGTCCGACTGCAAAAGTAGCGATGGCATTACTATTTATTAAATAAGTATGTAATTTAGTATCCAATGTGCCATCAGATTTATAATAACTCTTAACAGTAATACTGGCCTTACCTTGTGGATTGGTCATTTTTTTGTTAAATTGGATATCAAAACTAAATCCAGTTTTTAGACCAATAGCGCCTTTTATCATTCCTGAAGATAAACTATTTAATGTTGTACCACCACCTGTAATATAGCCACCTGCAACTGGTTTAGAAACAGTTATAAGTTCATTGGATGTTGGACTATATGGATCATTAAAATAAGCTCCACTTATTCCTACGACGATGGTATAACTTGCTGCATTTTGATTACCAATATTCAATTGAACAATTGCACTAGCAGTTCCTACGGAACCATCAGACATGTCAACCAATCCAACTGGTAAGTTTTGTGCACTAGGTATCGGTGTTAATTTACCTCCATCTAAGAAATAGAATGTTACTTTCGCACCTCTTACATCTCCTTTAGGAGAATTAGGATCTTTAATAGTTGTTGCCAAAGTAACTGTACCCGTACTACTTGTTTCAGATGTAGTCCATACAAATATATCTCCCGTATAATAACCTTCACTACTAAATGGATCAGCATTTCTTGGACGTACTTCAAGCGATTTAGAGTTATCACTATCAGAATAGTTTGTATTAGTACTGGTAAATGTAGCCGTTACGGCATAACTACCTGGCGTAACAGTTGCAGGTAACTGGTTAATTACCATTGCCTGTACTGAACCATCAGTTGCCTCCATAACGTCATCTACTATTGGACCAGGAATCTTAACTACTGGAACAGTATATGTAATTAATGGACTAGTACCTTCTAAAGTGAAAGTAACCGTACCAGTTAATGGTGTGGCTGTATTTAAAGGTTTAATAACCGCTGTCATGGTCAACATATCCATATAACGTACACTTGGTGCACTTAAAGTAAGTGAGGTGGTGGTGGTTGCTTGATTAACGGTTAATATACCATCATCTTTACTAACATTATAGTTAGGATTTGTACCTAAAGTAACTGTTATCGGATAAGTACCCACAGGAGATAACTTAACTGCTGTAGTAGCCAAAGTGTAATTAATTACATCACCTCCAGCTATTTGACCTACAACTGTAGCATTAAGTATCGGATTATCCTCACCATAAGCTTTGGATTTGTTATTTGCAGTTACCATTGCAGTTGCTTTACCAATTGTAAATGGTTTTGTATCACTTGAACCAAAATAATTAGCACTTTCAGTATAGGTCGCAGAAGCAGAATAGGTTCCTGCGTTTGTAGGTGCTGTAGTAGATGATGCGTAAGTAGTTGAACCTGTACCAACATACATTACTGTTAGAGAAGCGTTTAATCCTCCTACACCTGTTACATTAGCTGTACCTCCTTGTGGAGTTCCATTGTAAGTCAACGGTTGAGATACTGTAACTAATGTCGTAGACTCCGCTTTACCAATTGCAAAAGGCAAGGCTGCAGAAGCCGCTCCATTGAAGTTATCATCAGCTGCAAGTGTTGCAATTACTGAATAACTACCTGCCAATGTCGGCTTGGTCGCTGATGGACCATAGGCCACTGAACCATTGCTCGTTCCACTGTAACTGTAAGTCACCGCTCCAGTTGAACCTGTAACATCTGCTGAAGCAGGTCCTTGTGGAGAACCGCTATAAGTATATGAAGTTGTTCCGGTTGCTACAATCGTAGACTCCGCTTTGCCTATTGCAAAAGCATAAGCTTCTGATGATTTCCCATTGAAGTTATCATCTGCCGAAACTGTCGCAACTACTGAATAACTACCTGCCAATGTCGGCTTGGTCGCTGATGGACCATAGGCCACTGAACCATTGCTCGTTCCACTGTAACTGTAAGTCACCGCTCCAGTTGAACCTGTAACATCTGCTGAAGCAGGTCCTTGTGCTGATGCATTATATGTAAAGGATGTCGTTCCGGTTGCTGTGATACTTGAAGATGCTTTCGATGCTGCTACGTTTGCGGTCACCTCTGGTGCTGCATTGTAGTTGTCATCTCCTGCCTGATTGTATTTTACAACTCCTGTTCCAATACCACTGTTCATTGTATAAACTGCACCAACATTGCTCAACGGAGCATCGCTTGTATAAGCTACTGCTAATCCTGAAGAAGCTGTTGCAGCTACAGTAAATGTGGTGTTATAAACTGCACTTGCAGGTGAAGGTGTACTAACTGTAATGGTCTGGTTTGCTTTATTAACTGTCAACGTTGCACTATTACTATTTGCACTTCCGCAGCTATTTGTAACAACGCAACGGTATTGATTACCGTTCATAGCAACCGTTGGTTTGGTCAGTATTAAGGTAGAGCTTAATACCCCAGCATAAACACTTCCATTTGAAATATTTGCAAAACTGCCGGCACCTACTTTTTCTTGCCATTGGTAAGTTAAGGGCTCAGTACCTGTTCCAGTAACTGAGAAATTTACATTCCCACCGTAGGTAATGGTTTGATCTGAAGGATGAGCACTTAAACTAGCTGCTGTACAACTATAGGTAGAACCAGAAATAACAAATGTCTTGTTTCTAAAAGTATTATTAACATGGGAAGCACTCCATCCATAAACACGAATTTTTATTGTACTATTTACAGTAACAGGAGTCGCTAAAGTTTTACTAAAATTGCCATTTGTACTAGTAGTTGGAAAAGTAATATTCTCTCCTATTTGGGTTGAATTAATAAAATTATCAGTGGAATACCATACACTGAAAGTTAAACTGTTAGGTGCTGATGAAATACTATAATCAAAACTAACATTACTAAGATAAAAAGTATGTCCAGAGTTTGAAGTAACTGTATATTCATAGTAATCTCCGTTTGATTCCGAAGCGCCTATTAAACTACCATTCCAATGGCCCGCTACGGCACCATTTGTTATATGATATGCTGTAGAATTCAATCCATTACCAAAAAGATGGTTACCACCACTTATATTTCCTGAAGTAACTGAATTAGCATTACTTGTCAGCGCCCAGGTCGCAGAAGCAGTTTGCCCCCGTGCACCGGTTGCCATTAGCAAATTGGCAACCAACACTGTAAGCACTAAGGACTTAGACCTTTGAACTTTTAGCCGCAACAAACGCTTATTAATGGCATCAAAAAAAGATACCGATATTTCCCTATTTGGAGCATCGGTATTGTTTAAACTATTAAGCCTTACGTTAGAAGTAATGGGCGTTAAGATATTTTTTATTAAACGGGCAACTACAACAGTTAACCGCATAGCCACCGTATTCGTAATGCGTTGGCTATCGAATTTTCTATTTAGGGTTTGCTGAAAAAGATTTTTTAAAACTTTAAATTTATTAAGTTTGGTTTTGGTCTATCAAAATTATTGATAGAAAATTCATTGAAAAATAGCCAATAAAAAAAGTCAAATGAATAATCTTTAGATAATTTTAT
>JAUXPJ010000017.1 GCA_030683815.1 Flavobacteriaceae bacterium
CCAGCTGGTTTTGCGGTGTGTAATTGAGCATAAGTGCAAACTTTTAAACATAAAAATAAGGAATCCTTTGCATTTATCCAAATAAATAACAACCTAATTTGCTGATTAATAGCATTTTTATATATTTTCAGCAAGCCCTAACTAAATTTTATTTTTATGAAAAAAAATGTAGGAAAAACAGACAAAATTATCAGAACAGTTTTAGCGATTGCAGTAATTTGTATTGCCCATTTCATGGTTGAAGAAAGCCCGTGGAATTATATTTTGTATGCATTTGGCACTATTTTAATCTTAACGTCTATTTTTAGTTATTGCCCAGCGTATCCCCTATTAGGAATGGATACCTGCAAAACAAAAGAGTAACAAAAAAAGGGCTGTATTTTCAGCCCTTTTTTTGTTAAAATTTAATAGAAACTCCCGTTAAGAAATGAATTCCGGCTTGCGGGTAATAATAAGGAGTAGTATCCCACATATAACCGTTAGAAACATATTTCTTATCAAAAATATTATTTATCAATCCAACTAATTCTATATTTTTAAACAATTTGGATGTGTTGAATTTATATTTAACCATCAAATCAGACACGAAATAATCGGGTAATTGCGATGCAATTAATTCAGTGTTGCTTAAAAATTGTTTTCCAACATATTTAGAATAGAGCGATAATTCTGTGTTTTTCGTTGGAGTGTAATTAATGATATTTCCAGCAACAATACTAGGCGAATAAGAAATTTCTGTATCTCCAAGATTAACAACTGTTCCGTTTTCTTCAACAGTAAAATTGATGTTTTTATTATTGCTGATACCAATATTTGGCATCAATGAAAATTGATTATTGAGCTTAAAAACGGCATCAATTTCTATTCCTAAACGATAACTTTTTCCGCTGTTTGCACGAATCGGACTTCCATCATTGAGGTCAATAGCACCAGTTAAAACCAGTTGATTGGTATATTGCATATAATAAATATTGGCATTAAAGTTAGTTTCATCTTTTTGATATCTCCATCCTAATTCAAAATCATTTAATTCTTCAGATTTAGGAGGAATTATAGCATATTCATAATCGGTTCTATTGGGTTCTTTATGCGCTTTAGCGTAAGATAAATAGAAATTATTTTGTTGATTTAATTGATAAGTAACACCAAACTTTGGGTTGAAAAAAGTGAGATTTTCATCAACATCAGTTGGTAAGAAATTATAGGTTTTATAATCAACATTTCGCACTTGTAAATCACCAAAAAGATTTAATTTTTCATTAAGTTGATAACTTGATTTCGCAAAAATGTTGAAATCTTTTTTCTTGCCATTATTAAAATAATATTGATGTCTTATTTCGCTGTTGCTTGCATTTCGAGCCCAAATAACTTCTCCGAAATGATCGCCATCATATAAATTCCATGCTCCTCCAATAATCATATTTAAAGCATCTTGGTTATATTTTAATGAAAAAGTAGTGCCGTAAAAATCATTATCCAGCCATTTTCTTCGGATTAAATCAGTGCGGTTAATAGTGGTTCCGTTAATGGTAATTGGCGTTAATCTATAACTTGAAAATTTCTGATTTTGTTTGTATTGTTCATAAAAACCAAAACCTTGGGTATAATGAAGCGCCAAATTTCCGCTTAAATGATCATTAAAAAAATGATTGACATGAAGTTGATAGTGTTTCTGGGTATAATTATCTACTTCATTATCATAATAATCCAGTACATTCCAGTTAGCATCATAAATAGCGCCCGCTGAATTAAACTTCCGATTGGTTTTATAGGTTTCAGCATCAACTCCATTCCATGCTTGATATGTGATTTCATGGCCTCCAAATCCGATGGCTTTTATCATCGTTTTGTTGTTAAAATAAGTTCCTGAAACATAATAGGAGTTTAAATCGGATTTTGCACGATCAATATATCCGTCAGATTGTATTTGCGACAATCGGCCCGAAAACTCAAAATGATCATTTACAATTCCTGTGGTTGTTTTAATTGTGTACTTGTGTGTGTTAAACGAACCATATGATTTATTGATTTCTGCGCCTGCTTTTTCATCAATTCCGTCGGTTAATAAATTTAAACTGGCGCCAAAAGCTCCGGCTCCGTTGGTAGAAGTCCCAACACCGCGTTGTAATTGAATACTTTGAGTATTGCTGGCAAAATCGGGTAAATCAACCCAATAAGTTCCGTGAGATTCAGAATCATTGAGCGGAATTCCATTAATAGTCACATTTACTCGGGTTGCATCACTTCCCCTAACTCTGATTCCGGTATATCCCACACCGGCTCCCGCATCTGTCGTGGTTACTACATTGGGCAAATAACCGACTAAAACAGGAATATCTTGCCCTAAATTGCGCGCTTCAATGGCTTCTTTTTTGAAGTTTGTAATGGCGAATGGCGCCTTTTCTGAAGCTCTTGTCGCTTCCACAATTACTTCGTTTAAGACAATTGGTTTTTGAAGTGAATCATTTTTAATGATAAATTTATCTTGCCCAAAAACCATCAATGAGCACAAAGATAAAAGTAATAAGATTGTAATTTTTTTCATTTTATTTATTTTGTTAAAAACGAATAAAAAGAGGTAAAATCCGATAGTTTTAATTGATTTTTCAACTCCCTTAACAGCATTACCTGTTCAGGTTCATTGGGTATGATCTCAGCCATTACGGCACCCCTTTTGAGATGTGACAAATTTAACACTATTTTAAATTCTTTATCATACTTTTGCCGAAAATATTTTAATATGTTTATTTTAGAAGGACCTTACATTTCAGATTTTATCGAACAAACAATTATTGAAAATGATTTTCAGGTGATTGATACGCCTTTCTTAAAAGGTAGAAATCGCTATCAGGAATTTAATTTGATGGCTGAAAATGAAGCTGTTTCGATATTGGAAAAAGGAAATGATATATTGTATTCTAATTCTGAAAACGTTATTGACTGGGTTGAAAATAATCTTCAAAACACCTGTTATCCTGCATTTATTCAACTATTTAAAAATAAAATAAATTTTAGAGAAGTCATTCAATCGCTTTATCCAAACTTTTATTTTAAAAAAATTCGATTAGAGGAAATGAAAAATTCCGATTTAACTTCAATTCCTTTTCCGGTGGTTATCAAACCGTCGGTCGGATTTTTTAGTTTAGGTGTTTATACCATCGAGAATGCTTCTGAATGGTTGCCGATTCTTAAAAAATTGGAAGAAGAACTGAAATATATTCAAAGTTTATACCCCGTAGAAGTGCTTAATACCGATACTTTTATCATCGAAAAATATATTGATGGAAAGGAATATGCGGTTGATTGTTATTTTAATCAAAATGGAGAAGCTGTTATTTTGAATATTTTAGAACATCAGTTTTCTTCTTCAAAAGATGTAAGCGACCGTTTGTATTTTACATCCAAAGAAATTATTGAAAATTTGCACGATAAAACATTGGCATTTTTAAATCAATTAAGTGAACTTACCGGATTAAAAAACTTCCCTTTACACCTGGAAATGCGCCTTACTTCATCTGATGAAATAATTCCTATTGAAGGAAATCCGATGCGCTTTGGAGGCTGGTGTACAACGGCTGATTTAGCTCATTACGCTTTTGGATTTAATCCTTATAAATTATATCAACATCAACAAAAACCCAACTGGAAAAACATCTTAAATTTGATGAATGATGACTTTTATAGTTTAATTATTTTAGATAATTCAACCGGATTTAAAGCAGAAAATATAGCTGATTTTGATTATGATCAATTGTTGTCACAATTTGAAAAACCCTTAGAATTAAGAAAAGTAGATATAAATCAATATCCTTTATTTGGATATGTATATACACAAACCCGACTTGAAAATTTTAAGGAATTATCATCGATGTTATTCAATAATTTGGCAGCGTTTGTTGTAGAAAAATAATTTATTTGAGTCTCCTATCAAGAAGTTCGTCAATAATTTTCACTACTTTTTTAAAGCGATTAATGGTATCACCGGTCAGTAAAACGTACGATCTGTTATAATTGATAAGCGCATTTTCAAAGGCCTTAAACATCTCCTGGCGTTGTTCTGGTCGATCGCGTAAATCATCTTTTTCCCAAGGAATATCGATTGAAGTAAGCAAATACAAATTGTAGGTATTGGCCATTGCGGCCTCTTCTAATATTGGATCTACAAAATTGCCATAATAGGTTTGTGAATAAACCATTGTTTCTAAAATATCAGTATCGCAAATCAATAAGTCAGTTGCTTTTTTACTCAATTCATTTTCTAGGGAAATTTGCCCGATTGCTATGGGTACTAAATCATGAGGTTCACAGGTTTTTTGTTCTAAATCCCATTTGTTTTGTAAATATTCACGCGCATATTCAGGCACCCATTCTGTTTTATAATGGTTGGCCAACAGTTTTGAAAGTGTTGTTTTTCCGGTTGATTCCGGCCCAAACAAAACTATTTTTATGATGTTTGAAGGTTTTTGTCTAAGCTTTTCTTCCATTCTTTATAACCGTAATAAGCAATGATTAAAAATATAAAATATTGAATACTTGTTAAACTATGCCCTTTAAAAAAGTATAATGGCACAGAAATAAGGTCTCCAACAATCCAAAAAATCCAGTTTTCAATTTTCTTTTTCGCCATCATCCACATACCAACGAAGAAAATGGCAGTTGTAAGCGTATCCACATAAGCAGTCCACGTATTAAATTTATCATAATAATGATAGATAAAAACAACAAATAAAACAGAACCGATAAATATAAAAGCTGCTATTTTATATTCTGATGTATTGGTTTTGGTGATGGGTGTAAAATGAGTTGCATCCACTTTACGCGTCCAATTATACCATCCATAAATGCTCATGATAAAGTAATAAGCGTTGATAAGCATATCGCCCAACAAACCCCATTTCAACAACAGATATACAAAAATCAGCGTACTGATCATTCCGGTTGGATACACCCAAATGTTATCTTTTTTGGCATACCAAACACTGAGCAATCCAAACAAAACTGCAACAACTTCTAAAACAATTTCAAAGGTTTGGTAACCGGCGTATTGCTCAAATAAAAAATTAAAAACTTGGTTCATACGAGCTTCGGTCTCCTTTGATTATTTTTAAGGTAAACACGCAATTGTTTTCATTTAAAAAAGCTTCTTTGATGTTAGTTTGTAACCAATCCATTACTTCACTATAATCACCATAAACTTGAGTGCTCAACGGATTTTCAATAGTGGTAAATCCGGATGAACGCAATTTTTTGATGAAATTTTTAATCGGAATTTCAAAATCTCGATGCAACGGATACATACTGATATCTACTGATATTTTCATAATTCATATTGTTTTAAAAAGTTAATGTCATTTTCAAAAGCAGTCCCGATAACTGCCATATCGGCTCCGCTTTCAAAGGCATCATTGAGTTGTTTTTCAGATTTGATACCTCCTCCAACAATGAGTGGAATATTAATATTGTCAGCAACCATTTTTATCATTTCTGGTGGAACAGCGTATTGTGCACCACTTCCGCCATCCAGATAAATAAGATGATGTCCCAACATTTCGCCCGCTAAAGCGGTTGCCATGGCGATTTCCGGTTTGTGTCTCGGAATTGGTTTTGTATTGCTGATGTAGGAAGCCGTTGTTTCTCGGCCACTTTCAATTAGTAAATAACTAGTGGATAAAATTTCAAGTGTTGTTTGCTTTAATAATGGAGCTGCAATCACCTGATTTCCTATTAAAAATTCCGGATTTCTCCCTGAAATCAATGATAAAAATAAAATTCCGTCAGCTTTATTGCTAATTTGAATGGCATTTCCGGGAAATAAAATAATGGGTAATTGGGTGCTGTTTTTTATAATCTGCACAAATTCATCCAAGACATTTTTAAACAACAGACTGCCGCCCACAAAAATTAAATGAGCGTTACTTTCATTGATTTTCTGAACAACTTCTGGGAGTTTTTTCAACAAAATTTTATCAGGATCCAACAAAATAGCCAGTAATTTTTGCTTATTTTTCTTAGCATTTTGTATGTAGTTTAAAATGGAAGTTTCTTTCATAAATCAAATAGCATAAACCAAAGTGAAATTTTCTAATTGTTCAAAATAAATGGAATAAACTTCAAAAAATTTATCTTTTTTAATCCAACCACGTGTTTGTCCGTCCGACAATTTAAAGGGTTCAATGGGCAAATGATATTTGAATAACAATCCGCCATCAGGATGAATTTTATACAATGATTCTTTAGCTCCCCAAATAATAGTCAATTGCTCAATCAAATTTTCTTCTTCTAAAAAATTAAACTCATCAGCCACAAATTTGGGAGCAATTTTAATAATCTTTTCACGGTTCATTTCAATATCAATACCGGCTTCATAATCACTTATAATAATCCCGGAAAAAATAAAGGAATGCGTAATAGAAATGTGTTTTCCATCCTTTAAATGCGGTTTTCCATCATCGGTATAAAATAAATCAGCATCTTCATAACCCAATGATTTCAATAGATGCCGAACACTTAAATATCCTTTTTGATGAATTTCAGAACGCATGTTTTGAATTCTTCGAATACTATTATCCGTTAGCGTAATACCTTGGTATAAAGTTTCTAACGATTCTTCTATTTTCCACACAATCGCAGTAGTGTGTTTAGATGATTTGATGGTTTTATATAATGGCATGCCGTTTTTTCAATGGTATTTTGTAATTTCGCACCAAATTTAATCACAAATATAAGAATATGAGTACAGAAACATCAACGTATGTAAAATATAAGGTGAAAGACATCAGCTTAGCAGCATGGGGAAGAAAGGAAATACATTTAGCTGAAGCTGAAATGCCTGGGTTAATGAGTTTGCGTAAAGAATATGGAAGTCAAAAACCGCTGAAAGGAGCAAGAATTGCAGGATGTTTACACATGACCATCCAAACAGCTGTCTTAATTGAAACATTAGTTGAGTTAGGAGCAGAAGTTACTTGGAGTTCATGTAATATATTTTCAACGCAAGATCATGCCGCTGCAGCGATTGCCGCTGCCGGAATTTCTGTTTATGCTTGGAAAGGAATGAATGCAGAAGAATTTGACTGGTGTATTGAGCAAACTTTATTTTTTGGTGAAGATAAAAAACCATTAAATATGATTTTAGATGATGGAGGTGATTTAACCAATATGGTTTTTGACATCTATCCAGAATTGGCTGCCGGAATAAAAGGATTATCAGAAGAAACCACTACGGGAGTGCATCGTTTATATGAGCGTATGGAAAAAGGTACACTCCTAATGCCTGCCATCAATGTAAATGATTCGGTTACCAAATCAAAATTTGACAATAAATATGGCTGTAAAGAAAGTGCCGTTGATGCCGTAAGAAGAGCGACTGATATCATGTTAGCCGGAAAACGCGTGGTAGTTTGTGGTTATGGCGATGTTGGTAAAGGAACTGCAGCTTCTTTTAGAGGTGCCGGTTCTATTGTAACCGTTACCGAAATTGACCCGATTTGTGCGTTGCAAGCCGCGATGGACGGTCACGAAGTGAAAAAATTGGATACTGTAATTGCCAACGCAGACATTATTATTACGACAACCGGAAATAAAGATATTGTTACCGGAACTCATTTTGCCAAAATGAAAGATAAAGCCATCGTTTGTAACATCGGGCATTTTGACAATGAAATTGATGTAGCTTGGTTAAACAAAAACTATGGACACACCAAAGTAGAAATTAAACCACAAGTTGATATTTATACGATTGATGGAAAAGAAATTATTTTATTGGCAGAAGGTCGTTTGGTAAATTTAGGTTGTGCAACAGGACATCCTAGTTTTGTGATGAGTAATTCATTTACCAACCAAACCTTGGCGCAATTAGAATTATGGCTTCATACCGACCAATATGAAAATAAAGTATATACATTGCCTAAACATTTAGATGAAAAAGTAGCGCGTTTACATTTAGAAAAAATAGGCGTAGAGTTAGAAATTTTACGTCCGGATCAGGCTGCTTATATCGGTGTAAAAGTTGAAGGACCTTATAAACCAGAGTATTACCGATACTAAAAAGTAATAAGAAATGTATCTAAAAATACTCCAAAAATTCATTTTTTTGGAGTATTTTTATGTGATTTTAGGATATCGATTGTATAGTTATTAAGATTTTAGATAATTAATAAAGTTTTTTAAATCATGAAGAAGAAGATTACTTTAAAAGACATCGCAAATGAGCTAAGTGTTTCAATTTCTACCGTTTCAAAAGCGTTGAATGACAGTTTTGAAATTAGTGAAGAAACTAAGAAAAAGATTAAAGAATACGCCAAGCAACATAATTTCAAGCCAAATACATTAGCGTTGAGTCTTCAAAATCAGCGTTCTAAAACCTTGGGAATTCTTATTCCAAATATGCTCAATCATTTTTTTGCACAAGTTTTTAGTGGTATCGAAAAAGTAGCGAATAATAGGGGATATAAAATTATTACGTGTATTACCAATGATTCATATGAAAAAGAAGTTGAAACGATGGATTTGTTGGCGAATGGAAGTGATATAGATGGTTTTATTTTATCGATGTCAAAAGAAACTGAAATAAAAGAACAATTTCAACATTTTAAAGATAATATTGAAGATGGAATTCCCATTGTAATGTTTGACCGTGTAGCAGAAGGAGTTGATGTTGATAAAGTAATTGTGAACGATGAAGAAGGAGCCTATTTTGCCACGAAACATTTAATCAATTCCAATTGTAAACACATTGCTTTTATTACCACTGTTGCTAAATATTCCATTGGAAAACTTCGTAAAGAAGGTTATTTAAGAGCGTTAAAGGAAGCATTGCTCCCCATTGATGAAACCATGATAGTGGAAGTTGAAGATCCAAAAGAATACGATGAGGTTATTGCACAACTTTTCAATAAAAAGAAGATAGATGGCATTTTAGCAACTAATGAATTGTCTGCCATTACCGCTATGAAAATAGCTCAAAAAAAAGGAATGAAAATTCCAAAAGACCTTTCAGTAATTGGTTTTTCTAACGGAATTTTATCACGTCATTCTACGCCAAAATTAACAACCGTAAGCCAGCATGGCGAATTAATGGGAGAAACTGCCACCCATATGCTCATTGATGCTATTGAAAAAAATAATCCGGCATACGCCTCTGTTACCAAAGTGATTAAAACTACTTTGGTGGAACGGGAATCTACCAAGCAGTTAGTTAAAGTTAAAAGATAGCTTTACCCCAACCAACCTTCACGGTCCAAACTGCGGTACTGAATGGCTTCAGAGATGTGGATAGGTAAAATATCGGGAGCATTTTCTAAATCGGCGATGGTACGCGAAACTTTTAAAATTCTATCGTAGGCACGTGCTGATAAATTCAGTCGTTCCATTGCAGTTTTCAGTAAGTTTTTACTTTCATCGCTCAACACACAATATTGTTTTAAGATTTTTGAACTCATTTGAGCGTTGTAATGAATGTTATCGTTTTCTTTAAAACGTTCTGTTTGAATTTCTCTTGCACTGATAACCCTTTCTCTGACTGATTTACTAGATTCAACAGCTCTTTCCTCCGTCAATTTTTCAAAAGGAACCGGCGTTACTTCAATATGAATATCAATCCGATCTAATAACGGACCGGAAATTTTACTCAGATAGCGTTGCATTTCGTAGGGCGAAGAAGTTGCCGGACTGTTAGCGTCGTTAAAAAATCCGCTCGGACTCGGATTCATACTGGCTACCAACATAAAACTAGACGGATAAGTAACCGTAAATTTTGCTCTTGAAATAGTTACTTCACGGTCTTCTAATGGCTGGCGCATCACTTCTAAAACGGTGCGTTTAAACTCGGGCAACTCATCTAAAAACAACACGCCATTATGCGCCAAAGAAATTTCACCGGGTTGTGGATATTGTCCGCCACCAACAAGTGCCACATCAGAAATGGTGTGATGTGGAGATCGAAAAGGTCGGTGACACATCAATCCGGTATGTGCTTTCAGTCCGCCCACAACCGAATGAATTTTAGTGGTTTCTAAAGATTCTTGTAAAGTCATCGGTGGTAAAATAGAAGGCAATCGTTTGGCTAACATTGTTTTTCCGGCACCCGGTGGACCAATTAAAATGATATTATGTCCGCCGGCAGCCGCAATTTCCATACATCTTTTAATTGATTCTTGTCCTTTGACATCAGAAAAATCAAATTCATAATGATTTACCGCCTGATTGAATTCCTTTCGGGTATCTACTATAAAAGGTGTCAATTCGTTTTTACCGTTAAAAAAATCAACTACTTCAGTAATATTTTCTACACCGTAAACTTTTAAATTGTTAACAATGGCAGCTTCTTTCGCATTTTGCATCGGAAGAATAAATCCTTCAAAACCTTCTTCTCTAGCTTTTATGGCAATAGGTAAAGCGCCTTTTATGGGTTGTAAATTGCCGTCGAGAGAGAGTTCACCCATAATTATAAAACGCTCCAAATTTTCTGATTTAATTTGGTTGGAGGCCGCCATGATACCGATGGCTAATGTTAAATCATAGGCAGAACCTTCTTTGCGCAAATCGGCAGGCGCCATATTGATGGTGATTTTTTTACCGGGAAATTCGTATGAATTGTTTTTTAAAGCTGCCGAAATACGATAACTACTCTCACGTATAGCATTGTCTGGCAAACCCACCAAATGATAGCCGATGCCTTTATCAATATTGACTTCAACGGTAATTGTGGTAGCTTCAACGCCAAAAACGGCGCTTCCATAAATTTTTTTAAGCATTCTTTTCCTTTTTCAAAAACTGCTTAAATATAATGTAATTACTTAAATTACAAACAGAGAATCTTTATTTTTTTGGAAGTATTACTAATTTTTTTGAAGTTTTAATAATATCTTCTTTGTTGAGTTTCATTTTTCTGAATTGATTATTTACATACATTTTTGATTGATCTGCATAATGTTTGCTGAAAATATTGCCGGATTGACCTGTTGGAGAAATGTTAACAGCATTTTCTACATCAGAAAAATCAATCACTCTGCGCGATGAAGGCCCCGCATTTACTTTATACAAACCATCATCGGTTAAAGGAAATTGTAGGTTGTTGATGACTTCACTGCTACCGTTAATTTCAAAAGGACCCACATTAAAAAAGGGACGCAATAAAGCGATTTTTCCCATAGCATGCGGATGTTCAAGCGTATGGACTTTATTCCAAGTCCATTTATTGATATTACTTCCCAACTGTTTTTCTAAAGATAAAATAGCTGAGGTAAATGATTTATTTAAGATAATTGCTTTATTTTCTCTGATTTCCGTTTTTATATCATCCCACCAAGGAGATTCATTTTTCATCAGATGATGACCAATTTCAACTTTCATAAAATGGGTGTTCAGTAATTTATCAAAGGTTTCTTTTCCCATTTCATCTTCAAAAGTGAATTTGAGATAATTGTAAATCATTTTAGTGTAAATAGTTGGAGCGATACCATTTAATTGAAAATCACCTTTCCATTCTTTCAGCATTTCAACTGCTTTTTGCTGATTCTCAGTCAGTCCTTTAGTAGGAATAGTTTTTAAAAACTCCTTAACAAAATTGGGCGCTGTTGGTGAAGTTACATCAGTTATCATATTTGAAACCGATGCTTGATTCCAATCATTCTTATTTTCTAATAAATCTACAATTCTTTTAGCGCGATCTTCCGGCAAATAATAACCGGGATATAATAAGTCTGGTTGGTTATTAGCTGAATAAACATAATTCCATTTTGGGTTGATAGCTTGAGGATTCTCTGAAAAATCTAAATAACGCTCCATTTCTTGTTCGCCATCAGCGCCATTTAAAAAGTAATTACGATTAGTTTCCTTTGGATAGGTGTAGAGTTTACCGCTTGCCCACCAAGCAATGTTTCCTTGAGCATCACCATACATTACATTAAGTCCTGGGGCATGGATTTTTGAAACACCTTTTTTAAAATCTGTAATGGAGGTTGTGCGCGACATTTCAAAACAAACATCCAACATTAAATTGGGTTGTTGCGTGTACACCCAAAACATAGAAACGGGTTTGTCTCTGGAAATATTTTTGGCAATTCCGGAAACGATTGGTCCGTGATGGGTAGATTTAACCATTAATTTTTTTGATGATTTTCCTTTAATCGCGATTGTTTTTTGAGTGAATTCATACTTTTTCCAACCATCCTTAAATCGATATAAAGTAGAGTCGGTTGGATGTGTTTCTTCTTCGTAAAAATCGATATCATCATTTTCAAACATGGTTAAACCATAAGCATATTGGTGGTTGTGACCCAAAAGCGGAAAAGGAACTCCGGCAATATAAAAACCGTAAATTTCGTGTTGAGGCGTAGTAATATGTGCTTCATACCAAACGGCGGGTTGTGAAAATCCGATATGTGGGTCGTTGGCAAAAATGACTTTTTGATGTTGTGTTTTCTCGGCTCCAATTACCCAACTATTACTGCCAATAAACGAACTTACAGGTGTTTTTTCAAAAATTTGATGGGCAATTTCCGAAATATTTTGAAGCATTTCGGGTGAATTTTTAATGGTTGTTGTGGTTAAATTTGTTCCTAATTGAAGTTCATTCATATAAGAATTCCCCAATTTTTGATGTAATAAGGAAAGTAAAGGATCTGTTTTTTGAGCCATCGCAAAAGAGAAAGACATATAACCCAAAGTGTTGTAAATATCTTTTATTTCAAAATGATTCTTTTTTAATCCTAAAAGTAAAAATTCAACGGGAGTTGCGCCCTCATCAATAAATTGGTTGATTCCTTTTAAATATGCTTGCGCTAATTGGTAAGATTTACTTGCTGTATTTAAAGAATCGATGGTTTTTTTGGAGGCTTCTTCAATTCCTAAAGCGGCAAAAAATCGATCGGTTTCCAGCATGTCTTCACCAAATATTTCTGATAATTTTCCCGGAGCAATTCTTCGCAATAATTCCATTTGCCAAAGACGATCTTGCGCGTGAACATAGCCTAAAGCAATCATCGCATCAACTTCATTTTCGGCATAAATATGCGGAATTCCATAATCATCAAAATAAACAGACGTTTCATTTCCTATTCCATTTAATTGGATTTGCCCCTCATAAACCGGTTTTTGTTGAAAATATAAAACCAATCCAATGACAAAAATGATTGCTAAAAATATTCCAATGGTTTTCAGGATGATTTTAAAAATACGCATAACAGAAATTTTAGAGTTTTTTAATGGTTGAAAGATAACGTTCTTTTATCACATTTAGATGATGCCATTGATGTCCGGCAATGATTAATCCAGCTGCTCGCACACTCATTTCAGATGTATTGGCAACTCCTGTTCTGATTAACATTTCTTCTGTAAAACTTTTAAATAAGGAAACAGTTGCACTTCTAACACAATGAAATTCAGCTAATAAATCGGTAATAGGACGTTCATTTGCATTAGAAAAATTGACAAACCAATTTTCATCATAGCCCGGTAAATCTGTGCTGTCATTTCTTGAAAATCGCAAGGCGCGATAACATAAAATACGTTCAGCATCAATGAGATGTTGTACAATTTCTTTGATGGTCCACTTATCTTCACCGTAACGATATAATAATTTATCTTCAGTTAGATTTTCCAATAATGTTAAAGTGTCTTCATAGCTTTTATTCAATGCTCCAAATAGTTCAGGTACTTTTAGGGTATTGATATAGGGTTGATAAGAAGGATTGTATTCGTTTTCTGAAATATCTTTGGAGCTAATCATAGAAAATTAGTTTTTATAAAGTCAATCTTTTAAGTCAGTAATAAAAAATCAATTTGGTAGTTGTACCAATTGAATATAATTTCCGCAAGTATCGTCAAAAACAGTTTCAAGTCCCCAAGCTTGTTTAGTTGGTTCTTTCATAAAATTGATGCCCAATTGCTTTAAACGATGGTATTCTTGTTGAATATCTTCAGTGTTTAAAACAATTATCGGAATGGCAGATTGGTACAGTCCTTCTTGGTAATTTTTGCTGATGGAATTACTGTTGGGTTCTAATAAGAGCTTGGTAAAATTAGGATTTCCTTCATCAACCACAATAGCCAATTGGTGTTCTGGCATATACAAATGTGATTTAAATTGCAGAATCTCTGTATAAAATTGATGAGCTTTTAAAGGGTCTGTAACCGGAATGCTACACATGGCTATTTTCATCATTCAAATATTTTGTATTATATCGACTAAAATACAATAAAATTTCTTTTATAAATTTTCTCTTTTTTTTCTGAAGTGACTTACCATAAAAAGAACTCCCACAACTACGAACGGAAACGTAACTAAAAGGGTGACACCAAGACTCATCCAGATAGAATTATTTATGTTATAATTCTTTATAAAAACAAACGGAATCATTCCAAGACCAATTATGGTGAAGATGATGCCGCCAATATATTCCCTTTTCCATGCGATGATAAGAATTGCAGTTAAAATAAATGAAGGGATAAGGTGTATTAAAAATCCGCCAACTTGCTGCCAAATGGTTAGATTGGAATCAAAAGAATCAAGTGCGAATAAACCTACAAATAAAATGGCTAAAATACCGATTACTTTAGGTAGCCAATGTACTATTTTAAGCGTTTTTTTCATGGTTTAAATTTTTAATGTAAAGCGGTTACATTCACTTTTTCAACACCAAGTAAATGAAATTCAATGTGTTTATTTCTAGCCTTATTACTGTATTCACTTATGATTTCTAATATATCATAATCAATAAAGTTGCATTCACTTCCATCAATTGTTAGAACGCTATATTCGGGAATTTGATCTAAGGTTTTTCTTAGTTTTACTTTATTAAGAAAAGTTACATTACTATTAAGTTTGATTAAATACACTTCGGTTTCATGTTGCAATTTTTTGGAAATTTTATATTCTTCTTTGAAATTGTTTTGAATGATGAAATAAGTAGAAATTAAAAGTCCAATACTTACTCCAATTAATAAATCAGTAGAAAGTATAACTATGATGGTTATAATAAAAGGGATAAATTGTTTCCAACCTAAACCCAACATGTTGTGATACAGTTTTGGTTTTGTTAAATTAAATCCGGTAATCAGTAAAATTGCTGCCAATGAAGCATATGGTATTTTATTCAGCAAGGATGGAATTAATAGAATAGCGATTAATAGAAAAAATCCATGTGTAAAACTGGCAAGTTTTGTTCTTCCACCTGCATCTACATTGGCAGCTCCTCTTACCACAACGGATGTTATAGGAATTGCTCCTAAAAGTCCACAAGTCATATTGCCAATTCCCTGAACAATTAATTCGCGATTAATGGGTGTGATACGATTACGCTTATCTAATTTATCAACAGCCTCTACGCTCAGCAAAGTTTCTAAAGTAGCAAGTATTCCAATAAGGATACCATTTATCCAGATTTCTTTAATTGCAAACAGTTTTGAAAAATCAGGAAAAGAAATATCAGCAAAAATATTGGGAGGGATATTTACCAATTGTGTTTGTTTAAGCGAGAACACTGATGCCTCATTAGTAAATAAAATATTGATTACGATTCCTATTATAACAACGATTAAGGGAGCAGGGATCAGTTTTATCTTTTTAGCAAAAGGTTGCTGAAGTGCAATAAGTAGGATTAGAGAAATAATAGAAATTAAAATGGCTCCTCTAGTACTGTGTTGATTAAAATTTTGAAAACTGCCCAGAAAATTATCTGGAGAAAATAGCTGAAGAAAACCACTTGTCCAAAAGTCTGGCTGGTCATATCCAATAGCAATTGGAATTTGTTTTAAAATGAGCATTAACCCAATTGCGGCTAACATGCCTTTGATAACTGAAGAGGGAAAGTAACTGGCTATACTGCCAAGTTTAAGTAATCCAAGAATTAACTGAAACATACCTGCAACTATAACTGCGAGTAAAAAAACTTTAAAATCGCCTAACGAAATGATAGAGGCGGCAACCAAAGTTGTTAAACCTGCAGCGGGTCCTGAAACGCCTAATTGAGAACCACTAAGAACCGAAACCATAAGTCCGCCAATGATACCAGACAAAAGTCCTGAATATAGTGGAGCGCCAGAAGCTAACGCAATTCCTAAACAAAGTGGAAGTGCCACAAAGAAAACAGAAAGTCCGGCAGGTAAATCATGTTTTAACCAAACAAGTCGGTAGTATTTAATTTTACGTTTCATACAATTATCAATATTTAGCTTTAACTGACAAAAAAACTATTGGCATATTATATAAAATTAGACGATATAATTCATCAAAAAGTAAAGATTAAAATTACGGTAAATTGTTTGTTCACGAAATTTTTAAGGGGATTTATTTAGAGGGCATATAAAGCTCAACTTTTGATTTGTGAAATAACTATCATCAGAAGGATGTAAAACAAAATAGCCCGCAAAACTGCAGGCCATTCAATAAAAAAGTTTAGAAGTATATATTAAATTACTTTTACATTTACCGCATTAAGACCTTTTTTTCCGTCTTGTAAATCGAATTCCACTGAATCTCCTTCTTGGATTTTGTCAACTAATCCAGAGATGTGCACAAAGTATTCTTTGCTTGAACTTTCATCACTAATGAATCCGAAACCTTTTGACTCATTAAAAAATTTTACTGTACCTTTATTCATGATATTAAATTATTATAATTGTCGCAAAGTTATAGTATTATTTTTCAATTTGTCAGTTTTTTTTAATTTTTTTTTAATTAATGGCATTTTAAAGCTTAAAATATTTGTAAACATCACTGATTATTGATGTTTTTCGTTAATTAATTGTTTTGAAGCGATTTAAAAAATAGACAATTGAGAATCAGTTGTAAATTGTTCTAATACTTTCATTCCTCTCAGAGAATTTCCTTTTACATTTAATTTCGGACTCCATACAGCAATCGTAAATTGCCCGGGATATAAAGCGATAATGCCACCACCAACACCACTTTTACCGGATAATCCAACTTTATAAGTAAATTCACCGGCTTCATCATAAAAACCACCGGTTTGCATTAAGGCATTCAAACGTTTTGTCTGACTCAAAGTTAGAAGTGCTTCTTGGGTTGAAACTAATTTTCCGCCATTGCATAAATACTTGAATGCGTTTGCTAACTCTTCGCAAGTCATTGAAATAGAGCATAAATAAAAATAAACATCTAAAACTTTCTCAACATCATTTTCCAAATTTCCATATGATTTTAACATATTGGCCAAAGCCGTATTCCGAAATCCGGTAGATTTTTCTGATTGCATTACTTGCTCATTGTATTCAATCTTTTTTCCTGCGGCTTTTTGTATAAACAATAAGAGTTCTTCTTTTGGTTTTTCCAGATTTGAAATGAGAACATCAGCAACAACTATTGCTCCAGCATTTATAAATGGATTTCGAGGAATTCCTTTTTCATATTCTAATTGCACCAGCGAATTAAATGAATTTCCTGATGGTTCAACTCCAACACGTTTAAAAATTTCTTTTCCTACTAAAGAAATAGCCAATGAAAAAGCAAATACTTTGGCAATACTTTGGATTGAGAATTTTTCTTGAGCATCACCAACATGATATGATTGTCCATCTAAAAATTGTAAACTTATTCCAAATTTATCTGGATTTATTCTTGCTAATTCGGGAATATAAGTAGCTAATTCTCCTTTATTAGGTTGATTTTTAACTTGATAATAAATGTTTTCTAATAATTTTTGATAATCCATGCTGTTTTAAAACTTAGATATTCCTCCCTTTAACCAATCAATATAAGTTTGAATATCCGGATTATAAGCTGATGGTTCAATAAGCATTTCTTCTTGATGATTGATCAAAACATAAAATGGCTGTGCATTTGCTTTGTAATTTTTAAGTTGAAAATCACTCCATTTCTGACCAATATATTTGATTTTTTTACCGGTTTCTTCGGATGTATATTGTTCTGATAATGGCAATTCACGTTTATCATCAACATATAAAGAAATAAGTACCACTTGATTTTTTAAAATATCTAAAACCTGCGGATCAGACCAAACATAATCTTCCATTTTCCGACAATTTACACACGCATGTCCGGTAAAATCTATTAAAACAGGTTTATTAATTTCTTTAGCATAAGTCATTCCTTTTTCATAATCTACAAAAGCAAGGATGTCATGTGGTCCATAATGAGCACCATCTGGTAAACCATTATGATTGGAATTGTCTGAAGTTGTAGACTTAGAAAATCCGACACCATAAGGAGATTCACTGTATTTTAATGGAGGAGGAAATCCGCTGATGAGTTTTAGCGGAGCTCCCCAAAGCCCCGGAATCATATAAATAGTAAATGCCAAAGTTGCCAATCCCAATAAAAATCGACCTACTGAAATAGAACCATTTGGTGTATCGTGTGGTAAGGAAATTTTTCCGAATAAATATAAGGCCATCGCCCCAAAAATAGCAATCCAAATGGCTAAAAACACTTCGCGTTCTAACCAATGTAGTTGTAAAACCAAATCGGCATTTGATAAGAATTTAAACGCCAGCGCGAGTTCTAAAAATCCTAAAGTTACTTTTACGGTGTTGAGCCATCCGCCGGATTTTGGTAAAGAATTGAGCCATCCGGGGAAAGCTGCAAATAATCCAAAAGGTAAAGCTAAAGCCAATGAAAAACCTAACATTCCAATGATTGGTGCAATGCCTCCTTTGGAAGCAGCCTCAACTAATAAAGTTCCGACAATTGGACCTGTACAAGAGAAAGAAACGATTGCTAAAGCCAATGCCATAAATAGAATTCCGATGACTCCTCCTCTGTCTGCCTGAGCATCTACTTTTGTTCCCCAAGAACTTGGTAAAACAATTTCAAAAGCGCCTAAAAATGAAATTGCAAAGATGACTAACAGCAAAAAGAAGATAATGTTAAACCAGACATTTGTTGAGAGTGCATTGAGAGAATCAGCGCCAAAAACAGCTGTTACAACTGTTCCGAGTAAAACATAAATTGCAATGATAGAAATTCCGTAAATGATGGCATTTCGAAAACCAACAGCTTTATTTTTACTTTGTTTCGTGAAAAAACTCACGGTCATTGGAATCATTGGGAAAACACAGGGCGTTAAAAGTGCTGCCAATCCGCCTAAAAAACTAAGAATAAAAATGGACCATAACCCTCTTTTTGAAGTGTCAGTTCCTTTAGGTGTTTTAGTTGTTGAGATAGTTTCTGAAACTGCAGATCCTTCTTTAATTCTAAATTCTAAATCTTGAATAGTTGGTGGCAAGCAATTTTTATCATCGCAAACCATAAACTCTACTTCTCCTTTGATTACTGATAAATCGGCATTTTTTATTTTGACCAGTTGTTTAAAAACAGCTTCATGTTCAAAATATTTAATACGCATATCAAACACTTTGTCGTCAATTTCAATCCCATTAGGTTCGGTGGTTTTCTCTAATAATTCAAATTGCTGATTTGTTTTATAGGTAAAAGTTGTTGGAATTGGACCGCCATCCGGCACATTTTGTGAGTATAAATGCCAACCACTTTGAATAGTTGCTGTTGTAACCAAATAAAAGGTAGAATCGGATACTTTTTCTACGGAAGTGTTCCATTTTACAGGATCATAAATTTGCGCTTTAAGTCCTGTAAACAGACCTGTTGTTATCAATAATAAACTAAGAAATTTCTTCATTGTCTAAGGTAATTTTTAAAATATGATTTGTTTGTGGTGAAACTCTGAATCGATTATCTGGACGTTTTCCGACAACCCAAACAATTTGATTTTCAGAACAAAGCAACCACGTATTTTCTTTTTGAGGTAGAGAATATTTTTCATCTTTAAAAAACTTACTCAAGTTTTTAGTCCCCTCCATACCAAAGGGGCAAAAATACTCTCCTTTTTTCCATTTACGAAGGATTAAAGGAAACTTTAACAAATCTTTATCTACTAAAATACTGTTTTCTGAAATCGACTTTAGATTAACTTTTTCCGGATTTAAAGATTGAAATTTTAATTGAATAGGAGAAGTGATTGATTTAGTATTTGTCGATATTTCATATTGATTTTTTTCAATAACTGCTGTTTTTATGTTTGGATTCAATGTTAGAAGTAAAAAATCTCTATCCTTAATTAATCGATGCGTTTTACTTAAAACTATTTTTCCTGATTGTGCATTCGCTAAATTTGTAACATCATCCCATTCTGTAAATCCATAATTTTTAAGGATTTCAAATAGATAATTTTTGGGATGAGAAAGTCGGTTTAGTTTTTCAACTATTATTTTAAGGATGATTTGTTCATCAACGGCTTTTATTTCTGTAATGATAATCTGATCTTTGATATCATTGATATGATTCAGTAAAATTTCTTGACTATTCTTCAGATGATTTATTGTGTTTTGAAAAGAACTCAATAAACTTGGATTCAATTCTTTTAAAATGGGAACAACTTCGTGTCTTATTTTATTGCGATGATATTTTATCGTTAAATTAGATTGATCTTCTCTCCATTTAATTTTTTCTTTTTGAGCAAATAAACTAATATCCTCACGTTTAAAGATGAGTAATGGTCTAACAATATTTTCATTAATCTGCGGAATTCCAACCAAACCATCTAATCCGGTACCTCTGCTTAAATTAATTAAAAAAGTTTCAAACATATCATCTAAATGATGCGCTGTGAGTAAATAATCAAATTGCTGTTTTTTCAGAACTTTATTAAACCACTCATAACGAAGATCTCTAGCAGCCATTTGAATTGAAATTCTTTTTTTTTCAGCAAGTTTCGCAGTGTCAAAATGGGTTGAGAAAAACGGAATTTGGTGTTGAATTGCGTAATTTTTCACGAATTGTTCATCGGCATCACTTTCATCACCACGTAATTTAAAGTTGCAATGAGCAATCGCAATATCATATTGAAGTTGATGCATTAAATGAGCAAGCGTCATACTGTCAAGTCCGCCAGAAACAGCCACAAGTATTTTTTTATCCTTTAAAAAAGGACAATTATGATGAAGATGTTGTTTAAATTTTTCTAACATTTGAATAGCACTGACCTAATCAGAAACTCAAAATTATGCTTTTTTATTGTAAATGAACCAATAAAATTAACGTTCTGTCAATACCTGTTTCATCGCTTTTCCCTTCAATAAACATTCATCATATTCATATTCTGGATTTGAAAGTGATGTAATGGCGCTTCCTACAGAGAAAGAAGTGTATTGAGTAGTGGCGTTGTGTAAAATACTTCGAATAACAACGTTGAAATCAAAATCACCTTCCGGAGTAAAATAACCGACGCTTCCAGAATATAACCCACGTTTAGTTTCTTCAACTTCTTCGATGATTTTCATGGCGGATATTTTTGGTGCTCCCGTCATACTTCCCATCGGAAAAGTGTTTTTAAGAATGGAAACTGCTGATGTTCCTAAAGGAATATCAGCTGAAATTGTTGAAATGAGTTGATGAACTTGTCTGAAAGTGTAGATGCCACAAAGTTCTTCAACTTTTACGCTTCCTTTAACGGCTGTTTTAGAAAGATCGTTTCTCACCAAATCAACAATCATGATATTTTCTGATCTTTCTTTTGGGTTTTCTTTTAATATTTTAATAAGTTCAGCATCTTGTTCGGTAGAAATACCTCGTTTAGCTGTTCCTTTAATAGGTTGTGAAATTATTTTTTGACCGATTTTCTTTATATATCTTTCTGGTGAGGCTGAGCATAGATATAAATTATGATGTCTGAAAAAGCTTGCAAATGGCGGACTTGAGATATCATTTAATTTTTTAAAAATTTTAAAGGGATTGATTTTTGTGTGTTCTAAAAAAAATTCCATGCAAAAATTAATCTCATAGATGTCTCCACGATGGATGTGCTGCAAAAGATGCTCACATTTTTCTAAATAGGCTTTTTTAGAAATACGTTGTTTAATTTCTACCTCATTAATAGAAATTTCTTTTTCTTCAATATTAAATATTTGATTTTTAATTGATTTAAAATCAGCATCTATTTCAGTTTTCAAATCATATAAATAGGAAAAAGTGATGGTATTTTTTTTAATAAATATAATTTTTTTTGGTTGAAAAAAATAAAGAGAAGGAAACTGAAGTCCGTCTAAATTGTTAGAAGAGAGATTTTCAACATCGTTTTTTAAATCATAAGTAAGAAATCCAAATAAATAATCATTGTGCTGCTTTTTAAAATCTTCCAACAAATGAAATGCACCTTTATCAATATTTGTTTTTATGAAAGATTTTATGCCAATTGCTAAAATAGTATCATATGCGCTGTAAGAATCATTATAATTATTAGAATCTAACCAACAGAAAATATCAAACTGTTGACTCCAATGCAATAATTGTGATTTGAATAATTCAACATCCTTTATAATAAATTGCTTTACAAATCGATTCATATAGCTATAAAACACAAAGGTAAGAAAGCTTTTAATGTTGTTCTATATATAATGGATAAAAACAAAAAAGCATCCAAACGGACACTTTTCGGTAAAAATTAAATCTACTAACCTTTAATTTTTTAACTAATCTTAATTCTGACTAACCTTTAAAAATCTACTAACCTTCTTAAAAACTAACCTTTAAATTCAAATATAATATAACAATGAATTTCACTTAAATAAACAAAACAATTAATAAATCAAACACTGTTCTGGCTGCACTATTCCCCCCGATTTATTTACATAAGTAAAATTTGGCGATAGCGAATTGATCAAAGTTCTCCCTGTTGAAATACCATTTGCATGAACTTTAGATTTTGCGGCGTTGTTTGAAACATTTGTTTTCATAATCTTTTGGGGTGTTTGTTTTGTTTTTACGGTGTAAATGTAATATAATAAAATACTAAAAACAAGAAAAAAAGTAATTATTTTACCATTCATTATAAAAAAGACACCATTCATTATAAAAAACACGCATATAATATTTTAATAACTATTTAGGGAGGTTTTTGCATATTGGCAGTAAATTAAGATAACAGTTACTTTCAGATTTTAGGTGTTGGGTACTTTTTAAAAATAACGAAGAGCACTTTTATACCTAGTGCTCTTCGATAAAAAAAACTAAAATTACTAACCTTT
The DNA here is from genome assembly GCA_030683815.1 of Flavobacteriaceae bacterium. GTDB lineage: Bacteria > Bacteroidota > Bacteroidia > Flavobacteriales > Flavobacteriaceae > JAGXRT01. The sequence goes on from JAUXPJ010000017.1 coordinate 23,020, forward strand.
ATTTTGATACGTTTTTAATTCAAATAATACAATGAATTATGATCTACAATAGTTGTATTAATACAAACAACATTGTTCAGGGTGCACAATACCGCCAGATTTATTCATGTAGAAAAAATTAGGTGATAAAGAGTTAATCAAAGTTCTTTTTGTATCGGAATTGATTCTTAGAAAATTTGATTTTGCGGGGTGGTTTAATCCTATTGTTTTCATAATTTTTTTGATTTATATATTGTTTTCGCAATAATAATATTGTTGATTTTTTATCTTCCTATAAAAATTTGAGTGTAATAATTACTTCCAGTCGCATTTTGTTTAGCAGAAACTCCCATGAATTGTACAGATGGATTTTCAATATTTTTTCTGTGAAGTTCACTGTTTAACCAGGCGTTCATTAAACTCTCCGCTGTTGTATAACCGGCTCCAACATTTTCTAATACTACTTTGGCATTAGCTGTTGTCATTAAATTCCTGCTTCTAACTTCAAAATTATCATGACTTATCTTTCCTTGATCAATCATATATTTTGTGTGACCAGAAGCTTCCGTGTAAGCTGGTGTTAAAACGGATACTCTTGTTAATCCTAAGGTTTCTCTGTGAATGTTAACCAAAGCTAAAATTTCGGTTTCCAATCCGGTAATGTTTACTGTTTCTGTAGCAGTAAGGGTTTCAAAACCATCATCATCTTTAGAACATGCTGTAAAAGAAATGGCAATGAATACTAGGGCTAGAATTTTAATTGTTGTTTTCATATCTTTTGGGATGATTATGAATTATTATTAAATTTTTTATTTAAAATTTAAGTTCGATACAAAACACTTAAATTGATTGTTCTCTTTCTATCTTAATCTTCAAATCGAAACCAACTTCATTTTTTAGGGATACAAGAAGTTGTTTTCATAACCTTTGGGGTGGGTTACTTATACGGGACAAATATATGTCACAAAAAAACAAAAAGCAAGAAAAAATTGAAAAAAATTACTATTCATTATAAAAAACGCACCAACCATTAGTAAAAACGCGCATAAATAATTTTTTTAATAAGTAAAATATTTGCATTTTTTAGGTATAATATGCTTAAAAAAAGAAATGAATGGTAAAAAAAATGATGATTTTTACTAATAGAAAGTATAAATAGGGATGATTTTTATAAAAGTACTCTTATTAAAATGCAATTAAATGGCTTAAACTATTTTCCGATAAATATTTGTGTGTAATAATTGCTGCCCTGAGAATCTTTCTGAGCAGATATCCCCATATATTGTACTTCAGGATTCTCTATAACTGCCCTATGAGAAGCACTATTAAACCATTGTTTCATTACACTTTCTGCAGTTAAATAACCTGCAGCAACATTTTCTAAAATAACTCTTGCTGAAGATCCAGCCATTAAGTTTCTACTTCTGATATCAAAATTATCATGGCTTGTTTTACCTTGTTGAATCATATATTTTGTATGATTTGTAGCTTCTGTATATGGTTGATTTAATGTGGATACTTTATGAAGACCAATACTTTCTCTATGAAAATTTACTAAAGACAAGATTTCATTTTCTAAACTATTAAAATATACTGCTTCAATATTTACAGTTTCAAAATCATTGTCATTTTTATTACATGAAAGTAAAAAACAGGTAATAGAAAGTAAGACTATTAAATTAATGGTTGGTGATTTCATAAATTAGGAGGATATATAAAATTGTATTCAAAATACTTTTCAAATGAAAGTTGATTGTATATTCCTGTCCTTTTACAAATTGTAGATTGTTTATTGGAAAAAGAAATAATATGATACAGTGTATCACAAAGTTCTAATAGCGGATTGCCTACTTTATTCATTAAGGGAGAAATTTCAGCGCTAAAATAAATAAAAAATAATGACATAAGTCATTAACAGACAATTAATATGGAGATGATATTTATAGAGTTAAATTATTATGAATATTTTATATGAAATCAAAAATAGAATACAAAAATTTACAAATTTTCAGCATCTTTCAATACTTTTTGTTTTAACTCATTTTTAAATTCCAGCATACTTTGTTGTAATTCAGGGTTAGTGCTTCCAATAATTTGAACGGCTAATATTCCTGCATTTTGTGCAGCATTTAAGGCAACTGTTGCTACCGGAACACCGTTGGGCATTTGTAAAATGGATAAAATAGAATCCCAACCGTCAATTGAATTACTTGATTTGACAGGAACTCCAATCACCGGAAGTGGAGATAAAGACGCAACCATTCCCGGTAAATGAGCTGCTCCGCCGGCACCTGCAATAATTACTGAAATACCTCTTGTATGCGCATTTTTAGCAAAATCGACCATTTTTTCAGGAGTTCTGTGTGCAGATACGATATCAACCTCTACTTCAATTTGAAACTTTTTTAAAATTTCTACAGCTTGTTTCATAATTGGGAAATCTGATTTACTTCCCATAATAACACTTACTTTTGCCATTTTTTATTTATTAAGAGGTTGAAATTAATCATTTAACAGATAACTTTGATCATATTTTTAACTACTTCAGCAATTTTTCTGGCTTCTGAAACAGATGAATTTATAATAGTAACATGCCCCATTTTACGGAATGGACGAGTTTGTTTTTTCCCGTAAATATGAGGAGTAACCCCATCAATTTTCATTATTTCATCCATATTTTGATAAATTACATCTCCAGAATAACCCTCACTTCCAACCAAATTTACCATAATTCCTGCTAATTTACTATCAGTATTTCCTAAAGGAAGATTTAATATTGACCGAAGATGTTGCTCAAATTGATTGGTATAGGAGGCCTCAATGCTGTAATGCCCACTGTTATGGGGTCTTGGAGCAACTTCATTAACTAATATCTGATTGTCATCAGTTAAAAACATTTCTACAGCTAACAATCCAACATGTTGAAATGCTTCGGAAACTTGTAAAGCAATTTTTTGAGCTTTTTGAGCGATTTCATTAGAAATACGCGCCGGACAAATAACATATTCTACCTGATTGGCGTCCGAATGAAACTCCATTTCAACAACAGGATACGTTTTTATTTCCTTTTTTTGATTTCGAGCAATAATAACAGCCAATTCCATTTTAAAAGGAATCATCTCTTCAATGATACATTCAACATCAGGTAAATGTGTTAAATCATGATGACTTTTAATTACTTTAACTCCCATTCCGTCATAACCAAATTGAGCAGATTTCCATATAAACGGAAATATTTGAGTGTCATTTTTTAACTCATTTATTGATTTAAATCTTTTAAAACTGGCTGTTGGGATTTGGTGTTTTTTATAGAATTCTTTTTGTTTTCCTTTATGTTGGATGATTTCTAAAACATGAGGTTGTGGAAAAATTGTCAATCCTTCACTTTCAAGTTGATAAAGCGCATCAATATTGATATGTTCTATTTCAATCGTAAGCAAATCAACCGATTTTCCAAATTGATAAACCGTATCAAAATCCATTAAATCACCTTTTGTAAAATGGTGTGCTGTCAAAGCACAAGGCGCATCAGCAGAAGGATCTAAAACAGCAGTAAAAATATCAAATTTTTGGGTTTCTGCAAGGAGCATTTTACCGAGTTGTCCACCTCCAAGGATTCCTAATTTAAATTGAGAAGAAAAGTAATTTTCCACAAGATTAGTTTAATGCAAAAGTACATATCTCATTTAAGTAAATCTAAAAATTAGTGATTTTTAATGTATTGGCATTGATTATCGTTACTTTATATTCTCTTGCTACATAATTGATGTTGGGAGTAAGTGGAGTTCCGTTTAAAATATTAAATTCACTTTGATCACAAGGACATTTCAATTTAAAACTTTGTTCAACTGTCATACGAGAACAAGCTGAAGGTAATAAATGAGGGCAACTTCTTTCATATGCTTTAAATGAATTTCCATTGACATTATAAATTACAATGCCTTTAATCCCACCGTTGGCATATGCCCAACCGCCTGATACTTGAATATTTATAAATTCAGGATTGGATAGATTGATTGTTTCATTAACAAGCACATACGGCAATAAATTATTTTGATCGTCACTTTCGCAGTTTACAAGCATTAAAAAAAATAAAATGATTGGTTTAAATTTTTTCATCATCATAAGTAAAATGTTCTTTTTATTCTATATTGCAATTTACAATTAATTTGTATATTTGTGAATGAGGTCTCAATCTGAATTCATCAGAATTGAGATTTTTGTATTTTAATAAAAAAGAATGAATTATGAATAAAATAGCATATTATACGCCAGAAGGTTTTAAAAAACTAAAAGACGAATTAGAATATTTTGAAAGTATTGAAAGACCAAAAGCTTCGCAAGCTATTGCTGATGCTCGAGATAAAGGTGATTTATCTGAAAATGCAGAATATGATGCGGCAAAAGAAGCTCAAGGAATGCTGGAATTGAAAATTTCAAAACTAAAAGAAATTGTTTCTACCGCAAGAATTATTGATGAAACTCAACTAGACACTTCTAAGGTTTTGGTTTTATCAACAGTGAAAATAAAAAATTTAGCGAATAAAATGGAACTGAGTTATAAGTTAGTTGCAGACTCTGAAGCTGATTTAAAACAAGGAAAACTTTCGGTTAATTCACCAATAGGAAAAGGATTATTGGGGAGTAAAATTGGTGATGTTATTGAAATTCAGGTGCCTAATGGAACTATGAATTTTGAAATTTTAGATATTACCAGATAAATTAGAAATCCCCATTATTGGGGATTTTTTGTAAATACATCCAATTATGAGTACTATTTTTACAAAAATTATCAATGGAGAAATTCCTTGCTATCAAATAGCAGAAGATGAAAATTTCTTAGCTTTTTTAGATATTAATCCAAATGCAAAAGGGCATACATTAGTGATTCCAAAAAAAGAAGAAAATAAGTTATTTGATTTAGATCAAGTTACCTATAACAGTTTGATGGAATTTTCAAGAAAAGTAGCTATTGCTATTGAAAAATCAATTCCTTGCAAGCGGGTTGGTTTGGCGGTAATTGGCTTAGAAGTGCCTCATGTGCACATACATTTGATTCCTTTAAATGAAATGGATGATATCCGTTTTACAAAAAAAGTGAAATTAACTTCTGAAGAATTTATGGAGGTAGCTAAAAAAATTGCTTCAAATTTATAATTTGTTTGATTTTTTGAGTGAAATTCCAAAAGTGGTGCCAACACCCATTTCAGATTCTTTGATAAAGATTTTCCCCTTGTGGTAATCTTCTATAATTCGTTTTGAAAGTGATAAACCCAATCCCCAACCGCGTTTTTTAGTGGTAAATCCGGGAGAAAATATTTTTTTTTGGAGTTTATAAGGAATTCCTTTGCCATTATCTTTGATAAAAACGGTAATTATATCATCACTTTCTTTAAATGTAATCAAGATTTTACCCCGTCCACTCATGGCATCCAAAGCATTTTTAACAATATTTTCTACAACCCAATTATATAATGGAATATTTAACTTGACGTTAATTGGATGATTAATTTTTTCAAATTGAAAATCTATTTGTTTTGACCATCTTGTTTGCAGATATATAAAAGATTTTTCGGTAATACTTATAATGTCTGTTTCGGTTAAAGAAGGAATAGAGCCAATTTTAGAAAAACGATCAGTTATTTCATGTAACCTATGAATATCTTTTTCAATTTCAATCAAAATATCATCTTTAACATTTTCTGATTTTAAAATTTCTAACCAACCCATCAAAGATGAAAGTGGCGTGCCAATTTGATGTGCCGTTTCTTTGGCCATGCCGGTCCATAATTTATTTTGTTCAGCTGTTTTATTCGATCTAAAAAAAAGATAAATTACGGTACTGAAAAGCACTAAAATCAAGATTAAAGTTATGGGATAATAACTGAGTTTATTGAGTAGATCTGAATTTCGGTAATAAATATAGCTTTGTTTATTTTGATAAAAATTGATAATGATAGGGTCATTTTCTTTTTTCATCAAAGCAAGCTGTTTTTTTAAATAGCTCGGTTCTTTCACTTTTAATGAATCTAAATTCTGAAAACTTTCAATCTCACCAAACTGATTGACCAATATCATCGGGATGTTGGTGTTAGTAGAAATAACGGTTAAAGGCAATTGAACATCAGCATCTAAATCTGTGTTGATGGCTAGTTCGCGTTGTGCAGCAGCCAAAATCATCATTTTAGTGCGTTCTTCCGTCTTGAATTCCTGAAAAAAGATGTAGGTATTCCATAAGATTAAGGAAACAATTAAAAATGAAATAAAAATTAAAGTAAATTGGATTGACTTTTTGAGAGAAGAAAATACCATAATGTTTTCTTAAAATGTTTTAATTTTATTACAATTAAAATTGATGTTATCTTTGTAAACGATTTGTAAAAATAAATCGGATTAAAGATAGGTAAATTTCAATTATTTTAATACTTTAAACCAATTCGAATCATAATCAAGAATAAATAATAGAACAAAATGGAAATTACAGGAACAATTAAAAAAATTGATGAAGCCAAAACATTTGGTGCGGGATTTAAAAAAAGAGAATTAGTTTTAACTACCGATGAGCAATATCCGCAGTCTTTATTGGTAGAATTTACGCAAGATAAATGCGATTTATTAAACAATTATACTGCCGGTGAATCAGTTAAAATAAGTATTAATTTAAGAGGGAGAGAGTGGGTAAGTCCGCAAAATGAAACCAAGTATTTTAACTCAATTCAAGGATGGAGAATTGAAAAAATGAATAGCGAATCAACGCCGCCAGCAATTGATTCTGTTCAAGCGTTTGAAACAACTACTGATTTTAATGTGGAAGAAGACGAAGACGATTTGCCATTTTAACCAATAATGGGTTAAGAATTAAATAATGTATATTGTTACAGATAAATTATATTTTCCACCGGTTGAAACTGCTGATAAATTTGGAATAGTTGCAGTTGGCGGTGATTTATCTGTAGATAGATTAATTTTAGCTTATAAAAGCGGTATTTTTCCTTGGTATGCTGATGATGAGCCAATTATTTGGTACAGTTTAGACCCTAGAATGGTGTTGTTTTTAAATGAGTTTAAAATATCCAAAAGTTTGAAAAGTTTGCTGAAAAAAGGAATTTATACGGTAACTTTCAATCAAAATTTTGAAGAAGTTATCCATCATTGTAAAAATATGGAACGCCCAAAGCAACTAAATACTTGGATAACTAATGAGATGAAACAAGCGTATATTGAATTTCACAAAGCCGGTTTTGCAAAATCTGTTGAAGTTTGGAAAGGAGATGAATTGGTTGGCGGTTTATACGGTGTAGATTTAGGCAACATATTTTGCGGTGAAAGTATGTTTAGCAAAGAGCCAAATGCTTCTAAAATTGCTTTGGTTTTTTTGGTCGAAAAGCTGAAAAATGAAAATTATCAATTAATAGATTGTCAGATGTACACCGATTATTTAGCGAGTTTCGGAGCGAGAGAAATTCCGAGAAATGAATTTATCAATTATCTGAAATAGAATTGAGTATTTAGAATAATTCACGTCAGTTTGAGTGTTCCGATTTATCGGAATGTATCGAAAACAAGTGAATTATTTAAAAATAGCTTCTCGATACTGTTTTTCTTTGAAAAACAACTCGAAGTGACGACATTCAAGAAATTGATGCGATTTGTTGAACTCAGGTTTAAATCAGTAAATCTTTAGTATTTTTAATCGATTAAAATCATCAAAATGGATATCAAAAATGCACAAATTATTGTTGACGAGTGGATTAAAAACCACGGAGTCCGCTATTTTAATGAGTTGACCAATATGGCGCAATTAACCGAAGAAGTGGGTGAAGTTGCCAGAATTATTGCCCGTCGTTATGGAGAACAAAGCGAAAAAGAAAGCGATAAATCTAAAGATCTGGGCGAAGAATTAGCCGATGTGGTTTTTGTGGTTTTGTGTTTAGCCAATCAAACCGGAGTTGATTTACAAGCTGCTTTTGATAAAAAAATGGATGTTAAAACAAAACGCGATCACGATCGACATCAAAATAATCAAAAATTAAAATAAAATGAAAAAGACTAAAATATTGCCTTCTTTTTGGAGTCTAGTTATTAGATTTTCAGTCATTTTTCTTATCGTTGTAATGGCGATTGAAATGATTTTTGAATTATTTAAATCAGGAAATCTCAATGCTGTTGTCCATAGTTTTGATGATTATACCTGGCTCACTTATATCCTCATTAAATTAGTAATAGCCATAGTGTACGGTATTTTTATGGCGTATATAACCCGCAGAAAATTAGCAAAACAAAAAAAAAGAGGTTAAAAAATCCTATCCCCAGCCCTTTCCGAAGGAAAGGGAGCAAAGGAATAAAAAAAAGAGGTTTTGCCCGCTTTTTTGTTTATTTTGCTTGAATAAAATCGACTTCACTTTGCTTAATTAATAGATTCAGTTCTTTCAAATCTGTGGTAAAAAGTTGATTCATTTTGATTAATTGCGCATCAATCAACTCAAAAATTTCATTTTTATAAACCAACATTTGATTGGTGGGTTTATAATCGCCAACAGAAATTAAAGCATTTAAATGGGCTAGTTTATTGTTGAGTTTGATAGGAAAATTTAACGGGTCTTGCGAACTTTTACTTTTTGTTTGATACAATTCATTTTCAATAACAATCATTGTATCTTCTAATTTTTTTATTTTTTCGATGATTGATTTATGTTGTTCTTCCTTACCAATAAGCGTCTTTAGATGTTTCAATTGCTCACGAACTTTCGCTACTTGTTTTAAAGTTTTGTGAATTTCAGTAATTTTTTCCTGAACACTTAAGGTAAAATCAAATTGTTGTTGTAAATCGAAAAAAGAACTGGTAATCCGTGGATCTTTCAGAATTTCAAAAGTTTGTTCTTCAATTAGAATATTATTTTTAGAAAGAGTTACTTTGTAGGAACCAGGAAGTGCAGTTGGTCCATTTAAAGAAGCCCACCACAATATCATTCCATCCACTTTTTCAGCATCCGGATAACGCATATTCCAATTAAATAAGTTGGCACCTTTCTTCAATTCCAATTTTTCAACATTCTTTTCTTTGTCTGGTTTTGATGAAAATTCCTTGATTAATTTTCCGTTATTATCATAAAAAGACAATGAATAATGATCTTTTGAAAGGGTGTCTTTCACAAAAAAGTGAACCATAACACCGCCTTTATGATTTTCACCTTCGGTTTTTGAAATACTTCTTGAACTGCCTTTCATCCGATAACTATTTTGCGGTTTATAAAGTATGACATCGGCAGTTATTTTTTCTGAAGACAATTGTCTTAGAGGTGTTAAATCATCGATTATCCAAAAAGCCCGACCTTGGGTTGCAGCAATTAAATGATCTCCTTTTATGGCTAAATCGGTAATGGGAACAATGGGTAAATTTAACTGAAATGCTTTCCAATTTTCACCATCATCAAAACTGATAAATATGCCTTTTTCAGTTCCAGCGTATAAAAGTCCTTTTTGTTGCGTATCAACTCTTAAAGCTCTCGTAAAATATTCGTTTGGAATTCCGTTGGTAATTAATTTCCAAGTTTTACCATAATCGGTAGTTTTGTAAATATATGGTTTATAATCGCCTAATTTATAGCGGGTTCCAACAATATATACACTTCCTTTTTCTGATGGATGCACTTCAATGCAATTAATCATCATCCATTCCGGCATCAATTTAGGCGTCACATTTTGCCAACTTTTTCCGTTATCTTTAGTAATATGAATTAATCCATCATCAGAACCTGTCCAAATAAGACCTTCTTCCAAAGGAGATTCAGTAGTGGCAAAAATAGTTCCGTAGTATTCAACACTCGTATTATCTTTAGTGATTGGGCCACCGGATGATTTAAGTGTATTGGGATCATTTCTGGTTAAATCGGGAGAAATAGTTTCAAAAGTGTGCCCTTCATCAAAAGAAACATGAACATGATTAGAGGTTGTGTATAATTTTTTTGGTTGATGAGGTGAAAAGAAAATAGGAAAATTCCATTGAAAACGATATTTAGAATTTTCAGCGCCGTGTCCCATCGGATTATCCGGCCAAACATTAATGGCGCGCACTTCTTTAGTTTGATGATTTACACGCGTTAAAAATCCACCATAACTTCCGCCGTAAACGATATCATTATTTAATGGATCAACAGCAATATGAGCACTTTCTCCACCTGCTGTATCTTCCCAGTCGCGTTCTGATATACTATTTCCATCGGTTCGATGTAAGATTCTTACCGTTGAATTATCTTGTTGAGCACCATAAATTCGATATGGGAAATGATTATCTGTAACAACACGATAAAATTGTCCGGTAGGTTGATTGTGGTAGGTTGTCCAATTTTCACCACCATCAAAACTCACTTGAGCGCCACCATCATCGGCGATAATCATCCGTTGATTGTCTTCTGGAGCGATCCATAAATCATGATGATCTCCATGAGGGGCATTGAAACTTTTGAATGTTTTTCCTCCATCGGTAGATTTATGATAATTGACATTAACCACATAAACAATGTTTTCATCTTGAGAATCTGCATAAATTCTGGTATAATACCAGGCGCGTTGCCGTAATGCTCTGTCACTATTGAATAGTTTCCAATTTTTTCCGGCATCAACAGATTTATAAACGCCTCCATTTTCATTTTCAATTAAAGCATAAACGATATCTGAATTTTTAGGAGAAACTGTTACGCCGGAAATTCCCCAAATACCTTTCGGAAGTCCGTTATTCTTAGAAATATTTATCCAAGTTTCACCTTCATCCGTACTTTTCCATAAAGATGAACCATCACCGCCACTTTCTAAACTATATGGTGTACGACGAATTTTCCAAGTAGTTGCATATAAAATTCTAGTATTATTGGGATCAATAATTAAGTCAATTGCTCCTGCATCAGCAGTAGAAAAAAGTACTTTTCGCCAATTTTTTCCTCCGTCCGATGATTTATAAATGCCCCTTTCATCGGATGATTTATATAAATCACCTAAAACTGCCGCGTAAACAATATCTGAATTTTTAGGATGAATACGAACTCTTGGTATATGTCGAGAATTTAGTAATCCGATAGAAGTCCAGCTTTTCCCACCATCAACAGTTTTCCACATGCCATCTCCTGATGAAACATTTCCTCTCACTGTTTTTTCGCCCATACCAACATAAATTACGTTAGGGTCAGATTCGCTCACGGCAACAGCTCCAACCGATCCCCCAAAAAATCCATCTGAAATATTTTGCCAGGTATTTCCTGCGTCAGTGGTTTTCCAAACGCCACCACCTGTTGAACCAAAGTAAAATAAGTTAGGTTTGTTTGGAACTCCCGTAACGGCAGCACTTCTTCCGCCAATAAACGGACCAATATTTCTCCATCGAATTGAATTATACATTTCTTCGGGATAACCAATTTTAGTTGTTTTCTGAGAGAATGCGTCCGTAGAAAAAATAATTAGAGCTGTAAATAAAAAAAGGAAAACACGATTTTTCATATGTAGATATTTATTGTTTTTTTACAAATATGACTATTTTATCATTTAAAAGTTTAGTTGTAATTAAATGCTAACTGTAAATCTATTAATTTATTTTAAATTAGAGCCCTAAGAGTTTTAACGATGTCAGAAAGAACTATTTTTTTAGATTATAGAGAAAAGAATCCGAAAGGAAATCTGATTATTTCAGGTTCAAAAAGTGAATCAAATCGATGGTTGATTTTAGAAAAATTATGGAACAATATAATAATCAACAATTTATCTGATGCAGAGGATACTCAATTATTACAAAAAGCATTATTATCTACTGAAGAATTAATTGATATTAATCACGCTGGAACCGCCATGCGGTTCTTAACTTCCTATTTTGCCTCCATCGAAGGAAAAAACATCATATTAACTGGTTCAGATAGAATGAAAAATAGACCTATTAAAATACTGGTTGATGCGTTAAAAAGTTTAGATGCAGCAATATCATATGTTGAAAAAGATGGATTTCCGCCTTTAAAAATTTCCGGAAAAAAATTACTTAAAAATAAAGTTTCTATTGCAGGGAATGTCAGCAGTCAATATATTTCTTCGTTATTATTAATTGCACCATCATTGCCTAATGGTTTAACGATAGAATTTTTAACAGAAATTACTTCAAGACCTTATTTAGAGATGACTATTACTCAATTGAAAGAGTTGGGAGTTTCTGTATTTTGGGAAAACAATCTAGTTGTGGTTGAACCTTTTGATAACACAGATAAAAATAAGTTTGAAGTTATTGTTGAATCTGATTGGAGCTCAGCTTCTTATTTTTATAGTTTAATTGCTTTAAGTATAAATGGAGAAGTTAGGCTGAGTTCTTTTCATAAAAACAGCAAACAGGGAGATGCTGAATTAAGTAAACTTTACGAATTGTTTGGCGTTAACACCATTTTTAAAAATCATCAGATCCACTTAAAAAAGGAAACTGATTTTGTGCTGCCAAAATCAATCACATTAAACCTTGTCAACTCACCGGATATTGCTCAAACCATTGCTGTGACTTGTTTGGGATTAAGTATTGATTGCACACTTACAGGTTTGCAGACCCTAAAAATTAAAGAAACAGATCGGTTGCAAGCGTTAAAAAATGAATTAGAAAAATTGGGAGTTCAAGTAGAAATTACACATAATAGTTTACAACTTTTTACTTCAAAACAATTAAATAAAAATGTTTTAATTGAAACTTATCACGATCATAGAATGGCTATGGCATTTGCGCCTTTATCATTAAAAACACCTATTAATATTAATGATATCAATGTTGTAGAAAAATCATATCCAAACTTTTGGAAAGATTTTCAACAGCTATTTCTTTAGATTTAACGAAAACTTTGTATTCAAATACTTGACAAGCCCTTGTTCAATGTTGTATATTTGCCCGCTGATTTTTTTGAAAAAATGGCAATGATTTCATTTTTTAAGTGATAATTGCTGTGTGAATTTTAAAAAAATCGTTTAAAAATTGAAAATAACATAAACCCTATACATGAAATTATCACATTTTGATTTCGATTTACCGCAAGAATTATTAGCAGAATACCCAACTGAAAACAGAGATGAATCTCGTTTGATGGTTATAAACAGAAAAGAAAAAACGATTGAACACAAGTTGTTTAAAGATATCATCGATTATTTTGACGAAGGAGATGTCATGATATTGAATAACACTAAAGTATTTCCGGCTCGTTTATATGGTGAAAAAGAAAAAACAGGAGCGCGCATTGAAGTATTTCTATTACGTGAGTTAAATACTGAAAGTAGATTGTGGGATGTTTTAGTAGATCCGGCAAGAAAAATCAGAATTGGCAATAAATTATTTTTTGGTGATGATCACAGTTTAGTGGCTGAGGTTATTGACAATACAACTTCAAGAGGGAGAACACTGCGGTTTTTATATGATGGTTCTTATGAAGAATTTCGTAAAAAATTAAATGATTTAGGAGAAACTCCAATACCTAAGTATATCAAACGAAAAGTGACATCGGAAGATAAAGAAAGATACCAAACTATTTTTGCCAAACACGAGGGCGCAGTTGCTGCTCCAACTGCCGGGTTACATTTTTCAAAACATTTAATGAAAAGATTAGAGATTAAAGGCGTTGAATTTCCTGAACTGACTTTACATGTTGGATTGGGAACTTTTAATCCGGTAGAAGTTGAAGATTTATCCAAACACAAAATGGATTCCGAAGAAATTATCATTCCTGAAAATTGTACGATAGTTGTTAATAATGCCATCAAAAATAACAAAAGAGTTTGTGCTGTAGGTACAACTGCAATGCGTTCAATCGAAAGTTCTGTTTCCTCCAATGGACAATTAAATCCGTATACCGGGTGGACCAATAAATTTATTTTTCCTCCTTACGAATTTAGTATTGCCAATTGTATGATTACAAATTTTCACACGCCAAAATCTACTCTGATGATGATGACAGCTGCATTTGGAGGCTATGATTTAATCATGAAAGCTTATAAGGAAGCTGTTAAAGAGAAGTATCGTTTTTATACATATGGTGATGCCATGCTGATTATTTAACACAATAATTAAATAGTTAGTATTCCCGCTTTATGCGGGAATATTTTTTTAAATTTATATTGATGACAAAAAAACGAGATATAAGAGCTTTAACAAAAGAAGAGTTAAGAAAATTTTTTGTGGATAAAGGAGAAAAACCTTTTCGTGGCAACCAGATTTATGAATGGCTTTGGCATAAATCTGCCCACTATTTTGTTGATATGTCTAATATTTCGAAAGAAATTAGGTTGATGTTAGAAGAGCAGTTTGTCATCAATCATATCAAAGTTGATCAATCACAACGGAGTAATGACGGTACTATCAAAAATGCTATCAAATTACACGATGGTTATGTTGTAGAATCTGTTTTAATACCAACCGATAAAAGAACAACCGCTTGCGTTTCCAGTCAGGTGGGTTGTAGTTTAGATTGTACCTTTTGCGCTACGGCTCAACTTCAGAAAAAAAGAAATCTCAATCCGGATGAAATTTACGACCAAGTGGTGGTTATCAATCAGCAAAGTAAGTTGTATTACGGCAGAAAATTAACAAATATTGTATTTATGGGAATGGGAGAACCCTTGATGAACTACAATAATGTGCTTGCAGCTATTGAAAAAATTACAATGGATGAAGGATTAGGAATGTCTCCAAAACGTATTACTTTGTCAACTTCAGGAATTCCTAAAATGATTAAAAAACTGGCTGATGATGAGGTGAAATTCAATTTGGCAGTTTCATTACATACTGCACAAGAGGAAGTTAGAAAAAAAATCATGCCATTTTCTGAAAGTTTTCCTTTAGATGATTTGAAAGAATCACTCCTTTATTGGTACTCCAAAACGAAACAAAAGGTATCTTTTGAATATGTGGTTTGGAAAGGTATCAATGATACACAAGAAGCCATTGATGCATTGGTAAAGTTTTGTAAACAAGTACCGAGTAAAGTCAATTTAATTGAATATAATCCTGTTGAAAACTCCGGATTTATTCAAGCAAGTCCTGAAATAATCAATCAATATATTACAACTTTAGAGCGCAATCAAATAGTTGTAAATGTCAGGAAGAGTAGAGGCAAGGATATTGATGCTGCCTGCGGACAATTAGCGAACAAGAGTTCATAAAAAAAAGTAGTTTTGCTTCCTTTTTTTATGAAATTACAATTTACTTATGTTCTATACTTAAATAAATAGTATGAAATTACTAAACTCATTAAAAGCATTACGGCTACCAGCTGATGTAAAATTCCCAATAAAATTGGAACAGAAAACAACAAGGTTAATACGCCTAAAATGAACTGCAAAGTAGTGGTGTGCAAAATCATTTTAATACTTTTTGATTGACCGGCAGAAATAACTTCTTTTCTCGATTTTATAAAAACCCAAAGTATAAAAAGTAAAATACTTGCTCCCAACCACCGATGAATAAATTGTACTGATATTGGATTTTCGATAAAACTCATCAATCCAATTTCTTGAAAAGCAGTTGTTACACTTTCAGGTAACCATTCTTTTCCCATTTTAGGAAAAGTAGGATACACATAACCTGCTTTTAAACCCGACATAAATGCCCCAAAAATGATTTGAGTGCCAAGCAATAAAAAAGTAATTCTCAATAAATTTCTTATTTTTCGATGTTTTGGATACACATAATTGATGATGGGAATTCGAATTTTTAAGATTTCCCAAACAATAAAGCAGAGTAAAATTAACGCCAATCCTAAATGAATTGCCAATCGATAATGACTAACATGGGGATTATCTACCAATCCGCTTTTTACCATATACCATCCGGCATATCCTTGAAGTGCGCCCAATAAGAAAATAATTAAGAGGTTTTTAAACAGTTTTGAGCCTTTTATTTTTCGGGTAAATGAAAAATATAAGAAAGGAATGATGAATACGATTCCGGTTAAACGACCTAAAAATCTATGGAGATATTCCCAAAAGAAAATCTTTTTAAAATCATCTAAGGTAAAATGAGCGTTTTTAATCTGAAATTCGGGCGAACGTTGGTAATGTTCAAATTCTGTTTGCCATGCTGTTTCATTAAGTGGCGGTAAAATTCCTGTAATTGGTTTCCAATGAACGATAGATAATCCAGATTCTGTAAGTCTGGTTATCCCTCCAATTACAATCATTGCAATAACTAAAACAGCACCAAGCATCAGCCATTTTTCTATTATTTTCGGAGTTTTATTCATACTTTTTTTGTTTGTAATGTTTTTAATGTTATAAAGTTTGTAAAGTCTAATATTCACTGAAAACTGAGACTTAAAACTGCTGTATTTTTTCTTTCAATAAAAATTTTATATCATCAACTAATTGATTTACTTGCTTTTCATCAAAACTGTCATACATGCCTCTTATGTGTTTTTGTTGATCAATCAACACCAAATTGGATGAATGGAAAAACCCGCCCTCTGCTAAATTATCTTTTCCCATTCCCAAGTAAAAACCGTTCATTCCCAACTCATAAACCACCTTTTGTTCTGCTCTTAAAAAATGCCAATTAGCAAAATCGGCCTGATATTTTTCGCCAAATTGTTTCAATCTTTCTGGTGAATCTCTTTTTGGATCGACGGTAAATGAAAATTGTTGATAATTTTTTAATCCCTTGGTTTTTTCTTGAATTTTTTGAAGTTGCCGGGTTTGTTTCGGACAAATAGTGGGGCAACTTGTAAATATAAAATTGACAACAGTTACCTTATTTTCTAAAATTTGATGCGTAATTTTTTGATGTTTCTGATTGATAAATTCAAAATCCGGAACGGTGTGATAAATGGTATCGATGGTAGTTTTTCCATTTACATTTTTTTTAATTGGTTGATGAAATCCGATATAGGGCAATGTTTTTTCAGATTTTTGACATCCAACAAAAATCATCAATAAAAAGGGAAGAAATAAAATAGGTATAATTTTTAATCGCATCAAATTTTATGATTTAAAATGTTTGTACATAAAATAACCAACGGCAGCGATTAATAAATAAGGGATAAACATCAGGTACAAAATTCCGTTATTAATCCCATTTGCACCCACGCCGCCCGATTTAATTTCTGCTTCTAAAGCTGCTTTACACATGGCACATTGGGCAAATATAAAGTCAAAAGAGAGCAATAGTAAAATCAGTATTATGAATTTTTTTTGCATTGTAAATTATGATTTTTTAGTAGTAATCAATGGTTTTCGATCTTCTTTTAAAGGCACATAAAGTTCTTTAAGCAAAATATCGATGGCATCAATAAGGTTTTGTTTTACGGTTTTATGAACAGTTCCGTCAAAATAACTTCTGATTCTCCCCCTAAAATCGATTAAAACCAAATCGGTTGGAATGTTTTCATTATCAATACTATCAATAAAAAGTTTTTTATTGATAAAATTGTCAGTTTCCAGTTGATTTGCTGAAACAAAATAAAAATTCTCGGTATTTTTAGTCACTTTTTGCGCCATTTCTTTGAGTTGATTGGCATCTATTTCGGTGGTAGAAACAGCTAAAAATTGAACGTTTTTATCGCCCTCAAATTTTTGCTGTAAATATTTGATATTGGTCAAAATCTCGGGTGTAAAAGTTGCATCATTTTTATTGAAAAATCCGATAATGGTTATTTTATCTTTTAAATCATCCGAAGAAAAAATTTCATTATGTTGATTGATAAAGCTAAAATTATGAAGTGTATAAAACGCTTTAGTCGATTTTTTTACCCGAATTATTTGCTGATGTTCACCATAAATAGGAAGCCGTTTATATTGATGATTTCCTGTTTTTAATCCGAAATAAAAAAGCGATGGCAATGCAATTATTGCCAAAACGACCCAATTATTTTTTTTGAATAGTTGCATAAAAATATTTTTTACCAAAGCCATTGATGCATGATAACTGAATAATTTCCTTCATTTAAAATGAGTGCAATTAAATATAATCCGAGGATTACATAAGGTATGATGATGATTTTAATGAGAAATGATTTTTCATATTTTAAGTGCATATAGTATGAAACGATTAGATATGCTTTAGCAACTGTTAACAGTAAAAAAGTGTTTTTAACAAAAAACCAAGAAAGTCTCCATTCTTTATAAAAAAGTCCGAGTGTAATTTCAAGCACGGTTACCGCCAGTAAAATCCAGAAAATCCGCCAAATTAATTTTCTTGTCTGCTTACCTTCAACTTCTGTTTTTTGATGGTAATATCGTAATGATTCATCTTGATGTTCCATAATATTTTTTAAATTAAATAGAAGAATGTAAAAATAAATACCCAAACTAAATCGACAAAATGCCAATAAAGGCCCACTTTTTCGACCATTTCATAATGTCCTCTTTTTTGATAAGTTCCTTTATAAACATTCAATAAAACAATTAAATTGAGAATTACGCCGCTAAAAACATGGAGACCGTGAAAGCCGGTAATAAAGAAGAAGAAGTTTCCAAAAAGTTTATGCCCGTATTCATTTACTGATAAATTGGCGCCATAAACCGGAGTACTGTTTTGTGTAAGTTTAGATAATTCTTCACCAGAAACCGTGTAATAACCCGCTTCATTTTGCCAAGGTAAAATTAATTGTTGTTTTGATTCATCTTCCCATCGGGCAATGATACCATTGGTAGATTTAACGTCTCCATCGGGTAATTGATAATATCCCTTCTCCAATTGAACTGCTCCATTTTCAGTCCCCTTGATAAAATGTCCCCATTCCCAAGCTTGCGAACCTAAGAAAATAAGTCCGCCAACGATGGTTAAACCAAGCCAAATTTTAACACCTTTATGATACAATCTTTGTCCGGATTCAACGGCTAAAACCATGGTAACCGAGCTCATAATCAACACAAAGGTCATAAAACCCACATATAACAACGGATGATTTCCGTGTAAAAAAGGGAAATGTGTAAATACATTTTCGGCACTTGGCCAAATGTCAATAAAATAGTGGCGATAAAATCCGTATGCGACTAAAAATCCGGAGAAAGTAAGTGCATCAGAAATCAAGAAAAACCACATCATCAGTTTTCCATAGCTGGTTTTGAAGGGCGAAATTCCGCCGCCCCAATTTGATTTTTCTTCTGTAAGATTGGTTTGAGACATAATATTATTGTTATTTCGACATCATTATTGATAAAAACAGAAATAAATACAACCAAAGAATTCCTAAAAAATGCCAATAAGTTAAACTCAATTTAACTCCCGAGTAGTTGTTGCTATTGTATTTATTCATTATTGATTTTGTGCTTACAACTCCTAAACTAATTATTCCGAAAAATAGATGTAAAATATGTAGAACAGTTAATGCATAAAAATAAGAACTTGATGTAGTACTTTGATTACCAGTTGCATAAATTCCCTGTTGATATAAATTTGTCAATCCGATATATTGAAAATAGATAAATGCAAAACCTAAAATTAATGTGGAAATAAACAGTATTTTTGGTAGTTTCAGATTATTTTTTTTAATGAAACTAAATCCAATTTGATAGGTAATACTGCTCAAAATAATCACAGCAGAACTATACCAAAAAGTGTTAGGTAAAGCAAATATTTTCCAAGCAGCACTTGTGCTACTTACGATTACAGCGCTGGTTAAGCCGGCAAAAAACATAATTATACTGACTAAACCAATCCATAAGAGTGGCTCTTGAGCTTTTTTATTTTCAGAGAAATCGTAATTTGATATTGATAAATTATTTTCCATTACTTAAAAATTAATGACTACTTTCAATTTCACCTTCTTTTAAAGGTATATTTTGAGGGATAAATTCTTCATAACCCGGTTTGTTGTAATCGTACGGCCAACGATGCACTTCAGGAATTTCTCCCGGCCAATTACCATGGATGTGTTTTACAGGTGTTGTCCACTCTAAAGTGTTGCTGTTCCAAGGATTTTGAGTTGCTTTTTTCCCTTTGAAAATACTATAGAGAAAATTAAACAAGAAAATCAGTTGACCCAAAAATGCGATGATGGCAAATATGCTGATGATTTCATTAAGGTTTACAAAATCATCAAACATGGGAAATGTTGAATTGGTATAATAACGTCTTGGAACTCCCGCCAATCCTAAAAAGTGCATCGGGAAAAATACTCCATAAGCGGTAACAATGGTAATCCAAAAATGGATTTGCCCCCAGGTATTGTTCATCATTTTACCAAACATTTTGGGAAACCAATGATAAACACCCGCAAAAGTTCCAAAAACTGCAGATAATCCCATTACGATATGAAAATGTCCCACCACAAAATAAGTGTCATGTACATTGATATCCAGAGTAGCATCACCTAAAATCAATCCGGTTAATCCGCCGGTAATAAAGGTTGATATCAGTCCGATGCTGAACAACATCGCCGGTGAAAAAATGATGTTTCCGCGCCATAAAGTGGTTAAATAATTAAATACTTTAATAGCCGATGGAATTGCAATCAATAAAGTAGTGATGGTAAAAACGGCTCCTAAAAATGGATTCATCCCGGTTACAAACATATGATGTCCCCAAACAATAAATGATAAACCGCCAATGGCTAAGATTGAACCAATCATAAATTTATAACCAAAAATGGGTTTTCTAGACATCGTTGAAACAATTTCAGAAGTTATTCCGAGCGATGGCAATAAAACAATATAAACCTCCGGGTGACCTAAAAACCAAAATAAATGCTCAAATAAAATGGGACTTCCTCCAAAACGTTCCAATGCTTGGCCTCCTATATAAATATCTGATAAATAAAAACTGGTGCCAAAACTTCTGTCAAATACCAACAATAAAACAGCCGATAATAATACAGGGAAAGATAAAACGCCTAAAATTGCCGTAACTAAAAATGACCAGATTGTTAAAGGTAAACGCGTAAAAGTCATTCCTTTAGTTCTCAGATTTATAATCGTAACTATGTAATTTAAGCTTCCTATCAAAGATGAAGTTATAAAAAGTGCCATGGCAACAAGCCAAAGCGTCATTCCTAAACCTGAACCGGGAATTGCTTCCGGCAACGCACTCAGAGGCGGATAAATGGTCCATCCGGCAGAAGCAGCTCCACCTTCAACACCCAACGAAACCAGCATTACAATACAGGATATAAAAAATATCCAATAAGACAACATATTGATAAAACCTGAAGCCATATCTCTCGCTCCAATTTGTAACGGAATCAATAAATTACTGAAAGTTCCGCTTAAACCGGCTGTTAGCATAAAGAAAACCATGATGGTTCCGTGCATGGTTACCAATGCCAAATATTTATCGGGTGCTATGACGCCGCCATTTGCCCAGCTTCCCAATAACAAATCGTTTATCCAGAATCTTTCACCGGGCCATCCTAATTGTAATCTAAACAAAACGGACATAATAATACCGATGAATCCCATGGTAAATCCGGTAATCATGAATTGTTTTGCAATCATTTTATGATCGCGAGAGAAAATGTATTTCGAGATAAAACTTTCTTGATGTGTATGTTCTGAATGTATGATATCCATAATATATTAAATTTTATTTCGGTTTTTTATCTAAATGTTGGGTTAATTGCTAACCATTTGTTGTAATCTTCTTCACTTTCTACCACAATTTTCATTTTCATGGCAAAATGAGCCATTCCGCAAATTTTATTACACAAAAGCATATAGTCAAAATCGGGGTTTTTAGTGATTCTTCTCATTTCTTGCGTGGTATATTTTGGAGTGAAATTAAACTGGGTTTTTAATCCCGGAACACAATTCATTTGTGCTCTAAAGTGTGGCATATACGCGCTGTGCATTACATCTTGTGCTCTAAACACAAATTGAACAGGTTTGTTTACAGGGATATGAAATTCATTTTTGACAATTTTATCATCAAAAGAAACCACATCTGTAGTATCAATTCCCAAGAAATTGGCGTTATTAATTAAGACAATGTTAGCTCTTCCCAACTTTCCATCATTACCGGCATATCGGGCAGTCCAATCAAATTGTTTGGCATAGATTTCAATTAAAACCTTATCATCTTTGTCATCTAAAGGTTTCATAATGGAGTTCCAATTGTATAAACCAATGGATATCAACAAGACCAAAACCATAGCAGGAAGCGCCGTCCAAAGCAATTCTAATTTTAAATTGTGGGTAAAAAATGCTGGTTTTCTGTTTTTATTGAAAGCATATTTAAAAACAAAAAAGAAAAGTAACACATGAGTAATCACAAAAACGATACTGATTATTACTCCTGTTATCAACATTAATGAATCGACGTCTGCTCCATGGACAGAACCTGATTCTGGTAATATTGAACCGCCCCATTTAAAGATGAGAAAGAGAATAAACAATAGAAATCCAATTCCGAATGCTATAAAAAGCCATCCTTGAGTTCTGTTTTCTTGCTCATCAAATTTTAAATCATCGGGGTTTTCTTTAAACATTTCTTTAAAATCACCACCTTTTAAGTAAAAGAAGGTAATTAGAAAAAGAATTAAAATAAATAAAAATGCTGAAAGTAATAACATATTGTTTTGTTTTAATCAATACAAGTTTTGGTTAATTAAAGGTATTTTGATATTATCAAAAGTATTTGAACTAATGGTAAATAATAAAAAGAGCCAAACATGAGTTTTTTGGCACTCTCCATTTTTTGGGTTTGGCACAACTGATATGATTGGTATGTAAAATTGATTGTTAATAGAAGTATTAAAACTCCGATAGTTAAGCCAACATAGTTTTCTAAATAAAAAAATAATACCAATGGGATTATTAAACCAGTTGAAAGAAAAGTAATAATTGCACTCCATTTTGTTCTTCCTTTAAGTGATGGTAACAATCGGAATCCGGCTTTTTTATAATCATCATCCAACATCCAGGCAATGGCCCAAAAATGGGGGAATTGCCATAAAAATTGTAATGCAAAGAGTAAAACACACCAAATATCAATGGTTCCGGTAATGGCAACATAACCAATTACAGGAGGTGCGGCACCTGCAATGGCGCCGGCTACAACCGCTAAACGCGATTTCTGTTTTAAGGGTGTGTATATAAAAGCATAGATTGCAAGTGATAAGACTCCTATCAATGAGGATAAGAAATTGAAGAAATAATTTAACAGAAAGGCACCTATCATTCCTAAAATAAGCGAAACAGTATAGGCCTCAATTACTGATAATCTTCCTGATGCAACCGGTCGATTGGTCGTTCTGGTCATCAGTTTATCCAAATCTTTTTCAAAAATTTGATTCAATCCGTTGGCAGCGCCGGTAATTAAAAATCCGCCTAAAAGAAGGATTCCTAAAAGAAAAAAATTGATAGATAAATCAGCGCCCAAAACATAACCAACACCTGCAGAAAAAACAACTGACATGGTGAGTCGTACTTTAACTAATTGCAGATAATCTGAAAATTTAGCGATAGAAAAGTGAGTAATTTTACTCTGTAAAGTAGTATAATGCATTATTGTTTGATTTCTATTTCAATGACAATGTATGCAATTGCAAACTTTAAAAAATAATTGTTAGATAAATAAAATTTATAAGTAGATAAAAATAAATGATATATATTGATAATATTAAAAAAAATCAGACTAACATTATCAAAATCATTTTTGTTATTGATAATATGGCGAAATCATTAAGTAAACAATTACCCCGGTTAGAGCTACATATTCCCAAAGTATGAAAGTAATCGGAGCTATTTTTTTATGCCCTTTTATATCATTAATGAAAGCCCTAAAATAAGTATGGAGTACCATCGGAATCAAGAAAATAGAACTGATGATATGTGTAATTAAAATAAAAAAATACAAGTATCGAACTGCTCCTACGCCTCCAAATTTTGTTTCTTCACTGGTGGCATGGTAAAGAATATACATAACTAAAAATGTTACAGACAGAAAAAAGGCAATTTTCACCAATAATTCATGCATTTTCCGATTCCCATTCTTGATGAAATAAACAGCCAATATTAAAACTAAAGCTGTTAAAGCATTTATTACCGCGTATATGTGGGGTAAAAAAGAAAAATTGGCGTCAAATTTTACTTGAAAAAGGACGACAATTAGAAGTGGCACTAAAACTGATATTACAGTTATTAATTTTTTAATGCTTTTCTGATTTGCTGTAAGATTGATCATTTAAATTTATTTTTTTTAATTTTTTCTATTTAACTAAAATCATCAAGAGATTCTATCCCATTTTCTAAATTGTAAACTTTTAAAGTTGGATGCGCTTCCACCAAAGCAAGCGCTGCATCATAGCTCATGGCGCCTTTTAAACAGATTAAAATATACTCATGATTGGGTTTTATGGGCATTCTGAAAGGATCAAAACTAAAATATGTTAATTGGATGATTTTTTCTGTATATTTTTTATGAGGTAAATTACCGCTAAAAGACAATACAACTACATTATCTTGTTTTAATTTATCCCAAAATTCTTGGGTGTTCAACATTTTTATTTCAACATCCACTTCACAAGTTTTAAAAATATAATTTTCTGCTGCAAAAAAAGAAGAAATTTCATCATTAGAAAATCTTTTCTGAATTTGAATAGTTTGAGTGGTATGATATAAACTGTTGTAAATAAATAGTTTATTGGTTAATAAACTTCCTTTTTTGAGAATTATTTTTAACACTTCATTGACTTGATGTAAAGCAATAATTCCGACAATAGTATTTAAAGTACCAACTTCAGCACAAGTTGGAGGAAGTTTCTCCGGTATTTCCGGAAAAGCGTCGCGCAAATTTGCAGTGAATTTTCCATTTTCTATAGCGTGATTAAAAGTAGCAACATAACCATCAAATTTATGTAAAGAACCGTAAACCAATGTTTTATGATGCAGTACGCAAACATCATTGATTAAATATTTGATATGCAAATTATCGGTACAATCAACAATTATACCAGCATCTTTTACAAAAGCGGCAATATTATATTTTGAAATAGCAACTTGATCTTCAGTTACTTTTACAAAAGGCGAAATAGATTCAATATAATTTTTGAGACAAAAAACTTTTGGTTTTCCAACATCTTCTAAAGTGTAAAAAACCTGACGGTGTAAATTGGAAACTGAAACAACGTCAAAATCGACTAAATGAATATTTCCAACACCACTTGCTGCTAAATAAACAGCAACAGCACTACCTAAACCACCACAACCAATAATTAACACATTGGATTTTTGAAGTAAATTTTGACCATTTTCACCCACTTCATTTAAAATAATTTGACGTCCGTATAACTGGTTAAAGCTTGGTTTTTCCATTGTTTAAAGCAATAATTATTTATTTTTCAATTCCTTTTTTACCTGTTCATATTCATCCGGCGTATTGATATTTCTCAAGAAATCTTCATCAATAGCTGCTAATTCCACCTCAGCATTGATTAAAACTTTTCTCGGACAAGAATATCCCATACTTAAATATTGCAGTAATATTGGGTATGATTTTGGCTCCCAAATGCTAATCAACGGCTCGGGAAACGGATTGTTTTTTCCGATAAAAGTAGTGGCAATTTTCGCCGGATTTCTTTTACTGATGAGTAAATTCAGCATATTTTCATCAACAAAAGGCAAATCGGTGGCAACCACTAAAAAAGCATTATTGGGATGTTGCATAAAAGCAGAACAAATGCCGCCAAACGGACCTAAACCCAAAAATGTGTCAGGAATCAGGTTTTGATGGCTGATATCTTGTTCCTTTCTGGAGGAAATAAAAACTTGGCCGGCTACCACTTTTTGTAATAAATTAAACAGATGTTCGCGTTGTGTGGTACCAAAATAGTTCAAAGAACTTTTATCGGTTCCCATCCGTTCACTTTTTCCGCCCACTAATACAAGTCCGTTTAAAATCGGAATTTGATGTTGGATTTCATTTAAAATAAATTGGCTAATCTGTTCAATATCACCAATATTGAAAATAGGAGTTTTATCAATAGTTGGGAATTTCTCTTTTAAGAATGGAAAAATGATTGAATTCTCCTCTTTTTTTATCAAGCAAATGATATCCGTAATTTGGTCGATTCTTTTTAAAAGCGATGTTTCTTTGGCATCATCAAGTATGATGAGTTGCTTTTTTCCTTGAAAGTGATTTCCGTTGATAAAAGTGATATCAAAAGATGAAAATTCACGATAATGTTGAAATGAATTTTGCAGCAATTGTTTTTGTGAAGTTAGGGTTTTATCGGAATGAAAAGTAAATTGATTTAAAACCAACGGTTCCTTATTTTCTTCATGAGAAGCATCAATATAAGCAATTTTATATGGATTTAAACGAGCTGAGATTTCATTTACTAAAGTTGAAATCACACTGCAAGAACTTCCTAAAACAGCCATTTCATTAAGGGCAAATTGCCCGAAATTGCGCAAAGGTAATTTGATGTGTTTTTGATGTTTAGTCATCTTTACAAACTATAATCTGATTTTCCGCCGGTTTTCTCCACCAACAAAATTTCTTTAATGACCATTGCTTTTGAAACCGATTTACACATATCATAAACCGTTAAAGCAGCTGTTGAAACGCCCGTTAAAGCTTCCATTTCAACGCCTGTTTTTCCTTCCATCATAACTTCACAAAATAGTTCAATATCAGTTTTGCTGATAATATTGATGTCTATTTCGATGCCGTCAATTAATAATGGATGACACATTGGAATGAGTTCATGTGTTTTTTTTACTGCCTGAATTCCGGCAATAATAGCCGTTTGAAAAACTGCTCCTTTTTTGGTAACCAATTCGTTATTTTCAAAAAGATTGATAAGTTCTTCACCTAAAAACATCGTCGCTTTTGCAATGGCTTTTCGCTGACTTACTTTTTTATCGCCAACATTGACCATTTTGGGTTGATTTTTTTTATTGAGATGTGTAAAATCCATAGTTTAAGTTTTTTAACGATAAGATAAATAAGGAAGAATACTTCCTTTTTTAAATTCGGTTTGTTCAGATGACAATTCCAAAAAACCATCAGCATCTATTAAATTGACTAAATCAGCAGAACCATTTCCCGTGATGGGTTTTGCATATAATATTCCTTTTTTGTTAGTGATTTTAACTTGTAAAAAGTAGGTTAAATCGGCTTTGAAGATAAAATCTTCTTCCAAAACTGCCCGAGATTGGTTTTCAAAATTTAACTCCATCGATTTAAGATACCAGGGTTTAAAATATTTGATAAAATTTAAAAAGGCAGCCACCGGATTTCCCGGAAATGCAAATATGGTTTTACTTTCTTTTGCCCCAAACCAAAAAGGTTTGCCTGGTTTTTGTTGTACTCTGTGAAAATGTTTTTCAACTCCTAAATCGGTTAAAACTTCGGGTAAATAATCAAATTTTCCTTTGCTCACACCGCCACTAAATATAAGTACATCAAAATCCATCAATATTTGATTGATCTCTTTCAGCAAAACGTTTTTATCATCATTAATATGAAAAATTGAAGCATTCAAGTTTAGGTTGTTCAACAAAGCTAAAACTGAATAAACATTGCTTTTCCTAATTTGATGTGGTTTCGGATTTTCATCAACATTAACTAACTCATTTCCAGTAGATATAATAGCGATTTTAGGTTGCTTAACAACTAAAACAGTTGATTTTCCAACCGTTGCCAAAACACCCATTTCTGCCGAACCAATCAAGGTATTTTTATCGATTAATAAAGTGCCTTTTTTTTGGTCAAAACCTTGTGGATGAATATTGTTTAAATATTTTACATCATCCAAATGAATGGTAGCAACTCCATTTTCAATGGTAATTTGTTCATATGGAATAACGGCATCTGTATTTTTGGGTAAAATTGCGCCCGTCATCGCCTCAATACAATTTTCGATATTTTTTAGTGAAAGTTGTTCACTCCCAGCAGCTTGTATATTTTCAATGTAGAAACTTCGCAATCCTTTATCAAAACTTGCTTTGCAAATAGCGATTCCATCCATGCTAACTCGGTTAAAAGGAGGAAAATCGCGATCGGCATCAATCGGTTCTTTTAGAATCCTATTCAAAGATTTTGTAAGCTCAACCATTTCATCGCCAAAATCTTGGGAATGATTTAAGATAATTGAAGTAGCTTCTCTTACACTGATTAAACTCATTTTCACAGGTTTTTATCCGCCAATATTTGACATACTTTCTGAAATGGAATTGTTTTTCCTGTTTTGTTCGGCAACAAATCCATTTTCAGGTTTATGATGAACCGTATTAATAAAAAGTTCTTTTAAATCATCATCACTGGCACCGTTTCTAATAAAATCACGAACGCTAAAAACCCCTTCATCAAACAAACAATTTTTAAACATTCCGGTTGAAGTTATTCTGATGCGATTACAATCGTTGCAAATTGTGCGCGTAAAAGCGGGAATAATGCCGAAAGTACCTTTATAATTGGGAATTTTAAAATTGACAGAGGTGGATGATTTAGCAGAATCAATCTTATTTATATGTGAATAATGCTGCTGAATATGTGTTAGAATAGTTTTAAAATCCCAAAGTTGATTAAAATCTTTTTGTCCGATTCCATTAAAAGGCATTTCTTCAATAAATCTTACAGCAATGTTTTCATTTTTTGTCAATTCAATAAAATCGATGATTTCATCGGTATTGACCTCTGATTGTACTACAAAATTGAGTTTTAATTTTAATTTTTCTGATGATTTCAAAAACTCAAAAGATTCCATCACCTTAGAAAAAGAATCCTGACGTGTAATTGCTGCAAATCGATGGGTTTTTAAGGTATCTAAACTTAAATTAATCGACTTAATTTTTGATAATTTTTCAATTTCTTGAAGATATTTTGGCAAAAGAACGCCGTTTGTTGTGATGTTTATTTCATCTAAATTGTTGTTAAATGACAACATCTCCAAAAAATTCATAAAATCAGTCCTCACAAAAGGTTCGCCTCCGGTAAGCCGTACTTTGTTAACTCCTAATCCACTTAAAACGCGAACTAAACGGTACATTTCTTTAAATGTCAACAATTGTTTTCGTTCCACAAATTTGTTTCCAATTTCTGGCATACAATATTGACAACGCAAGTTACAACGGTCAGTTATAGCTAATCGTAAGTAATTAATAGTTCTGCCGTGTTTGTCTAAAAGTTGAGTCATTAAATTTTTATAATGAGAACAAAGTTACAAAAATTAAGTACTAAAAAGCCTTAATTATATGGATTCAGGTATTTTTAAAAATGGTTTTTTTAAATAATAATCGGCTATTACACTTTACATTTTTAGAAAAGGCACTATTTTTGTTCTTAGAATTAAAAATTTGAAGTAATGAGTTTAGATTTTCCAATTGCCCTAAAACAATTATCGAAAACAGGATATTTAGATGTTGAAGTTCCAAAAACAATAGATTTGGTTGCTGAAATCAAAAAACTGAAAAAAGAGAAAAATTCGGTCATTTTAGCTCATTATTATCAAGAGCCAGCCATTCAGGATGTTGCAGATTATGTGGGTGACAGCTTAGGTTTATCGCAAGAAGCCGCCAAAGTTGAAGCTGATTTAATTGTTTTTGCCGGTGTACATTTTATGGCAGAAACAGCTAAAATTTTAAATCCGTCCAAAAAAGTAATAATTCCTGATTTTAATGCCGGTTGTTCATTGGCAGAAGCATGTGAAGCTGCCGATTTACAAGCGTTTAAAGATCAATATCCAAATCATCTGGTGGTAACTTATGTAAATACCACAGCGGCCGTTAAAGCGATAAGCGATATAACTTGCACATCGTCTAACGCTAAAAAAATCATCGATTCCATTCCGTTAGATCAACCCATTATTTTTGCTCCCGACAAAAATTTAGGAGCCTATATCAATCAAATAACCGGTAGAAATATGTTGCTTTGGGATGGCGCATGTATTGTTCATGAAGCTTTTTCTATTGATAAGTTATTGGCTACACATTTAAAAAATCCAAAAGCTAAAATTATAGCGCATCCAGAATCGGAAGAACATATTTTAAAAACGGCCGTTTATATAGGTTCTACTTCCGGAATGATTAATTACGTTAAAAATGATTCAGCCAATGAATTTATTGTGGCAACGGAAGCAGGTATTTTACACGAAATGCAGAAAGAAGTTCCTCATAAGAAACTGATTCCGGCACCAGCCAAAGAAGATAATACGTGTGCTTGTTCTGAATGTCATTTTATGAAAATGAATACACTTCAGAAATTATATATTTGTATGAAATATGAGTTGCCCGAAGTAACTGTACCTGAAGACATCCGTGTAAAAGCACTCATTCCAATCCAACGAATGTTAGAAATATCAGCCAAATAATGAGTATTATCAAAACAGATATTTTAATTCTAGGATCGGGGATTGCGGGTCTTACAATTGCTATTAAAACCGCTATGGCATTTCCTGATAAAAAAGTATTTGTAGTTACAAAAGCAGATGAAAGTGAATCAAATACCAAATATGCTCAAGGTGGAATTGCCGTAGTGTGGGATAAATTGGATTCTTTTGAAAGTCATATAGAAGATACTTTAAAAGCGGGTGATTACTTAAATGATATAGAAGTTGTTAAAATGGTGATTGAAGAAGCGCCGGCTTGTCTAAAAAAATTAATCAATTGGGGAGCTGAATTTGACTTTGATAAAAAGGGTGATTTAGATTTAGGAAAAGAAGGAGGACATTCTGCCAATCGGATTATTCACCATAAAGATATTACCGGCTTGGAAATTGAGTTAACCCTGTTAGAGCAAATTGCTCAACTTCCCAATATTACTTTATTACCTTATCATTTTGCCATCGATTTAATTACAGAACATCACACTGAAGGAAAAAAAATAGTTTCCGAAGATGAACAAATCAATTGTTACGGGGCTTATATTATGAATCAAAAAAGCCAATCAATTGATACCTATGTTGCATCAGTAACTATTATAGCAACTGGCGGAATTGGACAAGTTTATGCCTCAACCACCAACCCTGTTATTGCTACGGGAGACGGAATTGGGATGGCATTTCGTGCCAAAGCAAAAGTGAAAGAAATGGAATTTGTACAGTTCCATCCAACGGCATTGTACAAACCCGGTGAAAGTCCGGCCTTTCTTATTTCTGAAGCAGTACGCGGATTTGGAGCATTTCTCAGAAATAAAGAAGGAAAACGATTTATGTTAGAAGTTGATGACAGAGCTGAGTTAGCTTCCAGAGATATAGTTGCAAGAGCCATCAATAAGGAATTAATTAGAACCGGAGATGATTGTGTTTATTTAGATTGTACGCATTTAGATATCGTTGCTTTCAAAAATCATTTTCCAAATATTTATGAAAAATGTTTACAGATTGGAGTTAATATTTCTAAAGATTTTATTCCTGTTGTTCCGGCTTCGCATTATTTATGTGGCGGAATTTCTGTTGATAAAAAAGGGAAAACATCAATTAACAATCTTTTTGCCTGTGGTGAATGTTCCAGAACCGGATTGCACGGTGCCAATCGATTAGCATCTAATTCATTATTGGAAGCCTTGGTGTACGCACAAAAAATTGCTGAAGAAATTATTTCTAATGCCGACTGTTTAAAAGAAAAATCAGTCCAAATTCCTGAGTGGAACGAAGAAGGAACTACTGAGCCGGATGAACTCATTTTAATATCACACAACCGAAAAATGGTACAAACCATTATGAGTAATTTAGTGGCGATTGTTCGGTCGAACGAGCGTTTAGAAAAAGCTTTAGACCAACTCAATTATCTTTATCAGGATACAGAAAAACTCTACAATAAAACAAAACTTTCTCCACAGCTATGTGAGTTGAGAAACCTCAATGCCATTGCTTATTTAATTGTAACACAATCTTTGGCACGTAAAGAAAACAGAGGCGCTTTTTATAGTTTGGACAATTTGTAATTAATTTTTAATGACAATTTTTTAAGTATATTTTTATTTGATTGTAAATAGTTTATTCCTAAATTTATAAGGTATAAAAAGTTAAATAAATTATTATGAAAATTGCTTTCAAAATTGCTATTCTTGTATTTTTATTATTAAATGTTGGTTGTAAATATTTAGATCCTTGCGGTGATGGAGTTTTAGCTTCTACCGGACCTCCCGTTTTTCCATTAAAACTGGTTGATGCACTGACAGGTGAAAACCTGATAACGAATGGTACTTATGCCGCTAATCAAATATCTATTACTGATATAAACGGAAAAAGTATAGAATATTATTTCAAACATGAAAATCAGTATAATACATTTTTAATTTTCCCACAATCAACCAGAGAGGATATTGGTGTTAAGAAGATTTTCTTTAAAATAAATCCCTCAATCATTATTGAATTGGAAGTAAATATTTATGAAGGAAAGAGTGAGTGTTTTACCAATTATTTTGCTAGAGATTATAAAGCACTCAATTATCCCTATGAAATTAAAGAAGATGTACTCATCATAAAATTATAAAAAAAATGAAAAAAACAATTGCAACATTATTACTAGTAAGTATTACATTATTTATCAACGAAAGTCTATATGCTCAGTCTGATTGCAAAGTTTTAAAAATTGAAATCAATCAATCGTATGAAGGAAAATGCAAAAAGGGATTGGCCAGCGGAAAAGGAATTGCCCAGGGAATAGACAAGTACGAAGGAAATTTCAAAAATGGACTTCCAAATGGAAAAGGAACTTATTATTATCAAGATGGAAGTTATTTTACGGGTGAATGGAAAAATGGTTTGAAAAACGGAGAAGGCAAATTAGTTTCAATTATTAATGGTCAGGAAAATAAGACCGAAGGAATTTGGGAAAATGATGTTTATATTGGAGAAAAACCTCCGGTTTCTTATCAGATAAAATACAAACAAGGCGTAGATCGTTTTTCGCTGACTAAAGAGGGCACAAAACAACAAAGGGTACTCATACAGTTTTTCCAAAACGGAAGTAAAAATGGAGCAATTGATAATTTAAGAATGCAGGCCAGCAGTGGACGACAGGTGAGCATACCAAATTATGAAGGTTTTGAATATATTGAGTCCCCCTTTGTTTGTAAGATAAGTTACACAACTTTTAACAAATTAAGAACTTCTAAAAATGAAGTGGTTTTTGAATTTGTCATTAATGAACCCGGTGAATGGAGTTTAGATATTCATAACTAATTCATTGATTCATTTACTTCTTCGTATAACAATCCACAAAAAATAGGATTGCTGCTACGGCAAGTACAATAAGTACGTAAACTTTAGCTCGTTTATTCATTTTTTAAAAGTATTGGTTGATAATCTGTTGTTTTTTGAAAACTATTAAATAATTGCATCATTGAAGCCGGGGGAGTGGTTAATTTTCTAGTTTGATAATTTATCCAAGCACCGTAAACATCAATTTGTGCGGCTTTAACGCCATTTTCTTTAAATATAAAATGACGTATTTTCCAGCGTTCACCTTTGGTAGAAACGCCTAATAATTCAATTGAAACCTGAAGATCTTCACCAGAGTTGATTTCTCTTAAAAAAGCAGTTTCTTCTTTAAAAAGAATCGGACCGATTTGATGTTCGGTAAAATAATCCATGTTAATTCCGTACTCGTTAAAAAATCTGATTCGGGCTTCTGCGGCAAAATCATTATAAGCAGAATGACGCATATGTTTATTGGAGTCAAAATCAGCCCATTTGGTGGTAAATTTATACATAGTTTTAATAGGTTTTAACATCTAAAGCATCTCTTAAAGCATTTCCTATCAACATAAAAGCCAAAACCAAACTCATAATCGCAATTCCCGGAATCATTGCTAAATAGGGTTTTCCTAGAATTATATAGTTGTAATTCTCTTTAATCATTGCGCCCCATGACGGAA
Source organism: Flavobacteriaceae bacterium (assembly GCA_030683815.1). GTDB lineage: Bacteria > Bacteroidota > Bacteroidia > Flavobacteriales > Flavobacteriaceae > JAGXRT01. The sequence continues at coordinate 56,753 of JAUXPJ010000017.1, forward strand.
TTGGCGGTTGTGCACCGATTCCCAAAAAACTCAATCCACTTTCTATTAAAATTGCAGAAGCGAAGTTAGCTGCAGAAATTACAATAATCGGTGCCATAATATTGGGTAAAATATGTTTGAAAATAATCCGCATATTGGAGAATCCGAGGACTTTTGCAGCTTCAACATATTGCATTTTTTTGATGCTCAAAATTTGACCGCGAACTACACGAGCCACTTCTACCCACATCGTAAGTCCAACAGCAATAAATACCTGCCAAAATCCTTTTCCTAAAGCTAAAGTGATAGCAATAACTAATAAAAGAGTAGGAATAGACCATGTTACATTAATGAGCCATTGGATAAAAGCATCTGTTTTTCCGCCAAAATAACCAGCTATTGAACCTAAGGTTATTCCAATTATAAGGGAAATAAACACGGCAATAAATCCAATAAAAAAGGTGATTCTTGAACCAATTAACATTCTGCTGTATAAATCTCTTCCGTATTTATCAGTCCCGAACCAATAGGTTTTAGTTTTGATAAAACTTTCAGTGGGTGTATTGTTAAAAGCTGACAAGGGCAATGAAATGGGTTCTTTTTCAATTTTTCCTTCAAAATAAGGAATGTAATTGAGGTGAGTTGATGTTGTTTTATATGAGTTGATGATAATCTCAGTTGGAGGTTGTTGATTTCCGTTCAATAAATAATTAAAATAAGATTGATTATTGGTTGTTTTTTGTGGAATAGTCATCACCAAAACTTTAAATCCGGGTTTTTTAGAATGAATTTCCAACTGCATCTGATTGGCATTACTGGAGGAATCAGTCGCTAATACATAAGCGAAAATGGCGATAAAAAAACATAGTATAATAAAACCCAAACTAAACACTCCGGAAGTGTTTTTTAAAAACTTTCGGAGTGCTGAAGATGAATTTGACAGATTTTCTGATTGCATTTTTGATTAATTTTTCACCGAAAGTTGTCTTTTAATTTTAAGTTCAGACAACACTCGTAAGGCTTCTTCAACATATATATCTTTTGATAAATTTTGATGCCAGATTTCTCTTTTCTTTGATAAGATGGAATCAGTAGCGATTAACGGAACTTCATATTTAGGCGAAGCGAAAGTCAAATTGTTTTTATACTTAGAGATGGCTTCAAATTTCCTGCTATTTTCTTTATGATTTTCAACATCTTTTTTAAACAAATCATACTTTAAACTTACGATAGTTTGATCTTGATTTTTCTTTAACCATTTAGCGCTTTCATCTATTAATTTAAAGCTTTCATTTTGAGAAACTCGATGATTGCTTTTAATAATCACATCATTTAAATTTTCATAATTATTCCAAGGTTGATATTTAACTTCTTTTATTTTATCCCAACCCAGCGGATTTTTTTGATCGCGTTCACCAAATTCCATATAGGTGTATCGATCTGGTAAGGCAATATCAGCATTAACACCTTTTAATTGTGTAGAACCGCCATTTACACGATAGAATTTTTGAATGGTGATTTTTAAAGCTCCTAAATCATCACTATATCTATAATAATTATTGAGTGGCAATAAATTTTGTACCGTTCCTTTTCCAAAAGTTTGTTTACTTCCAATGATAATAGCGCGTTTGTAGTCTTGCATAGCAGCGGCGAAAATTTCAGATGCTGATGCCGACAATTCGTTTACCAGCACCACCAAAGATCCGTCCCAATATATTTTTTTATCGGTATCATTTTTAATCATGGGTTCTTCGTCTCTGTATTTAACTTGAACAATAGGTCCTTCAGTAATAAATAAACCGGCAATATCGATGGCTGTTTCTAAAGACCCCCCGCCATTATCGCGTAGATCAATAATAAATCCTTCAACTTTTTCTTGTTTTAATCGCTCCACTTCTTTAGCCATATCGGTAGCAGAATTTCTAGATGATTTTTCTTCAAAATCGATATAAAATTTTGGCAGATTGATTAATCCGTAAGATTTGCCTTCATAATTTACAATAGTTGATTTTACAAAGGTTTCTTCTATTTCAACAATATCACGAATAATGGAAATGACTTTGATGGTTCCGTCTATTTTTTTGATAGTTAATCTTGCTTCTGTGCCTTTTTTTCCTTTGATAAACTCAATGGCATCGTCTAAACGCATACCAACAATATCTAAAGGTTCTTGATTTCCTTGTGCTACTTTTAAGATGATGTCACCAACTTCCAGTTCACCGGCTCTCCAAGCAGGACCACCTGAAACCACTTCAACAACTCTTGTAAAATCATTTCTTTTTTGTAAAATGGCGCCGATTCCTTCCAATTTTCCCGCCATCGAAATGTCAAAACGCTTTTTAATTTTAGGAGCTAAATAAGAAGTATGCGGATCAAAACTCTCGGCAATACTGTTGATATAATTAGAAAACCATTCTGTATGATCTAATTCATCCATGAAATCAAAAAATTCATTTAAGTTTTTCAAAGTGCTTTCTCTTGCTTCTTTTTCAAGTTCATCAAAGGGCTTTGAAACATACAAACTATCTTTTTGCTTTTTCGTAATTTCTTCTTCTAATTTCTCATGTAAACGAACCAAAGTGCTGTGTTTGAGTTGTTTTTTCCATACGTTAATAAGTTCATTCTGATTAGTTGCATAGGCTTGTTTTTCAAAATCAACATTGATATTTTCATCAGTATTAAAATCAAAAGGTTGATCTAGTATTTTTTTATAAAATCCTCTTGCCTCCTTCATTCTGATCATTAATCGATCTTGAACAAGATTAAAAAATGAAATATTTTCAACCTTAATTTGGTCGTCAATTAATGTTTTTTGTTGTGAAAATTCGTCAATATCTGATTGTATAAAAAAACGTTTTGCAGGATCAACGCTTTCCGTAAAACTATTAAAAACTTGAATGGAAAACGCATCATTGATATCTTGTGGTTGATAATGCCCATTTGTTAACACATAACGCAGCAATCCAATTAAAATACGGTCTTTTTCAGGGTCATTATTATTTTTTAATTGAAATCCTACTAAAACACTTACTGCTAAAAATAAGGTTATTAAGATTTTGTAGTATCTTTTCATAAATGGTGTAATTAAATTCTTCGACATTTAGATTTAACAGCTAAAACAATGCCATTTCTGAGATTGGGTATAAATCTGCCATTTGATACACAATGTTAAACATTAATTTGCGGACTTCCTACTTACAAAATGTTAAAAGTTATCTTAATTTTTTATATGCAGATATTTATTTTTTTTCATTTGTCATATGGAATCCGCCAGTTTAATTAAAATTCTTCATCAATTTTTGTGTTTTCCAAACATGGCTATTTCGCCCAAATGAAGTAGATTTGTGATATAAATAAATAAAAATGACCAAAAGACCCTTAATTTTAGTAACCAATGATGATGGAATTACCGCGCCTGGAGTTCGTGCCTTAATTTCAGTAATGAATGAATTAGGTGATGTAGTGGTGGTGGCACCTGATAGTCCGCAAAGCGGAATGGGACATGCCATTACGATAAACTCTACACTTTTTTGTGATAAAATAAAAATTGATGATGGTCCGCAAATCGAATATCAATCGTCTGGAACACCGGCCGATTGTGTCAAATTAGCCGTAAGCGAAATTTTAAAACGCAAACCGGATTTATGTGTTTCGGGTATCAATCATGGTTCTAACGCCTCTATCAACGTAATTTATTCGGGTACTATGAGTGCAGCAATTGAAGGCGGAATTGAAGGAATTCCATCTATCGGTTTTTCATTGTTAGATTATTCTTGGAGCGCCAATTTTGAGCCTTTAAAACCGTTCATTAAAAAAATCACTGAAAATGTTTTGCAAAATAGTTTGCCCGATGGCGTAATACTCAATGTAAATTTCCCAAAAACGGATGAATTTGAAGGGATGAAAATTTGCCGTCAGGCACGTGCCAATTGGGTTGAAGAAATGGACAAACGGGTCAATCCGCATGGGAAAGAATATTATTGGCTTACCGGTAAATTTGTCGATTTAGACGGAGGTGAAGATACCGATATATGGGCGTTATCCAACAATTATATTTCTGTAGTTCCGGTTCAGTTTGATATGACCGCACATCATTTTATTCAAAAATTAAACAGTTGGAAAATGTGATTAAAATAGAAGTTTTTAAAGGATTTTTAGTAGCAATCACAGCTACTGTTTTTTCATTTTACATTTATATAGAGCATTTTTCTGTCTACTCTTTAGAAGAAACAATTCAAATTGTTAAAACCGGACAATTGTTTGGGAAACTCTTAACTTTATCGGCTTTGCCCAATGTGATCGTGTTTTTTATTTTCATCAAAAAAAATCAAGATTACAGAGCCAGAGGCGTTTTATTGGCATTATTTACTATTGCTTTATTGATTGGATTTTTACAGTTGATTTAAGCGTTTATGTATTCAATCATTCAATTTTTTAATCTTTCAATCTTTTAATAGTTAATAATGAAACGTCCATGATTAAACGTTAAATACACAAGGGGATGATTATTTGGGCGTTCCATCTGACCATTAAAAATAAATAAATATAAACAGATGAAATATTATATTATTGTAGGAGAAGCATCGGGTGATTTACATGGCTCTAATTTGATGAAATCATTGAAAGAGCGTGATTCTAATGCAGAATTTCGTTTTTGGGGAGGTGATTTAATGCAAGCTCAAGGCGGAACTTTAGTGAAGCATTACCGCGATTTAGCTTTTATGGGTTTTGCAGAAGTGATTTTGAACTTGGGAACGATACTCAAAAATATTGCAGTTTGTAAAAAAGATGTTTTAGCGTACAATCCGGATGTGTTAATCTTGGTAGATTATCCAGGATTTAATATGCGGATTGCTGAATTTGCCAAGAAAAATAAGATAGCAGTACACTATTATATATCTCCTCAAATTTGGGCTTGGAAAGAAAATCGCATCAAAAAAATTAAGCGCGATGTGGATCAAATGTATGTGATTTTACCTTTTGAAAAACCATTTTACGAGGAAAAACATCAATTCCCCGTACATTTTGTCGGACATCCCTTATTGGATGCTATTGCTGATAATTTAAAACCAAATGAGATAGAATTTAGAAAAATTCATCAGTTGGGTGAAAAACCGATTATTGCCTTGTTACCCGGAAGCAGAAAGCAGGAAATTAAAAAAATGCTTTCAATTATGTTAAAAATGATTGACGATTTTTCAGCCTATCAGTTTGTAATAGCAGGTGCTCCGAGTCAGGAATTTGATTTTTATCAACCCTTTTTAAAGAATTATAAGGTAAAATTCATCAGCAATAAAACCTATGATTTATTGGCCAATTCTTACGCTGCTATTGTAACATCCGGAACGGCAACTTTAGAAACGGCTTTATTTAAAGTGCCGCAAATTGTTTGTTATAAAGCCAATTCAATTTCCTATATGATTGCTAAAAATTTAGTGAATCTAAAATTCATTTCGCTTGTTAATTTAATCATGGATAAGGAAGTGGTGGTTGAATTAATTCAAGATGATTTTAATAAAAAGCGATTGAAAGCAGAGCTTCAAAAAATATTGGATAAAAAACATCGACAAGAAATATTTATGAATTATTTTGAGTTGGAGAAAATGTTGGGAGGAAAAGGCGCGTCGGATAGAATTGCAAAATTGATTACCAAAAAAGAATCACAGGTTTAAAAACCAAAGAGAGTTAGGGTAATTATACCCTCCGCTTAACGGGATTGTTCAACTTCCCAATTTCTATATATTTCGTTATGAAAATTGGAGTTTCACGAATAAATCCTGCCTGATTTATTATAAATCAAACAGGATTTGTCATATGAATCAACAGAACTATTTTTTAGCTGATTCTAAGTTAATGATCATTCAAGGGCAACCCTCTTTCTTGATATTCTATCCAGTTTAAGTATTCTGATCCTTTACGTTTTTCCAACATTGAAATACAACCATCTACGGGACATACCAATTTACACAGGTTACATCCTACACAGTCTTCTTCTTTAATAGTATACGTATTGTAAGGATTTCCATATTTTAAATTAATTGCTTGGTGAGAAGTGTCTTCACAAGTTATATAACAAAGTCCACATTTTATACATTTATCTTGGTTGATATCAGCAACAATATGGTAATTTAAATCTAGGTGTTCCCATTTAGATAGCGTCGGAACTGATTTTCCAATGAAATCACCGATGGTTTTGAATCCTTTTTCATCCATCCAGTTGTTTAGTCCATCTTTCATATCATCCACAATTCGGAAACCATGTTTCATTACTGCGGTACAAACTTGTACATTGGAAGCGCCGAGTAACATGAATTCTACAGCATCTTTCCAGGTACTTACACCACCTATTCCAGAAATAGGCACTTTGTTTGTAACGTTATTCAAGCTTAAGGTAGCGAGCATTTTTAAAGCGATTGGTTTAACTGCAGGACCGCAATATCCGCCGTATGTTGAACTTCCGCCAACATTAGGATTGGGTACAAAATTATCAAGATCGATTCCTGTAATAGATTGGATCGTATTGATAAGCGACAGCCCGTTGGTACCAGCTTCTACACAAGCCTTTCCAGTAGGAACAACGGAGTGAACATTAGGTGTTAGTTTAGTAATTACCGGAATTGTCGCTCTTTCCATGACCCATTCAACAACCATTTTTGCAATTTCAGGATCTTGTCCAACTGATGATCCCATACCTCTTTCACTCATTCCATGAGGACAACCGAAGTTGAGTTCAATTCCGTGAGCACCTGTATCTTCAGTCCGCTTGATTAATTCATGCCATGATTCTTTAGTGTTATCGGCCATCAATGAAACAATCATAGCTCTATCGGGAAATTCACGGACTACTTCTTTAATTTCACGCAAATTTATTTCAAGAGGACGATCACTTATAAGTTCAATATTATTGAAACCCATAAGTTTAGAACCATTAAAATTAACTGCCGAATAACGTGAAGAAACGTTTTTAACTTGTGAGCCTAAGGTTTTCCAAACAACACCGCCCCAACCGGCTTCAAAGGCACGCATTACATTATATTTCTTATCCGTTGGCGGAGCGCTTGCAAGCCAAAAAGGATTGGGGGATTTTATACCGAGAAAATCTGAAGATAGATCTGCCATAATTTTTCTATTTTATACGTTTTGATTTGAATGATTTAAATTGCCTGATTTAGGATTGAAATTTGGATTCATTCATTTTGCTCCCAAATAATTTAATATTGAAACAGCTCCATCTTTTCCTGCTTGTACAGCATCTACAACTTCTTTCCCGCCATTTACACAATCGCCGCCAGCAAATACAGCCGTAATATTTGATGAAGATGACTCATCTATTACAATCTTTCCATCAGAATTACGGATCCCTATATTTTTCAAAAGTGCTGTATATGGAATTTGTCCTGTAGCTTTTATAACCATATCAACATCCAGAATAATAGTATCGTTTGTATCTATTGGAGTCCTTCTGCCTGATGCATCAGGTTTTCCAAGTTCCATTTTGCTGCAAACTAAACTTTTAACTTTTCCATTTTCGCCGATTACTTCTTTTGGAGCCGCTAACCATAAGATGCTACAACCATCTAGTTTAGCAATTTCAAGTTCAACATCGGTACATGGCTTTTCAAGTTCAGTTCGGCGGTAAACCAGCGTTACTTCTTTAGCACCTAACCTTTTAGCTTGAGTAGCTGCATCTATTGCGGTCATACCCATACCAATTACCGCAACTTTGTCACCAACTGCTGTTTTGTTGAAGTCGTTGTTTCGGAGGTTATAAATAAAACGAATGGCATCATATACTCCCTCCAAGTTTTCACCTGGAATATCAAGTTTTCGGGCTAAACCAACGCCAATACCTAAAAATACGGCATCAAAATTTTGTTGAAGCGAAGTAAGAGATACATTCTTACCTAATTCTTGATTGTATTTTATCTCAATACCACCAATAGAAGTGATATAATCCACTTCTTCTTTACAAAATTCAGGTGTAACTTTGTAAGCAGCAATACCATAGGTCATTAATCCACCTGCTTTACTCTCTTTTTCAAATATGGTAACGTCAACGCCTTCCTGTGATAACTGATGAGCGCAAGAAAGTCCTGCCGGACCTGCGCCAACCACCGCAACTTTTTTTCCAATCGATGGTTTTCTATCAAAAAGCTTCCATTGTTGATTCATGGCTATATCTGTTGCATACCGTTGAAGTCGTGCTATTTGAATGGGTGTTTCATGCGTTTTATTAAAAACACATGATCCTTCACAAAGTTTTTCAACAGGACATACTCGAGCGCAACTGCCTCCCATAATATTTGATGAAAGTATAGTTACGGCTGAACCTTTAATATTATCCGTTGTTATTTGTTTTATGAATTTTGGCACGTCTATACTTGTTGGACAAACTTTAGTACAGGGTGCATCAAAACAAAAAATACAACGATTAGCTTCAAACAAAGCAGTATTTTTTGTTTCAAAAGGTGGATGTATATCAGAAAAATTTGTTTTATACTGTTCTTCTGTCAATCGATTATTCTTAATAGCCATATATTCTATTATAAGTTATTTACAATAAGTAGCGCTGAAATTTAATAAAACGAAGTGCTGCTTTTTGTGATTTTAAATGATTAAAGTTCAGTTAAGACGCCATATGTTTCCGGTCTTCTGTCTCTGTAAAACTGCCAAACACTTCTAACTTCCTCTATCATATCTAAGTCAAAATCTGCAATAAGTAATTCATCATCATATTCAGAGGCTTGAGCGAAGATTTGCCCTCTTGGATCTACGAAATAAGATGTTCCGTAAAATCTTCCCAAGTTCCATGGTTTTTCCTCACCAACGCGATTAATACATCCCATAAAGTAACCATTCGCAGCAGCATGAGCTGGTTGTTCTAGTTTCCATAAGTATTGAGAAAGACCTGCAACGGTTGCTGATGGATTGTAAACAATTTCTGCACCATTTAAACCAAGGCATCTTGCGCCATCGGGGAAATGACGGTCATAACAAATATAAACACCCACTTTTGCGTATTTGGTTTGGAATACCGGATAGCCCATATTTCCTGGCCTAAAGAAGAATTTTTCCCAAAACCCAGAAGTGTGTGGAATATGATTTTTTCGATATTTTCCTAAATAAGTTCCATCGGCATCAATTACAGCAGCGGTATTATATAAAACTCCGGCTTGTTCTTTTTCATAAACCGGTACAATAATGACCATATCGTATTTTTTAGCATATACAGCTATACGATCGGTTGTTGGGCCTGGTACTGTTTCAGCTGATTCATACCATTTTCTATCTTGTCCCGGACAAAAATAAGGTGTATTAAATATTTCTTGCAGACAAAGGATTTGAACCCCTTTTTTTCCTGCTTCCTCAATATATGCAATATGTTTTTGAAACATTGCTTCTTTAATTTCTTCAATGCTTCCTTCTCCTTCAGTCATTGGAAGACTCATTTGAATTAATCCGGATTTTACAATTCTTGGCATAGTGATTTAATATTTATGTTTTTAAGAAAACTATTAGTTAATATTTTATTTTTTTTAACTTGTTTTAATTGATTATGACATGCGTTAAAGAATACCGGTTAGTTTTGAACGTTTGATATATTTTCCGTATCCTTTTTTAACAGTGCATTCACCATTATCGATAGCCACCTGACCGCGCAATAAAACAGTTTCTACTTTACCTGTTAATTTCCATCCTTCATAAGCAGAGTAATCTACGTTCATATGATGTGTATCAACAGATATTGAATGTTTAGCATTGGGATTAAATAAAATGATATCAGCATCAGATCCTACGGCAATTGTACCTTTTCTTGGAAACATTCCAAACAATTTAGCAGCATTGGTACTAGACATTTCTACATATTTGTTCAGTGATATTTTTCCTTTGCCAACTCCTTCTGAATATAATAATTCCATTCTATGTTCTATGGCTGGGTGACCATTTGGTATTTTTGAAAAATCATTTTTACCCATTAGTTTTTGTTCCCAATTAAAAGGACAGTGATCTGTGGCAACCACTTCAACAAGTCCTTGATTGATTCCTGCCCATAATGTTTCTTGATCTTTTTTCTCGCGAAGTGGAGGGCTCATAACCCATTTAGCACCTTCAAAGTCTTTTTCGTATAAGGAGGAGTCAAGGGTTAAATATTGGATACAGGTTTCAACAAAAACCTTTTGGTTTCGGCTGGTGGCATTCCTTACCGCGTTCAGAGCACCTTCACAGGTCAGGTGAACAATGTAACCCGGGCATCCGGTATAATTAGCCATATCTGCAAAACGGCCACTAGCTTCTGATTCGGTTACTTCAGGTTGTGATAGATAATGGTACAGTGGAGAAAGTTTTCCTTCAGCTTTATGCTTAGCCACCAGGTAATCTATCATATCACCATTGGTAGCATGAACAATCACCATACCTTTCTGTTTTTTCACTTCTTGCATTAGGCCAACCATCTGCCGGTCATCGATCATCAATGCTCCTTTGTAGGCCATGAAAGTTTTGAAAGAAGAAATACCTTCTTTCTCAACCATATGCTGTATTTCTTTTTTAGTATTTTCATTAAAGTCGGTAACAGCCATATGAAAACTATAATCACCTACACAATTGTTATCAGATCTTGATCGCCATTCCTCCAACGCTGATTGAAGCGAATTTCCTTGTTTTTGTAGTACAAAATCGATAACCATGGTAGTACCACCATGTAAAGCAGCTCGAGTACCGGTCTCGTAATTGTCGCTTGAAGATGTTCCCATAAAAGGCATATCTAGATGCACATGTGGATCGATACCGCCTGGGAAAACAAAAAGGCCAGAAGCATCTATTATTGTATCTGCTTCGAAATCGAGGTTTTCCCCAATTACCTTTATTTGTTCACCATCGATGAAAATATCGGCAACATTGTCTGATGAGGCAGTGATAATTCTTCCGTTTTTTATCAGTACTGACATTTTATAATAAATTAAATTTTATTAATAATCTTTTTTCATAATCATCCAATAGATTAGAAATGAAATTCCAAAGGTTACAAACCAAGCGTAGGAATATAAATTAACCAAGGATTGTGGGAAATAACCAGCTTCATAAATACCTACTGCCACTAAAAATCCCGGGATGACGGGTAGGATGCTGATTACAAATGCAATCCAAGCAGGTTTGTTCCATCCTTTAAATTTTCCATTTACTTTAAATAATTCAGCCAAATCAAATTTAGTTTTTCGTACTATATAATAATCACAAATCATGATTCCGGCTAAAGAACCGAGTAAGGCTGAATAAGCAATTAACCAACGAAAAATATATCCTTCAGGATCCGCAATTAATTTCCATGGAAAAATAAGGATACCGATTATACCGGTAATATATCCTCCCATTTTGAAACTAATTTTCTTAGGCATAATATTGGCAAAACTATTTGCGGGTGCCACTACATTGGCAGCAATATTTGTTGATAGGGTAGCAATTGTAAGGCCGAACATGGACACTGCTATAACTGTTGGGGATTCAAATTTCCCTAACAATGCTACAGGATCCCAAATAGCTTTTCCAAATATCAGTAATGTTGCACTAGTTACGGCAATTCCGATAAAAGAATAAAATACCATGGTTGTTGGTAAGCCAATTAGTTGTCCTACAATCTGATCATTCTGTGAGCGTGCATAACGTGTGAAATCAGGTATATTTAGAGAAAGTGTTGCCCAAAATCCTACCATAGCAGTTAAACTTGGAAAAAATATTTTCCAGAAATCAACACTTCCGTTACCAGATAATGTATAGGATGCATCAAGTATTTCGCTCATAGACCCGACACGATTCCATGCCCACATCAACAAGAATAATCCAATCAGTAATAAAAAAGGTGCTGACCAGGTTTCCAACAGTTTTATAGAATCAATTCCTTTATAGACAATCCAGATATTAATCATCCAGAAAAATATGAAACAGGAGGCCTGTCCTAGGTTAAGTCCAATAAAATCTCCTAAATACATTGAAGTTGCCAATTCCGGAAACACGGTTAATAATAACTGATAAATAGCAGCTCCGCCAATCCACGTTTGAATTCCAAACCAACCACAGGCAACAAGTCCTCTAAATAGAGAGGCTAAGATGGCTCCTTGAATACCGAAACTTAATCGGAGGAAAACCGGAAGTGGTACGCCGTATTTGGTTCCCACGTGAGCATTTAAAATCATAGGTGCCAGTACTATTAGGTTACCGAGTAAAATGGTAATAAGTGCTTGCCACCAATTCATTCCTTGTTCAATCAAACTGCTAGCCAACATATAAGTTGGAATACAAACCGCCATTCCTACCCAGATAGAAGCAATATGCCATTTATTCCATGTTCTTTCAGATGCAGGAATAGGGGCGAGGTCCTTGCTGTATAAGGGCGATGCCGTTACATCTTCCGTAAGTTCGATGATTTGGTTGTCCATTTGTTAATCAGTATAAATGGTTGTTAATTACAATATTCATCAGCAATAGAAATTGCTTGTGAAATGATATTCAAACCTTCGTCAATTTGTTCTTTATTGATATTTAGAGGAGGTGCAATAAAAATATAATTCCAACGCACAAAGGTGTACATACCGAGTTCTTTAATTTTTGCAGCAACTTTGTTCATTATTATCATTTCTTCTGGTTTAGCATTAAATGGAGCCATCGGTTCTTTGCTGATTCTATTTTTAACCAATTCAAAGCAGCCGAGTAAACCTGTGTTTCTAAAATCGCCAATACTTGGGTGTTTCAGTTTCATTTCGTCTGCCTTTCCCTCAATATATTGACCCATTTTAACGGTGTTTTCCAGCATATTTTCATCTTCATAAATCTTAAGTACTTCAAGACCCGCTGCACACGACACTGGATGTGCCGAATAAGTTAATCCAAGCATTAATGGTATATCGTTATAATGCGTTGCAATTTTATCACTTACGATGAGGGCTCCTAAAGGTAAATAACCGGCAGTAAGCCCTTTTGCAGTGGCAATCATATCTGGTACTACTCCGTGATGGTCGATTCCAAACCATTTTCCAGTTCTTCCAAGACCACTCATCACTTCATCAGCAATTAGAAGGATGCCGTATTTATCACAAATATCTCTAAGTTGTTTAAAGTAACCTGGAGGATATTTAATGCATCCAGATGAACCACTTTCGCCTTCCATCATTATAGCTGCAACATTTTCAGGTCCTTCAAATTCGAGAACTCTTTGAATATGACTGATACATTCCATTTTACAAGATCCTAATTCCTGACTCCAAGGGCAACGGTAGCAATACGCATCTTCAACGTGTATGATGTTGGGTATTTGTTGTGAATCTGATTGTAGTTTTCTTGGATCTCCACCGGCAGTCATGGCGCCATAAGAAGCACCGTGAAAAGCTCTGTATCGTGATACAATTTTATGTCTTCCAGTATACAATCTGGCAAGTTTTATTGCATTTTCAACAGCAGTTGCTCCGCATACTGTAAATAATGTTTTTGTAAGATTCTCTGGAGCAATTTCTGCAATCTTTTTTCCGAGTTCTCCTCTTACTTTTGTCACACAACTTGGAGTTACGTAGCTTACTTCCATCATTTGTTCTGTAACTGCTTTTGTTACCCGTTGGTTTCCGTGACCGATATTTACATTCATTAAGCCCGAAGAGAAATCAAGGTAGCGTTTTCCATCATAATCGTACAAGTATACCCCTTTAGCCCTTTTAATAGCAATAGGTGAAATGCCTTTTTGCTTACTCCAAGAGAATAGGGTGTAATCCATACTATTTTTTATGATTTCGGTAGATGCTGAAATTGATAATGTGTCTGCCATTTTAAATAAGTTTTAACTTTGAATAGATTATACTGATATCCTTAGCTCATCCAGTTTACACCTGCCTCAGGACTCCATTTTGTCGTTGATTTTTTTAGTTTGGTCCAGAATTCAATAGAGCTCTTCCCTGTAATGTCACCTACGCCAAATTTACTTTCATTCCAACCTCCAAAAGGAAATGGTTCTCTAGGAACGGGAACGCCAACGTTAACTCCTATCATTCCAGCACTTGCATGTTCGATGATATATCTGGCAACACCGCCGTTCTGAGTAAATACCGAAGCTGCATTTCCATAAGGATTGGCATTTTCAATCGCCAACGCTTCATCAACAGTGTTAACCCGAATGATACTAATAACTGGTCCGAAAATTTCTTCGCGTGCAACAGCCATTTCAGGTGTGACAAAATCTATGACAGTAGGCCCTACATAAGTACCTTTCTCTTTGCCATCAACTTTAGGGTTTCGTCCATCAACAAGAATTTTTGCCCCTTGTTTTTCAGCTTCGGCGATGTAATTTTCAATTCTATCTTTTGATTCTTTATTGATAACAGCACCAAGATTTACGCCTGGAACAATCTTTCTAACTTCATCGCAAATTTTTTCTATGATATGATCGACTTCTCCAACAGCTAACATTACCGAAGCTGCCATACAACGTTGTCCCGCACAGCCACTCATTGATGCTGCAACATTTGCTGCAGTCATTTGTGGGATTGCGTCGGGTAAAACAAGCAGATGATTTTTTGCCCCACCTAAAGCAATACATCTCTTGTAGTTTGAAGTAGCTCTACTGTAAACAATCTTTGCCACTTTTGTTGAACCTACAAAAGAAACGGCCTCAATACCGGAGTGATCGCAGATAGCTTCTACCATTTCGCTATCACCCTGAATGATATTAAATACCCCGTCGGGTAGGCCAGCTTCTTTCAATAATTCGGCTATTTTTCCACAACTTAACGGAACTTTTTCTGATGGTTTCATAATCATACAGTTACCTAGTGCGATGGCATTTGGCAAGGTCCAGTTGGGTACCATACTAGGAAAATTGAACGGTACAATAGAAGCTACAACCCCAAGTGGGATATGCTCGGTACGACATTCTACACCACGGCTTACTTCCAAGATTTCTCCTGTTACTAATTGTGGTAATGAACAAGCGAATTCAGTCAGTTCTATTGATTTTTCTATTTCAGCTCTTGCTTCGTCAAATGTTTTACCGTTTTCTTCCTGCACTAACCGGCTGAGTTCTACCATATGTTTTTCAAGTAGCGTTTTATAACGAAAAAATACTTGTACTCGTTCTTTAATTGGAGTTTTTGACCAACCGGGAAAAGCATCAGCTGCAGCTTTAACAGCTCTATCTAAATCTGACTTATTTGACAACGTCATTACCGCTAGCAATGTGCTATCAATTGGAGAAATAACCTCCATTTGGCGATTACTGGAAGCATTTGTAAATACTCCGTTAATAAAATTCTGAACTTCAGGGTATTTCATATTTTTTTATACTTTTTAATAGTTTTCAGATTCAAAAATCAAATAAATATAAAAATTATTTAATTCACAACATATTTTTTGTTTTATTATACATATAAAAAAATACAAACAATTTTACTTGATGATTTTTTGATTAAATAAAAGATTTTTTAAGATTAATTGAATTGAGTAAAACGGATTGCTGTAAAAGAATAAATCCTGCTCAATTAAGATTAACCAAACAGGATTTAAACACATTAACTAATAAAACTTTTCTTAATTGGCAAGTGCTTTAAGCGTATCTTCGATATCACCGGGGGTGCTCATGATTTTCATAAAAGTACCCATGGTAAGTTCTGGCCAAAACAAGGCAATTCGGTATTTTCCGTGTAATATAGTTAAAACATTGTCTTGTAAAATCATTTCGTAAGGAAGTGCTGCCGCATGATCTTGACCAATAATCGGTAAAAATTTGGCTTCTCCATTTTGTTTATTTTCTAATCCGATGCCAAAAATCGCTACTTTTTCTGCGGTATAAACTAATTTAAAAACCTGTTTAGTTTGTCCTTTTTTACGCGCTAAATTGGCTTCAATTACTTTTAAGCCCTCTTCAAATGAGCTGAATTTTTTCAATTCTACAGGGTCTGTAAAGTAAGGCATCATTACTTTATAATGGTATTTTTTTAGTTTTTCCTGTTCTACTTTTCCTCCAAAGCCGGAAAATTCATTGCCAAAAGCAGTTAAAGATTCTTTTAAATTTGTAGAAATTTTGTTTAAAGCAGTGCTTTGTTTGGTAAAATCATCTCTTAAATAAGCGGTAAAAATATACTCAGGGTTGGTATAAGAAATAGTTGTAATTCCGTTTTTTGTTACCAAAGCAACTTTTAAAATGGCAGCCAATGCGCCTCTGTCTTTCACTTTTATAACGGTATTTTTTAAGTCGTTACGGGTAAAAGTGATGACTTTAAGATTTTTGTTGTTTTCAGGATTATATACACCTAAAACCGTAAATGATTTGTCTTTTAGCGCATCAATTATCATTTCTGAAATTTCATCAATTGGAGTTGAGGAAGTGCCGACCTTGATGTATGGAGATAAATCTTTTGCGAGGGTTGTATCAATAAAAAATAGCGTAAGTAAAGTAAAAAGGATTATTTTTTTCATAACGGATATATCTTAAAGTGAGTATCAAAGTTAGATACCAATACAAGTAAATACTATGATTTTTATCACTTTTAAACAATATTTCAGCAACATATGTTACAAAAAAAAGATTTGTATTGTTCTTAATATTGTTCTTATATTCATCGAAGCTATGAATATTCGATGTATTTTATGAAGCTTAAAATATTGATTTATTAGGATGATTCCATTTAAAAAATCATCTGGATATAGATCGTGGTTTATCTGTTAAAAATAGAATAAACTTCATTAAATGGTCTATTTTTTCTATCCAATGATAAGTAAATTTTTTAGCAATAAAGCATACCTGTAAAATGAAAATGGACAGTCCAAAATTGAACTGTCCATTTTACCATATATGCGTTAATCTTATTGCTGGTATGTTGGTTTCCGCCAAATCATAATCCATCTTCAGATGGATAACGGAACACTGCCAGTTATTTTTAGCAGATTATCCAAAAGGAATTCTAAAATTTCCTTCTTTGTTTCTGGGAAAGGTGTTATTTTTCCGTTATTTATATGTATAAAGCACCGTTTTAGGGAAATAATAGTACTCCGGTAGCCGAAGCATTCACTGTTAGTGTCGCATTAGCATTCAATATTAAGTTAAGGAGGTTTAAACCACCTGCAGCCGTAACAATCAACGTTCCTTTTAATTCAAACTTACCATCTCCATTCGTATCCTTATAACTGGCGAAGTGTATCTCGTAATCAGCGTTTTCCAAAAAATGCAGTTGGTAAAATCCTGTTCCGCTTACCAGACAACTGTTAACTGCATTTTTAAATTCGATACCACTGTCTCCCTGGGCCTGCATCTCTGTTGTTCTGTTGAACGTTCCTTTTTTGTAGGCATAGGCAATTACTTTTGCGGATCCGGAAACATTATCCGTCAAGGTTCCTGAAATAGTGCCTGTTTTATTTTCGACAGCTACCCGAATTGAGTTATTCAATTCTGTTGCAGTCGCAAAATCATAATGATCGGATGAGCCACCGGATTGATATATGATCATTTTACGCAAATCAAAATCAGCAATGATAGAATTGGTTGCATTACCTTGTAATGTGATACTCTTGTTGATAAGAATACTATTAGTGGCGCTTTGCAATTTATGCTTTACAGAACCTGTTGTTACCACATAACATCCGGGAGCATTGCCACTGGCATCCTTATCAAAATCCAAAACGAATGTAATAGTACTGTAGGTTTTGCCTTGCAAATTGAAAGTACCAAGGGTTTTGGTGGCTCCGTTTTGATAAGCTTTAATATCTACCGTTGTCTTGGTAAATCCCTGCACACTCTGACCGTCTAATTTAATATCTGTAATAGTCACAAAGGCACCAGTCACAGAAGCATCATCAAAGGGAGCATCGGTCACTTTGATGGTAGTAGTTGCTGTGCCGGCATCATTAGAATCATTCTCACATGCCAAAAGGGAAATGGCAACTGCTAAAAAAACTATCATAATAGCAGGGAAACTTTTTTTTAAATTAGGTTTTTTCATAATAAAAATTTTTTGATAGAAATGGGTTTGTAATATTTTACTTTTAAACTGCGACTTGATTGACATCGTTATCAATCTCACAAAGATGAGTTGCGTAATTCAGAAAAGAGTTATATAATTTCAGGTTTAAGTTACATAATTCACACATTAAATAAAACAATTGGGTTAGTTATTTAGTCTAATAACACAAATATCCGATCTTTTCTCTGTACTCCAAAGGTTTTTCCAAAAATATTTCCGGTTTTAATTCATATCATTTTTTAACATTTTTAAAACCTGAGTTCGGGATAAAATAGAATAAAAAAAAATTAAGTATATAATTCAGGGTAATAGGATTTTATAAACACAAAATACATACAAACCCCCAACATTGATAAAAATTCAGTTTGTTTAAAAAACGCATTTGTTACAATAAATTACCTGTTCTCGATACCTCCCGCTAAAACGCACAAAATTAGAATTGACGAAAATTTGTACAATAAACTGATTACACCCAACAGGTTTTTATCGTTCTCAATTAAATTTGGTTCGGCAGCCAAAGATTTTATTCCAAAGCTACTGCCGTTGTTATGGGAAGCGGATTATTAGGCAGTAAATAAATTTTTTACTACTTTTAATGATGCTATGAAGAAGATTATTAAGTTTGTACCAACCTACATTGCTTTTTTCCTTATTTTAGGAATTTTTGCCGGCTATTATTTTGCTGTCAATCAGTTTGCTATATTGATGATATTGCTGATTGAAATCGTTGTTTTAGTCCTGCTTTATTTCAGTATCAAACAACAAAATCAGTTATCCATTTATTTTACTTTGCTGATTTATTTCACCTCCATTACCTTGGGAATTTTGACCATCACTTTTAAAAATCAGCTTAATTCTAAACATCATTTCTACCATTTTATAGATAAAAAATCATCAACAGAAAACATCCGCAACCAAAAACATATCCTCAAAGTTGAAATTAAAAAGGTGCTTAAACCGGGTTACAATCAACACAAATATATGGCTAAAGTTGTGGAGGTTAATAACCAAAAATGTATGGGAAAAGTGTTGTTAAATATACAGGCAGATTCTTTGACAAAACTGTTTGATGTTGACCAGACATTACTTATTTACACCGATTTTAAACCCATTGAACCGCCCAAAAATCCACATTATTTTGATTATCAAAAACACCTTCAAAAACAGCAAATTCACCATCAAATATTAGTTTCCAAAGATGAGTTCAAATTACTTCATTCTACTGCGACAGTCATAGGTTTAGCCGCTCAATTACGCGCGAAAATAAATCAGAAATTAGCGTTTTATGCCATAGGAAAAGCAGAATTAGCAGTGATAAATGCTTTATTGTTAGGTCAGCGACAAGATATTTCCAAAGATTTAATGGAGAGCTATGCGAACGCTGGTGCGATACATATTTTGGCTGTTTCCGGTTTACACATCGGAATTATTTTAATGATTTTACATTTTTTGCTAAGACCTTTGGAAAGATTGAAGAACGGGAAATTATGGAAGATGTTTTTATTGGTTTTATTACTTTGGATCTACGCCGTTATTGCGGGCTTGTCTGCTTCTGTAGTTAGGGCAGTGATGATGTTTTCAATTCTCGCCATTGGGATGAATTTGAATAAAATAACCAATACATTCTATACTTTAATATTGTCACTTTTAATATTGTTGTTGATAAATCCTTATTTTTTGTTTGATGTCGGATTTCAACTAAGTTATGCGGCTGTATTTTCAATCGTCATTTTTCAACCAATTTTTCAATCATTTTGGGTGGCTAAAAATCGGTTTTTACAGTTTTATTGGAATTTAATTACCGTTTCTATTGCTGCGCAAATTGGAATTTTACCCATCAGTTTGTATTATTTTCATCAATTCCCCGGATTGTTTATACTCACCAATTTGATTATCATTCCGTTTTTAGGTATTATTTTGATGGGCGGAATTTTAATATTTTTCTTGGCATTATTAAACACACTTCCATCAATAGCAATTACAATTTATACAAAATTAATATTTCTGATGAATGTTGTTGTTAAACGGATTGCGGCACAAGAATCATTTTTGATTAAAGAAATCTCTTTTGATTTTTGGATGCTGATTTCATTTTTTATCATTATAATTTTCAGTTTAATTTATATAAAAAGCCGAAATAGCAATCGTTTAAAATTAGTTTTGATTTCAATAATTGGTTTTCAAATGGTTTTATTTTTAACTAAATGGAAAACAGAAAATACCCATGAATTAGTTGTTTTTCACAAAAGTAAACAATCTATTATAGGAGAGAAAGTAGGAAATCAAATTACGTTTTATACTGATTTAGATACTGCATCCATCAACAAAGAGAAATTTTTAACCGGCTATCAGATAGGAAATTCAATCAATAAAATAAAAGTTGAGAATGCTAAAAACATCTTTTACAGTAACCATCGTTTAATTTTAGTGGTGGATAAAAGTGCCATTTATCAGATTGATAAAATTAAACCTGATGTGATTATTTTACAAAATTCGCCTAAAATTAATTTAAACAGATTGATAGATGCCTTAAATCCGGCTCAAATTATTGCCGATGGCTCCAATCACACATCTTATGTAAATTTATGGGCAGCAACTTGTGAGAAAAGAAAAACTCCCTTTCATCACACCGGACAAAAAGGAGCTTATATTTTAAAAAATAATTAATTTATTTGGTAAAAGAAGGTTTAAATTCTGAACTATATTTTTCCCAGCTCTCTTTAGTGGTAATTTCTCTGTGTTTATTTTCGTTAAAAAACTTAAGATACAATTCTAATTCTTGAGCTGTTCTGTAGCCAATAACCGGTGTAATAACATCAGCTTTTTCATCTAAAAACAAAATGGTTGGATAAGCGCTTACCCCTAATGCCTGACTTAATTGATGTTGTGAATTTCTTCCGGTTTTAGAAGCATCAAAATTAGGATTGGTATAGGTTTGTCCTTTAAACTTAACCACATCGTTTCCTTCTGCGTTAAATTTCACCGCATAAAAGTTTTTATTGACATAATCAATCAAATCAGGATTTGTAAAAGTATTTTTATCGAGCATTTTACACGGACCACACCAAACGGTATAAGCATCCATCATAATTTTTTTTGGAGTTTTCTTTTGAGCAGCAACTGCTTGTTCAAAGGTCATCCATTTGATACTTTTTTCTTTTGTTGAGGGTTTAAACGATAAACCGATAACGGCAACTAGGGCGATTAATACAATTTTTCTCATTTTTAAAAGTTTTTTTTGGTGAATCAAATATCGTTCCTAAAATAAAGAATCTCTGCATAATTGTAGAAATTCTTTAGGTTTTTACCTAATTCCGTGCATCAATTTTTTAATTACCGGATTTAATATCATCAATAATAATCCGCCTCCAATAGGAATAAGTGTAAATATTAAGAAGAAAGTTGCCATTGAGTATTGGGCTTGAATTTGATCAATCATTCCACCCATAGAACCCGCAGTTTTATTTCCAATAGCGATGGCTAAATACCAAACTCCAAACATAAAGGCAATCATTCTGCCCGGCACTAATTTACTCACGTATGAAAGTCCAACCGGCGATAAACACAATTCTCCCAAGGTGTGGAATAAATACGCTAAAATTAACCACAACATACTAACAGTTGCAAACTGAGCTCCCGACGGAATTGTACTAGCGCCATAAGCCAACGTTCCAAATCCGATGCCTAATAAAATCAATCCCCACGCATATTTAAAAGCGCCACTTGGGTTGTATTTACTTTCCCAAAGTTTAGAGAATAATGGTGCGAAAGCAATGATAAAGAAGGAGTTTAAAATTCCGAACCAAGACGCAGCAACTTCTGTTTCTGTTTTTGAATATTCATTTACTAACATCCAAATTACAATTCCCCAAATAATTACAAAACTCGTTCCTAAGAAAATATTAGAAAGCGGATATTTTGCAAATGTTTGTTGGAATAGTTTGAAAAGTACCCATGTAATAATTCCTAATGGAACAACAGTTAGTAGCGTATTAAAGATATTGAACATTAAAGCGTAGTTTCCAATCAATGCTCTATTGGTATAATCTTTTGCAAAAATAGTCATTGATCCTCCGGCTTGCTCAAAAGCGGCCCAGAAGAAAATAGTAAAGAAAGCGAAGATTACCACCGCAATCATTCTGTCTCTGACAATCATTGTGTAACGCGTAATTCTAGTTACAATAAGGAAAATTAACAATAAAAGAGCTACAACAATGGTAAAGGTTGCTCCTTCCATGTTTCCGACCGAAAAATCCAGTAATGAATTTCCGCTAACTTTAGAATAAGGATCATTTAAAATCCAAACTAAACCGGCAACGGTGATAATAATCATAATGATTCTATCAATTGTAGTAAACGGATTTAATTTATCTTCTGCACTTACTTCAACATTTGCTGTTGATTTTGAATCTATTTTGATTGGTTTTTTACCAACTTCGCCAAAAATATTTTGGGCGAAATAGAACTGCAACATCCCTAAAAGCATAAAGATACCGGCTAAACCGAATCCAAAGCTCCAACCTACTTTTTCTCCAATGTATCCACAAAGCATAATTCCTAAGAAAGCTCCGGCATTTACTCCCATATAGAAAATGGTAAAGGCGCCGTCTTTTTTCTCTGGATGATCTTTGTACATGTGGGAAATAATGGAAGTCATATTCGGTTTAAAGAATCCGTTACCGATAATTAACAAAGTTAATCCGGTGTAAATATAGAAGGGATCAATCAAAGCCATCGAAAGCGTTCCGATTGCCATAACGATTGCTCCAATAACTACAGCCCATCTGTTTCCAATATATTTATCGGCAATATAACCTCCTAAAATTGGTGTTAAATAAACCATAGAGGTATAAGTTCCGTATAAAGCTAAAGCGTTTTCACGAGGCCATCCCCAACCGCCGTCCATAATAGCGGATGTCAAGAATAGTACTAATAAAGCACGCATACCATAGTAGGAGAAACGCTCCCACATTTCGGTAAAGAATAAAACAAACAATCCGGCAGGATGCCCTAAAACGTTTGATTTAAAAAAGTCATTTGATGTTGTAATACTCATATTGTAAGGTATTTATCAATTGTATTTAACCACTAAAGATGTTCGTCATCTTCAGCTCCGTGCGTTAATCGTTTCAACGGTTTTAATAAGGCAATAATCAAAATTCCGAATAAAATGGTAAATACTGCAATTCCGGTAAATACCGCAAATTCACCAAATCCTACAGCTGATTCACCTAACAATCCGGCTACTTTATTTCCTAATCCTGTCATGGCAAAATAAACACCCATCATGATAGAACCATATTTTACCGGAGACAATTTAGTGATAAATGAAAGCGCCACCGGAGACATACTCAACTCACCGATGGTATGAAACAAATAAGCCAATACCAGCCAGTACATGGCGGATGAACCATTTGCTTCAAACTCTTTAGTTGCAGCACTCATGAATAAGAAACCGGCACCCATAATCATAGTACCAACCGCCATTTTAAACAAGGAAGAAGCTTCTTTACCTTTTAATTTGTGTTTAGCCCACCAAGTAGCTACAAAAGTTCCCAAGAATATAATAAACAAAGCATTCAATGATTGAAACCAAGAAGCAGGAACTTGATTACCGATTAATGGTAATGTAAAATCCAACATTCTGTCCGTTTTGGATTGTGTATAGATGTTTAACAATCCACCTGCTTGTTCGAAGGCTCCCCAAAATACAATTACTATCAAAAATGAAAGTAACAAAACCTTTACGCGGTCTTTTTCTACTGGAGTAAGCGGTTGATTCAACAATGCTTTTTCTTCTTCTGTTCCGTCTTTTCCAATAAAATTACCAACATGTTTCATATACGGCATTCCGATGTAGTAAACAATCATCCCTAAAGTCATTCCTATTCCGGCTAAACCGAAACCATAATGCCATCCAATTTTTTCACCTACATATCCTACAATTAAAGCAGAAAGAAATGCACCTAAATTAATTCCGATATAAAAAATGGTAAATCCTTTATCCCTTCTGATGTCCCCTTTTTTGTATAATCCGCCCACCATGGTTGAGATGTTTGGCTTTAACAAACCAACTCCCATAATGATTAAAATTAATCCGGTATAGAACGCCCACATAGCTGAAACGGCTAAGATGGATTGTCCTACAATTAGGATTAAACCTCCGTATAATACAGATTTTTTTTGACCAATAAATTTGTCGGCGATATAACCGCCTGGAATAGAAGCAACATACACCAGCATCGTGTACCAACCATATAAGGCCAGTGCCTCACCGGGTGTCCAGCCTAATCCCGGATTAAAGGTATCAGTATGTTCGTGTACCATGTATAATGTTAAAATTGCACGCATTCCATAGTAAGAGAAACGCTCCCACATTTCAGAAAAGAACAAGAAGAACAATCCGATAGGATGTCCAAACAGTTCTCTTTGTTCAGGATTTTTTGTAAGTGTATTCATTCGTATATTAATTAAGTTAAAGTTGTTTATAAATTATTTTTAATAAAATCAGTCATTTTTTGGTATAGGTGAATTCTGGTTTTGCCTCCGTAAATTCCGTGGTTTTTATCTGGATAAACGGCCCATTCAAATTGTTTGTTGGCTTGAACTAATGCTTCAATCATTTGCATGGAGTTTTGTACATGAACATTATCATCGGCCGTTCCGTGTACCAATAAAAATTTACCTTTCAGCTTATCAACATGGTTAATAGGAGAGTTTTCATCATAACCCGTCGGGTTTTCTTGCGGTGTTTGCATAAAACGTTCTGTATAAATACTGTCATAATAACGCCAAGAAGTTACTGGAGCAACAGCAATCGCCATTTTAAACACCTCATTTCCTTTGAGAATTGCATTGGATGACATAAATCCGCCGTAACTCCAGCCCCAAATTCCGATACGATTGGCATCGATATAAGCTAATTTTCCTAACTCTTTAGCGGCTTCAATTTGGTCGATGACTTCGTATTTTCCTAATTCTTTATAGGTCATTTTTTTAAATTTGGATCCACGAAAACCCGTTCCTCTTCCATCTACGCAAATTACCATATAACCTTGTTGAGCAAGCATTTGATACCATAAATCATTACTGGATAACCAAGTGTTACTCACACTTTGAGAACCCGGACCTGAATATTGAAACATCAATAACGGGTGTTTTTTAGACACATCAAAATTGGCAGGTTTTATTATCCATGCATTGAAATTACCATCTTTTGTTTGTACATTAAAAAATTCTTTAGGAGAGAAATTATACTCAGTAACTTTGTTTTTCAGATTTTCATTCGTGATAATATCCTTTATTTTTTCTCCCGTATTTTTATGAAGTGTGTATAAAGGCGGATTTTTTACATCAGAAAAAGTATTGATAAAATATTGAAAATTTTTACTGAAAGAAGCGTTGTTAGTTCCGATGGATGGATTCAAACGCTTTTTATTTTTTCCGTTGAGCATGATAGAATAAATACTTCTGTTTACAGATCCATCTTCTACTGATTGATAATAAACTGTTTTATTTTTCTCATCGATGCCGTAAAAATTGGTCACTTCCCATTGGCCTTTTGTAATTTGATTTTTTAGTTTCCCTGTTTTATCATACAGATAAATATGGTTAAATCCGTCTTTTTCACTGGTCCAAATAAAGCTGTTATCAGCCAAAAAAGTCAAGTTATCATGGATATCAACATATGCTTTATCAGTTTCTTGCAGAATTAAAGTGGTTTGTAATTTTTGGGTATCCACAAAATAAAATTTCAACTCATTTTGATGGCGATTTAAAGTCATAACCGAAAGCACATTGACTTCATTGATCCATTTGATACGCGGAATGTATTCGTAATTGTCTAAAATAATTTTGGAAGTTTTATTTGTAGTTAAATTGTAATTATGCAATGAAACTGTTGCATTTTTTTCACCCGCTTTTGGATATTTAAAAACATCCTGAGTAGGATAGAGTTGTTTCCCGTAAACATCCATAGAAAATTCAGGAACTTGGCGCTCATCAAATTTGATAAAAGCGAGTTGGTTACTTGCTGAATTCCATTCAAATGCCCGAACAAACGAAAATTCTTCTTCATAAACCCAATCGGCTATACCATTAATGAGCTCATTCTTTTTGCCATCAAATGTAATTTGCGTGGTTTCAAGCGTTTCTAAACTTTTAATATAAACGTTGTTGTTTTTTACAAAAGCTACTTTTTTAGAATCAGGAGAAAAAGTGGGCTCTTGAATAAAATCGGCATCAACTTCAATAATTTTTTTGGTGGCGATATCATAAACTACAAATTTTCCTAAAGTAGAATGACGGTAAATTGGAGTCGATTCTGTGTTAATTAACAATTTACTTTCATCATTATTAAACTGATAATCTTCAATTGATGTTATTTCAGCATTGTCTGAAGTGCTAATAATGGTAGTTACTTTTTCTAAAGTAGCAAAATCATATTTATTTACTGAAGTAGATTTTGTTGGTCTATCGTAACTTAAAACGGCGTAATTATTTCCTTGAAGTGCGTTAAAAGATTCCATTCTTTCGGCTCTAAAGGAACCTCCCCATATCTCATCTAGTATAACATTTTTTTTCTGTGCAGATGCAGCAGCAGCTAGTATAAAAAGAAGCAATGCTAATTTCTTCATAAGGGAAACATTTTTAAACTTCGCAAGTTTAAGAAAAATTCGTATAATAATCGTTTAGTTTAACAATTATCTTACTAACAAAAGCTTAATTTTTAATGCTTAAAAAATTATCTTTGTAGCTGACTCTAATTATTTTCAAGGATGCCAAAAACGATTAACGGATTTTCAAAATTATCAAAAGATGCAAAGATTCAGTGGATTGCAGAACATATGTTTACCAATGCTGAAGATGCGATTACTGTTCTAAAACAGTATTGGAATACCGATGATAAGTTGCAAAAATTACACGATGATTTTGTTGAAAATACGGTATCGAATTTTTACCTTCCATTCAGTATAGTTCCCAATGTGCTTATAAATAACAAAGTTTACGCCGTTCCGATGGTTATTGAAGAAAGCTCGGTGGTTGCCGCCGCTTCTTTAACTACCAAGTTTTGGAGTAAACGTGGCGGATTTAAAGCCGAAGTGATTTCAACTGTAAAAGTCGGGCAAGTTCACTTTTTATACGATGGAACTAAAGCGGATTTAAAGCATTATTTTGAAGATAAAAAACCACGGTTAATTGAAGCTACCAACGCAATTACTAAAAATATGCGAAAGCGTGGTGGCGGAATTTTAGACATTGAACTTAGAGATAAAACCGAACAATTAGCTCAGTATTATCAGTTGCACATTACTTTTGAAACGGCTGATAGCATGGGAGCAAACTTTATCAACACTTGTTTGGAAACCATCGCCCAAGAATTTAAACGCGATGATATTCAGATAATCATGAGCATCCTTTCTAATTATGTTCCTAATTGTTTAGTACGCGCTGAGGTAAGTTGTAAGGTAACAGATTTATACAAAGATAACGCCGATGAAAATGCGCAAAAATTCTTAAAAGCAGTTCAAATTGCACAAATAGAACCCTATCGGGCGGTTACGCACAACAAAGGAATTATGAACGGAATTGATGCTGTTGTAATCGCTACCGGAAATGATTTCAGAGCTGTGGAAGCGGGAGTTCATGCGTTTGCAGCAAGAAAGGGAACCTATCAAAGTTTAACCAATTGCAGCATTGAAAATGGAATTTTTAAATTCTGGATTGAAGTTCCTTTGGCTTTAGGAACTGTTGGCGGATTAACCGCATTGCATCCTCTTTCTAAATTTTCATTGGAAATGATGCAACATCCCAGCGCAAAAGAATTGATGCAAATTGTGGCAGTAATTGGATTGGCACAGAATTTTGCAGCCTTAAAAGCGTTGACAACCACCGGAATTCAACACGGACACATGAAAATGCACTTGACCAATATCATCAAACAGTTGAAAGCAACAGAAACAGAAACTTTATGGCTGATGAATTATTTTAAAGATAAAACCATTTCTCACAACGCGGTTAGAGAGGCATATCAACTATTAAAACAAACAAATGCACTATAGCAGCAACGGCAAATTATTAATCACGGGTGAATATATAGTGCTAGATGGTGCTAAGGCGTTGGCAATTCCAACAAAATTTGGACAAAGTTTGGAGGTTTTTTCTTTAGGTGAACCTATCATTCAGTGGAAAAGTTTGGATGAAAATAATCAAGTGTGGTTTGAATGTGAATTAGTATCGGGTAGTTTACAATTGATTAATTCATCTTTTTATACGGATGATGAAAATGCTCAAGAAAATACAGCAGAAACGCTTCAATCTATTTTGATGGAAGCCCAAAAATTAAATCCGAATTTTTTAGCTGATAAAAAAGGATTTCAGGTCACCACAAAACTTACTTTTCCAAGAAATTGGGGCTTGGGAAGTTCTTCTACTTTGATTAACAACATTGCCAATTGGGCAAAAGTTGATGCTTATAAATTGTTGAAAAGTACCTTTGGCGGAAGCGGTTACGACATCGCTTGTGCTCAAAATAATCATCCAATTACGTACCAATTAATCGATAAAAAACCAATGGTAGCGGAAGTTAATTTCAATCCAATTTTTAAAAATCAATTGTATTTTATTTACCTCAATAAGAAACAAAATAGTAGAGAAGGAATTGCGCAATACAAAAATTTTAAAGGAGAAAAGAGTTCCGTCATTGAAGAAATTTCAACGATTACAAAGGATATTCTAAATACTCAAACAATGTTGGATTTTGAAAAGTTAATTGCAGCACATGAACAAATCATTTCTAAAATCATTCATCAAAAACCAATTCAGCAGGAATATTTTTCTGATTATTTTGGACAAATAAAAAGCTTGGGCGCTTGGGGTGGCGATTTCATTTTAGCATCAGGAAATGATGATACCCCCAATTATTTTATCAACAAAGGATACAAAACTGTGGTTCCATTTCAAGAAATGATAAAATAACTAGTTGTTAATCATATAATAAATTAGAAGATATATTATTGGAATAGCAAATCCGATAACAGTTAACCAAGCGCCTCTACCGGTAATGCCATTTTTCCCTTTTAACAAGAACAAGCCGGAAATTGCCAGAAAAATAAGCGAAACTGAAAATACATCAGCAATATAAGTCCACGCACCTTTAACTTTATTCAAGTGCAAATCATTGGTTTCTTTGATTAAAAATCGCGGATTTACTTTTTCAATAGTTGCTTCTTTTGTTTGATAATTTACATGAATTGTTTTACCTTCTAAAAAAATTTCCAATTCATTAGGAGAAGGTCTGAAACTGTTCTTTACTTCATCGGTAATATTTAAGGTGTTTAGAATAAAGTTTACCATTTCATCTTTAGAAAGCTGATAAGGGATTGAGTCTAATTTTAGAGTTGTTTTTTCAATACGGTAATTGGGATTCCAATCAGAAATATGGTTAACGGCAACTCCTGAAACAGCGTAAATAATGGTTAAACCGACAGCCAAATAACCTATATCACGATGTAAAACTTTTAATAATCTTCGCCAATGCATTTTATATAAACTTTTTTGATGTAAAAAAACCTAGAAAATCTAGGTTTAAATAAAATATTTTATACAAATTTATTTAACAACGGTACCCAGACCTTTTAATCGATAAGTAGTTTTACCTTTTGTAACAGAGTTGGGATCAAAGGTTGTTCCATGCTCTTCAGCTTGGTGTATTCCTTGCTCAATAAGTTGTTCTTTTGTAAAGGTTAATTTTTCTACAATCCCTTCTGCCAAAACTATTTCTCCCTTTATCTCCATTGGAAAAACAATGACGCCATCGTCAACTTTAAAACGAATTTTTTCAAATTCTTTATCGCTTGCAATTTCTATCCAACAACCTCTTTTTTCGCATACATCTACAATAAGTCCTTCAACCAGAACTGTTTTCCCTACATATTTTTCAGGATTTTCTTGAATTGCCGATATGGATGTTTTTTCTTTCAAAGTTATTTTGTTGCCATATTTTTTACCGTTTTGAGCGAATAAATTTGAAGTGATTGCTAAAAACACAAACAGAAAAATAAAAAGTTTTTTCATAATTTTTGAAGTTTATAAATTACAGATGCAATATAATAAATTTATTCTCTCCATATTTGATATTTCAATGTTAAAATTGAAATCAGAAAAATATAAAAATAGACTTTAGTTGAAATCACGTAAATTAGCAATTTTAAAAGAGAAATGAGTAAAAAAGTAGTTATTGTGGGAGGTGGCGCTGCCGGTTTTTTCGCAGCCATTAATATTGCTGAAAATAGACCCGATTTTGAAGTAATCATTATCGAAAAAAGTGATCAAGTTTTACAAAAAGTAAAAATTTCCGGCGGCGGTCGATGTAATATTACCAACGCCTGTTTTGAACCAAAAGAACTCATCCAATTTTATCCGAGAGGCGGTAAAGAATTATTAGGTCCTTTTCATCAATTTATGACTG
The DNA here is from genome assembly GCA_030683815.1 of Flavobacteriaceae bacterium. Taxonomy (GTDB): domain Bacteria; phylum Bacteroidota; class Bacteroidia; order Flavobacteriales; family Flavobacteriaceae; genus JAGXRT01. The sequence goes on from JAUXPJ010000017.1 coordinate 87,194, forward strand.
GTGATACGATGGAATGGTTTGAATCTCGTGGAATTCCTTTAAAAATTGAAGAGGACAATCGTGTTTTTCCGGCTTCAAACAGTTCGCAAACTATCGTTGATTTTTTTGTAGAAACCACTCAAAAATTGGGCGTTAAAGTGTTGACTCAACACAGGGTTGCAACAGTGCTGAAATCAGAAAATCAATTTGAAGTGATTACATCCAAAGGAAATTTTTTGGCAGATGATTTGTTAATGGCAACCGGAAGTAACAATCGTATTTATCAGGTTGTAAGTTCTTTAGGTCATAATGTGATACATACAGTTCCGTCTTTGTTCACTTTTGAAATCAATGATAATCGTTTAAAACCAATTCCCGGAATTTCGGTTCCAAACGCCAGCGTTCAAATTAAAAACAATGATTTCTCCATAAATGGACCGTTATTAATCACACATTGGGGAATGAGTGGTCCGGCAATATTAAAACTATCGGCTTTTGCCGCCCGTTATTTGGCCGAGGCCAATTATTATTTTGATTTGGAAGTTAATTGGCTCTCAAAACCAGAAGATTCGGTTATATCTGATTTAAAAGAATTTAAATTAGCACATCCTAAAAAAACAATGATTTCTAAATCGCCTTTTGCTGATATTCCCAACAGATTATGGGAGCAAATTTGTCTGTTCTGTAAAATTGAAGCGTCCAATATTTGGGCTGATGGTGATAAAAATCAATTACAACAACTTACCAATGAACTCACTAAAGCGACTTTTAAAATAGTTGGGAAAAGCACTTTTAAAGAGGAATTTGTGATGGCTGGTGGTGTTGATTTAAAAGAAATTAACTTCAAAAAAATGGAAAGTAAAATTCACCCTCATCTTTATTTTGCAGGTGAAATCTTAAATATTGATGCGGTTACCGGAGGATTTAATTTCCAAAATGCTTGGACAACAGCTTATATCGCAGCTTTGTCAATCATAGAAAATTAAGCTATTTTTTCAATATGGCCAAGATGGTTTTCCTGAACCGGTGGGCAAGTAATACTTCCGTACGAACAAAATATACAACTATCATCTTTATCTGGTTTTATCAATGTTTCACATTGGTAAACAAATAAACACGAATTAAGAGGCATTTCTTTCTCTTTTTGATAATTACAATGGAGGCATGTAATTGTTGAATTAAGTTCAATTTTTATTATAATAAAGTCAACAGGAGACGCAAAAATACTACTAATTTTTAAAACTCAAATGATTATATTTGCCTCAAAAATTATTTTGAAATCAAACAATTTTATATTTCAAGGCCAAACTTCTCATATTGAAAGCGGTAGCTATTCATGGTCTGCGCCAAGCAACATCGCTTTAATTAAATATTGGGGAAAAAAAGAACCGCAATTGCCCGCCAATCCATCTATCAGTTTTACGTTGAACGATTGTAAAACAGAAACCACACTTTTTGTTGATAAAAAAAAGACCGTAGATGACCATTTTTCAATAGATGTTTTTGTTGATGGAATTTTATCAGAAACGTTTAAACCTAAAATTCTCTCTTTTTTTGAACGAATAATTACCTATCAGCCATTTCTGAAAGAGTATCATTTTAAAATTGAAACCCATAATACGTTTCCGCATAGTAGCGGAATTGCTTCTTCAGCCAGCGGTATGGCAGCTTTAGCCATGTGTTTGATGAGTTTAGAACAAGAATTGAATCCTGAAATGACATCCGATTATTTTTATAAAAAAGCATCATTTTTAGCCAGATTGGGCTCTGGCAGTGCTTGTAGAAGTATTGAAAGTGAAATAGTAGTGTGGGGAAAAAATAAAACCATTAAAGGCAGTTCAGATTTATACGGAATTCCTTTTCCTTATGGAGTGCATCCAAAATTTGTTAACTTTCAAGATACTATTTTATTGGTTGATAAAAGCACAAAACAAGTTAGTAGTTCAGTTGGACATCGTTTAATGGAAAATCATTCTTTTGCTGCTCAGCGATTTAAACAGGCACATCAAAATCTGGAAAAAATCACCCAAAGTTTAATCAGTGGTAATTTGGATGATTTTATTTCAATTGTTGAAAGTGAGGCACTTACATTACATTCAATGATGATGACTAGCAATCCGTATTTTATTTTGATGAAACCCAATACCTTGCAAATTATTCAAAAAATTTGGGATTACAGACAACAAACAAATTTACCCATTTGCTTTACTTTAGATGCCGGAGCTAATGTTCACTTGCTTTATCCTGAGTTTGTTAAAGATGAAATTTTACAGTTTATTGAAAGTGAATTAATCACGTTCTGCGAAAATAATGCTTACATTTGCGACAAAGTTGGAATGGGAGCTTATCAATTGACAATTGACAATTAAAAATGAAAAATGAAAACATAATTAAAACAAAGAGTTTTTTATTTTCAGTTAGGATTGTAAATCTATTCAAGAATCTTACTCAGGATAAAAAGGAATTTGTAATTTCTAAGCAATTGCTTCGTTCTGGTACAAGTATTGGTGCATTAGTGAGAGAATCTGAACATGCAGAAAGTAGAGCTGATTTTATCCATAAATTATCAATTGCATTAAAAGAAGCCAATGAAACAGAATATTGGTTAGATTTGCTAAATGAAACTAATTATTTAAGCGAAATTGAATATGTTAGTATTCAAACAGATATAAAAGAAATATTAAAATTATTAGTAAGTATTATAAAAACATCTAAACAGTAATAATTATCAATTGTCAATTATCAATTATCAATTTGAAAGAACATGAAAGGACCGCTTTTTTACGCAAAAATACTCTTGTTTGGAGAATACGGAATCATCAAAGATTCTAAAGGATTGGCCATTCCGTATAATGTTTATCAAGGAGCACTACAAATTCCTGTTGAAATTACGGTCTTAACCCAAGATTCTAACCAAAAATTATGGGGATTTTATAATTATTTAATTCAGCTTGATAAAAGTTTAGCAGTGTTTAGATTGGATGAATTAAAATCTGATTTAGAACAAGGTATGTACTTTGATTCTTCTATTCCGCAAGGATATGGCGTTGGCAGTTCTGGTGCGTTAGTGGCCTCCATTTATGACAAATATGCCGACAATAAAATCACTGTTTTGGAAAATTTGACCCGCGATAAATTGTTGATTTTAAAAGGAATTTTTGCTGAAATGGAATCTTATTTTCACGGAAAAAGTTCCGGATTAGATCCGCTAAACAGTTATTTGAGCATTCCTATTTTAATCAATTCAAAAGACCATATTGAACCCACCGGAATTCCATCCCAAACCGAAGGAAAAGGAGCGGTTTTTTTATTAGATTCTGAAATGACGGGTGAAACCCAGCCGATGGTAACTATTTTTATGAATAAAATGAAAAATGAAGGCTTTCGTAAAATGATTAGTGAAGAATTTGCACAACATACCGATGCTTGTATTGATGATTTTCTATATGGAAATTTTAAATCGCTGTTTGGTAACGTGAAGAAACTGTCAACAGTTGCTTTAAACCATTTTAAACCGATGATACCTAAACAATTCAGAGGAATTTGGCAACAAGGAATTGATTCCAATGATTATTATTTGAAGTTATGTGGTTCAGGTGGAGGCGGTTATATCTTGGGCTTTACAGAAGACTTTGCCAAAACAAAAGAATTGCTCAAAGATTATAAACTGGAATTAGTTTATAGGTTCTAATACATTTTTCAATTTGCAACAAACAAATCATAGCGGAAATTCTAAAGATTTCCCCATATATTTTAAATTTTTGAGTCTTCTTTCGGTTGTTAGAGGATACAATATATTTATTGTTGTTATTGCTCAATATTTAGCAGCTATTTTTATTTTTTCTCCCGAAAAATCCTTGCGTTTTGTATTGCTGAATCTACATTTATATTTCACGGTTTTAGCTACTATTTGTGTGATTGCCGCAGGTTATATCATCAATAATTTTTATGATTCAGAGGCAGATTTAATTAATCGTCCAATAAAGTCAAAACTCGATGCGATTGTAAGTCAAACTACCAAACTTAAAATATACTTTTTCCTCAATTTTGTCGGAGTTTTAATTGCGTACTTAGTGTCTTGGAGAGCCGCTTTATTTTTTTCCGGCTATATTTTTCTGATTTGGTTTTACTCTCATAAATTAAAAAAACTTCCGTTAATTGGATTGATTATTGGGGCGATTCTTTCAATAACTCCATTTTTTGCCATCTTCGTTTTTTATAAAAATTTCTCAGAAGTAATTTTTATTCACGCAGCATTCTTATTTTTTATTTTATTGATAAGAGAATTGATTAAAGATTTAGAAAATTTAAAAGGCGATTTAGCGCAGAATTATATTACAATACCTGTTAAATACGGAGAATATTTTACGAAACTATTGGTAACTATATTAGTTTTCTTAACCTTAAATCCTATTTATTTTCTTTTTAAATATCCGGAAATAGGAAAGATGAGTTATTATTTTTATGGTACTATGGCTGTTTTGCTTGGTTTTCTATTTTTCCTTTGGAAAGCCAATCAAAAAAGACATTATGTGTTATTACACAACGTACTCAAACTACTTATTTTAGCCGGAATTTTAAGTTTAACCCTAGTTGATACATCTGTAATAATTGAAAAATTACTCACTTTATAATTGACGACTAACAACAATTTTAGGAAGTATCTTGAAAATATATTTTCAAATTTATTGACGGAATTTAACTTATTTCCGTCATTTTATTGACGGTATTTTATTAAAATTAATGTATCTAAACCAAATTTTGTGGCTAGTTCATTAACATTCTGATATTAAATTTGTTGTAAATTCTAAAAAAATCAAAAATCATTTTAATAATTCCATAAATAAGCGATAATTTTGCGTCATAAATTTATATAAAATGAAATAGCCATGTTTGCAAAATATAAGCATTGATTAAAAAAAATTAATCAAACTGGCGAAACGTTAGTTCGTGAATACCATAAAGAATAATAAAAACGAATGAACAATTCTATATAACATTATAAAAACAAATAAAATATTCACATATGAAATCAAGTAAAAACTCGTCGGGAGGACGACTTTTTGATCAAAAAAAATCCGCCCCGAAAACAGAAAAACGAACTATTAAAAAAGGCACAAACAAGTCAGAAAATAAGAAAGACGATTTTAAACCTAAAAGAAAAATCGCAATTTCCAGAAAATCTTCTGACAGTTTTTCAAAAGAATCTAAGCCTAAGTTTGAAAGAACTAAATCTTCAGACAGCTATTCAAAAGATTCAAAGCCGAAGTTCGAAAGAGCTAAATCCTTAAAACCAATATTTAAGAAAGAAGGTGGCGCTCCATCCAAAACATCAAAACCAAAGATTGTTAAAAAAGTTTCAGAAACTGAATTCAGATTAAACAAATATATTTCTAACGCCGGAGTTTGTTCTAGACGAGAAGCAGATACTTATATCAAATCTGGAAACGTAACAGTAAACGGAAAGGTGATAACAGAAATGGGTTATAAAGTTCAGTTAGCCGATGTTGTTAAATTTGATGGAGTTTCATTAAATCCAGAAACAAAACGCTATGTTTTGCTCAACAAACCTAAAGGTTTTATAACCTCTATGGATGATGAAAAAGGGCGTAAAATTGTAACCGATTTAATCAGAACTGCCTGCAAAGAACGCATTTATCCAGTGGGTCGTTTAGACAGAAATACCACCGGAGTTTTATTATTTACTAATGATGGTGAGATGGCTAAAAAATTAACACATCCAACAAGTAATGTGTCTAAATTGTATCAGGTTACTTTAGATAAAAACTTAAAATTAGCTGATTTTCATAAAATTTCCAACGGATTTAAAATGGATGATTTCGATGTTACAGTTGATGATATTTCTTACATCGATGGAGAATCAAAAAATGAAATAGGTGTTAAAATTCATTCTGGAAGAAACAGAATTATCCGCAGAATTTTTGAACATTTTGAATATGATGTCATTAAATTAGACAGAGTTGTTTTTGCCGGCTTAACAAAAAAGAATTTGCCACGCGGTATTTGGAGGCATCTGACTGAACAAGAAGTGATTAATTTGAAAATGATTTAGAAATATATCAAAAAAAAATTAAAAAAATACGATTCATACAAAGAAAGTAATTAATATATTTTTTTATATTTGACCCGATAACAAATTATATAAAAGAAGAAATCAATTTTATAAAATATTTAAACGAAAATATTTAGTTTTTAATTTAATGTTCAACAATATTATAGTATATAAAAGTCCCATCAATAAGTCAAATAATGATTGTACTAAGGTATCCGGTTTTCTAAACCTATATCATCAAATAAGAGTGTAGTGAATTTCTAATTTTAGAATTAATTATAACAGATATTAAAATTTAGAAAACATTAAAAAATGAAAACAAAATATTTAGACTTTATCAATCAATCCTATGATTTTCCTCAAGAAGAATTTGAAGTAAAAGACGGGAATTTATTTTTTCATAATGTTGATTTGTCCGAATTAATTAAAAAACACGGAACTCCATTAAAATTTGCTTATTTACCTCAAATTTCAAACAATATTCAGAGAGCTAAGAAATGGTTCAAAGCAGCCATTAGAAAACACGAGTATCAAGGGAAATATTTTTATTGCTATTGCACTAAAAGTTCCCATTTTTCACATGTTTTAGATGAAGCGCTAAAGAATGATATTCATATAGAAACTTCATCATCTTTTGATATTGACATTGTCAATAAATTAAAAAAAGACGGAAAAATCAACAATAAAACCTATGTAGTTTGTAATGGTTTTAAGCGAGATGATTATGTTACCAAAATCGCAGATTTAATCAATAATGGTCATAAAAATGCCATTCCTGTAATTGATAATTATGAAGAGTTGAGTTTGTTGGAGGAAGAAATAAAAGTTCCATTTCATGTTGGTATTAGAATTGCTTCAGAAGAAGAACCAAAATTTGAGTTTTACACCAGTCGTTTAGGAATTGGATATAAAAATATAGTACCTTTTTATCGTAAAAATATTGCTGAAAATGATCATGTAAAATTGAAAATGCTTCATTTTTTCATCAATACAGGTATCAAAGACACCGCCTATTATTGGAATGAACTTTCTAAATGTTTGAAAGTTTATGTAAATTTAAAAAGAGAGTGTGAAGAGTTAGACAGTTTAAATATTGGCGGAGGTTTTCCCATAAAAAACTCCTTAGCTTTTGAATATGATTATGAGTATATGGCTGATGAAATTATCAATCAGGTTAAAACTTTTTGCGATGAAGCCGAAGTACCAATGCCACATATTTTTACGGAATTCGGCAGTTTCACAGTTGGTGAAAGTGGCGGAATGATTACAGAAGTTCTTTATCAAAAACAACAAAATGATCGTGAGTTGTGGAACATGATTAACTCCTCGTTTATTACCACCTTACCAGATTCTTGGGCAATTAACAAACGCTTTATCATGTTGCCTGTAAATAGATGGAATGATAATTATGAACGTGTTTTATTAGGCGGATTAACATGCGATAGCGATGATTATTACAATTCAGAACAACATATGAATGCTATTTATCTACCCAAATACAATTCAGATAAACCTTTATATATAGGCTTTTTTAACACGGGTGCCTATCAAGAAACCATCGGTGGATTTGGCGGAATTCAACACTGTTTAATTCCGCAACCAAAATATGTGTTGATAGATGAATATGGAAATACAGAAGTTTTTAAAGAACAACAAACACCTGGTGAGATGTTGAAAATATTAGGATATTAAAACAAGATTAATTACAATAAACTATGATTTACAAAGGAAATTATGCTGGTATTGAAGATAAGTACGCTTCATTAGACACTGCAAAAATTGTCCTGATTCCGGTTCCATATGATGGAACAAGTACATGGGTAAAAGGTGCAGATAAAGGGCCCTACGCATTTTTAAAAGCTTCAGAAAATATGGAGCTTTATGATATTGAAACCAATAGTGAAGTTTACAAAAAAGGAGTGTATTTAGCTCCGGCAATTACGGAGAACTCATCACCGGAAAAAATGGTTGAAGCAGTTCATAAAACCACAAAAAATTACATTAAACAAGATAAGTTTGTAACCATTTTCGGAGGAGAACATTCAGTTTCTATAGGAACAATTCGTGCCTTTAACGAGTGTTTTGACGATTTAACCGTTGTTCATATTGATGCACATACAGATTTGCGTCCACAATATCAAGGTACCACTTGTAACCATGCCTGTGCTGTTTATGAAGCAAGTCAGAAAACTAATTTGATTCAAGTAGGTATCAGAAGTATGGATATTGAAGAACGTGATTATATGGATGAATTCCAAACCTATTTTGCTCATGAAATTCAAAATGACGATGAATGGATGGAGGATGCCGTTCATAAAATGACCAATAATGTATTTATCACTTTTGATTTAGACGCCTTTGATCCATCAATAATGCCCTCAACAGGAACCCCAGAACCGGGAGGTTTGTATTTTTATGAAACGCTTGAATTTTTGAGATTAATTTATAGAAAGAAAAATGTTGTGGGATTTGATATTGTTGAACTTTGTCCAAATGAGCAAGAAAAATCGTCAGATTTTCTGGCTGCTAAATTATATTATAAAATGTTAAGCTATAAATTTAATTTAAACGAAGAGGATGACGAGTAAAGGACCCATTACTAATTTTATTGAAAAATACTATTTACATTTTAATGCAGCGGCTTTAGTAGATGCTTCTAAAGCTTATAATGAGCAGTTAGAAAATGGCGCTAAAATGCTGGTTTCCTTAGCTGGTGCCATGAGTACCGCTGAATTAGGAAAAATATTTGCAGAGATTATCCGTCAAGACAAAGTGCATATTATTTCTTGTACCGGCGCTAATTTAGAAGAAGATATCATGAATTTGGTAGCCCATTCACATTATAAAAGAGTTCCAAATTACCGTGATTTAACACCACAAGATGAATGGGATTTGTTAGAACAAGGGTTGAATCGTGTTACTGATACTTGTATTCCGGAAGAAGAAGCTTTTAGAAGATTACAAAAACACATTCATAAAATTTGGAAAGATGCTGAAGATAATGGAGAACGTTATTTCCCGCATGAGTTTATGTATAAAATGCTTTTATCAGGCGTTTTAGAAGAGTATTATGAAATTGATATTAAAGATAGTTGGATGTTTGCAGCAGCTCAAAAAAATTTACCAATGGTTGTTCCCGGCTGGGAAGACAGCACCATGGGAAATATCTTTGCATCGTATGTGTTAAAAGGGGAGTTAAAAGCATCAACAATGAAATCGGGGATTGAATACATGACCTTTTTAGCCGATTGGTACACCCAAAACTCATCCAAAGGAATTGGATTTTTTCAAATTGGTGGAGGAATAGCAGGTGATTTTCCAATATGTGTAGTGCCGATGTTATATCAAGATATGAAAAGAACAGACACTCCGTTTTGGAGTTATTTCTGTCAGATATCAGATTCAACTACCAGTTACGGCTCTTATTCAGGAGCAGTTCCAAATGAGAAAATTACTTGGGGAAAATTGGATATCAATACACCTAAATTTATCATTGAATCGGATGCCACGATTGTTGCACCACTTATTTTTGCTCACTTACTCAACTATTAATAAATTGCATTCACATATGAAATAGCCATGTTTGATACAAACGTAAATACGAACAAAAATTGTTCTTAAAACAAGGATATTCCATATGACCATTAAAAAACAAAAAAAATACATATGAGACGTATCATTGTAGATTACAAAAAATTAACCAACGAGATTTTAAAAATGATTTCGGAACGTTATCCGGATGGATATAACGACAAAGACATTATTGTTTTTAGAAACAAAGACAATGAAATTATTGAAGCGATTGAAGTTAAAACCGAAGACACTATTTATTTGGTGAAAGTAGGTAAAAAATTAGCTGATTCTTTAGAAGATTATTTGAGTAATGAAGATGAAGATATTGTTGTTGAAGAAGAAGGCGTTAAAGTTATTGGTGATTCAGATTTGAGTATCGATGAAATAGATGATGATGATGATGAAGTTGTTGCTGATGATACTGATGATGAAGTTGATGCTGATGATACTGATGATGATGATGATGATGAAGTTGATGCTGCTGCTGATGACGATACTGACGACGAAGAATAAAATTTTAAGTTAAAAATAAGTCGTCCTAAAAAGGTTGACTAGATTTATAATCAAATAAAGTTAAACCGAAACAGAACTTATTTTGTTTCGGTTTATTTTTAAGGTTGATAATTAAAAAAAGTGCAGTTCAGTTTAATGAACATACTCTATAATTTTGGAAGAATATTATTTTTTCTTCAATAAATCTCTTATTTCACCCAATAAAACTTCTTCATTTGACGGAGCAGGCAGAGCTGCAGGAGCATCAATTTCTTGTTTTTTCATTTTATTCATCACTTTAACAACCCAAAAAATAGCGAAAGCGATAATAAGAAAATCAAAAACAGTTTGAATAAAATTGCCATAATTAATAGTAACGGCCACAGCTCCTTCAGCCGCTTCTTTTAAAGTGAATTTAAAATCAGTAAAGTTAACTCCGCCTAATAAAGCGCCGATTGGAGGCATCAACACGTCGGAAACAAACGAAGAAACAATTTTACCAAATGCTGCTCCAATTACTAAACCGACCGCTAAGTCAACTACGTTTCCTTTGGAGGCAAATTCTTTGAAATCTTTTAAGTAACCCATATTTATTTTGATTTAATTGATTAATAAACGCGTTAAAATTTATCACAAAAAGTTTCTAAAATCTTCATTTCTTTTTGAAGAAATCTCTAAAAATAGTAAAAAATAAAAGTTGAAATAAAAAAATGTGAATTATTTAAATTAAGTATTGGTTTCTTTCTCTTTCTCTTTCTCTTTCTTCAGTTTTTTAGGACCATAGTAGAGCCAAAATCCGGTGAAAGAAAATAAAACAATCGCCAATCCGGTAATTGAGGTAAAAGTCAATTTAAAAAAATTGGTATTGGTTTGAAAAATTTTATCCAAAATGGAACCGTCGTGGATGTTTTCCAACAAATCAGCCAAACGATATTCAACCAACAGTAAATTGCCGTTGGCGCCATCTAACTGAATGGCATAATAATTATTTTTGTAAATAAATTTTATTTGACCTTTATCGGGACGAATGTCAATTCGGTCTAATTCAGTTGAAGTTAGGTTGGTATGAAGTTTCAGTTGCTGATTTGCAATTTCGTTTAATTCAAAAACAGTAAGCCATTTTTCTGTTGAAACAGTGGTGCCCACATGATTATCGGCCGATATAATTCCGAAACTATTTTTTTTCCAGCCCAATAAAATCCCTGTAATAGCCACAATCAGCAACAATGCAAACAGGTAAAATCCGGTCAATCGATGTATTTTTCGATACCAGCGAATTCTTTTGTTGAGGGTGTCAAAATTACTTTTCTTGGGTTTCACTTGGGGGATATTTTGTGCAAATAAACAAAATTTCATAAAAAAACCGCCTCAATTGAAGCGGTTTTTGTGGTACCTCCAGGAATCGAACCAGGGACACATGGATTTTCAGTCCATTGCTCTACCAACTGAGCTAAGGTACCTTTTGTGTTAGCGAGTGCAAATATAAATTTATTTTTTGTTCATTTCAAAACAAAAACTAAAAAATCTATTTGTATTTTAGCCGTCAGCAATCCTAAACATATGAATTTAGTTGTTGATGTTGGAAATACCCGTATAAAACTGGCTGTTTATGAGTCAAATACGCTCTTAGAATTATTTGTGGCATCCAAAGAAACTTTAAAAGAATGCTTAGAAAACATATCTAAAAATCATTTTATCAAGCATGCGATTATTGCATCGGTTGCCGAAATTCCCAACGAGATAAGTAATTATGTAGAAAACATTTCTACTGTAATTTATTTAAATCCAACAACTAAAATCCCTTTCTTAAATCGATATGAAACACCGGCATCGCTCGGTGTTGATAGAATTGCGCTGGTAGCTGCGGCTGTTTCTCAGTTTCCCAATCAAAATATATTGGTTATTGATGCCGGAACTTGTATAACTTACGATATAGTTTCTGATAAAAAGGAGTATTTTGGAGGCGCCATTTCTCCCGGATTGGAAATGCGTTTGAAAGCCTTACACACTTTTACCAATAAGCTTCCTTTACTTCCATTAAAAGACGAAAAAATTTCTATTGGGAATAATACAAAAAACTCACTATATTTCGGAGTTATTAATGGAGTTGTTGCTGAAATAGAGGGATTTATAACTTACTTTGAGAAAGAAAATAAAAATTTAACAGTTGTTTTAACAGGAGGTGATACTATTTTTTTGGCTAAAAGATTAAAAAATAGCATCTTTGCGAATTCTAATTTCTTATTAGAAGGATTGAACAGTATTTTAGAATACAATTTAAAATTTAAAAATGAATAAACTTACAATACTAGTCTTAGTAATATTCACATCAATAAGCGGATTTGCTCAAAAAAGCACCAATTCTCCCTATTCTTTTTTCGGAATAGGAGAAAATTCTCAACAAAATTCAGTTGAGGAAATAAGTTCAGGAGGTCTGGGTATTTCTACTTCTGACGGATTTCATATTTCTTTCGCCAATCCGGCAAATTTAGCGAACCTAAAAGTGACTACTTACACTTTAGCTGGGGCAAGTAATTATTTAACTGTAAAAGATGGTATTAAAACTGAAAAAGGATTAACATCAACAGCTTCTTATTTTGCGCTTGGTTTTCCAATTAGTAATAAAATGGGTTTTTCTTTCGGATTAATGCCAAAAAGCTCAGTTGGATATGAGTTGTTCATAGAAAACAAAGATGTAAATGATGAAATAACCGATGCCACTTTATTAAAGGGTAATGGAGGTACAAACAGAGTATTTACTGCTGTTGGATATCAAATTTACAAAGATTTTAATGTTGGTTTAGAAGCTGAGTATGTTTTTGGAAACATAGAAAATCAAACCATCAAGCAAATAAAAGATGTTCAATTAGCAACAAAATATTTGAATACTAATAATTTAAACGGATTTGGTTTAAAATTAGGCGCTAATTATAAAAAGAAAATATATAAGGAAATTAATCTGTACACCGGTTTGACAGTTTCATTAGAAAATGATTTGAACACGGATCGCAAAGAGTATATTTATTCTTTAACATATAATAATGGTAATGAAATTCCAAGAGATACTGCCTATTTTCAAGAAACTAAATCAAGTCTTGTAAAACCGGTAAAAACGGCTATTGGTTTTGGAGTTGGTAAAAGTGATAAATGGTTTGCAGGTTTAGAATACAGTTTCCAAGATGCATTACAATTTAATACAGGAGTGTTATCTACAACTAAAGCTAAATACGAAAAATCATCTAAATTATCAGTAGGAGGTTATTATACACCTAATTATAATTCTATTTCAAGTTACTGGGAAAGAGTTACTTATAGAGCAGGAATGAAGTTTGAGCAAACAGGATTAATGATAAATAGTACCGCAAATTCGAATCAATATACTGGGATTGATGATTTTGGCATTACTTTTGGTGCGGGATTACCGATAGGCAATCAATTATCTAATATAAACCTTGGTTTTGAAGTTGGCAAAAGAGGTAAAACAGCATTAGGATTGATTCAGGAAAACTATTTTAATATAAAAATAAGTTTATCTTTAAACGATAAATGGTTCAACAAAACAAAAATTAATTAATCATTAAATGTAAGTGACGATGAAACAATTTTCACATTTAACGCTGGTACTGATATTGTTCTTTAGCAGTACAACAATTTTTGCTCAAGAAGCATCAGAAGAGTGTACTGTAAAGTATAGTTTATTTAGAGGCGATTTTAATACCAACAATTATGATTTAGCGTATGATAATTGGTTGTGGACTTTTGAAAATTGCCCAACACTTTCTATCAATATCTATAAAAATGGAATGGATATAGCTGAAGCTAGATATAGAAAAGCAACTGGTGTTGAAAAAGATAAAGCCTTGGCGTTGGTGAAACGCGTTGTTGAACAACGTATTAAATATTATCCTGATGATGATTTGGGTAAAGTATATAGTGATTACGCTGAGTTTTTAGAATCTGTTGGAGCATCCGAAAATGAAATATTTTCATTTTTAGATAAAGCATTTAAAGTAGATCCTACAAGAATGGGAATCAAATCAATGTACAGATATTTCCAAGGAGTAATCGATAGAAATAAAGATACTAATCCTCAATATGTTTTTGATACTTATGATGAATTGGTAGAAGCTGTTGGAATCAAAATGGAAAATTATTCTAGGGACTTAGAAGAATTTGAAAAAAGAATAGAATCTAATCAAACACTTTCTCCAACTGAAGAAAGAAAGAAAAATGCCTACGAAACCAATTTAGCCGCTTTAGGTCAAATTGAAGGCGGATTAGATGATATCATTATTTCAATTTCAACTTGTGATCGTTTAGTGCCATTATATACCAAACAATTAGAAGAAAATAAAGGAAATGCGGTTTGGTTAAAAAGAGCTGTATCTAGAATGTATGCTAAAGAATGTACAAATGATCCATTATATTTTAAATTAGTTGAAGCATTTGTTAAAGCAGATCCTTCTCCGGCATCTTCTATATTCTATGCAAATATTTTATTTGAAAATGGAGAATCTACAAAAGCATTGAGATACTATCAACAAGCCGTTGATCAAGAAACAGATGGTTTTAAAAAGGCTGATTATTTGATGAGAATTGCACAAGAAATGGCTAGAAAAGGAAATAGTATTGAAGCTAAAAACTATGCTTTAAAAGCATTGAGTTTTAGATCAAACTTGGGAAGAGCTTATTTGTTAATTGGCACCTTATACGCTGGAAGCGCCAATTCTTGTGGAAATGATGAATTCTCTAAAAGAATGGTTTATGTTGCAGCTTCAGACAAAGCGAAAAAAGCAAAAGCGGTTGACCCAAGTATAACTTCATTGGCTGACAGATATATCAGTAGCTATGATGCAAATATTCCTTCTAAAAAATTGGTATTTGTGGAAGGAAAAGAATCGGGAGCGCTATTTAGAATTAATTGTTGGATAGGAGAAACTGTTAGAATTCCGTAAAGGATTTCATGAAAACATTTAATAATAATATAATTTCAAGCATTGCTGTCATTTTTGTGGTAGCAATGTTTTTATCTTGTAATAACAGTACTCAAAAAGTACAAGATTTTTTAGCTGATCAAAATTTGCCTATCGGAGTGGCTGAAAATATAAACCATATTTATACAGATTCCAGCATTGTAAAATCAAAACTTTCAGCTCCGATACTTCTCGATTTTAGCAACAGAAATGAACATCCATATAGCGAATTTCCAAAGGGATTAAAAGTTGTTTCTTTTGATGAAAATGGAGATTCAATCACCATAACAAGTAAATATGCTATTAGTTACAGCAAAACTCAAGTGACTGAAATTAGAGATCAGGTACTCATTGAAAATCATCAGCAAAGAATAAAACTACAAACCAATCAACTTTTTTGGGATCAAAAAACGCATTTTTTTTATACCGAAAAAGAATTTTTATTAACAACTCAAAACGATACTATTCGCGGAGTTGGATTTGAATCCAATGAAAAACTCACCCATTGGAATATGCGAAGTACTCAGGGCAATATTTACGTTAAAGATTTTAATTAAATGAAAAAACTTAGAATTTTTGAATACTTTTATTTGGCATTTGCAGCAGTATTTCTTGCCGAAGCACTTATCGCTTTTAAAACAGACATTAAAAAATTTATCATACTTTTATCATTTTCAATTGCAGCCATTTTATTGTACATTTATCGTAAATCGAGAAGGATTAAATGGGAGAAAGAACAAAAAGAAAATAGATAAATTTAATACTCATGTTTGACCTTATTTCCATTATCATTATTTCAATATTTCTTTCTGCTTTTTTTTCAGGAATGGAAATGGCTTTCTTGTCGGCCAATAAACTTCAAATAGAAATTGATAAAAAAAAGGAAGGATTTATCTCCAAAATTCTAGCAAAACTCACCAATCGTTCATCAAAATTTATAACTACCATGTTAGTTGGCAACAATATTGTGTTAGTTATTTATAGTATTTATATGGGTGAATTTATATTGCGATTTTTAGCTTTAGACGGATTTAGTGAATTCAGTATTTTACTGATACAAACACTAATTTCAACATTTTTAATTTTGCTTTTAGCAGAATTTTTACCAAAAATATTTTTTCGAATTTATGCAGATGAAGCGCTGAAGATTTTCGCAATTCCGGCCTATTTGTTCTATATAATTTTCCATTATTTTTCTGATTTTATCACTGCCATTTCTGATTTTTTGCTTAAACTGGTTTTAAAATCATCAAATACAGAAAAACCAAAAGAGTTTAGCAAAGTAGAGTTAGGAAATTTCATCACACAGCAATTAGAAAAAGCAAAAGACGTTGATGAGGTTGATTCTGAAATTCAGATTTTTCAAAATGCTCTAGAATTCAATAATATTAAAGCACGTGAAGTAATGATACCGCGTACAGAAATCAATGCAGTTGAAATTAATGATGATATAGAAACACTAAATCAGTTATTTATCAGTAGTGGAAATTCTAAAATTATTGTTTATGATAAAAATTTAGACAATGTTCTAGGATATGTACATGCGTTTGATATGTTTAAAAAATCAAAAAATATCCAACAAATAATAAAACCAATTGAAATGATTCCAGAATCAATGCGAATCAATTACGTATTGAATATGTTGATAAAAAAACGCAAAAGTATCGCAATTGTTTTAGATGAATATGGCGGAACTTCAGGTTTGTTAACTGTTGAAGATATTGTAGAAGTTTTATTTGGCGATATTGAAGATGAACATGATAGTATTGAATTGTTAGAAAATCAGCTCAGTGAAACTGAATTTGAATTTTCCTCCCGTTTAGAAGTTGATTATATTAATGATACCTATAAATTAGATTTACCTGAAGATGAATCGTATGAAACTTTAGGGGGTATGTTAATGAGCTACACCGAAACGATACCTGAACTGGGAGAAATTATTGAAATAAATCAATATCAATTCACCATAACGAAGGTTTCATCTAACAAAATAGAAACTGTTTTTCTCTTGATAAAAGAGGATAAATAATACGCTAAACTTCAAAGATTTTACCTTTAAAATTTACTGCAATTATTATATGTTAATAATCGGTTTTTCATTTTTAAAATTGAATACTAAATTGTATTTTCGCAGACTAAACTTAAAAGATTTTAATTAAAATGGCGATTTTATCCAAAATTAGAGAACGATCAGTATTTTTAATCGTTATAATTGGTTTGGCGTTATTTGCTTTCGTGGCAAGTCCTACAGATATTATGAAATTTTTCGATTCTTCCAAAATTAATGCAATAGGAGAAGTAAATGGAGAGGATTTAAGTAGGGAAGAATTTGCTAGGCAGGTAGAAGCTTATAAAGCTAATTACGGCGGTAATATTTCACAAACTCAGGCAATGAATGCTGTTTGGGAAAATATGGTTAGCGAACAAATATTTAAAACCCAATTAGAAAATGCCGGAATTGTTATAGGCGAGCAAGATGTATGGGGAGCAATTATTGCATTACCGGCAATACAAGATAGTCCAATATTTAAAAATGAAGCTGGATTATTTGAAGAAGACAAGTTAAAAGAATACATCGCTAATTTAAAAGAAAGTGCAGAGGTTGGCGATAATGCTGCTTGGTCAGATTGGTTAAGAACCGAAAAAAGCATCCGCACCAATTTAGAGCGCACCACCTATTCAAACCTTGTAAGTGTTGGTTTAGGAGCAACCTTAAAAGAAGGAGAAAGAGCATATCTCTTTAGTAATATTAAAATTACCGGACAATTTGTTCAAGTTCCATTTAGCTCAATTGATGATAGTGAAATTACCATCACCGATGATGAAATCCAAAAATACATCAATAAACGCGAAAAAGAATTTAAAGTAGAAGCGCTACGAGATATTAAATATGTAAAATTTGATATCAAAGCTTCTAAAGAAGATGAGGCAAGTTTAAGAGATGAGTTAACTTATTTGTTAACGGATAGAGAAGAATATAATGCTGCATCTAAATCTCCAGAGTTTGTAGAAGGTTTTAGAAATACTTCAGCGCCAATAGAATATGTTAATAAATATTCTGACACCAAATTTAATGACAGATTTGTGTTTAGATCTGACCTAAATGGTTCTTTTGTTGATAGTTTATTTAGATTATCTGTAGGTTCAATTTATGGACCATATAGCGACGATGCTTTTTTAAAAGTAAGCAAAATAGTAGAAAAGAAGGAGGTGTCTTCAGTAAATGCAAGTCACATATTGATATCTTTTACAGGAGCTGAAAGAGCAAATCCCGCTTTTGCAAGAACAAAAGAAGAAGCACAAGCCAAAGCAAATGAATTATTAGCGCAAGCTAAAACTGCCAGTGCTGATTTTGGTTCTTTAGCATTGGCTAATTCTGAAGATAATTCAGCACAAAATGGTGGTAATTTAGGATGGTTTAAAGAAGGAGATATGGTTCCTGAATTTAATAATTTTGTATTTAAAAATGGAAAAGGAAGTATTGGTTTGGTAGAAACAGTATTCGGATTTCATATCATCAAAATCGAAGATATCAAAAGTGAAACCGGAATCAAAATAGCTTCTTTAAGTAGAAAAGTTTTACCATCAGAAGAAACTGAAAATTTAATATTTGAAAACGCTGAAACTTTCGCATCTCAGTTAGCTGAAGGAAAAGATTTTACAACTTTAGCCACAGAGAAAAAATATGTTGAAGTTCCTGTAAATGATTTAAAAGGACTTGATGAGTTTGTAGTTGGTTTAAATTCTCAACGTCAAATTGTTATTTGGGCTTTTGAAAAAGAAACGAAAGTTGGTAGCAGCAAACGTTTTGATATTGATCAAGGATATGTTGTAGCCGTTTTAACTGCTAATACACCAGCCGGACTTGCACCAGTTTCTAAAGTTGCCGGCAGAGTTAAACCGATTTTAATTAATGAGAAAAAAGCAGCCATTATTAAAGAAAAAATGAAAGCTGCTTCTTTAGAAGAAATCGCAAATGCTAATAAAACTAAAATTAGAACCGCTTTTGGGATTTCCCAAGAAAGCCCATTTTTAGAAGGTATAGGTTTAGAACCGGCAGTAGTTGGCGCTATGTCATCTGTTAAATTTGGAACGATGGTGAGTGGTATTGTCGGAAATCAAGGTGTTTATGCCATTTCTGTAACTAATACTGAAGTTCCGCCAGCTTTACCAAGTTATGAGGCAAATCGTAAAAATATTTTACGCAATTTGCAATCTAGAGGCGGACAATTATACAATGCTTTAAAAGAATCATCTGATATCAAAGATTACAGAACTAATATTTATTAGTATTATATAAAAATAAAAAAGCGAGCATTTAGACTGCACCCAAAAGTTTAGACAAATTTATAATTAATTTTGACAATAATGAGCCCGATATTGTATCGGGCTCATTCCTTTTAAATTTAGTTTAATTCTTTCATTATTACAGTAATTGATATATTCTTTGATTTCTTGTTTAAGATGGTTAATTGAACTGAACTTATTAATATAAAACAGTTCGGATTTCAGTATTCCAAAAAAGTTTTCTATTACAGCATTATCCAGGCAATTTCATCTTCTGGACATACTTTGTGTAATCCCTTTTTGTTTTAATAAATACTGATACTGTTTCATTTGATATTGCCAGCCTTGATCAGAGTGCAATAGTAAACCATTACCTGTTTTGGTTGTGTTAAAAGCTTTTTTAAGCATCATGATTACCTGATTAAAAGTTGGTTTTTCAGACAACTCGTAACTAATAATTTCTTGATTGAATAAATCAATAATAGGTGATAAATACAGCTTTTTACCTAAAACATTAAATTCAGTAATATCGGTTGCCCATTTTTGGTTAGGATGCATTGCTTTAAAGTTGCGCTCTAATATGTTTGGAGCTGTTTTACCCTGTTCTCTTTTATACGATTTATACCTCTTAATCCTAATGATGCTTTTTAAACCTAATACTCTCATCAATCTTAAAACCGTTTTATGATTAATTACATAACCTCTTTTCTTTAATTCAAGCATAACCCTTCTATAACCGTATCTGCCTTTATGTTGCATATAAATCGATTTAATAAGTATTTTTAGCTCTTGATACTTGTCTTTAATACCAGCTCGTTTTTGATAATAATAAAAACTACTTCGTGCCATATATAGCCGATTTAATAATAATGCTAAATCATATCGATGCCTTAACTCCATTATGGCTTGTGCTTTTTCTTGGCTTGAGTTAAGGCTTGCAGCTTTTTTAGCAAATCAACCTCACATCGTAAGGCTTCATTCTCCAATAGAAGATCTTCTTCTCTGGTGAGTGGTTTGGTAGATTTCTTTTTAGCTCTTTTAAATTGCATAGATTTTGGTCTTCCTCTTGGTTTGGAATGTAAGCCTGCTAATCCTTTAGTTAAATATTCCTTTTGCCATTGAAAGATAACAGAGGCACTTGGAATATTAAACTTTAAACAGCAATCACTCAAAGATAAGAACTCCTTATCGATGGTTTGCAAAACTTTTAACTTAAAAGCAACTGAATAATGTTGATTCTTTCTTGGATGAAGACCATCTTTACCAAATTTCTGATAAAAATTTACCCATTTTCGAACAGTTGATCTATAAGTACCTTTTTCCTTGGCTACAGATTCACATGAACGATGTTTTTCGATGACCTCTAATACACATCTTAGTTTAAACGCATAATTGTACTTGACTTTTCGTTCCATAAAAATACCCCCAAATAGTGTCTAACTTTTTGGGGGCAGTGCACGATGGGCTGTTTTTTTTTGATTAAAATTTATCGTGTAAACAATAGTTCCCGGAATTTAGTCATCGGCCAAAGTTCATCATCAACCAAAACTTCTAATTTATCGCAATGGTACCTGATTTCTTCAAAATAGGGTTTTACATTTTTACAATAAGCAAAGGCTCTTTTTTCGCTTTCTTCAATTTTATTCGCTTTTTTCCGTTCATCGGTCATAAAAGTAATCTTTGAATTGATTTGGCTGATGTGATGTGAAATGTCTTTAATGAGCATCAATTGTTCTTCGGCAATTGTTTTAAAATCATCGCCAAAAATATTTTTCAACCCTTTTACATTTTTGATTAACGTATTTTGATAGCGAATAGCCGTTGGTATAATATGATTTCGGGCTAAATCGCCAATAACACGGCCTTCAATTTGGATTTTCAAGGTATATTCATCCAATTCTATTTCATGACGCGCCAAAATTTCAACCTTATTCATAATTTTCAACGATTCAAACAACTGAATTGTTTTTTTGGCAACTTTTGCTTTTAGTGCCTGCGGAGTTGTTTTATGATTGCTTAAGCCCCGTTTTTCAGCTTCATCTTCCCAAGCTTTGCTATAACCATCGCCTTCAAACCTGATTTTTTTGGATACTTTGATGTATTCTCTTAAAATATTAAAAATAGCATCATCCTTTTTCATGTCTTTTTCTTCGATGAGTTTGTCCACCTGCTCTTTAAAATAGATGAGTTGTTTAGCGACAATGGCATTTAAAATCATCATAGGCGTTGCGCAATTGGCACTGGATCCGACGGCTCTAAACTCAAATTTGTTGCCGGTAAATGCAAAGGGAGAAGTCCGATTTCTGTCGGTATTGTCCAATAAAATTTCCGGAATTTTCCCTACTACATTGAGTTTTAAATCGGTTTTTTCTTCCGGAGATAATTTTCCTTTGGTAATATTCTCTAATTCATCTAACACATCACTCAATTGTTTTCCGATGAAAACAGAAATAATGGCAGGAGGAGCTTCGTTGGCACCTAATCGATGGTCATTTCCTGCGGATGCAATCCCGGAACGCAACAATTCTTCATAATCGTGAACCGCTTTTATGGTATTGATGAAAAAAGTTAAAAACTGTAGATTTTTCATCGGAGTTTTTCCGGGGCTCAATAAATTAACACCGGTACTGGTTGCTAAACTCCAATTGTTGTGTTTTCCGGATCCGTTAATTCCGGCAAATGGCTTTTCATGGAACAGTACACAAAAGTTGTGTTTTTCTGCAATTTTACCCATAATATCCATCAACAATGAATTGTGATCTACCGCTAAATTGGCTTCTTCATAAATTGGAGCCAACTCAAATTGGTTTGGAGCCACTTCATTATGACGCGTTTTAACCGGAATTCCCAATTTTAAACTTTCTAATTCTAATTCACGCATAAAGTTTAATGCTCTAGAAGGAATCGAACCAAAATAATGATCATCTAATTGTTGGCCTTTTGCGGGTGAATGACCAATTAAAGATCTTCCTGTTAGAGAAATATCTGGTCGCGAATTGGCTAATGCAGCATCAATTAAAAAATATTCTTGTTCCCAACCTAATGTTGAGATAACTTTAGTAACGTTTTTATCAAAGTATTTGGCAACCTGAGTGGCAGCATCATCAACAGCTTGCAACGATTTTAAAAGGGGTGTTTTGTTATCTAAGGCCTCACCGGTATAAGAAACAAAAATAGTAGGAATACAAAGTGCAGTTCCGTATATAAATGCGGGCGATGTAGGATCCCACGCAGTATAACCGCGCGCTTCAAAGGTATTTCGAATTCCGCCACTTGGAAAACTTGACGCATCCGGTTCTTGTTGAACCAATTGAGCGCCGTCAAATTTTTCGAGTGCTTCTCCATTTGGCAACATATCGAGAAAAGCATCGTGTTTTTCTGCAGTGGAGCCTGTTAAAGGTTGGAACCAGTGGGTGTAATGGGTTGCTCCTTTATTTAGCGCCCAGCTTTTCATGGCAGAAGCCACTTGATCGGCAACTTTTCGTTCAATTTTATGACCATATTCCATAGCATTCATAACACTTTCAAAAGCTTCCGGTGTCATATATTGTCGCATAGATTGTTTATTGAAAACATTTTCACCAAATAATTGAGAACGATTGGTAGAATCTTCGAAAACAACGGGTTTTCTGTTTTGTGCTTCAAATAGCGCTTGAAATCTTAGTGTGGACATAATATTTTTGATTTATTTTATCACAAAAGTATAAAAAAACATTTTTAAACAAAATATTATGGGGGTAAATATTTAAAAGTTATATAAATTTAGTTGAGATGTGTAAAAATTAGGGGGGAGTATGTGTAAAAATAATTATTTATTGAAAAAATTACCAATAGAATAAAAACTGAAAGAGTTTTACTATTTTTGTTAAATGGATAAAGCAATTTTTAAAATATTGGCAGGTATCAATAAACTTTTATTACCCTCATTTACAAAACGTCAATTAGATATGAGTAAAGCCAAAAAATGGCAATTAGCTATTATTGGATGGCGGTATTTTGTTACCAAAAAAAGTTTGTAATACATCAAAAAGTTTTATATTTGCGCACCCAAAAAGGCCTCGTGGCGCAACTGAATAGCGCATCTGATTACGGCTCAGAAGGTTACAGGTTTGAATCCTGTCGAGGTCACGAATAAATACTATAAACAAAAAAACGCCAAGCTCGCTTGAGCGTTTTTTTGTTTATAGTATTTTCAAAGCGGAGCTTAAAGAAGTTAAAATGTTGAAAGTTAAAATGTTTAAAAGTTAAATCGCAATAAGAAATAATCTTTCAATCTTTTAAACTAGCTAGCGCGGAAATGTTTTCCGTGCCTTCTAATTAGTTAGTTAGATTAGATAATGAATTGGAAAAGATTAGATTTGTTTTGAAAATTGTAAGCACGGTTGTAAAATCCGCGCTATCGTACGGATTAGTTAGTTAGATTAGATAATGAATTGGAAAAGATTAGATTTGTTTTGAAAATTGTAAGCACGGTTGTAAAATCCGCGCTATCGTACGGATTAGTTAGTTAGATTAGATAATGAATTGGAAAAAGATTAGATTTGTTTTGAAAATTGTAAGCACGGATTGTAAAATCCGCGCTATCGTACGGATTACATCTTGACTACTTTCGTTAGATGAACATCGGGTTTTCAAAGCGGAGCTTTGTCAGGAACAACGAAGTTAATCCTGTTTAATGTTTTAAAGTTTTAAAGTTAAAAGTTGTAATTCTTTCAATTTTTCAATCTTTGAATTCCAACTACCAGATACTAGATACCAGCTACTTTGTTTTTTAGTGTGCGACGTTTTTCTTTGTTGATTTTCAAAGCGGAGCCTTGTCAGGAAAAGCGCAGTAATCCTTGTTGGAGCTAAATTATAATCTACTAAATTATATCGAAAACAAAATTTCAAAAATAGCTGAAATTGCTTAATTTTGCTGAATATTTAAAAACGATAAAAATAAAATCATGAAAAAAATATTGAGCATTTTAGTAACGTTTCTTTTATTAATGAGTTGTCAAGACAACAAAACTTTCGATGAAAAAATGACCGATTCTTTAAACAAGTACTTAAAGACCAGTTCATCCGGAGATAAATTTTTACAAATAGATTCCTTTAATATTAGTAAAGAATATACCGTAAAAGAGCGAAAAGAAAAGGTAAATGAAAATACGTTGAATGCCATTAGAGTCATGAATGAAACTTTTCCGAGTGCGGAAATTTTATCACAATTTGAAAAAGAATTTGATTTTTTGAAAAATCAAACTGATGAATCAGCAATCGCTTTATACGAAGTGAAATTTGTTGTAAAGAAAGAGACCTTAAAAAATGATAAAATCCCTACTGATTATAAAGCACTGGTTTTAAATGATAAGAATTTAAACGTAATATACATCTCTATTTTTAAAGAAGAATCTCATCACTAACGATTCAATTTTTCACTAACTTTACGTAGTTAAAATTTAAACTATGGAAGTTATTTCTTTAACAAGCGTTCACTATCAGGAAGTAAAAACCATTTTTGAAGATGGAATTGCCACCAAAAATGCTACTTTTACAACAGAAGCTCCTGAGTGGGATGATTGGGACGCTCAACATTTACAAATTTGTAGGTTTGTTGCCATTGATAAAAATAAAGTAGTGGGTTGGATTGCTTTAATGCCTTTTTCCAATGTTCCGGCTTATAGAGGGGTAGCCGAAATCAGCGTATATATCGCAAAAAAAGCACGAAATAAAGGCATCGGAAAAAAATTGATGGAAGCCGTCATTTCCGAAGCTGAATCTAATTTTATTTGGATGCTCCACGCCAAAATCTTCCCTGAAAATATAGCCAGTATCGCGCTTCACAAACACTTCGGATTCAGAGTTGTGGGTGTTTTTGAACAAATTGGTCAACTTGATAATCAATGGAGAAATGTTGTGCTGATGGAACGAAGAAGTCAAAAAGTAGGATTATAGCGCTATTTTTTTATTTCAAAAAAGTTACCTTTGCGCCAAACAACATTAGTAAAATGACTTCAAACAACAGTCGGTATGATTTACGGGGTGTTTCGGCTACCAAAGATGATGTGCACCAAGCTATAAAAAATATCGATAAAGGCTTATTTCCCAAAGCATTTTGTAAAATTATTCCTGATTATTTAACCAATGATGATGAATATTGTTTAGTAATGCATGCCGATGGCGCCGGAACCAAATCGTCTTTAGCTTATGTTTATTGGAAAGAAACAGGTGATTTATCTGTTTGGAAAAGCATTGCGCAGGATGCACTTATCATGAATTTGGACGATTTATTGTGCGTTGGCGTTACCAATCATATGATGCTGTCATCAACTATTGGCCGGAATAAAAATAAAATTCCGGGCGAAGTTATTTCAGCGATCATTAATGGAACGGAAGAATTAATCACAGCGCTTAAAAAATTTGGTGTTAATATCCATTCAACTGGTGGAGAAACCGCTGATGTGGGCGATTTGGTCAGAACCATCATTGTAGATTCTACCGTTATTGCACGTATAAAACGAAGTGAAGTAATTGATAATGCCAACATCAAACCCGGCGATGTTATTGTTGGATTAGCTTCTTTTGGACAGGCAACTTATGAAAATGAATACAATGGAGGTATGGGAAGCAATGGATTAACCTCTGCGCGTCACGATGTTTTTTCAAAAGAAATTGCACAAAAATATCCAGAGAGTTTTGATAATGAAGTACCACAAGATTTAGTGTATTCAGGCAAAATTAAATTAATGGATTCAGTTGAAGATTCTCCAATCAATGCAGGAAAATTAGTGTTATCACCTACCAGAACCTATGCGCCCATCATCCAAAAAATTCTGGAGAAATATTCATCCAAAGAAATCCATGGAATGGTACATTGCAGTGGCGGCGGACAAACGAAAATTCTTCATTTTATAGAAAATCTACACATTATAAAAGATAATTTATTTGAGATTCCACCCTTATTTAAGTTGATTCAAGTGCAATCTGAAACCGATTGGAAAGAGATGTATCAAGTATTTAATATGGGTCATCGAATGGAATTGTATGTACCAAAAGAAATTGCAGCCGATATCATTGCAATTTCTAAAGAATTTAATGTAGATGCTCAAATTATTGGGAAAGTAGAACAATCTAAGAGTAAAAAATTGACCATCAAATCTTCTTTTGGGAAATTTACATACAGCTGATTTTATTAAAAAAAATTCGAATAACTAAATTAGGGTTGTAAGTCATCTTTTTTCATTTTACGGATATGTAAAATTATCAACGAAAATTTCCTAATTTTGCAGACCAGAAAAACAGAAGAAATGTTAGATAAATTGCATTTAGTAAAACAACGGTTTGATGAGGTGGCTGATTTAATTATTCAACCCGATATCATATCAGACCAAAAACGCTATATTCAATATAGTAAAGAATATAAAGATCTTGGGATTGTTGTTGAAAAAGCCAATGAATATGAAACTTTATTAGCCAATATTAAAGAAGCAAATGCCATTATTGCTGAAGGAGGAGATGATGAAATGGTTGAAATGGCCAAAATGGAAATAGAAACAGCCGCTTTGCGCGTTGATGAATTGAATGAAGAAATCAAATTTTTACTGATTCCGAAAGACCCGGAAGATGCTAAAAATGTGATGATGGAAATTAGAGCGGGGACAGGTGGAGATGAAGCGAGTATTTTTGCGGGAGATTTATACAGAATGTACACTAAATTTTGTGCTGATAAAGGTTGGAAAACTGAAATTGTTGATATCAGTGAAGGAACTTCTGGCGGATTTAAAGAAGTAATTTTTAGTGTTTCTGGTGATGATGTTTACGGAAATATGAAGTTTGAATCTGGAGTTCACCGCGTACAACGTGTTCCTCAAACTGAAACACAAGGTCGTGTGCATACCAGTGCTGCGACCGTAATGGTTTTGCCGGAAGCAGAAGAATTTGATGTTCAAATAAATATGAGTGATGTGAGAAAAGATTTTTTCTGTTCATCAGGTCCCGGTGGTCAATCGGTAAATACAACTTATTCAGCAGTTCGATTAACACACCTTCCAACAGGTTTGGTAGCGCAATGTCAAGATCAAAAATCGCAACATAAAAACTTTGAAAAAGCATTGACTGTATTGCGTTCGCGTTTGTATGAAATGGAACTGAATAAAAAATTGGAGGAAGATTCTCTTAAACGCAAAACAATGGTTTCGAGTGGTGACCGATCAGCTAAAATCAGAACTTATAATTATCCGCAAGGTAGAGTTACTGAACATAGAATCGGATTAACCATGTATGATTTAAGCAGTATTATGAATGGTGATATTCAAAAAATTATTGATGAATTGAAAATGGCTGAAAATTCTGAGAAGCTCAAATCTCTTGGTGAAGATGTTTTCTAAAATATAAAGTTCCGATTTAATCGGAATTTTTTTTGGTTGTTTATCCAAAACAGGACAAATTAGGTATCTTCGCTTATCAATTTTATTTAAGATGAAGTTAAAATTTCCAACTCCTTATACGGTATTGTTTATTGTAGTTATTATTAGTGCAATAGCAACTTGGTTAGTTCCATCGGGTGAATATCAAAAACTACAGTATGATAAACTGAATGACAATTTTTTAGTTCAGTCAAAGGATGGAAATGTTGTTGTTGAGGCAACTCAAGAAACATTGAATCAATATCACATTCCTATTACAATTGATAAATTTAAAGAAGGAAAAATAAAAAAACCGGTATCAATTCCGGGAACTTATAAAGAATTACCAAAGAATCCGCAAGGAATTATTGACATTATTTTAGCGCCCATAAAAGGAATGTATGAGGTAATTGATATCATTTTATTCGTTTTGGTAATTGGTGGTTTTATCGGAATTTTCAACTCAACCGGAACTTTTGACGAGGGAATTTCCTATTTGTCTTATCAATTAAAAGGAAAAGAAAACTGGTTGATTATTTTAGTGACTACTTTTATTGCTTTAGGCGGAACAACATTTGGAATGGCCGAAGAAACTTTGGCGTTTTATCCCATTTTGGTTCCCGTTTTTTTATTGGCCGGTTATGATTTATTAGTGCCTTTAGCGGTAATTTACATCGGTTCTAATTTAGGCGGAATGGCATCAACCGTCAATCCGTTTTCTGTGATCATTGCTTCGGATTCCGCCGGAGTTGATTGGACCGTCGGTTTGTGGAGTCGAATTGCAATGCTCATTTTCGGTTTAGTGCTTTCTATATTTTATATCATCAGATATGGGAATAAAGTAAAAGCAGATCCGAGAAAGTCGCTTTTATTTGGAAGTGCTATCACTTCTCATTTTGATGTAAGCGTGAAAGAATTTAAAACCATCAGTTTAAAATCAAAACTATTTTTAACACTATTTGCGGCCACATTTGTAATAATGATAATGGGCGTTTCACTTTATAATTGGTGGTTTCAAGAGATGACGGCTTTATTTTTAGTAGTTTCTATTTTAATGGGCTTATTAATGCGAATTGGCGAACAAGAATTTGTAACATCATTCATAGCCGGAGCTAAAGATTTATTGGGAGTATCTTTTATAATCGGAATTGCGCGTGGGGTAAATTTTATTTTAAATGACGGTCAAATAAGCGATTCCATTTTGTATTACGCTACTTTTATGGTTGATGGCATGCCGAGTTTTGTGTTTCTTCCCTCTTTAATGGGCGTTTTTGCAGTGCTGACGCTTTTCATATCTTCTTCCTCCGGATTAGCAGTTGTTACGATGCCAATTATGAGTTCACTTTCAACCGTTATTGGAGTTCCGCCCGAAGAAATTGTCAATGCTTATTTATTTGGTTTTGGAATGATGAGTTTTATTACTCCAACCGGTTTAATATTGCCTTCTTTAGCGATGGTAAATATCAATTATAACATTTGGCTCAAATTTATTTGGCCTTTATTAGTGGGATTAGCCATTTTATCAACATTAATTTTATGGATAGGTGTGCTGCTTTAATTACTAAATTCTTCTAATTCTTTTGGCGCTTTTTTTAGCGAAATATAAATTCCTAACAATAAGGAAAAAGCGATGAATGACAATGAGAACCATTCCGGAAACTTATAATGATGCGCTAAAATTAACTTGATTCCTACAAAAGATAAAATAGCAATTAAACTGTATTTCAAATAGTAGAACTTAGCCAACATATTAGAGAGAAAAAAGTACATAGAACGCAATCCGAGTATCGCAAAAATATTAGAACTGAACACCAAAAATGGGTCAGAAGTTATCGCTAAAATGGCAGGGACACTATCAATAGCAAATAATATATCAGTAAATTCAATAATGACTAATGCCATAAAAAGCGGTGTTGCTGCAGTAATATGTCTTAATTTGATAAAGAATTTTTCTCCCTGCATATGAGAAGTTATCGGAATTAATCTTCGAACTTGTCTGTAAACAAAAGATTTCTTCGGATTAAATTTTTCTCCTTTCGATAGGGACATTTTAAAAGCCGTATAAAGAAGAAATACACCAAACACATAGGTCGTAAAACTAAATTTATTAATCAGCATTACCCCAAAGAAAATCATCAGAGCTCTAAAAACTATCGCTCCTAAAATTCCCCAAAATAAAACCCGATGTTGATATTTCATCGGAATTTTAAAAGCGGCAAAAATAACGGCAATCACAAAAATATTATCGATACTCAATGATAGTTCTATTAAGTAACCCGTGATATATTTTAAAGTGGCATTAAAAGGAGTAAGATTGTCAACATTATCAATAGCTCCGTTTCCGTAAAGCCAATAAATAACTCCTGAAAAAAGCATGGACATTGTTACCCAAACGGTTGTCCAAATGGAGGCTTCTTTAGTGCTGATTATATGTGGAGTTCTATTAAATACGCCTAAATCAAGGGCTAAAAAAATAAGAATAAACGTGATGAATAATATCCAAACAATCATGTTTTAAAAATTAAATAGAGCGTAAATATAGGTAAATATTTGTAGTGGTAGAATTGTGTGAAAAATTGAAAGATTGAAAGATTCAAAGATTGAAAAATTGAATGATTGACCCTTCGGCATACTTCGACTTAGCTCAGCACAGGCGCTCAGGGCAAGAAGATTGGAAAACTCAACGATTAAGCGATTAACCGATTCAAAAATTAAAAGATTGGTACTGCTAAAAAGCAAAAAACCCAATCATTGATTGAGCTTTTTATCTTATATAAGCAAGCGTTAATTAATCTATTTTACTTTATCTACTATGGCTTTAAAAGCTTGTGGGTGATTCATCGCCAAATCGGCTAAAACTTTACGGTTTAACTCAATATTATTAGCTTTGATTTTCCCCATAAACTGAGAATAAGACATTCCAAATTGACGAACTCCGGCGTTGATACGTTGAATCCACAATCCCCTGAAATTTCTTTTATTGTTTTTACGGTCGCGGTAAGCATAAACCATTCCTTTTTCTACCGCATTTTTGGCTACTGTCCAAACGTTCTTTCTACGTCCGAAGTAACCTTTGGCTAGCTTCATTATCTTTTTTCTTCTAGCTCTTGAAGCAACTGAATTTACTGATCTTGGCATATTACATTCATTTTTTTGTAGTAGGCGAACTTTTTTGTTTCTTAATAGGCGCTACTCCATGGTTAATAAATTAAACTCTTGCAGTAACTTATACTAAAGTTAATTGCATTTTAACACTTTTCATATCTGTTTTGTGAACCAAAGCAGAATGTGTTAATTGTAACTTACGCTTTTTTGATTTTTTAGTCAAAATATGACTTTTGTAAGCGTGTTTTCTTTTGATTTTACCGGTTCCTGTAAGCTTAAAACGCTTTTTGGCACCAGATTTCGTTTTTAATTTAGGCATCTTCTCCTCGTATTTAATCTTGCTTATATATTCTTTTTTATTTCTTTTTAGGGGAAACCAGCATAATCATTCTTTTTCCCTCTAATTTTGGTAATTGTTCAACTTTACCAAATTCTTCTAAATCTTGCGCCAAACGCAATAAAAGTATTTCTCCTTGTTCTTTAAAGATGATGGAACGACCTTTAAAAAATACAAACGCTTTTAATTTCGCCCCTTCTTGAAGGAATTTTTCGGCGTGTTTCTTTTTAAATTCGTAATCATGTTCATCGGTTTGAGGTCCAAATCGGATCTCTTTTAAAATAACCTTTGTTGCTTTTGCTTTGATTACTTTTTCTCTTTTCTTCTGTTCGTAAAGGAATTTTTTATAATCGATTACTTTACAAACCGGTGGATTGGCATTGGGTGAAATTTCTACCAAATCCAATTCCATTTCAGCAGCAATTTGTCTTGCTTTTTGAAGTGGATAAACCCCAACTTCAATATTTTCTCCCACTAATCGCACTTCTGCAGCACGAATATGTTCGTTAATTTTATGGGCATCTTCTTTAATAACTCTGCTGCCTCTGGTAACTCTTCTAATTGCTATGGCTTTATTTTTTTTAAGTTAAACGTTAAAATTGATTCAAGGTTTTTGTAATTTCATCTTGCAATAAAGTTATAAAACTTTCTATTGTTAAGGTACCTAAATCTGCACCTCCATGTTTTCTGACAGAAATTGTTTCTTCATTCATCTCATTTTCCCCTACAATTATCATATAAGGAATCTTACTAACCTCTGCGTCTCTAATTTTTTTGCCTGTTTTTTCGTTTCTCAAATCAATCAGGCCGCGAATTTCGGAATTTTCCAGCAAATCTAAAACATTTTTGGCATAATTTTCATATTTTTCACTGATAGGCAATATGATAACTTGTTCTGGAGTCAACCATAGTGGAAAATTACCTCCGGTATGCTCTAATAAAATGGCTATAAATCGTTCCATTGAACCAAATGGTGCCCGATGAATCATGACCGGTTTGTGAAATTGATTGTCCGCTCCTTTATAACTTAAATCAAAACGTTCAGGTAAATTATAATCTACTTGTATAGTTCCTAATTGCCAGCTTCTGCCCAAAACATCTTTGACCATAAAGTCTAGTTTTGGTCCATAAAAGGCAGCTTCGCCATATTCAATAACGGTATTTAACCCTTTTTCGTTGGCGGCATTGATAATCGCTGATTCTGCTTTTTCCCAGTTTTCATCACTTCCGATGTATTTCTGTTTATTTTCAGTATCGCGCAATGAAATTTGAGCTGTAAAATCTTTAAATCCGAGGGCGTTAAAAACATATAAAACTAAATCAATGACTCCTATAAATTCACTATTTAATTGTTCTGGAGTACAAAATATATGGGCATCGTCTTGGGTAAAACCCCTAACTCGCGTTAATCCGTGTAATTCACCACTTTGCTCATATCTATACACAGTTCCGAATTCGGCAAATCGTTTAGGTAAATCCTTATAAGAATATTGTTTGTTATTGTAAATCTCACAATGGTGTGGACAATTCATGGGTTTTAACAAAAACTCTTCTCCTTCATTAGGCGTTAATATGGGTTGAAAACTATCAGCTCCATATTTTTCATAATGGCCAGAGGTTACATACAATTCCTTTTGACCGATATGAGGAGTTACCACCATTTCATATCCTGCTTTTTTCTGTGCTTTTTTCAGAAATTGTTCTAATCGATCGCGTAAAGCAGCACCTTTGGGAAGCCATAATGGTAATCCTTGTCCAACTTTAGCAGAAAAAGCAAAAAGCTCCATTTCTTTACCCAATTTTCTATGGTCTCGTTTTTTTGCTTCTTCTAATAACTCAAGATACTCTTTTAATTGTGCCTGTTTTGGAAACGAAATTCCATAAACTCTGGTTAATTGTTTATTCTTTTCATTACCTCTCCAATAGGCACCGGCAACACTCATCACTTTTACAGCTTTGATGAGTTCTGTATTAGGGATATGTCCTCCGCGGCATAAATCAGTAAAATCTGCATGGTCGCAAAAAGTAATATCACCATCAATTAAATTTTCAATTAATTCAACTTTATATTGGTTATGTTGTTCTTTATAAAAGTCTAATGCCTCTTTTTGACTAACAGATCTCATTTTAAACTCGTATTTACCTCGGGCAAATTCAATCATTTTATCTTCTATAGATTGAAATTCTTTATCAGATATAGTGTTTTCACCTAAATCAACATCATAATAAAAACCATTTTCTATGGATGGACCTATCGTTAGTTTTACGTTTGGATAAAAGTGCGTAATAGCTTGCGCCAATAAATGCGCAGATGAATGCCAAAAAGCTTTTTTACCCTCTTTATCATTAAAGGTGTAAAACGTTAATTCTCCATCTTTAGTGATAGGAGTGGAAACCTCGATGGTTGCATCATTAAATTTTGCTGAAATAATGTTACGTGCTAATCCTTCACTGATACTTTTTGCAATATCATAAGGTGTTGAATTTATTTCAAACGCTCTAACTGCTCCATCCGGAAAAGTAATATTAATCATACTCTATATATATTATGTTGCAAAGATATGGAATCCAATTTTTTGAGCAATTTATTTTTAACATATAAAAGTAACAAGAAAACTTAAGAGAGTTTTAAGCGATTTATTAAATATTATCAAAAATAGATGACCATTTTATTTAATTATTGTTTAAAAACAGACTCTAAAACAGACGTTTTTTAAATATAATTTAAAAAAATCATTTAATAATTTGAATGTAATCTTTTGGTAATCTGAAAACTATCTAATACTTGTTATTTTCTTTCAAAAAAGGCATAAAAAAGTTTTGTTGGTATTGTTAAAAGGTTGTAGTTTTGCACTCTCCAACGGGGTTGAAGGTGTTGATTGGAGTTCATTGAGGAGTGCAAAAGGGATTTAAAAAGATAAGGCAGAAATAAATCAAAAATAATTTTTGTTGAATCCAAAAAAAGGTTTTACATTTGCACCCGCTTTGAGGGGGAAATATGATGGGAGATGGATGCGGAAAAAAAGACAAGTTCATTGAATATACAGAAAATTGACAGCGTAATTAGAGTAAGAAGACCGATGTTGACATTGGGAATTTCTTTTGAGAAGCTCACGATTCGTAAAATAATTAAGATTTATACGATGAAGAGTTTGATCCTGGCTCAGGATGAACGCTAGCGGCAGGCTTAACACATGCAAGTCGAGGGGTAGAGGAAGCTTGCTTCCTTGAGACCGGCGCACGGGTGCGTAACG
>JAUXPJ010000006.1 GCA_030683815.1 Flavobacteriaceae bacterium
TTCTCCATCTTCAACGCCATCAATTGGAGTTAAAATACCGGCTCTGTTTGGCAATGACATTTCAATAAGGATTTCATTGGAATCTAAATTGCTCAACATCTCACTCAAGAAACGAGAGTTAAATCCAATTTGCATGTCATCACCTTGATAATCACATGTTAAACGCTCTTCTGCCTTGTTAGAATAGTCAATATCTTCTGCAGAAACATTTAATTCGGTTCCTGCCATTTTCAATCGAATTTGGTGGGTAGTTTTGCTTGAGAAAATAGAAACGCGTCTTACTGAGTTTAAAAATAAAGCTCTGTCAACGGCTAATTTATTTGGATTTTCTTTCGGAATAACCGCTTCATAATTGGGATATTTCCCATCAATTAAACGACAAACCAAAACAATATTATCAAAAATAAATTTGGCATTGGTATCATTATATTCAATGGTTAAATCACTGTTCGAATTGCTCAAAATATTTTTCAACAAATTCAAAGGTTTTTTAGGCATGATAAACTCTGCAACTTCTGATGAAGTTATATCAGTTCTTGAATATTTAACCAATTTATGGGCATCAGTGGCAACAAATGTTAAACTTTGTGGACTGAATTGAAAAAATACACCACTCATTACAGGTCTTAAATCATCATTTCCGGTAGCGAAAATAGTTTTTGAAATGGCTGTTGCCAAAATATTGCCAGGTATCTGTGTTTTTTTAGGATTGTCTAAAGAAATAGTTTTGGGAAATTCATTGCCGTCAAAATAGGCCATATCATATTTACCTTGATTGGAACTTATTTCAATAGTATTATTTTCCTCGGTTTTAAATGTCAGCGGTTGATCTGGAAAAGTTTTCAATGTGTCTAAAAGCAAACGTGCAGATACAGCAATAGAACCAACTGAATTGGATTCTACTTCTATATGGGTACTCATGGTAGTTTCTAAATCAGAAGCAGCAATTTTTAATTCGTTATGATTTAATTCAAAAAGGAAATTGTCTAAAATGGGTAAGGTATTATTACTGTTGATTACACCAGAAAGTACTTGTATTTGTTTTAATAACTGAGAACTAGATACAATAAATTTCATCTGTTTATATTTATTTGTTTTTTAATGGTCAAATGGAACGCCTTAATAATCATCCACCTGTGTTTTTAGTGTTTAATCATGGGCGTTTCATTTATTCTGTTTTTTTAGATAAGATACAAATATATTCTAAATTTATTTGAATATAAAAAGTATTAACTTATGATTTTTAAAATATTTATTTCCATTCTTTTAAACTGGCCTCATTTAGTTTGATGTATTCAGCGCTTTGGTCTTTTTTGGCTAATTTTAATGATTGCTGCATCAAAGTTTCAGCTTCCGTTTTTTTGCCTAATTTCCATAAAATTAATGCCTTAGTTCTTAAGTTGGAATAATTTTCAGGATTGCTAACTAAAGCTTTATCGATATAAATTAAGGCGGTTGCCAATTCTTTTTCTTGTTCTGAATAATAGCGTGCCGCTAAAATATAATCTCTGATAGATGGACCGCTCATCACTTGTTGGATTTTTTTCTCCACTTTTTCGTTGGTAGGAACCCAAATTTTAAAAGAAACCTGGGTGCTTTCCCATAATAAATCCATTGTTGCTCCATCATTTTGAAGGTTTGAAAACAGCATTGTAAAAGTTTCTACGGATGTTGATAGCGGTTGTACATCAGCCGTAAAACGCAAAGATTCTAAAGTAGCATCCCAAGTTTTCGGATTGCCCCAATTATCTGTTTTTTGATAAAAAATAATTTCCCAATTTGTTTTATTCGGAATGGTATAAAAAGCGTATGTTCCTTTTTTTAGTTCTTTCCCATTTATTTTAACATCATCGCTAAAAGTAATTTTGGTATTTACATTGGCGCCAGTTCTCCAAATTTCACCAAACGGAATGATATTTCCAAAAACAGTTCTTCCGCGCATAGAAGGTCTTGAGTATTCAACAGTTACATCAGTAATACCAATTTTTTGTTCTATTTTACTGAACGGACTTACCATTGGAGTTTCAATTTGTGCGTTGGCCAAGAAATTAAATCCGATGGTTATTAAAAAGCTGATTAAAATATTTTTCATTGTAGTAATATTAAAAAATTCATGAAGTCTAAAGTATTGAATTTTATTGAAAGATTAAAAGATTGAAAGATTAAAAGATTTATCAGTTAACCAATCAATCCAACAACCGGCTACTTTTTTATCACATTTTTTACCAATATATTACCGTCAATTTAAAATTATTGAGATTGAAACTTTTTCTTTCGATATATAAAAACAATTAAAGCGATGATTGATAATAAAAATAGTGGAACAATGATATTGAATATCTTCCAAAAAGTGCGCTCTGCGTACGCTTTTTCTTTGTCTAATAATTTGATTTCAAGTGTTTTATTTCTGATGGATATCAATCCGTCATCATCCAAAAGATAGTTAACAGCATTGAGTAGAAAAGCTTTATTGCCATAAAACGAATTCGTCCATTTATCTTGTCCCAATGGCAAAGGTTTTCCCTGATGAATCTGATTGGCAATAACATCACCATCAGCAATTACAATCATTTTTGTTAAAATACTTTCTGTCTTGAAATTCAATGTTTTAAACGGTTGAACTCTATTTTTATATGCTGATTCAAAATTTCCTTCTAATAAAATTCCAAAGATTTTAGTGTTTCCTTTAAAATTTTCCGGATTTGGTTTGTTTAAAATACTTTCTAAAGAAACCATCGTCGGCACTCCATCGATTTTTGATAAGGATGAACTTTCCAGTAAAACTGTTTTTTTAATAAGGTTGGATAAAGTATCGATACTGCTCGGAAATTTTAATTGAACAGCTTCTGTATTTTTATTGATAACATGGTTATTTTTTGGCATAATCAGCGGAAAATAATTCCATAAAAACTGATTGTACTGCGGTTGATTTCCAATATTTCCTGTTGCCAGCGTAATTTTAGAACTGTATAAATCTTGTACAACATTGTAGTTAATTCTCACTCCGTAAGCAAAAAGCATATCGGTCAGGTTTAAATCGCGGGCTACAATGGGCGATTCTCCGGTAATCATTAAACTATCTAATTCTGCCTGAACCTGATCTACAAGCCACAGGGTTTTTCCGCCTTTCATCAAATACTGGTCGAGGGTATATTTTTCCTCTTCCGTAAATTTTTGAGTGGGTTTAGCAATAATTGTCAAATCAAAATTTGATAATTGCTGTAATGTTTTAATCGGATTGTTGGAAACAGAATCCAACGTAAAAGGTGCCAAATGATATTGTTCTCCCAATTGCTGTAGAAAATCGGCTAAATAAAGATCATCTAATTCACCATTTCCACGCAAAACCGCTATTTTTTTTGACTTTTCTGATGTCAGTTTTTGAAATCCTTCAGCAAAAGCAAATTCTAAATTTTGAATGGATTGTTGTAATTGATTGTCAGAATCACCTGAAAAATTATTTTTAAGCAAAGAAACTAACTCATAACGATTTTTATAATGAATCACAGCCCATGGAAAAATAATCGATTCTGAAACGCTGCCATTTTCCTGGGCGGTTAAACGTGAAGGAGTTAAACCGTTATGAATCAATTCATCAGCAATCGGTAAAGGATCAATAAATTTGATGACTAAATTGCTGTTAAACGCCTGAAGTTCTTCTAAAATCTGAATAGTTTCTATTTGAAGCCGTTTAAATTCTGACGGAAAATTGCCTTTTAAATAGACTTCAACCAAAATGGGCTGGTCAATATTCTTAACTATTTCTTTGGTTTGAGTTGATAAAGTATAACGTTGGTCTTGAGTGATGTCAAATCGGTAAAAGAATAAATTTCCGATGGTATTTATCATCAGTATTAAAACCAATGCTGCCAGAATTTTGTATAAAATTTTCTTTTTATTCACGGCTTAATTGCATTTTGGTGAGATATAAAAAGAAAAAAGTAATACTTAAAAAGTAAATCAAATCACGCGTATCAATAACACCTTTTGAAATACTTTTATAATGATGATACAAGCCGAGTTGTTGAATATAAAAAGTTTCGGTATCAAAAAATTGATTAAAATGTTCAAATCCGAAGAATAAAAAATAGGAAATAACAACTCCAAAAATAAAGGCAATCATCTGATTTTGACTCAAACTGGAAGTGAAAATACCGATAGAAGTATAGGCAGATGCCAATAATATCAAGCCGAGATAAGACCCGATGATAAGCCCAAAATCAATATTTCCAACCGGATTGGCTAAAACATAAATCGTATAAATATAAACGGTGGTCAGCAATAAAGAAATCACCGCTAAAATTAAAGCGGCAGCATATTTTCCAAGGATAATATTCCAAATTGATAAAGGTTTTGTTTTTAATATTTCGATGGTTCCTAATCGATATTCATCAGCAATCATTTTCATGGTTATGGCCGGAATCAGAAAAATAAAAACCCACGGAATTAAGTAGAAAAAACTGTTTAAATCGGCAAAACCAGCTTGTAAGATGTTAAAATCATTTTGAAGAATCCATAGAAAAATACCATTTATAACGAGAAAAACAGCAATAGCCATATAAGCTATGGAAGATGCAAAAAATGAAAAAAGTTCTTTTTTGATGATTACTTTCATTGGTCAAATTTGATTACGGAAGTGAAACGATAGTTTCAACACTCCAGGCTTGCGGTTTTTGGTTGAACAAAATTTTGGTTTTACTCCAAACTTCTTTAAATAATTCGGAATCTCTATAAAAATTTAAATCATTTTCAGAATCCCAATAACTATAAGTGAAAAAAGTGGTTGGAATTTCAATATCTCTATACAATTCTAAAAAATTACAACCGTTTACTGCTCTAATTTTTGTTTTGTATTGCTCAAATTCAGCCAAAAATAGTGAAATTTGATCTTCTTGAAAACTCATTTTTACAATTCTAATCAACATATATTTTTAGAAAAAATCAATAATTAATGAACTTCCATATTTTAAACCTAATAAACTGGAAGCGCCGCCAACCGATTTTAAATTGCTTTTATAAATGGAAACTTGAAAAAATCCGGCAGAGTTAAAAAGTGCTAAAGCAGTTCCTTCATCCGTCAATTTATGTTGATCTTTTTGATGATTAATTTTGACAACATCACCATATTTTTCAAAAATGGTATCAACCGGATATTTATGAGAACCTGCAGAAATTTTATATTTTCTGTCTTTTCTAACAGTATCAAATTGTTTCTTCGAAATATTGAAAACTACATTGCCGAAATGGTCAATATAAATAACACTTCCAATAATTTGATTGCCTGTTTCATTGATTTTAGCCTCAGTCTGAGCTAAAATATTCAATTGATGAATTGGATTTCCAATCGAAGCTAAATCACCTCCATTAGCAATGTGAATGGCTGTTTTTACAAAAATATTCAACACAGGAAAAATGCTTTTTTGCTGCTCAGAATTTACAATTTCATATTGTTCTGAGGGATTGTTATCCTTCAATAATAAAGAGAGAATTCCGTTATCTGCACCGATAAAATATTGATTCTTTAATTTGATAACGATATGTTTATTGGAAACATTCCATTCTGCATCCACACCAATAATATGAATAGTGTCCTCTGGAAAATAAGAATAAGCATTGTTAATGATATAAGCGGTTTCCGGTATATTAAAAGGGGAAATTTCGTGAGATATATCCACAATTGTAACCAAAGGGAGTTCGCTTAAAATAGCTCCTTTTATAGCACTTACAAAATAATCTTTAATTCCGAAATCAGTGGTTAACGTTATAATGGACATTGAGAAATACTTCCTTTAAAATATTGGGTTGTTCAACTAAATTTATAAATTTGTCTAATGCAAATCTAATCAATTATTGATTATCATTGAGCCACAAAATAACGGATTTTCAAATAACTAAATATAGGCCATCCATTTTGAACGAGCGAATTATTGAACTTTTAGAAGTAAATCCGAATGATATATTCGGTCCGCATAACAGCCTTTTGGCGTTAATTAAACAACATTCACCCAAAATTAAAATAATTGCAAGAGGTTCTAAGTTGATGATTTATGGAGAACCTTCTTTATTGGATGCGTTTGAGCGTCATATAGAAATGTTGGTTAATTATCTGAATAAGTACAACAAAATTGATGAAAATGTTATTTTTCAGATATTTTCCAATCAGAAAACTATCGAAAAGCAATCGAAAAAAATGGAGAATATTTTGGTTCACGGTGTTGGAGGAAAGCTGATTAAGGCACAAACACCCAATCAGCAAAAAATGGTAGATTATATATTGAAAAATGATATGATTTTTGCTATTGGTCCTGCAGGAACCGGTAAAACATATACAGCGGTTGCGTTGGCGGTAAAAGCGTTGAAAGAAAGAGAAGTAAGAAGAATTATATTAACGCGTCCGGCAGTTGAATCCGGAGAAAATTTAGGATTTTTACCGGGCGATATCAAAGAAAAATTAGACCCGTATATGCAACCGCTTTATGATGCGTTGCGCGATATGATTCCTCATGAAAAGCTAGAATCTCATTTAGAAAAAGGAATCATTCAAATTGCACCATTGGCTTTTATGCGCGGCAGAACTTTGGATGAGGCCTTTGTAATTTTAGATGAAGCCCAAAATACCACCCACTCTCAAATGAAAATGTTCTTAACCAGGATGGGAAAAAGTGCCAAATTTATTATCAATGGTGATCCCGAACAAGTTGATTTACCCAGAAAACAAGTGTCGGGTTTGATAGAATCCATCAGAATTTTAGAAAATGTAAAGGGAATAAAAATAGTTACCTTAGATGAAAGTGATGTGATCAGACATAAATTGGTGAAAGATATTATTGCTGCTTACAAAACTCTTGAAAAATAATCGGATGAAAGAACTGCCAACCATCAGCAAAACGGACTTTAAGTTTAAAAATCAACAATCATTTTACAAAGGAAAGGTACGCGATGTGTACAACATCAACAATGAATTATTGGTGATGATTGCCACCGACCGGATATCTGCTTTTGATGTGGTTTTGCCCAAAGCAATTCCGTTTAAAGGCCAGATATTAAATCAGATTGCCGCGAAAATGCTTCATGCAACAAAAGACATCGTTCCTAATTGGTTAATGGCAACGCCAGACCCCAATGTGGCAGTTGGATTTTTATGCGAACCGTTTAAAGTTGAAATGGTGATTAGAGGATATTTAACAGGACATGCCGCTAGAACTTATAAAGAAGGGAAAAGAGCATTATGCGGAGTTGAACTTTCAGAAGGAATGAAGGAAAATCAGCCATTTGAAAATCCTATTATTACGCCATCAACCAAAGCGGCAGACGGTGCACATGATGAGGAT
Organism: Flavobacteriaceae bacterium; assembly: GCA_030683815.1. Classification (GTDB taxonomy): domain Bacteria; phylum Bacteroidota; class Bacteroidia; order Flavobacteriales; family Flavobacteriaceae; genus JAGXRT01. The sequence continues at coordinate 7,332 of JAUXPJ010000006.1, forward strand.
ATTTCCAAAGAAGAAATTATTGCTAAAGGAATTGTTTCCAAAGCAGCTTATGAACAATTAGAAAAATACACATATTCATTATTTCAACGCGGAACGGAATTGGCTAAAGAACGTGGCTTGATTTTAGTCGATACCAAATACGAATTTGGTAAAACCAAAGACGGAAAAATTGTGTTGATTGATGAAATTCACACGCCAGATTCATCGCGCTATTTTTATGCGGATGGTTATGAAAATCGATTAAAAAACGACGAACCTCAAAAACAATTGTCCAAAGAATTTGTAAGACAATGGCTGATAGAAAACGGATTTCAAGGAAAGGAAGGACAGCAAATTCCCGAAATGACCGATGAAAAAGTGCTGGAAATTTCCAATCGCTATATAGAATTGTACGAACAAATAACGGGCGAAAAGTTTATAAAATCAAAAGAAGTTGATTTATTAAACAGCATCGAAAAAAATATCAATCATTATTTGGATTCAAGATAAACTTAAAAATATTTCTTTAAAATAGTATAAGCAATATAAGCGATTAAGACTGCGGTTGCTCTTTTAAGAAAAAGCTGAGATAATAATTGCGCCCCAATTCTCGAACCAATTTGTCCGCCTATAAATACGGTTATTAATAAAAGAAAAGTCAATTCATAATTGATGCTAAATTCCGGATTGGTAATCTGACCTAAAAGTCCGGAAATAGAATTCACTAAAATAAAAAAACTAGCCGTTGCCGCTATTTTTTTAGACGAATCCCATTTGGTTAAATGTAATAATGGCGCTAGAAAAATGCCACCGCCAATACCAACCATTCCTGAAAGCAATCCGATGCTTCCTCCAAAAAAACCGTCTCTGAGTAAGTTTTTCCTGTAAAATTGATCAGAATCAATTTCACTTTTAAAATTCATAAACATAGATAAAGAGGCAATAAAGAGTGAAATTCCTAAAAGAATAAAAAAAAGCGATTGACTAATTTTTAAATATCCGCCCAAAAAAGCCATCGGAACACTGAAAATAACCAGTGGAATCATTTTCTTCCAATTAAAGTGTCCGCTTCTGGCGAAAATATAAATTCCTCCGGTAACAACCACAATATTGCTTAACAATGAAATAGAGCGGATTTCTGTAAAAAGCAAAGGAGTTAACGCCAATAACGCCAAATAGCTGGATCCGCCACCAAAACCGACAGATGAGTAGAGTAAAGCAATCGCGAAAAAACCAAGAATAATCCACCAATAAGTGTTAATTAATTCAATCATATTAGTCTTTGTAAAAATTTTAAATAAACAACAAAAATAGGAATAGTATTGAATTTATTGTAAAAGCTTTTTTGTTATAAAAAAATTATATGGTTGAAACTATTCATGGAATTCTGACTGGAGTTACTATTTAGAATGACTCTAAATTTATGTAATAAGATTAAAAGGTATTAAAATTACAGAATAAATCATTTATTTTGCGCCAAAATTAAAGTATGCCCATTAAGAGTTATATAGCACACCCAATAGAAGGAAAGCGTAGAGAGTTGATAATGAAATTAAAAGAGTTGTCTTCTTGTGAAATCATGCCTGCCACTAATCAAGAAATTGTAATTGTGGTGACCGATACTTTTTCAAATCAAGAAGATCAGCAGTTGTATGACACCATAATAAACTTTCCTGAACTAAAACATTTTACATTGGTTTCAGGATTTAGTGATGAAGAGATAATAAACTAAAATATTGTAAGAAATATGTTTACGCAAAAAGTAGATCGTAGAGTTTTTGTTAAAAAAATGGCAACATCAGCAGCAGTTGCAGCAGCTGTAAGTATGTTTCCGGGAATTTTATTTGCGAATGAGCAAGAGCAAAATTTACCTAAAGGAGATTTAGAATGGAAAAAAGCACCTTGCCGTTTTTGTGGGGTAGGTTGTGGGTTGTTAATCGGTTTATCTAAAGATAAAGCAGTTGCAGTCAAAGGAGATCCAAAATCTGAAGTGAATAAAGGTTTATGCTGTGTGAAAGGATATCATTCTGTAATGGCACTTTATGGTAAAGATCGTTTAACAAAACCATTGGTTAAAAAGAACGGAAAATACGTAGAAACTACCATGAAAGAGGCCCTGGATTTAGTTGCCTCTAAAATGAAGGAAACCATTAAAAATCACGGTAAAGATTCAGTGGCCATGTACGGTTCTGGTCAATGGTCTATTGCTGATGGATATATTGCCTCAAAATTATTTAAAGGTTGTATAGGAACTAACAATATAGAAGCCAATGCTCGCTTGTGTATGGCTAGTGCTGTTACCGGGTTTTTAACATCTTTTGGAGCCGATGAACCAATGGGTTGTTATGAAGATATAGATTATGCCAATGCTTTTATTTTATGGGGAAATAATATGGCAGAAATGCACCCGGTATTATTTTCAAGAATGTTGGATCAACGGTTGAAGCGAAATGCAAAAATTGTTGATTTCGCTACCAGAACTACCAGAACGAGTATGGCGGCTGATAAATCAATTTTATTCAAGCCACAAACAGATTTAGCGGTTGCCAATGCTATTTGTTATGAAATTATTAAAAATAATTGGGTTAATAAAAACTTTGTTGAAAAGCATTGTAAATTCAATAAAGGGAAAACCAATATTGGGTACGGATTAACCGATGATTTCAAATTTAAAGATGAACCGGAACAAATCGATTTTACTTCATTTAAAAAATTCTTAGAAGATTATACGCCTGAAAAAGTGGAAAAATATTCTGGAGTTTCCGCAAAAGATATTAAATACTTGGCATCCATTTATGGCAATCCAAATAAAAAAGTAGTATCGTTTTGGTGCATGGGTCCAAACCAACACACAAGAGGTACTTGGATGAATAACCTAATTTATAACATTCACTTATTAACAGGAAAGATTTCAACTCCGGGTAATAGTCCGTTTTCATTAACAGGGCAACCAAGTGCTTGTGGAACCGCTCGTGAAGTAGGGACATTTACTCATAAACTTCCAAAAGGTTTGGTAACCAATGAAAAAGACAGAGCCTTTGCAGCCAAAATTTGGGGAGTTCCGGCAGAAAATATTCCAGACAAACCAACGCATCATACCGTTTCAATGTTTAGAGCTTTAGATAGAGGCGAAATTAAATTTATGTGGATTCAGGTAACCAATCCGATGGTTACCATGCCCAATCTAAAAAGATATCGGGAAGGCGCTGAAAAAGAGGGTAGGTTTATTGTTGTATCCGATGTGTACCCTACACCAACAACCGATGTCGCCGATGTAATTTTGCCATCTGCCATGTGGATTGAAAAAACAGGATTATTCGGTAATTCAGAAAGAAGAACTCAATTTTGGGAAAAAATGGTGAACCCGCCCGGAGAAGCGATGGATGATGGAATGCAATTATTAGAAGTAGCCAAACGATTGGGCTACGGCAAATATTTTCCGTACAGTAAAGATAAATTTGCAGAAGAAGTATATACAGAATATACAAAACATCACGCCGGTAAAAAACACGGAATGGCACCTTTAGAAGTTTTGAAAAAGGAGTCAGGAATGATATGGCCTTACGTGGAAGGAAAACCAACGAAATGGCGTTTTAATTCAAAATATGACCCGGCTTGTGAAACAGAAGGATTTCATTTTTATGGAAATGAAGACGGAAGAGCCACTATTTGGCAAAGACCGTTTGAACCGGCTGCTGAAGTGCCGGATGCATCCTATCCTTTTTGGTTAAATACCGGTAGAGTAGTAGAGCATTGGCATTCGGGATCTATGACACGACGAATTTCTGTTTTACACAAAGCAATGCCAAATGCATATGTTGAAATGAATCCGGAAGATGCGGAAAAAATGGGTATCAAAAATAAAAATAAAGTGAAATTAACCTCCCGTAGAGGAAGTATTGTAATGACAGCTTCGATTAATGAAAGAGGAATTCCGCCGAAAGGGCAGGTTTTTGTTCCATTTTTTGATGAACATTTTTTAATCAATGAATTAACGTTGGATTCGTATTGTCCAATTTCAAATGAGCCCGATTACAAAAAATGTGCTGTTAAAGTGGAAAAGGTATAAATAGATGAAACAATTAAAAATAATAAGCTTTGTGGTTTTACTGATGACAGCAGCCGTTATTATTGTAGGAAGAAGTATCACGGCTACTTATGAAAGTACAACGCTTGATGTTGAAAATAAAGTACAACTACCCATTCTGGCAAGTGAAACAGGCGCTTTTAAGACTACTGTGGACGCTTTGAATTATATGAACATCATTGATAATAATAAACCTGCTAAATCAATGAGTGAATATTATAAAAATAGGGCTTATCACGGAGCTCCTCCAACCATTCCTCATGAAGTTTCTGAAAGAAGTATGGGCGATAATTCGTGCTTACAATGTCATAAAAATGGTGGATATGTTGATAAATACAAAGCCTATGCTCCTATTGTCCCTCATCCTGATATGATTAATTGCAGACAATGCCATGTGCCGGTTAAGAGTAATACGGTTTTTAAAGAGTCAAATTGGGAATTGATACCTAAAATAAAAGTTCCTGTAAATTTTAATAATGTTTTACTGACAAGTCCGCCTGTAATTCCACATCAATTGGAAATGCACGAGAGTTGTTTATCATGTCATGCAGGACCAAGTGCGCCTAAAGAAATTCGTGTAACACATCCCGAGCGTATTAATTGCAGGCAATGTCATGTGATTAATAATAAGGAAACCATTGATATTGGTGAGTTTGCGCGTAAACCAAAAATGAATAATTAATAATTTTCGTCTTCTAAAACAATATGAATAATTACATTAAAATAATATCCTTGTCTTTTCTTGTCGGATTGGTTTCTTGTTCTTCGAATCAGGAAAAAGAAAATCATAAATATCACGGAGTAATCGAAAAAATAAAGGATTTAGAAAAGGATTCAATAACATATGCGGTTAATTCAACTGATTTGGTTGAAAATATGCAGTTAATTTCAGTGGAAACAAAAGAAGTTTCCTTCTTTATACCTGAACGAAAATCCAAAATAAAATCGTTTCAGTGTTCTGAATGTCACACTAAATCAATTCCCGAATTAAAATTTAAAAATTTAACAGCTAAAAAAGCACACTGGAACATCGAATTAAACCACGCAACAAGCGAAGTTTTAACATGTAATTCGTGTCATCCAACTCAAAATTTAAATCATTTAAAAAGTAATTTAAATGCTGAAATAGATTTCAATCAAAGTTATAAAGTCTGTGCGCAATGTCATTCATCAGAATATAAAGATTGGTTAGGCGGTGCTCATGGAAAACGCTTAGGAGGATGGATAAATCCGAGAATAGCTGCCACTTGCGTTGATTGTCATAATCCACACAGTCCGAAATTTGAATCCAGATTTCCATCTAGACTGAATACGAAGAAAATTGAAGAACGCAGATAAGGAGTTCATCATTAAAATTTAGGAAATGAGTAAGAAAGAAAATAAAAATGTTGAAAACAGCCAGAATACGTGGCATCAGATAACTTCAGAAAATACCGATAGAAGAAGTGCACTTAAGAAAATTACCGCTGGATTGGTAGCAGGAGTTGGAATTGCATCAACTTCTTGTTCTGTTTTTTCAGAAGATCATGAAAAAGAAGCTTCGCAAATGTCTTGGGATGAGTTTTTTAAGAAGAATTACAAAATAATGTCTGACGAAGAACGTGTTCAAACCATTCAACGATTGGAATCTTTATACGAAAAGAAAACAGGAAATACCATCAATATTTCGCATCAAGGACCTATGGAAGATGTTTTATACGGCTACGTATTTAACATTTCAAAGTGCCAAGGTTATATGGATTGTGTTAATGCGTGTATTGAAGAGAACAATCAGGATAGAGATTCTCAAATGCAATACATCAGAATCCATCAAATAGAAAAAGGACATGGATTCAATTTTGAAAAGGCAGAAGACAATTACTACAATGAAGTGCCCGCCAACAATCATTTTTATATTGGTACGCAATGTTTTCACTGTGAAAATCCACCGTGTGTAAGTGTGTGTCCGACAGAAGCAACCTGGAAAGAGAAAGACGGAATTGTGGTGGTTGATTATGATTGGTGTATAGGATGTAGATATTGTTCTGCCTCTTGCCCTTATGACGGAAGAAGATTTAATTGGGGACAACCGCATGTGCCGGAAGAAGAAGTAAATAAAAATCAGCATTACCTCGGAAACAGATTGCGCAAAAAGGGAGTGATGGAAAAATGTACTTTTTGTATTCAACGTTCCAGAAGTGGTCAAAATCCGGCCTGTGTTGATGCATGTCCAACCGGGGCTCGAAAATTTGGAAATCTGTTAGATCCAAAAAGTGAAATTCGTTGGATTTTAGAGAATAAAAAAGTGTTTCGCTTAAAAGAAGATTTAGGTACAGAACCTAAATTTTGGTATTATATGGATTAATAAGGCCCTAAAATTTAATATTAATGAAAGTATTTATTCAATTTTTTAAAGATAGTTTAGAAGAAGTTACAAGTGGGAGTAGAGTGTATCATTTATGGATGGCTTTTTTAACACTCGTTATGTTGATAGGATCTTATTGCTACTATATTCAGGTTGATCAGGGTTTGATTGTAACGGGCATGAGTGATGGTGTAAGTTGGGGACTTTATATTTCAAACTTTACATTTTTAGTGGGAATTGCAGCCGCGGCAGTAATGTTAGTGCTTCCAGCTTATATATTTAAAGACATCGATTTTAAACAAGCCGTTTTAATTGGCGAAGGTTTAGCAGTTTCGGCCTTAGTGATGTGTCTGGCATTTGTGGTGGTTGATGTTGGAGGTCCGGCTAATTTATGGCATGTGATTCCGGGAATTGGAGTGCTAAATTTTCCAAATTCGATGTTGAGTTGGGATATTATTGTGTTAAATGGTTATTTATTTATCAATATTACCATTCCATTATATATTTTGATAAATGTATATCAGAATAAGGAACCCAAGAAAAACATTTATTTACCGGGTGTTTTTATTTCCGTTTTTTGGGCCGTTTCTATTCACATGGTAACAGCATTTTTATATCAAGGATTGCAGGCACGTCCGTTTTGGAATACCGCATTATTAGGTCCGCGATTTTTAGCGTCCGCTTTTGCAGCGGGTCCGGCATTAATTATATTGATACTGACTGTCATCAATAAGTTTACGCTTTTTAAAGTTGAAAATAAAACAGTTAATAAAATTGCAATTATAGTTGCGGTGGCAGCGCAGATTAACATCATCATGTTAATTTCTGAATTGTTTAAAGAGTTTTATTTCCCAACACACCACAGTATAAGTGCACACTATTTATTCTTCGGATTAGAAGGTAAAACAGCTTTGGTTCCTTGGATTTGGACTTCTATTATTTTGAATGTAATAGCAACTGTAATGCTGACTATTCATAAAATCAGAACCAATAAAAAGTTTTTATTGGTGGCGTGTATCATTTTATTTATAGGAATTTGGATCGAAAAAGGTTTCGGATTAATCGTTCCGGGATTTATCCCGGGCCAGTGGGGCGAGATAACAGAATATACTCCATCATTTATAGAAATTGGAGTAACTGTCAGCATATGGGCAATGGGTGCATTTATCTTTACTGTTTTGGCAAAAACCGGGATCGCAGTTGAAACCGGAAAATTGAGATTTGCCAAAAAATAAGGAAATTATTTCTTTTTAGATTAAATTCCACTCTTTTCTGATGCGAAGTAATTCGGTATCAATTAATTCTTTTGTAGTATTTAATAAATAATCAGCATCATCAGAAATAATTGAATCAAAATAAGTGACTTTGATACGGGTATTTGATTTTCCAAAACACTGTACAAAATGACGAATAAAAGTATCGTCGCCTATCCAGGCATCTTCTACTAATTCATATTCTATGGCAATGGGAACTATCGGAATTTTGTTTTTAGCGGCAGCCGTAAAAGTGCCGGGATGAAAGGCAATCGTGGTAGGTTCATCGTGAGTAGTTCCTTCAGGCGTATTAAAAATAGTATATCCATCGTTTAATTTCTGATTCATGGCATCAATAGTGCCTCTTCTACTTTCTTTATTAAATCGATTAACAAAAAGAACTCCGGTTAATGAAGCTGCATAACCGATTAGAGGCCAAGATTGCACTTCAATTTTACCTATAGGGAAAGCCAATACATCTTTTAATATTACAATTGCATCATAATAGGTACGATGATTCGCCATCAAAATACATTTTTCAGTTGGAATAGTACCTTTTACAGTAATTTTAACACCCAATAGTTTGTTCAATACATTTTTAATGATAAATCTGCGCGTTGTTAATCCCCGTTTAATTTGCATCTCTCTAGAAAAGAAAAAGTTGGTAAAAAAGAGGTAGGTAAAAAATACTAAAACAACGAGTAAAAACAAAAGAAAACGGGAAATTCCTAAAAGCTTGCTAAACATAGAATTTTTATTAGAGGGCAATAATACACTTTTTAATCAAAATAGCTAAATCCTTTATTAGGATCTACTTTTTTTAGAGTTTCATAAATAAGTCTGATAACGTGTTCTGCATCATGTTTGTTCACCATTTCAACAGTTGTATGCATATAACGCAAAGGAAGCGAAATTAAAGCACTCGGAACTCCGCCATTGCTGTAAGCAAAAGCATCGGTATCGGTGCCGGTAGCTCTTGAAGATGCCAATCGTTGGAAAGGAATTTTATGTTCTTCAGCAGTATTTATGATTAATTCTCTAACATTATTTTGGATGGCTGGCGCGTAACTAATCACAGGTCCATCTCCACATTTTATTTCTCCTTCTTTCTTTTTATCAATCATCGGAGTGGTGGTATCATGACAAACATCAGTTACAATGGCCAAATTTGGTTTAATGGTATGGGTAATCATTTCAGCACCGCGCAAACCAATTTCCTCTTGTACAGAATTGGTAATATACAATCCAAATGGTAATTCAATTTTATTTTCAAAAAGCAGACGAGCCACTTCGGCAATCATAAATCCGCCCATTCGGTTATCAAGAGCTCTGCAAACAAAATTATTTTCGTTTAAAATAAAGAATTCATCAGGATAGGTAATTACACAGCCCACATGAACGCCCAGTGCTTCAACTTCTTCTTTCGTTTTGCAGCCACAGTCAATAAAAATGTTTTCTAATTTTGGCGCTTCTTCCTTTCCTTTATCACGGGTATGGATGGCGGGCCAACCAAAAATTCCTTTAACAATTCCTTTTTTAGTGTGAATATTAACGCGTTTTGAAGGCGCTATTTGATGATCACTTCCACCGTTTCTGATGACATAAATTAATCCCTCCGGAGTAATATAATTCACATACCACGAAATTTCATCAGCATGACCTTCAATAACCACTTTAAATGGCGCGTCCGGATTGATGATTCCAACAGCGGTTCCGTAATTATCAGTTATAAAAGAATGAATATACGGCTTAATATAGTCCATCCAAATTTTTTGACCTTCACTTTCATAACCGGTAGGTGATGCGTTATTCAGGTATTTTGCTAAAAAATCAAGTGATTGCTCATTTATAATAGTTTCCATAGTATATAAAATCAAAATTTTCTCAAAAGTAAGCATTTGTTGGAAACCGTTAAATTTATTTTTTATGATAAAAATGGAACAACATTTGTGAATATTGAAAGATACTTTTTTTATAAATGAAAATACCTTTAATTTTGCTGTCGATTTAAATGATACTATGAAATGAGCATAACGGTAACCTGATGCAAACACCGATGAAGATATATGCGAATTCCATCCCGATTTATCGGGACAAGTTATGACAAATAAAATTTATAGTGGGCAAAGTCGAACTAAGCAATAAATAACTGCATATGAAAACAAAAATTTTAATTATATTTCTATTAATTAATTCGGCTGCTTATGCTCAAAGATCCAAGTCTGTTAAAATTGACTCTCTAAAAACATTTGGTGAGTATATCATATATGAAGGAGATACTTTAATTATTGAGTTGCGAGAAGTTCAGCTTTTGGATAAAATGAAATTTGTATCTGAAAAAGACAAACGTTATTATTTTTGGTTTAGAGATAAAGTAATAAAATCATATCCATACGCAACCTATGCTGCTGAGAAATTGGCTGTTCTCGATGAACGTTTACAAAAAATACCCTCTAAAAGTAAACGAAAAAAATACGTCTTGATGGCTCAAAATTATATGGAAAATGAGTTTTCTGATAAATTAAAAAAGTTGACTCGTACCAATGGTAGAATCATGATTAAGCTAATTCATCGCCAAACAAATGAAACTGTTTTTAATTTAATTAAGGATTATCGAAGTGGATGGAATGCATTTTGGTACAATGCTACAGCATATATGTTCGATTTATCATTAAAAATGCCCTACGATCCGGTCAATGTAGATGAAGATTTTTTGATTGAACAAATCCTGCAAAGAGAATTTATCAACGGAACTTTAATTGAACAAAAACCAAAAATACCTATTAACATAGAAGAAATAAAAGAAAAACGCAAACAATTGAAGATTGTAAAATAATATATTTATACAAAAAGAGTCAAAAAAAGGATCTAAAAATAATTTTTTTTTCTACATTTGCAGTTACCCTCTACTGTAACTCCTTGGGGGTAAATAAAGTATATTTTCTTTCAAAAAAGGCATAAAAAAGTTTTGTTGGTATTGTTAAAAGGTTGTAGTTTTGCACTCTCCAACGGGGTTGAAGGTGTTGATTGGGGTTCATTGAGGAGTGTAAAGGGGATTTAAAGAGACAAGGCGGAAAAAACCGAAAATATTTTTTGCTGAATTGGAAAAAAGGTTTTACATTTGCACCCGCTTTGAGGGGGAAGGATAGATGAAGAGGATGCGAAGAATAGTAATAAGTTCATTGAATATACAGAAAATTGACAGCGTAATTAGAGTAAGAAGACTGATGTTAAAATCAGGAATTTTTTTGAGAGACTTACGATTCGTAAAATAATTAAGATTTATACGATGAAGAGTTTGATCCTGGCTCAGGATGAACGCTAGCGGCAGGCTTAACACATGCAAGTCGAGGGGTAGAGGAAGCTTGCTTCCTTGAGACCGGCGCACGGGTGCGTAACG
>JAUXPJ010000004.1 GCA_030683815.1 Flavobacteriaceae bacterium
GATGTTGAAATAATACAAATACCAGTTGTAAATGTTTTAAATTCTAATTCATTTGTAAAATATAATAGTTATGATTAATTATATTGCGCAAAGTCAGGAGACATTTGCGCAGCGCGGCTTTTAGGTTGAAGAAATAACATCATCATATTATAAAAAAACTAAAACCAAAACATGATTATCCATTTAAAATATTTCATTCCTAAATCGTTTAGTGCTTTTACTTTTTATCCTTTTATTTTTATCAAAAATAAAGTTGATACCACCAATATTACGCTCATCCATCATGAAAAAATTCATCTAAAACAACAAATCGAATTACTGATCATCTTCTTTTTTCTGTTGTATTTTTTAGAATTTTGTTGGAATTTTATCCGTTATAGATCATGGATGAAAGCATATCGCAACATCGGTCTTGAAGAAGAAGCATATCAAAATGAAAGCAATTACAATTACTTAAAAACACGCAAACCCTATTCATTTTTAAAATTCCACTTTTCATCCAATTGATTATAAAATTGTAAATTGCACCAAGATTTTACAATTTTTTAAAATGAAACCAATTCAACCTTATATTCCCACCCATAAAATCAGAATTGTTACTGCTGCATCACTTTTTGACGGACACGATGCCACCATCAATATCATGCGCCGAATTATCCAAGCAACAGGAGTAGAAGTGATTCATTTAGGCCATGACCGCTCTGTGAATGAAGTCGTAAATACTGCCATTCAAGAAGATGCCAATGCCATTGCCATTACTTCCTACCAAGGCGGTCATGTGGAGTATTTTAAGTTTATGCACGATTTATTGCACGAAAAAGGTGCATCACAAATTAAAATTTTTGGTGGTGGAGGCGGTGTTATTCTTCCGGAAGAGGTTGCAGAATTAACTAAATATGGAATTTCGCGATTATATTCTCCGGATGATGGAAGATCGTTAGGACTCCAAGGAATGATTAATGATTTAATTTCACAAAGTGATTTTCCAACGGGATCAGGGGTTTTATATACGATTGATGATGTCAAATCCAAAAATTACAATGCTATAGCTCAGTTGATTTCAGCTGCGGAAAACTATCCTAAAAAACACCAAACTATTTTACATCAAATTTCAAAAACGGCAGAAAATTTATCAACTCCAGTATTGGGAATTACAGGAACCGGAGGCGCAGGAAAATCATCTTTAGTTGATGAATTAGTTAGACGGTTTATTGCTGATTTTCCCGATAAAACCATTGCCATCATCAGTGTAGATCCTTCCAAACGAAAAACAGGCGGAGCACTTTTAGGCGATAGAATTCGGATGAATGCCATTAACAATCCGCGTGTTTATATGCGTTCGTTGGCAACTCGTCAAGCTAATTTAGCGCTTTCCAAACATGTAGATACCGCGCTGGAAATTCTGAAAGTAGCCGGTTTTGATTTAATTATTTTAGAAACTTCGGGTATCGGACAGTCTGACACCGAAATTATGGATCATTCTGATGTGGCGCTTTATGTGATGACACCCGAATTTGGCGCTGCTACTCAATTGGAAAAAATTGATATGATTGATTTTGCCGATGTGATTGCCATTAATAAATTTGATAAACGAGGTGCTTTGGACGCCCTACGCGATGTTAAAAAACAATACCAACGCAACCATCAACTTTGGGAACAAGACTTGGAAACACTTCCTGTTTTTGGAACGATGGCTTCTCAGTTTAACGACCCTGGAACCAATACCTTATACCGGGCTATTGTTGATAAAATCAACGAAAAAACCACCGCCCGTTTTGACAGTTCTGTTTCTTTAAAGCAACTTTCAATTGAAAAAAAATTCATCATTCCAACCAATCGTACGCGATATTTATCAGAAATTACGGAGAAAAATCGCCATTACAATCAATGGAGTGAATCTCAAAAAACAATTGCCCAACAATTATACGGCATCCATAAAACCATTGAAATTCTTTGCAATCAAAAAATTCCTTTAATCGTTCATGGAGTTGATGAAACGGAAGTTTTAAAGTTTTTGAAAAATGATGTTGAAAAAAGTCAAATTGTGACCTTATTATTGAAGGAATTTACGCGCATCAAAATGGATTTGAATCCGCGCAATTGGGAACTCATCATGAACTGGGAGACCAAAAAAATGCGCTATAAAAATCCTGTTTATTCGTATAAGGTTCGGAACAAAGAATTCCATATCGATACCCATTCAAAATCTTTATCGCAAACCGATATTCCTAAAATTTCATTACCCCGATATGAGTCATGGGGTGATATTTTATGGTGGAATTTACAGGAAAATGTTCCGGGTGAATTCCCTTTTACGGCAGGACTTTTCCCTTTTAAACGCACCGGAGAAGATCCGACGCGTATGTTTGCCGGCGAAGGTGGACCTGAAAGAACTAATCGACGTTTTCATTATGTGAGTTTAGGAATGCCTGCCAAACGACTTTCTACCGCTTTTGACAGTGTAACTTTATACGGAAACGACCCGCATATCAGACCTGATATTTACGGAAAAATTGGAAACTCCGGTGTTTCTATCTGTTGTTTAGACGATGCTAAAAAATTATATTCGGGTTTTGATTTAACCAACGAAATGACTTCGGTATCTATGACCATCAACGGTCCGGCATCTATAATGTTAGGATTTTTTATGAATGCTGCTATTGATCAGGAATGTGAAAAATATATACATCAACACGGATTAGAAAAAGAAGTCACCAAAAAAATCGAATCAATTTATAAGAAAAAAGGCGTAAAACGTCCTACATATCAAGGTTCACTTCCAGAAGGAAATAACGGTTTGGGATTATTTTTATTAGGTGTTACCGGCGATGAAGTTTTGCCAAAAGAGGTGTATGAAACCATCAAACAAAATACTCTTTGTAATGTTAGAGGAACCATACAAGCCGATATTTTAAAAGAAGATCAAGCACAAAATACCTGTATTTTTTCGACAGAATTTGCCTTAAAATTAATGGGTGATGTGCAGGAATATTTTATCCGACATCAAATTAGAAATTTTTATTCGGTTTCTATTTCGGGCTATCATATTGCGGAAGCCGGTGCCAATCCCATTTCACAATTAGCGTTTACCTTGGCTAACGGATTTACATACGTCGAATATTATTTATCGCGCGGAATGGACATCAATAAATTTGGTCTGAATTTATCCTTTTTCTTCTCTAACGGAATTGATCCGGAATACGCGGTAATTGGTCGCGTTGCACGAAGAATTTGGGCTAAAGCGATGAAAAATAAATACCACGCCAATGAACGCGCTCAAATGTTGAAATACCATATTCAAACTTCGGGTCGCTCACTGCACGCACAAGAAATTGATTTTAACGATATCAGAACTACATTGCAAGCTTTATATGCCATTTACGATAATTGCAATTCTTTACACACCAATGCGTATGATGAAGCGATTACCACCCCGACAGAAGAATCTGTTCGCAGAGCGATGGCGATTCAGTTGATTATCAACAAAGAATTAGGCTTGGCTAAGAATGAAAATCCGATACAAGGATCGTTTATTATTGAAGATTTAACCGATTTGGTAGAAGAAGCGGTGTATGCAGAATTTGACCGAATCAATGAGCGTGGTGGTGTTTTGGGAGCGATGGAAACCATGTATCAACGCTCTAAAATTCAGGATGAAAGTTTGTATTACGAAACCTTAAAACACAACGGCGAATATCCAATTATCGGTGTAAATACGTTTTTAAACAGTAAAGGTTCTCCTACCATTCTTCCGCAAGAAATAATTAGAGCTACGGAAACTGAGAAGCAATATCAAATTGAAATGATTGAACACCTTCATTGTGGAAATAAAGAAATTGCCGAACTGCGCATTCAACAAATTAAAGAGGCAGCTTTAAAAAATGAAAATGTATTTGATTATTTAATTGAAGCGGCAAAAGTGTGTTCTATCGGACAAATTACGGAAGCATTATTCTTAGTTGGCGGGCAGTACAGACGAAATATGTGATATAACTCAACTCCGCAAAAAGAGTTAAATAATTTAATTAAGCTCTTGTTGGTAGAAACTGCCAACAAGAGCTTTTTACTAATTTAATGTGTTTTATTTTGGCACATTAATTTGGTTTCCTAAAAATAAAGCATTTAAGAATAGTCGATTTGTACCATACCATGCGCCTCTAAAATTTGGATTATCGGCAAACATAATTACGCGTCCTTTTCCTAAAGGACTTACTATTAAAGAAGCAGCAGGTTTTAAATATTTTTCAAGTTTATCAGCTGAAATAAATCCGTCAATATGCGGATTTTTACTGTATTTTGAAACCGTTGAATACGCATTTTTACTAGGAGCTAAAAAAACTTCATTGTTTTTATACACTGGAAGTGATGATGAACGATATCCAAATCCTAAAGGATGTGTTATATCTAAATCTACTTCGAATATAGCACCTCCAATTAGTTCACGACCAATGTTTTCGGGAGCGTCTACATAAGAAAGTCGTTTAATGTCTTTCTTATTAACACTGTCCTTCTTATTAACACTATCCTTAGGCATCTGAATCAGTGTTTCTTTTACTAATTTTTTATCAATTACCCATTTAGAAGCACCAGCAATGGTAATTAAAGTATTTCCTTTAGAAACCCATTGGTTAAGATTATTTCTTTGAAGAGAATCCAGTTGGTAATAACTTCCTGAAACCATTACTAAGGTATTATATTTATCTAAAGATGCGTCTCTGAAATTTTGCATCTGTAATTTTGTAATCGGCATTTGTATTCTTGTATCTAAAAGATGCCACACCTCACCTGCTTCCTGAGAATTTACCCCATCACCAATTAATAAGACGGCATTAGGTTTTTCTAAAACTTTAAAATTTCCACTTCCTAAATCAATACCCGATAAACTAAAACTCGTATTTGTGGCATACATTGGAATATTAAATTCCTCTTGTGCTTTTTTAACAATTTTATATATTTCATCAGTTGATTTGGTTTGTTTACTGACCGAAATCATTAAACTTCCATAATTGAAACTTTTACTCCCATCGGCTGAATTAATCGTAAATGGTTTAAACGAAGAAGACACTTTCACACCTTTAGATTGAATATAATATAAAGCTGAGGGCGCGTTATAATCATCCCAATCTATAACATACGCATAATCTGATTGTTGCACCGCTGAAACTTTTACCAAGTTTTTAGTAGATGTAATTTCATTACCTAAATTTACAGTTTTCACTCCTTTATACTTCATATTATAAAAGTTGGCAATGCTCCAAGCAGAGGCGTCATAAAATACACTATCTCTATATTTATTATAGGTTTCAAACATTGTTTGTACCATTCTTTTTTGAGGTTGCATAACAGGAACCACAAACTTGTTGCCTTTTTCATAAACTTTAATCTTATGAATCAGTAGTTTATCTATAAATGCTTTTGTTCTGTTCTTATCAAATTCATCACCAAATTCATAAGCAACAATACTGTTTTTTGATTGTGGGGCTACTGCTGATTTAAAAAAATCTTGTTGATATTTTCTAAGTCTTGCTTTATTTTCAACAGCTGCTTTCAAAGTTGCTATACTTGAAACATATTGATTTCTAATCGTAAATGGAAATGTAATAGTTCCGTAATCAGTATCTTGGATGTGACCTCTTGAACTTGCTTGTTCAAATAATAATGCCAATCCTCCTTGTAAATCGGAATATGATGATCCGTAACCCGGATACGTGTCATCAAAAATTTCTTTTGTGAAATAAAAAGAACCAATATTATCCAGTGCATCAGCAAAATAAGACGCAAAAAGATTATTTAAAACTTCATAATTCTCATCTGGCCTAATTGGGTTTTGAGAACCATTGGGTTTCATGGGTTCAAAAAAGTAAGAACTATTTGTTCCCATTTCATGAAAATCGGAAACTACATTAGGATACCATTCGTGATACCAATTTAATTTACCTCTACTTTCCGGGTGAATAGCCAACAACCAATCTCTATTCAGATCAAACCAATAATGATTTGTTCTTCCTCGTGGCCAAGTTTCATTGTGTTCCGCATCATTTGAATCTGAAACCAACGGACTTGCCTTAAACTGATTTACCCATTGCGCGTGACGAGAATGACCATCTGGATTTAAAGACGGATCAATAAAAATAACTGCATTTTTAAGGTAGTTTATTATCTCCGGATTTTCTGAAGCTATTAAAGTATAAGCCACCAACATTGCCGCTTCAGAACTTGAAGGTTCATTTCCGTGTACACCATATCCCAGCTGAACAAAAACAGGCACACCATCATAATTTGCAGGTGTTTCATTAGGCTTTGTAAATGCTAAATGTTGAGCCTTTATCTGATCCAGATTCTTTAAATTTTCAGCATTTGAAATCGTTAACATTAACAATTCTCGATGCTCATAGGTCTCACCGTATTTGGTAATTGATGCTTTATCTGAAAGTTCTGCCAGTTTTGTTAAATAAGCAACTATTTGATCGTGTCTTGTATGTCGTTCTCCAATTGGATACCCTAAAAAGGTTTCAGGAGATGGAATATTGGGGTTAAATGGAGTTTTATCTTTAAAAAAGTAATCTTGAGCAGTAGCCGATACAGCTATAATTAAGCTCATAATTATAGTCATTTTTAATTGTATTTTTAATTTCATCAGATTGGATTTTGAGAATATTTTTATAAAAATAGCAATTAATTGATACTTTCTAATAAAATGAAGATCTTTTTCAATTTTACTATTATAAGTCCGATGAATACAAAGGGTTTCTTTAATTAATCTCTTTGAATTTTTTGTCTATTTCGCGTGAATGGTCAGAATTTTAGAGGAGTTTTGCGGTATAAGGTGGCGATTATTTTTCCTGATTCATTTTCCAAGTTCTTCCCAAATTTTGACCCGTGAGTTTTACTTTCTGACGTCCAATTTTTTGGTTCAATCGATTGATGGTTTGCATCAATACCGGATGTTTTGGATGGTCTTTGTTAAACAACGCAAACTGTTTAGCATGTTCGGGTGTTAATCCCATCCTTTATATTTTCTCAAAATCAACCGCAACCACTTTGTATTCGGGTGTTAGGGTGAATTCATCACCTACATTTCCGGTTAACATATTGATAAAAATCTCTGGCTGATGAAAAGTAGTTCTAACTACTCCTTTTTTAACCAAGTAAGTCAATTTTACCGGAATATTGACACTTCCTCTATCGGAAAATATACGCACGGCATCGCCTTCATTAATCCCTTTAAATGCGGCATCCAACGGATTTATTTCTAAAAAATCCATCGGTGAAATAGTTTGATTATCGGTTCTGCGCGTCATCGTTCCGGAATTATAGTGTTCTAATTGACGAGCTGTGGTTAAGATAAACGGATATTTTTCACGGTGTTCTGTCAACTCGGGAGTTTCTTCAAAATCAAAATGATGGAACTTCCCTTTTCCTATTTTAAATTCCGTTTGATGCAAGATTTTAGTATCGGTTCCATCTGCTGCAATAGGCCATTGCAATCCGTTATCGCCCAATCGTTCCCAGGTTACGCCTTTTAAAAATGGGATAACATCTGCTACCTCTTTTAACACTTCAACACCGTCATAGATTAATCCGGTCGGTTGTATATAGCCCAATCGGCTCATCATATCAATCACAATTTGACCGTCTGCTTTTGAATTCCCTATCGGCTCAATAATTTTATTCACACGCTGCAACCTGCGTTCACTGTTGGTGAAGGTTCCGTTTTTCTCAAAGTAGGAAGCGGCGGGAAGCACTACATCTGCCATTTCAGCGGTGGCAGACATGAATAGTTCTTGTACCACCAACAAATCCAATTGTTCCATCGCTTTGCGAATGTGATGTGTATTGGGGTCGGTCATCAACGTATCTTCACCCATAATCCAAAGAGCTTTGAATCTTCCTGCAATGGCAGCTTCCAGCATTTCAGGAATTTTTAAACCTTCCGTTACAGGCATTTTAGTTACTCCATATTTTTCTGCAAAATACTGCTGAATTTCAGGTTTATTGATATCTAAATATCCGGCACCTTGATGTGGTTGAACGCCCATATCGGCTGCTCCTTGTACATTGTTCTGACCGCGCAACGGATTCAATCCGACGCCATTTCTACCGATATTTCCGGTCATCATGGCTAAATTAGCCAACAGCATTACCGTTTTACTTCCCTGATAATGTTCGGTAACTCCCAATCCGTGGAATTCCATCGCATTGTTGGCGGATGCATACGCGATGGCCGCTTTGCGAACCAATTCTTTGGAAACTCCGGTCAATTCTTCCAAAGCATTCATATCCAAACCAATTACATGTTTTTTGAATTGCTCGTAATCTTCGGTTCTTTGTTGGATAAATGATGTGGATACTAAATTTTCTTGGATGATGTAATGTGCCATCATATTTAACAAGGCAACATTGGTTCCGGGGCGCAATTGCAAATGATAAGTGGCTAAATTGGCCAAAGTTGTTTTAACCGGATCAACCACAATAGAGGTAATTCCTTTCATAAACAACTGTTTCATTTTGGCACCGGTAACAGGATGTGCTTCTGTCGGATTGGCTCCCACCATTAAAATAGCATCCGTAAAATCTAAATCGTTGATAGAATTGGTCGCGGCTCCTGTTCCATATGCTTTTTGCATTCCGTAAGCTGTTGGCGCGTGGCAAACCCGGGCACAACCATCAATATTATTGGTACCTATTACAGCGCGCATCATTTTTTGCATTAAATAATTTTCTTCGTTGGTAGCGCGTGATGAAGAAATTCCGCCAATGGCATCAGCGCCATATTGGTCTTTTATTTGGGTAAGTTTGTCCGTTATGTATTGATATGCTTCCTCCCAAGAAACCGGCTCAAAAACACCATTTCGTTTGATTAAGGGCTCTTTTAATCGGTCGGGATGATTGTAAAACTGGAATGCGAAACGCCCTTTAATACAGGTATGACCCAAATTTACTTCGGCAGTTTCTGGCGCTTGAATTCCTCTAATTTCCCCATCAATAACATTAATCTCCAATTGGCATCCCACACCACAATAGGTACAGGTACTTTGGACTACTTTATCAGGTTGGAGGGTTTTGGTTTCATATTTATCGGTCAACGCTTCGGTTGGACAGGTTTGAACGCAGGCACCACAAGAAACACATTTGGAAAGATCAAAAGAAGTGTCAAAACCTTTAATGATTTGAGAGGCAAATCCGCGACCTGACATTCCCAGTACCATTTCTCCTTGAATTTCTTCACAAGCGCGCACACATCGATAACAATTGATGCACTGAGATAAATCTGATTTGATGTACGGATGTGAACTGTCTTTTTGGGTGTCAAAATAATTTTTTCCTTCGGGATATCGAATGGTTGGAATTCCAATAGCTGCAATTGTATTTTGAAACTCGGTTGGTTTTCTTCCGTTAGCAGGATAGATTTTATCCTCGGGATAATTGGTCAACAATAACTCTACGATATTTTGTCGAAGTTTTTTTATTTTTTTCGTTTGATGATATACATACATTCCATCAAAAGCAGGTGTATGACAGGAAGCAACCACGCGGGTTGGACCGTCTTTTTCACGCGCCACCTCTACAGAACACACTCTGCAAGATCCAAAATTTTCCAATCGGTCGTCCTGACAAAGTGTTGGAATGGCATCATTATTTTGAACTCTGCGAACAAATTCTAAGATGGTTTCATCTTTTTTTAATTCATATCCAATATTATTGATATATCCTTTCATATATAGATATTTTATTTGTTTTTTAAAATGTCACCCCGAAAAATCGGGACAGGTTATGGAATACGCCAGTTTGATTAAAATATTTTCATCAAAGTTTATGTTTTTGCAAACATGGCTATTTCATATGTGAATATTTATTTGTTTTTCATTTGTCATATGGAATACGCCAGTTTGATTTAAATTTTTGCAACAATGTTTATCTTCTTGCAAACATGGCTATTTCATCATCTTAATTTTTAAAATAAGGCGTCAATTCATCATTAAAATACTGCAAAGCATTTTTTAACGGAAGCGGAATTCCGCCACCTAACGCACATAATGACCCAATTTCAAGGGTTTCCAACAAATCAGCAAATAACTGAGAATCTATTTTATACGATTCTTCCTGTGCTTTTTTCACCAATTCATAACCGCGGTAAGAGCCAATTCGGCACGGATAACATTTACCGCA
Source organism: Flavobacteriaceae bacterium (assembly GCA_030683815.1). Taxonomy (GTDB): domain Bacteria; phylum Bacteroidota; class Bacteroidia; order Flavobacteriales; family Flavobacteriaceae; genus JAGXRT01. The sequence continues at coordinate 10,171 of JAUXPJ010000004.1, forward strand.
CGATTCATCCGCAGTAAATTTTAATAAATGTTCAATAAAAGAAATCATCGGAAAGTTTTTTGGAATCGAAACAAAACTGGCATGTCCTAATAAAAATCCGTTTTCATTCAACGATTCAAAATCTAAGGATAACTCTTTAATTTTCTCTTTCGGAACAATTCCACCTAAGGGTCCGCCAATTTGCCAAGCTTTGATATCCGTTTTTAATCCTTTTCCAAAATCATTAAAAATCGTTTCTAAGGGAGTTCCCATTGCTATTTCATAGATTCCGGGTTGGTTAAAGTAACTGTCTAAGGAAACTAACTTGGTTCCGGCTGATTTTTGTGTTCCTAAATTGGCATAGGTTTTTCCTCCGTTCTCTAAAATCCAATGCACATTCGCAAAGGTTTCTACATTACTCAAGACCGTTGGTTTACCAAACAATCCGTATTGTGCCGGATAGGGAGGACGTACCCGAACTTCGGGACGCAATCCTTCAATGGAATTTAACAATGCGGTCTCTTCACCGCACACATAGGCTCCTTGTCCGCGAATAATCTTAAAGCAAAAGCCATTTAATAAGTTTAAATCGGTTAATTCTTGTATGGCTTCTTGCGTTTTTCGGATGGCATCTGGATATTCTCCACGGATGTATAATACACCGGTATCAGCACCAACGGCAATTCCGGTCATCATCATTCCAAACAACACTTTATGAGTTTGATGTTCTAACAAATACATATCAGAATACGCTCCTGGATCTCCTTCATCGGCATTACAAACTACATATTTTTGGGTATTATCTTCTTTAGAAACAGCCTCCACTTTAAAATAAAATGGGAAGCCGGCTCCACCTCTACCACGTAAATTAGAAGTTTTCAGCTCCTCTATAACTTCAGTTGACTTATTTCTATATTGATGTAATAATTGATAAAATACCGGCACATCATTTATAGCCCTCGTTAAAATGGGTGTTGTATTACACCCAACTGCATATTGGTTAGGTTGATATGATTTATTGTTAATTATGGAAGAAATCTGTTCAATTGATGGTGAGGCATAAACCTTGCCATCATACATAAATGCACTGTTTTCATGACAACGACCCACACAAGCGGCATGACCAATTTCGTCTCCCTCAAAATGTTTTTCTAATTGATGGTGTAAATTCTCTTGAGTACCGGCTACAAAACAAGCGGTTCCGCTACATACAAATACTTTTTTAGCCCGATTTTCCGGTTTTAAAAAATCATAAAAAGAAGCGGTTCCATACACCACAGAATCATCCATTAAAAAGTGTTTGGCCAATTCATGGAACTCATTTTCAGAAGCATTTTTAAGGGATAAATCTGAGATTTTTTCAAATAAATTTTCATGCAACTCTTTTCGTGCCGCGAGTGACCGTACATTTTTGTTAGCCATAGATACCGAATTTTCAAAATAAAATATCGCTTCAAATATACTAAATTAAAACGCTTTTGTCTTAATTAGAGTTATTAACAACTAAAAGTTTAAAACTTTTTTTTTCAAACTATGAGTTTATAAAATAATCTTTAATTTTGCTCCCAACCAATTACAATAAAAAATATGGGACAAAAAGATTCAGTTTCGAAAACGATTTCGTTAAATCGATATGGCATCAAAAATGTCAAAGAAATTATTTACAATCCGTCTTATGATTTCTTGTATCAAGAAGAATTAAATCCAAATTTAGAGGGCTATGAAAAAGGAATTGTATCCGAATTAGGAGCTGTTAACGTGATGACCGGCATCTTTACCGGACGTTCACCAAAAGATAAATACATCGTAAAAGATTTTGTTTCTGAAAACACCATATGGTGGGCTTCTCCAGAAGTTGTAAACGACAACAAGCCAATTACTATAGCGGTTTGGAATGATCTTAAAAAAACAACCGTTTCCCAACTTTCAGATAAACGATTGTTTGTGGTGGATGCTTTTTGCGGCGCCAATGAAAATTCCCGTTTAAAAGTACGTTTCATTATGGAAGTGGCTTGGCAAGCTCATTTTGTAAAGAATATGTTCATCAGACCAACTGATGAAGAACTTCAAAACTTTGGAGAACCGGATTTTGTGGTGATGAATGCATCCAAAACATCCAATAAAAATTTTAAAGAACAAGGATTGAACTCTGAAGTTTATACCGTTTTTAATTTGACTGAAAAGATGCAATTAATCGGCGGAACTTGGTATGGCGGAGAAATGAAAAAAGGAATGTTTGCTATGATGAATTATTACCTTCCGCTGCAAGGAATTTCATCGATGCATTGTTCTGCCAACAAAGGAAAAGATGGTGATGTAGCTATTTTCTTCGGATTATCAGGAACCGGAAAAACAACCTTGTCTACCGATCCGAAGCGAGAATTGATCGGAGATGATGAACACGGTTGGGATGATGAAGGTATTTTTAATTTTGAAGGCGGCTGTTATGCCAAAACCATCGATTTAGATAAAGAAGCCGAGCCCGATATTTATCAAGCTATTAAACGCGACGCACTTTTAGAAAATGTAACCGTGGATGCAAACGGAAAAATCGATTTTAAAGATGATTCGATAACTCAAAATACCCGCGTTTCTTATCCGATTTATCATATCAAAAATATCGTAAAACCGATTTCAAAAGCAGGACATACTGCCAAAGTTATTTTCTTAACAGCCGATGCTTTTGGCGTAATGCCGCCCGTTTCTAAACTAACCCCGGAACAAACTAAATATCATTTTTTATCGGGTTTTACGGCTAAATTGGCTGGAACTGAACGCGGAGTAACGGAGCCACAACCCACTTTTTCGGCTTGCTTTGGAAAAGCCTTTTTAACACTTCATCCTACAAAATACGGTGAAGAATTGGTAAAAAAAATGGAACAATACAATGCTACTGCTTATTTGGTTAATACCGGTTGGAATGGAACGGGAAAGAGGATTTCTATTAAAGACACCCGAGCTATTATCGACCGGATCTTAGACGGCTCTATTGAAAAAGCTGCTTTAAAAACCATTCCGATATTCAATTTACAGGTACCAACACAATTAGAAGGAGTTGACCCCAATATTTTAGATCCGCGTCAAACTTATCAAAATGAACAAGAATGGACTCAAAAAGCCACCCATTTAGCCCAATTATTTATCAATAATTTCAAACAATATGCGGATAATGAGGATGGAAAACAATTAGTTAAAGCCGGACCTCAATTATGATAATTCATCTTATCTTTTTTAAATTTAGGGGAAGTTTCTTTAATGAGACTTCCTTTTTTTGTTATTTTTACTCAAAAACAATAACCATGAAAAAACTTCTATTAATAAGCATCTTTATAACATCAAGTATTTGGTCTCAAGACCGATTAACAGGCAGAAATTTCGCTACGCGATCCGAAGTGATTGGGCAACACGGAATGGTAGCAACCAGCCATCCGTTGGCTACACAAATTGGTTTGGATATTCTTAAAAAAGGCGGAACAGCCATTGATGCTGCCATCGCTGTAAATGCCGCTTTGGGTTTGATGGAACCCACTGGAAGTGGTATTGGAGGCGATTTATTTGCCATTGTATGGGATGCCAAAACACAACAATTGTACGGATTAAACGCCAGTGGTCGCTCCCCAAAATCTTTGACAATTGATTATTTCAAATCCAACAACATGGATAAAATTCCATCTTTTGGTCCGCTTCCTGTAAGTGTTCCGGGTTGTGTAGATGGTTGGTTTGAACTGCATAAAAAATTTGGAAAATTACCGATGACCGATATTTTAGCACCCGCAATTAAATATGCCGAAGAAGGATTTCCGGTAACCGAATTAATCGCTTATTATTTGAATGGAACCGTTCCACGCTTTTCTAAACAATATCCAAACGTTTCTGAAACTTACACCAATAACGGAAAAGTTCCGCAAAAAGGCGATCTTTTTAAAAATCCTTATTTAGCCAATACCTATAGAGAAATTGCCAAAAAAGGACGCGATGCTTATTATAAAGGACCAATCGCACAAACCATTGCGCAATTTATCAAAGAGCAAGGCGGATTTTTATCCTATGATGATTTGGCTTCTCACACCTCAGAATGGGTAAATCCAGTATCCACCAACTACAGAGGTTACGATATTTGGGAATTACCGCCTAACGGACAAGGAATTACGGTTTTGCAAATGTTAAATATCATTGAGCAATATGATTTTTCGAAAATTAACTTCGGCAGTGCAGAACACTTGCACATCGTGAATGAAGCCAAAAAGTTGGCTTATGAAGATCGATCTAAATATTATGCTGATATGAATTTTTCAAAAGTTCCGGTAGAACAACTCATATCAAAAGAATACGCCAAAGAACGAAAAGCACTTATCAATGATAAAAGAGCCGGAAATTATACCGCCGGAAAAGTTTTTCAGCGAGAAACGGTTTATTTTACCGTTGCCGATAAAAACGGCACCATGATTTCTATGATTCAAAGTAATTACCGTGGAATGGGCTCTGGAATGGTGCCGCCAAAATTGGGTTTTATGTTGCAAGATCGTGGTGAATCGTTTGATTTAAGACCCGGTTTTCCCAATTCATTAGAGCCGGGAAAACGACCATTTCATACCATCATTCCGGCTTTTATCACCAAAAATGGAAAACCTTATGTCAGTTTTGGCGTCATGGGAGGCGATTTTCAACCGCAAGGACATGTGCAAATTGTGATGAACCTCATCGATTTTGGCATGAATCTGCAAGAAGCCGGTGATGCTCCACGCTATGAACATGTCGGTTCTTCTTCTCCGACAGGCGAACCGGCAGACGGTAAAGGTGAAATATTAATAGAAAGCGGCTTTTCATTTGAAGAAATTCAAAAACTGATTGCCAAAGGACATAAAGTCGGATTTGGCGGTTATTACGGCGGATATCAAGCTATTTTATACGACCATGAAAAAGGGGTGTATTTTGGTGCTTCGGAATCTAGAAAAGACGGGCAAGCAGCTGGTTATTAACCAGATAAAAGAATATAGATAAAAGACCCTTGTCCTATCCACAGCTCTTTCCACACGAGCGACAGCGAACTGGCGAAGCAAAGGAAAGGGAGCAAAACAGAATAGATAAAAAATAGTTAAAACAATTTAAACAAGAAGTCCTTCCCTTTGGGAAGGATTTAGGATGGGACAACAATTGAAAATGAAAAATTAATAAAAAAAGTCAACACTAATCAGGGAAGTTCACCTTCTGATAATAATCAACTGTTTATTGCAGTTTCTTTTCCCATAGATTACCGTCGATTTAATATTAATTAATACAACTTAATTCTGTATTTATATTCAACAAACTTAAAGTAGTTGTATAGTTTATAATTTAGTTCGAGTCCGTAATTGATTTTGTAATCATAATCGATTTCATTTTCAAACACTTGACTCCATTTTCCAGCCCGTGAAGTACGAACCCTATGGTTCCAAGCAGGCACATAGAATCGGTTTTTTTGTTCGTAATAATCTTGCGAATAAAAATTCATGGGTTTTGCGATGGTGTGCAAGTAGTTGTCGAACCCAATATCTATAATGATGATATCATATTCCAATGAATCATTGTCTATTGTTACGGGTTTTGTATCAACCGCCACGGCAGGTTTGGATGTTTTACATTGAATTACTAATAAACTCAAAATCAGTAAAAAAAGTAGCTTTTTCATGGTTTTATGATTTGATTTTTAAGCCACAAAAAATGTTCCAAGTCATACAATTTAGTCATTAACTTTAAAACTAATTTTAATATCTTTATCCAAACTAGATGTAATATGGAAAAAATTCGATGTACTTGGTGCGGAACCGATCCGCTTTACAGGGAATACCATGATACAGAATGGGGCGTTCCTGTAAAAGAAGATGACAAACTTTTTGAATTTTTAATCTTAGAAACTTTTCAGGCGGGATTGAGTTGGATTACCATTTTGCGGAAACGGGAGAATTTTAGAAATGCCTTAGACCATTTTGATTATCAAAAAATTGCTCATTATGATGAATCAAAAATTGAATTATTGTTGCAAGATGCCGGTATTATCAGAAATAAGCTCAAAATAAAAGCGACCATTTCTAATGCCGCTGCTTTTATGCAAATTCAAGAAGAATTTGGTTCATTTTCTAACTATATCTGGAAATTTACCAATCATCAACCAATTAAAAACAGTTGGAAGAATTTAAAAGAATTGCCTGCCAAAACAACGCTTTCTGATGAAATTTCCAAAGACCTCAAAAAACGCGGTTTTAAATTTGTGGGTTCAACCGTGATTTATGCACACATACAAGCTACAGGCATGGTCAATGACCATATTCAAAGTTGTTTTCGATATCATGAGGTGTAATTTTTTTAGGGACAGGCGTGACCTGTCCGTTGTTGATTTATTATTAATCACGGATTATACACGAGCGAAGCGAACTGACGAAGTAAATCCGCGATATCGGGATCGGGACATATCATCACACCTTATAAATCCTAATTTGAAGTCGATTTCTATGCGCATTTCCTGATAATAATTGATGATTGAGATTTTTCAAATTCGAAAATATTTGTTTTTGAAAATAATCAGTAATTAATACATCCAAACTTATTAAAACAATTTGATTATTTATTAACAAATTAATGCATCGTGAATTTTGTACTTAAAAAAATGATTTAATTTAATGTCTTTTGATAAGTTTGTAACCTTAATAATCAACAAATGAGAACTATATTTTTTGTTTTTATTCTACTTTTAATAAGTTGTAAACCAAGTTTTAAAGAACACATCAAATCCCAAAAAAATATTGAACAACAAGCTTCAGATTTTGTGATTGCATTTGGTTCTTGTAATAATCAACAGTTGGAAAATCCATTTTGGGAACAATTGACTACACAAAAACCCGATGTTTGGATATGGGGGGGCGACATTATTTATTCCGATACAGAGGATATGAAAGTTTTGCGTGATAATTATCAAATTCAACAAAACAATATTGATTACCAAAACTTTATAAAAAATACTACTATTATGGGCACTTGGGACGACCATGATTATGGCGTAAATGACGGTGGTACAGAGTATTGGAAGAAGAAAGAATCACAGCAATTGTTTTTAGATTTTTTAAACGTTGCCAAAGATGACTCCCGTAGAATACAAGAAGGAATTTATTTCAGTAAAACTTTTGATGTAAATGCTCATTCAGTAAAAATTATAGTATTAGACACTCGTTATTTTAGAAGTGCATTAACTCCTGATAAAAAAGGAAAAAAACGTTATGTTCCTAATAAATTTGGGGAGGGAACCATGCTAGGCGAAACCCAATGGAATTGGTTAAAAAATGAACTTTCAAACTCAAAAGCCTATTTTAATATTATCATGAGTAGTGTGCAAGTATTATCAAATCAGCATGGTTTTGAAACTTGGGGAAATATGCCACACGAAGTGGAAAAATTGGAAAATATAATTATTGAAAGTAAAGCCAAAGGAGTAATTCTACTTTCTGGAGACCGTCATATTTCGGAAATTTCATTAAAAAAAATAGGGAAAGAAAGTATTCCCTTAGTTGATTTTACCTCCAGTGGAATGACACATTCTTACGCTGGTTTTAGCGGTGAGGAAAATCCATACAGAGTAAGTGAAGTGGTTTTTGAAAAAAGTTATGGCATTATCAGATTGAATTTTCAATCCTACTCGGCAGAAATGGAAATGTGGGGAGAAAATAATAAATCTCTTGAATATTTAAGAATTCATTTCTAAATCCCAAAATTTGAATATTTCTGCAATCGAAAATTTTATTTTAAATTCCAAATTAGTGCTGGTGCGTTAATTTTCTTTTTTTGTTTGTAATGTATTGATTTATATAAGCATATAGACGTTCTTTGATTTTTTGATTTGATTTGAAAGTTTATGATTTTACATTTAAAAGTGTAAAATTATGAATTCAGGTAA
>JAUXPJ010000007.1 GCA_030683815.1 Flavobacteriaceae bacterium
TGAAGAAGGGGCCCAGCCGGGCCCCTTCTTCATTTCCTGTCCCTACCTTCTGGAAATTCCGCCAGATTTAGGCGGGTTTACTCAGCCGGTAACAACTCTTGAGCTTCAGTTTCCTCACTGGCGCTTAACTGGGCATGTACACGAAGCTCCGCAACGGTATTCATCGCATCCACCCGGAAGGTGTCACTTCCCGCAGCATGTGTCAGCCATTGGATCGCCTTGTTGAAGTCTCTGGCAACGAGGTCACCTTCAAGGTAAATCTTGCCCAGTACCAAACCTGTTGAAACACGGCTCTCTGACGCCTTGGTCAGCCAATGAATTGCAGCATCCGAGTCCCTTCTCAGTCGTAATCCACTCGCATGCTCTTTTCCTAAGACAAGCTGGGCGCTGTCACTTCCTGCGTAAGCGGCATGTAGAAGCCATTTTTCAGCCAGACAAACGTCCTGCATCAAATGCTCGCCATAGAGATATAAGCATCCAAGACTATATGCAATGGCCCGCCAGCCTAAAGCGATTCCACGTTCGTACCATTCAACAGCGAGCCCACTATTGGGTTGTATTAACTGGTGGCGGGGCTTCTTTTCGTGAATTCCACCGGCATGGCCGACTAGGTATAAATTACCCAGTTCCTCACATGCCCATGCGTCTCCCAATTCGGCAGAATGCTCTAGCCATAGTATTGCCTCCCTTGTCATTTCTTCGCCTGCACTATCATTCAGTAGGTTTCTACCTAGGATGGCACATGCCCGCTGGTTATCCTGTTCCGCCGACCTTCTTAGCCAGTAGAGCCCTTCATCTCTGTTTGCGGCAGGAATTTCATCCCTCAAGTGCATTAAGGCGTATTCATATTGCCTTTCTGCATCGCCTCGCTGCACGCGTTCAACGTACCAAGCTACTGCTTGATCTAAGTAATAACGCGTAACCGATTTGGCATGGAATTCGCTTTCTACAGACGAACTGAACCCTGTTGGAAGCGCGATGATCGATTTGAACCTGGATGAGGAATCTCGCTTGATCTTGGAAGGACTGGCCTCCCACCACCGGCATGCGGATATTCGCCGCCGAGCGCGTGGACTTCTCTCGCTCGCGAAAGGGCATCGCACCACGGTGGTGGCGGATGTGTTGGGCGTGACCTCCCAGAGTGTTCGTAACTGGGCACGGTGGTGGGGGGAAATGGGCGTGGCCGGCATTCTTGACGGCCACAAGGGCGGCAGACCGGCAAAATTGACCGCCGAGATGCTGGAAACCGGCAAAAAATGCGCCTGTGAGCAACCCCTGACTTTGCGCGAGATCGCCGCTGGGATTCGCGCAGCCCATCCGGAAGCACAGACGTTTAGCCTGGATCGTCTAGCGATCGGGCTGAAGGCGCTTGGCCTGAGTTTCAAACGTACCCGGCTTGGTCTTAAAAAAAACGCAACCCCGAGGCGTTCACCAAGGCAAGTGAAACCATGAACGCGCTCCAGCAAGCCGCCAAGCGAGAAGCATTCGATCTGTTTTACATGGATGGCGCGGGGTTTTCCAACCTGCCCAATGTCCAGCGTGCTTGGTCGCCGCTGGGCCAGACCCATATTGCCGATGCCAGCCTTGGGCGGAAACGGCTCAATGTGCTGGGCGCCTTGCAGTACGGCGAGGAGCCAAGGCTGTGGTACGAGTCTGTTTTTGGTTCCGTGCGCGCGGATACGGTGATCGGTTTCGTGGATCGTCTGGCGGCTCGGACAGATCCGACCCGGCTGTCCATCGTGGTCTTGGATAACGCCTCCATCCATCACGCCATCCCCCAGGAAAAACGTGATCTGTGGCTGATCGAGCATCGCCTGATCCTCTACTTTTTGCCGCCCTATTCGCCCGAGTTGAATCTCATCGAGATCGTCTGGAAGCACGCCAAGTACCACTGGCGTCGCTTTGTCTCCTGGTCGGCGGATCAGTTGCAGTCTGAGGTGCATTCCTTGCTCGATGCGTTCGGGTCTAAAAACAAAATCTGTTTCACGTGATTACTTAGGGCGCGGGCTTGTTTCAATTCAGAGCGGGGTTTACACCCTGACTATTGCGGATCGTGATGCGCTTTACCGAAAGGCACGGGATGATTACGACCGCATTACAGTAGATGGCAGTTCTAGCGGATGGGGAGACGTCTGGACACCTGAGGAGTTGATCGAATTAAGGTCGGCTTTCGAGACATTTAAGCAGTTGGCCATTGCGGGATATGGCAAAACTTATTTCCCGATTTCTATTTTCTATCTTGGCGGTCAGGGCATAACCGAAGACCAGGAACGGGCTCGCTACTACGCCAAGATGGCCTTCGATTGGTGCTATTCAAACCAATTGCAGAATGATCCTGAAATCTGGAACGACTTGGGCACGTTATACCGTCTTGGGCGTCGGATTGCGGGTGCTGACTTGAGAGACGATGACACATCTTTCCGCTACGGTGATGCCACCGAATCAGACTATGAGCAGGCCATCTTTTGGTATTGGCTGGCAGCGGATACTGGGTTTTCCCCGGCCATGTTCAATCTCTGCGATATGTATGAGTACGGCTATGGGGTTGAGCAAGATTTCGAACAGGCGCAGGCTTGGCAAATTAAAGCGGCTGAATCTGGACATATCCAAGCCCAGTACGGCCTGGGCATGCAGTATGAGCATGGCAACGAATTGGTAGAACAGGACGACGAGCAGGCTTTCTACTGGTATTTGCAAGCAGCAGAAAGAGGCCTTCTTAAAGCTATTTACTATGTGGCCGAAAAGTCCTGGAATGGCTATGGCTTCCCAGCCGGTGATGAACTTGCGTTTGATTGGTATCTGAAACAAGCCGAGCAAGGGCAAGTCTGGGCGCAGTGGTTCCTGGGTGACGCCTATCGTCATGGGCGCGGGATAGGGCCAATCCACCC
>JAUXPJ010000018.1 GCA_030683815.1 Flavobacteriaceae bacterium
CCAGCTGGTTTTGCGGTGTGTAATTGAGCATAAGTGCAAACTTTTAAACATAAAAATAAGGAATCCTTTGCATTTATCCAAATAAATAACAACCTAATTTGCTGATTAATAGCATTTTTATATATTTTCAGCAAGCCCTATATATTTAGTAGCTGGCTCTGCGAAGTCTCCCGACTTCGCAACAAAAACAAAAATGGTATATTTGATTGAGAAAGCATAATCAATAAAAGGATTATAATTTGAGCCAATTTTTTCAATTTTTAAAGTTTTGTTAAGTTGGCGATGAGTAGGAATTGATATTTATATGGCTACGAAGTCAGGAGACTTCGCAGAGCTGATTTTTTGTTTTAAATCTCTAAGAATGCTCAAACAGACCCATAATATTGGCGGCAAATAATTTAACGGCAATCGCCAATAACACTACTCCAAATATTTTTCTAATCACACCCAAACCAGCTTTTCCCAACACCTTTTCAATTTTTTTGGATGATTTTAAAACCGCATACACAAAAATAGTATTGATCAAAATAGCGGCAACAATATTAATAGTTTCATATTCGGCTCTAATGGCTAAAAGCGTTGTCAATGTTCCGGCACCTGCAATTAACGGAAAAGCAATCGGGACAATACTGGCGGTTTCCGGACTTTCATCTTTATACAATTGTATTCCTAAAATCATCTCTAGTGCTAAAAAGAAAATAACCAAAGAACCGGCAACAGCAAAAGAGTTGACATCAATACCGATTAATGTTAACATTCTTTCACCAACAAAAAGAAAAGTAATCATGATAACAGCAGAAACAACAGATGCCTTTTCTGATTGGATATGACCAACTTTAGAGCGCAATTCAATAATGATTGGAATTGAACCCACTATATCAATTACCGCAAATAAAATCATGGTAGCCGTAAAAATTTCTTTAAAATCCAATCCACTCATATACTTTCAAATTTAATTCTTAACAAAAGTATTTAAAAAAGCAGTTAATTGCTCCGAAAAATTAGAAATTCATCTCAGAAAGAAAATGTATTTTTGCCACATGATTCAGATAGGAAAAGCCATAGTTTCAGAAGAAATAATCGATAATGAATTCGTTTGTAATTTATCAAAATGTAAGGGAGCTTGTTGTGTTGATGGTGATGCCGGTGCGCCCTTAAATAAAGATGAACTTCAAATTTTGGAGGATATTTACCCGAAAATTAAACACCTTTTACAACCTAAAGGAATTGCCTCAATCGAAAAACAAGGACTTTATACCATTAATGATAAAGGTGATATTGAAACACCTTTAATAGATCAAAAAGATTGTGCCTATGTCATTTTTGATGATAAAAATACCGCCAAATGCGGAATAGAAGAAGCGTACAATATGGGAATTATCAATTGGAAAAAACCTATTTCTTGTCATTTATATCCTGTAAGAGCGTTGGAATTTTCGACCTTTACAACCGTAAATTACCATCATTGGGATATTTGCGATCCAGCTTGTTCACTCGGAAAAGAACTTCAAGTTCCGGTTTATAAATTTGTAAAAGAAGCTCTCGTTAGAAAATTTGGTGAAAAGTGGTATGCTGAGCTAGAAAAAGCCGCCAACTTAAAAAAATAATTGGTTGTGCAACATCTTCCCTGATTAATGTTGACCGATTTTTATTAATTTTTCATTTTCAATTGTTTGTCCCATCCTAAATCCTTCCCAAAGCAAAGGACCTTTTGTTTAAATTATTTTAACTATTTTTTTATCTATTCTGTTTTGCTCCCTTTCCTTTGCTTCTCCAGTTCGCTGTCGCTCGTGTGGAAAGGACTGGGGATAGGACTTTTTTCTCAATACTAAATTCTCAATACTTAAATCTAAATAATTTTAAACCAAAAAATGTATCTTGCAGTTAAATATTAAACCTATGAATTGGCTGCAATTACTCTCTTTAAAACGATTTGGCGATACCGAAAAACGTTTGAGAAATTTACAAGATGAATCGCGTTTGGGCTTTGAAGTTGATAATGACCGAATTCTTTTTTCTGATTCATTCAGAAGTTTACAAGATAAAACGCAGGTGATTCCATTGTCGCAAACCGATTTTGTCCACACGCGTTTAACGCATAGTTTAGAAGTTTCGGTGGTTGCGCGTTCTATTGGCAGATTTGTAGGCGAATATCTGCTTCAAAAATATCCAGAAATCGGGCAAGAGGGCTATCTTAAAACTGATTTTGGAACCATTACTGCCACCGCTGCATTGGCGCACGATATTGGAAATCCACCTTTTGGTCATAGCGGCGAAAAAGCCATTGGTGAGTTTTTTAATACAGGAAATGGTAAGGAATATCAGTCATTTTTAACCGATAAACAATGGCAAGATTTAATCGATTTTGAAGGAAATGCCAACGGTTTCAAAATTTTAACCGATAACAGCGAAGGTTCCAGCAGCGGACTTCGCTTGTCTTATGCCTCTTTGGGCGCTTTTATCAAATACCCAAAAGAATCACTTCCCAAAAAACCGACTTCCAATATTGCCGATAAAAAATTTGGAATTTTTCAGTCAGAAATTGCTGTTTTTAATGATTTAACCAAAGAGTTAGGGTTGATAAAATCTAGAAATGATCAACATATTGCCTATCATCGCCATCCGCTGGCTTTTATTGTTGAAGCCGCCGATGATATTTGTTATACCATCATCGATTTTGAAGACGGCATCAATCTTAATTTAATTGATGAAGAATATGCCTTGGAATATTTTATCAAATTGGTAAAAGACACCATCGATACCAAAAAATATTACTCGTTAAAAAACAAGCAAGAACGCATCAAATACCTCAGAGCTTTGGCGATTAATGTGCTGATCAATGAAGCTGCACAACAATTCATCAAGAATGAGGAATTGATTTTAGCAGGTAATTTTCACTCCAGTTTGATGAATCGATGTAAGTATGAAGCGCAGATGAAAGACATCATCAAAATAAGCAATGAAAAAATTTATCAAAGTAAAGAAGTGATTGAAAAAGAAATTGCGGGTTATAAAGTTATCGCCGATTTGTTATTGGTTTTTAGCAAGGCGGTAATCAACGATTTAAATCATCAGCTAAGCAGTTACGACCACTTAATTTTTAAATTATTGCCGCCAAAATTACACGATTTGCCCGAAAACCATTACGACAGATTATTGGCGGTTTGTTCATTTGTGGCGAGTATGTCTGACAGTTACGCCATTTTGTTGCATCGAAAAATTAGTGGCAATAGTTTTTAAGAAAGGGTCTCTAAAATAATTTTTTTGAGATGATTTTTTGAAAGATGAATACTGTCAAACAATACATCGTTATCACCATGTTCTATAAAATGATTTGGAATTCCCAACACTAGAATTGAGGTTTGTTGATAGTTATTTTCATTGGCAAATTCTAAAATGGCGCTTCCAAATCCGCCTTTGACTACTCCATCTTCAACAGTAATTATTTTGTTGAATTTAGTAAATATCTGATGTAAAAGTTTTTCGTCTAACGGTTTTACAAACTGCATATCGTAGTGTGCTACTTTTCCTGTAGGTAATTCCTGTTGCAATTCTATTATTTTATTGCCGATACTTCCAATTGTTAAAATCGCAATTTCATCGCCTTCAACTATACAAATTCCTTTACCAAATGCTATCTTTTCAAATGGAAGTTTCCAATCTTTTGTAACACCTCTTCCTCTCGGATAGCGAATCGCAATTGGATGTTCAATTCCTAACTGAACGGTATAAAGCATATTGCGCAAAGAAACTTCATTCAAGGGCGCAAAAACAATGAGATTCGGAATGATTCTCAAAAAAGCCAAATCAAAAATACCGTGATGCGTGGCACCATCTTCGCCTACCAAACCGGCTCTGTCTAAACAAAAAATGACGGGTAAATCTTGTATAGCTACATCGTGAATAATCTGATCATAAGCGCGTTGCAAAAAGGTTGAATAAATAGCGCAATAAGGAATAAAGCCCTGAGTGGCAAATCCGGCAGCTAAAGTTACGGCGTGTTGCTCAGCAATCCCGACGTCAAAAGCGCGATTTGGAAATTGCTTAATCATATATTTTAAAGAACTTCCGGTGGGCATCGCCGGGGTAATTCCAATAATTTTATCGTTTTGTTGAGCCAGTTCAACCAAGGTCAATCCAAAAACATCTTGGTATTTGGGCGGCAAATTCTCTTCTGATTTTGGCTGAACTTCACCTGTTAGTTTATCAAATTTCCCTGGGGCATGAAAAGTAATTTGGTCTTTTTCGGCACTTTCTAAGCCCTTTCCTTTAGTGGTAATGACATGTAAAAATTTGGGGCCTTTTATATTTTTTAGTCGATTAAGTTCAGCAATCAACAATTGTAAATTGTGACCATCAATAGGTCCGGAATAAGAAAAATTCAGCGCTTCAAATAAATTTTGCTGATGTAAATTTTCGCCTTTTTTAACTGATGTCAGATAATTTTTGAGCGCTCCAACATTGGGGTCGATGCCCATTTCATTATCGTTTAAAACAATTAAAAGATTGGTGTCAGAAACGCCTGCGTGATTTAATCCCTCAAAAGCCATTCCCGATGCAATAGAAGCATCGCCAATCACCGCGATATGATGTCTGTCAAAATCTCCTTTTAATTTAGAAGCCATCGCCATTCCTAAAACGGCAGAAATAGAGGTCGAAGAGTGTCCAACTCCAAAAGCGTCATAAATACTTTCTTCTCTATTTGGAAAACCCGAAATACCCCCAAATTGGCGGTTGGTATGAAAATCATTTTTTCTTCCAGTCAATATTTTATGACCATAAGCTTGATGTCCGACATCCCAAATCAGCAAATCATGGGGCGTATCAAAAACATAATGCAGCGCAATAGTTAACTCAACCACTCCCAAACTGGCGCCTAAATGTCCTTCTTTGGTGGCGACAATATCAATAATAAAATCTCTCAATTCTTGGGCCAATTGAGGCAACTGATTTTCAGAAAGTTTCTTTAAATCTTCTGGAAAATTAATATGATTTAGTAAATGATTACTCACACTACAAAATTACATTTTTTTAACTTCTTATCGCTGTGTGAAATTAGTGTATTATTTTTCAGAAATTGTACCTTTGTTTGATGGAAAATCCTTTTGACGATTATTATTTTATGAAACGTGCTTTGGCCGAAGCAGAGTTGGGTTTTAGCAAAGGTGAAGTGCCGGTTGGCGCTGTAGTTGTGTTGAACAATCAAATCATTGCGCGGGCTCATAATTTAACCGAAACTTTAAACGATGTTACCGCGCATGCAGAAATGCAAGCATTTACGGCTGCCGCCGATTATTTAGGTGGTAAATATTTGAATGAATGTACTCTGTATATTACGCTAGAGCCCTGTCAGATGTGTGCCGGTGCCAGTTATTGGGCTCAAATTGGAAGAATCGTTTTTGGTGCTCACGATGAAAAAAGGGGCTTTATCAATTATAAAACTCAACTGCACCCAAAAACTCAAATTACTGCTGGTATTTTAGAAGAGGAATGCAGTCAGTTAATCAAGCGATTTTTTATTGAAAAACGCAATTTAAATTAAAAAAAACCACTTAAAAAAGTGGTGAAACTGAAGCTAAATTAAAATATATTTTAAGATATTTTATTTGATAACTTTAACATCAATAGCAATTGCCCCATTGCGACCTTCAGACTCTACATAACTCACTTTGTCTCCTTCAGCAATTCTTTGTCCTTTTGCGAGCCCTGTAATATGTACAAAAAGATCTTTTTTTGTATCATCATTGGTAATGAATCCAAATCCTTTTGATTCATTGAAAAATTTAACCGTACCGTTCATTTTGATAGTTTAATAAAGTTTGATTATTTAATTGAATTCAAATATAATTTTTATTTGATTTATTTGCAAAACTTTATAATTTTTCTTCTTCCTCTTTTTTAGGTTGATTAAAAGTGAGTTTTGATAAATCTTTGTCTTTGTAGCGCAAGTAAATAAATAAAGGCATTAAGACAAATGCGAAAATCAGCACCCCAATTCCGATGATTTTTTCTCCGTTTTGTGGCGCATCAGCTTTAATAAAATACCCGACAGAAATAGTTCCGATAACAATAAAGAAAACGATATAAACTATAATTTTTAACATTGTTCCTAATTTTTATTTCTTTAATGGCAAATCCAATTTGATATTCAATTCTTTGAGTTGTGCTTCCTCAATAAAGGCAGGTGCATCAATCATCACATCTCTACCCGAATTATTTTTTGGAAACGCAATAAAATCGCGAATGGTTTCTTGACCACCTAAAATAGCGACCAATCGGTCCAATCCAAAAGCGATTCCACCGTGGGGCGGAGCGCCAAATTCAAAGGCATTCATCAAGAATCCAAACTGATTTTCAGCTTGTTCTTCGGTAAAGCCCAAATAATCGAACATCATTTTCTGAGTCGCTTTATCGTGAATTCTGATAGAACCACCGCCAATTTCATTGCCGTTTAACACCAAATCGTAAGCGTTGGCTTTTACTTTTCCGGGATGGGTAGCCAACATCGGAATTTCTTCTTTTTTAGGAGAAGTAAACGGATGATGCATGGCGTGGTAACGCTTAGATTCTTCATCCCATTCCAACAAAGGGAAATCTACGACCCAAAGTGGCGCAAATTCATCAGGTTTGCGCAAGCCCAAATTTTTAGCCATTTCCATTCTTAAAACACTTAACCGGCTTCTGGTTTTATCGGTTTCACCGGCCAAAATCAACAATAAATCACCTGTTTTTGCATTTAATCTTTCTGCCCAAGCAGCTAAATCTGTTTCGCTAAAAAATTTATCTACCGATGATTTGAAAGTTCCATCGTCATTACATTTAACCCAAACCAATCCGGTAGCGCCAATTTGCGGGCGCTTCACAAACTCAATCAGTGCATCAATTTCTTTTCTGGAGTAATGAGCACAATTGGGAACCGCAATTCCAACCACCAATTCTTGCGCATCAAAAACGGCAAAACCTTTGTTTTGAGCCAAATCATTCAGCTCGCCAAATTCCATTCCGAAACGGATATCCGGTTTGTCGTTGCCGTATTTTTTCATCGCTTCATCGTAAGTCATTCGAGGAAACTCAGCTACATCAATTCCTTTAATTTCTTTCAATAAATGACGCGTCAATCCTTCAAAGGCGTTCAACACATCATCTTGCTCAACAAACGCCATTTCACAGTCAATTTGTGTAAATTCCGGCTGACGGTCAGCGCGCAAATCTTCATCTCTAAAACATTTTACAATCTGAAAATATTTATCCATGCCACCCACCATCAACAATTGTTTAAAGGTTTGAGGCGATTGTGGCAAGGCGTAAAATTGTCCTTCATTCATACGCGATGGCACCACAAAATCACGTGCGCCTTCCGGAGTCGATTTAATTAAATAAGGAGTTTCAACCTCAATAAATCCATTGTCAGACATATACTTTCTTACTTCCATCGCCACTTTATGACGGAATATCAAATTCTCTTTCACAGGATTTCTGCGGATATCCAAATACCGATATTTCATGCGCAATTCATCGCCGCCATCGGTTTCATCTTCTATGGTAAAAGGTGGCAATTTTGCCTTATTTAAAACACTTAATTCATGTACTAAAATCTCAATTTCACCGGTTGCGATATGCTTGTTTTTTGCCTCACGCTCAATCACCGTTCCTTTAACCTGAATCACAAATTCGCGTCCTAAGGTTTTTGCCTGTTCAAAAATGGCTTTATCGGTGCGGGCTTCATCCAAAATAAGTTGCGTAATTCCGTATCGGTCGCGCAAATCAATCCAAATCATAAACCCTTTATCGCGCACTTTTTGCACCCATCCGGCAAGTGTAACCTCTTTATTTACATCAGCAATACGCAAATCGCCACAAGTAGTTGTTCTATACATTTTTATCGAAATTAAAACGCAAATTTAAGGAATTAGAACGGAGTGTTTACAATTTTTTTGGGCGTTTCCCCGATAGTGAAAAATAGGCATAGCATCTATGCTTATTTTTCTACATCGGGATCGGGCTGTTCGCTATATCTTTTTAGTGGATACTAAAAAGGATACCGCTTCCATCCCTAACGCAAACTTTGCAAAATGTTTGTACCTTTGTTTAAGATTGAAATTTTTCACCTGCTTAGATTAAAAAAAACGACTTATGTCTAAACTATATTTAGTTCCAACGCCTATCGGAAATTTAGAAGATATAACACTTCGCGCCATCAGAATACTCAAAGAAGTCGATTTAATTTTAGCCGAAGACACCCGAACTTCCGGAAAATTATTGAAACACTTTGAAATTGCAACGCCTATGCAATCGCATCACATGCACAACGAGCATCAAATGGTCGATAAAATTATCGAAAAACTCAAAAACGGTCAATCCATTGCCATCATTTCCGATGCCGGAACTCCCGGAATTTCTGACCCGGGTTTTTTGTTAACGCGCGCTTGTTTACTAAACGACCTCGAAATTGAATGTTTACCCGGCGCAACGGCTTTGATTCCGGCTTTGGTCAATTCCGGATTTCCCTCCGACCGTTTTATTTTTGAGGGCTTTTTACCCTTAAAAAAAGGCCGCCAAACCCGATTTTTACAATTAGCCGAAGAAAGCAGAACTATGATTTTTTACGAATCTCCCCATAAATTACTCAAAACACTCAAAGATTTTACCGCTTATTTTGGTGCAGAAAGGAATATTTCAGTTTCCAGAGAACTGACCAAAATGTACGAAGAAACCGTTAGAGGAACCGTTACAGAAGTCACCCAATATTTTGAAAAAAAAGCGCCCAAAGGCGAGTTTGTGTTGGTGGTAAAAGGAAAAACGGATAAGGAGTAATTTTTTTGTTGCTTTTTTTCGTAGCATTATCCGCTTATATTTTCAAAGTGCTTTCTAATGTTTTCTTAAAATCATTTTCGTTAGCGTTATTGTTCGTTTCTTTTAATATCGACAAGGGATTTAAATCCCTTGCTATCATTGCATTATTTCGTCTTGTACCTGTATTAAAAAATATTTTATCCTGTTTATCTATTATCTATATTCTTTCGTCTGATTAACAAATATACGCTTTCAATGGCAAAATTAAAATCATCAAAAAAAGGAATCCGTTTAAAATAAAAAGTGACCAATGTTACACTTTTTACATCAATAAAATTGGTAATTTTACCAATATAAAACTTCAAAAAATGATACAGAAAGCAGAAAACAAATGGATTGCCGATATGCATTTTAATATTGCTCAAACCGGAGGAAATGTTGATATTGATGCTGATAAAGAAGTGGGCGGACAAGGAAAAGGACTGCTTCCAAAACCTATGATGCTTAGTGCACTGGCGGGCTGTACCAGTATGGACGTGGTGTCTATGTTGAAAAAAATGCGCGCCGAAGTAAAAGGTTTTGAAGTGCATGTTACGGGCGAATTAACCGAAGAACATCCGAAAATTTATCACAAGGTTTTGGTTGAATATTTATTTTATGGAACTGATTTCCAAAAAGATAAAATAGAAAAAGCAGTCGATTTATCGGTAACACGCTATTGCGGCGTAATGGAAATGTTTAGAAAATTTTCAGAATTGACCATCGAAATTAAATACATCGAACAAATTTAAATTTTAAATGACTATTTTAGTGAAAAAATTGTGCCATGCGTTGGACCTTAAAACCAATACCCGAAAATCATAAAATAGTCAAGCTTGCTAAGGAATTAAATATTGATACCGAGCTCGCAACTTTGTTGATTCAGCGCGGTATTGAAAACTATGAACAAGCCAAACATTTTTTTAGACCGAGTTTAATCAAACTGCACAATCCGTATTTGATGAAAGATATGGCGAAAGCTGTTTCTCGTATTGAAAAAGCACTTGTATCCAAAGAAAAAATCATGGTTTATGGCGATTATGATGTAGATGGAACTTCATCGGTGGCGCTTGTTTATTCTTATTTATTGCAATTCTCAAATTTAGTTACTACTTATATTCCAGATCGATATGCGGAAGGTTATGGTATCTCTTTCTTAGGAATTGATTATGCAGCTGATAATGGAATTTCCTTAATTATTGCTTTGGATTGCGGTATCAAAGAAGCCAAAAAAGTGGCTTATGCTACCGAAAAAAAAATCGATTTTATCATTTGTGATCATCATCTTCCAGGCGATGAAATTCCGAAAGCAGTAGCGGTTTTAAATCCGAAACAAGCTGATTGTAATTACCCTTTCAAGGAATTATGCGGATGCGGAGTTGGGTTTAAAATGATTCAAGCGTTGGCACAAAAACATCATCAAACAATAGAAGATTTAATTCCGTATTTAGATTTGGTGGCCGCAGCAATCGCTGCGGATATCGTTCCGATGGATGGAGAAAACAGAATACTGGCTTATTTTGGTTTAATACAAATTAACAAAAATCCGCGACCAGGAATTAAAGCGCTCATCCATCAATTAAAAAAAGAAATTACAATTACTGATGTCGTCTTTCAGATTGCACCGCGAATTAACGCAGCAGGAAGAATGAAACACGGAAATCATGCTGTTGAATTATTAATTGAAGAAGATTTTGAAACAGCAGTGAATTTTGCAAAGGAAATCGAAATATACAACACAGACCGCAGAGCAACGGAAAAAGAAATTACCGAACAGGCCCTGAAACAAATAATTGATAATGGTGAAGAAAAGAATTGTGCTACAGTGGTGTTTAATAAAAATTGGCATAAAGGCGTTATCGGTATTGTAGCTTCTCGCTTAATAGAAACCTATCATAAACCGACTATTGTTTTTACAGAAAGCAACGGTTTTTACGTTGCTTCGGCT
Organism: Flavobacteriaceae bacterium; assembly: GCA_030683815.1. GTDB lineage: Bacteria > Bacteroidota > Bacteroidia > Flavobacteriales > Flavobacteriaceae > JAGXRT01. Next base: position 10,781 of record JAUXPJ010000018.1, read on the forward strand.
CGATCTGTAAATGGGTTTGATTTATACGGTTCTCTGGAAAAATGCTCAGAATATATAGAACAGTTTGGAGGTCATACGCATGCGGCCGGAATTACTATTTTACCTAAAAACTATTCTTTATTCAAAGAGAAATTTGAAAAAGTGGTGAATAAAACTTTAGAGGAAAAATCAAAAACACCAGAAATATTGATTGATTTAGAAATTGATTTATCAAGTGTTACTCCAAAATTTTATCGAATTTTAAAACAACTCGAACCTTTTGGTCCAGCCAATATGAAGCCTGTTTTTATAAGTTCCGGATTAAGAGATAATGGATTTGGTAAAGCTGTTGGTGTTGATGAAAATCATGTAAAGTTGAATATTATAAACGGAGCGGATCCAAAAACATATAATGCTATAGGCTTTAATTTAGCCGAAAGATATACTAAAATAAAGGGAGGTTTTCAGGCTGTATACACCATTGAAGAAAATCAGTGGAATGGAAACACAACTCTACAATTAATGTTAAAAGATATAAAAGAAGAATAAAAAAATCCTGAACGGGATTTTTTATAAAGCTATTTCTGTTCTCTGATGAGATGTATATAAACAGGATAATGGTCACTATAGCCGCCCGTATAAGTGCTGAATGAGTAGCTTCTCATAGGATATCCTTTATATTGCCCTTCTTTGTTAATCATATAACTCGGATTATAGATTCCGGCTTTATAAAATTTATACGAACTATAATCTTTATTGGTTGTTACCAGTGGCGATGTAAAGAAAATTTGATCAAACAAATTGATGTTATCTCGATAACCAAGTGTATTTAATCCGCGTTTAAACATTTCTTCAAACGGATTATAAATTCCATTATCTTTTACTTTTTTAATATTAGATTCTGTTTTTAAAACTTTTTTTAAACTGGCGTTAATAGGGTCGTCATTTAAATCGCCCATAGCAATAATTTTGGCATTAGGATCAGTTCTTCTGATTTCTTCCATTATCTGGAGATTGAGCGTTGCGGCTTTTTCCCGGCTTGGTCTGCTGGCTGCCTCACCACCTCTTCTGCTGGGCCAGTGGTTTACAATCACATGAATCAATTCACCGTCTAAATAACCGGAAACCATTAATTGATCTCTGGTGTAATAACGCTTACCCTCATCGTATAATGGCAACTCAAAGGTTTTATGATTTACAGGTTTGAAATATTTTTCTTGGTATAACAATGCTACATCAATACCTCTGGCATCAGGAGATTCATAATGAACAATCCCCCAGCGTTTATCTCTCAATTTTCCGGTTTTCACCAAATCTTCTAAAACACTTCGATTTTCAATTTCACACACACCAATGATTACCGGACTATTTTTTGATAAATCGCTGCCAATTTCTGATATAACACGCGCTAATTTCTGTAATTTATCTTTATAAACTTCTGCGGTGTAGTGATTTGTTCCTTTAGGAGTAAATTCTTCATCTTTTTTTTTAGGATCATCAATCGTGTCAAATAAATTTTCAAGATTGTAAAAAGCGATGGTTCTTATCTGATAAATTTTATCTTTATTATTTTGACCAAATGCAGCTGAAATGAAAATCAGTATACAAAAAACAAAAAGAATGTTCTTTTTCATAAAAGACATGTTTAAATATAAATTTAATAGAAAAATACGGTTAAATGTATAAATTTATCTAAGAATTAGTCAAATTTATACTAAATTAGCAAATTTCTTTTGGAGAACAAAAAATTAACTAACATCAAATTAGCTATGAAAAAAACTTTTATTTTTTTGTTTCTTGAACTTGCCGTGTTGGGCAGTACGTACGCTCAACAAAAAGTTAAGGGAACAGTTATCGAAGCAGATTCGGAGAAAGCCTTAAGCGGCGTTTTAGTATCCATACAGGGTACTGAAATTGAGCAATTAACAGGAATTTATGGTAATTTTTTTCTAAACAACGTCAAAATAGGTTCTCAAGTTCTTCAATTGAGTTTTGAAGGGTTTGAAACCAGTTATTTTCCGATTAAAATTGAAGCTGGTAAAGATTTAGATTTAAGTGTCTTAACCATGTATCTCGCTTTTAAAACTGATTATGATACCAGTATCATTTCCTTATCTGAAGACGAACTTTCTGAAGATGAAAAAGGAGGATCTGAAAACGTGTCAGGACTTCTTCAATCTTCAAAGGATGTTTTCATGAGAGCTGCTGCTTTTAACTTTGGTCAAGCAAGATTTAGAGTTCGAGGTTTTGACTCCGGTTACGGTCAGTTATTGATGAATGGAATTTTAATGAATAAAATCAATGACGGCAGACCACAATGGAGTAATTGGGGAGGTATAAATGATGCTACCAGAAATCAGGAATTTGCTAACGGATTATCACCTTCAGATTTAACTTTTGGTGGTATTTTAGGTTCTACCAACATCAATACAAGAGCTTCAAATTACAGACACGGTACAAGTGTATCATACGCTTCAGCAAACTCAAATTATACGGGTCGTGTAATGGCAACTCATTCAACCGGCTTATTAAAAAATGGTTGGGCTTATGTAGTTTCAGGTTCACGACGTTTTGCAGAAAACGGCTATTTTGAGGGCACAACATACAATGCATGGAGTGGATTTTTAGCTGCCGAGAAAAAAATCAACAACAATCATAGTTTAAATTTAACTGCTGTTTATACGCCTGTTCGCAGAGCAAAATCATCTGCCAATACGCAAGAGGTTTATGACTTAGCCGGACTGAAATACAATGCTTATTGGGGCTGCCAAAATGGAGAAAAACGCAATTCCCGAATTAAAGAAATTGAAGAACCTGTTATTATTTTAAGTCATTATTGGAAGATAAACAAAACAACTTCGTTAAATACAAATATAGCTTATCAATTTGGTCATATTGGAGATAGTCGTTTAAACTATGCTAATGCTCCAAATCCAGATCCAACGTACTATAGAAATTTGCCCAGTTATTATTTGAGATTTCAAGACAATTTAAATTATACGGGAGCCTATTTAGCTGCTGAGGCATTTAGAAATGATCAGAGTTACAGTCAAATTAATTGGGAGAATTTATATAGAGTCAATATAGAAAATGGAACTACTCATTATTATTTATCAGAAAATCGTGCAGATGATAAAACGATTACTGCTAATACCATATTTAAAAAATATTTATCTGATAATATCACTTTAAACGCCGGATTTTCATACAGACATTTAAATTCAGAGAATTATGCTCAAATGTTAGATTTATTAGGCGGTGACAGCTTTTTAGATATCGATTATTTTGCAACGGGTGATGCTATGCAAAGTGATTTAAACAACCCTAACAGAATTGTAAAAGTTGGCGATAAATTAAATTACCATTATGATATTACATCCAATGAATTGAATCCATTCTTACAATTCCAATTTAAGTATAGCAAAGTAGATTTTTATGCAGGAACTAACTTTATTTTAAAAGATTATCAACGGGAAGGGTTTTATAAAAACGGAATGTTTGCTGATAATTCATTTGGAAAAGGAGAAAAAAAATCATTTTCTGATATCAGTTTTAAAGGAGGAGCTACCTATAAAATTAATGGACGTAATTTATTAGACTTCAATGCGGCTTATATTAATCAGGCACCAACTATCAGAAATGCTTTTGTAAACTCTAGGGTAAATAATGAATATACACCAGATTTAGAATCTGAAAAAATTACAATGGGTGATGCTAGTTATATTTTTAGAGCACCGGAAGTTCAAGCAAGATTGACAGGATACTATTCCAAATTTGAAAATGTAACGGAAACCTCCTTTTTCTTTGCAGAGGGATTACGTGGAGACGAAGCAGACTTTGTTACAGAAATATTAACAGGTGCTGAAAAATTAAATTTTGGACTTGAATTTGGAATTGAAGTACAAGTGGTGCCTACAGTTAAACTAATTGGCGCCGCTGCTGTGGGTCAATATACTTATAACAACAATCCTCAGTTATATATCCAGTCAGATGTTTTTACTGATGTTGAAAGTGATTTTGGAAATGCTTATATAAAAGATTATAAACTCTCCGGAACACCCCAAAGGGCTTATTCTTTCGGTTTTGAATATAGAGATCCTAAATTCTGGTGGTTTAGCGCCAATGCTAATTTATTATCACATAATTACTTAGATATTTCTCCACTTTTAAGAACCGATAATTTCTATTTAAGAAGTGATGGATTGCCATTTCCTGATGCTACCCAAGAAGAAGTTGATAAATTGCTAAAACAAGAACGCTTTGATGATGCTTTTTTAGTAAATATAGCCGGTGGAAAATCATGGAGATTAAAAAATAATTATTATGTAGGTTTTTTTGCCAGTGTTAACAATGTGCTTGGCGAAATATACAAATCTGGCGGATATGAGCAATCTAGAAACGCTAACTTTAAAGAGTTAAAACAAGACAAAGATTTACAATATCCAACTTTTGGCCCGAAGTATTATTATGGCAATAAGGCTTCTTACTATTTCAACGTTTATTTACGATTTTAATTAATTAACAGAAAATATTTTAAAGATGAAAACAAATAAATTAATAAAGTTCTTCTTCGGATTTGCAGCGTTATTTGGAGCTTTAACTTCGTGTGTGGAAGATTCTCAGTACGACACTCCAACAATAAAAAATCCTAACTGTGATAATCCCAACCTTGTTGCAACAACAACACTTGAAGTTGTTAAGAGATTAGCTTCAGAATCATTCAGTGTGCCGATTCACGGATTCACTTCTGATGATATCATTGAAGGATATGCAGTTTCCAGTGATAAAGCAGGAAATATCTTCAAACAAGTTTATATTCAAGACAAACCGGAAAATCCCAAGTTTGCAGTAATTCTTAAAATTGATGAATATGATACGAATGTAAAATTTCGAGTGGGAAGTAAAATATTTGTAAAATTAAAAGGTCTTGCAGTAACAAACAATTATGGTTCTATAGAAATTGGAATCGGGAACGGAAGTGATTTAGAAAATATTCCAGCTGAAATAGTCAGAAAACAAATTTTAAATGCCTGTGAACCAATTGCCACCATTGTTCCAAAAAAATTATTAATAGCTCAACTTTCTAAAGATTATTTAGGAATGCTTGTAGAAATAGAAAATATACGATTAAAAAAATCTGATGAAGGATTTAGCTATGCAGGAACAACCTATAGCGGCTATAGTAGAAATTTTGAAACGGTAGACAATAATTGTTTCTTAAATGGAAGTATTATTTTAAGAACAAGCAAGTATGCCGATTTTGCACTGACTCCGATACCAAAAGGACAAGGTAGTATTGTTGCCATTTTAAGCGAATATAGTGGTACTTATCAATTATTTATAAGAAATACGGATGATGTTAAATTAAATAATCCGGTTTGTGTTGCACCAGAGCCGGTTACTTTGATAGATGAAAATTTTGAAAAATATTCATTAGATAATGGATACTTAGCATCTGGACAATATCCACTTGCTTTAACCAGCTGGACAAATTACTCAACAGCAGGTACAGTGAAATGGGTATTGGATAAATTATCTGCCAATGCTTTTGCGATGTTTCAAGCTATCTCAACTCCGACAGGTGATTATGTAGGTTGGTTAATTACACCTCAAATAAATATGGATCTGCAAATCAATGAAAGTTTAACTTTTAATATTCAAAAGTTAACAGTAGCAGGAAGTCAAACAGAGCTGGAATTATTATATTCAAGTAATTGGGACGGAACAGAACTGGGTATCAATACCGCTACGTGGAGTACTTTACAATTAACATATCCAACGGCAACAAGCACCAATACACTGAATACTTTCAATTTGTCTCAATTTACCGGTAAAGTATATTTTGCCTTTAAATATAATGGAAACTCTACTAATAAAACAAAGTGGAGAATTGACGATATAAAAATAACCGGAATGAGATAATTATTTAAAAACCTCATAATTAACTAATATACGACAAACCTGCACAATTTATTGAGCAGGTTTTTTTATTGATAAAATGAACAAAATTACCCGTAAATTTGCAGTTCATTAGTGATATCATATGATAGAAAAGAAGGAAATAGTATATGAAAAGGTAGTGTTGATAGGTCTTATTACTCAAAAACAAACAGAAGATCAAGCAGACGAATATTTGGATGAACTGGAATTTCTGACTCATACCGCCGGTGGTGAAGTAATCAAACGATTTGTTCAAAGACTCGAATTTCCAAATCCAAAGACTTTTTTAGGAACAGGGAAATTAGAAGAAGTAAAAAGTTACATCACAGATAATGAAATTGGGACTGCTATTTTTGATGATGAATTATCCCCTTCTCAACTAAAAAACATAGAAAAAGTTCTAAATATTAAAGTATTAGACAGAACAAATCTCATCCTTGATATTTTTGCACAACGCGCTCAAACCAGTTATGCCAGAACCCAAGTAGAATTGGCGCAATACCAATATTTATTACCTCGTTTAACCAGATTGTGGACACACTTAGAACGTCAAAAAGGAGGAATTGGATTAAGAGGACCCGGTGAAACAGAGATAGAAACCGACCGTCGTATCATCCGCGATAAAATTTCTTTGCTCAAAGAGAAATTAAAAGTTATCGATAAACAAATGGCGGTGCAAAGAAAAAATCGCGGTAAAATGGTTCGTGTTGCATTGGTTGGTTATACCAATGTGGGTAAATCTACTTTGATGAATGTCATCAGTAAAAGTGAAGTTTTTGCAGAAAACAAACTATTTGCTACACTTGATACCACCGTTCGTAAAGTCGTGATTCGCAATATTCCTTTTTTATTGACCGATACCGTTGGATTTATCAGAAAACTGCCGACTCAACTGATAGAATCATTCAAATCTACTTTAGATGAAGTTCGCGAAGCCGATTTATTATTGCACATAGTCGATATTTCTCATCCCAATTTTGAAGAGCATATATCATCAGTTGAGACAACTTTAAGCGAAATTAAATGTAATGATAAGCCAGTAATCATGGTATTTAATAAAATTGATAATTTCACCCACCAAACAATTGATGGAGATGATTTGGTAACTCAAAAAACGAAAGATCATTATACCTTAGAAGATTGGAAAAAAACATGGATGAGTAAAATGCAAAACAATTGTGTGTTTATATCGGCTCTCAACAAAGAAAATATAGAGGATTTAAAAGATATCGTTTTTGAGGAAGTCAAAAAAATTCATATTACCCGATTCCCTTATAACGATTTCCTATATCAAGAATTTGAGGAAGAAGTGTAAAAAAATTCAAATTTACACAAATCAAAAAAGAGGAGATTTTCCCCTCTTTCTCTTTTTTAACTAACTAATTCTATTAATGAAAACGGATGTTTATTGAATTAAATTCTGTAATAAATTTACACCGTCAACAATTGCCCAAGCTCCTGGTGTTAGTGAAGCACCAGTTGCGGTTGTACTAGCAGTAAAGTTTGCTGTTGGGAAAGCTACTGTAAATGTACTTGATCCGGCACCTGTTTGAGGAGTGTTGTCACCAATTTTTATATTTTGAATTTTTATTTTTCCACCATTAACTTGGTTGGTATTGGTATCAACATCCTGGATTCTAACAGCAACGGCATTGGCAGTATATCCAGAGATAACGATGTTTGAATATTCTCCATTTCCTTGTTTTTTGAATTGAATTGCATCAACTTCTGATGAATTTCCTGCTTCTGTTACGGTACCGGCTGCTCTCCTTAGGGTGATGTTGGTTACTTTTGGGAAAAATGCATTGTTCACACTTTTTGCCTCAATTTCCATCCCAAAATTTCCTGTCCCTGTTTGATAAGCGTACCAGTTGGTATTGTTTTGACCTTGCCATCCATCTTGCCAATCGAAAGAATCATCATAATTACCATAAGAAATAAGATTTTTTGCACTTACGGTTCCTCCATAAAACTCAAAACCATCATCTGCACCTTTGTAAGAAACCAGGTTTTCTAAAATTGTTCCGGAACCTACAGCATAGAAAGAAAAACCATTCATTTCAGAATTTCCGTCCAATATTTTTTTACCGGCATATTCAACACGAACATATTGTAATGTGCCACTGCTGTGTGTTGGATTTGTCCCTCCATAAACAATATTTGTTCCATCTTCTGAGGTTGCGGTTGTAATTGGCGTTCCATCAGCAGTCTTTCCTGCTACAATTGGTGCATCTCCAAACATGATAATTCCGCCCCAAGATCCCGGTGTTTTAGATATTTCTGTAAATACTATCGGTTCTGCCGCTGTACCAAATATGTTTAATTTCCCTCCGTTTTCTACCAATAAAGCGTCTGCACCGTTGGTTACATTTGCAGTTATAACAGAACCTGCCTCAAAAGTCAGTACGGCGCCACTTTTTACTCTAACAGTACCGCTTATTGTATAAACACCTTTTACATATGTTTTATTGGAAGTAATATCTCCGGTAACTTCACCTGTTGCTAGTGGGGGTGTAATTGGATCTTCCTCCTCCGGGGTACAACTTGTAAAAGCTAAACTTAAAAACACAAGGCTGAATACTAAATTTTTCATTTTTTTCATTTTTTAAATTGTAAGTTCTTTATTAATTATTTACGCCAAAAATAGAATTTTCATTTTTTAAATTAATTATGAAATTGTTATTAAAACATTATTAAACAGTGAATTATAAGTAAAGTTTATGTTAAGTAAGTCCATAAAAAAAGAGTTGAAAACAACTCTTTTTAGTGGTTTTAAAAAGTGTAACCCATACTAAATGAGAATCCTATACCTTTTTTAAATGCTCTTAGAATCAAGGAATCTTCGGTAATATTCAGAATACTTTTACTCCCTAGTTCTTTTTTATAACTCGGATTTAAAATATTATCTACTGCAAATTTTAGTTCAAACTTTTTTGAAATAGTATTGATCCAAATAAAATCTAATTTGTTAAATGATTTTTCATAAATATGATCAATCCCAGAAGATCCCACCGCAAAAATTCTATCGCCATAAACATTGTAAACTAAGGTCATTGAATTTTTCCAAGAGTTATTTAGGATAAAATCATATTTTAAATCGGCATTTATCAACCAGTCGGATGCTCCCTGAAGTTTTCGGCTAGCGCTATTTTCTAATTCGTTTCCTTGTTGAGTTAAGTCAATTTTTACATCAGTACTCATCAATGAAGTATTGAAGCCAACAGAAAAATTTTCTAAAGATTCGTTTATTCTGCTCAGTTGTAGTAATAATTCAATTTCAGCGCCATAAATTACTGCTTGTTCAGAATTTTTAAAAGTGGTTATTTGTCCGCCACTATTTGCGGTTGTTTTGAAAACCCTTTCAATTGGATTGTTGATTAATTTTCCAAACAATCCAACTGCTATCAACTCTTTATTACTAGGGAAAAGTTCGTATTTGAAATCGATATTGTAGTTATCACTATTTAATAAATTGGGATTTCCACTTTCAGAAGTTGCATCAGCATTGATATAATTGATGGGTAACAATTCCATCGCAACAGGTCTGGTGATTGTTTTTGCTAATGATAGTCGAAGATTGTTTTTATCGCTTAAAATATATTTGGTGTTGATAGCAGGAAGAATATCCAGTTGATCCTCCGTTTTTTTACGAAAAGCACTTCCAAACGGATCTCCTTGCTCTCTATATTTTAGTTCACGCGATGATATTTCAGCTCTTAGACCTGTATTTAATTGCCATTTTTCGCCAAAATTCAAAAATAAATTCAAATATCCGGCATTTACAAAATGATGTAATTTTACTTTATAATCACCGTTTGATTCTTCTTGAATATAAATAATTCCGTTATTGATATCGTCATTGATATATTCACTAACAGTATTGAGCGTTTTGGTATAGTTTTTTTCAATATTTTTCTTAGTTGAAAAGAAACGATAACTCGATTGCATATCGTTTAAAAAACTATTGTACCCAACAGCTAATTTATTTGGTTTTTCTTTTTCTCCAAATTTTAAATTGTATTCAAATAAAGAAGATGCATAAAAATTGCCTTTTACGTCTAAATATTGACGATTTAAATTATTCCCGCCATAAGACATATTAATCTCTGTATCATTTACTTTGATGGCTGTAATAAATTTTCTGTCGGGTTGTTGGAAAGAAGTTTTTACAAATGATCCACCGGTTTTAATGCTGTGTTTCCCATCAGATGAAAGTTTATATTCACCTAATAATTGGTTGTTCCAATAATTAGATTGTTCAAATTGATTTAATCGGATTAGATTGTTTGTTTGATTGGCTAAACTGTTGGTATAACCCAATTGATCTTGAATGTTGCTTTCGGTTGCTTTTAAAAGAAATGAGTTTAAATTAATTGCAAGCCGGCTGGTTTTATAGGTCAATCCTAACAAGCCGGAAAAGGAAGTTTGATAAAGGTATTGGGTATTGTATAAATTATTGTCATAATTACCCTGCCCAAGGTTAAAAGTTCTATCAACGCCTTCTCTTATAGAATACTTATTGTCAAAATTAAAAGATAAGAGATAACTTACATTTTGATTATTTTTAAGTGTGAATTTTTCGGCATGTAAAAATCCGATACTTGAATTTAACGGACTTATGGTTTCATTGACATCCCACGATTTTTTTCCATATATATTTTCATATTCGGACGGAGAAAGTTTTTTTCCGGAAGGAACAGTTCCGAAAACACCGGAAAGTTCTCTTTTATCTCCAATAAGCCCAAAAAATCCTTGAGTAGAATTTGCATCATCTGAAAGTAGGAATTTTTCAAAATTATTATTGGTAGTAAATCCAACTCCCAAAGTAAGTTTAGTAATATTTTTTGCTTGTGGCGTTTCTATATTAATGGTGGCTCCTGCAAAATCACTCGAAATATTAGGATTGAATGTTTTGTAAATATTCAAAACGCCCACAATATCTGATGGAAATAAATCAAGAGGAATTAATTTTTTAAAAGGGCTATTAGAGGGAGTTTGTAAATCATTAATTAATAAATTATTGTATCGATCTTCTAGTCCGCGGATAAACAAACCTCTTCCGTCAACTTTTGTAATCCCTGTAACTTTTGTTAAGCCATCGGCAACATCACTAATGCCTTTTCGAGCCAATTCTTGTGATCCAATACTTTGTTTAATTTCAACGGCTTTTTGTTGTTCGTGTAGTAAGACTTTCTCTGTTTCTCTAGAAAAAGTATACTCAACTTGGGCGCTTTTTAATTGAATACTATTGGATTGTAAAGCGTAATCAATACTAATTTTTTCATCCGCTTTAACAGCAAATGGTATTTCTTTGGTTTCATATCCCAAGTAAGAAATCACCAAAGTATGGTTTCCGGGTTCTACAGCAATTGTATAAAATCCTTTTTCATTGGTCGATGATCCAATAGAAGTTCCTTTAATTACCACACTTACAAATGACAATGGTTCATTTTTAAACTCCTTATCTAAAATAGTTCCGGTAACAATTGCTTTTTGCGCTAATGAAATGGCAGAGAATAATAAAAAGAGGATTAATGTATTTAGTTTCATATGTAGATTTTTATTATTTTTCTTGTCATCCGTCAGCTGATGGACGCCAGTTTGATTGAAATTTCTTTATAAAAGTTAACTTCACTAAATTTTATTTGTCTTGGTGTTCAGTGGGTGCTTCGCAATTGTGTTTTTGAAAACATGGCTATTTCATGTGCTTTTCAAATTTTTCACAAAGAAACTTCTATCAGATTACCTCAGTATTAAACACTTGTTATTAATTTGTTTCTTAAATGTTATTAAATTGTTAACAGATTAAATTATTGTTAACCTTAAAAATTCATGTAATATTATCGTTAACTTTGAAACAGATTTCTTTTATAAAGCTTTAAGAATTAAAAAATTAGATATGAATAAAAATAATATTAAAATTTTATTGGTTGATGATGAAAATGATGTCCTGGAAATCATAGGCTATAATTTATCAAAGGAAGGTTATCAGGTTATAACAGCATCAAACGGTAAAGAAGCTATAGTTAAAGCCCAAAAAAATAGCCCTCATCTTATCATTATAGATGTTATGATGCCTGAGATGGATGGTATTGAAGCTTGTGAAAATATTAGAAAATTACCGGAAATGGAAAATACTATTATTACTTTTCTAACTGCCCGCTCTGAAGATTATTCACAAGTAGCCGGTTTTAATGCAGGCGCAGATGATTATATTACTAAACCTATAAAGCCAAAGATTTTAATAAGTAAGGTAAAGGCACTGTTAAGACGTTTAAATTACAGTAACGAAAATACTGATGTTCTCAATGTGGGGAATATTAAGATTAATAGAGAAGAATATAAAATTATTCAAGGAGGTGTCGAAATTATTTTACCTCGAAAAGAGTTTGAAATATTTCATTTATTGGCGACTAAACCCAGAAAAGTTTTTACCAGAGAAGAAATTTTAGATAAACTTTGGGGCAACAATGTAATAATTGGCAAAAGAACCATTGATGTTCATATTAGAAAATTAAGAGAAAAAATAGGCGATGATTATCTCAAAACCATCAAAGGAGTAGGTTATAAAATTGAATATTGATACAAATCTTGTTAATTATTGTTCACTATTTTGAAAAAAGTAATGTTGTTTTTTATCCGGTTAAAGATGAAAATAAACATTTTAACATTCAACTTTTCAACATTTAACTTCTTTTAAAACAAGAAGTTTGCTCCAACACCTAAAACTTCTTTAAACTGAGGTTTTTTAGAGGTATTATCATCAATAATAGTATGAAACTGAATATTGGTTGATAAATATTTATTGACTTGTAGCACTAAATTCATTTGATGGTTGACATCAACATTTTGAAAATCTTCCAAATAATTGGCATACAAATTCAAGATATTTTCCATAGAAACATTGGCCATAATATCTTTTTTATGATAAAGTGAAGCGTTAAAACCTAGTTCATACCTAGTTTTATCACCTGGAGTAACTCCATAAGCTCCCAAATTGGAAAGATAATCATCTGCAACAATAATTATTTTTGATGTAATAGGTGATAAATTAATTTTAAACTGATCATCCTTTTTATACATCAATCCGGGACCGAATGAAAGAAAAGCGGGTGCAAAAAATTTGGAAACCGGTCTGTTTGCATTCGGGTCTGTTTTATAATCGTAACCATTGGTAAACTGTGTCTGAAAATTTAAAAATCCGGAATAAAACCAAAAGTGAGTTGCTTTTTTCCCAACCACGGAGTTGAATTCTATACGATCATCCGTTTTGCGTGTTCCGTTAGATTTGGTTCTCGTAGTACCATAAGCAGTAATAATTTTGTTATCCCAGCGCCAATCGCCCTTTCTGTAATTAAAATCATAATTGATAAAGGCATTGGCTGCAAGACTATTCTCACCACCGGCAACCCAATTGGAGAAAGAAGACTGATTGAACATAATGGCTACTTTCCCGCCTTTTTTCCATCCTTCAGTAATTTCTTTAGATGAATTATTATTTTGGGCAAATAGGGATAAAGAAATACTCACTAAAACAATAAATAATAAAATATGTTTTTTCATAAAACGTATAATTAATTTTAAAAATAAAGAGAAATGGTAAGATACAAAAAAATTAATTTCTTTGTTTATAAAGAGGAACATTTGAGCAAGCTTCCCCAAACATTAAAGATTTAACGATGGGTTTTAATTTTTGAATCAGAAGAGAATAAGCATTGTTGGAAATAACTACGTTTGAACAACCTTTTATGATAATTTGTTTCTCCTTGTAAATAGAATAATCAATCTTTTCAATAGATTCAAGTAAAAGAATGTCTTCTAGTTCTTGGAGTGTTCCAACTGCAATTTTTTGCGCAATATCAGTAAGTTTAACAGTAAGTAAAAGATAAGCCCAATTAGGTACAACAGCATCTTCAGCGGGCTGAATTAGCACAAATGAATCTTGATATTGTTTCCAATCATGTTCAGCAATTTTATTTCTGAAATCAACTTCTTTTAAAATGATTCCTTCAAAAAGCCAATCAGACAGATGAATAATTTTGCGTCGACCTTTTGGAATAAAATCTTCTAAATCAATATTGATTAATTTGCTGTTGGCAACTTTATTTACAATTTCATCAGCCATTACATAAATCCGAGTTCTAATTTAGCTTCGTCACTCATCATACTGTGATTCCACGCAGGATCAAAAGTAATTTCAACTTCGCAAGAATCAACTTCATCCAAGGTTTTTACTTTTTCTTCTACATCGCGGGGGAGTGTTTCTGCAACCGGACAATTAGGTGTTGTTAAAGTCATAATAATTTTCACACCTCTTTGATCGTTTACAAACACATCGTAAATTAAACCCAATTCATAAATATCTACAGGAATTTCAGGGTCAAATATGGTTTTTATAACTTCTATAATTTTAGTTCCGAGGGCTCTTTTTTCAGCTTCAGTCATTTTTATTCAAATAATTTATATTCATTCTAAATAAGGACAAATATACAAATTTATTACATTATTAATGTTTTGTTTGATAAGCCAATGCAAATAATTTAATTTGTTTAATCATAGAGACTAAACCATTAGCCCGGGTAGGTGATAAATGTTCTTTTAATCCTATTTCATCTACAAAATAAATCTCCGTTTCTAAAATATCTGCAGGTGATTGGTTCGAAAAAACTCGGAGTAATAGGGCAATAATCCCTTTGGTTAAAATAGCATCACTATCAGCGGTATAATTTACTTTTCCACTATTTAACCCGGCATATAACCACACTTTTGATTGACATCCTTTAATTAGATTTTCATCTATTTTAAAAGATTCATCAATTTGAGGAAGTGATTTCCCGATATCAATTAAATATTCATAGCGCTGCATCCAATCATCAAACATGGAAAACTCATCAATAATTTCTTCTTGTATCTCTTTAATAGTCATGACCAAAATGTTTTTGCAAAGGTAAAATATTGATTTACTAAGTGATGAATAAAGTTAAAAAATATTACTTTTTTACATCAATTAAGCTTACTCAAAAAGTAAGCTGTATATTTGCAGAAATATTTTTTGAAGTTCATATGAGTAAATTATTGATTGTTGGAACGGTTGCTTTTGATGCTATCGAAACGCCATTTGGCAAAACAGATAAAATTTTGGGTGGAGCAGCTACTTTTATCGGCTTATCAGCTTCGCAATTTGATGTAGATGCTGCAATTGTATCTGTTGTTGGTGGCGATTTTCCTAAATCGTACTTAGAAATGTTGGAAGATAGAAACATCAATGTTTCTGGGATAGAAATCATCGAAAACGGAAAAACATTTTTTTGGAGCGGTAAATATCACAATGATTTAAACACACGGGATACTTTAATTACCGATTTAAATGTCTTGGCTGATTTCAATCCGAAGGTTCCAAAAAATTATCAAGATCCGGATTTTTTGATGTTGGGAAATTTACATCCGGCAGTTCAAATGGCAGTTATCAAACAAATTCCGGTCAGACCCAAATTAGTGGTTTTAGATACCATGAATTTTTGGATGGATAATACTTGGGATGAACTGATGGAAGTGATTAAAAAAGTAGATGTAATTACCATCAATGATGAAGAAGCCCGTCAACTTTCGGGAGAATATTCACTGGTAAGAGCTGCACAAAAAATTCAGGAATTAGGCCCAAAATATGTAGTCATTAAAAAAGGAGAACACGGTGCCTTGTTGTTTAATGAAGATCGTGTATTCTTTGCCCCGGCTTTACCTTTAGAAGTTGTTTACGATCCAACCGGAGCGGGTGATACTTTTGCCGGAGCTTTCATAGGATATTTAGCCAAAACAAAAGACATCTCTTTTGAGAACATGAAAACAGCGGTTATGTTTGGGTCTAATTTAGCGTCGTTTTGTGTAGAAAAATTTGGAACGCAACGAATGGAAGAACTTACATATGATGAAATTAATCAACGTATGTTTTTATTCAAGCAATTAACCCATTTTGATATCGATTTATAAAATAAAAATTCCGCCTAAAAGCGGAATTTTTTGTTTAATTTAAAACCAAATTACAACCCATGAGCGACTTTATTAAACACGAATGTGGAATAGCTTTAGTACGATTATTAAAACCGCTATCTTTTTATAAAGAAAAATACGGTTCCTATTTTTATGGAATTGACAAAATGTATTTATTGATGGAAAAGCAGCATAACAGAGGTCAAGACGGAGCAGGAATTGCAAGTGTTAAGATAGGGGTGGAACCTGGAACACGCTATATTGACAGAGCCCGATCCAATGAACAAAATTCGATTCAGGATATTTTTAAACAGGTTAACAAACAGATAAAATTTTCGATGCGAGATGTTGATGCCGATGATGAAGTTGCATTGCAAAGAGAAGTTCCTTTTATGGGGAATTTATTTTTAGGTCATGTTCGGTACGGCACTTTTGGAGGGAATAGCATAGAAAATGTACATCCGTTTATCAAACAAAGTAACTGGATGTATAAAAATTTAATAGTCGCCGGTAATTTTAACCTCACCAATACCAAACAACTCTTTAATGAGTTGGTAGAAATTGGTCAACATCCCAAAGAAATGACCGATACGGTAACGGTGATGGAAAAAATTGGTCATTATTTGGATGATGAAGTTTCAGAAATTTATCAGCGATTAAAAACAGAGGGGGTTTCAAAAAAAGATTCCTCGCCTATTATTGAAAAAGAGCTCAATATTCAAAAAATATTACAACGTTCTGCTAAAAACTGGGATGGCGGTTATGCCATGGCAGGTTTGTTGGGTCATGGTGATGCTTTCGTTTTGCGTGATCCGGCAGGAATTAGACCGGCATTTTATTACCATGATGATGAAGTTGTAGTGGTGGCTTCAGAACGACCGGTGATACAAACGGTTTTTAATGTAAAAACAGCTGATGTTAAAGAACTAGAACACGGAAGTGCTTTAATCGTCAAAAAAGACGGGAAAATTTCTGTTGAAAATGTGTTGGAACAACTTCCTAAAAAATCATGTTCGTTTGAGCGGATTTATTTTTCTAGAGGAAGCGATGAATCCATTTATCAAGAACGGAAATTATTAGGAAAACATGTTTTTCCTCAGATATTGGAAAATATCAATTACGATATAGAAAACACCGTTTTCTCCTATATTCCAAATACAGCAGAAATTTCTTTTTACGGAATTATAGCTGCGGCAGATGAGTACCTGAATAAGTCTAAAATTGATGCGATTTTTAAACAAGGCCGACAAATTAAAGAAGAAAAATTACAAGAAATTTTATCGGTTAGACCCCGAATCGAAAAAATTGCGATTAAAGATGCTAAACTTAGAACATTCATTTCTTCAGATTCTACCAGAGATGATTTGGTGGCGCATGTTTATGATGTTACTTACGGGGTTGTTAAACCAACTGATAATTTGGTGATAATAGATGATAGTATTGTGCGCGGAACGACTCTTAAAAAAAGTATTTTAAAAATTTTAGATCGATTAAATCCGAAGAAAATTATTGTGGTTTCTTCTGCTCCACAAATTCGATATCCAGATTGTTACGGAATTGATATGGCAAAATTGGGTGATTTTATTGCCTTTAGAGCTGCATTGGAATTGTTAAAAGACCGTCAGCAATTATCATTGCTTGATGAGGTTTATAATTTATGTAAAAAACAACAATTAACTGAAAATACAGTAGCTGAAAATCATGTAAAATTGATTTATGATCCATTCTCGCCAGTTGATATTTCCAAAAAAATTGCGGAAATGCTGAAAACAGAAGATATAAAATCTGAAATTGAAATTATTTTCCAAAAGGTAGAAGATTTACATCGTTCTTGTCCAAATCATCTAGGCGATTGGTATTTTACCGGAAATTATCCGACACCGGGAGGTAATAGAGTAGTAAATGAGGCATTTATTAATTTTTTCGAAGGAAAAGATCAACGTGCATATTAAAAAGAGTTTGTCTCAAAATAAAAAGAGACAGATTCTTTCTGATAACTATTTTGCTTTTTACTTCGTTATTTTCAAAGTTTTTAGGATGGCTTCTAGTTCAAACATATAATCACGTTTGTCTACCGCTGGCGCATAGGTGAATCCTTCTACCACTATAAACCGATCGTTTTTTTCATCTATCACGGTGTAATTCAAAAATGGTCCTGCCATAAAATCGCCTTTTATTTCCCATTTTCCACGGACTTCAAAAGCTTTTCGTCCAGTTAATGTTACATCAAAAATGTGTGGAGAATAGGCTGCTTCTGTAATCATGTAAGAACCTTCTGGTCCGCCGGGAATATGTTTTTTCCCAATAGAATCACGCATTGAAACGATATTATTTCCTTTTAAATCATTTTCAGATAAAATAGGAACTGAATAAACAATAATATTCATACTGCCACTGGGAATTGGATTTCTTAGCCATAAAAATGAACCATTATCATCTACCAATCGATATTTTTTTGGAATATTTAATTGAATCCCCAATGAATTAAGTGTTTTGAGTTTTTTGCTTTCCCACGATTCTTTATTAAGCGTTTTTTGTGTAGAATACAAATCATTATCTTTAAAAACCTGTATTAACTCCCTTTGATGTTTTTCAATTAAATGTGCAATTGCTATATTATCTTTTCCTGTAATTTGGATAATTCTTTGAGGTTTTGAATACACATCTTTTTGGATTAAAAACTTGTCTTCATTCCCAATTGAAACAGATAAAACACTTCTGCTGGTTTTAAACATACTTCCAAAATATTCTGGAGCTACTTGCGAAACGTTGAATTGTGTTTCCGGTTGGGGTAATCCTAAAACGGGTGAACCTATAATTTTTCTGATTTCATCGCCTATTTCTCCTTGCCATTGAGTGTCTTTTATCACTACCAACAAATGGTTTATTTTTCCTGTTGATTCAGCTAAGATTAACTCTGGTTTTTTATCAGAACAACTCAAAAAAAGCAGTATCGATAATAGCAGTACCAAATATTTTTTCATGTTTTTATATGTTTTTTTGAAATCTTAAAGCAGCATCAATTATGCCAATTGCAGTAATTTATCAATAAAATATTATGTTCGTTTTGGATAAATGATTAAATATTGCCCACTTTTAATAGTGCTGTTTTTAAGGTTATTCCATTTTTTAATTTGACCAATATCAACTCCATATTTATGAGCTATTTTTCCTAAATTATCACCACTTTTCACTTTGTACCTTATCTTATCATTTACAACTATATTTTGCGGAATTGGTATTTCAAATTTTTTAGTGTCTTCTGCAACAATTGCATAGATCATTTCTTCATTACTCACAAAACGTGCAGCAGTTGAAATAGGAAGCGTTATAAAATGGTTTTCACCCGGTATATTTGGAATGATATCTAATTTATATTGTGGATTTAAAAATCGGAGAAATTCAATATCAACATCAAGAATTTTATTGATTTGTTCAAATGTGATTTGACTCTTGATGTGAATGGTGTCGGTTTCAAAAAAGTTTGCTTGAATTTTTTTAGGTTGCAAATTGTGCTCTTTTGCGTATTCCATTAAATAAAGTGTGGCATAAAAAGCAGGGACATAATTGGCTGTTTCTTTTGGAAGAAACGGTCTTAAACTCCAATAATTAGTTTTACCTCCAGATCTACGAATGGCTTTTGTTACGTTTCCAGGACCCGAATTATAAGCCGCCAGTGCTAAATCCCAATCGCCAAAAACATTGTAAAGCGTTGATAAATATTTACTTGCTGCTTCAGTAGATTTAATTGGATTGGAACGTTCATCAACATATGAATTTACTTTTAATCCGTATTGTAAGCCAGTTGGGTACATAAACTGCCAAATTCCGGTGGCGCCAACGCGTGA
This sequence comes from Flavobacteriaceae bacterium, assembly GCA_030683815.1. Lineage (GTDB taxonomy): Bacteria > Bacteroidota > Bacteroidia > Flavobacteriales > Flavobacteriaceae > JAGXRT01. The sequence continues at coordinate 30,535 of JAUXPJ010000018.1, forward strand.
TTTTGCTTTAGCATTTAAAGCAGATTCTACAATAGCTAAATACTTTAGTTCTATAGGAATATTGTGTTTAGCTAAATTTTCTTCAACCATGGGAAAATAGTACTGAGATCTTCCGATGACATTTGCTAAGCTTGTTCTTCTTTTCTGAAGGTGATATTTTATAAGTTTTTCAAGTTCAGGGCTATATCCTATATTAAAAGGTGTTTTACTGTTTAAATACTTCAGACGTTCTATTAAAACTTCCGTAGGTAAATAAACTTCATCTACATTTTCTATACTGTCTATATCTACAATAAAACTTGAGTTATCTATCAATTGAGATTTGTACAACTCTGAAAGCCAAAGACTGTCAATGTTTTTAGCTGTTTTATATGATTTTAAATTACTTTTAAAATACTCATAATTCAAACTTTGAATTTCTATGGTCGAATCTTTTTCTGCGGAGTCTGCAAATCCTTTTAATGAAAATAATATAGCAATTATGAGGGTTAGCTGCTTCATTTATTTCTATTTAATCGTTTAATAATTTGGTTACTTCGTCTAAATTAGGCGTTAAAATGATTTCTATTCTTCTGTTTTTGGTTTTTCCATCAGCAGTGGCATTTGATTCAATCGGATTGTATTCGCTTCTTCCGGCAGCTGTTATACGTTTTGGAGACACATTATTATCTTGTAAAATTCTGACAATTGCGGTGGCTCTTTTAACTGATAAATCCCAGTTATCATTAATTACTGCTCCAGAATATGGAACGTTATCGGTATGTCCTTCGATGAGCACTTCTATATCTTTATTATCAGCCAAAACTTTGGATAATTGTACCACTGCTCTTTGGCCTTCATTTCCTACGGCCCAACTTCCTGAGCTAAATAAAAGTTTGTTTTCCATAGAAACATACACTTTGCCATTTTTATGAACAACGGTTAAACCCTTACCCTCAAATCCGGCTAAAGCATTTGAAATGGCAGTTTTCAATTTTTTCATGGCTTCGTCTTTGGATGCGATTAATCGTTCTAATTCATCAATTCTGATAGAACGCGCGTTCATTTCTCTTTGTAAGTTGGTCAATCGTTCGTTTTCATCATTTAACTGACGTTCTTTTTCTTCTAATTTTGCCAATAAATTTTGATTCTTTTTCGCATTTTCGGCTAAAGCGGCAGAACTTTGAGATGATAACAACTCATAAGATTCTGTCAATTTATCGATTTCACTTTGTAATAAAACGGTTTTATTTTTAAGATGATCGCGTTGTAATTCCATATCAAGCAAACCATTTTTTAATTGTTTAATGGATTCTTCTTGATTGGCTTTAAATTTATCCAATGCTGTATTTTCATCAGTTAAAAGCATATTTGCTTTTCTTAGTTTATCATAATTGTTTTCCAATTCGGTATATACTTTTTTGGATACACAAGAAGTTAAAAGACTAAATGTCAATATGGTAATTAAAATTCTTTTAAACATATTCTTATATTTTAATTGTTATCTATTTCTATTACAACGGGACAATGGTCAGAATGTTTTGCCTCTGGTAAAATATACGCCCTTTTTATTTTAGATTGAAGTGATTCGCTAACTAAATGATAATCAATTCTCCATCCTTTATTATTATTTCGGGCATTGGCTCTATAACTCCACCAACTGTACTGATGCGGTTCTTTATTAAACATTCTGAAAGAATCTATAAATCCATTTTTTATAAAGTTATCGAGCCATTCCCGTTCAACAGGTAAAAATCCGGAAACGTTTGCATTTCTGATAGGATCGTGAATATCAATAGCTTGGTGACAAATATTATAATCTCCGCAAATAATCAAATTGGGAATTTCTTTTTTTAGTCGATTGATATATTGCTGAAAATCTGCCATATACTGCAATTTAAAATCCAATCTATCTCCATTTGTTCCAGATGGTAAATACATACTCATCACCGAAAAGTTATCAAAATCAACCCGAAGATTTCTACCTTCAAAATCCATATAATCGATTCCGGTTCCGTAAACTATTTTTTTAGGTTCCTTTTTTGATAAAATGGCAACGCCGCTATATCCTTTTTTATCGGCAGAAAACCAGTAATTATAGGGATATAATTCATCAAACAACGATAAATCTAACTGATCTTTTTGCGCTTTGGTTTCTTGCAGACAAATCACATCGGCATTGGTTGACTTTGCCCAATCTAAAAAACCTTTGGTAAGTGCAGCTCTAATTCCGTTGACGTTGTAAGATATTATTTTCATGGGTATTAGTTTGTAATGTTAAAATGTAATAAAGTTGAAATGTTAGTATTTGGTATCTGGTATCTGGATAACATTAAACATTAAACCTATAATTCATCTTCAAATTTCCAAATTTCCAAATTAAAAAACCATTTCCGGTATTTCTCCTTCGATGATTAAATTTCCTTCGGTTGCTTTTTGTATTTCTTCGACCGAAACTCCCGGTGCTCTTTCTAATAATTTAAAACCATCTTTGGTGATTTCTAAAAAAGCTAAATCTGTTACTACTTTTTTAACACATTGTACTCCCGTTAATGGTAAAGTACATTTTTTTAATATTTTTGATTCTCCTTTTTTATTGGTGTGCATCATTGCTACAATAATATTTTCTGCTGATGCAACCAAATCCATGGCGCCTCCCATTCCTTTGACCATATAACCGGGGATTTTCCAATTGGCGATATCACCATTTTCAGCAACTTCCATAGCACCTAAAACGGTGAGTTGTACATGCTGTCCGCGAATCATGGCAAAACTTAATGAGGAATCAAAAATGGATGCTCCGTCTAAAAGTGTTACGGTTTGTTTTCCGGCGTTGATTAAATCGGCGTCTTCTTCACCATCGAATGGGAAAGGCCCCATGCCGAGGATTCCGTTTTCACTTTGAAATTCTACGTTAATTCCTTTAGGTATATAATTGGCCACCAAAGTTGGGATTCCAATTCCTAAATTTACATACCAACCATCTTGTAATTCTTGTGCAATGCGTTTTGCGATGCCTATTTTATCGAGTGCCATAGTGTTACAATTTTGGTCTTACAGTTCGTTGTTCTATTCTTTTTTCGTAATCTTTCCCTTGAAATATTCGTTGAACAAATATACCTGGAGTATGAATTTCATTCGGATTTAACTTACCAACTTCAACTAATTCTTCAACCTCAGCAACCGTTATTTTACCGGCCATTGCCATCATCGGATTGAAATTTCTGGCGGTTCCTTTAAAAATTAAATTTCCTGCCGCATCTCCTTTCCATGCTTTAATAAAGGAAAAATCTGCGTGAAGTGCTTCTTCTAATACATACATTTTTTCGTTGTATTCACGCGTTTCTTTTCCTTCTGCTATTTCAGTTCCGTAACCTGCCGGAGTGAAGAAAGCAGGAATTCCGGCGCCTGCAGCTCTGCAGCGTTCTGCTAAAGTTCCTTGCGGAATTAAATCTACTTCCAATTCACCACTTAACATTTGGCGTTCAAATTCATCATTTTCTCCAACATATGAAGAAATCATCTTTTTTATTTGCTTTTTTTGCAACAATAAACCTAAACCGAAATCATCAACTCCCGCATTGTTAGAAATACAGGTAAGATTTTTCACTTCAAGTTTTACCAATTCGGAAATACAATTTTCCGGAATTCCGCATAAACCAAATCCGCCCAACATCAATGTCATTCCATCTTTAACACCTGTTAGAGCTTCGTGTACATTTTTTACTGTTTTGTTTATCATTCAGTTAGTTTTAAAATTCGATTTTGGTATTCACTTTTTTAACATCCACTTCATCTTCATCTGTTGTACCTTCCGGTTGATTACAATCTAAATTAACCGTCAGTTTTTTCGGTTTTTCAAATTCTCCTTTACTTAAATTCAGTGCGCTATCTTCATAACATTTTTTATAGAATAATGCCCAAATTGGAAGTGCCATGGTGGCTCCCTGCCCGCGACTAATTCCGTAGAAATGCGCAGCTCTATCTTCACATCCAACCCAAACGCCGGTTGCTAAATTAGGTACCATTCCCATGAACCAACCATCGGATTGATTTTGAGTTGTGCCAGTTTTTCCTGCAATTGGATTGGTAAATTTATACGGATATCCTGTAACCATATTATCCGGATAATTTCCGCCTCCGCTTCTTAATCGTCCTCCAGAACCGTAAAGAGTGACTCCTTCTAATAAATTTAAAATTAAATAGGCAGATTCTTCATCCATTACTTCTTTGGTTTTTGGTGTAAAATCTGCTAGGACCATCCTGTTTTTATCTTCAATTCTCAGAATCATCATTTGCTCTACGCGCAATCCTTTGTTGGCAAATGTAGAATACGCACCCGTTAACTCAAACAAACTTAAATCAATTGCGCCCAGTGCTATGGATGGATTTGGCTCTATCTCCGTTTCAATTCCGGCACTTTTTGCCAATCGAACCACGGTAATTGGAGAAACTTTATCAATTAATCGGGCGGTAATTACGTTGACTGAATTTGCCAACGCTTGTTTAAGTGTTTGCTCACCACCATATTTATCATCAGAATTTTTTGGAGTCCAATCTAACGGCATTCCGTATTTTTCTTTAGGAATGGTGAATGGCGTATTGGGGAGTTTATCACAAGGCGACATGTTTAATTGGTTGATTGCCGTAGCATACACAAACGGTTTGAAGGTTGAACCCACTTGTCTCTTTCCTAGTTTTACATGGTCGAATTGGAAGTGTTTGTAATTAATGCCTCCAACCCATGCTTTTACATGACCTGTTTGCGGTTCTATAGCGATTAAACCTGATTGTAAAAAATGTTTATAATATCGGATGGAATCGTACGGACTCATAATGGTATCAAATTCACCTTTCCAAGAAAATACACGCATCTGTGTGTTTTCTTTAAAAGACGCTCTAATTTCATTTTCAGAAAACCCATTTTGTTTCATCCGATACCAACGATCAGAACGCTTCATGGCTTGATCCATCGTTGTTTCGATTTCCTTTTCATTTAACTGATAAAAGGGCGCTGTTTTATTTTTCTTGTGTTCTTTAAAAAATAAACTTTGAAGATTTTTGAGGTGTTCATGCATTGCTTCTTCGGCATATCGTTGCATGCGCGAATCTACCGTTACATAAATTTTTAACCCATCTCTGTATAAATTGTATTCGCTGCCGTCTGGTTTTAGATTCTCTTTAATCCATTTTTTTAGATAATCACGCACATATTCTCTGAAATAGGTGGCCATTCCTTCAGCAGTATCTTCTTTGTTGATATTGAGATTTAACGGTAATTGTTTTAAAGAATCGCGTTCTTGACGATTGATAAAATCATTGCGATACATTTGTATAAACACCTGATTTCTTCTTGCTAAAACCATTTCCGGTCTTCTGATTGGATTGTAAAGCGATGAGTTTTTTAACATCCCAACTAACATGGCCGATTCGTGTAACTCCAATTCAATGGGTTCTTTTCCGAAATAAATTCGTGCGGCAGAACGAATTCCGACGGCATTGTAGTTAAAATCGTACTTATTAAAATACATCACCAAAATTTCTTGTTTGGTGTATTGCGTTTCTAATCGAATGGCAATTACCCATTCTTTAATTTTTTGAATAATCCGAAGAACAATATTTCCTGAAACTTTTTTGGTAAACAAATTTTTGGCTAATTGTTGAGAAATGGTACTTGCTCCTCCGCCTTTCCCCAACATCACAACGGCTCTTAAAGTACCGCGCGCATCAATACCGGAATGGTCGTAGAATCGCTCATCTTCTGTGGCAATTAAGGCATCTATCAAATGTTGAGGTATATCTTGATATTGAACGGGTGTTCTGTTTTCATGAAAGAATTTTCCGAGGGTTTTTCCATCAATTGAAATTACTTCGGATGCTAAATTGTTTTCCGGATTTTCAAGCTCATCAAATGTTGGGAGTTTTCCAAAAACACCCAAAGAAGCTAATAGAAAAATTAAAATCACGACTATGGTTCCTCCAAAAATGAGCATCCAAAACCATTTAATGTATTTCTTAAACTCCGCGTTTTTCTTAGTTTTCAGCAGCATGTCTCTCTTTACAATTATTGTTTTTTATTTACTGATTCAATTCTAAATCCGACTGAAATAATTCCTTCCAAAGTTTCAAGTCCGCCTGTTTCTTTGCTCTTACGCATGGCATGAATTACTTTGATATCACATTTTCCGCTTTTTTGGAAAACATAATTCTCTTTAAAAAATAGTTTATTTTCTTTCAAATCTGAAAAACCGGTTCCAAGCCATTTACCTGTTTCATCAGCCATTTCATATTCTAACGTATCAATTGTTGTGAATTGATTTGGCGCTAATATTTCTGTGATGATAAATATATTGCTGTACTTATAATCATTATTATTTCTAATATTTATAAACAAGTTTTGAGCAGAAATAGTATCAGACACATTTAAATTAAATGTAATGGTATCTTCTTTTCCCCACTTACTATTTTCAATCGATACATATTCATCAAAAATTCTGTTTGAATCACATGCAATTAAAATGGAGAAAAAGCCAAAAAGGAAGAAAAATTTATTCATTATTTTTTTTTCTGTCTTGTTTTTTAACAACGATTTTCTTTTTATTTTGTTGCTGATTTATTGGTTCTCTATCTACTTGAATTTTAGTTTCATTAGGTCTTTTCCCCTTATTTCTTTTCCGATTTGAACGATGCTTTTTATCTGCTTTTTCAAAACGATCTATACTATCTTGCATTACTCCATCATCAGTATTTTCAGCTTTATCTTCTAACAATTCAGTTTCAAAATCTTCTAAAGAAATATTCGTAATGTTATTTTTATTTTGCTCTATAACCGCAGTTACTTGCTCTTTGGTTAATTTAACTAATTTTCCTGCACCTTCATTGTTTTTTAAATAATACCACATAAATCCTTTGAAGATATCCATTTTTACAAATTCCGCATCTCCTTTATCCGTTCTAAGTTTAACATCTTGAGTTGGGAAATCTTTTAAGGCATCTAAATATGAATCAAGTTCATAATTTAAACAGCACTTTAATTTACCGCATTGACCGGCTAATTTTTGCGGATTTAATGAAAGTTGTTGATAGCGGGCAGCTGTAGTGTTTACCTTTCTAAAATCGGTGAGCCAAGTAGAACAGCAAAGCTCACGACCGCAAGAGCCAACGCCACCTAAACGTGCAGCTTCCTGACGCAAACCTACTTGTTTCATTTCTATTCGAATACCGAAAGAGGCAGCAAATTCTCTGATTAATTGTCTAAAATCTACTCTATCATCTGCTGTATAATAAAAAGTAGCTTTAGTGCCATCACCCTGATACTCAACATCAGAAAGTTTCATTTTTAAATTTAAATTAGAAACAAACTCTCTTCCTTTACTTTGGGTTTCTACTTCTTTACCTCTGGCTTCTTCCCAAACTTCAATATCTTTTTGAGTTGCTTTTCGATATACTTTTTTGATTTCTTCGCTGTCAATTGCGATATTATGTTTCTTTAATTGAAGTTTTACTAATTCTCCAACCAAGGTTACACCCCCTATATCATGACCAGGAGAAGCTTCAACAGCTATAATATCTCCAACTGAAAGTGTTAAATTTGAAGAGTTTTTAAAGTAATTTTTTCTACCATTTTTGAATCTGACTTCAACTATATCAAACGGTGTAAAATGTGCGGGATAAGTCATATTAGACAACCAATCATACACATTTTTTTTATTACAACTACAGCCGCTACCACCAGTAGAACAGCCTAAGTTTCCATTTATATTATTTGATGTTGATTTATTATTAAAAGAGCACGTTTTACAGCCCATAAAATTTCTATTTAATTATCTGTTAACATATTAAATCTATATAGAGCATACACTTTTTGATGCCCTAACCGCAAAATGGTAAAGATAATTAATCTGAGTCAATCAATCGCTTTTATCAAAAAATTTTATGTTTGTTTAACACTGATGATTTTTGCCGGACAAACCTCTGAAGCTTTAAGATTTGCTTCTAAAATATTTTCATCTGTTAATTTTATAGTGTGGAAACCCTTTTTTTCAACTGCATGTAATAAAACGGCTTTTCCGTCTTTTTTAGACATTTGAAATTGCGCCGGAGCTAACTCAACACAATAGTTACAGCCAATACATTTTGCTCGTTGAAGGGTGATGATAATCATTTTTTAGTAGTTAGACTTTAGTATTGAAATGTTGAATGTTGAATGTTGAATGTTGAATGTTTGTAAAGTAAAAAACTGAGAATTAAACAATAAATATTTTTAATTTTTCATTGATAATTGTCCATTGTCCATTGATTTTTCCCATCCTAAATCCTTCCAAAAGGGAAAGATTTTTTGTTTAAAGCAGTATGCATCAGCCAAAAAGCTTTAAGCATTATGTAATACATTTTTTAATTATACATTTTTTCTATTGCCTATTGCTTAATGCCTAATACTTAATACTTAATGCCTTTTTAAGAATTTTCTACAATTTTGTACAATTTATCTGATGGTCTTATTCTGAAAGGGAATTTTAGGGTTATTAAATCGCCTTTAGTAGCTTTTTCTCCTTTTTGATCATTGATAAACATTTCTTCTACCACCAATTCTTGCGCTCCGGTTGTTGGACCCGTGATTAAAATCGTATCACCAACTTTAAGATCATACGCTTCCATTTTAAATTCGCCAATAGATGCTTTTGGGTAAAAATGCATTCCTTTAGCGATATACACTTTTTTCTGAGTGGCTTGTGAGCCGGGACCATCACTCCATGCTCCCAGTTTTTGACCTAAATAATAGCCACCCCAAAATCCGCGATTGTACACTTTTTCCAATTCATGCATCCATCCGCTTACTTTTTCTTTGGAATAAGTTCCATCCTCTAAACTATCAATCGCTTCGCGATAACATTTTACGACTTTCGCAACATATTCCGGTGCTCTTCCTCTACCTTCCAATTTCAATACTTTTACGCCGGCATCCTTTATTTTATCCAAGAAATCAATCGTACATAAATCTTGAGGTGACATGATATATTCATTGTCGATTTCCATTTCAAAACCTGTTTCCTGATCGATAACTTTATAGGGTTTTCGACAATTTTGTTTGCATGCTCCGCGATTGGCAGATGAATTAAAAGCGTGTAAACTCATATAGCATTTACCGGAAATCGCCATACATAAAGCGCCATGACCAAATATTTCGATTTCTACCAAATTGCCCGATGGTCCTTTAACTTGTTCTTTTTCTATTTGTTCGTAAATTTTTTTGACCTGTCTCAAACTCAATTCTCTGCTCAATACGATGGTGTCGGCAAACATCGCATAAAATTTAAGCGTTTCAATATTAGTGATGTTGATTTGAGTTGAAATATGAACTTCAACACCAATGCTTCTTGCCACCATTATTACCGCTTGATCCATAGCAATAACAGCCGTAATGTTTGCCTCTTTTGCCTTTTGAAGCAAGGTTTTGATGATGGTTAAATCGTGGTCGTAAATAATGGTATTGAGGGTTAAATATGTTCTAACTCCTTTTTCTTTACATCTTCTTGAAATTTCCGGCAAATCATTCATTTCAAAATTGATGCTCGCTCGGGCTCTCATATTGAGCTGTTCCACTCCAAAATAAATGGAATCGCAGCCATTGTCTAAGGCTGCTTGAAGTGATTCAAAATTTCCTGCCGGTGCCATTAATTCTATTTTTCCGTCTTTCGTCATATCATCAAAAATTAATTAGGGGTCAAAAGTACAAAAATTGAAGGTTTTTTATCAACTTTGCACTTTAAAAACAATTAATTAAGAATCTATTATGAGAATTGCAGTTGTAGGCGCTACGGGTTTAGTAGGAAATGTAATGTTACAAGTATTGGCTGAAAGGAATTTTCCGGTTTCAGAATTAATTCCGGTGGCTTCAGAAAAATCTATCGGTAAAAAGGTAACTTTTAAGGGTGTTGATTATACCGTTGTTGGGATGCAGCAGGCCATCACTTTAAAGCCACAAATTGCTATATTTTCTGCAGGTGGACAAACCTCTTTAGAATGGGCTCCGAAATTTGCAGAAGCCGGAATTACCGTTATCGATAACTCATCGGCCTGGAGAATGGATCCTACAAAGAAATTGGTGGTTCCTGAAATTAACGCATCAACATTGACAAAAGATGATAAAATAATTGCCAATCCGAATTGTTCAACTATACAATTGGTGATGGCTTTAGCACCACTTCATCAAAAATATATCATTAAAAGAGTGGTAGTTTCGACCTATCAATCGGTTACCGGAACGGGCGTAAAAGCAGTGAACCAATTAGAAAATGAATACAAAGGTATAAAAGGAGAAATGGCTTATAAATACCCAATTTATCGCAATGCCATTCCGCAATGTGATGTTTTTGATGCCAATGGATATACCAAAGAAGAACTGAAATTGGTGCGAGAACCCCTTAAAATTTTAGGAGATTCATCCATCAATATCACCGCTACTGCGGTTAGAATACCGGTTGTTGGCGGACATAGCGAAAGTGTAAATATTGAGTTTAACAATGATTTTGAAGAAAATGATATTCGAACGCTGTTGAGTCAAACTGCAGGAATAAAAGTACAAGACAATATCGATACGTTTACCTATCCGATGCCGATGTACGCCGAAGGAAAAGATGATGTTTTTGTAGGAAGAATCAGAAGAGACTATTCACAAGCCAACTCTTTAAATATGTGGATTGTTTCTGATAATTTAAGAAAAGGAGCGGCTACCAATGCCATTCAAATTGCCGAATATCTTTTAAAGAACAAGTTGGTTTAATAAAAGAATCCTGCTTTTTGGTTAAGCTCTGCGAAGTCTGGAGACTTCGCAGAGCAGATTAACAACAACTCTATCTCTGTAAAGTATTATTAAAATGGAACTTTTACTCATCTTGAAACAAATTCAGCCAAATTTGTTACGCTAGCACAAACAAAAAAATCCCGCAAAAAAGCGGAATTTTTATTCGGGGGGAAAAGGATATTTTTATTTAGTTACTCCTAAAACATCTTGGACAACTTGTTCCAACTGAAATTTAGGTAAAGCACCTTGCGTCATTTGTGGCTCACCGTCTTTAGGAATAAACAACATGGAAGGAATACTTCTGATTCCAAAAGCAGCCGCTAATTCTTGTTCAGCTTCGGTATCAACTTTGTAAATATTGATTTTCCCTTGGTATTCATTGCTCAATTCTTCTAAAATTGGAGCAACCATTTTACATGGCCCACACCAATCTGCGTAAAAATCAACAATACAAGGAACATCGCCTTCAAATTTCCACTCTTTATTTATTTCGTAATTAAACACTTTTTGTAAAAATGTTTCTTTTGTTAATAATTCTGTCATCTTTTTAAATTTAAATCTATTTGTTTTGATTCGTTTAATCGCAATCATTATACCGTTTTAACGGCGCTACAAAGTGACGCAAAATATATTAAGTTTTATGTAATATATGTTACATATTTATTTTTTATTATATTTATAACCTATTAACACTGTTTAACTTAAACTTTTAATTATGAAAAAAAACGTATTCATGACATTGCGAATCCTACTTGGATTGGTATTTCTGATTTTCGGAACCAACAAATTTTTCCATTTTTTACCGATGGAAATGGCTGATGGTCCAGCTAAAGATTTTATGATGGCGCTCGGCGCAACCGGTTATATGTTTTATTTAATTGGACTCGTTGAAGTTGTTGCCGGTATTCGGTTAGTTTTAAACAAATGTGTTCCGGCCGCCTTATTATTACTCGCACCGGTGATGGTTAATATCTTTTTATTTCATGCTTTTTTAGATTGTGCCGGCTTTGTAATGGCAGGTCCTATTATCTTAATTTACGCCCTTTTAGTTTATGAAAATTGGGCACCCATCAAACCGTGTCTTAAGTAATAACTCCTCTTTTTATATTTTCAAGTTAAGGGCACCCCGCAAGTTGTGCCTTTTTTTGTTACTTTTGAAGCACAAATCAAACTCATTAAATAATGAAAAAATTAATAATACTATTCCTGGTTGGAATTTCATTCACTGCCTGTAAAAATGAACCCCTTATGACCGTAACTTATCCGGAAACCAAAAAAGTTGATTCAACGGATGTTTATTTCGGAACCGAAATCAAAGACCCATACCGTTGGTTAGAAGATGATCGTTCTGATGAAACTGCCGCTTGGGTAAAATCTCAAAACGAAGTAACTTTTGGTTACCTCAACAACATTGCTTTCAAAGCCGACATTAAAAATCGATTAGAAAAAATCTGGAATTTTGAAAAAATCGGATTGCCTTTTAAAGAAGGGGATTATACTTATTTTTATAAAAATGACGGACTTCAAAATCAATATGTATTGTACCGCCAGAAAGGAACAGCAACTGCCGAAATTTTCTTAGATCCCAATACTTTCTCAAAAGACGGAACCACTTCTTTAGGCGAAATGGATTTTACAGAAGATGGTAGTTTTATTGCTTATTCTATTTCAGAAGGCGGCAGCGATTGGCGAAAAATTATTGTGCTCAATACCGAAACAAAAGAAATGGTGGGAGATACCATTTACGATGTTAAATTTACCCGAATCTCCTGGAAAGGAAATGATGGTTTCTTTTATTCTAGTTACGACAAGCCAAAAGGAAGTGAATTATCGGCAAAAACAGATCAACATAAATTATATTATCACAAATTAGGAACGTCTCAAAAAGAAGATAAACTCATTTTTGGGGGTAACGACTCGCAAAAAAGACGTTATGTAACTGCAAACGTAACCAATGATGATCAATTTTTAATCATTTCTGCGGCCATGTCAACTTCGGGCAATGAATTGTATTTGTTAGATTTATCAGTACCAAACAGCAAAATTATTCCGGTAATTACTGGCTTTGATTATGACAGTTCTGTTTTAGAAAATGACGGCACTAAACTTTACATCGTAACCAACTTAAACGCACCCAATAAGCGGATTGTAACGGTGGATGCTAAAAAACCGACTATAGAAAATTGGATCGATTTTATCCCTGAAACCACCAATGTATTAACCCCCTCAAAAGGTGCCGGGTTTATTTTTGCCAATTATATGGTTGATGCGGTTTCGCAAGTAAAACAATATGATTATACCGGAAAATTAGTGAGAGAAATTAAACTTCCGGGCTTGGGAACTGCCAGTGGCTTTGCCGCTAAAAAAACAGATGAGACCATTTATTTCAGTTTTACTAATTATATTATTCCAAATACCAGCTACAAATTAAATCCGAAAACGGGTGTTTCTGATTTTTATATCAAACCGGCAATTGATTTCAATCCTGATAATTTTGAAACAAAACAAGTATTTTATACTTCAAAAGACGGCACTAAAGTACCGATGATTATTTCTTACAAAAAGGGCTTAAAACTCAATGGTGAAAATCCAACTTTACTGTATGGTTACGGCGGATTTAACATCAGTTTAACGCCTTCTTTCAGTATTGCCAATGCCGTTTGGTTAGAAATGGGCGGTGTTTACGCCGTCCCCAATATTCGCGGTGGCGGAGAATACGGAAAAGCGTGGCATAATGCGGGTACACAATTGAAAAAGCAAAATGTTTTTGATGATTTTATAGCCGCTGCAGAATATTTAATCGATGAAAAATATACTTCTTCTGATTATTTAGCTTTACGTGGCGGATCTAATGGTGGCTTATTAGTAGGCGCTTTAATGACACAACGTCCGGAATTAGCCAAAGTTGCCCTACCTGCAGTTGGCGTATTGGATATGTTGCGTTATCACACTTTTACTGCGGGCGCCGGCTGGGCTTATGACTATGGCACCTCAGAACAAAGCAAAGAAATGTTTGATTATTTAAAAGAATATTCACCACTTCATAATGTTTTGGAAGGCATTGAATATCCGGCGACTTTAATCACTACTGCCGACCATGATGACCGAGTTGTACCGGCACATTCATTCAAATTTGTTGCTGAAATGCAATCAAAACAAACAGGAAAAAATCCGGTTTTAATCAGAATTGAGACCAATGCAGGTCACGGAGCCGGAACGCCGGTTTCTAAAACCATTGAACAATCGGCTGATATGTTTGCATTTACCCTTTACAATATGGGAATTAAAAAAGTGAATTTTAAGAAGTAAATTGATATCAATACTAACAGAAAAGCCACGCTAAACGTGGCTTTTCTTATTTTATAACTCTTGGTTTACTCAAATTTCAGCTGTCCCAAATATCCCATTTGACGAATTATCCAATTTTTTCTTCGTTCTACATAACCGGAAGAATTTGTGGCTTTATATTTTCTCGGATTTGGTAAAATTGCGGCGATGGATGCGGCTTCGTATCTGGTGAGTTTCGCCGCGGGTTTTCTGAACCAATGTTGCGCGGCGGCTTCAGCGCCATATACTCCGTTGCCCATTTCAATGCTGTTTAAATACACTTCTAAAATGCGTTGTTTGCTCCAAAAAGCTTCGATTAAAAAAGTAAAATACATTTCAAATCCTTTTCTGATATAACTTCTTTGTGGCCACAGAAATACATTTTTAGCGGTTTGTTGGGTAATGGTGCTTCCTCCTTTTATTTTCCTTCCTTTTTGGTTTCCTTCAAATGCTTTTTCCATCGCTTCAAAATCAAATCCAAAATGTTCAATAAATTTTTGGTCTTCGCTTACAATCACCGCTTTAGCTAAATTATTGGAAATTTTACTCAAAGGAACCCATTGGTGCGATAAGACCGCTTTTTCGCCGTTGGCTAATTGCTCTACACTTCGTATAATCATAAGTGGCGTAATGGGAATTGGAATCCATCGAAAAAGAATGACTGAAAAAATGGATATTATAAAAAACCAAATGGTAATTTTAATAATCCAATTCTTTATTTTTTTGAAAAATAATTTCATTGCGTTCTAAAATTGTATCACAAAAGTATCAATTTTTGAATTTCAATCGATACTAATGATTTGTAAAATAGAAATTTACAATGATAATTTTAAATAACTATCCTTTTATAATTAGTAATTTCGTAATTCTTTTAGTTTGATATGATTTTACCACAAAAAAGATACAACGATTATGGTTCTTATATTAAGACCAAATTTGCTGAACGAGTTCAAAAAATTTCTTTAGATACGGGTTTTACGTGTCCAAATCGCGATGGAACAAAAGGAATTGGTGGCTGCACTTATTGCAACAACAATACCTTTAATCCGGATTATTGCGAGCCCGAAAAAAGCATCACCCAACAATTAGAAGAAGGCGTTGCCTTTTTTTCAACAAAGTATAAAACACAACAATATTTAGCTTATTTTCAGGCATATACCAATACCTATGCTGATATTTCTCTGTTGAAGAAAATGTACTATGAGGCAGTTGAGTATCCGGGAGTTATAGGTTTGGTGATTGGCACCCGACCCGATTGTATCAATGAAGAAATTATCTCGATTTTAGAAGAAATTGCTCAAAAATACTATGTTTCCTTAGAGTTTGGTGTAGAGAGTACATTGAACAGAACGCTGGAAATTGTAAACCGTTGTCACTCTTTTGAAGAAACAAAAGTAGCTTATGAGTTGGCAAAAAACCGAAGAATTCATTTGGGAGCACACATGATTTTAGGATTACCGGGAGAAAGTAGAGAGGAAATGTTGAACCATGCGGTTGAACTATCTAAACTTCCTATCAACTCATTGAAATTGCATCAACTTCAAATTGTGAAAAATACTATGATGGCATTTCAGTATAAGCATAAACCAGCAATGTTTAATTTATTTGGTTTGGATGATTATATCGATTTTATTGTTGATTTTGTGGGTTTATTACGACCTGATATTATTATTGAACGTTTCTCCAGCGAATCTCCACCCGATTTATTGATTGCTCCAATTTGGGGCGGACTCAAAAACTTTGAAATCGTTTCCAAAATTAAAAAAAGATTGGCAGAAAAAGATACTTGGCAAGGGAAATATTATCGAGCTTAAACAATAAAAAAGCCATCACTAAAAAACGATGGCTCTGCTCTCTGCTCTGCGAAGTCTCCCGACTTCGCAGCAATATAAATATTCATTTCTCCGCATTGCCAACTTAACAAAATAAACAGTTTAAATTTTATGCTTTTTGTTGCTCAATTTTTATTATGGATACGAAGTCTCCCGACTTCGTATAGCGGTCTCGCATAGCGTTTGTTTAAACAAAAAAAATCTAATTATTAGATAATTCCTTGGTCTAACATAGAATCGGCTACTTTTAAGAAACCGGCAATGTTGGCACCTTTTACATAATCTACATATCCGTCAACTCCTGTTCCGTATTTTACGCAAGCAGCATGAATTTCTTTCATGATATGGTGTAATTTAGCATCAACTTCTTCACGAGTCCAATTCAATTTGTTAGAGTTTTGAGTCATTTCTAAACCAGAAGTGGCAACACCACCGGCATTAGAAGCTTTACCAGGCGAGAATAATATTTTGTTATCATGGAATACTTTAATCGCTTCCTCAGTTGATGGCATATTAGCACCTTCACCCACTAAAATACAACCATTGGCTACTAATTTTCTGGCATCATCACCATTCAATTCATTTTGAGTAGCGCAAGGTAAAGCGATATCAACTTTTTGTTCCCATGGTTTTTTACCTGCAAAGAAGGTTGAGCCGGGGAATTCATCAGCATAAGGCGCAACGATATCATTGTTGGTCGCTCTTAATTCTAACATATAATCTATTTTCTCTGCATTTAAACCTGCAGGATCAAAGATATATCCATCAGGACCTGAAATAGTTACTACTTTAGCTCCCAATTCTGTAGCTTTTAAAGCCGCACCCCAAGCCACGTTTCCGAAACCTGAAATAGCTACGGTTTTACCTTTTAAAGTATCTCCTTTGGTAGCCAACATTTCTTGAGTAAAATATACATTACCAAATCCGGTTGCTTCAGGACGCACTAATGACCCCCCCCAATTAAGACCTTTTCCAGTTAAAACGCCTGTGTGTTCTTTGGCTAATTTTTTATACATTCCATATAAAAATCCAATCTCACGACCACCTACTCCAATATCTCCGGCAGGAACATCAGTTTCAGGACCGATTAATGACCATAATTCTAACATAAATGCTTGACAGAAACGCATAATTTCTTTGTCTGATTTTCCTTTTGGATCAAAATCAGAACCTCCTTTTCCACCACCCATTGGAAGTGTAGTTAGAGCATTTTTGAAGATTTGTTCAAATCCCAAGAATTTAAGAATTGATAAGTTTACTGATGGGTGAAAACGCAATCCTCCTTTGTAAGGCCCTATAGCTCCGTTAAATTGAATTCTGTAACCTAAATTAACTTGAGTGTTTCCATTGTCATCAATCCAAGTAACTTTAAAAGTTAAAATACGATCTGGTTCTACAATTCTTTCAATAATTTTTGCCGCTTCGTATTGCGGATTTTCATTGTAAATAGTTTCAACCGATTCCAGTACTTCATGAACCGCTTGCAGGTATTCTTTTTCTCCCGGGTGCTTTGCCTCAAGATTGTTTAATATTTCTTTAACATTCATAATGATATAGTATTAAATGTTTTTTAATGTATGTAAAACTCTATTAATGTGTATAATTAATGTGCAAATTTAGTAAATATATTTTCATATTTCTGTAATAATTATTCCATAAATTAGTTAAAATATAAAATTAACATATTATGAATTACTTAATTTATCGATATAATAATAAATAGCCTCTTTTTTTGATTTATTGTTAAATTTTTATTTTGGAAGATGTCTTATTTATTAAATAATAATTCTATCGGTAAAGAATCTATAATTACCATTACATAAAACCTTCCGGAGGCAATGCATCCATTTCATCATCCGAATATCTATTAAGAACATATCCTTCTTTAAAAATGGCTGCTCTATTGGTTTTACCCTCAATTACAATGGTTAAAGGGTCATCAAATTTGATATGTCTTAAATACTCATCTTCATAAACAGCTTTTTGATTATTTAAGTAATCAACATTATAAAATCCGTCGTTTATAAATGGGTTGATGGTTAAATATCCCACTTTAAAAGATGTTAAATTTTGGAAGAAATGTGTACCTTGACTCGGATCAATTCTAAATTCATTCAAGCCTGATTCTACAATTACTTTCGCTGATGAAATTTGAGCCCATTTAACAGGAATTCCCAGCCATCTATCACTTGAGCCCCATCTGCCGGGTCCTACCAACACATATTGTTTCCCTTCTTCTTCAAATTTTTTATTCACTTTTTCAACAGCTTTTGCAATTTCAAGTGTGTTAGCCGAATTAAATGTAGCCGGTTTTACATAAACAAAATCCGAAATATGATCAAACTTTCCATTGCCTAACGCAGATTCTGAATAAATAATGGTTTCATTTTGCTCAAAATCATCCGGCAGATAATTAGCCGCATCATTAGTTTCAACAATGGGTCTAATTTGAAGAAAATTAAACGTTCTGGGTTCACCCGGCGGAACATCTAATTTTACGGCAAACTCAATTTCTACCGGATTTTGCATTTCGCGTTGTGAGATTCTCAATAAATCTTTTAAAATTTCGGCCAATGGAAAAGTGTTGTATTTTAAAATATTATCAAAAGTGATGACCCTAAAACCATCCTGTAAAATACCCGGTCGAATAATATTATTTTGAATATCATAAGTTGATGCAACAAATTTTAAAGAATCATGATTTTTAGCTTGTCTGATGCTTATTTTTCTTTTGTTAACAGCTTCGCTTGTTGAAACATGGTATTTATTAGGATCCATCTCCAGTCCGTAAAAGAATTTTTGAGTATCTCTTTGGGTAGATCCTGGTGAAGAAAGTTGTAAAACTTTTGTAGGATGATAGGGCGAAAACTGTAATGTTTGTCCGCCCGCAACAACAATCTCTCCTAAACCTAAGGCAATATTTGCGATGCCTTCATGAGGTTTTTCATTTCCTATCGGATAGAAATTAATGGATCGGGCAACACCGGAAATATTAGGATAATACACATCTTTATATTGCTTTCCTACTACTTCTTGAAGAATTACCGCCATTTTATCTTCTTCAATAGAATGTGAAATGGCCTTAATATACGCTTTGCTGTTTTTAAAATATGCGGAGGCAATTACTGATTTTATAGCATTAGAAACCATTTCAAACATTTTTTCGGGATCCGTATTTGGCACCATATAAGTAGCAAAAACACCGGCAAATGGCTGATAATGCGAATCTTCTAAAACACTTGATGAACGAATAGCAATAGGCATTTTAGTGGTTGCTAAAAAAGCTTTAACATCATCCAAAACCCAATTAGGCAAAGGTTTTGAAATAAATTTTTCTAAAATAACTTCATCCTCATGATCTTGTGCAACAAAAGGGAAAAGCTCATGTTTTTCCATAAATTCTTCAAAAACATCGGTACTCAAAACCACCGTTCTGGGAATGGAAATAGTTACATCTTTGTATTTATTGAACAAATTATGGCGTTTTAGAAATGAATTGATAAAAGCCAAACCACGACCTTTGCCACCTAAAGCGCCTTCGCCAATTCTGGCAAATCCTAAATATTCATCGTATTTATTTTTATCAAATTTAACAATGACACCCCGCGATAAAAATATCCTGAAAACCCTGACTGCATTGATTAAAAATTCTCTGATTTGATCTTCTTCGGTAAAATCTTCATATTCAATCGGGCTGAATAAATCTGCCAAAGGAAACAAAGCCCTTGAACGAAGCCATTTAGAATATTCACTTCGTTTGGCGTGGTAAACAATGGATTCTAGCGTTACAATTCCCAGTGCCTTTTGAAAACTTTTTAAATCTTTTGCCACTGCAACCACTTTCATTTGAGCCGGATCCCAAAATTCAAAATCGCCAAAAGAAAAATATTTGGTGATGTATTTTTTGATGTCTAATCCTAATGTTTCTGAGTGTTTATAAAGAAACATCGCTTTTAATTCCTTAGCTTTTGCTTCATTTTTCATCTCTGATGATTGAATCAAAACGGGGAAATACCGATTATTTTCTCTTACATATTCCAGTAAACGAAAACCTGCTGCCGGATCTTTTACGCCTCCCTTAAAATAACTCACATCCGAAATAACTCCTAATAAATTGCTTTCGTGTTTTTTAAATAATTCTATTCCTTCTTCATAATTGGTGGCTAATAAAATTTTTGGTCTTCCGCGCATCAATAAAGTTCTTCGGTGTTCATTTAATCCTTCAGACATAAATGAGCGCGTCTGTTTTAAGATAATTTTATAGATCAATGGTAAATAACGTGAATAAAACCGAAGAGAATCCTCCACCAATAAAATGGCTTTTACGCCAATTTGTTCAATATCCCTTTCAACATTCATTTTATCTTCAACTAATTTGATAATAGCAAAGAAAATATCAACATTACCATTCCAATGAAATAAATAATCAATAGTACTGGTATCTTCTTTTTCCAAACGTTTACTCAACTCTGATGAATAGTGACTTAAAGCCGCAATTGGAACCTGAGGAAATTTCTCTCTAATTAATTTTGAAGTGCCAAATGATGTTACATTTCCTGCATCTAACCAAACAATGACCAAATCAATTTTTTCTGATGCCAACATTTGCAACGCTTTTTTAGGTGTATTGGCATGCATAAAACTTGGTGGATGCAATAAATTTAAAGCCATATATTCATTAAATATTTGCTCATCAATTCTTCCATCCTCTTCCAGCATATAATAGTCGTAGTTAGAACAGACAATTAAGGCGTTGTAAATTCTATTCTGCATCAATTGTTTGAACTCAAATTCCTGAAACTCGTAGGTTCTTAAATCGGGAAGTGGATTTTTTAACATGGATTTTGACTTTTTAATCGGGTAATATCTTATAAAAATACTATAATTTCTTGAAGCGTTTACTGATCTCAATTTATATTTTCTATCATGTTATCAATCTATTTTACTTTTAAAAAATGTCTTAAGAGATTCTCAAAACAAAACAATTCTTTAAAAAAATAAAAAGAAACGTATCTTTTCATAAATTTGCCTCCTAATTTATTGTTGAAAATGTTAGATAAAGTAAAAGAACTGATTGGAGAAGTTGATGCATTTCAGTCATCAAATGTGGAAGAAATTGAAGCATTCCGAATAAAATTCTTAGGGAAAAAAGGAATTTTAACTGATTTGTTTGCTGAGTTTAAAAATGTAGCTGAAGACGAACGCAAAGAATTTGGACTTTATATCAATACACTCAAAAATGCTGCGCAAGAAAAAGTAACTTTTTTAAAAGAAGTAATTGAAAATGCCAAAGGTTTTAAAACCAAATATGGTGATTTAACGCGTCCGGCTGAACCGATAGAATTAGGCAACAGACATCCCATTTCTTTGGTCAAAAATCAGATTGTCGATATTTTTTCCCGCATCGGTTTTACCGTTTCTGAAGGCCCTGAGATGGAAGATGATTGGCATAATTTTACCGGATTAAATTTACCGGAACACCATCCTGCACGTGATATGCAAGACACTTTTTTCTTGCAAAAAAATCCGGATATGTTGTTGCGCACGCATACCTCATCGGTACAAATGCGCTATATGGAAAGTCACCAACCGCCCATTAGAACGGTTTCTCCGGGTAGAGTTTTTAGAAATGAAGATATTTCGGCGCGTTCGCATTGTATTTTTCACCAAGTAGAGGGTTTGTATATTGATACCGATGTTTCTTTTGCCGATTTAAAACAAACACTGCTTTATTTTACCAAAGAAATGTTTGGGAAATCAAAAATCAGATTGCGTCCGTCGTATTTTCCTTTTACAGAACCGAGCGCCGAAGTGGATATTTATTGGGGATTGGAAACCGAAGTTGATTATAAAATTACCAAAGGAACCGGCTGGTTAGAAATTATGGGCTGCGGCATGGTAGATCCCAATGTGTTGAAAAATGTCAATATCGACCCCACAAAATACAGCGGATTTGCATTCGGAATGGGCATTGAGCGCATCGCGATGTTGTTGTACCAAATACCGGATATCAGAATGTTTTACGAAAATGATGTGCGTTTTTTAGAACAGTTTAAATCGGTTAGATAGGTTTTTTAGTTTGCAGTTTTCATTCGCAGTATTCAGTTTTCATTCGCAGTATTCAGTGAACATTATACATTAAAACTTGTCAACCTGAGCTTGTCGAAGGTAAACAAAAAACCTCAATGCTTTTTATAAATTAACAATCGTATTACCAGATACTTGATACAAGATACTTGATACAAAGAAATTCTAACTTTTAACTTAATTGAAAAAAGATATTAAAATTCCGCAAGTGGTTGATGTATTGATGGCTATTGCTTATGAATATAACGATGAATTTAAATGTTATGATTGGAATGCTTATCTGATCAATCAGCAAGAAAATACATTAGAAATGGTTATGATTGTTTCTAAAGGTTTTGATGATGAAAAATCTACCGCGGTAATGCGAAAAACCATTGAACATTTACCTGCAAAATCATACACCAAAATTGAAATGATACCGGAAGAAGTGTTACAACTGAACAACGAATTTCAGGTCAGTTTTTTCTCCAACAACAAATTATTTGACAAAACTTATTTGTTTCCAAAAAATGCCGTTTCAATAAATACCATTCTATTGATTCCTTTTTTAAATAAAAAGGGAATTGTAGTTGGATAAATCCCATCCTAAATCCTTCCCAAAGGGAAGGACTTTTATTTAAAGCATTAGGCAATAAGCTTTAAGCATTATGTAATACTTTTTTTTATGATACTTTTCGCTAATTCTATTTCCTATTCGCTTTTCGCTAATTTCAATTTCCTAAAAAATCACTAATCCAACAAATTAGTCAATTCTTTAAATTCATTTTTAGGATCTTTTCCTTCATACAATATTCGGTAAATCGTATTTAAAATGGGGGTTTTTGCCTTGTTTTTTTCATTGATGATAAAAGCGCATTTGGCGGCATAATATCCTTCGGCAACCATACTCATTTCCATCATGGCAGATTTAACGGTATATCCTTTGCCAATCATATTTCCAAACATGCGGTTTCTACTGAAAATGGAGTAGCCGGTTACCAATAAATCGCCTAAATAAGCAGAATCATTGATATTGCGTTTCATTTTATGTACTTTTTTGATGTAGCGTTTCATCTCACGAATGGCATTTGACATCAAGACCGATTGAAAATTATCGCCATAACCCAAACCATGTGCAATTCCGGCGGCAATCGCATAAATATTTTTTAAAACGGCGGCATATTCGGTTCCGAAAATATCATCTGTTATTTTAATTTTGATAAAATCGCTTTCTAAATATTTTCCTAAGATTTTAGATTTATCTTCATCCAAAGAAGCCAAAGTGAGATATGATAATCTTTCGAGTGCTACTTCTTCGGCGTGACAAGGACCTGTAATTACACCAATATTTTCGTATGGAACATTTAATATTTTATGAAAATGTTCGCCAACTATCAATCCGCTTTCTGACACAATTCCCTTAATGGCAGAGAAAATTACTTTCCCCTCAAACGATTCGGTTATTTTATCCAATTCATCTTTTAAAAAAGCAGATGGAATGGCAAAAATCAAATAATCGGCATATTTCACTATTTCATTGATATCATCGCTTAAATAAAGTTGATTCGGATTAAATTCAATAGAACTGATGTAATTTGGATTGTGTTTATTTCTTCTGATATGCTCAATTGCGTATGAACTACGCATATACCAACCAACTTGTTCTAAATTTTCAGAAAGCATTTTCACTATAGCAGTTGCCCAACTTCCACCACCAAAAACCGCTATTTTTATAGAATTACTCATTTTTTAAAGTTTTGAACTGCAAAAGTAACAATTTTAAAAATTGAAGCACTTTGATTTCTATTAAAAAGCATGTCTTAACAATATTCTATTATTTATATTTGTTTCACTAAACTTAAGCATTGAGTACACTTAAACACTTTTTAAAAGATACATTAATTTACGGATTAGCAACGGTTTTGCCGAGAGTGATTAATTTTTTACTCGTCAAAGTCCATACTGATGCCTTGCCAACAAGTGGTTACGCCGATAATACCAACTTTTATATTTGGGCAAGTTTATTGGCTGTAATATTGACTTATGGAATGGAAACTTCCTTTTTTAGGTTCTATAATACCGAAAATAAAAAGGATTCCATCATTTCAACAAGTTTTATCAGCATTTTATTTACAACGGTTGTTTTTGTGTTTTTAGCTTATTCATTTAGTGATTTTTTCACCAATTTATTTGATTTTGAAGAAAATCCGTTGCGCTTAAAATTACTGATTGCCATATTGGCCATTGATACTTTATCTATTATTCCGTTTGCATACTTAAGAGCTACCAATAAATCGATTACTTATGCCGGCATCAAATTGATGAATGTTTTGGTGATTGTAGTCATCAACTTACTTTTCTTAAAATACATTCCAATTTATTTGGAAAAAGGAATTGTTCTTCCGGAAATCATCCAAAAAAATTATGATTTAACACCCAAAGTAAATTATATTTTCATCGCTAATTTGGTAGGAAGCTTCATTTCGTTTCTGTTGTTAATACCTTATTTGCTCAAGTTTAAAATTTCATTTGATATTGCTTTATTCAAAAAAATGTTGAGCTACGGATGGCCAATTTTAGTAGCAGGAATTGCTTACGTAATCAATGAAAATCTAGACAAATATCTCATCGGAAAAATGATGGACAAAGAAGCGATGGGTATTTATGCTGCAGTTTATAAATTGGCTATTTTTATGAATTTGTATATTATGGCTTTTAAATTGGGCGCTGAACCTTTTTTCTTTGACCAGTCATCAAAAGAAAATGCCAAAGAAATTTACGCTCAAATCATGAAATATTTTACCATAGTCGGCGCCTTTGCTTTGTTGGGAATTGTAGCTTTTATTGATGTTATCAAGCATTTTATCAATGAAAATTATTGGAGTGCCTTAGCCATTGTTCCCATTGTTTTGTTGGCTAATTTATTTTTAGGGATGTATCATAACCTTTCAGTTTGGTATAAATTAACCGATAAAACCCGTTTTGCGATGTATTTTTCATTGTTGGCAGCTTTTGTAACCATTGTGATTAATTTAATTTTTATCCCGATGATTGGTTATATGGCTTCGGCTTGGGCAACACTTTTAGCATATGCAAGCATGGTGATTGCTTCTTATTTTATCGGAAAAAAATATTATCCTGTTCCGTATGAAATCAAAAAAATATTGAATTACATTCTTATTTCGGTAGGTTTATCAACACTTTCTTTTCTCTATTTCAGAGAACAATTGTTTATTTCTACTTTGATGATTTTATCTTTTGGTGGATTTATATATTGGAATGAACAAGCGCAACTTAAATTAATATTTCGAAAAATCAATAAAAAATGAAAGTTCAAATAGTCAATAAATCTAAACACACTTTACCCTGTTATGAAACTTTGGCATCTGCCGGAATGGATATACGCGCCCATATTGAGCAACCCATCATTTTAAAACCATTGGAGCGCGTGGTGGTAAAAACCGGTTTGTTTATTGCTTTGCCCGTTGGTTATGAAGCACAAGTGCGTCCGCGTAGCGGACTCGCGGCAAAATTTGGAATTGGCGTATTGAACAGTCCGGGTACTATTGATGCGGATTATCGGGGTGAAATTGGCGTAATTTTAGTGAATTTATCCAAGGATGATTTTACGATCAATGATGGCGATAGAATTGCGCAAATGGTCGTCGCTAAACACGAACGAGTTGAGTGGTTAAAAGTGGAAGTTTTAGATGAAACTTCTCGTGGAAGTGGCGGATTTGGAAGTACGGGAAAATAAAAAAGGGAGTTTAAAACTCCCTTTTTGGTATTAATTATTTTTGATATGTTCAAAAATTTTGGTTTCTAATTCTTTGGCTAAATCCGGATTATCTTTTAATAGTCCTTTTACAGCATCTCGTCCTTGTCCTAATTTGGTATCGCCGTAAGAAAACCAGGAACCGCTTTTCTTAATAATTTCAAATTCAACTCCTAAATCAACTATTTCACCCAATTTAGAAATTCCTTCACCGTACATGATATCAAATTCTGCGGTCATAAATGGTGGCGCCACTTTGTTTTTAACCACTTTTACTTTTGTTCCGGTTCCAATTACTTTTTCACCATCTTTAATTTGCGATTTTTTACGGATATCTAATCGAACAGAAGCATAGAATTTCAATGCATTTCCACCGGTTGTGGTTTCCGGATTTCCAAACATCACCCCAATTTTTTCACGTAATTGATTGATAAATATTACCGTACAATTCGTTTTGCTAATTGTTGCTGTTAATTTTCTCAACGCTTGTGACATTAAACGGGCATGTAATCCCATTTTAGAATCGCCCATTTCACCTTCAATTTCACTTTTCGGAGTTAAAGCTGCAACCGAGTCAATCACTACGATATCGATGGCTCCAGACCGAATTAAATTTTCAGTTATTTCGAGTGCTTGTTCACCATTATCAGGTTGAGAAATGATTAAATTATCAACATCAATTCCTAATTTTTGCGCATAAAAACGATCAAAAGCATGTTCTGCATCAATAAAAGCGGCAATTCCGCCGGCTTTTTGCGCTTCTGCAATGGCATGTAATGTTAAGGTTGTTTTACCTGATGATTCCGGTCCGTAAATTTCAATCACTCTTCCTCTTGGATATCCACCAACACCTAAGGCAATATCTAATCCTAAGGAACCTGATGAAATAGCTTCAACTTCAACAATTGCTGAATCACCTAATCTCATCACAGCGCCTTTTCCGTAGGTTTTATCTAACTTATCCAAGGTGAGTTGAAGTGCTTTTAATTTCGATTCTTTTTCTTTGTCTATGGCCATAATTCTGAGTATAAATAATTAAATGATTCGCTAAAGTACGTATTTTTTTGTTCTGTTAATTTGAAATATTACTTTCTTAACATATGAATATGCGGAATTCCATCTTCAATATATTCATCGTCAATTTGCTTAAAATCATGTGTTTCATAAAAATCTTTTAAATACAATTGTGCGCCAATTTTGATGGGTTTTGTATGAAAATTTTTATCAATTTCTTCGATTGCCTTTTTCATCAATTGATGACCCAATCCTTCACTTCTAAATTCTTTTTTTATGGCAACTCTTCCAATTGATGCTTGAAAATAATAATCGCCCGGTTGAAATAAGCGAGCGTAAGCAATTATTTTTTGGGTTTTAGAATCATTTAAAAAAAGATGGAGTGCGCAAAAATCTTTTTCATCGATATCTTGAAAAACGCAATTTTGTTCTACCACAAAAATTTCTGATCGAAAGCGAAGTATTTCATATAATTCTTCTCGCATAAGCGAGTCAAAATTTTTAAGAATCCAGTTCATGTATTAATCTTGAATTATTAACTCTTTTAAATCTTCTCTGATGTATTCCGGTTGTAAATTACAGTGATAAATTCCGAATTTATCTTTTAAAATAATTTCAATTTGTTTACAAATTGCGTCAAAATCTGATAATTTAATATCCTGTTTAAATTCTATATGTGCTTCAAAATAAGCTTCTTTATCATTCAATTGCCAAATATGAACATGATGAATATTTCTAATAGTTTCTATTTTACACAACTCATCTACTACTTTTTCTACTACAATGTGTTTGGGGGCAAATAACATGAGAATTTGTAAAGAATCAATAAAAATTTTCCAACTCATTTTGATTAAATAGATAGAAATGATGAGTGTTAAAACGGAGTCTATCCAATATATCTGATAAAATTTCATCAATAAACCACCAATTAAAACTGCTACAGAAGTTAACATATCGGCCAATAAATGGATGTATGCCGATTTCATATTCAGATTGTGTTCTGCATCTTTTTTAAGGAGTAAAACACTGAATCCGTTTACTAAAATTCCTAAAATAGCAAGGATAATAACTAAATTAGATTCGATTTCAACGGGAGTGAAAAATCTTTCAATTGCCTCGTATCCCAAAATAATTGCAATCACAATTAAGGATGTTGCATTAAAAAATGCGGCAATAATTTCTGCTCTTTTATAGCCAAATGTTTTGCGAATCGTCTGCTTTTTCTGTAGTGCTAAAATATTAGCTATATAGCTAATAATTAATGTGATAACATCAGAAAAATTATGAATTGCATCTGATATTAATGCTAAACTTCCTGATATAAAACCCCCAATGAGTTGGGCAATAGTGATGATAAGATTTAATATGATGGAAAAAAGTAAATTTTTTCCCGAAATGACCGGTTTCTGCTGGTGATTTACTCTCATTCTGAAATTATTTTACAGGAATTTTTTCTATTCTATTTTGATGTCTTCCACCTTCAAAATTGGTAGATAAAAATATTTGAACAAATTTTAATGCCTGTTCTAAAGTAACAAATCTAGCGGGAATACTTAAAATATTAGCATCGTTGTGTTGGCGGGCCAATGAAACAATTTCTTCATTCCAACATAAGGCAGCTCTAATTTTTTGGTGATGATTTGCGGTCATATTAGCACCATTTCCTGTACCACATAAAATAATTCCAAAATCAGTTTCTTTAGATTCAACTGAATTGGCAACTAAATGGATCGTATCCGGATAATCCATACTTTCATTATCATCAGTTCCAAAATTCAGCACTTGATATCCGTTAAATTCTAAATACTTTTTGATTTCAAACTTATAGCCGGTTCCGGCATGGTCATTACCTATCGCTATTTTCATCATATAAATTAAAAATATAGTTAACAAAGGTACATAAACGTATTATTAACAAAAAAATAATGGGTTGTTAATTGCTTTTTTACAATACATTGATTATTAGCGTTATTATAAAATAGTTGAAATGTTAATAAAATATCAATAATAAAACATAAGTTTTTTTGCTTTATTGAAATTATTTTCATAATCATAAGATGAATTTAATAAAGCAAGTTTTTTTATTAATTTTTACGCTCATTTTTTTAACAGATATTGAATAGTTTATTAACATTTTCATTTCTTAATCTTATTAAAAATTTAACTTTTGGCATACTTTTTATTTTTTGTTAATAAGTGCTTTTTTAAGCTGATTTTAAAACTTTTAACAGTTTAATAACTTTATAAAAATTGTTAATATTAATTGATAAATCATATTTTTATACCAATAATAAAATTACTTATTCAACATATTAACATTTTATCATCACCATCATATTTTTTATAAATTTTTAAATAAATATTTTAATATTATTATAGATGTTGATAAGTATTAAAAATGAAAATTAATTTTTGGGAACAATGTAAGTTACCGCTTGCGGAATTAATTCAATTTTAAATCCACCTTTACCTATAATTTCTCCATCTGCTTGAACAAATGATTCTGTATTATCTTCAATTTCAATTTTAAGTTTATCGGTTTTGTAATTAGAAATTAATCTATGATTTACAATTTTACCGTTAAATAAATTAAAAATATTGCCGATAATAGTTGGTTTATTAATGTGTTTAGCAATGGTAACATCAAACAATCCGTCCAATGAATTTGAATTTTTAGTAAGTTGCATTCCACCACCTGAATATTTTAAATTTCCAACAACTGTTAACAATGATTTTGTGGTAAAAACTTCATCATTGATATGAATTTTTAGCGTGTTTAATTTATGTCCGGCTAAACTTAACAATGTTCCTAAAGCAAAAGCAAAAGGACCAACTCTCTTTATTTTGGTAGTTTTATGAACTACATGACCCACAAAACCAGAACCGGCTAAAATATTAAAATAAGCTGATTTATTTTCGTTGAGTAATTCAATATATCCAACATCTTGTTGAACAGTTTTTCCTTCTTTTATAATTTGAATGGCTTTTTCATAATGTCTCGGAATTTTATGAGAACGAACCCAATCATTTCCTGTTCCAATCGGAATTACCCCAATAGCAATATCTAACGGATTGATAAATTCTTGCGTCATCACCCCATTTAAAATATTAAATAATGTGCCATCTCCTCCAATACTGATAATTTTTCGATATCCTCTTCTAATTGCTTCTTTAACTAATACAGTTTCGTGTTTACTGTATTCACTAAATTGAAATTCAAAATCTAATTCATATTGATGCAGTAATCTGTTTATTTTTTTCCAATTGCGTTTTGCCCTTCCCATTCCAGAAGTTGGATTTACTATAATATACCAAGTGTGAATCATATGTTTAGTTTTAATACCCATACAAGAATACAAATTGTATTTGATATTTATAAAATACATCAACATAATATATTAACAGTTTTATAATAGTCAATTTTTAAGAGAGTCAATATTTCTTTGTACTTTTAAAAATTGAAATAAATCAACATATGCCTTGTAAAAAGAAAGATATTTTCAAAAAGAAAGGAAATATTATCAAAGATTTAACAAAAGAAATTCTATCAATTCTTTCTAAAAATCCAACGCAAGAGTTTAATTATAAACAAATTGCAGCTAAGATTGGTGTTACTGACCCCGCTTCTAAAAATCAAATTATACAAAAGTTGGTAGAATTAAGCGGTAAAAAGAGAATTGATGAAACTGTTAGAGGAAAGTTTAAAATTCATTTATTTTCTAATTATTATGTTGGTAAATTAGAAGTAACCTCTAACGGAAATGCTTATTTAGTTTCTGAAGATTTAGAGGATGATATTTTTATTTCAGCCAATCATTTAAATAAAGGATTAAATTCTGATATCGTAAAAGTTTATGTTTTTAATAAAAAAAGAAGTAAAAAACAAGAAGGTGAAGTAGTAGAAATTATCAAAAGATATAAAACAGAATTTGTGGGTGTTTTACAACTCAATAATAATTTCGGATTTGTAATTGCTGATGATTATAAAATGTATGCCGACATTTTTATTGGTAAAAAGGATTTAAACGAGGCTAAAAATGGTGAAAAAGTGGTTGCTGAACTGATAGAATGGCCTGAAAATTCTAAAAATCCGTTTGGAAAAATTACCAAAATTATCGGAAAACCAGGAGAGCATGAAACTGAAATTCACTCTATTTTATATGAATATGGTTTGCCTTATGAATTTCCCTATGAAGTACAAAATGAAGCCAATCAATTAAGTACTGAAATTACATCAAGTGAAATTTTCCAAAGAAAAGATATCAGAAGAATTACTACTTTTACCATTGACCCGGCCGATGCTAAAGATTTTGATGATGCACTTTCCTATAAAGTTTTGGAAAATGGAAATATTGAAGTGGGTGTTCATATTGCCGACGTAACCCATTATTTAACCGAAAATACTGTTTTAGATGACGAAGCTTATAAAAGAGCTACTTCAGTTTATTTGGTTGACAGAGTGGTACCAATGTTACCCGAAATTTTATCAAATGAAGTTTGTTCTTTAAAACCAAATGAAGATAAATTAACCTTTTCTGCCATTTTTGAAATTAATGACAAGGCAAAAATTATCCATCAATGGTTTGGAAAAACGGTCATGCATTCTGATAAAAGGTTCACTTACGAGCAAGCTCAGCAAATTATTGAAAACGGAATCGATAAAAATACTGTAGAAAATAATGAACCAAAATCAGTAGAAATTTCTGAGGCAATTTTAAAATTAAATGACTTGGCTAAAATTCTTCGAAATGAAAGAATTTCAAAAGGAGCCATCACTTTTGATAAAATAGAAGTTAAATTTCATTTAGATGAAAAAGCCAATCCGACCGGCGTTTATTTTAAAGAATCAAAAGATTCCAATAAATTGATTGAAGAATTTATGTTGTTGGCTAATAAAAAAGTAGCTGAGTATATTGGAAAAACTAAAGAAAATACACCAGAAAAAACCTTTGTATATCGCATACATGATGAGCCCAATATCGATAAATTATATGCTTTAAATAATTTAATTACCAAGTTTGGTTATAAAATTAAAATGACTTCGCAACGCGATATTTCTGAATCTTTAAATATGCTGTTGAAAAATGTTCAAGGCAGAGCAGAAGAAAATATGATTGAAACCTTAGCAATCAGAACGATGAGTAAAGCTGTTTATTCTACCGAAAATATTGGTCATTATGGATTGTCATTTTCACATTATTCACATTTTACTTCCCCTATTAGAAGATATCCGGATGTGATGGTGCATCGTTTGTTGTTTCATTATCTCAACAATGGCAAATCACCCAATCCACTCAAATATGAGGAAATGAGTGAACATTGTTCTGATCGTGAAATGATGGCTTCTTCAGCCGAAAGAGATTCTATCAAATACATGCAGGTAAAATATATGCTTGACCATCAAAATGAAGTATTTGAAGGAGTCATTTCCGGAGTTACAGAATGGGGAATTTATGTCGAAATTATCGAAAATAAATGCGAAGGAATGGTTCGTACACGTGATATAAAAGATGATTTTTATATCTTTGATGATAAGCAATATGCTTTAGTTGGACAATCAACCAAAAATATTTTACAACTCGGATCTAAAGTTAAAGTAATTGTCAAAAAAATAGATTTAGAAAAAAAATATTTAGATTTTAATTTAGTGAAGTAGTCAATCATATTAACAAAAAGGCATCATATTTGTATATCAATAAAAAAAAGCACAGATGAAAAAAACAGTTAAATTGTTTCTATTTTTAGTACCGTTTTTTGTTTTCTCACAACAAACAGTAACTGCTAATTTTGGTGATTTTAATATCATTAAATCCTATAACGGATTAAAAATGGAGTTATTTAAAAGTCATGAATCTAAGGTTGAAATAACCGCTAAAAAACCGCAAGATATTGTTATTAAGAATGTTAACGGAACTTTAAAAATCACCTTGAAATTACAAGAAACTTTCAAAGGTGAGGTCTATACCATCAAAGTTTTTTACAGCAATAACATTGATATTATTGATGCCAATGAAGGAAGTGAAATTAGCGCATCACATATTATTAATCAGCCAGATTTAGAGATTAAAACACAAGAAGGAGCTAAGATTAATTTATTGGTTGATGTAAAATATTTAACCGTTAAATCAGTTTCTGCCGGGGTAATTCAGTTAAAAGGAAAAGTCAAAAATCAACAAGTAGAAACCAATACCGGAGGAATTTACAAAGGTTTTAATTTGGTTTCTGAAGAAGCTTATGTGGTTGCTGCCACAGCCGGTATAGCCGAAATTTCTGCCACCGATTTATTGGATGCAAAAGTAACTTTTGGCGGTGAAATCTATTATAAAGGAAATCCAGAAGTCCTCAATACCAAAAAAATAGTGGGTGGAACTATTGAACCCAAAAAATATTAAAAATTAAAAAAATTGATTATTAAATAATTAATGTTTAAAAATTAGTATTTTTGTTCTATTAAAACTTATTATTATGTTGACAAATAGTATATTCTTAGGTGTTATAGGTGTTCCTCAGGGAATCTTGATTTTAGTAATTGTATTGTTGTTATTTGGTGGTAAGAAAATCCCTGAATTAATGAAAGGTATTGGCTCTGGAATTAAAGAGTTTAAAAAAGCTGCTAAAGAGGAGGATGAGCCAAAAAATTCCGCATCTGAAGAAGAAAAAAAATAAGCGATAAAAAAATCCTGAAGAAATTCAGGATTTTTTATGCCATAAAATTGCTATTTATTCTTAATATCAGTTGGAATAGTACCCATTTGATTGGCTGCTATTAAAGAAGCTGTCATATCATTTAACATATTACTGGCCGCCGATGGCGTGTTGGGCAACATAATTAAATTGCTGTTATTGCGCTCACCAACCGCTTGTAAGGTGTCGTAATGTTGCGTGATAATAATTAAAGCAGAAGCCTCTTGCGAATTGATTCCCGCTCTATTTAATACATCAACAGATTCTACCAAACCGCGTGCAATTTCTCTCCGTTGATCTGCAATACCTTGTCCTTGTAATTTTTTACTTTCAGCTTCTGCTTTTGCACGTTCAACAATTAAAATACGTTGCGCGTCTCCTTCATATTGAGCTGCCACTTTTTCACGTTCTGCTGCATTAATTCTGTTCATGGCATTTTTTACTTGCGCATCCGGATCAATATCAGTTACTAAAGCTTTTACAATATCGTAACCATAACCCAACATAGCTTCTTTTAATTCTCGTTGAATGGCATGGGCAATATCATCTTTCTTTTCAAAAACATCATCTAATTTCATTTTGGGAACTTCAGCGCGAACAACATCAAAAATATAGGCCGTTAATTGATCGTGTGGATATTGTAATCTGTAAAATGCGTCGTAAACGTTTTCAACTAAAATTTGAAATTGAACCGATATTTTAAGATGGACAAAAACATCATCTTTGGTTTTAGTTTCAACAATTACATCCAGTTGTTGAATTTTTAAATTAATGCGACCTGCAATTACATCAATAAATGGAATTTTAAATTGCAGACCTGCTTGTCTAATTGCCACAAATTTACCAAAACGCTCAACAATGGCGTTGGTTTGTTGTTTTACGGTGAAAAGTGCGAGAAATACTATCAATAGTATTACCACTAAAAAAATAGGAAAAACAGTCATAGAAGTTTATATTTTAATTTCAATAAAGATACTCAATTATTTTTGGTTTTGGCAACCTCAATAAACTTCAAAATACGTTTAATTGTTTCTTCTCTTCCTATAAATTCAATGATATCAAAAAGATGTGGACCTTTTAAAGATCCTACTAAACTCAACCGTAAAGGTTGCATTACTTTTCCAAAACTGATTTCTTCTGAAGTAATCCAATCTTTTATGTTAGTTTCAATTTCGATGGATGTAAAATTAGTGACGGATTTTACGATTTCAATCGCCGAATTTAAGATAGATTCGGTACCCTCTTTCCATTGTTTTTGTGACGTTTTTTCATCGTAAACTGTTGGACTAACGAAAAAGAAATCGCTTAATTCCCAAAAGTCAGCAGCAAAAGTGGCGCGTTCTTTTATGAAAGAAATAACTTTTGTGATGCGCTCTAACGGCTCATTAATATTTTTTTCAACTAAAATAGGCTGAAATAATTCGGCTAAACTTTCATTTGATTGACGAATTAAATACTGATGCTGAAACCATTTTGTTTTTTCAGGATCAAATTTGGAACCTGATTTTCCTACTTTTTCCAGGTCAAATAAATTGATTAATTCATCTAAAGATAAAATTTCTTGTTCCGTTCCAGGATTCCAACCCAATAAAGCCAACATATTGATAAAGCCCTCTGGTAAATAACCTTCTTCTTTGTAACCTTTTACCGTTTCACCGGTTGATTCATTTACAAATGCCAATGGAAAAACCGGAATGCCTAATTGTTCGCCATCGCGTTTGCTCAATTTTCCTTTTCCAATCGGTTTTAAAATCAGTGGTAAATGAGCAAAAAGAGGAGGGGTCCAATCAAAAGCGCGGTATAAAAGTATGTGTAAAGCCATAGATGGCAACCATTCTTCACCTCGAATAACATGTGAAATTTCCATTAAATGATCATCTACAATATTAGCTAGATGATAAGTTGGCATTCCGTCGCTTTTGAATAAAACTTTGTCATCCAAGGTATTTGTATCAATTTTTATTTCACCTCTAATAATATCATTTAAAATTAAAATTTCATTTTCCGGTGTTTTAAAACGGATTACAAAAGGAGCTCCAGTTTTTAGTTTTTCAGTAACTTCATTTGCCGAAAGTCGTAAAGAAGTATTTAACTCTTTCCTATTATGCTGATTGTAAATAAAGGTTTTTCCTTCTTTTTCATAAGATTCGCGCAGTTGATTTAATTCTTCATTAGTATCAAAAGCATAATATCCCCAACCATTTTCAATTAATTCATTTGCATATTTTTTATAAATGGAAGCTCTTTCACTTTGTCTATAAGGACCAAACTTTTCATTTTTACCGACCCCTTCATCAAAAGGAATTCCACACCAATTTAAACTATCAACAATATATTGCTCAGCCGTAGGGACAAAACGAGTTCTGTCAGTATCTTCTATTCTAAGGATAAAAGTACCTTGATGTTTTTTAGCAAATAAATAATTAAAAAGCGCTGTTCTCACTCCGCCAATATGCAAAGGTCCGGTTGGACTGGGAGCGAAGCGAACTCGTACATTAGATTCCATAAATAGGCGTTTAAAAAGCAAAGATATAACTATCTTCATTTCCTTACAATCTATTTAACGAATCTATTTTTTACTGAATAACTCAATTCAAAAGAGTTTGCTTAATTTTGCACCAAAATATCAACTATGATCGATTTTAATTTTGAAACGGATTTTGTTTTAGAAACTCCAAAAACGTATCAATTTTGGATAGAAAATATCATTATTGATTATGGTTTTAGGGTAGGTGATATTTCTTATATTTTTTGTGATGATGAATATTTGCTGCAAATAAATCAACAATATCTGAATCATGATGATTTAACTGATATCATCAGTTTTGATTATTCGGAAAATAAAGTCATCAGTGGTGATATATTTATTTCAATAGAAAGAGTAAAAGAAAATGCAAATCAATTTAAAGTAGATTTTCATCAGGAATTACTGCGGGTAATGTGTCATGGAATCTTGCATTTTTTGGGATTTAGAGATAAAAATGAAGAAGATAAAAAAGAAATGCGTAAAAATGAAGAAATTTGCATTAAAAAATATGTAAATAACTAAGAATCAATAAGTAAACAATATTTAAACTTGTTCCACGTGGAACAAAAACAGCTGAGAAAATGAATAAAATGGAGTATGATGTAATTGTGATTGGAGCAGGGCACGCCGGTTGTGAAGCCGCTGCCGCCGCCGCCAATTTGGGTGCTAAAATCTTATTGATTACCATGAATTTACAAACAATTGCTCAAATGAGTTGCAATCCGGCAGTTGGCGGTATTGCTAAAGGGCAAATTGTTCGTGAAATTGATGCGTTAGGCGGATATATGGGTATCATTACTGATAAAACAGCTATCCAATTTAAGATGTTAAATCAGTCAAAAGGACCTGCCATGTGGAGTCCGAGAGTTCAAAGTGATCGTATGCGATTTGCTGAAGAGTGGAGATTGGTATTAGAATCACTTCCTAATTTAGATATGTATCAGGAAATGGTTGTGAGTTTGATTGTTGAAGACAATAAGATAAAAGGTGTTAGAACCCAGTTGGGAGTTGAGTATTTTGCTAAATCAGTTATCTTAACTAACGGCACTTTTTTAAATGGATTAATTCATATTGGCGATAAATCATTTGGAGGTGGAAGAGTTGGTGAAGCTTCATCAAAAGGAATTACTGAGGATTTAATAAAATTAGGATTTGAATCAGGGCGCATGAAAACAGGAACTCCGCCGCGGGTTGATGGCCGTTCCTTGGATTATTCTAAAATGACCGAACAACCTGGAGATGTGAATCCTCAAAAATTTTCTTTTACAGATCAAACAAAATCTTTAACGGAGCAACGTTCTTGTTATATGACTTATACTTCGCAAGAAGTGCATGATTTATTGCGACTTGGTTTTAGTCGTTCACCCATGTTTACCGGAACCATAAAAGGAGTGGGTCCCAGATATTGCCCATCCATAGAAGATAAAATTGATCGATTTGCTGCCAAAGAAAGACATTTATTATTTGTAGAACCCGAAGGTTGGAATACGGTTGAAGTTTATGTAAATGGTTTTTCAACATCATTGCCATATGAAATCCAAGAGAAAGCTTTGAGACTAGTTCCCGGATTTGAAAATGTAAAGTTTTTTAGATTTGGCTACGCAATAGAATATGATTATTTCCCACCAACGCAACTTACATCAACTTTAGAAACAAAATTGGTGGAGAATTTATATTTTGCCGGTCAAATAAATGGAACTACCGGTTATGAAGAAGCGGCTGCACAGGGAATGATGGCTGGAATTAATGCAGCGCTGAAAGTACAAAATAAAGAGCCCTTTGTATTAAAAAGAGATGAAGCGTATATCGGTGTTTTAATAGATGATTTAATTACCAAAGGAACCGAAGAACCGTACAGAATGTTTACTTCCAGAGCTGAATATAGAACATTGTTGCGACAAGATAATGCAGATTTAAGATTGACACCCAAATCAAATGCTATAGGTTTAGCATCCGATGATAGGCTAGAAAGAGTAGTAGAAAAATATTTGAAAGTTGAAAAATTCATCGAATTTTTTAAAGAAACAAGCATTACGCCAGAAATTGCCAATCCTATTTTAATCGATAAAAATTCTTCGCCCATCACACAATCGATGAAAATGTTTAAAGTAGCAACACGTCCGCAATTAAATTTTGAAGACATTAAAACTTTTCCAGGTGTTTTAGATTTCATCAAAGATCATGAAATTGATCAAGAAATGATTGATCAGGTTGATATTTATTTCAAATATTCTGGGTATATTGATAAAGAAAGAAACAATGCCGATAAGTTAAACAGATTAGAAAATATTAAAATTCCCAGAAATTTTGATTACAATAAAGTAAAAAATATTTCGATAGAAGCACGCCAAAAATTGATAAAAATACAACCGGAAACCATTTCGCAAGCCAGTAGAATAAGCGGAGTGTCGCCAAGCGATATTTCAGTTTTACTGGTTTATATGGGTAGATAATTTTAAAAGTTCCACGTGGAACTTTTTCTCTTTAAAAAATAAATTAGGATGACTGATATTGATAAAGAACTATTACAGCACTATATTTCATTAAAAGATTATTCTCTAACGCAAGAGAATTTTGAGTTATATCATAACAGAGAATTAGATATGTTGGTAACAATTCCTAAACCCACCAATGAGGAGTTAGGTCGTTTTTATGAAAATTCTGAATATTTACCACATACTGATTCTCATAAATCACTCTTTGATAAATTGTATCAATTTGTTAAAAAGAATGCAATAGCCCATAAAGTCAATTTATTAAATTCTCTTAAACCCAAATCAAAAACGGTTCTTGATATCGGAACCGGAACAGGTGATTTTCTATTGGCTTGTAAAATAAATGGATGGAAAACAACCGGAATTGAACCCAATAAAAATGCTCGTTTTTTAACCCAAGAAAAGTTTCAGCAGCTTTCAAGTAAAGATTCATCAAATCAGTTTTACGATAGTTTAAAAAGTTTACAAGAATCATATTTTGAAAATCCTGTTCAATTTGATGTTATTACCATGTGGCATGTTTTAGAACACGTGCCTGATGTTGAAAATTATATCAAGCAAATTAAATCTTTATTAAACCCGAATGGAACCATCATAGTTGCTGTTCCAAATTTTAAAAGCTATGATGCTTTTTACTATGGAAAGTTTTGGGCCGCTTTTGATGTGCCCCGACATCTTTCTCATTTTTCTAAAAAATCTATAGCTGTACTTTTTGGAAATGAAAATATGGAGGTGATAAAAATATTTCCTATGAAAATGGATTCGTTTTATGTTTCGCTTTTAAGTGAAAAATATAAAACAGGAAAAATGAATTATTTCAAAGGATTTTTAATCGGATTACAATCTAATATCAAAGCTTTAATTTCTAACGAATATTCATCCCATATTTACATCATCAAAAACAAAAAAATCGATTTAAATCGATTTTAAGCTCATTTTATGGGATTAAAAGCCGTGAACACTTAAATATTTAAATAAATCGTTTAAATCGATTCTTTTCAGGTTAAAAATCAATAGTAAATATTGATTATTTCTACAATATCACATAATAAATATTTATAATTCATATTTTCTATAAAAAAATGAAATCAGCACCAATTTTTAATATATTCGCACAATAATAATTAAACACTAATTTTAAGATGAAAAAAATTCTATTACTACTTACGGTAATTTTTTCTTTAGCTTCATGTACACAAAAAATTGCTTATGTTGATGTTGAAGCGTTAATGAAAGGTTATGATGAAACTAAAACGATGGAAATTGATTTAAAAGCAAAACAAGATAAATTAAAATTTAGTTTAGATAGTTTAGCGTTAGGATTTCAGCAAAGAGTGCAAGATTATCAGAAAAGAAAGGGCAGTATGTCGCCACAAAGTCTCCAGCAATTAGAGCAAAAATTGACACAAGAACAACAACAAATTCAAGGTCAACAACAGCAAGCTTCACAAATGTTGCAGCAACTTTCACAAGAAAGTTTTGAAGCATTATCCAAAAAAATTGATAGTTTTGTTGCAGATTACGCTAAAGATAAAGGTTACAAAATAATTATAGGAACTAACGGAAAAGGAACTGTTATGTATGGCGATGAGAAATTGAATGTAACTGAACAAGTTTTAGAAAAACTTAACGCGGCATTTAAAACCAAAAAATAAGATAAATTGTCATAAAAAAGAGGCTGTCTAAAAAGGCAGCTTCTTTTTTTACAATCCGATTTTTCATTTCATTGGCGGCTTTATTGGTAAAAGTGATGGCTAAAATATGCTGAAACTGGTTAGGATTATGGTTGCGCAACACAATTTTAAGGTATTCTTTAACCGATGAAAAGGTTTTGCCGCTTCCGGCGGAGGCGTTATAAACTTGAAATGTAGAGGCGTTTTTCATTGCAGCTATTTTCCACTTTTCGTCCAATCTTTATTTCGGCAAAAAGCATCAAAAAAGGATTTCCAATGCAATCGGGACTAGGTTATCCGAGTTCTAAATAATCATTTATTATTTCGTTAACTTCTAAATCATCTTCTTTCATAACAATTCTTGAAGTCAATTTATTAATCCAATTTTCAATTTCAGAATTTGAATCAAAATCTTTTAGAAAACTTAAAAGCGGATTTTCTGCATTAAATTCATCAAAGAAAAATAATAATTCTGTTCTAAAACTATCAGCATAATTTTCTTCTGTTTTATTTAAACTGTTTACTAAACAGGATATTTTTTCATCAAAACTCAACATATATCTCTTGTTAAATGATATTCTTTAGTTCTTTTTGATTTTATTATTCTTTCTTCAAATTTCAAATTATTGATTGGATTTTCAATAGTTAAAAATGTAGGTAAATCATTCATATTCAAAACCAAAGTAATTATGTAATCATTTTTATATTCGGAAGCCATTTTAAATTCTTTTTCTGTCAATCTAAATCTTCCTTTCTTTTCTCTAATCCCCTTTACTTCTGCTAAATAAGAGCTTTCATTTACATTAATTTGAAAATCATAACCATCACCATATAATCTTGCGTCTTCTAAAATTCCATTTTCAAATGCAGTAATAGAATTGTAATTATTTATAAAATATAATTCAGCTTCTAACCCTGTTTCTTGAAGTTTTTTAAATCTTGATTTTACAATTGGTTGAACCTCTACAAAAATTTCTTTAATCTTATAAGTTTCTTTCAAATATAATTTTACAATATCAGAATATCTTTTTACATTTTCATTTCCAAATAAACTGTCAATTAAATATTTTCTATGAATGTAAGCATCTCCTTTTTGCCACCAACCTTTTCTTCCATTATTTGGAAAAAAAGGATCAAATAAATCCATTCTATTTTTAACAACACTTCCTGTTTCTACTATTCCAATTTCAACAAAGTAGTTAAAAAATTTCGTTTTTGTTGTAAAACCGAATTCCTTTATAAAAGTATTGTCAAATTTAGATAATCCATAACCCAACAAATTTAGAATTTCATAATTTTCGTGTTTGTTGCTTTTCTTTTCCATAAATTAAGTAACAAGTTTATAGAGATTGTCAGCTTGTTTTCCTTTTATTTCTTCAAGCGATATTTTTTCTTTTAAATTCATTTTTGCGTTATTAATTACGTTTTCAATTTGCAGTACGCAATTTAGTAAATCTTTTTTGATGTCGTTTCCCCAAAACCTTAAAGTTATCCACCCATTTTCTGACAATTTCCGGTTAACTTCTTTATCCCGATTTATGTTTCTTTCGATTTTGTTATACCAGAATTCTTGATTGCTTTTGAGATTGCTTTTACGGTTTTCCCAATCTTTTCCATGCCAAAATTCCCCATCAACAAATATAGCAAACTTTAGTTTTTTAAAAGTCAAATCTGGTTTTCCGAAAACAGTTTTGTCATTTTTTCTGTAGCGATGACCACGGGCAAAAAGCATTTTGGCTAAAGCAGTTTCAATTTTTGAACCTGTTGCTTTAATGGCTTGCATATTTTTTCTGCGTTGTTCTTTAGATAATTTGTCCACAAAACAAAGTTAATTCATTTGGTTGAATTTTTGCTAAAAGTGGTGGTTTTACAAGATTATCGGTCGCGGTCGCACAACTCTTTCAGAAATACTATCTTTGTCGAAAATTTTCTTTTGAGCATCGCTAAAATTCAACATCATTTTGAACAAGCTGCGCAATTAAATGCGTTGCAAAATTGGATCATAAGCAATCAAAACAATCTGATTATAAACGGTTTAACGGGTTCTGCCTTGTCATTTGTATTGGCTGAGATTTATAAAAAATCCAGTTATTCTATCCTTTTAATCTTGGAAGAAAAAGAAGAAGCGGCTTATATTTTTAATGATTTAGAAGCACTAATTCCCGATAAGCCCTTGATGTTTTATCCGGCTTCGTACAAAAGGCCTTATCAAATTGAAGAAACCGATAATGCCAATATTTTGTTGCGATCTGAGGTTTT
The DNA here is from genome assembly GCA_030683815.1 of Flavobacteriaceae bacterium. Taxonomy (GTDB): domain Bacteria; phylum Bacteroidota; class Bacteroidia; order Flavobacteriales; family Flavobacteriaceae; genus JAGXRT01. Next base: position 72,970 of record JAUXPJ010000018.1, read on the forward strand.
AAATAAAATTAATTCGACCAGAAAACCACTTTTTACGGTAACTTATCCCGATGCTTTATTTGAAAAAGTAGTTACCAAAAGCACCCTTAAAAAAAACACCTTAACTGTTCATGTTGGCGATTCTATTTCGCTTGATTTTGTCAATGAAATATTGTTTGAATACCAATTTCAACGGGTTGATTTTGTTTCGAGTCCGGGTGAATTTTCTGTTCGTGGCGGAATTGTAGATGTTTTTTCTTTCTCCAATGATAAACCTTATCGATTAGAATTTTTTGGCGATGAGGTTGAAAGTATCCGAACTTTTGATATTGAAACCCAACTTTCTTTGCAAAAACTGAGTAAAATTCAGTTGCTGCCAAATATTGAAAATAAAGCGATGTTAGAAAATCGGGAATCATTTTTAAATTATATTCCCAATAATACGATTGTCATTCATAAAAATAAAGAACTAATTTTTAATCAGTTAGACAGATTGTTTGAAAAATCGGAATTGGCATTTCAAAATTCATCCGCTTTACTGCAAAATAGCGCTCCAATCAATTTATTTACCAACGGAAGTGAATTCAGCCAATTGCTGGTTAATTTTAAAACCATTCAGCTAGGCACTTTTGAAACTGCCGATTTAAGCGAAGATACCATCGTTTTCAACACCAAACCACAACCATCATTCAACAAACATTTTGAATTGCTGTTTGAAAATCTTCAACAAAATACGGAGGATGGTTTTACCAATTATCTGTGTTGTGCCAACGATAAACAAGCGCAGCGTTTTCACGATATTTTTGAAGATATTGACCGAAAAATTGCTTACAAAACCTTGATTCTGCCTCTTTATCAGGGTTTTATTGACGTTGATAATCAACTGGTTTGTTATACCGATCATCAAATTTTTGAGCGATATCATAAATTTCGATTAAAAGAGGGGTTTGCCAAGAATCAAACCATCTCTTTAAAAGAATTGACCAACTTAGAAATTGGCGATTATGTTACACATATTGACCACGGAATCGGGAAATTTGGCGGACTTCAAAAAATTGAGATTGAAGGCAAGCAACAAGAAAGCATCAAACTGATTTATGGCGATCGCGATTTGCTGTACATCAGCATACATTCGCTTCATAAAATATCAAAATATAACAGTCGCGACGGATCAGCTCCAAAACTGTACAAATTGGGTTCCGGTGCTTGGCAAAAAGTAAAGCAAAAAACCAAACAACGGGTTAAGGAAATTGCTTTTGATTTAATTCAGTTATACGCTAAACGGAAACTGCAAAAAGGTTTTGCTTTTAGACCCGACAGTTATATGCAACACGAGTTGGAATCGAGCTTTATGTATGAAGATACGCCCGATCAATACCAGGCAACGCAAACGGTAAAAGCTGATATGGAAAATGAGGCGCCCATGGACCGATTGGTTTGCGGCGATGTTGGTTTTGGAAAAACGGAAGTCGCTATCAGAGCTGCCTTTAAAGCTGTTGATAACTGCAAACAAGTGGCTGTTTTGGTTCCGACTACCATTTTGGCTTTTCAACATTATCAAACTTTTAAAGATCGATTGTCAGAATTTCCATTAAGAGTTGATTATTTAAATCGGTTCCGATCGGCAAAAGATAAAAATGCGATTTATAAAAGTATTGCCAATGGTGAAATTGATATCATCATCGGCACCCATCAACTCACCAATAAAGAACTGCATTTCAAAGATTTAGGATTGCTGGTGATTGATGAAGAGCAAAAATTTGGCGTTGCCGTTAAAGATAAACTGAAAACCATCAAAGAAAATGTAGATACCTTAACGCTTACAGCTACACCAATTCCGAGAACACTTCAGTTTTCATTGATGGCTGCCCGTGATTTATCGGTCATTAATACGCCGCCACCCAACAGGCATCCGATAGAAACGAATGTAATCCGACTCAATGAAGAAGTGATTCGAGATGCCATTATGTACGAAATTTCGCGTGGCGGACAGGTATTTTTTATCCATAACCGAATTGAAAACATCAAAGAAGTAGCCGGAATGTTGCAACGATTGATTCCAGATGCTAAAATTGGCGTTGGTCACGGACAATTAGATGGTAAAAAATTAGAGCAATTGATGTTCGAATTTGTCAACAATGATTTTGATGTGTTGGTTTCTACTACGATTGTTGAAAGTGGTTTGGATGTACCCAATGCCAATACTGTTTTTATCAATAATGCCAATAATTTCGGCTTGTCAGATTTACATCAAATGCGCGGAAGAGTGGGTCGTTCTAACAAAAAAGCATTTTGTTACCTCATCACACCACCCTATCATATGATGACCGATGAAGCCAGAAAACGAATTACTGCCATCGAAACTTTTACTGATTTGGGCAGCGGAATTCACATCGCCTTAAAAGATTTGGAAATTAGAGGAGCGGGTGATTTACTGGGTGGTGAACAAAGCGGATTTATCAACGATATCGGTTTTGAAACCTATCAAAAAATATTGAATGAAGCCATTGAGGAGTTGAAAGAAAATGAGTTTAAAGAACTTTATCAAGATTCAGCCACTAAAAAAGAAAAATTTGTCAAAGATTTCCAACTCGATGCCGATTTTGAATTGCTGATACCCGATACTTATGTCAATATCGTTACCGAACGGATGAATCTGTACAAAGAATTGGCTGATATAGAAACTGAAGACTTATTGCTGCAATTTGAAAATAGATTGGTGGATAGATTTGGAACTTTGCCTAATCCGGTGATTGATTTATTAAACAGTGTTCGGTTAAAATGGATGGCTAAAAAATTGGGGATGGAACATTTAGTGCTTAAAAATAATAAAATGATTGGCTATTTTATTGCCGATCAAAAATCGGCTTTTTATCAATCGGATGGTTTTACCAAAATGTTGCAATTGGTACAGCAAAATCCGACGATTGGAAAATTAAAAGAAAAAGAAACCAAAAACGGACTGCGATTATTGCTTAGCTTTGACGGCGTTTCTAACATCAACAAAGCATTGGAATTACTTGCAAAATTTAAAGCCAATTAAATAATGGAAAAAAACAGTTTCCTACGACATATCATTGAGCTCAACATTGCACTCATATTAATCAGTACTTCGGGAGTTTTAGGTAGATATATCAATTTAGCACCGCCGGTTACTATTTGGTTTCGCTGTGTGTTGGCTGCTGTATTTCTTGGATTATACTGTTGGAAAATAGGAATTACGCTAAAATTTGATATCAGAAAAAACGGTTTTAGTTTTCTGTTAGGAAGCATTTTTTTAGGAATTCACTGGATTACTTATTTCTATTCATTAAAACTATCTAATGTAGCAATTGCGATGTTGTCACTTTTTACTTTTCCGGTAATTACTGCTTTATTAGAACCTTTGTTTTTTAAAATCAAATTAGACCCTTGGCAAATTTTCTTGGGAATTATTGTCTTAATTGGTGTATATTTTTTAATGCCCGATTTTGATTTCAGCAATGATTACACTAAAGGCGTTTTGATTGGCGTTGTTTCAGCCTTTTTTTATGCACTTCGAAATATTGTTTTAAAAAAACAGTTGGTTATTTATCAGCCAACCATGTTGATGTTTTATCAATTGCTTTTTATTTCATCTTTATTGTGGCCGGTCCTTTTTATGTTTGATACCTCTAATGTAATGGTTCAATTACCTGCAATTTTGACATTGGCACTTGTTACAACAGCAATAGGTCACACACTTTTTGTAATGAGTTTAAAAAGCTTTACCGCTTCAACCGTAGGAATATTCAGCAGTATTCAACCAGTTTACGGAATTGTACTTGCCTATTTTATATTGGATGAATTACCATCAGCTAACATTTTAATTGGCGGATTTTTAATTTTATCAACGGTTGGATTGGAGAGTTTTAAAACTTATAGAAAGGATTATTAAGCCAGTTGGGCGCAATTAGTTTTTGAGAGTAATTTAGCTTCGCTTGTGCGAGCGTTACGCTTGTGTAAATTATAAAAAATTTTGAAAAGCATAAGCAAGATGGTCGCGCCAGCGTAGCGTATTAATTTTTTTTAATATTTAATTAGTTAGAAAGTAAGTTAAGAACTAAACCAAGATTAAAATTATTTTTAGAATTAATGTGAAAAACATTCAAATTTTTTTCTAATAAATTCCAATCTCCATTTGAGTAAAATATATTTTTATAAAATGTTTGATTAGCTTCTTTGCTCTCAATAAATTTTATGGCAATCATTTCGTGTTTTTTGGTTGTTATAAAACTATTTTGATTATCAACATACCCTATCATTTCAATTCCAAAAAACAAACCTTCGGTCGGAAAGCATATGTCTTCTTCCAATTTTATAGGTTTGATGTTTTTTATATTTTCTTCAACGGTTACTTTTATGATTTGAGAATAAATCTTATTTTTATGATTGTCGTAAATATTCAGCTGTAATACCCCATAAATTATTTCTTTTACACTTGATGAAATGCTTGGTTTACTAATTTTTAAAGGAATTTCCAGGGACTCAATAATTGGATTTATAAATGATTTAGATGATTTTATAAAAACTATAAACTCTGTTTTTGGTAAAAAAACTACAGATAAGACAGATTTCGATTTATAATATCCAACACGTAAGTTTTTTGAATAGCTATTTTTATTGATTACAATTTCTTTTAAAACAATAGGTTTTGAGTTTAATTTAATAGTATCAGGTAAATTAAATATTTTTGTTTCAAAAGTTTCATATGATAAGTGAGTTACTTTTATTTTTTTAATTTGTTCTATATCGGCTAAAAAAAAACCACTTTCATCAGAAAATGTACCATCATTATTTAAGAAATCTACCGCACAAAACGGGATTGGTTTATTAGTTTGTTGATCAATAATAATAAAAGGTTTATATTGAGAGTAACTAATTTGAGAGGTTAAAAAAAGAAAAATACTAATTATATATTTCATAATATGAATTACATAAAGCATCACTTTTTAGTAAAAAGTGATGCTTTGTAAAAAATTAATTTGGAATTAATCAGCAGGCAACCACGTCGGGGATGGATTCATAAACTTCAATCCAAAACACATAATATCTGGTTACACAAGTTCTATAACAACTACCCGGTTCAATAGAATAGGTTGGGCCACAGGATTCTTCTGAGCCAAAAAATTTACTTTCCGATACAGATATATAATTTTCTTCCTTACTGTTAAATGCAGTAGTAATTACAAAACCAACAAACAAGATAATTAAAATGATTTTTTGTTTTAATTTTTTCATAATTTTTAATTTTTTTGTCAGAAAATTTTCCAATGGTTAAACAATTTTTTAATAAGATGAACATCTGACAGCTAAACAAAAAAAAAAAAAACGACATGCGCAAGTTTTTGACAATTTATTTTTATATTATTTATTGTTTTGTAATTTTTACTGCTGATAGTTTAAACTAAGATAGAGTTTTTATCATAAATTTATAAAAACAAATCAAAAAGAGCGAAGCCGAAATGGAGCCGAGGGGTAAATCTCGTTAAAATTAAATAACTTCAAACATTTTTCCGGGCAGCGGTTTTACAATTCCTTTCATTTCTAAATTGAATAAAATAGCGGCTGTTTGCTGAATGTTTAATTGATTGTTTAACGAGACTAAATCGAGTTGTTGTTTGCCGTTTAATTGCAAAAAAGTAACGACTAATTGTTCTGTTTCAGATAGTTCAACAAATAATTGAGGTTGTATCGCTTGTTTTTTTGCTGATGATTTTCCCATCCCATTTTTTGATTCAGTAAAAGTTAAATCAAAAAAGTATGTACTTTAAAATGTGTGAATTATGTAAAGTTTTCTTATAATTATATAATACATTCCCAACTGAGGTATTTAACTTTGTACAGTATCAAAATAAAGAGAAGTCCAAATAAAAAATGTACTTTTTAATTCCTTAATTAATTAACCATAAAATCATAAAAATGAAAAAAATTATTTTTAGCTTATTTTTATTAGGCGTTATTACAGTAACTGCACAAGAAAAGAACTATAACCAATGGTCTATAGAGGCAGAAGCGGGAGTTCATAAAGTTATCACTGTTTTCAGTCCTGGTTACTATACCGCAACCCCAAGCTTATGGCAAGGTGGTCTTGGTGTACGTTATATGATCAATGAGAAATTTGGTTTTAAATTGGATGCTGGCTATAACAATATCACGAATAGCGATGGAAGTCAAGAATTTGAATCAAAATATTACAGAACCAGTTTACAAGGCGTAGTAAATTTGGGCAATGTGCTTGATTTTAGAAACTGGACCAATACTTTTAATGTGTTATTACACGGGGGTGCTGGATATTCTGTAAATAAACCTAAATTTCCAAACGATTTTGACAAAGGAGATCAAATGTTGAATTTTATCGTAGGTATTACTCCTCAAATAAAATTGAGTGACCGCTTGGCACTGACAGGTGATTTGAGTATGATAAATCACGTACGACAATCTGTTACTTGGGATGGGACACAGTCTTTAAGTGCTGTAGTTTCTAACAACCAATCAAGAGGTTTTAACGGTGTAATCGTTAATGCTAATGTTGGTCTAACCTTTTACTTAGGTAAAAAAGCTATTCATGCTGACTGGTATTCAGAAGAAAATGTAATTATGAGTAAATTAGATTCTTTGGATCAACGCCTTTCAAAAGTAGAAACTGATATGGCTGACAATGATAATGATGGAATTGCAAACTATTTAGACCAAGAATCTAATACTGTTGCAGGTGCTGCAGTAGACTCAAAAGGTCGTGCTGTAGATTTAAACAACGATGGTATTCCAGATGCAATGTTAACACCTTTAGATGCCCGTTATGCTAGTAAACAAACTGTTGCTGAAGAAGATGATACCATCAAAGAATTGATTGACAAAGGTTATGTAAACGTATATTTCCGTTTCAATAGTACGACTCCTGAAGATTATTCTTTACAATCCGTAAACTACCTGATTATCTATATGAATGAAAATCCAAGCTCAAAAGCAGCACTTATTGGTTATGCAGATGAACTAGGAGCCGTATCGTATAATCAAAAGCTTTCAGAAAAAAGAGCAGTAAAAGTACAAGAATTATTGGTTGCCGCAGGAATTGATGCAAGCCGTTTAACCGTTCGCGGTGGTGGTGAAGATACTTCTGTAGACAAAAATTCTAAAGGCGCACGTCAACTGGTTCGTCGAGTAACATTTAAATTGAAATAATAGTTTAACTACTTGGATTAATAAAGAATTCCCCGATGTTCAGAACATCGGGGAATTACCTTCAACCAGCTTTTTAATTGACAGGTTTTTAATTTTATCAACGGTTGGATTGGTGCGTTTTAAAACTTATAGAAAAGATTATTAAGCCGGGTTCGATTAAAAGCACTGATTTGTTAACTTTCGTCTCTTCGAGTTGTTTTTCAGAGAAAAACAGTATCGAGAAGTCACTTTTCTAAAATTTTTGAAATGCGCGAGCAAGATACTCTTACCAGCGTAGGTTTAATTTTCACTGAAAACTGCGACTGAAAACTGCTTACTTCCAAATGGATCTAAACTAATTTTATCTTTTATCTAATTTCTTTTATCTAAATAAAATTAAATAACCTCAAACATTTTTCCGGGCAGCGGTTTTACAATTCCTTTCATTTCTAAATTAAATAAAACAGAAGCAGTTTGTTGAATGCTTAATTGATTGTTTAACGATATTAAATCGAGTTGTTGCTTTCCGTTTAATTGCAAAAAAGTAACGACTAATTGTTCTGTTTCAGATAGTTCAACAAATAATTGAGGTTGGATTAGCTGTTTTTTTGCTGATGATTGTTCCCAACTCAATTCACTAATTAAATCTTTGACCGTATTTAACATAACAGCTTTATTTTGTTTGATGAGCTGATTGCATCCTTTACTGAATTTATCAGATGTTCTTCCCGGAACAGCAAAAACATCTCGGTTATATGAGTCGGCAATATCTGCCGTAACCAATGAGCCCCCTTTTTCTGCAGATTCTATAACAATTGTAGCTTCTGATAAGCCGGCAATAATTCTGTTGCGTTGCAAAAAATGTTCTCTAAGTGGTTGGTCATGATACCAGAACTCGGTTAAAAAACTACCATTTTCCAACAATTCCTTTTCATATTTTTTATGAGATTTTGGATACAAACCGGCAAATCCTTGCGCTAAAACAGCCACGGTTTCTAAACCATTTTTGATGGCTGCACGATGCGCACAAATATCTACTCCGTAAGCGAAACCACTAACAATAATTGGATTATATATTTTTAAATCGGCAATAATTTGTTCACAGCAATCTCTTCCATAAGAGGTTATTTTTCGCGTTCCAACAATGCTAATAACTTTCCGATTTTCAAATGAAGTAATTCCTTTTTGAAAAAGTAAAATTGGTCCGTCAATACAATATTTTAATCGGTTTGGATAATCATCATCTAAAAAATACAGCGTTTTAATTCCATTTTTAATGATGAATTCAACTTCTTTCTCTGCTTCTTTTAAAGGAGTTTTATCTTTTAAATTAGCAATCGTAATAGAGCCAATTCCATTTAATTTCTGAATATTTCGATGTTTTTCTTGATAAACAGCCGAAGCGCTTCCCAGCGTTGTAATCAATTTTTTGGCAATAATATCGCCTATACCTTTTGTTTTTTGCAATGCCAAAGCATACAATAATTCTTCTTTTTTCATCAACAATAATTTGGTTATCAATATACAAAACATTCTAAATTTTTATTTCAATTATGGTGTTTTTTTATACAAAAGGATTGTTATATTTGTTGTCATGAAATGAGCATAAGGGTAAGGTGATACAAACACCGATGAAGATATATGCGAATTCCGTAACCTGTCCCGGTTTATCGGGGCGATTTTTAAAATTTATAGTGAGCGCCTGTGCTGAGCGAAGTCGAAGCGAAGCCGAACAAAACAATAGATATCTGCATATGAAACTTGAAAACTACATAAGCGATTTACTTTACCGATACGAATGTGTTATTGTTCCTGATTTTGGGGGATTTATCACTTCAGAATTTGGATCAAAGATTAATTATAACAACCATCATTTTTATCCGCCTTACAAAAAATTAGCTTTCAATGCTTATTTAAAAAATAATGACGGATTATTGGTTAATTATATCGCCTCAGTAGATCAAATTTCATTTGAAGAAGCCGCTGCTTGGTTAAAAGAAACTGTATTATTTTGGAATGAAAAAATGGAAAGGGGTGAATTGTTGCTGTCTAAAATAGGAACTTTTCAACGCAATGCAGAAAGAAAATTACAGTTTGAGCCGGACTTAGTTGAAAATTATCTCACTTCTTCCTTTGGTTTGTCTTCGGTAATTTCTGAAGCTATTGGCCGAGAAGTGCTAAAAGTTGTTCAGAAAAAAGTTCTTGTAAAACCTATGGTTGTTGTGGAGAAAGAAGTTGAAATTACACCATCAATTGCGGCAATTACAAAACCTGAAACTGCTGCAATTCAGCTTCCTGAAAAACCGAATCCAATCCTTAGAACTTTGCCGGTTATTACAAAATATGCAGCGATGGCAACTATTGCAGTTACTTTATTTGGACTTGGCAACAAATATTATCAGCAAAAATTACAAGAAGAATTTATTGTAGCCACACAGCAGCATCAGCAACAAACAGAGCAACATATACAAGAAGCTACTTTTGTCATTAGCAACCCGCTTCCGATGATTACTTTACATATAGAAAAAGAAGCTAAAAATTTCCATGTGATTGCCGGTGCTTTTAGAAATATTGAAAATGCTGAGAGAAAAGTAAGTCAGCTTAAGCAAATGGGATATGATGCGCACATCATCAGCACTAATAAATGGAATTTGACTCAAGTGGCCTATGAAAGTTTTTCATCGATGGAAGATGCAACGAAAGCGTTGACTCAAATTTTGAATAAAGTAGATGAAGAAGCTTGGGTTTTAGTAACCAAAAATTAATCACTTAACTTTATAATTGATAAATCGTTTCCTTCATATTTTATGGAGATTCTATAATTACAGCTAAATCCAAAAAAATGACTTCAAAAACACCTCAGAAATCTTTAACCATTTTAACCGATATCGTTTTACCGGGAGAAACCAATCCGTTAAACAATCTTTTTGGTGGAGATATTTTAGCGCGGATGGATCGTGCATCGAGTATAGCTGCACGCAGACATTGCAGTGAAATTGTGGTTACAGCATCCGTAAATCACGTAGCTTTTAACAAAGCCATTCCGGTAGGAAGTGTTTATACAATTGAAGCCAAGGTTTCCAGATCATTTTCATCATCCATGGAAATAATTGCTGATGTTTGGGTAGAAGATCGCAAAACCAACGACCGTATTAAAGCCATTGAAGGAATTTATACTTTTGTAGCGGTTGATGCCAATGGAAAACCTACCCGAGTTCCTGAAATTACTCCAAAAACAGAGCTCGAAAAACAACGTTTTAACAGTGCGTTAAGAAGAAAACAACTCAGTTTAGTTTTATCCGGAAAAATGAAAGCAGTTGATGCCACTGAGTTAAAAGCGTTGTTTGAATAAAGCAATAAGCAATAGGCAAAAGCGAATAGGAAATAGCGAAAAGCCATTAGCCAAGAGCCAAAAGCAGTTAACCGAGAACCTAGAAATTTAACCAATTAAGCCATTTTCAAATTGGCACATTTCCAAATTAATGAATTTCCAAATTAAAAACTTTCAACATTCAAACTCCCTTACATATTATAAATCCAGCTGGTCGGATTTTCACGATTGGTATCTCTCCACATTTGGAATTTCAAAATGGTTTTGTCAGTCACTCGGTCGGTGTGAATTAAACCAATTTCTTGTTTGGTTCCAACTTTATCACCTTTTTTAACATACACTTGTTCCAGATTATTGTAGATAGAAATATAGTTACCATGTTGTATGTAAACCGCAAATTGACCGCTCACCGATTGAATAGCCAAAACAGTTCCTTCAAAAACAGAACGTGCCTTAGAACCCTCTTCAGTAGCGATATAAATTCCGTTACTTTCTACGGTAATTCCCGGCAAAGTTGGATGCGGTTGTGTTCCATATCCTCTAACAACTAATCCTTTTACAACAGGCCAAGGAAGTTTCCCTCTATTTTCAGTAAATTTAGAGGCCAGCGCTTTGGCTTCTGTGGTTAATATAAATCCGGCACTTGCTTTAGTTTCGGTGGTTGTAACACCGGCTTTTTTATTAGATTTTGCTATTTCATCTCTAATTAATCGCTCTATTTGAGCATCTATTTTTCTTTCCTGCGCTTCTTTGGCTCTGATTTGAGCAATATATTGTTTTTCTTTTTTCTTAACCTGAGTCACTAATTTCTCTTGAGATTTTTTCTCTTGTTCAATTTTTTCTTGTTCGGTTTTCTTTTCATTTAACAAGATGATTTTATCTGCTTTCTTTACTTTTAAAGTATCGGTTAAGCCCAATAATTTATTTGTTTTGCGCTCTATTTCTTCACCTTGTTTTTTGCGATAGCCGGTATATTGTTTCATATACTGAAATCGTCTGTACGCTTGATTGAAATTTTCGGATGATAAGACAAACATCAAACGGCTGTGTTTTGATTTACTTTTGTACGATCGGTAAATCATATCGGCATAATCTCTTTTGAGGATGGCCAACTCAAATTCTAAATCTTTGATTTGCCGTTCATTTCTTCTGATTTCATTCTGAATAATATTGGCCTCTTCGTTAATGGTGGTAATTAATTTAGTTCGGATTTTAATTTTTTGATTTAAATCACTTATTTGAGATACGAGGTTTTTTTCTTCTTTTTTGGTTTTAAAAAGTAAATTATTGATGGTTTTTATCTCATTTTGAAGTTGGATGCGCTGCTCTTCTAATTTCTTGCGATCAGTTTGTGCGGAAACGTTTCCTATCAAAAAAAGGACTAAAATAAAAGTGATATGTTTCGGTTTAAGTGGCATCAATTTAATTGTATCAATTTATATCCATTCGGAATTTCAAAAGGAAAAGTTAAGGGCTCATTAAACTCAACTAATTTAAAATCTAATTTTATTTTGGTTAAATGGTCAGATTCAACGGCTTCAATAATCATTTTGTTTGGAAAATATTCTTTATTGATGAAGTAATAATTTTTATAAACCACACTTAAATATTTATTTTTATAAGGCTGAATGATTAATTGTTTATCCAATTTAAAATGCTGCGGATTGATCCAAAATAAAAACGAAATCAATTGCTGATTCGTATGATGTTTTAATAAATGTGCATTTTCATCAATAGAAACTTCATAATTTTTATTATCAAGAGAAGAAATAGCCTGTCCTAACAACAAATTTTGGATTTTATCAAAATCTAATTCTACACCAAGCCAATCAGAAAGAACGGTGAAATCTCCTTCAAAATAAGTTTCATTAATTTTTTCGTAATAGCTCACTTTTTCGGGAGTAATCAACGCCTTAACCAATGGAATTCCCAACACTGTTCCGGTAATCCAGATAGTTTTATCTTTTTCCATTCGAAGATTGGCTACAAAACTTTGCGCTGTTTTTGTATCTTGATAATCAACATTAATTTTGGCTTTAATGGTATTTTGATCAAAATTATTTTGCTGATAGTTTTTTACCACATTTTCTACCGATAAGGGTTTTGCTGTAAAATTCTCTGCAATGACCTTTTTGCTCCTACATGAAGTTGCTGTTAACACTAAAAATGCCCATAAAACTATAAAAACTATCCGCATTCAAAAATTGATTTAAATTGTTTAAACAACAATCTTGCCAAGTATTTTTAGGTTAATTCTGAATAATCACCGATACTTACCGAGCTAAATTTACCGTTAAAAATGGCGTTGCTGCCAATCATTGCATTAGATAAGTTGGCGTATTTTATCTGAGTATTTTGCTGAATGAGTGAATTTTCTATCACCGAATTTTCTACCACACAAGCATCGCCTAAAGAAACATACGGGCCAATTTTGGCATTGATCAATTTTACTCCGGCACCGATATAACAGGGCTGAATAATTGTTGCGTTTTCTAAAACAATATCTTTTGATACTAAATTTTCTCCTTCTAAATGCGAAAATTCCAACACTTTTTTATTGGTTAAAACCGTTACATCTTTGTTGCCGCAATCCATCCATTCGGCTACTTGTCCGGATACAAAAGTCAAGCCATTCACTTTCATATTTTCCAGCGCGTTGGTCAGTTGATATTCTCCTTTTTCGGTGATGTTGTTATCAATTAAATATTGAATTTCGCTCTTAAGGATTTCACCTTTTTTGAAATAATAGATACCGATAATCGCTAAATCAGATACAAATTCTTGCGGTTTTTCTACAAACTCTGTAATTCTTCCGTCTTGAATTTTAATCACTCCAAATGCTTTCGGATTTTCTACTTGCTTAACCCAAATAACACCATCGGCTTTATCGTCCAATTTAAAATCGGCTTTGAATAGCGTATCAGCAAAAGCCACCACACAAGGTCCATCTAAAACCGAAGCTGCCTGATGTATGGCATGCGCCGTTCCCAAAGCTTCTTCTTGGATAAACACGGAACCTTTGGCTCCTAAATTTTGAGCAATTTTTAATAATTGTTTTTCAGTATCAGCAGGAAATCCCTTCGCAACCGGACCGATGATAAAAGCAATTTCATCTATTTTCTGATTGACAACCTTGGTGATATCTTCTACCAATCGTTGAACAATTGGTTTTCCTGCAATTAAAGTTAGTGGTTTTGGAACCGTGAGCGTGTGTGGTCTTAGTCTGGAACCAATGCCCGCCATGGGTACTATTATTTTCATGTGTATATAATTGTTTGTTTTTTAATGGTCACATGAATATCCATAAAATTAATAGGTATTTACCTCAAAATTTGTCATGGCTATTTCATGTGTAAATTTTATTAAAATGGTTTGCAATATACAACATCTGTTGTAAATTTAGAAGGTTGATAATGGCTTAAATTCCTTTAGGAATGGCGTTGATCAGTTTTTGGGTATATTCATTTTGCGGATGCCTGTAAAGCATATCTGCCTCTCCTTTTTCTACTATTTTTCCTTGATGCATCACCACCATTTGGTCTGCCATGTATTTTACAACCGCTAAATCATGCGATATAAATAAATAGGTAAATTGAAATTCTTCTTTTAGTTGATTCAACAAATTCAAAACCTGTGCCTGAACAGAAACATCCAATGCCGAAACAGATTCATCGCAGATAATTAATTTAGGATGCAGTGCAATGGCGCGCGCAATGCCGATGCGTTGTCGTTGACCACCCGAAAACTCATGCGGATAGCGCGAATAATGGGTTTCATTTAATCCGACTTTTTCTAAAAGCGATATCACCGCTGCTTTTCTTTCTTTGTTAGATAATAGAATTTTATGCACTTTCATCGGTTCTAAAATAGCATCGCCAATCGTAATTCTCGGATTCAAAGAAGCGTACGGATCTTGAAAAATAATTTGAATTTCCTTTCTCAAAACAATCCAATCTTTCGGTTTTAATTGGGTAATATCAATTCCTTTATAAAATATTTTTCCAGATGTTGGTTGTTCTAAATTTAGAATGGTTCTGCCCAAAGTTGTTTTTCCGCAACCCGATTCTCCTGCCAATCCTACCGTTTCTCCTTCGTAAATATCCAAGGAAACGGCGTCAACCGCTTTTATCAAATCCGCTTTTTGAAACCATCCTTTATCAATGGTAAAGTATTTTTTTAAATTTTTAACTTGCAGCAAAGGAGGTTGAGCATATAATAACTCATGTCTCTTTTTTCGATTTTCTTTGGTAAGGGTTTCTGCTAAAAAATCATTATTCAGAAAATTTTGAACGGTCGGTAATATTTTTAAACGCTCATTCAGTTTGGGTTTAGAATTAATCAGCGCTTGGGTGTACGGATGTTTCGGATTTTTAAACACCTCAGCAACGGTTCCTTGTTCCACAATTTCACCGTCTTTCATCACCAAAACTCTTTGGGCAATTTCAGAAATGAGGGTTAAATCGTGCGAAATAAACAAAATACTCATGCCGTTTTGCGCTTGCAATTCTTTTAACAATTCAATAATTGTTTGCTGAACGGTCACATCCAAAGCGGTGGTTGGTTCATCGGCAATTAACAATTTCGGATTGTTGGCAATCGCCATCGCAATCATAACGCGCTGTTTTTGACCGCCAGAAATTTGATGCGGATATTGGTTGTAAAGAGTTGAAACTCTTGGAAGTTTTACCTGTTCAAACAATTCTAGAACTCTTTTTTTAGCTTCAGAATCTGATAAATTCTGATGTTGTAAAATCATTTCTTTTACTTGGAAACCGCAGGTTAAACTCGGATTTAAAGAACTCATCGGCTCTTGGAAAATCATCGCCATTTGCTTGCCCCGAATTTTTCTCCACGTTTTTTCTGATTTGTTTTTAAGCGATTCATCACCCAAAAATAATTCACCATTTACAAGCGCATTTGGTGGCAATAATCCCATTAAAGCCAAAGAAGTAATCGATTTTCCACTGCCCGATTCGCCTACAATTCCGACAATTTCATGGGCAAATACTTCAAAAGAAATAGCGTTAACCGCCATCGTTTTCTGATGGTCTGTTTCAAAAGAAACACTTAATTTATTGGTGCTGATAACAGGTTTCATTTCGATTTCTAAATTACTGTATTTTACTTAGGTTACGAAAATTAGTGCTTACTTTGTAAAAATTTTCTGCATGAATTATTTGTCGGTTGAAAACATTTCAAAATCTTATGGCGCTCTAACACTTTTTGAGGATATTTCTTTTGGCATCAATCAAGGTCAAAAAATCGGATTTATCGCTAAAAACGGAAGCGGAAAAACCTCTTTACTCAATATTATTGCGGGTAGAGATGTGCCCGATAGCGGACAAGTCATCAGCCGAAAAGGATTAAAAATCGCCTATTTATCGCAAGATGATTTTTTTGAGGATGCACTTACCATCAGTGAAGCTATTTTTAGCGCCGATAATCCGTTGCTCAAAATTATTGAACAATACGAAAATGCTTTGTTGAATCCTGATGATGCTGAGGGCTATCAAAAAGCATTTGAATTGATGGAACAACATCAAGCTTGGGATTTGGAAAATCAGTTTAAGCAAATCTTATCGATGTTGAAATTAGAGCAGTTAGACCAAAAAGTTGGAACGCTTTCTGGTGGACAAAAAAAACGCTTGTCTCTAGCCATTGCTTTGCTTCAAAAACCCGATTTATTACTGTTAGATGAGCCCACCAATCATCTAGATTTAGACATGATAGAATGGCTGGAAAAGTTTTTCGCCAAAGAAAATTTTACGATTTTAATGGTCACACACGACCGTTATTTTCTGGAAAATGCCTGTAATGAAATCATCGAATTGGACAACGGAATCATTTATCGCTATAAAGGAAATTACGCTTATTTTTTAGAAAAAAGAGCTGAGCGGATTGCACAGGAACAATCGGAAGTTGATAAGGCAAAAAATTTATTTTCTACCGAATTGGAATGGATGCGCCGCCAGCCGAAAGCGAGAACAACCAAATCCAAATCGCGCCAAGATGATTTTTACATCTTAAAAGAGCAAGCTCATAAACGCAGAAATGAACACAAAGTTCAGCTCGAAATCAATATGGAACGCTTGGGAAGTAAAATTGTTGAATTGCATCACGTTTCCAAAAAATACGGTGATAAGACCATCATCAATAAGTTTGATTATGTGTTCAAAAAAGGTGAACGCATCGGAATTATCGGAAAAAACGGTACCGGAAAAACTACTTTTTTAAAACTAATTACTGAACAGATACAACCAACTGCCGGAAAAGTAATTATAGGTGAAACTGTTAAAATGGGCTATTATACGCAAGATGGTATTGTGGTAAAACCCGGACAACGCGTGATTGAAGTAATTAAAGAATTTGGCGACTATATTCCGCTGACCAAAGGAAGGCACATCAGCGCCGCACAATTACTAGAAAGATTCTTATTTACGCATAAAAAACAACATGATTATGTAGAGAAACTTTCGGGTGGTGAGCAAAAAAGATTGTATTTATGTACGGTTTTGATACAAAATCCTAATTTTTTAATACTGGATGAGCCCACCAACGACCTCGATATTTTAACGCTGAATGTTTTAGAAAACTTTTTACTCGATTTCCCCGGAAATATTATGGTGGTATCGCACGATCGATATTTTATGGATAAAATCGTCGATGAATTATTTGTTTTCCAAGGCGATGGCGTTATTGATGTTTTTCCTGGAAACTATACCGATTATCGTGTTTATGAGCAATCACAACCCAAAGAAGAATCAACTAAAAAAGGGGATACGCGCGTAAAAACAACGACCAAAAAACTGACTTATAAAGAACAGCAAGAGTTTCAACAATTGGAAAAAGATTTGGCAAAACTCGAACTTCAGAAAAAAACATGGGAACAAGAATTAGTGGAGGGTAAAATTTCCAATGAAAAGCTGTATTTGCACACCAAAAACCTACAAGAACTTATTCAATTAATTGAGATCAAAGAAGAGCATTGGTTGGAGTTATCGATGTTAGAAAGTTGAAAGTTGGCTAATTAGATAATTAGATAATTTGAAAATGGTTTTTTTCTAATCGCTTTTGGCTTATGGCTAAATTCTAAATACTAAATACCAGATACTAAAAATCCCCATGTTTTACGTACATTTATCGTTTATTAACGGTATTCTAACATGAATAACAGCTCACTTAAAATACTTTTGGTTGATGATGAACCCGATATTTTAGAAATTGTTGGGTATAACTTAACCCAAGAAAGATATACTATTTTTAAAGCCAGCAATGGTAAAGAGGCTATTTCAATGGCACAAAAACATCAACCTCATTTAATTTTATTAGATGTTATGATGCCTGAAATGAACGGCTTAGAAGCATGTGTAATGCTTAGAACCTTATCTGGTTTAGAAAACGTATTGATTGCTTTTTTTACCGCTCGCAATGAAGAATATTCGCAACTTACCGGTTTTGATGCCGGCGCCGATGATTATATTACCAAACCCATCAAACCAAAAATATTGGTGAGTAAAGTAAAGGCGTTGTTGCGCAGAGTATCATCAGCAAACAATAAAAACACACTTTCTTTTGGTCATTTAATCATCAATAAAGAACGTTATCAAGTAAGTGTTCATGGCACTTTAATCGATTTTCCCAAAAAAGAATTTGAGTTGCTCGCGCTTTTAGCATCCGATTCTGAAAGAATTTTTACCCGCCATGAAATATTAGAAACTGTTTGGGGAAATGAAGTAATAGTTGGCGAACGAACTATTGATGTACACATCAGAAAAATTAGAGAAAAAATTGGCGATAATTTTGTGGCAACCATTAAGGGCGTGGGATATCGTTTTATAACTCCAAATCAACACAAAGATGAAGTTTAAAAAATCGTATGGGTTTTCTTTCGGATCCGCTTTAATGCTGACATTTTTTACCACCATTGTGTTAATGATATTGATGTATTTTTTTTATGATACTATCATTGTTAATTTTGTATTAGAATTTGCATTGCTCATTTTTTTATCTTCGTTTATCATCATCCAATACCGCGTAGAAAAATTGATTTTTAAACGGATTGGACGTATTTTTGAACGCGCTGGAGATCCTCATTTATCAGAAATTAAAAAAGAACAAGGTCCGTCGGATATGGAATCCCTCTCTCGCGAGGTTCAGAAGTTTGCCGATGAAAAAAGACAAGAAGTTGATGTTTTGAATGAAAGAGAACATTACAGACGGGAGTTTTTAGGCAATATTTCGCACGAATTAAAAACACCGTTGTTTACTGTTCAAGGATATATTTTAACTTTATTGGATGGCGCTATTAAAGATAAAGAAGTTCGAACCAAATATTTGGAACGCGCCGGAAAAGGCGTTGAACGATTGATTTATATTACCAAAGATTTAGAATTGATTGCCGGTTTAGAATCTGAAGAACTCAAGCTGAATTATACTCATTTCGATATTGTAAATTTAGTTCAAAATGTGTTTGATTTGCTGGAGATGAAAGCTAAAAAACGGAATATCAGACTTCAATTTGACCGCGATTTTGAGTTTCCTGTTTGGGTAAAAGCAGATCAAGAACGCATAGAACAAGTACTGATTAATTTGTTGGTCAACACCATTAAATACGGCAAACAAGATGGTTGGGCGATGGTCTCAATTCTAATCGATGAAAAAAAGGTAAAAATTGCTGTTAGAGACAACGGCGAAGGTATAAAACCAGAACATTTGCCGCGTATTTTTGAACGATTTTACCGTGTAGATCAAAGTCGCTCCAGAGAACAAGGAGGTTCCGGATTGGGCTTATCTATTGTAAAACATATTATGGAAGCGCATCACGAAACCGTTGTGGCACAAAGTGTTTTTGGCGAAGGAAGTACTTTTATATTTACACTTGAGTATTGAGAAATGAGAATTAAAAGTTAAAATGTTTAAAGTAGACTCTTAAACTTCCCGCTTTTCACTAATTTTTAAATACTTGATAATCAATTAAAAACCTCAAACAACTCAGGATTTAAAGCATTTTCTTGAATAGTAAATCCGGTAAAGTTTTTGATTTCTTCCAACTTTTGAAAAGTGAATTCTGATTGCCCGCAAAACGGTGCCCTTTTTTGCTGATGTAAATGATTTGCCAAATATTCTTGTTCTGTTTGTCCGGGTGTTGGAATAAAAAAGGCTTTTTTTCCTAATACAGATAAATCTAAAATGGTAGAATAGCCAGATCGAGCAATAATTAAATCGCTTTGATTGAGCACTTTATTTAAATCGGCAGTAGTTAAATAATTATAGAAAGTAAACGGAAGCTCGTTTTTAAAATCTTCAGTATTGGAAACCACTCCGCGAATAAAACAAATGGTTCCGTTAAATTGGTTTAATTCCTTTAAAAGAATCTTTTCTAAAATAGTTCTTTGAGGTTCAGTACCTGATAATAAAACGCTTATATCATATTTTTTGGGGAATGATTGATGTTTCAATCGGCTTATTGCTCCAATATGTTTTGTCGGGATTTTAAGTCCGTTATTAGATGCCAATTTCCCGGCTAAATTTTGTGAAATGGAATCAGGAATCCAACATTCATCAAATTGATTGGTTATTTTACGATGTAAAAATGTGGATAAAAAAGTTGTAATTCCTGATAAAACTGTTAACTGATGTGTGATATAAACTGATGGAATTCCTTTGCTGCAAATGCCAAATCGGTTATCGGAAATAATGCCATAAATATTTTCTATTTGGATGATTTCTTGCACTAAACGATGCTCTGTTCTCATCGTTTTTATAATACGCGGAATTTGTTTAAATAAATGCCATTGAAGATTCCCTTTTTTAGAATATCTAATATGATACGATGGCAATAAAATAGTTTTCAATTGCGGAAATTCATATTGCAGCAATGCCAATGCAGCTCCATCAGAAGCTAAAATGGGTTCCCATCCCCTTTCTAAAAAAGCGTTAATAATAGGGATACAGCGCGTGGCATGGCCTAATCCCCAATTTAAGGGCGCAATCAGTATTTTTTTGGATGGATGAATACTCAACTTTTTTTAAACGGAAAGATACGAGATATTGTTTAAAAAGGTATCTAGTATTTGGTATCTAGTATCAAGAAATTAGTTATAAATGAAAAGTCAATAGAAAACTTTTAAACATTTTAACTTGATTACATTCAACTTAATTAAGTATCTTTAATCAAAAGAAAATTTATGTTATCAAAAATTGCATTAGAAAACATCCTGTTTTTGGATATTGAAACTGTACCAGAAGTTTCTTCCTACGAAAAACTAAGTCCTGTTATGCAAGAATTATATGCCGCTAAAACCCAGTACCAACGCGGTGAGGAAGTAATGGCTGAAGATTTTTATTACAAAGCGGGTATTTGGGCGGAATTTGGAAAAATTATCTGTATTTCTGTTGGTTATTTTTACAAAACAGAAACAGTTACTTTTAGGTTAAAATCATTTTATGGGGAAGAGGTTGAATTATTGACGGCTTTTAAACTTATGTTAGAAACTCATTTTAGAGAACCTCATCATATTTTATGCGCCCATAATGGCAAAGAATTTGATTTTCCATACATCGCGCGCAGAATGATTATCCATCAAATTTCATTGCCGGAAAAATTACAATTATTTGGGAAAAAACCATGGGAAATTGCTCATTTAGACACGATGGAGCTATGGAAATTTGGTGATTATAAACACTATACTTCGTTGAAATTGTTAACAACGCTTTTGGGAATTCCATCTCCAAAAGAAGATATTGACGGAAGCCAAGTAGCTCAAGTCTATTACAAAGAACAGGATCTTATGAGAATTGTGCGCTATTGTGAGGCAGATGTAATTGCTATTGCTCAATTATTATTGCGA
Organism: Flavobacteriaceae bacterium; assembly: GCA_030683815.1. Taxonomy (GTDB): domain Bacteria; phylum Bacteroidota; class Bacteroidia; order Flavobacteriales; family Flavobacteriaceae; genus JAGXRT01. The sequence goes on from JAUXPJ010000018.1 coordinate 94,312, forward strand.
TTTCAAAACAAACCGATCTTAGCATCCTCTTCCATCATCTCTGTAACTGAAATGGGGAATAGGAATTAGGAATTAGCGAAAAGTTCAAAGTCAAATTCATTTTCAAATTTCCAAATGAGCCAATTAACCAACTTTCAACTTTCTAACATTCAACATTTATACATTTAAATCAAATCCGATATCGGTTCGGTAATACATTCCTTCAAATTGTATTTTTGAAATATTTTGGTAAGATATTTTTAACGCTTCTTCCATATCAGTTCCGTAAGAAGTTACGGCTAAAACACGTCCGCCATTTGATACTATTTTTTCATTTTGAATTTTGGTTCCAGCATGAAAAACCATTGAATCAGTTACCTTTTCTAATCCAAAAATTTCTTTTCCATTTTGATAAGATTCAGGATATCCGCCAGAAACTAACATTACAGTTGCCACAGAACGATTATCAATCTCGATAGAATATTGATCTAAATTTTGTTGAGAAGTCGCAATCAGCAACTCTAGAAAATCAGATTTAATTCGAGGTATCACCACTTCGGTTTCCGGGTCACCCATTCGCACATTATATTCAATTACAAATGGATTTCCTTCAACATTGATCAATCCGAAGAAAATAAATCCGACAAAAGTAATATTATCCTGTTTTAAACCTTGTATAGTACGTTTTATAATGCGTTCTTCTACTTTTTGAAGGAATGCATCATCTGCAAAAGAAACGGGCGATACAGCTCCCATTCCGCCGGTATTTAATCCGGTATCACTTTCTCCGATTCGCTTATAATCTTTGGCGTTTGGAAGCGTAATATAATTTTTTCCGTCAGTCAAAACAAAACAACTCATTTCAATGCCATTCAGAAACTCTTCAACAACTACCTTTTTGCTTGCATCTCCAAATTTTTGGTCTTTCAGCATGGCAATCAACTCATCTTTAGCTTCTTGTAAATCTTCTAAAATTACTACTCCTTTACCGGCGGCCAAACCATCTGCTTTCAGTACATAAGGAGGTAAAAGCGTTTCTAAGAAATTAAATCCATCTTCCAAGGTTTCAGCTGTAAAACTTTGATAAGCTGCGGTTGGAATTTGATGTCGATACATGAATTCTTTGGCGAATTCTTTACTGCCTTCTAATTTGGCTGCATATTGTTGCGGACCAATAACAGAAACGTGTTTTATTTCATTATCGGATAAAAAATAATCGTGAATACCGGCTACCAAAGGAATTTCAGGACCGACTAACACTAAATTGATTTTATACTGAAGCACCACTTTTTTAATCGATTCAAAATTGAGGGTATCGATTTCTAAATTCGTTGCAATTGTCGCTGTTCCGGCATTTCCAGGGGCAACAAATAAATTACCAATTTTAGAACTTTGTGCTAATTTCCATGCAAAAGCGTGTTCTCTTCCTCCAGATCCGATGATTAAAATGTTCATTTTTTTGTAGTTGTAAAGTAGAAAATTAAAATGTTTAAAGTTTCTTTTGTATAAGGCAACAGCAATATAATTTTTAATTTTTCATTGTTAATTGTCCATTGTCAACAACTACTTTCCCTTTCCGCTTAACACGACCCAAATAGTTGCAAAAATAATTTTACAATCAGTCCGGAAATTTAAATTATTGAGATATTTAAGGTCATAACGGGCTCTTCTCAACATTTCTTCTAACGAATCTGCATAGCCAAATCTGATTTGACCTAAAGAAGTAATTCCGGGCTTTAATTCTTGTAATTCTTGGTATTTTGGTAAATATTGAATGATTTGTGTTAAAAATTGTTGACGTTCAGGCCTCGGGCCTACCAAACTCATTTCGCCTTTTAATACATTAAAAAATTGAGGGAATTCATCAATTCTATATTTCCGAATAAAATATCCTAATCTTGTAATTCTATCCCTTTCTTCACTGGAAAGTAAAGGGTCGTTGGTTGGAGGAACACCTTTCATACTTCTAAATTTGATAATTTTAAATGATTTGCCGTTAGCTCCAACCCGTTTTTGATAATAAAAAACAAATTCATTAGAATCAATATATACTATTATAGCTATAAGAGGAGATAACCATGATAAAACAAAAACCAGTATGAAAAGAGAAAACATTAAATCAAAAATACGTTTTCCATATTTTAAATACAGTGTTTTATTCATTTGATTCGGAGGAATTGATATTATTATTCAAAAATCTGTTCCAATATTTTTTCTGTGATGATATAAGTTGGCTTTACACCGGTAGTTCCTAATCCGCCAGAAGCTAGTGTGCTACCTGTTTCCAACGGATTATCAGAAGCATAATACGCATAGCGCACTTTTACTTTTTGCGAAATATTACCTCTGATTTTGGATGCAGATTGAATTGCTTTTTGGTAATGTGCGCCCTCCATTTCAATACCTATTACATTCCAAGTTGAAAGGTGGAAGAACTTTAAAATATCTTTATTTTGTAGTGAAGTTCCTAAAACTGAAACCATTGGTCCTTCAAAAACTTCCAATCCGTGACCTTGAAGATGTTTCTTTTTTAGCTGGTTTTTAAATGGATAATTATCCGCAGTTCCTTCAAAAATATGGGCTGTTGGAATCATAATATCGCCTTTTCCACCTTCTAAAATTCCGGCTTTTCCCATAATAGAAATTGATTCTACATTGAGATATTGTGTTTTTTTATCATCGGTATAATATGGCTTTAAGAGCTCATCCATGGTTTCAAAAGCTTGTTCACCGAAAGCATAATCCATCACAATAATTACGGGTTTTTCTTTTTCAATATCCGAAGAACTGAATGTAAATTTTGTTTTAGAAAAATCGATTTTAGCGGTATCAATTAGCTGCACATCAATTTGAGTACCCGAGGGTTCTTTAATAAATATCAATCCGTTTTGAGCGGCAAATTTTTGTATATTTTTACGCATTGCTTCATTTTCTGAGGCACTGAGTTTTAAAAATAAATCCATTCTATTGCTTTCATTAAAATCATCTTTTAAAGCCATTGGCGCATAAATAGAATTCATAACGCTGTGCATATTAGCGCTGATGATGTGAATTGGTCTGTGTAATAATTGATGCTCAGCTAACATTTTTTTGATGTTATTAGCCCAAATTTCGCCATAAATGTGATGTCCGATTTCTTCTCTTAAAATAGTACTGAAATTAATCGATCGTTTTTCATTGTGATATACTTCTCTCATGGCTAAATATCCCAACCAATAGATGATGTGAAAAAACCGGTCCGGATATGTTGTCGTATGAAATGCATTATAAGCAGCCAGGGTTTCGTCATAAGTGCGTCCTAGAATACTGCCAATATGTGCTATTGTTATTTCGCGTTCTTCTTGAGAAAGTTTTTTATTATTGATTACAATATCTTCTAGAGATTTCCATTCTCTAATACTTTCTTTGCCTTCATTTGAAGTTACTTTTTGCATTATTTTATGGGATTCTATAAACAAAAAAGTGAGGTGTGTTAAAATATCATAGATATCAGACCGGCCACGCGTAATTTCAATATTCATTTGATTTTTATCGATGCGGTAACAATTTCTTCTGCGTTTTGGAGGAATCATCACCTTAAAATTTGATTTTGAAAAACCTTCGTCGGCAGTTAAATTAACAAATTGACATTCTTCTATCCCATCTGGCAGCCGTTCTAATACATAGATTAGTCCATTCAATTCTACCTTTTCTTCTGCGATTGAACCATATATTTCTGGGCGAAGTAATAATAATGACTCTCGCAATGAATCTCCGGAAATTCCCATGGGTTTATAAAATCCGCGCGAAAATAAATGGCGCATGGTGATATACATTTTTTCAATGGCTGCCGAGGATTCTTGTGCTCTTGATCTTCCTTTATTCTTCATTTGTTATTTTTTTTATTGCTTACTAAAATACAGGATTTTGTTCTTTAATTTAAAAGATGTTGATGGTTTTCATGAATCGTTTGGATAAACTTTTCTAATAGCGTTTTCATTTTCACTTCAAGTTCTGTTGATTTCCACTCTTTGTTATCCATAAAAGTAATGATAAAAACATAATTCTCCGACAATTCATCATATACCGCTTGTTTGTTTTTTCGATATGCTTCGCGCATTTGACGTTTAATTCTATTGCGATGAACGGCTTTTTTGATCAAGCGTTTTGGTACGGCTAAAGCCACTTGAGCAGGATATCTGGTGTCAAGTTCTGTTTTTAAATACAACAATCGGAATGGAAATATTTTGAGTTGTTTTCCTTCAGAAAATAATTGTTCGAACAAATTTTTACCGATAAGTCGCTCTTCCTTTGTAAACGTTTGTGACATATTACATGCAAAACTACACTTTTTTTAAATAACTTTTGATGAAGATTTTAGTTTGTTATTTCTTAAGGGTTCTCATAAAATGAACAATCAACCAAATATCTTCATCTGATAATTTTTTAGTAAATGAAGGCATATCGGCTCTACCGACTTTGGTTTTGTAAAATAATTCGCCATCCGTTTGAGATTGAAAAACAACGGAAGAAAAATCGCCTAAATCACCTTTCATGCTTTTAGCTTTTGCCCCATCACCTAAACCTTTAGAGCCATGGCAAGCTTTACAATGTAATGAATAGAGTTCTTTTCCAATTGCAATATTTTCTTTGTTATCAGCTGTTGGATTCTTTAGGTTTTTGTCCTTTGTAGGAACAACCCAATTGGAAGTGTTGACAATGGTTTTAGTTTCTTCTACAACTACTGCTGCTTCTTTTTTAGTTTCTACAGCTTTTTCTACAATTTTCTCAACTACAACTTCTTTTTTAACAAGCTCTTCCGTTTTGATTTCAGGTTTTTTCTCTGTTGTGGTTTTTATAACTTCTTTTTCAATACTTTTAGTTACAACAGGGGATTTTGTTACAGGTTTAGCAATTTCTTCTTTCTGAACTTGTTTAACTTCTTCTTTAATGTTTTCCAGCTCGTCTTTTTCTGTGAGAATAGCTGTAGTATCAACTCCATTTGATTTTACTATTACACTATCAATAGTGGTTGATGATTCTTCTTGTTTTTCCTTTGAACCACAGCTTTGAATGACCATTACAAAAAAGATAAGTCCAAAAATTAGTACTTTGTTCATGATTTTTTTGATTGAAAGATTGTTTTCTAAGGTACAGAATTTTGATAACTATGTATTGAATTAAATTCATAAAAAAACCGAAGAATCCTCCGGTTTTAATCAAACTTAAAATGTGCTATTTTTTTAAACTTCTCATGTAGTGGACGGTGAGCCAAATCTCTTCATCGTTTAATTTTTTAGCAAATGAAGGCATATCGGCTCTGCCTACTTTTGTTTTGTAGAATAATTCACCATCTGTTTGGGTGTGAAAATCTGCAGAAGAGAAATCACCTAAATCACCTTTCATACTTTTTGCTTTAGTACCATCGCCTAAACCTTTTGCTCCGTGGCAAGATTTACAATGTAGGTTGTAAAGTGTTTTTGCTTCATTCAGATTTTCTTTAGAGGCTTCTACAGGGTTTTTAGCTTTTTTATCTTTTTCAGGCACAACCCATTTGTCTTGGTTAACTGTAAAAGAAACCAATGTTATTGTAAAAACTGCTGCCATCAAAATAATTCCAAATTGTTTCATATGTTTATATTTATTGATTATTAATTGGCGTCCGTCAGCTGACGGACGCCAGTTTGATTTAAATTTCTTTATTATTGATTACTCCACTAAATTTTATTTGTTTTTGTGTTCAGTGATTGCTTCGCAATTGTATTTTGCAAACATAGCTATTTCATAATTTTCTTTTTTAAGATTTACTGATTTTCTTTAAATTTATTATTAAATATAAAAAAATTCCCAGAATTCCCAATAAAATTAAGTTAGGAAATATCAGAAAGAATTTTGGTGTTTTATTAACTGGAGACCACATGGTGCGTTTGTCAAAAGTTGATAAGTCAGTCCCTTTTATTCCAAAATCTGCGTTCATCAATGCTCTTACTGTTCCATATTCATCATGTTCTTCTAACACTACTTCAAAGATTAAATTACCATCAAAACTGTGAAAATCTTCTTCAATCGGAACACTAATTTCGCCAGCTTCATCCGTATAATATGTGCCGTCACCCACACCCAATCCCTTAATCAATCGTCTAACCTGAACTTTTAATCCTTCTTCAGCAATTGGGTTACCTTGGTTGTCTTTTAAAAGAGCAGTAATTAGTTTACCGTCATCATTTAGAGTTAATTCAGCGAAAAGATTTACATCTTTAAAATAGAGAGACTCTGTTGTATCTTCAAATTTTAAATGATTGGTTGTTCTGAGTTCAATGGTGTTTTCAGCTTCTATAATTCCTTTAGGAAAAATATATATTGCTACTCCATGCATATCAGTCATACCTTTACCAAGAAGCGTCTCTACATCTCCAATTTTATAAATTTCAAAAGGGATATTTTTAGCTTCTTCCCATCCATCTTTACCTTTAAAACTGGTAATTATTTTGATAAAAGAATCTCCGTCAACAATCTTATTATATGTTAAAGAAATACTTAAACTTTGTTTTTCTTCTTGAGCATTGCTGTTAAATGCGCTAAGAACAAAAGTCATCACCAATAAGATGGATACAAACGATTTTATTTTCTGTATTGTTTTCATAATCTTTTAGTTTTGATCGTTTGCTGATTCAGTAATACCTCTTTCATCTAAGGTGCGTTGTATTGGAATTACCGGAATAAAACGCATTAAAAAAGTGATAATTAAAAGTGCCATAGCTAAAGTAGCTCCTGTTATTAACCATTCATGGATTGATGGAACGTAATGATGCCAACTTTCTGGAACTCCTTGCATAGGGAGAAAAGGATGTAACATTGAAGGCGTAACTATTACATAACGTTTTGCCCAAGAAGTTACCACTACTAATACTGCGATGATAAACATCGGTAATGGTTTTCTCATTTTCCTGAACATCAGCAAAGTAGATGGTATAATTAATCCACCAACAGTTACAAACCAAAACATCCAAGAAAAGTGTCCAAAGAACATTTCCATAAGGTGATCTGCTTCTAATTGTGTTGTTTTAAACGCAGGAATTAGGTATTCATTGATATTAAAATACAGGTAAACTAAACAAGAGAATACCAATAATCGACCCATTTTATCGAAGTGTTTTTCGGTGATATAATCGTGCATATTGTAAAATTTTCTAACTATATAAACCGTTGCTATCAAAGCACCGGTACCTGCAACAAATGCTCCTGCAATAAAGTACGGACCAAAATTAGAACTGTCCCAACCAATGCGATAGGTGGTTGAAAATAACCAAGCATCAATGGTCTGTAATTGTAAAGCCAAAGGTATCATTGTAATCGCTAAAACCTGAATTGATTTTTGGTGAATCTTAATTTGTTGTTCAGTTCCTTTCCAATTAATGGCTAAAATTCCGTACAGTTTTCTTAAAAATGGTTTATCGTGATTTAACTTTTTAAGGATAGCAAAATCTGGAATACTTGGAATATAAAGTAATAAAACACTAAAAGTTAAATAAATCATTATTATCAATACATCCCACGTAATAGGTGATTGTAATCTTGGATGTAAAAATAAGTTAGGGATTCTATCTGGCCTTCCCATATCTAAAATAATGGTAACACCAGCCATTGCTATAGAAGCTACCGCTACTATTTCAGCAATTCTAACAAGCGATGTACGCCATTTTTTTTTGGTCAATCTTAGTATAGAAGCTGTAAGGGCTCCCACAAAACTAGTAGCCACAAAAAATACGAAGTTAGAAATATAAACACCCCACAATGCATAATCGCGTAGGTTAGTTACTTCCATACCTCTCATAATTTGATCTATATAAGCTATGATACCCGCAACGGTTACCATACACAATATTGCTATCCAAATAATTCCAATTCTACTGAATTGTTTTGGAGTTAAATCATTGACTATTTTGTTATATGTACTCATAATTATTTAGTTTCAGTATTAGATGATGAAGTGTATTTTACTTGATCATAACTAAAGTCGGCTTCATCAAAATCAACCAAACGATCTACAGGAGGTAAATAATACACACTGGGTGATGTTCCTAAACCTTCTAACAATCTATAGCCAGCTTTATCTTTAATCAGTTTACTAAATTTCACAGTTTCATCTCCATTTGTTACGGTGTCTTCATAAATGTCTCCAAAATAGAAAACTCCTTGAGGACAAGCAGTAACGCAATGTGGTAATTCACCTTTTGCGGTTGCATGAGGACAAAAATCACACTTATCTACCGTTCCAACTTGGCTTGGTAAACCGCCAAAGTCTGGGGTGTATTCATATCCTTCTTCTAGTTGAGGTTGTTTAGGATCGCCCCAATTAAATACGCGAACTGAATATGGACAAGCAGCCATACAGAAACGACATCCTATACAACGTTCATTGTCAATTAAAACGATACCATCACGACGCTTAAAAGTAGCATCAACCGGACAAACCGTCACACATGGAGGCTTATCACAATGTTGACAAAGTACTGGCTGCCAATATGGTGAAGTTTGGTTTGTATTCTGCATTTTATATACTTTCAACCAAGCGTTAGGTGTGGTAATATGATGTTCTTTATTACAAGAGTCAACACACTTTAATGCATTTTTACATTTCGCCAAGTCAATTACCATTACAAATTTTCGACCTGGAAAACCTTCACGAACCTTATATTCAGCAGAATGACTTGCGTGATTTACTTTTTGAATAGCATTTGAATCAACTTCAACTACTTTTCCGTCTTGCGTTAAAACTTTAACTTTTTCTCCTTCTTGAGCTGTAGCATCTGCCAATTTAACCGCAATAGCTCCGCCTACTACGCCCATTAAGCCAAGTTTTAAGCTTTTATCAAGAAAACTTCTTCTTGAATTTACCTCTTTTTTATCCATATCAGTTATGTTTTAAACCTTTTGTGGCGGTTGTTTTAAAATTAAAGTAGCATACCAATTCTACGAATCTTCACAGAATAGATATGCTACCAATTGTATTAATGAACTATTAGAAATTATATCTACGCGTGATGGTAAACCCTAACATAAAATCACCTTTAAAGAAATCATTTTGGTTACTGAATTGACTTCTTTGATTTAAGATTCCTTTATAATTAGTGAAATATAGTTGAAATGCGTGTGCACTGGTTGCAAACTCCACTCCTAAACTTACACCCGGTTTCGGAGTTCCCTGTTCAAACTCGGTAATCGGTTGTGTGTAATCAAACAAGACGGCTGTTTGCGGGCTGATTTTGTAACGGCCCCCGGCAGATACTGCAATCAAATCATTTTCTTGTGTTGGCAAAACCAGATTGTAATGCGCTGCACTTGGAGCTACTTGCAGGGATAAATTGGCGTTCACCCTTCTTGAAATAATCAATTGATTAAAATAAGAATAACGATCTTGTACATTTCTGAAATTGTCTTTGGTTCTGGCATCAACAGCAATGTTTCCATAATAAGAAACATTTACCGGAATGGATCCTGAACGGGTTTGTTTCAATAATGCCACTTTAGCGCTGAAATCCTGCATACGGCTGTCTTTGGTGGTTGCTGCCCCTAAAGTGATGTTATCCGTAAAGCTATAGGCCAATCCTATGCGAATGTTGGTTGGCGCCCATAATCCTAAAAGGTCGTTGGTGCCTCCATCTACCAATCCGAAACGGTGCTGCATGATTACTTCCAAGGTTCCTTTGACAAAGGTAACGTTGGTGTTGTTATCAATAATCTGTGAGCTCTCGTAAGCCGCGCGCTCCGGTTTGTCTTTTGGTTTTTCGGTGGTGGTTACTTCATCTTCTTGCGCAAAGGCAAAAACCGGAAGAAAAACAAACACCCAAAAAAGTATTTTAATATTTTTCATAATTTTCTGTTTTTTAGTGCTATTCGTATTTGGCGTCTGTTTCAATCCATAATTTCATCGTGGCAAGTTCAGTAGCATTCAGCGTAAATCCCACATTCATGTGACCGCTGGTAGCGCTTCCCGGAGCGAATGTATATAATTTACTGCCTGAAGGATTGTTTTTCACTACGTAATTACCAATTAAACCATTGTAGGCTGTTTGCGTATTTCTCATATCAGGAGAGGTGGAACCTCCGTGACAAGTTGTGCAACGCGATAACATCGGAGCGATATTCGCCTTAAAGGTTACCACCGTTCCCGGAGGAAGCTCTACCGGCTCTTCGAAAACCGGTATTGCTTCGTCATAGTAGCACGAGCGTAAAGACAACCCAATGATACCGACGATGAATATTTGAAATATTTTTTTCATTTTCTTATCTGGTTTTAAGTTAGTTATGCGTTTTATAAAAAACGTCCGGATTCAGTGAATAAAACTGAACGTTTTTTAACCTAAAACATTAATTATGGTAGTAATTTAAGATCTGCAACGGTGTTTTTCATCAACGCCTCGGTATATTTTGGGTTGTGTAAACCGTAAGAATGATCTTGATACACAAATCTCCAGTTCCAATATCCTTTAGTTATTCTAACATCAGCAGCAATTGTAGAATCGTATTGTCTGGTTGCTATAACCGTTAACTGATTGGCAGAAAAAGCAGCATCCGTAAATACATTAGGTGCCGTGAATGGTTTTGTACCTGTATAGTTAGCAATTCTGAAATCAGCAGGACGAAGTCTTACCATTTCTTCTGCTAATTCTAACATTAAGTTTTTAATTTTGGTTTGTCCGCCATTAATGTTATAGTTTACAACACCGGCTCCGGTATGGCAGGTTTTGCAATTGTCTAAAACAGGAACAAACGTATGATTTCCTTTACCGTCTTTTGCTTTACCCATATGGCATTGAACACAAGAAGCACCTGTTCTATGAACGGCAGTTCCTTTAGCTGGATAAGCAACAGTACCGGCAACCTCTGATGCGAAAATACCTTCTAACATGGCAGACTGAACGCCATAGTGAGGTCCGGTAGATGAAGACAATGCGATTTTACCAATATTAGTTCCCGAAGTAGCCGGAGCTAAACCGGTTACATCCGTTCTTCTTGGTTGATGACAATGTACACAAGCGTTGCTATTGTCTTTGTAATCAATAATTACATCAGCACCAGCTGCAGTTTTTTGATTTAATTTGTAGAAACCAGCACTTCTTAAGGCCGCATCTTTTCCGCTGATAGCCAACGCTGCGGAAGCATGTCCACCGGAGTGGCAAGTTGTACAATTGAAAATCGTTTGTGTAGTTGCCGTAGTGGTAAAAGTGGTGGTAATATCTCCCGTTGCATAGGATGCTTTATACCCTTCATCTGAGTGGCAATTCAAACAAGAATTGTTACGACCAGGAAGTGCTGCACCTAAGGCGTGATCAGAAACTGCATAAGTAGCAGGTTGTACTACTTTGAAATCTACATTGTGGCAAGATAAACATACGTTACCGCCATCAATACCATTAGTACCATTGGTACCATTGATACCATTTACGCCTGTTGCTCCTTGTGCTCCGGCAGGTCCGGGAATTGGATCATCACTAGTACATTGTACAAGGGTTAAACTTATCGCTATCACAAATAAGCCCTTCAAAAAATTCAATTTTTCCATAATTAATAGGTATTAGGTTTCTTTTTTTAATGTTTTTAATAAACTTATGCTAAATTTAAGCATTATTTAATCATTTAAAATATGACAAAAATCATCTTTTTAAAAAATTTTACTTGTTGTTTATCAGGTATTTAGCTTTTTTTTAGTACTTAATTAAATTGATTCTAAATACTACAATGTCAATTTTGTTACATAAGCGCATTTTTTTGCAATAATTGTTACTTATTTGGGCGACTATAATGTTGGAATATTGGAATGTTTAAAGTTTTCTCACGTTTTGTTCTCAGTTGTCATACTGTTTTCGACTTATCGGGAGAAATATTTCTACATACAAGATGCGGTTCCTCTCTATGTCCGGAAATCGACGATTCGACGAAGTTAATGACAAAACAATTGAAAATGAAAAGTTTCTTTTTAAAAGTTCTCGACACTTGATACGGGATACATAATACCCGCTTATGGAGAATTCCTCAATGAACTTCTAACTACTCAATTCTAAATTCAAAATTTTTCATTATCAATTATCAATTATCAATTGATTAGTTCTTATTTTTGACAAAAAAAACAACTCATGGCACAAGATTTATTTCAAGCACCGGATTATTATTTCTTAGATGATTTATTATCCGAAGAACATAAACTAGTAAGAGAAGCAACTCGCGAATGGGTAAAAAGATCTGTAACTCCAATTATTGAAGAAGCTGCGCAAAAAGCAGAATTTCCTACTTCTATTATTAATGGTCTAGCCGAAATTGGCGCTTTCGGACCTTATATTCCTGAAGAATATGGAGGAGCCGGATTAGACCAAATTAGCTACGGACTCATTATGCAAGAAATTGAACGAGGTGATTCTGGCGTACGTTCTACGGCATCAGTACAATCATCCTTAGTAATGTATCCTATTTACAAATTTGGTTCAGAAGAACAAAAAAGAAAATACTTACCTAAATTAGCTAGTGGTGAATTGATGGGATGTTTTGGATTGACAGAACCCAACCATGGATCCAATCCGGGCGGAATGGAAACCAAAATAAAAGATATAGGCGACCATTATTTATTGAATGGTGCTAAAATGTGGATTTCTAATGCACCTTTTGCTGATATCTCCATAGTTTGGGCAAAAAATGAAGAAGGAAGAATTAAAGGATTGATTGTAGAACGCGGTATGGAAGGATTTACCACTCCGGAAACCCACAATAAATGGTCTTTACGCGCATCATCAACCGGAGAATTAATTTTTGACAATGTAAAAATTCCAAAAGATTATATTTTACCCAATAAAGACGGGCTGGGAGCTCCGTTACAATGTCTGGATTCTGCTCGTTACGGTATAGCTTGGGGCGCTATTGGCGCTGCGATGGATTGTTACGATACTGCGTTGCGTTATTCAAAAGAACGAATTCAGTTTGGAAAACCTATTGCATCGTTTCAATTGCAACAAAAGAAATTAGCCGAAATGATTACTGAAATTACCAAAGCGCAGTTTTTAACCTTCAGATTGGGGCAATTACGCAATGAAGGTCGCGCAACCTCAGCGCATATTTCTATGGCAAAACGCAATAATGTTGATATGGCTTTAAACATTGCCCGAGAAGCACGTCAAGTTTTAGGAGCTATGGGAATTACCGGCGAATACTCTATTATGCGACATATGATGAATTTAGAAAGTGTGATTACGTATGAAGGAACACACGATATTCATTTGCTGATAACTGGCTTTGATATAACCGGAATACCCGCTTTTCAATAAATCTTCTTTTAATATTGAATAAAAAATGAAGCTTTGGCTTCATTTTTTATTTTATAAATTTATGGACAGATAAGTATGCTAACCACATAATTTCGTCCAGGAGAACTGATAGAAGATGCAAACTCTCTGTAGTGTATATCAAATATATTATCAATTCGGAATGACATTGAAAACTTGTCAGAAAACTGATAATTCGTGTTTAAATTTAACGTGCTCCATTTTGGAGTTCCGAAATAATTACCGGTTTCAGCAACAATAGGAGTTTGTTCTATATTGTCAATTCCTTCTTCTAAATTATAATCGCTTAATTTTTTGGCAGCGTTAAATCGGTAATTTAATCCGGTTTGAAATTTGTCGTGACTGTAGTTTACTTCCAAATTACCAAATAGCGGTGGAATGGATGATAAAGGTAATTTTTTGTCATAACTTTTTCCTTTGGTATAAGTTAAAGATCCTTTTGTTTTAATTTTTTTTAATAATATTCCATAAAAATTAAAAGTTCCGCCTGTTACATAAGCGTTTTTATAGTTGATATTAGCCATCGTTGTAGCTGTTACACCATCATACACTAGAGTGTTTTGACCATTTATTTCAAAAGCACCACGCGCGATATAATTATGAAGAAGTGTATAGTACGTATTGACGCTTATCAAAAACTTTTTTTCGTTGAGATAGTGCATTATTCCCAGTTCAGAATTATATGCATATTCTGGTTTTAAGTAGATGTTCGGAACGGTAACTTGTCCGCTTTTATAGCGAATTTTACCGATATCATCAATGTTAGGAGAACGGAAACCCGATGAAACCAAGGTATTAATTTGCCATTTAGCGGATGGTTTATAAATATAGCCAACAGTTGCTGTTACCGCATTATTATCGGTATAAATATTCATATCCGGTAGGGTAATAAATGTATTATCTATCCAAAGTGCCTTTAAAAAAGTGGAGGTAAATCGGATCCCGGTGTTAAGCGTTGATTTACTGTTAAGATCTTGACGATAATTGGTATATAAAGCGACACTTGAATAATCACTTCCTCCATCAGGATAACGAGATTGAATCGTAAAATCACTGGTAAATCCGGTTATTTCATTTCCGTTAACAGCTATTTTCCTGCCGATTGCATTCGAACTTACTTCATTGTGCGTTAATTCAAATCCGTAAGAAAGATTTCTGTTTTTTGATTTGTTTAACGGAACGGAAAAATCGCCGTTTAAACTGTAAACATCTACATTTTCATAACGATAAAATCGATTTAAACTATTCATTCTTCGTTCAATGCGCGATTCTTCAATTTGTTGAAAAGCAAAAATCAAATTACCTTTTTCCAGCCAATAATAATCCGGATTGAACTGTAAATTGGAAGATGCCAAAAATCGATTTTGTGGTCCATAATATGCTTCTGCATATCGAAGTTTTCCGTTAGCAGCCTCGGCTAAATTGTCAAAATTTGGAATATCAGATGAAGTTGAATATTGAATATTAAAAGTAACATCCACAGTTTTATTAATCGGAATATAAAATTTTTGAAACAGATCTAATTGGTTGTATCCCGTATTTTTTTGCAAATTCGGATTCGGATTTAGCACTCCAACCGGATTGTAAAATGAATTTGTATTATCAGAATATTGAAACACTTTTCCCCAATTTTCGAAAGTGTGATTTCGTTTTTTACCCATTTTTAAATCACCAAAATCGGAATAAGAAACGGCGGTAAAAGATGCCCATTTATTAAAGCTGAATTCTAAATCAACATGATTTGTTTTTTCATCATTTACAGAACTGTAACGTGATAAAAAAGTGGTATTTATTGTATTTTTTTTATTTATTTCAGGAGTTTTAGTGAAATAATTGATAACACCGCCTAAAGCATCGGATCCGTAGATTACAGAAGAAGGACCATAAATAATTTCGGTGCGCTCCAAAACCGTAGGAGAAACGGTGATTGAATTTTGCAGATGTCCGGTTCTGTAAATTGCATTATTCATCCGAACTCCATCAACTACTAAAAGAACTCGGTTTGCCTCCATTCCTCTAATAACGGGACTTCCGCCACCTAATTGTGTTTTTTGAACGCGAATTCCGGGAATTACCGCTAATAAATCGGCACTTGTTTGTGGTGATAGTTGATTGATGTTTGAAGAAGTTACAACAGAAACCTGTTCTGCAATGCGTGTTTTCATCTCCGCTCTGCGCGAAACGGATAGAACTACTTCTTCTAATTGCAATGGTTTTTTATAAAGTTTTACTATATAGTCAATTGATTTTAAGTCCTTTTTAAGTATTTCCAATTCTACAAATCCGATATGATTAAAAGATAAAATATCTGTTTCTTGATATTCAGCAAGATTTGCTTTTCCTTCTTTATTGGTGTGGTTGATAATGGTTCTGTTTTCGTTATAAATCATCACATTTTCAACAGGAATTTCAGTGTCAAAATCAACAACTTTAATAATTTGCGAGAAGCTTTTGGCATTAAAAATTATCAGAAGTAAAAATAAAATTTGTTTCATATACTATTCAAAAATTGATTTTAATATGGGAATTGATTTTGGTTTTTTAAATCCGCTTATGTGTAATTCGTAATATTGAATCAAAATGGTTAATAATTGTTGTCTTTTTTGACCATTTAATTTCAACTGTTCAATACTATCAAAATTTGTGCCTAATAAATTTTTAAACAACGTTAATTCTTCTTTATTTAACGCTTTCCCAACCGTTAATTGGTTTGAAAATTTACCTTCGGATAAATCAAAAAATGGAGCGTCATTTAATTTTGTTTCAGGATAAAATCCTAAATATTTTGTCAAATTTAAAAGAAATAATAAATGGAAGTTTGAGGTTTTATCATGCGTATCTAGCCAAGTTAAAGCTGTATTGAGATAATCAAATAATGATTCGTGACTACCCTCCTCTATCAATGCAACATTTAAAATTTCGGTTAAAAACATCAATATTGTTTGTTTAACAATATTGGTTGGTATAGTTTGATAATGGTAATGAACCCGGACTTCTTTTAATGAGTTCAAAGTGCCTTTATTGTTGTGATTCGCTTCAATTTCCAACAAGGTCAAAGGTTGAAAAAAAGCAACTTTAAATTTACTTTTACGGCTAAAAGCGCCTTTAATTAAATACGATTTTATCCCATCTGTTTGGGTGTAAAGTTTTACAATTAAACTTGTATCGCTATACTTTAGGGTGTGAATTACAACTGCTTTGGTTGATACAATCATTTAATTGATAATTGCAATTTTAACTGATGATGTTTCGGAAGTATCTTCATTGTAAAGTAAAACGATATAAACGCCGGAAGCTACTTTTTTGCCGTTTAAATTAGTTTTATTCCACACTATTTTTCCACCTTTTAATTCCTGACCCTCAACAACATTGGTTTCATACACTAAATTTCCGGCAGCATCGACAATTTTCACATTAGTTCCTTTTGGAATATGAGTTCCGTTTCTGCCGTCAATCGTAACAAATTCATGTTGATTTAAAACAGGATTTGGAAAAGCATAAACTTCTGTCAATGATTCTCCAAAAGGAACAACACCGCTTTTAAAAGCGACTATTCCCTTATCCGTAGCAAAATATACCTTGCCGGTAACTTTATCAACTTTTATTTTTAGGATTTTATTGGATGGCAATGGAGAATTGTCTTTGTTAAATAATTGAAGTGTTTTCTTTCCATTTGGATTTGTTTGTATAGCTCCGCCGTTTTCAGCTCCAAACCATTTATTATCAGCACCATCAATAGAGATAGAATTGATGGTTTGTTCGCCCATTAATCGTTTAGGAATCCCTTCATCATCAATGATAATGGGTTCCGCGTCATAAATTGCAGCATCAAAAAAACCGGAAGCATTATTATAAACAACCAAACCTTTTAGCGTTCCTAACCAAATGCGGTTGTTGTTATCAACGGCAACCGTTCTTACGTTTAAATCTGGTAAAGAACCTTTAGTTTGCTCGGTTGTAAGCGATTTTTTTTTGTTTCCATTTTCATTAAAAGCGAGCACTCCGTTTCTCCGAGTTCCAATCCAAACGGTATTATTTTTATCAATCACTAATTCATTTAATCCCAAAGCTGGATTTTGTATCAGTGAACTTAAATCAAAGCTGCTCCAAACACCCTTAGAACTGTATTTTTTCAATCGTTTATCAACCCAGGCATTTGCAATCCATAAATTGCCTTGTTTATCAAATGCAGAACCATTGATACGGATACTGATATAATTGGGGTCTGACGGAAAATCTAATTTCTCTAATCCGCTATTTAAATGATTCCAATGGGTTTTTACAATATCGTCTTCTACTATCAACATTCCATCATGCCAAGAACTTAAAAATGCTTTATTTTCATTATTGGGATCAAGTGTTACATGCACTAAATTACGAGCTGGATAAGTAACATTATAAGGGATATTTTTCCAACGGCTGCCATTAAAATGACTAAATCCAAATTGATTTAAAAAAGGTGTGTACGAAGTGTCATAACCTCCATAAACCACATAAAGATGATTATTTCTGGCTTCTATCGAAAAAACTTGATTGGAGTTTGGACCATCGGGATGAATTTCCGTAAAATTTTGCGGTAATTGTATTTGAGATTCTAGAATACCGAATTCTTTGGTTCCGAGATAAATGTTATTGTCTGAAACAAAAGCTGTATTTAAATCAAAATAAAAATTACTATTTGAAACAGCTAAAGGAGCTGCAACTTGCGTTAAACCGGTGTTGTAAACAAATGCCTGTCTTTGTGTAGAAACTGTTATAAATGCATCATTTGCCTGTATTTGTCTTATATTTGTTGATAAGATTTTAGCAGTTACAAATGTATTAGATGGAGTAATTTTAGATAAAACATTGCTGTTCGAAGTGAACATTTCATTGTTAAATTGCTTAATTGCTACATAATTTCCGGTTCCAAAACGAGTCCATTGCGTAAAATCAATCAGATTTGGATTGTTAACAGCCGCTTTATAAATACCGTTTTCTGTTGCTGCATAAATCATATTTTGAAATATTTCAATCTGATTTACTTTCGTCATTGAAGCGTTGTTGGCGATGAAAAAAGTTTCGCCAAACTCCAATTTTTGCAAATCAAAAACTACAATGGCAAATGAAGTACTTATATATAATTTTCCTTGAAATTCTGTAATATGGTTTATCCTTTTATCTGCCGCCAAACCAAAGCTGATGATATTATTTGCAATCGTTATTTTTTTATTTTCATCCACAATTTCCAGTCCGCCATTATCATAACCAATAATTAATTTTTTAACGATTGGGCTGTAATAAATAGCCGATGTTGTGGTACCCGATAAACCATTTATCGATGATAGTTTTGATATTTCTTTTAAATTAGTATCATAAATAAAAACGGCATTATCACATAAAGCATATATTTTTTGGTCAACTTTGACAATGTCTTTAACATTATTATACGAATAAAAATCTTCCCAAGTTGCGCTATAATCAACTTGAGAATACAAAAACTGTACTCCGATTAAACACAATAAAACTAAAATATTTTTCATCTATAATGCACTTTGTAACCTTCAAATATATCCAATATTATTGTAATAAGAAAAATGCTACCTTCGCATTAAATAATCTTCCAATGCTTCAGGAAATTGAACGAAAATTTTTAGTGATCAATTCCTCTTTCAAAGAGGATTTTTTCAAAAAAACATACATCAAACAAGGGTTTTTAAATTCTGATAAAAATAGGACTGTTCGTGTTAGAATTACTGATAATCACGGATTTATAACCGTAAAGGGCGTTTCTGACCAAAATGGAACAACGCGATTTGAATGGGAAAAAGAAATCGATTTAAAAGAAGCTTCTCAGCTTTTTTCTTTGTGTGAAGATGGAATTATTGAAAAGGATCGATTTTATATCAATGTTGGAAATCATATTTTTGAAGTTGATGTGTTTTTAGGTGATAATCTCGGATTGGTAATTGCTGAAATTGAGCTTAAAAACGAAAATGATTTCTTTGAGAAACCAAATTGGATTGGAGAAGAAGTTACAGGGGATGTGAAATATTACAATTCAGTTCTTAGCAAGAATCCTTATAAAAATTGGAAATAATCAGTTCATTTTAACAATTGGAAACATCAAGGTAACTTTGGTTCCTGTGACATTTTTGGTTGAAATATCTTCAATATTGATAAAAGTATCTTTATCTTTAAAAAGCGTTCGAATTCTAACATCAGTTGCTTTTGTGGCAAAACCAACTCTTTCATCTCTTTTAATTTCAGCTTGTTCTTTAGTTCTATCATAGCCAATTCCATTATCAATAATTTCAAATTTTATTAATTCATTACTCTTTGAAATCAACAAATCAATTTTTTTATCACCTTCAATATGGGTTAATCCGTGCCAAATGGCATTTTCTACATAAGGTTGTAAAAACAATGGCGGAACTTTAATTATCTCTGGATTTATAGAGGAATCTATTTCTACATTATACGCAAAACCTCCATCAATTCTGATGTTTTCCAATAAAACATAAATTTTTAAATTACTCAATTCTTCGGCAAGTGAAATGGTATTTTTAGATGAATTTTTTAAAATTTCTCTAATTAATTTAGAAAATTTAGTAATATAATCGGAAGCTTTTTCCACTTGACTTTTAATGATAAAATTGTTGATTGAATTTAATGAATTGAATAAAAAGTGAGGATTCATTTGGCTTTGAAGCGCCGTCATTTTAAGTTCAGAGGTTTCTGCTATTTGTTTGGATAACTCCATTTCTGAAATAATTCTGTTTTCTTCTAATTCTTTAATTCTAAATCCGATGATTGCAGCAATCATAACTATTTTCAGTACTCCACCCACAAAAAAGAAAACCATTGGGTCAATTTTAATGCTCTCTAAGAACTGTTTAAAACCCGATATGAAAAACCCTGCATAGGTAATAATTAACAAACTGTAAAATATTGTTGAGAAACCTATAAATAACCTAACGTGAGATCCTTTTATTTTAAAGAATTTTATATACGATATGAAATTAAAAGCGAATAAAAATGGTAAAGAATAATAATAAATTGCTTGTTGTGTTTTAAAATCAATGACTAAATTAATAACGACAAAAGTTAAACTTAAAACCAATAAAACTTTAATTGCAAGACTCAACCATTTGTCCCATTTAACTAAAAATACATTTGTTTGTAGTAACTCTCTTGAAAAAACGATATAAGTTGCAAACGTTACGTATTGTAGCGGATAATTTAAATAACTAAATACTCCTGTTGAAATATCATCTACAAGTAAACTTCTTAAGAAGAATATAAAAAGCAATAAAGAATAAAGACTGAAATATAAATATAGTTTGCGTCTGTTTTGAAAATAAATGATAATATGATAAAGAAAAACAACAAGCAGCGCTCCTCTAATTGCAGAGTATAGTTCAGAATCAAATTGGGTAAACATAAAAGGTTAGTCTAAATATAATTTCTGGAATAACTCTGCTTTTTTACTTCTACTAATACTAGCAGTTTTGCCATTACTCATAATTAATTCGCCACCCAACCCTTTGAGATATTCTTTTACGTGGTCTAAATTGATTAGATAAGAATTATGGACACGGTAAAATCGCGGAAATTGGAAACTTTTTTCTACTTCCTTTAAGGTTTTTGAAACAACTATTTCTTGACCATTGTTAAGATAAATGGTTGTATAACTTTTATCTGCCTCCATCATTACCACTTCTTCTTTCTCTAACAAATAAACTTTTCCGTCTGCCGAAATATGAATTTTCTCTGTATTAGCGCCTCCTGTACTTAAATTATTGAGCAACATTTGAAGCTTGTTTTCTAATATATTTTCTTCTTTTGGCACTTCAGTTGTTAATTTTACTTTTTCTACGGCGGCAATCAATTCATCTTTATCAACAGGTTTTAGCAAATAATCAACGGCAGATACTTTGAAAGCTTTTATAGCAAACTCATTGTGGGCAGTGGTAAAAATAAGATTGAAATTTCTATGAGACAATTTATCTAAAAAAGTAAAACCATCCATTTCTGGCATATGAATGTCTAAAAATACAATGTCTGGTTTAATTTCATTGATAAGTGTTAAAGCTTTTATAGGAGAATTACACAAAGTAACATCTACCTCCTTGATGTACGTTTTTAGTTTCCATTCTAGCGCTTCAAGAGCATCTTTTTCGTCGTCAATTATTAAAACTTTATACATTTTTTATGGGTAATTTAATGTTCTTCCTTTCAAATTTATAAATTTTCTTTAGATTTCCATATCAATCTGTTGATGATAATTAAATATTTTAAATATGTTTTGTCTATATATTTGATTAATAGTTCTTTATATTTAATTGAAAAGAGGAATTATTACTAAAATATTTGCTAAAATATACTATTTTATATCAAAAACTACTTTTTATTGAAATCAATTGAGGTAAAAATAATCAGAAAATTTAATTTAATTTATAAATTAATGAATAGAAATTAAATGTGAATGGTAAATTTTTAGGAATAATTGGTAATCATCCTTCAATCGGAAATTTAAAAGTCACTTTAGTTCCAGTTGTTGTTTCGTTGGTTAAGTCTTCAATAACAACATCAGTTATTTTATTTTTATATAAACTTTGCAAACGATTTTTTACAATTTGCACTGCAATGCCTGAACTTTTAACCAATCTTTTTTGAGCCATTTCTATTCCTTTTTGATAACCAATACCATTATCAATAACTTCTAACAAATAAAATTCAGCGTCTTTTCTTAATTTTAAAGTCAACTTTTTTTCGCCTTTATGATGTGCTAAACCGTGCCAAATAGCATTTTCTATAAAAGGCTGTAAAAACATGGGCGGAATTTGTATAAAATTTGGACTAATATTATCTTCTATAATTACTTCATACGTAAATCCGCCATCTACTCTGGCTTGTTCTAAAATGACATAGAGCTTTATAATATTGAACTCATCAGCCAAAGACATTTGGGTTTTTCTTGAACTGTTGAGAATTTCTCTAATAAATCTGGAAAATTTAGTGATATAATCGGAAGCATTTTCAATTTCATTTTTTATAATCAAACTGTTAATGCTATTTAACATATTGAATATAAAATGTGGATTCATTTGGCTCTTCAACATTTCCATTCTAAGCTCTTCTGTTTCCGCTACTTGTCTTACTAATTTGAGGTTTATGGCTACTTCTTCATTTTCCATAGAGGTAATTCTAAATCCTAACATAACAGCAAATACAAACATCTCAATAGTTGCACCAAAATAAATGAAAGTTTGCTCGTGAATTCCTTGAGATTGAAAATAGTATTTCAATTCTGATGAGGCCGCAAAAATGGAAAAAGCAGATAAAATAAGAAGTGTGACGGTTCCTAAAACGAATAGTGTTGATAAAACAAATTTAGACTTTTTAATTTTTTGATGTGTTGCTAATACACCATAAATTACCGCTAATAATAATATTAAATTGAGTACAAGGAAACTGTTTTTACTGATAAAAAACTGACTTATATAAGTTAACAGCGATAAAATAAATAAATATTTTGCCGTTTTTTTGAGCGTTTTGTCCCAATTAGGGATTACTTTTTTAAGGCTGAGTACTTCTCTGGAGAAATGAAAATAAATACAAATAACAACGTAAAGTTGGGGTAATGAAATTAGTAAAATGGTGTTTTCATTCGAAAATCTACTATTCAAGAAAATTAGATTAGTAACAAAAAGCAACGCATAAATACTATAGTATAAAAAAAGCTTTTGCCTATTATTTATATATAATAAAGTATGAAATACAAAGAGCACCATCAGCGCACCACGAACCCAGGAAAAAAACTCTGAATTTAAATCTGAAAACATTAAGAGGGTGTTATTAAGCTTTAAATTTATTGATTCAAATGTAACATTCTTTTAGTATATTTTATACCAATCAAAAAATATTTTTTATTTATACGTTATTTTAAAAAAGATACCCCGGACTTAAGAAAGTCCGGGGTATAAATAAACCACCCCAAAAGATTTATTTTAATATTAAGATAACCCAAATATACGACATAAACTTTTATTTTATTATTTGAAATTCATTCAAAAACTAAAAAATTTGCATTTGGTGAGTTTTAACAAACAAATGGTATCATTTAATTTATTTTTGGAAATGAAATATAAACTTTAGTGCCAAAAGGGCCTTCATGGGTAATGTCGGTTCTTTCTATGGTAACATTTTTTTCATTAAAAACTCTATTAATCCTAAATTGAGCTGATTCTGTTGCTGTTCCTACGCTTTTGTATAAGTTTAATTTATCTCGTTCTATAGATTTATTAATCCCGATTCCATTATCAACAATATTAAAACTTAACCTGTTATTCGCTTCGCTGACTTTTAACCAAATTTTCTTATCTCCTTCGTTTTTAGATATCCCATGCCAAATAGAATTCTCAACATAAGGTTGTAAAATTAATGGTGGCACTTTGGTTGTTGTAGAATTGATATTATCTGCAATCTCTTCAATAAATTCAAAACCATTGCTGGTTCTAATTTTTTCTAATGATATATATATTTTTAAATTAGTCAATTCTTCATCTAATGTTATTGTTGTTTGATTAGAATTATTCAGAACATTTCTTACAAATCGGGCAAATTTTGTGATAAAATCTGACGCTTCTTCTACGTTATTTTTTAAAATAAAATTATTGATGGAGTTGAGTGTATTGAATAAAAAATGAGGATTTAGCTGACTTTTAAGCGTCATCATTTTTAATTCTGAAGATTCAATTTTATTTTTAGAAATCGCTAAATCAATTCTTATTTTTTCTTCAATCAGCTCTCTATATCTGTAGCTAATTAAAATAGCAAATACGATAAATTTAATAAAAGCGCCGGTATATAAAAAAAACATCCGATGAAAACCTAGATTATTAAAATAATCATCTAAACCAAAAACAAATATAAAAAGTGTAAAGAATAACAAAAATAAAAAAGCTAATGAGCCAAATACATATAATTTAACGTGGTATTTATCAATTTTACAAAGTTTTATTAAAGTTATTAATGATATAAAATTTGTACTAAAAATAATAACCAAAAACAAACGTATTTGAGTGTCTTTACTAAAAAATATAGTGATGAAAATTAATAAAATTGATAAAACCCATAAAGTTGGAATTGTTTTTAACAACACTTTGTCCCACTTAGGAATATGCTCTTCCGTTTGAACAATTTCACGCGTAAACATGAAATAAAATGAAACTGCAATTAACTGAAAAGTTCTATCTGTATAATAATAAAAAGCTTGATTGTCAAAAATGTGAACATGACTAAAGAAAAATATGCAAAGAAAAAGTGAATACAATGAATAGTATAAATAAACTTTATTTTTGTTTAGAACGTAAATAATGATATGATAGAAAAAGAAGAAGAACAGGGCTCCACGTATCATCGAATAAAATTCCGAAGACAGATCCGTGAGATTATAAATTTCAGGACTCATAATACAATAATAAATTTTGGGGTGGGTAATTTTGTACGGTGGTTTATCTCATCATAAAGTATAATCCATTAAATGTTGTTTTAATAAATCTATTTTTGATACTAAATATCCTTGCTCTCCTTTTGCCTTTGCTTTTTCAAGAACCTCTAATAAATCATCTTTATCAACCGGTTTTAGGATATAAAATATATCGGTCAATCTAGAAACTCGCATGGCCATTTCGTCATAAGCAGTAGTAAAAATGAGGTTAAATTTCAGGTAATTTAAATGGGTGAGAAATTCAAAGCCATTCATTTCCGGCATATGAATATCCAAAAAAAGGATATCGGGTTGAAAAGATTCAACTACTGAAATAGCTTTTTTTGGAGAACTGCATTTTGCAATGATAATCTCTTTAATATATCTGTTTAATTTCCATTCCAATGCTTCAATAGCATCAATTTCGTCATCAACAATTAAAATCTTAAGCATAATCTTGTCTCTTTTGATTTATACAACAATTTAAAAATACAATAATTTTGTCTTAATTATTTAAAATAACTTGTTTTTTTGAAATATACAGTTAATTATCGTTAATAATTATGGTAAAACGTAAAGAAAAACAGTCAAAAAATGACTGATGCTTCCCAATAAAACAAAGACATGAAAAATGGCGTGGTTAAATTTTATTTTCTGAATGGCATAAATGATGGCTCCGAGAGTATAAAATAATCCTCCGGCAAATAACCAAATTAATCCGTTTGTTGATAGATTATCCATCAGAGGATTAATGGCAAAAATAACAATCCATCCCATAACAACATAGGCAATTGTTGATACAATATCAAACTTTCCCGTAAAAAATATTTTAAATATAATTCCGATTGCTGCAATTCCCCAAGTAACGCCAAATAATACCCAACCGACTGTTCCGTTCAAGGTTACTAAAGTAAACGGGGTGTACGTTCCTGCAATTAAAATATAAATAGCACTGTGATCAACAATATTAAATCGATATCTCCATTTCGGATTTTGAATACTGTGATAAATGGTTGATGCGCTGTACAGTGCCAATAAACTTGCGCCGTAGATGCTAAAACTAACAATGTGCCATACAGTTCCGTAAATACTTGCAAAAACAACTAAAAGAACCAATGCAACAATGCTTAAACCAATACCAATAGCATGTGTAATGATGTTTATTTTTTCTTCTAATGGATTATAAAATTTGATGGGTCTGTTTTTCATTTTGTTTTAGTTGTTGGTTTTCTAAATCAGTTATAAGTTCTTGATACATCATATTAAACGCTTTTTCTCTAATCCTATTTTTATCATTAAGTGTTAAATTTTGAGTTTCAATAATATCTAAAATTTTAACACGTAATATTCCAGGGCTACCAGAAGTTATTGTATAAGAAAATCGTTTTTTACAATCGTAAAACGCCATTGGAACAATCGGAATCTGATGTTCTATGGATAGAGAAAAAACTCCGTTTTTAAATTCGCTCAATACAATATTTTCATCTTTCGGAACTAAACCTTCCGGAAAAATACAAACGCTAAATCCTCTTTTAAGTTTACGCTGCGCACTTTGATATACATTTTTTCTACTTTCCGGATCAGATCTATCAACCAAAATACAAGTTCTTTTATAAAAAAATCCGAAAACAGGTAACTTAACCAGTTCATATTTTCCTACAAAAACAAAGGGATTTTTAACTACAGCCAACATCACAAAAACATCAATCATTGAGGTGTGATTGGCTGAAAACATATAGCTTTTTCCTTCTTCAAATTTTTGATTTCCTTGAACTTTCACTTTAAAGCCCATCAAAAATAACACCACTTTTGCCCACCATCTTGCTAATTTAAAAAAGTAAGGGTAAAATTGATCGTTAGACGTTAAAACCATTAAAACGGGTAATAAGATAATAATAATAAATCCGGCTGTTACATAAAACCAAACGCGCCATAAAGCCCTCAATATAATTTTAATTATTTCCATCTTATTTATCGGTATCAGATAAATTTAAAGTTTACATTTCCAAAAATAGTAATTAATATCTATTATATAATTTAATATTGAATTGTGTATTTTTGTTTTTCAATCAAACAAACAATCATGTCAAGAATTTTAACAGGCGTACAAAGTACCGGAACACCACACTTGGGAAATATTTTAGGAGCTATTATTCCAGCTGTCAATATGGCTAATAATCCCGCCAACGAATCGTTTTTGTTTATTGCCGATATGCACTCGCTCACCCAAATTAAGGACGGAAAAACCCTGAGAGAAAATACCTATAGTACCGCAGCTACTTGGTTGGCATGTGGATTGAATGTTGAAAATACCGTTTTTTATCGTCAAAGTGATATACCCCAAGTAGCTGAACTTGCTTGGTATCTGAGTTGTTTTTATCCGTATCAACGTCTTACTTTGGCACATTCTTTTAAAGATAAAGCCGATCGTTTGTCTGATATAAATGCCGGATTATTTTCCTATCCGATGTTGATGGCGGCTGATATTATTTTATATGATGCTGAAATTGTTCCGGTAGGGAAAGATCAATTGCAACATTTAGAAATAACACGCGATGTGGCGGCTCGATTTAACCATCAAATGGGCGAAACTTTTGTGTTACCCGATGCCAAAGTAGAAGAACACACGATGTATGTTCCGGGAACTAACGGTGAAAAAATGAGTAAATCAAAAGGAAATATTATCGATATATTTTTAAGCGACAAAGATTTGCGCAAGCAAATTATGAAAATTGAAACCGATTCAACTCCACTAGAAGCACCTAAAAATCCGGATACCTGTAATTTATTTGCTTTGTATAAATTAGTAGCTACTGAGTATCAAACTGCTAAAATGCGCAAAAATTATTTAAATGGAAATTATGGTTACGGACATGCCAAACAGGCATTTTTTGAACTTTTAGTTGAAAAATTTAAGACGGAGCGTGAGCTTTATCAATACTATATCAATAATACTGATGAACTAGAAAAAGTATTAGCTGTTGGCGCACAAAAAGCCAGAATCGTTGCGCAAGATGTTTTAAAACGATGCCGGACTAAATTGGGATATTAAAATAAAGATTAACTTTTTAATCATTGAACTGTTTAAAACTTAATAGTTCCTTTAGCTCGCTAAAATTGATTAGAGTTAAACTATTTCTCAATACAAAATTCTTCATTATTAATTTTTAATTATTCATTAAAAAATTAAGGTGCCGGATTCGGAAACAGTTCAAAAACAGCTTCTATTTCTTGTAAAATTTCTTCGGATAATTGAACGTTCCAACTGCTGATATTTTCTTTAAGTTGATCCATTTTAGTAGCTCCAATAATAACGCTCGTTAAAAAAGATTTTTGTAATAAATAAGCCAACGCTAGTTGTGCTAAACTCATTCCATTTTTAAGTGCTAAATTAAAATATAATTGAGTTGCTTTTTCGGTGTTTGCTTTATTGTAACGTACCATCTGCGGAAATAGTTTTAAACGGGTATTTTCAGGCATTTTTCCGCCCAAATATTTACCGCTCAACACACCAAAGGCTAAAGGAGAATACGCTAATAATCCGATATTTTCCCGATGCGCTACTTCTGCCAATCCAATTTCAAAAGTTCTGTTTAATAATGAATACGGATTTTGAATCGTTATAGGTTTTGGAAGTTGTAATTTTCTACTTTCTTCTGCATAACGCATCAATCCCCAAGAGGTTTCATTTGAAACGCCGTAATGACGAATTTTTCCTTCTTTTATACAATCATTCATAGATTCAATAATTTCAGCAATATTATCAAACCACTGATCAGATTCATCGTGATTGTAATTCAAATTTCCGAAATAATTGGTTTTTCGCTCTGGCCAATGCAATTGATATAAATCGATATAATCAGTTTGTAAACGTGTTAAACTAGTTTCAATAGCCGCTTTGACACTCTCTTTAGAAAAATTCAACTCTTCCCTGATATAAGAAAAAGCGCGATTTGGTCCAGCAATTTTAGTAGCTAAAACCACTTTCTCCCTATTATTTTTTAACCAAGTACCAATAAATCGTTCAGTACTTCCTTGCGTTTCTGCACGTCCGGGAACTGAATACATTTCGGCAGTATCAACAAAATTAATTCCTTGGGAAACTGCATAATTTAATTGTTTATGGGCTTCTTTTTCGGTATTTTGCTGACCAAAAGTCATGGTTCCTAAAGAAATTTTGCTGACTTTTATATCAGTATTGGGTAAAATGGTGTATTTCATATTTGTAGTATTGAGATTAAAGGATAGAGGATAAAAGAACACAACGAATAGTTATAAGCAATTTTTAATTGTTCATCCCATCCTAAATCCTTCTCAAAGGGAAAGACTTTTTTTATCTCGTTTTCGCTTTTCGCTATTTTCTATTGGTTAATGACTATTTCCTTAAATATTATTCATTTTTAATTGTCAATTGTTTATCGCTTCAATTCCGGGTAAAACGCGACCTTCTAACATTTCCAGCATTGCCCCACCTCCAGTAGAAACGTAGCTTACTTTCTTTTCTAATTTGAATTGTTTTACCGCCGCAACCGAATCGCCTCCACCTACCAGTGAAAAGGCACCATCTTCGGTAGCTTCCGCAATAGCATTTCCAAGTTCGATAGTTCCTTTCGCAAATTTTGGCATCTCAAAAACACCTACCGGTCCGTTCCATAAAATAGTTTTAGATTGGGCAATTACAAAGGAGAATCCGACATTGGTTTTTGGGCCAACATCCAATCCCATCCATCCATCAGGAATATTATTTACATCTTCTATTCTTATTTGAGCGTCATTACTGAAAGAATCGGCAATTATGGCATCAATCGGTAAATAAATTCGCACATTTTTTTGTTTGGCTTTTTCCATAATTTCCAAAGCCAATTCTAATTTATCATCTTCTACCAATGAATTTCCTACTTTTCCACTCATCGCTTTAATGAACGTAAAGGTCATTCCGCCTCCTATGATAATATTATCTACTTTATCTAAAATGTTTTCAATGATACCAATTTTAGAAGAAACTTTGGCTCCGCCTAAAATAGCAGTAACCGGTTTTTTGCTTTCTTTTAAAACTTTGTTGATACTCTCTATTTCTGCGGCCATCAATAATCCGAAGCATTTAGCAGTTGGAAAAAACTTCGCCACAATGGTTGTTGAGGCGTGAGCGCGATGCGCAGTTCCAAATGCATCGTTTACATAAATATCTCCTAATTTGGATAATTTTTCTGAAAATTGAAGATCTCCTTCTTCTTCTTCTTCATAAAAACGAAGGTTTTCTAACAATAAAACTTCTCCATTTTTTAACTGATTTACAGCTGTTTCTGCTTTTTTTCCGATACAATCATCTACAAATTTTACAGGTTTTCCTAAAACATCAGCAACCTTAGCAACGATGTGATTTAATGAATATTTTTCTTGAATTCCTTTTGGGCGACCTAAATGTGACATCAGAATTACTTTTCCGCCATCATTTAAAATTTTTAAAATTGTTGGTTTAGCGGCTTCAATTCTATTGGCATCGGTAACTTGAAATTGTTCATTAAGCGGAACATTAAAATCGACTCTAATGAGTGCTTTTTGGTCTTTAAAATTAAAATCTTTGATAGTTTTCATAGACTGATATGTAATTTTGTTAAGTATTAAGCGGTTTTTGAAGATTCTTTTGAAATATTCACAATTAAAAACAAAGATACTGCTCTGAATTAATTTTAATAGGATAAAATTGATATTTTTGAATGAATTATAGAAGCTATAAAGTATGCAATTTTCGGAGGTTTTAGGACTTGAATTTATCAAAAAACATTTACAGCAAAGTACTGATTCCAGACGTATTCCGCACGCTCAATTATTTGTGGGCGCTGAAGGAAGTGGCACTTTACCCATGGCACTTGCTTATGCGCAATATCTTCTGTGTAAAGACAGTATTGATGTGGAATCATCTAAATTGAAATGCGCTAAATTATGTCACCCTGATTTGCATTTTGCCTTTCCGGTAGCAACCAATGATACTGTTAAAAAAGATCCGATAAGTAATTTATTTTTAAGTGATTGGCGTGCTTTTATTGCTCAAAATCCTTATGGAAATTTATTTGATTGGTTACAATTTATTGGTATTGAAAACAAACAAGGTTTTATTAATGTTGATGAAGCTGAACAAATTGTAAAATCATTAAAATTAAAATCATACGAAGGCGGATTTAAAGTTATGATTATTTGGATGGCTGAAAAAATGAATATATCTGCAGCTAATAAACTGTTGAAATTAATAGAAGAGCCTCCTGCTAAAACAGTTTTTATTTTAATTACTGAAAATGAAGAACAGATTATTTCTACCATTCGATCTCGTTGTCAAGTGCTGCATTTTCCTCTTTTAAGTGAAAATGATTTAGTTCAAGGATTGGTTTCACGCGAAAATATTTCAGAAAAAGAAGCGCTTAATATTGCCCATCAAGCAAATGGTAATTTTCATAAAGCCTTAAATATTTCACACAATAATAGCAATGATTTAGTTTTTGAACAGTGGTTTATCACTTGGGTTCGTACTGCTTTTAAGGCCAAAGGGGATGCTTCTGTAATTGCTCAATTGGTGGAGTGGAGTGAAAATATTGCTGCAACCGGTAGGGAAACTCAAAAACAATTTCTTCATTTTTGCCTGCAATTCTTTAGACAGGCCCTGCTGCAAAATTATGCGGTTTCTGATTTGGTATTTATACAACCACAAACAGAGAATTTTAAATTTGACAGCTTTTCAAAATTTATTCATAGTAATAATATTTTAGATATTACCCAAGAAATATATGAAGCAATTTACCATGTTGAACGCAATGGAAATCCTAAAATTATCTTTTTAGATTTATCGATTAAATTAACACGTTTAATTCATAAAAAAGAAGTGTAAAATACTATATCTAGTTGTTTAAATAAAAAAGAGGTCGTCTGGAAAGTAATTTTTAGATGATTTTTTTTATGCGGTTATTTTTTAGTTTCTTTTTGTTAAGATTTAATTCGAAAAAAATGTGTAAAAAAAGTTGAAAGTTCTACGCTATACTGAACTTTTTAATCAAGACCTTTGAGCAGAAAGCGTTTGAAGTTCATATTGTGTTTTATATTACCAAATACCGCTTCAACATCCCAACACCTTCTTTTGCGATGAGCAATTCCTTCAGAACAGGTAAGTTTTTCTTTGGCTATTTTCTTTAATCGAATAAGATTGAAGTTCCGTCCAGATACTGCCTTTAGCGCAAGTTATAATTCAATTGGAGTTTGTTTAAAAACTTTTTACTGCCATATATTTTTGTTGTTGCGTAGAATTTTGCAATTAGAAGAGGGGAACTTGCAACAATGGATAAATTGAACAAGTTAGGTTCTGAATGATTGCGGTTTTTAGATAAAATTTAAGGTTTGGCAATCAAACGGACTTCAGTTATTATCTAATAAATATCATTTTATTCTCAATCTCTAACCTCAAAAAAATGTTGTAAGGAGCTACTTTTCACAACAAAATAAATAGAATTTGACTTAATAATTCCGTATTTTGCGTTTAAATAGCTGCAATGGAAAACACCTCTATATTTCAAGTTTATAACGCCTCTGCCGGAAGCGGTAAAACTTTTTCACTGGTTAAAGAATACCTTAAAATTGTGTTGCGCAGCCATAATCCTGACCAGTTTCAGCATATTTTAGCCATCACTTTTACCAATAAAGCCGCCAATGAAATGAAAGATCGGATTGTTAAAAATCTGCGTCAGTTTGCTGATTCAACCATTTTGAGCCATCCAACCGATATGTTTTTAAAAATTGCAGAAGAAACCAATCTTGACCAAAAAATAATTCACCAAAGAGCCATCAGCGTTTTGCAGCAAATTTTAACCAAATACGGCTCGTTCAGTGTTTCTACCATCGATAGTTTTACGCACAAATTAATCAGAAATTTTGCTTTTGATTTGGGCTTGCCCATCAATTTTGAAGTAGAGCTCAAATCAAAAATATTATTGGATTTAGCCGTTGATCAATTAATCGCACAGATTGGAAAAGACACCGAATTAACCGATTTTTTAATTGATTATGCACTTCAAAATATAGAAGAAAACAAATCCTGGGATTTTTCTGATATCATTAAAGAAAATGCGCAGGTTTTACTGAATGAATCGGACAGAATCCACTTTCAGCAAACTTCCCATTTTGATTTACAACGATTTAAATCGCTCAGTAAACAACTTTTTAAACAACAAAAACAAGTCGAAAATCAGTTTAAAAGTTTGGGAGAAACAGGTTTAAAATTGATGATAGAAAATGGCGTTGAAAACAATTTCAACAACCACGATTTCCCCAATTATTTTAAAAAATTAATTGACTTTAGAAACGGACAAAGCACCATCAATTTTGAAGGAAGGTTGGGAAAAAATATAGCAGAAGGAATCCTTTACAGCAAGAGTTTACCGCTTGATAAAAAAGCCGTTATCGATGAAATATCCGAGCAATTGATGGCTATTTATCAGAAAAGCAAACAACTGTTTGAACAAGCATATCCAAACTATGTTTTGGAGATGTTGGTTTCTAAAAATATTTCGGCTTATGCGGTTTTAAATCACCTTAATAAAGAACTTCAACAATTAAAATTGGATAAGAATTTACTGCTGAGTGCCGAATTTAATCAGTTAATCAGCGATGAAATTAAAGATCAGCCGGCGCCTTTTATCTATGAAAAATTGGGCTCTAAATTTCGCCATTATTTTATTGATGAAATGCAAGACACCTCAGCATTGCAGTGGCAAAATTTGATTCCGCTTATAGAAAATGCACTTTCACAAGAAAACGGAAGTTTGATGTTGGTAGGTGATGCCAAACAATCTATTTATCGTTGGCGTGGCGGAAAAACGGAGCAATTTATGACGCTTACTTCTGAGGAAGCAACAGACGGAAGCAATCCGTTTATGATTGCTAAAAACATCCAATATTTAGAAACCAATTACCGAAGTTTTAAAACGATAGTCCATTTTAACAATGATTTTTTTAGTCATATCGCCCCCTATTTAACCAATGAAAATCATCAAAAATTATTTTTAAACACAGTAAAACAGCAAGTTAAAAATGAGGAGGATGGCGGTTATGTGCAAATTTCATTTGTTGAAAAAGATGATGATGATGAAGATAATGTGGAGCCGTATTTGAGAAAAATAAAATCGATTTTAGATGATTTAGACCCTAATTTTAATAAAAATGAAGTTTGTATTTTAGTTCGAAAAAACAAACAAGGTGTTGCGGTGGCCAATTATTTAATCAATGAAGGAATCCAAGTGGTTTCTTCCGAATCTTTGTTGATAGCTAATTCGGAAAAAGTAGATTTTATCATCAATTTATTGACGTATTTACATCAACCTTTAAATCAGCCCATCCAATTTAGGGTTGTATCATTTTTGTATCAACATATCGGAATTACAACTTCCTTTCACGATTTTGTAAAAACACTTATCAAATTAAATTTAAATGATTTCTTTAAAAATTTAACCAACTTTTCCATCGATTTTAACAGCACCATATTTTTTCAAAAATCATTGTATGAAGCGATAGAATACTTGATTCATGTGTTTCGATTAGCACCCGATTCGGATGCCTATATTCAGTATTTTTTAGATTTTGTGCTCGATTTTCAATCCAAAGAATTGAACAATCTTCAGGGATTTTTAGCAGAATGGGAATTGCAAAAAAAAGATTTGAGTATTATCGCGCCGGAAAATACGGATGCAGTCAGAATTATGACCGTTCATAAAGCCAAAGGATTGGAGTTTCCGATAGTTATTTTTCCATTCGATTTGGAAATCAGAAAAGAATTGAAAGGTCAAACGTGGATTCCGTCACTTCCCGAATCCGATTTTGATGGTTTGCCAGCGATGAAAATAAATATGTCTCAACAATTGTTGAAAATTGGTGCCATTGGCGAACAACTTTATCAGGAACGTCAAGACGAATTAGCGCTCGATAATTTTAACTTATTATATGTGGCTTTTACCAGAGCCATCGAACAATTGTATGTTATTTCTGAAGTAAAAAAAGAAAAATCTGAAATAAGATATTACAGTGATTTATTGAAAAGTTATCTCAAAAATGCAAACGCTTCCACACCAATTGATGCTCAATATATTTTTGAATCAGGAAATCCTAAAAAGTGGATTTCAAAAGAAGAAAAAGTTGTATTATCATCAGAAAAACCGCTAAAAACGATATTGCAAAAACAATATATTGGGGCTTCATTGTCAGAAAAACAAGTTAATATTGTTACCACAACTTCCAAATTTTGGGGAACTTCACTTCAAGAAGCCGCTATTTATGGCAATAAAATACATCAGTTATTAGCGCAAATCAATACCGAAGATGATATTGAAACCGCTTTAAAATACGCCCAAAATAGCGGATTGATAACCGCTCAAGAAAACGATAAAATTTACAATCAACTTCGGCAAATTGTAAATCACCCGCAACTTACCGCCTATTATCAACACAATTTAACCATTTTTAATGAACGGGAAATTTTGACTGATATAGGTGAAATTATCATCCCCGACAGAATTACCATCAACCAACAAAATCAAGCAACTATCATTGATTATAAGACCGGAAAAGAAATGCAAGAACATCAAAATCAGCTAAATAATTACGCATTTTATGTTCAAAAAATGGGATATGTTATTGAAACAAAACTCTTGGTTTATATCAATGAAACCATCGAAGTAAAAGAGATATAGTATTGAGAAGTTAGAAGTTAGAATTTAGTAATAGGAAATAGCGAAGAGCCAAAAGCGATTAGCTAGTAGGAAGTAAGCAGTTTTCAGTCGCAGTTTTCAGTAATCTTAAACCCTTCGACCGGCTCAGGGCAGGCATTTAAACTTTAAGCGTGTCAATCTGAGCGCGCCTGCACTGAAGACGAAGTATGTTGAAGGTAGCCATTAGCCAATAGCGAAAAACAGTTAACCGATTAACCGAGAACTGAGAACTGAAAACTGAGAACTGAGAACTGAGATTTGAGAACTTTGTCTGCTTAATAGATCTACTCTCAATTCATATTGTTAAATTTGCAAAAAATATCAATTATGTACGGAAAAATTAAAGAATATTTACAAAAAGAGCTTCGCGAAATTAAAGAAGCCGGATTGTATAAATCAGAAAGAATTATCACTACTTCTCAAGATGCGGTAATAAAAATATCAACAGGAGAAGAAGTTATCAATTTTTGCGCGAATAATTATTTGGGATTATCAAATCATCCGGCAGTTATTCAAGCCGCAAAAGACACTATGGATACCCATGGTTTCGGAATGTCATCCGTTCGATTTATTTGCGGAACCCAAGATATTCACAAACAATTAGAACAAAAAATTGCTGATTTTTATCAAACCGAAGACACCATTTTATATGCCGCGGCATTTGATGCCAACGGAGGTGTTTTTGAACCTTTATTTTCAGATGACGATGCCATTATTTCTGATGAATTAAACCACGCCTCTATTATTGACGGTGTTCGTTTATGCAAAGCAAATCGTTATCGATATAAAAATAATGACATGGTTTCCTTAGAAAAGCAATTAATTGAGGCCAATAAAAAGCAACACCGTTTTAAAATTATTGTTACTGATGGTGTGTTTTCTATGGATGGCATTGTTGCCAAACTAGATGAAATCTGCGATTTAGCCGATAAATATGATGCATTGGTGATGGTTGATGAATGTCACGCTGCCGGATTTATAGGAAAAACAGGCAGAGGTACTTTAGAACTCAAAAATGTAATGGGACGAGTTGATATCATTACCGGAACTCTTGGGAAAGCTTTGGGTGGCGCCATGGGCGGTTATACCACCGGTAAAAAAGAAATTGTTGAAATGCTGCGTCAACGTTCCAGACCTTATTTATTTTCTAATTCATTAGCCCCAGCCATTGTTGGAGCGTCTTTAAAAGTGTTTGAATTGCTTTCAAATGATACTAACTTGAGAGATAAACTAGAAAAAAACACCGATTATTTCAAAAAAGGAATGAAGTCTGCCGGATTCGATATCGTAGAAGGAGATTCTGCCATTGTTCCGGTAATGTTATATGATGCTAAATTAGCTCAAACAATGGCCAATAAATTATTGGATGAAGGAATTTATGTTATTGGGTTCTTTTTCCCGGTTGTTGCAAAAGGAAAAGCGAGAATTCGAGTGCAATTATCTGCAGCTCATTCAAGAGAAAATCTAGATAAAGCCATCAATTCATTTGTGAAAGTTGGTAAAGAGCTGAAAATTATACCTTAATTTGCTATATTTTTAATAAAAATGACAATATTTTGTATATTTGTTTTTGCTGAATGGAAAATTCACTTTATTTTTACTAATGATAAACTAAAAATTTCAAGAAAATGAAACAACTCAAACTTTTTATTTTTGCTTTGATGCTTATCGGGGCAAATAATCTTCAAGCACAAGACGCTAACAATCCTTGGGTAATTGGGTTTGGTGCAAATGCAGTACATAATCCAGGAACAAAAGAATTCAAAGATTTTGTTAAAGTTGATAATTGGAATGTTATTCCTTCAATTTCTAGATTAAGTGTTGGAAAATATATCGATGATGGATTTACATTTGAAGTAGCAGCTTCGGTAAATGAAATCTCAAAAAATGGCAGCAAAGACGTTCCTGAAGTATCATTTTTTGCATTAGATGGACATTTTAAATATGACATCAATAAAATAATTGGTCAAACAAGTTTCTTTGATCCATATATGTTTGTGGGTGGTGGATATACTTGGGTTGATTCTGATGGTGCAGGTACATTTAATGCAGGTTTAGGATTTAACCTTTGGTTCAATGAAAACGTTGGTTTAAATTTTCAAACCGCCGGTAAACACGTTTTTAATGATTTCTATTTAGAAGGAAATCATTTACAACACTCAGCAGGTTTGGTAATTAAATTTGGTGGCAAAGATACAGATGGTGATGGTATTTATGATAAAGATGATGCTTGTCCAGACGTATTTGGTTTAGCGGCTTTCAATGGCTGTCCTGATACAGACGGAGATGGAATCGCTGATAAAGACGATGCTTGTCCTAATACAGCTGGTTTAGCAGCTTTCAATGGCTGTCCTGACACAGACGGTGACGGAATCGCTGATAAAGATGATGCTTGTCCAACTGAAAAAGGAAGTAAAGCAAACAAAGGTTGTCCTGATACAGACGGAGATGGTGTTGTTGATAAAGACGACGCTTGTCCTAAAGTAGCAGGTCCAGCAGCCAACAAAGGTTGCCCATGGCCAGACACAGACGGTGATGGTGTATTAGATAAAGATGATAAATGTCCAAATGCAGCAGGTCCAGCATCTAATAACGGATGTCCTGTGGTTCCAACTGTTGAGGTTTTGGCTACATTAAACAATTATGCAAGAACTATCTTGTTTGAAACAGGTAAATCATCTTTCAAAAAAGAAGCTTTCGATATTTTAAAAGCAATGACTATTATATTTAAAGAATATCCAGAAGCTGATTTTGTTATTGCAGGACATACTGATAGCGTTGGTTCTGATAAATCAAACCAATTATTGTCTGAAAGTAGAGCAAGTGCTGTTAGAGATTATTTAATTTCAAATGGTATTAATGCGGATAGATTAACAACTGTAGGTTTTGGAGAAAGTATGCCAATTGACACGAATGCCACAAAAGCAGGAAAAGCTAACAATAGACGTACAGAAATAACACTTAAAAAATAATAATTTTAATAATTGAAAATTAAGCCACTCAATTGAGTGGCTTTTTTTAAGTATAACTAAATAAACAATAATAAACATGAAAAAAATTACTTTAATTTTTGTATTAATTTTTACGGCAGTTCTGACCAATATAAAAGCTCAAGATGCCAACAACCCTTGGGCCATAGGCTTTGGAGCTAATGCAGTTCACAATCCTGACAATCGCGAAGATGCTCTTAAAGTAAAAGATTGGAACATTATTCCTTCTATATCCAGATTGAGTGTTGCTAAATATATAGCAGATGGATTCACATTTGAAGTAGTAGGTTCCTTAAACGAAATCACCAAAAATAAAGGAGTTGATGTTTCAGCTTTAACATTTGCATCACTTGACGGTCATTTTAAATATGATTTAAATGGTTTGATAGGAGATACTAATTTTTTTGATCCATACATCTTTGTTGGTGGTGGTCATACTTGGGTTAATTGGGAAGGTGCAGGAACCTTTAATGCTGGAGCAGGAGCTAATTTTTGGCTTACAGAAAATATTGGTTTTAACTTACAAACAACCGGTAAGCACGTTTTTAATACCTATATTTTAGATGGTAACCATTGGCAATTCTCAGCAGGATTAGTAATTAAGTTTGGTGGAAAAGATACTGATAAAGACGGAATCTATGACAAATTTGACTTATGCCCGGAAGTTCCTGGTTTACCTCAGTTTCAAGGTTGTCCTGATACCGATGGAGATGGAATTCAAGATTCAGAAGATGCCTGTCCTGATGTAGCCGGATTAGCAGAGTTTCAAGGTTGCCCTGATACCGATGGAGACGGAATCCCTGATAATTTAGATGCTTGTCCGACTGAAAAAGGAACTAAAGCAAATAATGGTTGTCCTGATGCCGATGGAGATGGAATTGTAGATAAAGACGATGCTTGTCCTACAGTTGCCGGACCAAAAGAAAATAAAGGTTGTCCATGGCCTGATACAGATGGAGACGGTGTTTTAGATAAAGACGACAAATGTCCAAACGAAGCAGGTCCAAAAGAAAACAATGGATGTCCTTGGCCTGTTCTAGCTCCTTTTACAGTTGATAACTTTAAACAGGGCAGCGCTAAATTAGTGGCCGGTAAAAAAGCTGAAAATCTTGAGAGTTTTCAAAATTTTGTTAAAGAGATTGAAGCATATAAATCAAAAGTAAATAACATAACAATTAACGTTGAAGGATTTGCAAGTGAAGAAGGAACTGAAAAATTAAACAAAAATCTTTCACAAAACAGAGCTGATTATGTTAAAGGTTTATTGTTGAAAAATGAGGCTTTAAAAGATGTAACTATCAACGCAGTTGGTAAAGGAGAAATCAAAGGAAAAGAATACGCTCAAAACAGAAAAGTATTTATTGAAGTTGGCAAACAATAAATAAAAAATTAATTTTATTAAAAGCCTTTCCAATTGGAAAGGCTTTTTTATTTTTATAGAATCAATCAAAAATCTATGAAGTCCTTTATTTCAAAAGTTGTTGAAGATGTTTTTCAAAAAAATATTCCTCTAACTCAGGTAACCATAATTTTACCATCACACAGAGCCGGATTATTTATAAAAGAAGCATTTAAAGAGCAATTCGAAACTACTACTTTTTTACCTCAAATCATAAGTATTGAAGAGTTTATTGCTGAGGTTTCTGAGTTACAATTGGCTGACAACATGCATTTAATGTTTGAATTTTATAATATTTATAAAATCAATTATAAAAAAGAACCCGATACTTTTGATAAATTTTATGAATGGGCAACTATTGCTTTAAATGATTTTAATGAAATTGACCGACATTTAATCTCTCCAAAAACAATATTTCAAAATTTAAGTGATTTAAATCGGATAGAAGATTGGACTCCAAAAACACCTTTAACCACAAAATACCTCACTTTTTTTGATTATCTCTATGCATATTACACTCAGTTGAATCATCAACTTTTAGAAAAGAAAATTGGATATCAAGGAATGCTTTATCGAGAAGCAGTGCAAAATATTCAAAACTTTATGAACAATCATACCAATCATCATTTTGTTTTCGCTGGTTTTAATGCTTTAAATAAAGCAGAAGAAATTATTTTTCAAGAATTATTAGAACATCATATTGCATCAGTTTATTGGGATATCAACCAAGAAATGTTGGATTCAAAGTTTAAAATTGGTCATTTTTTAAAAAAATATAAAGAAGAGTGGAATTATTACAAAATCAATCCTTTTTTATGGGTTGATAAAAACCATTCTTTAACAAATAATATACAATCAATAGGAATCCCCAAAAAGATTTCACAACTAAAATATGTGGGAGAAATTCTACAACAATTACCAGATTTTAATCAAACAGCATTGGTTTTAGCAGATGAGAATTTGTTGCCGGTTGCCTTAAATTCGCTTCCTGAACAAGTAAAACAAGTGAATATTACAATGGGTTTGCCCTTGAATTTAGTCCCGGCGAAACATTTATTTGAAAGCTTATTTTTGTTAATCAATCCCAAGAAACAGGAAAATAAAACCAAATCAGTTTTTTATTATAATGATGTTATTAACTTTTTTAGACAATCTTATTTATTAAAATTAGCCAATAAAGATTTACAATCAATAGATTTTTATTTTCAGGAAAACATCGTCCGTCAGAATAAATTATTTCTTTCAAAAGAGGAAATTCGACAATTCATCAATCATTATTTTTCAGAAAATAATGCTGTTTTAAGTTTATTTTTTGATGATTCTTCAAATGTATCCCATATAATTAAAGGGATTCTTTCATTAATACAAGAACTTTTAAAAGTAAATTTCGGATTAGACAGAGAATATCTCTTGCGATTTAATTCAGTATTCCAAGAATTAGAATTTTTGAATGATACCTATAAAGAGGTAATTTCTGTAACAATTTTACAGCAACTATTCAATCAATTAGTAAAAACGGAGCAACTTTCATTTCAAGGTGAACCACTAAGCGGATTGCAAATTATGGGAGTGCTGGAGTCGCGTGCTTTAGATTTTAAAACCCTGATTATTACCGGTATAAATGAAGGAATCTTACCATCTGGGAATAAAGACATTTCATTTATTCCATTTGATATCAAGAAACACTTTGAATTACCAACCTTTATAGAACGAGATTTAATATTTTCTTATCATTTTTTCAGATTATTACAACGGGCTTCAACTATTTATTTAATCTATAATAGCGAAACGGATTCTTTGGGCGCCAGCGAAAAAAGCAGGTTTTTAACGCAGCTGGAAATTTTACATCCTCAAATGGAACAAATTATCATTTCTCCTGTTGTTACCAATAAACCTGTAAAACTTTTTGAGGTTGAAAAAACTCCCGAAATAATAGCTAAAATAAAAGAGAAATTCCAAAATGGTATTTCACCATCAGCTTTGGCAACTTATGTTAGAAATCCGATGGATTTTTATCAAAGATATGTTTTGGAAATAAAGGAGTTGCAAGAACTTGAAGAAACAATTGAAGCCAATACTTTTGGGACTATCATTCATGAAACATTAAAAGAAATTTACAAGCCATTTATCGATGAAATTTTAACGATCAATTCCATTAAATCAATGAGAAAACTATTTGTTGATGAACTTGAAAGGCAGTTTATAAAATATTTCAAAAAAGGAGAGTTGCAAACCGGAAAAAATAAGTTAATGACCGAAGTTGCTAAAAAATATATTCAATTAATGCTTGATTTAGAAGTGAATGATATCGAAAATAATGATGAAATAGGTATTTTAGCGCTTGAAAAAACGCTTTCTACAGAACTTAATTTTGTCGAATTGGATTTCCATGTTATTCTAAAGGGAAACGTTGACAGAATTGACAATATAAACGGCCAATATCGAATTATAGATTATAAAACAGGTAAAGCAGAGGCAAAAGATTTAAAATTGAGCAGCTTTGAGAAAATTAGTGTTGATGCCAATAAATCAAAGGCAATGCAGTTATTATTATATGCTTATATGTTTTTAAAACAACCCGAAAATACACATAATAATTCAGTTTTATGTGGAAATATCTCTTTTAAAAATTTGAGTGATGGCTTTATAAAAGTGAATATCAGCAAAGAATATAAAGGAAAAGATTATGAAATTACGATAGAAAAATTAGCTCCATTTATGGATGAAATTAGAAATTTAATTATGGAGATCTTAGATATTAATATTCCTTTTGTTGAGAAAGAAATCAAGTATTTTAAAAGATGAACATCATAAAAAACATTTTGATTGCTGGAAAACATCAAAAGCCCATACTAACCGATATTTTCTTCCAAGAAAATAATCAACCAAAACCAATTGTAATATTTTGTCACGGTTATAAGGGATACAAAGATTGGGGCGCTTGGAATTTAGTGGCAAAAGAATTTGCTGAAAACAATTTTGTCTTCGTAAAATTTAATTTTTCACATAACGGCGGAACGGTTGAAAATCCAATAGATTTCTCCGATTTAGAAGCTTTTGGCAATAACAATTACTCCATAGAATTAGATGATTTAGAAAGTGTTATTAATTGGATTTTAAATGATGAATTGTATAAAAATGAAATTGATAAAAATAAAATTTATTTAATTGGACATTCAAGAGCCGGCGGAATTGTAACGCTTAAAACATCAGAAAATAATCAAATATCTAAAGTAGTTTCCTGGGCTGGCGTAGCTAATTTTGCATCTAGATTTCCGAAAAGAGAAGCTTTAAAACAATGGGAAAAAGACGGGGTGTTTTATGTAATAAATACAAGAACTAAACAACAAATGCCTCATTACTACCAATATTACCAAAATTTTAAACAAAATGAAAAACGACTGACTATCAAAAACGCGGCAAGAAAATTAAAAATCCCGTACTTAATTATTCATGGTACAAATGATGAGTCGGTAAATATAAACGAAGGGCATCAATTAAAGCTTTGGAATCCTGACAGTGAATTATTTTTAGTAGAAAATGCGAATCATACATTTGGAACCTTTCATCCGTACACAAACAGTATTTTAACAAAAGAAATGATGGAAGTTGTTGAAAAAACAATGAAATTTTTATTAAATAAAAAAGAGGACAAAAGCCCTCTTTAAACAAAAGTGGTATTGGTTAGTTAATAAATTTTGTTATATAAGCCGTAGCTTCATGATTGCCTAATTCCATAGCTTTCATTAAGTCTTTTCTAGCTTCATCATCATTTTTAAGTCTTAAATTCACAACACCTCTAAAGAAATAAGCATCAGAATATTGTGGATTTAATTCTATTGCTTTAGAAAAGTCATTTTTAGCGTTTTCATCTGCGCGTAATCCCATGTTTGAAAAACCTCTGTGAAAATAAATATTAGCGTTTTTTGAATTAAATTCAAGTGCTTGAGAAAAATCTTCAACAGCTCCCTTATAATCTTTTATTAAATCTTTGGAAAGACCTCTAAGCACGTAACTTTCTATATCTAAAGGATTGTATTTTACTCTAATTTCAAATTCCCCAATGGCTACCTTAAAATCTTTTTTAGTATAATTTTTCTTAGCTAAAGTGTAGTATGATTCAAAATGATTTGAATTGGTGCGATAAGTAGTTGCAACATCATTTAATTTTCCAGAATAAGCATCTAATTCAATAATTATTGAAGGAAATTTTTTAGAGAGGGAAAGAGAGTCTTTTTCTTTTTCAAAAGCTGTCATTTTTACAGAAAAAAGGACTAAAACGGTAATGATAAATTTTATTTTCATACTATAGGGGGAATATATAATACTATAAAATATATTGATTAAAACTTATCAAAGATAATTATATATAAATATGAATATTGCTGAATATATGTATGGATATATTTGATTTGCAGATGGTTAATAAACGTAAATAAATGGTATTTTTAGGTTGATGAAATACGGTACATCGGTATAAATTTCACACCTTTTTTTGGATTATAGATCAAAAAATAAGTGTAAAAATATTGCTTTAACCTATTGATTTGTATTTAAATAAAAACACTAAAGAAAGTAAGATATATGATTTTAAAAGATGTTTATTGTTTAAATCATTTCTTATAATTTTAGTAGAAATGAATGGGGATTTTAAGAGTTGAAAAATTAAAAAAAAGTTGTGGAGACGATCGGAATCGAACCGACGACCTTTTGACTGCCAGTCAAACGCTCTAGCCAACTGAGCTACGCCCCCAAAACGGCCTCAAATATACTATATTCAAAGAAATAATACTAAATTGCCTAAAAAATAAAGTACTTTTAATAATCATTAGTCAATAAAAAAATATGGATTCAGGAAATATTACCGTTACTGTTGAACATCAAATAGCGACCATCAACTTTTACCATCCTGCAAGCAATTCATTGCCTTCCAATTTATTAAATCAGTTATCGGATGTTATAAATCAATTAGATGTCAATAATAAGGTAA
The DNA here is from genome assembly GCA_030683815.1 of Flavobacteriaceae bacterium. GTDB lineage: Bacteria > Bacteroidota > Bacteroidia > Flavobacteriales > Flavobacteriaceae > JAGXRT01. The sequence goes on from JAUXPJ010000018.1 coordinate 139,198, forward strand.
ATGTTATCATCTTAAAAAGTGAAAACAATACCACTTTTTGCGCTGGTGCTTCTTTTGACGAATTGATTTCAATCAATAATGAATCTGATGGTTTAGCATTTTTTAGAGGGTTTGCCAATGTGATAAATGCCATGCGAAAGTGCTCTAAATTGATTATAGGTCGAGCACAAGGAAAAGTTGTTGGCGGCGGTGTCGGACTTTTAGCAGCTGCTGATTATTGTTTAGCGACTGATCAGGCAGCCATTAAATTGTCAGAATTTACAATTGGAATCGGTCCTTTTGTAATCGCTCCGGCAGTAGAACGCAAAATGGGAATTGCAGCCTTAAGTGAACTTACGCTCAATGCAACTCAATGGCATAATGCTTATTGGGCAAAAGAAAAAGGGTTGTATACGCGTGTTTTTGACTCGATAGATGAAATGGATAAAGAGATTGAAATTCTCTCCTTAAAATTAGCCAATTACAACCCGGAAGCTTTAAAGCAAATGAAACAGATTTTATGGAATGGAACTGATCATTGGGATAATCTATTGATAGAAAGAGCGGCAATTAGCGGCAAATTAGTACTTTCTGATTTTAGCAAAAAAGCACTCAATAAATTTAAAAAATAAATAGGATGTCTCTATTATATTTAATCCAACAAACTGATTTTCAAGAGAAATTAAACAATGCGCCTTTAGATTATCAAATTGCTTTTTTTATTTCTAGTTACTTACCTTATTTAATTCTGGTTGTTATTGTGTATTTTATATATTACAAAGCAAAAAATAAAAAAGATTAAGAGAACTGAAAGTCAGATTTTGTAATTTTGCCGTTCAATTATATAGATTTGAGTATTAAGTATTGAGTATTGAGAAGGCAATTATGCCAATATTAATATATTACTTAATTTATTGTAATGCCAATTATTCCGTTTAATGTAAAATGTCTTGATGTATGATACGAGTAACCAAAGAATTCTATTTTGAAACTGCTCATGCGCTTTATGGCTATGACGGAAAATGTAAAAACATTCACGGGCATAGTTATAAACTTTCGGTTACAATTATTGGAATTCCAATTCAAGATGATAATAATCCTAAAAATGGAATGGTGCTTGATTTTGGTGATTTAAAAAGAATTGTTAAAGCTGAAGTGATAGATGTTTTTGACCATTCCACTATTTTTAATGAGAATACACCTCATAAAATAATTGCTTTAGATCTTGAAAAAACAGGTCAACAAGTAATTTTAGTTCCCTATCAACCCACATCAGAAATGATGTTGATAGATATTTCTCAAAAAATTAAAGTGAAATTACCCGCAGAAGTTCAATTACATTCCTTGCGTTTGTACGAAACCAACACTTCTTACGCGGAATGGTTTGCTGCTGATCAGAAATAGCTCATTATTTGCCGTTAAAAGCATTCATCGTATGGTTAATACCGGCAGTTCCGAAAGATGTGATTACTTGTATTGATTTATCTAAACGTTCAGTTAAAAGTTTCAGTTCTTCCTCAGTCCACTCACCTAAAACGTAGTCAGATTGTTGACCCTGCGAAAATTCAGAACCAATTCCAAAACGAAACCTGATATATTGTTGAGTTTTCAGCATTTCATTGATACTTTTTAAACCGTTATGTCCGCCATCACTTCCGCTGGTTTTTATTCTGATTGTTCCAAATAGTAGATTGATATCATCACAAATAACGAGTAGGTTTTCTAATGGAATATTCTCTTTTGTAAGCCAATATTTAACCGCTTTACCACTTAAATTCATATAAGTTGATGGTTTAAGCAGATAAAACATTCTTCCCTTAAATTTGTATTGTGTTAAAGATCCCAACTTATTGGATTCAAAAGTAATTGCGTTTTTTTGAGCCAAAAAATCGAGTATTTTAAAACCGATATTATGTCGGGTATTTTCGTATTGAGCGCCTATATTTCCTAATCCAACTATTAAAAATTTCTGCATAATTTGATCGGGATTTTCTTTTGGTGTTTTGAAAAAAGATTGGATTATTTTGAACCATTTCATTTTACAAAAATATCAAATTATACTAATTGTATTTATATTTCAGCATAAATTAAAATATAAATTTACAATGGTTAATGCCGATTGGATAGCTGTTTTAGGACGGGACAAATCAACAAAATAAAAAAACCACGCTTTTGGCGTGGTTTAAATATAAATATAATCATTTATTCTTGAGTAGCAATTTCTTCTCCTTCAGTAATTTCTTCTCCTTCATCATCATCAACAGCGTCATCTTTAGCAGCAGAACGAGCCATTCTAACTTGAGCTACTACTGTGTTATCCGGATGCATGATAGTGAAATCTTTATTCACAAGAGCTGTAACATACAACTTGCTTCCGATTTTTAATTTAGAGATATCAGCATTGATAAAGTCCGGTAAATTGGCAGGTAAAGCTTTAACTCTAAGTTTGCGTAGGTTAAAACGCAAAGAACCGCCTTTTATTACTCCAGGCGATGTACCAATCAATTTTACAGGGATATTCATTGTAATTTCTTTATCTTCAAATAATTGATAAAAATCTACATGTAAAATTTTGTCAGATACCGGATGAAATTGAATGTCTTGTAAAATAGCGTTAATAGTAACCCCATCTTCAAGTTCAATCTTTGCAGTAAATACGTTTGGAGTATAAACAAGTGGTTTAAAATCCACTGCTGATGCTGAAAATTGCAATGTTTTATCCCCTCCGTATATCACGCAAGGAATCATTCCAGCATTACGTAAGGCCTTACTTGCTTTCTTGCCTGCGCTTTCTCTTTTTGATCCTTTGATTGTAATTGATTTCATTTTTGTATTTAAATATTAATAATTTACATTATAAATTGCCCGCTAATAGATTGATTTTCTTGCACTTTGTGCATCACATCGGCAAACAAAGGTGCGCAAGATACGACTTTTATCTTAGAACTTTGCTTTTTCAGCGGAATTGTATCGGTAACGATAAGTTCTGATAATTTTGATTTCTCAATTTTCTCATAAGCATCACCTGATAAAATAGGATGTGTTGTAATGGCTCTTACGCTTAACGCTCCTCTTTCTATCATTAAATCCGCAGCTTTTGTAAGTGTGCCGGCGGTATCTACCATATCATCAACCAAAATAACATTCTTACCTTCCACATTTCCAATAAGTTCCATTTCATCAACCACATTTGCTTTTTTGCGTTGTTTATAACAGATTACAACTTCGCAATTAAGAAACTTTGAGTAAGCATAAGCGCGTTTTGAACCTCCCATATCTGGCGACGCAATGGTGATGTTATCTAGCTTTAAACTATGGATATAAGGTAAAAATACCACTGAGGCAAATAGGTGATCAACGGGTTTTTCAAAAAAACCTTGAATTTGGTCGGCATGTAAATCAACAGTCATGATCCTTGTGGCTCCGGCAGTTTGTAATAAATTAGCCACTAACTTGGCTCCGATAGAAACACGTGGCTGGTCTTTTCTGTCCTGTCTTGCCCATCCAAAATAAGGAATAACAGCTGTAATATGGCGCGCTGAAGCTCTTTTTGCGGCGTCAATCATCAATAATAACTCCATTAAATTATCAGCGTTTGGAAAGGTAGAGCCAATTAAAAATACTCTTCTGCCACGAACAGATTCTTCATAAGCAGGCTGAAATTCACCGTCGCTAAATCTGGATAAATTAATGCTTCCTAATTTAGTGCCGTATTCAATTGCTATTTTTTCGGCCAATTCCAAACTTTGGGAACATGCAAATACTTTGGGCTCTAGTACAGAATTTTCCATTTTAAGTAGATATTTATAATATATTGGTTGAAAAGTATTGTTGTTGGCGGTAAAGTTATGAATTATATTAAAAACACATTTACACTTTGTTGAAAAATTATGATTGTTACCAAAAATATTTTATAAATTTGCCAAACCAAAAAAGGCCTTGGTGGCGGAATTGGTAGACGCGCTGGATTCAAAATCCAGTTCCTTCACCGGAGTGCGGGTTCGATTCCCGCCCAAGGTACAAATCCTTTGCAGATGCAAAGGATTTTTTTATAAAGATTGCGCTTGTTAAAAATCTACTTGCATTTATCAAAAATTGATGAGTAAATAACTATTTTTGAGCTATATCGGTTGTAAATTCGTTTAAATTCTATAATTTTAGCAACTCTAAAAAAGTAATGAGTTGAAAAAATATTTAAACTCCCTTTTAATTATGTTTTTTATCACAGTTTCTCTGTGGTCACAATCTGTTACAGACAGTTTATTGCTGCAACTCAAACAAGCAACAACCGATACCTTAAAAGTTAAATTATATATTGAATTAGGAAATGAATTAAGTTATGAAAATCCGGAAAAGGCGTTGTTGTATTACAATCAATCAATACAAATTTCCAAAAAATATAATAATTTCAATTATTTAGGAAAGAGTTATAAAGCGATTGGGATTTTTTACTTTAGAAAAAGTGATTATGAAGACGCGCTTGCCAATTTTAAATTAGCTCAGATATATTTTGAAAAAGCAAATAACCAGAAAGAATCCGGCAGAGCTTTTATGAACATTGGAAATGTATATTTAAGTCAGAATTTAGCCAGTAAAGCTTATGAGTATTTTTTAAAAGCTTTGCGAATTGCAGAAAAAATAAATCATCTTAAAGGAATATCGGCAGCATATAATAATATTGGTCTTATTTACAAAGAGCGCCAAGATGCTTCAAAAGCGATTGATTACTATAATAAATCACTTAAAATTGCAACTCAAATCAATGATAAAGTTGGAATTTCGTCAGTAAATACCAACATTGGAAATGTTTATGCCGATGAAAAAAAGTACAACTTAGCGATTGATTACTACAATAAATCTCTTATAATTGATGCTGAACTTGATGATAAATACGGAATGGCAATCTGTTTCAACAATATTGGCGAAGTGTATTCAAAACAAAATGATCTTGCAAGCGCTAAAAAGTATTATGACAACGGAATTCAACTAGCTAAAGAAATTGGCAACAAAAGTATGTTAGCCATGTTGTATTTAAATATGTCAAGTCTAAATTTGAAAGAATCAAAATTAGAGGAGGCTTATAATAATGCTGCGATAAGTTTAAAATATGTAAAACTGACTAATGAGTTAAAGGCTCAAGCACAAGTTTATGAACTCTTTTCTAAAATTTCAGAAGCTCAAAATAATCATAAAAACGCTTTTGAGTTTCATAAATTGTTTAAAAAATATAACGATAGTCTTTCTTCTAACGATAGATTGATGAAAATAAAAGAGCTGGATGTTATTTTTGATGCTGAAAGTAAAAATAAAGAATTACAATTTTTAACAGACAGCAACAAACAAAATGAAATTCAAATTAAAAACCAAAAAATACTAATTTACGGTTTCGTTTTCTTGATTTTTATTGTTATTCTATTTTCGACTATTTTATTCAAACAAAATCAGGATAAAGTTAAAATGAATTCCCTTTTAACTTTAAAAGGGTTACAAATTGAAGAAAAAAACAAAGAAATTGTTGAGCAGCACAAAAACTTAGAAGCTTTAATTGATACGAAAGACAAGATTTTTTCTATTATAGGTCACGATTTAAAAAACCCGATGAATTCAATTATCGGTTTTTCAGAACTACTTTTAGATGATTACAATAAATATGATGATGAAAAGCGCAGTAAGTTTATCAAAATTATCAAAAACAGCGCACACCGCTCCAATGAATTATTAGAAAATTTATTAAGCTGGGCTCAATCTCAAAGTAATACGATAGAATTTAATCCGACAAAAATTTCATTAAAGAAAAGTATTGAAGAAGTTTTTGGATTACTCAATGTGCAAGCAAGTAAAAAAGGAATATCACTTCAATCAAATTTTTCCGTTAATTGTGATGTAACCGCCGATAAAAACATGTTACTTACTATTTTAAGAAATTTAGTTTCCAATGCCATAAAATTTTCTAATCCCAATAGTGTTGTTTCAATTGTGGTTACGCCACGTGATAAATTTTGTGAAATTACCGTAAAAGATACAGGTGTTGGAATATCAAAAAACGAGATCGAATATCTCTTCGATTTGCACAACAAAGGCAAAATAATAAAGAAAGCTCAAAGTGGTTCTGGTTTGGGTTTAATGCTTTGTAAAGATTTTATTGAAAAACAAGGCGGCGCCATTTGGGTAATTAGTAAAATAGATGAAGGAAGTGAGTTTACTTTTACACTTCCTCTAACAGCATAAAAAAACATTAAGATTCATCAAAACTTTATAAACCATCAGCACTCATGATGGTTTTCTTTTTTATATTTGGAACTCAATAAAATTCGTATGGAAAATTTTATGTTTTATCTTCAGCAGGGTTTTTTTCATGTATTAGATTGGAAAGCCTATGACCATATGCTGTTTTTGGCAGCACTGACTGTTATTTACACTTTTTCAGATTGGAAAAGAATTTTGTTATTAGTCACTCTTTTTACATTGGGTCACACATTAACACTTTTATTATCAGCGTATAACATCATTAGTATCAACACTGTTTATGTTGAGTTTTTAATTCCGGCAACCATTTTTGTAACCGCTTTATCAAATATGTTTACCGCCGGAAAATCATCTAAAAAAAATAAGTCAGGCATTAATTTATTCTTTGCTTTTTTCTTCGGATTGATTCACGGACTCGGTTTTGCAGGTTATTTCAGAATGATAGTAGCTGTAAACGAAGATAAACTTGCACCGCTTTTAGAATTTGCTTTAGGAATTGAAGGAGCTCAAATTGTAATTGTTATACTGATTCTTATTGCAGCTTTCGCTTTTCAAACAGTATTTGGGTTTTCAAAACGCGATTGGGTTTTGGTAATTTCATCACTAATCATGGGAATTGTTATTCCGATGCTTATAAAAAATAAATTTTGGTAAAAATTAACACTCGATACTTAAAAATATCTTTATTTTAGTGCATGCTGCAAATGATGAATAAAAAACAACAAAAATACGACCGAGCATATTTAAGAATGGCTTTTGAATGGGCCAAACTTTCTTTTTGCGAGCGAAAACAAGTGGGTGCTTTAATTGTTAAAGACCGAATGATTATTTCTGACGGTTTTAACGGAACACCAACAGGATTTGATAATTGCTGTGAAGATGATGAAGAAAACACCAAATGGTATGTTTTACATGCCGAAGCAAATGCTATTTTAAAAGTAGCAGCATCAACCCAATCAAGTAAAGACGCAACCTTATATATAACACTTTCGCCTTGTAAAGAATGCAGTAAACTTATTCACCAATCTGGAATTAAAAGAGTTGTATATGCACACGCTTATACAGATACTTCCGGATTAGAATTTTTAAAAGAAGCAGGCGTAGAATTAACCCATTATGAAGATGTTTAAAAATAAATCAATTTATCCTTTATTCTTTGCTGTCGCTGTTGTATTAGGCATTATAATTGGCAGCAATTTTAATTTTGAACAACGGTCATTTTCCTTTGTATCAAAAGGTTCGCAGGATGCTAAAATTAAGCGCTTATTAGGATTTATCAAAAATAGTTATGTCGATGAAGTTGATACCGATAGTCTGTTAGATATTACCATCACTCAAATGCTTTTAAATTTAGATCCGCATTCAGTATATATTTCCAAAAAAGAAATGCAACAAAATATGGAGAGTATGCATGGAAATTTTGTTGGAATTGGCGTTCAATTTATGATGTATCAAGATACCGTTACTGTAATTAAAGCAATTGAAGGCGGACCAAGTGAAAAGCTCGGTATCAAAGCCGGAGATCGAATTCTGATAGCAGAGAATGATACACTTTATGGCAAAAAACTGAATAGTGATCTCATTATGAGTAAACTAAAAGGAATACAAAATTCTAGTGTAAATGTGTTAATTTATAGAAAATCAACTAAAGAAAAATTAAACTTTACCATTAAACGCGGAAATGTTGATATTAAAAGTGTGCCGGCAGCTTATATGCTGTCTGATGATATTGGATATATCAAAATTGATCGCTTCGCCATGACCACTTATAAAGAGTTTAAAGAAAATTTAACAAAACTTCAAAAGCAGGGAATGAAAGCCTTAGTGCTCGATTTACGAGGGAACCCCGGTGGATTTATGGATATGGCAATAGATATTGTTGATGAACTATTAACCGAGAAAAAACTAATTGTTTATACCAAAAGCAAAAGCGGAAAAATTGAAAAATCATTTTCAACCAATAAAGGAAGTTTTGAAAATGGTGAAACGTATGTTTTAATTGATGAAAATTCAGCATCTGCAAGTGAAATAGTTGCCGGTGCCTTACAAGATAACGACCGGGGAACAATTGTAGGAAGACGTTCATTTGGAAAAGGATTAGTGCAAGAAGAAATGTCTTTAGGCGATGGATCTTCTGTTCGATTAACCACCGCAAGATATTATACTCCAACAGGTCGTTCTATTCAAAAACCATATAGTGCGCAAACAAACGGCGCTTATTTCCACGATTTTGAAGATCGAATCAATAACGGTGAACTTGTTTCAAAAGACAGTATTAAAGTCATAGATTCTTTAAAATACAAAACGCCCAAAGGTAAAATTGTATACGGCGGTGGCGGTATCATTCCAGATATTTTCGTTCCGATAGATACCACTGCCTTTATCAGCAACTACTACTTACAAGGTTTAAATGATTTCGCTTTTGAATATGTTGATAACAACAGAGCAAAATTGAATAAAATGAGCATGGAGCAATTTACCAAAACATTTGATGTTGGAAATGAAGTACTCAATGAATATCTTAAAGGGATAAGTCAATTTCACATCAAAGAGCGCCATAAAAAATACATCAAAATGTATCTCAATGCGGTAATTGCACGTTATTTATATGATGATTTAGGATTTTATAATGTGATCAACAAAGAAGATTTAATGCTGAAAAAAGTGCAATCACTACATTTGCAAAAACCAACAAAAAAATAAAATGACCATTAACAGACGAATTTATTTTGCTTCAGATCAACACTTTGGCGCTCCAACAAGAATGGTAAGTTTGCCAAGAGAAGAAAAATTTATTCAATGGCTTGATGAAATTAAAAAAGATGCCGATGTGTTGTTTTTATTAGGTGATTTATTTGATTTTTGGTTTGAATATAAAACCGTTGTTCCAAAAGGATTTATCAGAGTTTTAGGAAAAATAGCTGAATTAAAAGATGCTGGAATTGAAATTCATTTCTTTGTTGGGAATCACGATTTATGGATGAATGGCTACTTTGAATCAGAATTGGGAATTCCGGTTTATTTTGAACCTAAAGAATTTATCTTTAACAACAAAACCTTTTTAATTGGTCACGGCGATGGTTTAGGTCCAGGAGATAATGGATTTAAGCGCATGAAAAAAGTCTTTACCCATCCTTTTTCTAAATGGCTTTTCAGTTGGTTACATCCAGATATTGGGGTGAAATTAGCTCAATATTTTTCTGTCAAGAATAAATTAATTTCCGGTGATGAAGATGTTGAATATTTAGGAGAAAACGAGTGGTTATTGCAATATTGTAAAAGAAAATTAGAAACAAAACATTACAATTTTTTTATCTTCGGACATCGGCATTTACCACTAGATATTGAAATTCAACCCAATTCAAAATATATCAACACAGGTGACTGGATTTCGCATTTTACCTATGCAGTTTTTGAAGGTCAGGAATTGCTGCTGAAATCCTATAAATAAAAAAAGGCGAGAATTTCCCGCCCTTTTAATGTTTGTTATTTACTAGAATTTATACGTTACTCCTCCTTTAAAAGTTGTTCCGTTAAATCCAAATTGGTTAACATCCCAAGGGTATTTGAAACGAGCTCCAATACTGTTGCCATATTGATTAACTTCATCCGGGTAAACATCAAACAAGTTGTTAATTGTAAAATTAACTTTGAATTTATCCGATAAATCATAACCTAAAACCAAATCAGTAAGAACTTTTCCTGCAAACACTTGGTCTTCAACGCCAGATGGATTCCCGGTAAAATATTTTACTTCACCAAAATAAGTATTATTAATACTTGCACTTAATTTATCCAATTGATAATCAAGTCCAAAAAGCACTTTTGAATCGGGTCTTGCAGAGGTAATTCTTCCAGCCTCAACCCTATCAAAAATTTCATATCCATTGGATTCTAATATTTGAGGAGTATTAATTTTACCTTCAATTTTTGTCTCATTAAAATTGGCTGCTAAGTTAACATTGAGTATCCCGTTATACATTGGGATATTTTTATAATTTAACACAAAATCCACACCTGTTGTTTTAGTTTTTGCAGCATTGATAAAGAATTTCATTCCTACTACTCCATTATCAATAAGAATTTGTTCAACAGGGTTAGAACCGTCTAAAGTTCCATCAGCAGCAGCAATTGTTGTTGATAATAATACCCGGTCATCAACAGTAATTTGATACAAATCTGCTGTAAAAGATACCTGTGGTGAAAATTTATAGGTTAAACCAGTTGCAATATTTTTGGAAATTTCAGCTTTTAATACATCCACACCTAAATCTCTCAAAATTGGGTTGCTGTTTGAAAAAGTTCCCTGTAATACCGGTAATCCTCCTTGTGAGTTGTATTGTATGTTGCTTATGTGCATTTGGTGTAAAGAAGGTGCTCTAAAACCGGTACTGTAAGAAGCTCTTAAAGCACCTTTAGCTCCTAATTTATAACGTCCGTTTAATTTCCAAGAAAAATTATCGCCAAAATCGCTAAAATCCTCATAACGAGCCGCTCCTCCCAATAAGAATTTTTCGGTAAAATCGACATCCACACCTCCATAAACTCCCTTTTGATTTCGAGAAACATCAACAGCATCTTGTGGACTGATTCCGGCAAATGAGTCAGCACCGGAACCAAAGTAAGATTTTGGATCTCCTTCTAAACCTTTGAAATTTTCTTTTCTAAGTTCAGCGCCAAATGAAATACTTACGTTGTCATAACTCTTGCTGAAATCTAAATTTCCGATTAAATTATCAAATACATATCCACCTGCATAAAAACTGGTTGGGCTACTGGCTCCAAGACTGCGATTGATGGTATTGGTAATGTCGTATTTTACCTCGTTTCTGCCAAAAGTTCCACTTAAATCGGCATCAAATCCAAACAATTTAAATTTAGAACCAACACTGTTAAAATTATCGGTTACATCAGCATTGAAGTATGGCTGATACCCACCGTAAGTTTCTCCTGGTTTTGTTAAAAGCCCGTAATCTGTTGTTCTCCAATAAGGTGTTCTGTAAAAAGCAAAACTTTTTCCTTTTCTGTTGGTCATTCCACCAAATGTATAAAATTCACCTTTTCCGTTTTTAAAAGGGAAACCGGCATTATAAAAACCTTCGAATTTATCTAAAGCTGATTGACCAACAGTCATTCCTAAATCAGGATTAGCAACTAACCATGGACCATAAACAGGATCATCTGCATTAACGCCAAAAGCAGCATCGTTTAATGGAGTTCCTGCTCTATCTGTAATGTCTTGAGTATAATACCCAAGTGTAAAGTTAACAAAACCAGTTCCCAAAGTAGCAGAATGGTTAAAGTCAGCTCCAAAGTTAAATCCATCACTTTTAGAAGTAATTCCAGAATTAACATTTAAAATAGAAGTGTCAGATTTTTCTTTTAAAACGATATTTACAACACCTGCAACAGCATCAGAACCGTATTGTGCAGAAGCACCATCACGAAGAACTTCAATTCGTTCTATGGCAGCCACAGGAATACTTTTCATATCTGTTCCTACTTCTCCTTTACCGGGAGTATCATTTAAATAAACTTGAGCACTTAAATTTTTTCTTTTTCCATTAATTAGAACTAAGGTTCTGCTTGGCCCCATACCTCTTAAATCGGCTGGGTCAAAATGTGCCGTGGCATCAGAAATTGCTTGAGTTGAAGAGTTGTAAGATGGAATTTTATAAGTCAACATTTGATCAACAGAGGTTTGTCCGCTCGATTTTAACTCTTGCACTCCAATATTGTCAATTGGAACCGGTGAATCAAGAATGGTTCGTGGTTTTGACCTGTTACCTGTTACTACAACTTCACCAAGAATATTGTCAAATGCCAATACGATAGTTACAAAACTGCCAGATGAAAACTTTTTTTCTGTTGTAACAAATCCAACGGATGAAACAGTCAATGTTCCTGAATTGTTTGAAACTTTCAGTTCAAATTCTCCACTTTCATTGGAAGCTGTTCCATTGGTGGTTCCTTTTTCGATAACAGAAGCAAACGGAATTGGTTCTCCATTAGAATCTGTTACTTTCCCTTTTACATTCTGAGCCAACAACCCTATTGGAAGCGCAAAAAATGATAAATAGAAGATTACTTTTAAGAGTTTTTTTGATGTCATAATTTTTTAGTTTTTATTAGGACTTGCGAAGATAAAAATAATTATAATATATTAACATAATATTTGATAAATTTATATAATAATAACAATAATATCTACCTATTAGTATATAAACTTAATATACATTAAATAAAATATAACTGTATTTAATTTAATGCCCATTCAATCTTAACTAATTTTTACAGATGATTTAACCAATTTTTAACAGCACATCAGTGATAATTTTTGCTACTTGCACAGCATTAGAATCCTTTGTAATTTCATCCACTTTAAAATAAATACATTATGACAGAGAATAATACCTCAAGTGTAGACATCAAGGTACTCAATGAAAAAATTGAAAGAGAGAGTGCTTTTGTAGATTTACTCACTTTGGAAATGAACAAAGTGATTGTAGGGCAAAAACACATGATTGAACGTTTGTTAATTGGATTATTGGGAAATGGCCATATTTTATTGGAAGGTGTTCCGGGTTTAGCAAAAACATTAGCCATTAATACATTGGCAAAAACAGTTCAGGGCTCTTTTAGCAGAATACAATTTACTCCGGATTTACTCCCAGCCGATGTTGTTGGAACGATGATTTACAATATCAAAGCAAATGATTTCTCCATTAAAAAAGGTCCCATTTTTGCCAATTTTGTCTTAGCAGATGAGATTAATAGAGCACCCGCCAAAGTGCAATCTGCTTTATTAGAAGCTATGCAAGAACGTCAAATTACCATTGGTGATACTACTTTTAAATTGGATGAACCTTTTTTAGTAATGGCAACTCAAAACCCCATTGAACAAGAAGGAACTTATCCGTTACCAGAGGCGCAAGTAGATCGTTTTATGTTGAAAGTGGTGATTGATTATCCAAAAATGGATGAAGAACAAAGAATTGTTCGTCAACATTTAGAGAATAATTCACAAAAAGCATCGGCAGTTGTTTCAATTGAGCAAATTTTGAATGCAAGAAAATCTGTTCAAGAGGTTTATATGGATGAAAAAATTGAAAAATACATCCTTGATATAGTTTTTGCAACCCGATATCCCGAAAAATATAAATTAGAAAGCATCAAGCCTTTAATAAGCTACGGAGCTTCTCCTCGCGGAAGTATCAATTTAGCATTGGCGGCAAAATGTTATGCCTTTATCAAACGCAGAGGTTATGTAATTCCGGAAGATGTTCGGGCAGTAGTTTATGATGTGCTTCGCCACAGAATCGGAATTACCTATGAAGCAGAAGCAGAAAATATCACTTCAGAAGACCTCATCAGTAAAATTATCAATGAAGTAGAAGTCCCATAATCCCATCCTAAATCCTTCCCAGAGGGAAGGACTTAAAAAGTTAAGGGAAATCAATATAAACAACAAATTCCCTTTCTCCTTTGGAGAGAGGGCTAGGGAGAGAGGAATGGAAACCAAAGAATTATTAAAAAAAGTTAGGAAGATAGAGATAAAAACACGTCGGCTGTCTAACCATATTTTTTCTGGAGAATATCACAGTTCCTTCAAAGGAAGAGGTATGACTTTTTCTGAGGTTCGTACTTATCAGTATGGTGATGATATCCGCTCTATTGATTGGAATGTAACAGCGCGTTATAACGAACCCTTTGTAAAGGTTTTTGAAGAAGAACGTGAACTTACCATGATGTTGATGGTCGATATCAGCGGGTCTCAATTTTTCGGGACTTCTTTGCAGTTTAAAAGAGAAACGATTACTGAAATCGCCGCTACATTGGCTTTTTCGGCGATTCAGAATAATGATAAAGTTGGTTTATTACTTTTTTCCAGTGAAGTGGAATTATACATTCCGCCAAAAAAAGGAAAAAGTCATGTATTGAGAATTATCAGAGAATTGGTAGAATTTCAGCCAAAAAGCAGTGAAACCGATATCGATGAAGCACTGAAATTTTTATCCAATGTGATGAAGAAAAAAGCCATCGTCTTTGTGCTTTCAGATTTTATGGATGAAAACTATGATACCACTTTGCGGATTGCAAGTAAAAAACACGATGTAACCGGAATCCGGGTTTTTGACAAACACGATGAAGAAATTCCGGCTATTGGCATGGTTCCTATGATGGATGCCGAAACGGGGAAAATTGCACTGATCAATACCAATATAAAATCAGTTAGATTGGGTTATAAAATCCACTATCTTAAAAATGTAGATTATTTTGAAAAGTCATTCAGCAGAAGCGGAGCCGGTTTTTTAAGTTCGCGTGTTGATGAAAGTTATGTCAAAAAATTATTGGGATATTTTAAAAGAAGAGGCGCCAAATAAGATGAAGAAAATAGTTTTTATCGCAGTTTTTTTAATGGGATTTATCGGATTTTCACAATCAAATCCGGTAAAAAGTGCTATTGATACCACTCAAATTAAAATTGGAGAAAAAATTCTTTTTCAAATTTCTGTTGATGGAATTCAGAATGTTGTTTTTCCCAATCTGCAAAATTTGGGAAAAGTAGAGGTCGTAGAAGAGTTTAAAACCGACACTTTAAAAAATAAACTCATCAAATTATATCATTTAACATCTTTTGACAGTGGACAATACATCATTCCAAAACAACAAGTGCTCATCAATCATAAAATATTTTATACCGATTCTTTGTTGATTAATGTATCAACAGTAGCCGTTGACACTACCAAACAAAAAATGTTTACCATCAAACCAATTGCCCAAGAACCCTATATTTTTGATGATTTTAAACCGTATTTATGGTGGTTATTGTTGTTGTTAGCGATTATTGCCGGAGGTGTTTTTTATTATTTAAAAAAGAAAAATGTGGTTCTTTTTGAAAGAAAACCTTCCATTCCACCTTTTGATGAAGCCCTGCAAAAATTAAAATTATTGGATAAAAAACAATTGTATCAACATCAAAAAACCAAAGAATACTATATTGAATTGACAGAAATTGTTCGTGGCTATATCGAAAAAGAATGGCATATTCCGGCCTTGGAATCTACAACCGATGAATTAAATGAATTTATGCTCGATTTTATCGACATCAAAAAAATACCCGCCAATAAAGCAACGGCCATTCGTTTGCACAAATTATTGCAAGAATCAGATTTGGTAAAATTTGCAAAATACACACCAGTTTCATCAGAAATAGAAATGCATCGCAATGAGGCCGAACTATTGATTAAAGCGTTAAAACCTAAAACAGAAAAGACAGATGAAGTGGTTTAACTATGAAATAATGAATCCGGAATTTCTGTGGTTATTAATTTTAATACCCATGTTGGCAGTTTGGTTTTATTTTACACACCATAAAAATCAGGCGAGTTTAAGCATTCCATCCATCAGGGGATTTGAACAAAAATCCTCAATTTGGAGTCGGCTAAAACCCATTTTATATGTACTTCGATTGGTGGCATTAACACTTTTAATTTTGGCGATGACCAGACCCAGAACGGTACAAGTCAGCACCAAATCAAAAACCACCAGAGGAATTGATATTGTGATGGCGATTGATATTTCTGCCAGTATGTTAGCCAAAGATTTAAAACCAAACCGATTGGAAGCACTTAAAAAAGTGGCTGTAGAGTTTGTAAAAGGTCGCCCCAATGACAGAATTGGAGTAGTGGTTTATGCGGGTGAAAGTTATACCAAAACACCGATTACCAGCGATAAAGAAATTGTCAATAAAATTATTGCTGATATTTCTTGGGGCGAAGATTTGGATGGAGGAACCGCTATTGGTATGGGTTTGGGCTCTGCCGTAAATCGGTTAAAAGAAAGTAAAGCGCAAAGTAAAGTCATTATTTTATTGACAGATGGTGTGAATAACACCGGTTTTGTGGATCCAAAAACAGCTGCAGAATTGGCTAAAGATTTGGGAATTAAAGTATATACCATTGGTTTAGGAACCAACGGAATGGCACTTTCTCCGTATTACAAAGACCCTTCCGGAAACTTAGTTTTCAAAAATGTTCCGGTAGAAATTGATGAAGAATTGTTGCGTTTTATTGCCCGTCAAACCGAAGGAAAATATTTCAGAGCTACGGATAATGTTCGTTTAAAAGCCATTTACGACGAAATTAACAAGTTAGAAAAAACGGAGATTGAAGAATTCAGGTATTACAATTATTCAGAAAAATATCGATTATTGGTCGGATTTGCTTTATTGTTTGTGATGCTGGAAACGGGATTGCGTTTAAGCGTTTATAAAAGTTTTATTTAACGAAAATGTATCAGATAGAAGATAACATATATTTCTACTTATTCTTACTAATTCCAATTTTAGTAATCGGATTTATGTATGTGAGTTGGTGGAAGAAAAAAGTTGGAAAACAATTTGCAGAGCCGGCATTGT
The DNA here is from genome assembly GCA_030683815.1 of Flavobacteriaceae bacterium. GTDB lineage: Bacteria > Bacteroidota > Bacteroidia > Flavobacteriales > Flavobacteriaceae > JAGXRT01. Next base: position 155,843 of record JAUXPJ010000018.1, read on the forward strand.
TAGAGAAATTAATTCCGGAAAAATCGACTTTTAAACCATTATTAAAATTTATTTTTATCAGTTTAGGAATTGCATTTTTGGTTATTTCATTGGCAAATCCGAAGATGGGAATCAAACTAAAAACCATCAAAAGACAAGGTGTTGATATCGTTTTTGCACTGGATGTTTCTAAAAGTATGTTGGCAGAAGATATCGCGCCCAATCGATTGGAAAAATCAAAACAACTCATCAGTAAAATCATCGATAAATTGGGAAGTGACCGCGTTGGCGTTATTGTTTATGCCGGAAGCGCTTATCCGTTACTGCCAATTACAACCGATTTAGCATCGGCTAAAATGTTTTTGCAGATGGCCAATCCGGAAATGGTTTCTGATCAAGGAACCGCGATGAATGAGGCCTTGTCTAAGGCGATGACTTATTTTGACAATGATGAACAAACCAACCGCTTTTTATTTATCGTTTCTGATGGTGAAGATCATGAAGGGAATGCCGATAAAATAGCACAACAAGCCGGTGAATATGGTGTGCGTATTTTTACCATCGGCGTGGGTTCTGCAAACGGAGCGCCCATTCCGATAAAACAAAATGGCGTTTTTGTCGAACTTAAAAAAGATCAAAAAGGCGAAGTTGTAATCACCCAACTCAATGAAACTATTTTAAACGAAATCGCTAACAAAGGAAATGGAAAATATATTTTAGGAAATAATACCAGCCAAACGATTGATGAAATTGAAAAAATAATTACCAATGCCGAAAAGAAAGAATATGAAACCAAAGAGTTTTCAGATTTTAAAGACCAATTTCAATGGTTTATCGGATTGGGTTTATTGTTTTTAGTGCTGGAAGCATTGATGTTTGAAAAGAAAACGAAGTGGATACAAAAATTAAATTTGTTCAATGAGAAGTAAGGTTTTTATATTGTTATATTTTATTTCGGCGATGATTTTTGCACAACAAAATGATGCCTCAAGTCAGCGAAAAGCCCGTTCTTTACTGCGCGACGGAAATGAATTGTATCAGCAAAAAAAATATGCCGATGCAGAGGTTGCCTACAAAAAGGCACTGGAAAAAAACACGACTTACCCCAAAGCCATTTACAATTTAGGAAATGCTTTATATCAGCAAAACAGAACTGAAGAATCTGTTCAATTATTTGAAACGATTGCTAATAATTCAAAAGATAAATTGGTAAAAGCCGAAGCATTTCATAATTTGGGCAATAGTCATATGCAAACCAAAAAATATGGACTCGCTGTTGAGGCCTATAAAAATGCGTTGCGCAATAATTCTTTGGATGAAGAAACGCGTTATAATTTGGCTTTGGCACAAAAATTATTGAAAGAACAAGAACAAAATAAAGATAAAAAAGGCGATCAACCCAAAGAGAATCAAGACGAGAATCAAGATAAAAAAGACAATCAAGATAAAAAGGATGATCAAAAAAACAATCAGGATAAAAAAGAGAATCAACCAAAACAGCAACAACCTCAACCCAATCAATTATCACCACAGCAGATTGAGCAATTGTTAGCGGCGATGAATAAAGAAGAAGACAAAACACAGAAAAAAGTAAATGCTCAAAAAGCACCAAATCAATCAAATAAAAAGGAAAAAGACTGGTAACAGCAATGCAGTACGATAAAAAATTATGGAAAAATTGATTTTAAAATATGGTTTCATCGGATTTTACTTGTTGGTAAGTCAATTTACTTTTGCCCAATTAGAATTTACCGCAACAACCAGCAATCATAAAATTGGTTTAAACCAACGATTTAGGTTAGAATTTACCGTAGATAAACAAGGAACCGATAATTTTCGACTTCCGGATATGAGCGACTTTAGAATTGTTGCAGGTCCAAGTCAATCGGTAAGTCAATCATGGGTAAACGGAAAAACATCTTTTAATCAAACTTTTATTTACGTTGTTCAGCCCACAAAAATTGGCAACTTTACCATTCCATCAGCAACGGTTGAATACGAAGGAAAAACCTATAAATCAAATCAGCTTAAAATTACGGTTACAGAAAATGTAGAAATTCCGAAAGATCCCAACGACCCAACTTATATGGCTCAACAGGGAATTCATTTGGTGGCTGAGGTTTCAAAAGAAAATACTTATGTGGGCGAAGCACTTTATGTGGTGTATAAATTGTATGTGAGCGAGAATATCAGTGTAAGCAATTGGGCGGTAACCGAATCGCCTCAGTACAACGGGTTTTGGAATCAGGATATCGAAATTAAAGGAATGGATGTTCAGATGGGTGAATATAAAGGGGAACGTTATCGATATATTGAATTAAAAAAAGCGATTTTAATTCCGCAAAAATCCGGCGATTTGGTTATAGAACCGATGAGAATGGATATCACTTTAGGCGTTCCGACCGGAAGGTATAATTTCTTTGGCGAAGCCATTTTTAGGAGTTTTACCGAATCGTATTCAACAGGAAAAAAACCGATTAAAGTGAAAGCGCTTCCAACAGAAGAAAAACCGGAAAATTTTACCGGAGCTGTGGGCGATTTTCAATTTAAAGTAACTAAAAATAAAGAAATTTTAAAAGCCAATGAAACGGCTCAAATAATGGTGGAAGTTTCCGGAAAAGGAAATTTTAAATTGTTTGAAATTCCGAAAATCACCACACCTGCAGAATTGGAGGTTTATACACCGGAGTATAAAGAAAATTTACAGACTACCTTGAACGGAATTAGCGGCAAAGTGTATTCGCAATACACCGTTATTCCGCAATTTAAAGGAAAATACAAAATACCCAATTTGTCGTTTTCCTATTTTAATCCATCAGAAAAAAAATACCATACCATCAATGTACCCGATATGTTTGTTGAGGTGGTTGAAGGAAAAGAATTACCGGGTTCTGACACCCTTTTTGCACACAAACAACAGGTGCAGGTATCGGGCAATAGTTTTAGATATATTCAAACAAAAACATCGTTTGAGCCCCTCAAAAAAGAAACTTTTTTCTTGTCGATTTGGTTTTATTTATGGTTGTTGTTGCCTTTAGCGGTGATTCCTATCGGGATGATTTTAAATCGATATAACGAAAACAGATCCAAAGATTTAGTGGGTAGCAAAAAACGAAAAGCCGACAAGTTGGCGAAAAAATACCTATCAACCGCGAAGAAGGAATTGGGTAAAAAAGAATCGTTTTATATCGCGCTAGAAAAAGCGTTGCACAACTTTTTAAAAGCAAAATTAGCGATTGAAACGGCCGAAATCAGTCAGGATAAAATCACCGAAATATTGATAGAAAAAGGCGTTGCAAAAGCATCAATCGATGATTTAATGGCTGTTTTAAACGATTGCGATTTTGCGCGTTACACGCCATCATCCGATGTAAAAATGAAAGAAGAATTTGACCGAGCTGTTGAAATAATTGCTGTAATTGATAAACAATTGTAACCATGAAGAGATTTTTAATAATTATAGGGATGTTTTTAGGATTGTTTGTTCAGGCGCAATCTAACCAAGTTTTGTTTGAGCAAGCCAATCAACTTTACAAAAATGCTGATTATAAAAATGCGATTGTCAATTATCAAAAAATTGAAAATAGCGGAATGCATTCAGATGCATTATATTTTAATATGGCCAATTGTTATTACAAACTCAATGAAGCAGCGCCGGCCATTTATTATTATGAAAAAACACTGAAATTGAATCCGTTACACGATGATGCCAAATACAATTTAATTTTAGCGAACCGCATGACGATTGATGTAATCGATGAAATGCCCAAAACCTTGATTCAAAAAATAGAGACCAATTTCTTGCACAAAATAAGTGTTGAAACTTGGGCTATGATCGCTATTGTTTTTTCAATTTTAACCGCCCTGCTTTTTTTGATTTATTATTTTTCCTATTCATCCATCTTAAAACGCGTTTTTTTTTCAATCAGTATTACCACTTTTGGGTTGATGATTATTATGATTTTAATTGCTCTGGAAGGCGTTAATTATGAAAAAAATCATCAGCCGGCCATTATTTTTTCTGAAAAAGCAGTGATTAAAAATGCACCCACTTTTAACAGCGAAGATGTTTTTGTTTTACACGAAGGAACCAAAGTGGATGTAATTGATACGGTTGATGATTGGCATAAAATTAAATTAGCCGATGGTAAAATTGGCTGGGTAAAAAACAGTATTTTAAGGATTATTTAGTTGATTATTAAATAGATAAAATACCTTTGTGGTAGTAATCAACTGTTTGGCACATTTCTTTTCCTTTATTTTACTATCGATTTAGTATGAGATTGCGAAAATTTTTTTCAGCGCTTTTAGTTTGATGACTCAGATTTGCAAGCTCGTCATTTATTGAGTAATTTTTTCTGTGTTTTTATTAGAATCGGTTGTCGTTGTTTCTGTTGATTTTTCAAAAAAACTTGGAAATATAATTCCGGCCATTTCTTTTACCGACTCATAAAGCATTGATTCTTGCAGTGTTTCTTCTGATACTATTTCAACTTTACCATTAAATTTTTGAAAGTAAAACAACAAAATACTTGTTATTAAAGTCATTTTTAGCAAACCAAAAATACCGCCAAACAATTTATTGAGTAAACCCAGCGAGGCCAAATCGGCAATTTTGGTAAAGAATTTCCCCAAAAGCGTAATTACAATTACGATGATGATAAACGTTAAAACAAAAGAAGCAATGCTGATGTATTTTTTGTTCCAACTTGCAGCTTCATGAAGGTAATTTCCTGCGAAATCAGAGAAATATATAGCGCCATAAATTCCTAAAATCAAGGCTAACAAAGAAGCAACTTCTACAAATAAACCTTTAAAAATTCCGCGAATAAATCCATACAAAAGAAAAATGAGTAAAATAATATCAAAAGTATTCATTGTTATAGGTGTTTGAGTAAAGGTAGTTTTTTTATAAGAAATTTAAAAATATGGATATTTTTGGGATGGAGCGATTAATGGGAAAATGGGAAAACGGTTTGGCTCGCACGATTTAGGCGTAGGACACTGCGATAGCCGTGAGCCAGCTGATGCATAGGCAGAGCAGGAATTGTTTGCAAAGAAATCAAGCTAAATGTATAAATTAATTTTAATGTTGTTACAAAATACGCGCTGATATCTATAACATATGCAAATTTAAGTCATAAATTCATCCATTTTGATAACAATTTTGCCAAATTGTTCACCTCTATCCATCTTATCAAAAGCCGAGTTGATCTCCTGAGCAGAATAAACAGAGTCAATTACCGGATGTATTTTTTGAGAAGAAATCAGGTTTATCATTTTCTTAAACTCTTCGTTATTCCCCATAGATGTGCCATGTATAGATAATTGCTTCCAAAAAATAGTTTTTGGGTTTAGATTCAAAATATTACCTGCGGTTCTCCCAAATAATACAATTCTACCACCCGGTTTAGCTAATTCAATCAATTCAGTAAACCCTATTCCTGCTGCACTATCGATAATTATGTCAAAACCGTTAACTTTATCCAGTAATTCGGCACTCCAATTATCGTCTTTATAATTAACACCTCCTTTGGCTCCAAAATTCAGGGCTTTTGATATTTTATTTTGATTTCCTGATGTAATATATACTTCTGCTCCGGAAGCAACTGCGAAACTTAGTGCAAATAAGGCGGCTCCACCACCAATTCCGGTTATAAGGACTGTATTCTTACTCTCAAATTCTCCTCTTGTAAACAAGGCGCGGTATGCAGTTAGTCCCGCTAATGGCACAGCTGCCGCTTCTTCGAAAGAAAGGTGTTCTGGTTTGGGATAAACATATTGATGATCTATGCTAATATATTCTGCAAAGGTGCCTTGTTTAGGGAATCCTAATATTTCATATTTTTGGCTTTGTACCCTTTCGTCTGATCCCCAGTTTATTGATGGGTTTATGATGACTTCATCCCCTTTTCTTAAATGATTCACTGCTGATCCTACTTCCTCTATTATCCCTGCTCCATCCGATCCCATTATTATGTTCGAATCGCTCTTTAAGTCCATGTCTTTAAGTGACCAAAGTTCGTGATGATTGAGGGAGGAAGCTTTCAATCTGATCAAAACATCGGATTTGGATAAAGTTGGTTGACCAACATCCTTAATTTCGAGTTTATAAGTTTTTTGATTTAAAATAATCGCTTTCATCTAAAATATTTATGGGGGAAGGGTTATGACATCTAACGCTGTTGGCTGCCGCTTTTTTTTCGGTATAAGTTATTGTCAAAGGTATTTTTCCATTTTAATGTTTGCTCTTTCGTAAAGCCCTTGTTCCAATTCAATTTCTATAAAACCATATTTACGATAAAGATGTATGGCTGATTCCAATTTTGTGTTTGAGTATAAAACAAGTTTTTGAATTGATTTCTGTTTCGCAACGTTCAAACAATGTTCCAATAATATTGTTCCAATACCCTGTCCTTGTGCATTGTCTGTGACAGCCATTTTTCCTAATTCAAAAATATTTTCTGTTTTCTTTAATAGGGAGGCCGTTCCTACAATTTGATTATTCATTTTTGCATAAAAAATAAAACCACCTTTTTCAATGATTTGCACTTGCGGATTTGAAAGAGAAACAAGATCTCCTTTTTCAATGCGAAAATATTTTTCAAGCCATTCATAGTTGAGTATTCTGACTTGCTCTTGTAATTCGTCAGAAAAGTCAATTATTTCAATTTCAGGGTTTTCTTTTTGGAATAAATTCATCATCATTTTATTAGTTAATTTCAATGTATTCTGATTGTACTTTGTCGTTGCCATTGGCTGTGCGGTTGGGCAAAATTAAATGTGGTTCAACTGCTCTATAAAATCCTTGATAATTGAACTCAGGCAAATGTTTGCATTCAATAGCTTCTATTATCAGTTTTTTCATTATTACATTTTTTGATACTCACAGTCATTCCGAATATTTGCTGAGAAGTACACACTGCGTGAATCAGCATTCATTAATGCATCATAAACATTTTCGGGAATATCAAAATACTGATAAACACCCCGTTTAAATTCTACTTCAAGAATTTCATTATTTTTATACATATACTTTTGTTTTGTGTATACATATTTTAGGACGGGTCATTGTTGCGTCTATAACACCCTTGACGAAACTTGTCAGTGGGAAATGAACTCGCAAAACCTCTGAAACCCACGTTACGTATGAGTCGTTGTTATGGTCACATGCTTTATTTTCTGTCTTTTAATTAATTTGTTCCTTCCTTATTTATCGAAATACTTTTGTATTAATGTCAGTAATTCATCTTTTAAAATGGGTTTTGAAATATAATCATTACACCCCGAATCTATTGCTTTTTTCCTTTCATAAGATAGTGCAAAAGCTGTCTGGGCTATAATGACAACGTCTTTGTTAAATTTCCGGATTTGACGCGTAACTTCATATCCGTTCAAATCTGGCATTTGAATATCCATCAGAATTAAATCAATGTCGGGGTTATTGCGGCAAATTTCAACAGCTTCAATACCGGTTCTTGCTTCTATAATTTCTTTACTAAACATTTTGACAGTTATTGAAATTAGCATTTCTGATGTTTTGTCGTCTTCTACAATTAATATTTTCAGGTTTTCAACCTTATTGCTTGCTTTGTCAGACGGCACATCATTTTCAACAACGATTTTTTCTTCCGGTTCAGTATTATATGGAAGTGTAAAATAAAATATTGAGCCTTTTCCTTCTTCGCTGTTTACCCACATTTTTCCGCCAAGCATTTCAACATATGCTTTAGAAATCGATAAACCCAATCCTGCTCCCTGTCGCGCCATTCTATCGGAAATATCGGCCTGGATAAACCGTTCAAATATGGCTTCCTGTCGGTCTTTGGGAATCCCAATACCTGTATCTTTCACGAAAAATTCCAGTTCTAAAGCTTTACTGCCCGTTTTTAGGTTATACCCAAATTCTATTGACCCTTCATTGGTATATTTAATGGCATTTTTAACAAGGTTGGTAAGAATGGCATAGATTTTCTCGCGGTCCGTTTTAATGACGGCTTTTTTCGAAGGCAGGGATTTTTTAAAGAAAAGTTGTATTCCTTTTTGTTCAACCTCAGGTTTAAAGAAGGTATAAATGTATTCGATTTGCTCATTTATATTCGATTCCTTCAGATTAACTTCCATCAGTCCCGCTTCTATTTTGGAAATATCAACAATATCATTGATGATATTGAGCATGCGGGCACCGCTTTTCTCTATGATTTTAATATACTTTAGCTGCTTCTCACCTGTAAGATTAGGATCTTTCAATAGGTCGGAAAAGCCCAAAATGCCGTTCATTGGAGTCCTTATTTCATGCGACATATTGGCAAGAAATGCAGATTTCAGCCGGTCGCTTTCTTCAGCTTTTTCTTTGGATTTTTTGAGTTCTTGCTCTATCTGTTTTCGTTTGGTAATATTGCGGGCGATTCCAAGTAATCCAACAACTTTTCCCAATTCAAACTGAGGCGCATTTGTAAATTCGCAGACTAAGTACGTTCCGGATTTTGTAAGAATCCTCAGTTCAAAAGAGGGAGGATTCTCTCCTTTCAAGATTTGCTGAAACGTCTCCGTTGCAAGTTTCAGGTCATCCGGGTGAACAAGAGTTTTAAATGTTTTTCCTATCCATTCGTTGTGCGACCACCCTGTAACAGCCTCAAAGGCCGGATTGAGCAATGTGATTATGCTATCACCGGCAGCAAGTGTGTAAACGATATCCGGAGCGGTGTTAATAAGATTTTGATAACGATGCTCGTTGGTTTGCGCTTCAGCTTGGGCAACTGATACTTCGTTTACCAGGTGTTGAGTCAAATCCTTCACTACCCACCAGTAAACAAGGGGCGCACAAAAGATTGTCAGCAAGGCAGCGTCCACAAGATACTCCCAGATGCCATGTGACATACCGATAAGTGAGATAATGAACATTACCAGAACCTCTGCTACCAAAAAAATGCCCAGGATTCGGAATAATAAGGTTGAGAGCTTCACGGCATCTCTTGTCTTTTTCTGTTTGGTGATGTCCTGGGCAGTCCCTTCATGGTAAAGCAATGTTCCATCATCGTCGCAAATGGCGCGCGCGTTCAGCGAGATCCAGATGATACTCCCATCTTTGCGATACATTTGAATCTCAAATCTCTGCACAACGCCACGTTCATCGAGCAACTGTTTCAACTCATTATATCTTTCCGGCTGGACATAAAGTTGGTCAATGTCGGTGATAGTGGCTATGAATTCTGACGGCGATTTATAGCCCAGCATGTTCACAAATGCGGGGTTCACTGTAATGTAGCGTCCATCAGGCAGAATCTGAAAGATGCCTTCAAGAATATTTGTAAAGATACCGCGATACTTTTCTTCCAATTGCCTCAATGCTTTTTCAGCTTCCTTCCGCTCTCTTTGCTGTGCTACCTCTTCCAAGGCACGATGGACAGCAAGGGCAAGTCTGCCCAAATCTTTAAACACATAATCGGTAGCTCCCTGTTTAAGCAATTCAACTGCATTTTCTTCGCCAATGGTGCCGGAAACAATAATAAAAGGAATATCGGGAGATTTTTTTTGTTTGATGTGGAACGCGGCAATTCCGTCAAAGGATGGAAGAGAATAATCGGACAGGATGATATCCGGTTTAAAGCTGTCAAGAGCATTCTCATAAGATTCACGGGTTTGAACCAGTTCCGAAGTAAACCTGAATCCTGATTTTCTCAACTTGCGTTGAATCAAATCAGCGTCATATTGATTATCTTCAAGGATAAGTATTTTTAAATGGTCATTCATGATTTTAAGGTATTTGGATACACATTGTTAATGAGTATCTGGTCAGCAATTATTAAATCGTACTTATTTTCTTTTAATGCCTTTATAAAAGCATCCTATTCCAAACTTTTAAATGATTCAAATCAATGTTTTCTTTTTTTTAGAAACCTGAAAGCAAATCGGCATTTGTTCCATAATTCTCTACCTGCAATATTTTTGGCATATTGCCCATTATCGCGGAGGTTGATTTAAGATCATCCAGTACAATCCCAGTTCTGAAACCGCCTTAACGAACTGTTCAAACTGCACCGGCTTCACTACATAACTGTTTACTCCCAAACGATAACATTCCTGAATATCGGGGTCTTCTTTGGAGGATGTGAGCACTACGATAGGGATTTTTTTTGTGCGCTCATCGGATTTTATTTTTTTCAGCACCTCAATGCCATTTACTTTTGGCATTTTTAAATCCAGTAAAATAACTTTGGGAACATTCTCAACTTTGCGGCCGGAATAATTTCCCTCCGCAAATATGAAATCAATTGCCTCCGCACCATCTTTCAGGTGCGCCAATTTGTTTGCCAGATTATTTTTTCTCAATGCGCGGATGGTTAATTCCGCATCGTTCATGTTGTCTTCTATCAAAAGAATTTCTATTTCGTGATTCATGTTTTTTTGATTTTATTGATTACACAGATTTTTTAAGAATGATTACACCGATAACCTTTTGATTTCACAGCTTTTGTTTCCAAAATTTATTAATAATCCTGTTTTGATTTTCGCTGCTTTCAAATAAGATAATAATTGATACTGAAATATTTTTGGTAAATAGCCATCAATGGCTTTAAATTTAATGATAACTTTATTTTCAACTATCAAATCGCATCTGAATTTTCCCGCTTTTTTGTTATGAAATATCACATCAAACTCCTTTTCACTTTCATACTTTACCTTTTCTTCTTCCAATAAAATAATAAAAGCATTGTGATAAATTTTCTCCGTAAAGCCCGCCCCTATTTCATTATGCACTTTAAAGCATAGCCCGATTATCTTTTCCGTCAACTGGTCCCTTTTATCTGTATCCATCTGTGAAATCTTTTTTAATCGGTGCAATCAATTTTTCGGCAACGAAAAATAAAATGTCGCTCCTTCGTTCACTTTTCCTTCCGCCCAGCTTCTTCCTTTGTGCCTGGAAATTATTCGTTGCACTATCGCCAGGCCCACTCCCGTTCCTTCAAACTCATCCTGCGAATGCAGGCGCTGAAATACGCCAAATAATTTATCCGCATATTGCATATCGAAACCTGCTCCGTTATCCTTCACCGAAAAAATAATTTCGCCGTTTTTTTCTTCTGATGATATTTCCACAACTGGATTTTTTTTCTTTGAAGAGTACTTAACTGCATTTGAAATAAGGTTAAACATTACCTGACGAAGCAAACCGTAATCAGCTTTCACTTCATGCAGTTTATCAATCTTTATTTTTGCTTTATGTATCATTGATTTATTTAATTCAATCATCACCCCTTTTACCATCTCATTCATATCAATTTCTGTCATCTGAATCTCTTTCCGCCCAAGCCGTGAAAACGAAAGCAGGTCATCGATCAGGATTCCCATTCTTGTGGCATTATCGCGGATAATTTCTGTAATGCGTTTCCCTTCATCATCCAGTTTGGTACCATAATCTTCATTGAGTATTTCGGCATAGCCGTTTATTGCGCGAAGCGGTGCCCGTAAATCATGTGAAACAGAATAACTGAATGCTTCGAGTTCTTTGTTTACTGCCTGCAATTTATCTTCGGCTTTTTTTCGGGAGGTAATGTCTGAACGAATGGTCATATATTGATATGGTTTGCCATCTTCGTTTAGAAAAGGGACAATGGTAGTGTCCAACCAATAAATGGAATCATCTTTGGCTTTGTTTTTTACTTCCCCTCTCCAAATTTTACCGCTGGAAATGGTTGTCCACAAGTCTTTCATAAATTCTTTGGAATGATAACCGGAATTCATAATAAGGTGGTCTTGCCCTATTAATTCCTCTCTGGTGTATTTTGAAATAGTGCAGAAGTTATTGTTTACCTCCTTTATTATTCCTTTTTGATCGGTAATGGCCACTATTGATGATTCATCCAATGCGTATTTATAATCGGCAATCTCTTTTACTTTTCGTTTCAGCTCTTCATTTAACTCAAATAAGGTAGTCTCTTGTTGATGTTTGTCAATAAAAAATTTAACTTTATTAATTAATATTTCGGGCTGAAAAGGTTTGGTGATAAAACTGAATGCCCCTTTTTCATATCCTTTAAAAACATTCAAATTGTCTGTATAAACGGCGGAAATAAATATAAAAGGCAGATGCATGGTTTTTTCTTCTTCACGCAATATGCCGGCCAGTTCGTAACCATCCATTTCCGGCATCTGAATATCCAATAATGCCAAAGCAAAATCGTGGCGCAGGGTTGCTTTAAGTGCCTCATTGCCGCTTGTGGCTTCCACCAGTTCTATGTCCAAATCTTTAAGAACTATTCTTAGAGCGACTAAATTTTCCGGTTTGTCATCTACGATCAGTATTTTGGGTTTTGTGTTCATAGTTCATCATTAATTATCAATTATCAATTGTTAATTATTAATTTTATTTACTTAACCATACCCGCATTAACGACAGTAATCGTTCCACATCAACAGGTTTTGCGATATAATCGTTGGCGCCCGCATCAATACACTTTTGTTTGTCGTCTTTCATGGCTTTTGCCGTGAGCGCAATGATAGGCAAACTCTTGAATTTTCTCTGGGACCGTATTTGTTTCATTGCCTCGTAACCATCCATTTCCGGCATCATAATATCCATCAACACCAAATCAATGTCGGTATGCATATCCAACATCTCCAACGCGTTTTTTCCATTTTCCGCTTTTATTATTTCCATTCCGCGTTCTTTTAATATTTTTGACAATGCAAATACATTTCGCATATCATCATCTGCCAATAATATTTTTTTGGAATGAAAAACAGCTTCTTTATCGTACAAATTATTGATGATCACTTGTTTGGATTCCGGTAAATTACTGATTGTCCTATGAAGGAAAAGGGCGGTTTCATCCAACAATCGCTCTTCCGATTTTACGCCTTTTATAATAATGCTCTCCGCATATTTCTGGAGCTCATTGTTTTCTTCTTTTGTCAGCTCCTTGCCGGTGTAAATAATAATAGGCGGAATGTTATGGTCTTTTACATTCTCCAGTTTATGGATAAGTTCAAATCCGCTCATGTCCGGCAAACCGAGATCCAGTACAATACAATCGAAACGATTTTCCTTGTATATAGTCAGGGCTTCCTTCCCTGTTCCTGCTTCAAAACATTTTACGTCTCCATTCCCAATGAGTTTACACATGGCTTTTCTGGAATTTTCATCGTCTTCGATAATCAACAGATTTTTCATTTTTCTGTTGACAAAATTTTCGATTCTGTTAAATGCTTCTTCCAGGTCTTTTTTATCCACCGGTTTCATCAGATACTCAATTGCCCCTTCTTTGATAGTGTCCAATGAACGTTCATCGACAGAAATAATATGTACCGGTATGTGCCTTACGGCTGGGTTTGCTTTTAATTCATGCAACACTTTATGCCCGTTGATGCCCGGCAGATCCATATCGAGAATAATTGCTTTCGGTATGTATTTTACCGCGAGCGCCAAACCATCTTCCCCGGTTGCTGCCGACAAACATTTGAATCCTTTTTTATAAGCTTGCTTCAAAAGGATAGCGGCAAATTTCAGATCGTCTTCAATAACGAGCACTGCTTTATCGTCTTTGGTTATGGTGTCTCTGTCATCTTCCAAAGCGGGATAATTCAGATATTCTGAATTGCTGTCAGTACGTGCTTTAAATAAAACCGGTTCTTTCAATGTGGTTCGGACAGGTTCATGTCCGTGATGGATTTCCAGCGGAAGAATGATTGAAAAGGCAGATCCTTCGTTTAACTTGCTGCTCAACTTAATTTCAGCGCCTAATAATTTTGCAAGTTCCCGTGAAATGGAAAGCCCTAAACCTGTTCCTCCATACTTTCTGGAAGTGCCTCCATCTGCTTGCTGAAAAGCTTCAAATATAGCCATTTGTTTTTCTTCGGGTATTCCAATGCCTGTATCGGAAACGGAGATAACCACTGTACTTTCCGTATATCGGCCAATACTGATGTTTATGCTTCCTTTTTCGGTGAATTTTATGGCATTGGACAAAAAGTTCTTCAGTATTTGATTTAGCCGTTGTGGATCGGTGCGGATAGATTCCGGTAATGCCGCATCCAGTTTTGAAGTCAATTTCAACCCTTTTTGTTCGGCATGGCGTTTAAAATCACGAAGCAGCCCATCGGTAAAATTTCGTAAAGAAACCCTTTCTATATTGATAGACATTTTTCCGGCTTCTATCTTGGAGAGGTCAAGGACTTCATTAATTAATATCAATAAATCATGGCCGCTTTTATAAATAATTTCGGCACTTTCAACTTGGTCGTTATCCAGATTTTTATTTCTGTTTTCCGATAAATCTTTTGAAAGGATAAGCAAACTGTTAAGCGGTGTCCTAAGTTCATGCGACATGTTCGAAAGAAATTCCGATTTATACTTGCTGCTGATTTCAAGTTGCTCTGTTTTTTGCTCAATGTCGTATTTCGCCGCTTCCACTTCTTTGTTTTTCATTTCCAATGATTGTGTTTGTTCCTCCAATTCTTCATTGGTCATTTGCAATTCCTCCTGTTGCTGTTTCAGGTTTTGCGTTTGCTCCTCCAGTTCTTCATTCATTTGTTTCAGTTCTTCCTGTTGTGATTGAAGTTCCTCACTCTGCACCTGTGTTTCTTCAAGCAATTCCTGTATTCGTTTTCTGGCAATGGCCGAATTAACGCTAATGGCAATACTTTCCATAGAAGCATTGATAAATTCCTTTTCCGTTTCATTAAAATCAGAAAGTCTGCCTATTTCTATTACGCCCAGTGTTTTGCCTTCAAACAAAAAAGGGGTAATGAGCAAATGTTTAGGCCTGGCATTCAACACAGACGAAGTGATGCGCAGTTGTTCGTCCGTAACATCTTTTAAAGAAATTTGTTTTTGTTCCCGTGCTGCCTGTCCAATTAGCCCTTCGTTCAGCGCAAATTTTTCTTTAATGCCTTTAGGCGATGAAAAAGCATATTGTCCGTTAAGTGCCAATGCATTATCTTCATCATTAAACAGGTAAACAGCTCCTATGTTTGCTTTTAGGTAAGTGCATAAAAAACTGATGGTGTTGCTTGCCAGTTCTTCTACACTTTGGTCGCCCATTAATTTTTCGTTGAGCTGGTTCTGCCCCGCAGTCAACCAATTGTGTTTTTCGTTTGCAGCGGTTGTTTCACGCAATGAGCGAGTCATTTTCTTTAAAGCATTGCCTAAAATATCTTTGTCTGAGCGGGGTGTCAGGTCAACTGCATAATCTCCGGAAGCAACATTGTTGGCATTTTCGGTTACCTCGCGGAAACTTTCATTTATATTAATCAATGAATTGAAAATCGGTTTCAGTTCATCTTTAGTTTTGTCTTCCAATTTTTCGATTGCAAACTCACGGCTGGCAATTTTTTCAGCTTCTTTTGCGATGAAGGAAATCCTTGTGGTAATTCCTTGGATAATCCAGTAGGAGACAGCTATTGATATGATAAGTCCCAAAATAATTAAAACAATAATCAGGTTAAGAGAAGATTTATAGCTCTCAACACTTTTTATCTTATCATTGGCCATACTCTTTTCATTCCTGTCTATGATTCTCTCCATGATGTCAGTTACCCCCTCCCGAGTATTAAAACCCTTTGTAATTGATATTTCAAACGCCTTGTCATTTTCGTTTTTCATGGCCAGTTCAACAATTTCATTGAGAGAGATTTTGTATTCATCCCAAAGAATTTTGAATTCAGTTACATCCTTTGTCCCTTTTTCATCTACTAATTCCTGCAATCCGGGTATTTTTTTATCGACTGCAGAAAATGCTTCATTCATTTTACTACGGTAGGATTCCTTTTTAAGTATATCTTTTTCAAGCATCAAATTCTTCTCCTGCCTTCCAACATTAAGCACATCTATGAGTATTTCCTGAGAAATGCTGACCTTTTTTGAGGAAATGTCTACCAGATTTTCTAACCTGCTATTTGTTTCCGCTAATTTATTCGTCATAAAAAATGCTACAGTAATGAGGATGAGCACAATGACAGAAAATCCTCCGAGTAATTTAGCCTTGATTGATTGGTTCATAAGATTATTCTTTTTGTTTGTCAATTTTTATCAGTAAGTCTATTATCTCCTCCAGGGATAAAATATAATCCGGTTTAACAGCAGCCATGGCTGATGTGGGCATATAAGCCGATTCGGCTGTTTTCGGATCCTGGACAATGGCTAAGCCACCGCATTCTTTTATTCGTTTTATGCCTTTTGCCCCATCATGGTTAGAGCCGGTAAGCACCACTCCAATTAATTTGTTTTTATATGCTTCGGCAGCCGATTCGAAGAGGACATCAATAGACGGCCGCGCAAAATTTACGCGTTCATCTATCGTCAATGAAAATGTCTTATTCTTTTCGATCAATAAATGATAATTGGCCGGCGCTATATAAACTGTTCCATTTTTAATTTTTTCTTTTTCATCTGCTTCTTTTATGGCAAGATTGCTTTTATCGTTTAATAAGCCTATCCATTGACTGTCAGAACGCGGGCTGATATGCTGCACAATAATAACAGGAGTACTGAAATCCTTTGGCAAAAGAGAAAATATAATTTTCATCACATTCATTCCTCCTGCAGAAAGTCCAATTACAACTGCATCATACTGCATAATTGTTCAATACTTTTTTTTAAATATACGTTGTTTTTTATCCAGCTCAATGTATTTCTCATACAAATCCGTAAAGCGCAATCCTTCTTTTGCGCCCAAACATAAAATGCCTCCATTAATCAGGCTGTCATAAAAAAGTTTTTGTGTTTTATTCTGCAATTCCCTTTCAAAATAGATAAGTACATTTCTGCACAATATCAAATGTACTTCGGCAAATACACTGTCCGTAACCAAATTATGGTTTGCCCAAACAATATTTTTTTTCAAGGATTGATTCATGATAACATGGTCATAATTCGATGTATAATAATCCGAAAAAGATTCTTTTCCTCCTGACAATTGATAATTGGCTGTGTATTCTTTCATCAATTTGTTTGAAAAAATCCCTTCTTTTGCCCTATTCAAAGCCCGCTGGTTAAAATCTGTGGCATATATCGCAGTTCTGTCATACAAACCTTCTTCCTGCAAAATGATAGCCATTGAATATGCCTCTTCTCCTGTGGAACAGCCGGCATGCCATATTTTAATAAAAGGATAGGTTCTTAAAATGGGGATAACATTTTCCCGTAACGACCTGTAAAAGCCCGGGTCACGAAACATTTCAGTTACTGTTATGGAGAGATCCTGCAAGAGTTTGAAAGCAAATTCTTCATCATTCAGAATTTTAGATGGCATTTGGGAAATGTCCTCTAATCCCGACATCGCCATTCTGTTCATGATTCTTCTCTTGATGTGTGCCTCTGAATATTGTCGAAAATCATAGCCGTATTTTTGATATACAGCCTCCACAATGGCAGCTAAATGTGACTGCATGTGCGGTTCTATTTCAGGGGTATATTGGTTAAGTTTCGCTTTCATGTTTAAAAATATGGATAATACGAAGCTTTTTTTCGGACTGTAAAATTATTTTTTAAAATATACGTCAGTAAAAAAATTAAAACCTTTTGTTTTTTTTTTTTTTGGGGGGGGGAGTTCAAAGTGTGTCCTGAAGCCGTAAAGGTTTCATGTCATTGTCTGTTTTCCTGCTATAGTTGTTGTCGTGTCGTTTTTTACGTTTGCAGGTAACATCAATTTGTCTAATAACCAACCATTTATTATCAAAAATAGTAAAAAAAATTAAATAGGAACGATTTTCGGAACATTTAGAAAAACTTTGGCAAATAGATTGTGAACACCAAAATTTACACATCCATTCTTGAATAGCACTGTTGGCTTTTTTAAAATCAAAGTCGATAAGCTTTAAACTATCCGCAAAGAGGTCAATTAAGTGAATCTCGTCCGTCAGCTGGATGGCATCATCTAAACATTGTGTGTAGCATTAAACTTGCG
Source organism: Flavobacteriaceae bacterium (assembly GCA_030683815.1). GTDB lineage: Bacteria > Bacteroidota > Bacteroidia > Flavobacteriales > Flavobacteriaceae > JAGXRT01. Next base: position 173,728 of record JAUXPJ010000018.1, read on the forward strand.
ACCCCTTTTTTCCAGTAATAGATTTCATAATTGAACTATAAAATTATGACATAAATATACTGATAATCAATAATATAGTATAATAAAAACGGATTAAACAATTAGTTTTCAGTTTGCTAAATCTTAAATTGTAGAAAAGAGGTTTTTAGACAGTTTGACGTTCGGGCTCGTATGTTTGTTAATATAAGATATTACTGAAGTATATACCTAATGAAGCTAAAACAAAACCTTTTTTAATTAACTGAAACTACCCATTCAGGATGAAGATCAAGGCCAACAATTTAAAGACTGTACAGAAACTGTATATTTTTATAAAAGAAAAAACCTTAACTTCTTGAAAACAGGAAGTTAAGGTTTTTTAGTACTCGAGATGGGACTTGAACCCATACAGAAATTTCTTTCTACTGGATTTTAAGTCCAGCGCGTCTACCAATTCCGCCACTCGAGCAAATTAGAGCGAAAAACGGGGATCGAACCCGCGACCCTCACCTTGGCAAGGTGATGCTCTACCGCTGAGCTATTTTCGCATGGAGTTTCTTTCCAAATGCGACGGCAAATTTAATATAATTCTTTTTAAAAAAAATGTTTTTTTACCTTTTTTTTAATCATTTAAAACCCTTCACCGGTTTAACATTAAGTATTTTTGATTATCATAAACTAAATGTTTCTATTTCAACAAATTTATTCGTCAACATAGAATTATTTTAAATCATTTATTCGACTTAAATTAATCCTGTACCTTTAAAAAATTAATTTTAATAAGGTTTAACATTTTGGTTTCGGTAACAAATTGTACTTTTATTCGTCATAAATCAAAATTTATTTCATGAAATAGCCATGTTTGCAAAACATAATAAAATGATGAAAAAATTTTATTCAAACTTGCGTATTCCATAAGACTAATAAAAAAACAATAACAATTTACTTATGAAAAAACTTTCACTTATAATAATTCTATTCGGAATTATATTTCAAACATCAGCACAACAAAAAATTTGGTCTCTAGAAGAAGCTGTAAATTATGCGCTCACCAACAATTTATCGATAAAACAAGCTGAACTCACTACTGATTTAAGAAATGAAGATATTATTGCTGCAAAAGGAAATAGACTTCCTTCTTTAAGTGCCAATTCTTCCGAATCATTTTCGTTTGGATCTTCTATCGATAATGGAAATGTCAGAATCTCCAGAAATCGGAATTCAACCAATTTTGGCGTTTCATCATCAGTAATACTTTTTAACGGATTTAGAAATTTAAATACCGTTAAACAAGCCGAGTTGGGTCATGAAGCCAGTATTCTCAGTTTAGAGAAAATAAAAAATGACATCTCTTTAAATGTGGTGAATTATTATCTCAATATTTTATTTAATAAAGAAAGTGTCAAAGTAGCGCAAGAACAATTGCAAATTAGCAAACTTCAACTCAATAGAACTAAACAGTTGGTAGCCGAAGGTGTCAAACCTAAAGGCGATCTACTGGAAGCCGAAGCCACTTTAGCGAATGACGAAGAAAAATTAGTGAGTGCACAAAACAGTTTAGACTTATCACTGTTGAGTTTAGCACATCTTTTACAAATTTCACCTAAAAATTTTGATGTTCAGGAGGTAAAATTAAACATCTCATCTCTTACTTTAAAATACAATAATACTGATGCTGTTTTTGATAAAGCAGTTGCTGAAAAACCTGAAATTAAAAGTGCTGAATTGGATGTTGAAAATGCTGTTTTAGGAATTGATATCGCTAAATCATTATACTATCCAACGCTGTCATTAGGTTATAATTTCAGCACTTTTTATGGACACACACAAGGACTTCCAAACCAATCAAGTTTTATGGATCAATTTGAAGACAATAAAAGTCATAATGTAAATTTATCGCTTAATATTCCTGTATTTAACGGATTTAAAACCAAATCCGGTGTTTCAAAAGCAGCTATCAATTCAAGATTGGCTTCTTACACATTGGATAGTGAAAAATTAAAACTTCGAGAAACAATTGAACGTGCCTATACCGATGCAAAAGCCGCTTTAAATCAATATATCGCTTCAGAAAAATCGGTTCTGGCGCAACAAGAATCTTTTAAAAATGCACAAGAACGCTTTAATTTAGGTGCCATGACTTCTTTTGATTTTGAACAAGTCAGAAGCAGATTGGTCAACGCGCAATCAAACTTTATCAACGCTAAATACAACTTTGTATTCAAGACCAAATTGTTGGAATTTTATTACGGAATTCCGATTGTTTTAGAATAGTTTACAAACTTTTTTATCTTAAAAAAACATCTGAAATTTCGGATGTTTTTTATTTATACAATCAGCTTGATGTATATTTGCAAAAAAATAAAACCTTGGCACTCATTCTCAATATTGAAACCGCATCAAAAAATTGCTCTGTAAGTATTTCTGATCATGGTAAAATTATCGCGTTAAAAGAAATCAATGAAAGTGGTTTTTCGCATGCCGAAAATTTACATCCCCTTATTGAAGATGTTTTGAAAACAGCAAATCTCAACATCAAAAATATAGATGCGGTTGCAGTGAGCAAAGGTCCGGGTTCTTATACCGGTTTGCGAATTGGCGTTTCTGCGGCTAAAGGAATTTGTTTTGCTGCTGACAAGCCGCTTATCAGTATCAATACACTTAAAATTCTTGCCTCACAACTTGCTGTTGAAAAAGGGATTATTGTTCCGATGTTAGACGCGCGCAGAATGGAGGTTTACTCAGCTGTTTATAATCATCAACATATTTTACAACGAAAAACGGAAGCAGAAATTTTAAATGAAATCTCCTTTAAAAGTTATTTAGATTCAGAAAAAGTGTATTTTTTGGGTGATGGAACTGAAAAATGTCAATCAGTTATCAATCATCCAAATGCTGTTTTTTTATTAAATACATTTCCATCTGCCAATGAAATGGGAAGTTTATCCGAAGAAAAATTTCAGAAAAAAGAATTTGAAGATGTGGCTTATTTTGAACCGTTTTACCTAAAAGATTTTGTGACCACCATGAAACTTTAAAACGAGCTTACTTATCAACCGATTGTTAAAAACAAATTCATTTTCAGCCAAAATCATAACATTAACTTAACATTGAGAAATGTAATTTTGTACCAAAATTTGAAAATCACGTTTTATGGAGAATTATTATTATATGTTAATTGTTGCTTTAGGATTTTTAGCCATCCTGGATTTAGTGGTTGGTGTAAGCAACGATGCTGTTAACTTTTTAAATTCAGCCATTGGTTCTAAGGCAGTTTCAATGCGTACCATTTTAATTGTAGCAAGTATAGGAATTGTTTTAGGCGCCATTTCTTCAAGTGGTATGATGGAAGTTGCCAGAAGCGGTATTTTTGTTCCGGGCAAGTTTTATTTCAGTGAAATCATGATCATTTTTATGGCAGTAATGCTTACTGATATCATTTTACTCGATCTCTTTAACACACTGGGATTACCAACATCTACGACCGTTTCAATTGTTTTTGAATTATTAGGAGCTGCGGTTGCGATGGCTTTAATAAAAATTTCTGTTGATAGCCAGTTAACTACAGCTAACTTACTCGATTTTATAAACCAGACAAAAGCGATTGAAATTATCTCCGGAATTTTAATCTCAGTTGTAATAGCTTTTACTGTGGGTGCTTTGGTACAATTTTTAACGCGCTTACTGTTAACTTTCAATTTTGAAAAAAGACCTAAGTATTATGCTGCTATTTTTGGTGGATTATCATTAATTTCTATCACCTATTTTATCGTTTTAAAAAGTTTTAAAGGTACTGCTTTTGATCTTTTTGGCAGTTATTTTGAAAGTCATAAGTTATTAATCTTTGGCGCCGGTTTTGTTATTTGGGCTGCCCTTTCCTATTTATTAATTGCCTTATTCAGAGTAAATATTTATAAAATAATTATTGTAGCAGGAACCTTTGCTTTAGCTATGGCGTTTGCCGGAAATGATTTGGTTAATTTTATTGGAGTTCCAATAGCGGCCTTTAATTCGTACGAAGCTTGGAGTGCATCCGGAGTTTTAGCAACAGAATACAGTATGGATGCTTTGGCCGGTAAGGTACCAACACCAACGTTTTTTTTATTTATGGCAGGTGTCATTATGGTATTAACTTTATGGTTTTCAAAAAAAGCCCGTTCAGTAGCTGCTACAGAGGTTAACTTAGCGCGTCAAGATCATGGTTATGAGCGCTTTGAACCGAATCCTTTATCAAGAGTTATCGTTCGATTTTTTGTTTCATCGGCAAAAGTATCTGAAAAGATAATGCCAAAATCCATTCAAGATTGGATTGAAAGTAAATTTGAAAAACCTGTTGTAGAATTACCAAAGAACAAAACCTATGAAATGCCCGCTTTTGATATGGTTCGCGCTTCAACCAATTTAATGGTGGCCGGGGTTTTAATTGCTTTTGCCACATCTTTAAAGTTGCCGTTATCCACCACTTACGTAACTTTTATGGTAGCAATGGGTACTTCTTTAGCCGATAGAGCTTGGGGAAGAGACAGCGCTGTTTATAGAGTGTCTGGTGTTTTAAGCGTTATTGGAGGATGGTTTTTTACAGCATTCATGGCTTTTACCGCTGCGGCTGTTTTTACTTATTTTATTAATCTTGGTGGTAGCGCAGTTATTGCCTTTTTACTTATGTTGGTCATGTTTAATTTGATAAGAAACTACTTATCACATGCTAAAAAATATAATGAAGAAGAACGAAAAAAATTCATTAAGAATTCTGATGTAAAAAATATCCAAAGTGTTATCAATGAGAGCTCTGAACATATTTCTCAGGTTGTAAAACGTGTTAATAAACTTTATACCAACGTGGTTGAAGATTTAAGTACCCATGACTTAAATAAATTGTCTAAAACCAACAAACACGTTAAAAAATTAAATGAAGAAATAGATGAATTAAAAGACGATGTTTTCTATTTTATCAAATCTTTAGACGATTCTTCTGTAAATGCAAGTCGTTTTTACATTATGGTCTTGGGTTATTTGCAAGATGTTACACAATCAATCAGCTATATTTCCAAATCTAGCCATAAGCATGTACAAAACAATCATCCAAACTTAAAAGCAAGTCAAATTTCCGACTTGAAATACATCAACACGGAATTAAGTGAAATGCTAAAAGCCATTGAAGAGGCCTTTGGAACTCAATCTTTTGAAGCTCTTTCCAATATCATCAATGAAAAACAAGATTTGTTTAATGATGTTTCTAACTCTATTGAAAAACAAGTTTCAAGAATCAGAACTGAAGAATCGAGTCCAAAAAATACTACTTTATATTTTGGAATTTTACTAGAAACTAAAGACTTAATAAATGCAATCATGAATATTCTTCACTTATATGAAGAATTTAATAGCGCTTCAAAAAAGTAAACTTAATTACTTAATCATTTAATGTTTTACCCATAACCGATAATTTTTATTTATCGGTTATGGGTTTTATTTGCCTTATTATTTATTATATTTGAAAAACTTCTAGTATTTTATCTTCTTATAACAATTGTTTATGCAAACAAATGATGCCAATTACCTTTTTTATGAATTAATTGAAAACTCAAATGACTTTATATACACCATCAATGCCGATGGCTTTATTACTTATGCCAATAACAAGTTACTAGATACATTAGGAGTTTCTGTTCAAGAAATTTTAAACACTCATTATATAGATTTCGTTCATCAAGATTATAAAGATTATGTTTTAAATTTTTATAACAATCAATTAAAACATAAAAAAGAAAACACCTATTTAGAGTTTATTCTGGTTAATAAGAAAGGTGAGGAATTGTGGATTGGACAAGAAGTTAAAACCATTTTTACCAATGCGTTGTTTAGTTGTTATTATGTAATTGGTCGTGATATTAATAAAGCAAAAGTAAAACAATTAAAATACGTAAAATTAGTACAAACGCTGTCTTCTTTATTTAAAAATATTGATGCCGGTATTTTATTAATTGATGAAAATGGAAAAATAGTTTATGCTAACCAGCGATATCTGAATATATTTGATATTCACACTCCTTTAAATCAATATCTAGGGGTTACTGCCAATGAATTAACTCAAGAAAGCTCTGTCCATTTTGAAAACCCATCACACAATTTATCCCGTGTTTTTACACTTTTGAATGAACGAAAACTCGTTAGAAAAGAAGAAGTTAAATTCAAAAACGGAAATATTTATGAAAGAGATTACATTCCAATTTTTGAAACGGGTGTTTATAAAGGACACTTTTGGATGTACTATAATGTAACTACTGAAAAACAACTTACAGCAGAACTTAATAATTACAAATACGCCTTGGATCAGTCATCAATTGTAGTAATTGCTGATAAAGATGGAATTATAACGAATGTAAATGATAAGTTTTGTGATATTTCTAAATATACAAAAGAAGAACTTGTTGTTAACAAAATGAGTCTTATCAATTCATCTTATCATTCAGATGAGTTTTTTGAAAATTTATGGGATACCATCAAAAGTGGTAAAGTATTAAGAACTGAAATCAGAAATAAAACAAAAAAAGGCGATTATTATTGGGTTGATTCTACTGTTATTCCATTTGTTGATGAAAACAATATTCCTTTTCAATACGTTGCAATTCAATCTGATATTACTTCTAAAAAAGAATTTGAAGACCAATTGGTTCATGCCAAACAAGATGCTGAAAATTCACTAAAAATCAAAGAAGAGTTCATTTCTAATATGAGTCATGAAATTAGAACTCCAATGAATGCTTTAATTGGTTTTACTGATTTGTTGCTCGAAACTGAATTATCTGCCGAACAAAGAGAACACTTAGTAACGATTAAAAACTCTGAAAAATTACTTTTAACCCTCATCAATGATATTTTAGACCTTGCTAAATTAGAATCCGGAAAAATTTATTTAGAAAGTATTCCATTCAATATTCATGATACATTACATGAAGTTGTTAAATTATTACGTGTAAATGCTGAAGACAAAAAAATAGAACTGGAGCTATTTATCAACTCAAAAGTACCTCAAATGATTATTGGCGATACAACTCGAATTCAGCAAATTATGTTAAATACCGTTGGAAATGCTATTAAATTTACAGAAAAAGGAGAGGTTTCTATTTACGTTAAAAGTATAGTTTCCAATCACAGAGAAGTGACCATTACTTTTGAAATTAAAGATACGGGCATTGGTATTCCTAAAAGCAAATTAGACACTATTTTTGATTCTTTTGAACAAGCATCAAACAGCACAACAAGATTATATGGCGGAACCGGACTCGGCTTATCTATTGTAAAGAAACTGGTAAATAGTATGCAAGGAGAAATAACAGTTGATAGCGAAGTTGGGGTTGGAAGTTCATTTAAAATCAGAATTCCGTTTAAAATAGTAGAGAATAGTTCTGGAATAATAGCACAGATAATGCCTCAAAAGAAAAACGAAGAATTACCTCCGCTAAATTTAAAAGTACTTTTAGTTGAAGACAATAAAACAAATCAAATATTAGCTCATACCCGTTTATCCCGATGGAATTGCGAAGTTCTTATTGCAAATCACGGTCAAGAAGCGATGGAACTTCTTGAAAAACATCCATTTGATGTTGTTTTAATGGATATCCAAATGCCAATTATGAATGGTTTTGATACAACTTCAGCTATTCGTTCTTCAGAAAATACTAATTATAATCAGATTCCAATAATAGCAATGACAGCGCATGCATCACATAAAGAAGCTGAAAGAGCGATAAAAAGAGGTATGAACGATTATATTTTTAAACCCTTTGATTCAGAAGTTTTACACAAAAAAATACTTAAATACACAACTGAAGCTAAACTGATAAATGAAAATAGTGTCACAGAAACTGCTTTCATTGAAGAAAAATTATTAGATTTAAAATTCTTACGAGAAGAAACCTTTAATGATAAAGAGATAATTGAAAATATTTTAAATTCCTTTTTAGATGATTTTGAAGATTTTATCAACAAATGTGAAATTGAAATTGAGAATCAAAATTGGGATCATGTTTATGCTTTAACACATAAAATTAAACCAAGTATCAGTATGTTAAGTATTAATAAACTGATACCTTTAATAGCTGAAATTGATTATAAAAGCAAAAACCTAATAAATGTAGCGCAAGTTTCAGATTTATTTCAAGAATGTAAATCACATGTTGTGAATATTAAGAAAGAAATTAACGATGAAATTAAAAATCTAAATTAATCTTGTGAAATGAGCATAACGAAATTTTTGTGAATTTCATCCCGATAAATCGGGACAAGTTATGATAATTAAAATTTATAGTGAGCGCCTGTGCTGAGCGCAATCGGAGCGAAGTAGAACTAAACAATAAATAATCAACTTATGAAAGAAAAAGTATTATTAGCAGAAGACGATAAAACATTATCGTTGTTATTAAAATTCCGACTTGAAAAAGAAGGTTACCAAACCATTACGGCTGCCGATGGCAATGAGGCTAAAAAATTAATTGAAGAACACCAACCCGATATTATCTTAACCGATATTATGATGCCTTTTTCAAGCGGTTTAGAAGTCATTTCATTTGTTAAAGACACCTTACAAAGAGACACTCCAATTGTTGTTTTTTCTGCAGCCGGACAAGAAGAAATGGTTTTAAAAGCATTTAATTTAGGAGCAACAGATTTTATGAGTAAACCATTTAGCCCCAATGAATTAATTATAAGAATTAAACGAATACTTATGCAGAAAAAATAAGTTTATATGCAAGATTTTTTTGAAACTATACTTCCTAATCTGTTTTCTGCTTTTTTAACTTTACCCCTATTAATTCAGATTATTTGGGTGATAATTCTCCTCGAGATAATTATGATTATTGCATCGCTGATATATCTCACGTTGATAAGAAAACGATATCAACAAAAAAACCAGGAACAAAAAGCACTAACCGAAAAATATCAAGAAATATTAATCAATTACATTTATTTGACAGAGGATGAAGCTGATGAAAAAATAAACACTAAAAAGCTTCTGAAAAAAGCTATCAAAAATAATTCAGACCGACAAATAATTAAAGGTTTAATTCTCACTCTTCATAATGATTTATCAGGAGAATTAGCTGATTTTTTAGAAGCATTATACTACGACTTAGATTTAGTGAAATACTCCTTAAAAAAAATGAATAGTTCTGTTTGGTATATCAAAATAAAAGGAATTAGAGAAGTTACCCAAATGAAGGTAAAAGATGTCTATACCGAAACTTTAAAACTCATCAACCATAAAAATCAATTGCTTCGAAGTGAAGCACAACTTACTATGGTAAAACTCTACCAGTTTGAAGGATTAAAATTTTTAGACACCTTAGAATTTCCAATTACCGAGTGGCAACAAATACAACTTATTGAAGAAATACAATCAATCCGTAACCAAGAAGTACCGGATTTAACTAATTGGCTTCATTCAAAAAATGACTCTGTCATCTGTTTTGCTTTGAAATTGGTGAGATTATTCAATCAGATTCAACTGAAAGATGATATGATAAAATTAGTGTTGCATCCATCAGAAAAAGTGCGCAGAACCTCAATCAGCGTGCTTGGATATTTCAAAATTTTAGAAGCTAAAACCGTTTTAAAACAGATTTTTAAAAAATCATCACCAGAAACGCAGCTTTATATTATACAAGCATTATCTCAATTGTCTGAAAAAAAGGATATTCCATTCTTTGAAAAACAAATTAATCATCCGGATTTTGATATTAACCAAATAGCATATAACACTTTGAAAGATTTAAAACCCTTTCTTTTAACTGTTAATCTTAATAAATAATAAAACAATTTTTATGATTTCAACCGTATATACTTTTCTGTTTTTATATTATTTTTTCCTGATTTTCAGTGCAATTGTTATTGCTTCTTATATTATTTTGGGTGTCATTTCTACTTTTGAAACCATTTCCTATTTTAGAAAAAATAGTTTTGTTTCCTATAAAAGTATCTTATCCTCGCCCTTTTCTCCTTCAATATCAATTCTAGCTCCATGTTATAATGAGGGTTTAAATATTGTTGAAAATGTACGCTCGCTCATGTCTTTACATTATGTAAACTACCAAGTTGTAATTATAAACGATGGAAGTAAAGATGATAGCATAGAAAAACTGATTAAAGTATATAATCTGGAAACTGTTAAATACCCGATAAATCCCAGAATTGAAACCAAACAAATTCGCGGAATCTATAAATCTAAAAATCCGGTTTTTGAAAAATTAATTGTTATTGATAAAGAAAATGGAGGTAAAGCCGATGCTTTAAATGCCGGATTAAATTTTAGCAACAGTGATTTTGTTGCCTGTATTGATGTTGATTGTATGTTGACAGAAGATGCTTTACAAAAAATGTTGAAGCCTTTTTTAGAAAGAACCGATAAAAAAGTGATTGCAACTGGGGGAGTAATCCGTATTGCCAACAATTGTAGAATTGAAAACGGCAAACTTATGGAAGTAAACATGCCTAAAAAATTGATTGAACGTTATCAAATTCTAGAATATTTGAGGTCTTTTCTTCTTGGAAGAATGGCTTGGAGTAGACTGAATGGTCTGCTGATCATTTCAGGAGCATTTGGAATGTTTGACAGACGCGTTATGATTGATGCCGGAGGTTACGACACTAAAACCGTAGGTGAAGACATGGAAATAATTGTTAGAATGCGAAAATTTATGGAAGACAACAAAAGAAAATATAAAATAGCCTATATTCCTGATCCTTTATGTTGGACAGAAGCTCCGGATAATTTTAAAACGCTTCAATTGCAACGAAATAGATGGGCACGTGGAACTATTGAAACACTCAGAAAACACAGAAAATTATTTATGAATCCTAAATATGGTTATTTGGGGATGATAAGTTATCCTTATTGGTTAGTTTACGAACGTTTAGCGCCAATTGTTGAAGTTATTGGGCTGTTATTTTTAGGATATTTATATTATATCGATGCTATTAATTGGATAATCGCTTTGTCTTTTATTGTTGTAGCTTACCTGTTTTCAATATCATTTTCAATGGCAGCAATTTTAAGTGAAGAACTTACTTATAGACAATACCCCAAAAAAGGAGATGCCTTTAAATTATTAGTAGTAGCATTAATAGAACCTTTTACTTTTCACCTATTTACGCTTTATGCAGCGCTGAGAGGAAATTTAGATTATTATACTAATAAAAGGTCTAAATGGGGAGAAATGGTAAGAAAAGGGATGGGGAGTTCATAAAAAAAGAGTCGGTTTACCGACTCTTTTTTTCTTATTATTTAATCTTCAAAAACTTTTTTAATTCTTGATATCGCCTCAATTAGGTTTTCTTCTGAATTGGCATAGGATATTCGGATACAGTTAGAAGCTCCAAACGCATCGCCGGTTACGGTAGCAACATTAGCTTCTTCTAATAATAACATCGAAAAATCTAAAGCATTTTCAATTTTTTTACCTTTCACTTCTTTTCCAAAATAATAGGCAATATTTGGAAGCACATAGAAAGCTCCGGGTGGCTTATTTAATTTAAAACCGTTTATTTTACTCAACAAACTTAATACTAAATCTCTTCGATTATGAAATTCATCAACCATAAATTGAATACTTGAAATAGGCGCATCTAAGGCTGTAATGGCAGCACGTTGAGCTATGCAGTTAGCTCCAGAAGTGATTTGACCTTGCATTTTATTACATGCTTTAGCAATCCATTCTGGCGCACCGATATATCCGATTCTCCATCCAGTCATAGCAAAAGCTTTAGATACTCCATTAACAGTAACCGTTCTTTCATACATATCATCAAGAGAGGCAAAACTAAAAGTAGTGCCTTCAAACAAAATATGCTCATAAATCTCATCAGAAATAATATATATCTGAGGGTACTTTACCAAAACATCCGCCAAAGCTCTATACTCCTCTTTTGTGTAAACAGAGCCACTTGGATTATTTGGTGAATTAAAAAATATTAATTTGGTTTTTGGCGTAATCGCAGCTTCCAATTGATCAGGGGTGATTTTAAAATTAGCATCAATGGTTGAATAAATAGGGACAGGAATTCCTTCCGCAAGCTGTGTAATTGCCTCATAACTAACCCAATATGGTGCAGGCAACAATACTTCATCACCCGGGTTTACCAATGCTAAAACAACATTTGCTATTGATTGTTTAGCTCCGGTAGACACAATAATTTGATTTGGAGTATATACCAAGTTATTATCTCTCTTAAACTTCCTGCAAATGGCTTGTTTAAGTTCCAGATATCCGTCAACCGGACTGTACCAATTGTAATTTTCATTAATAGCATCTATAGCCGCTTGTTTAATGAAATCTGGAATATTAAAATCTGGTTCTCCTAAACTTAAATTGATGATGCCTCTACCTTGTTCTCTTAACTCACGCGCTCTTGCAGACATAGCTAAGGTTTCAGAAATTGGTAAATTATTGATTCTATCTGATAAATTTTTCATTGAAATTGTAGTTAATTATTCTTTTTTTAAATCTTACAAAAAGGTTGGAATCTTATAAATTAATGGCACAAAATTACACTATATTTTCTTTTACATCAGTTTATGAAATATTTTCTAATGATAATTCTTTTTAAAGATTGTATTTTTGTGAAGTCATTTTAATCCAATGGAAATCATTCTAAAATATTTTCAAAATCTAACTGAATATCAACTAAATCAGTTTAAGCAATTACAAGAATTATATCATTTTTGGAATAAACAAATTAATGTAATTTCAAGAAAAGATATTGATGAGCTTTATGTTAGACATGTTTTACACTCCTTAGGAATTGCGAAAGTACAAGCATTTTTACCGGGTTCAACAATATTAGATGTTGGAACCGGAGGTGGATTTCCCGGAATTCCTTTAGCCATTTTATTTCCCGAAACACAATTTTATTTAGTCGATTCTATCGGTAAAAAAATAAAAGTGGTAAATGAAATTGCAACAGCTTTGCAATTGACCAATGTAAAAGCAGCACAAAAAAGAGCTGAAGAAGTAAAAGGAGAATTTGATTTTATTGTAAGTCGAGCAGTTACTTCAATGGAAGAATTCTCGAAATGGGTTAAAAACAAAATCGCTAAAAAACAATTGCACGAACTCAAAAACGGAATTCTTTATTTAAAAGGCGGCAATTTAACAGAAGAATTAAAAAAATTCCCTAATTCAACTATTTATAATTTAGACAACTACTTTGAAGAACCGTTTTTTGAAAGTAAAAAAGTGGTTCACATCTCACTTAAATATAAACCATAAGAACATTAACCATTAAAATAAAAAACATGGAAACAACTAAAGAATGCATTGTGTGTAAGAAAACGACCCAAGAAATTCCATTGACTTCATTTGAATATATGGATGCTCATTTTTATATATGTCCTCAACATATTCCAATCTTGATTCACAGTCCACATAAATTGATTGATTTATTACCGGGTGCCGAAAACTTTGAAGGCGGACAACCTTAATAAAACCAAAAAACCTCAAGATTTCTTGAGGTTTTTTAGTAAAATTATTATCCTAAAAACGGATATCGATAATCTTTAGGCGTTACAAAAGTTTCTTTAATCGTTCTGTTAGAAACCCAACGCAATAAATTCCAAACAGAACCTGCTTTATCATTGGTTCCGGAACCACGAGCGCCACCAAAAGGTTGTTGCCCGACTACGGCTCCTGTTGGTTTATCATTGATATAGAAATTACCTGCCGCATTTTCTAATTTATTGGTTGCCGTTTCAATTACATATCTGTCTCCACTAAATATGGCTCCCGTTAAAGCAAATTCTCCGGTATTATCAATTACATCTAAAATCTCTTCCCATTGCTCATCTTCATAAATATAAATGGTCATAATTGGCCCAAACAATTCTGTACACATAGTATCATAATATGGATTTGTAGTCACAATAATTGTTGGTTCAATAAAATATCCAACTGAATCATCATAACCGCCACCAACTATAATTTCAGCATCTGCATCTTTTTTAGCCTGCTCAATATAATTGGATAATTTTTTAAAAGCTCTATTGTCGATAACTGCATTAATAAAATTTGAGGGATCTTCTGGAGTTCCCATTTTGAAAGACTTAACATCTTTAATGATACCAGCTTTAATATCTCCCCATAAACTCTTAGGTAAATAGGCACGAGAAGCTGCAGAGCATTTTTGCCCTTGATATTCAAAAGCACCTCTGGAAATGGCTGTTATTACTTCTTGCGGATTAGCTGATGGATGCGCCCAAATAAAATCTTTTCCGCCAGTCTCCCCTACTATTCTTGGGTAGGACTTATAATTGTTCATGTTTTTACCTATTGTTTCCCAAAAACTGTTAAATACCGGAGTTGAGCCCGTAAAGTGAACACCTGCAAAATTTGGACTGTTCAATATTACATCTGTAATCATAGCGGAACTGCCGGTTACCATATTGATAACACCATCAGGCAATCCGGCAGCTTTAAACAATTCCATAATTACATGAGCAGAATAAACTTGTGAACTGGCAGGTTTCCATATAACTACATTCCCCATTAAGGCTGGTGAAGCCGGCAAATTACCGGCAATAGCCGTGAAGTTAAACGGAGTGATTGCATATACAAATCCTTCTAACGGACGATATTCCATTCTATTCCAAACTCCAGGAGATGATTTAGGCTGATTGCTATAAATCTCTGTCATAAATTCTACGTTAAAACGTAAAAAATCGATTAATTCACAGGCAGAATCAATTTCGGCCTGATACACATTTTTAGATTGCGCAATCATAGTAGCGGCATTCATTCTAGCTCTAAACGGACCCGCTAATAATTCGGCTGCTTTTAAGAAAATAGCTGCACGATGTTCCCAACTTGTAACTGCCCATTGCTTTCTGGCTTCCAACGCTTTTTGAACTGCCAATTCAATATGCTCTTTTTCGGCTAAATGATATTGACCAACGGTATGTTGATGGTCGTGTGGCGGATGAATAGAACTCGTTTTTCCGGTTCTGACTTCTTTGCCTCCAATATAAAAAGGGATGTCAATTTTTTCTTGATACATTTTGCGGTATGTATCTAACAATTCTTTTCGTTCTGCACTATTGGGTGCATACGATTTTACAGGTTCATTAGCTGCTTTTGGTACTTTATAAAATCCTGAAGCCATTGTATTGTTGTTTTGATTTTTAAAAATTCGATACAAAAATACAACTTTTTAATGCAATTTATTATAATGGAAGAAGTGTAATTATTAATTCAAAATAAAATTTTGCAGATAGCTGTTCGATAAAAAAATCATAATTTTTCTTAAGAAAAATTTAAGCGCTTATTGTGAAATAACATCAGAATGGGCATTCCCCACCCCAATCACTTCATCAAAACGAGCGCCCATTTTCCGATAATAAACCAAAACAGTATATTCATTTTCAGTTTGAAAAAAGGAACCGTTAATTTCATAATCATTTAATTTTTCTTTAGTGTCCAAAGTAGCATATTGATAATTATAAAATCCCTGTTTTAACAAAATTGGAAGTTCATACAAACCGCTTCTTTCGTTGTATTTCATTTTATTGATGGGAGAAAACTGCCAATTATTAAAATTTCCATAAATATAAACATCTTTTTTATTGAATCTGTTTTCAGTTTTTAAAGAAAAATGAACCCAAGTATAATCGGCATCCAAAGCCGCATTTTCTCCTTCTAAATTACGAACTAAAAAGTTGCCGTTAATATCCGGAAAATAAGTGTACGGTTTTTTGGCACGTTCTTCATCAGTAAATAGATGGGTATAGAAAATATCATCACCTAAATATACATGACTGATATTGAGCGAAGTATTTCTAATAATCTTATTGTCAAAATTCAAGTACTCATTTCCTCCCCAAAAACTGGTTTCTTTATCGTATTTATAAACCAGTTGATTCATTTTAAAATACTGTGGCTTTAAATTTTTTACAGCGGTATTCCAATTATTATTTTGCAGTACCACAATTTTAATTTCTTCGGATGGATTATTGATGTTTAAATTTGGATGATTGATGACAAACTGAACCGTCTGTTGCTCGGCAATTGTTTCGATTGATCTCGTTCTATGAATGGTAACTCCCACTTCTGTTTTCGGATTTACGATGACCAACCTTCTAGAAAAAACAATTTGATCATTCTCATCCAAAACCGAAATAAGATAATTTCCGCTTTGAATAATTTGGGTTTTTTCATTTGGAAATGTTACAGCATAATGAGTGTAATATTGCAAGGTGTTAAATGAGTTTTCGTAATTTCTGATTCTATTTTTGTTAAACCCAATCACATATTCATTTTCTGATATTTGCGATTCTTTCCAATGATAATCACAATGTTCAACTTTGTAATAATAATCTTTTTCATCGGCTTCAACATCATCAAAACTCAAAATAAATCTTTCTCCTAATCTGAAAATTGGAGCAAATGAATTGGCATTTTCTGATTTTAAAACAACAGATTTAATATATTCAGCATCAGTTAAAATATCACTTTGAGAATAAAGCTGTTGAAAACTAATTAAATAACTAAAAATAAACTGAAAAAAAAATAAAAAAGTCTTATTCATTTTAAAAATTTTATAGATGTTAAAAATACTAAAAGATATTTACATAATTCTCTACAATTTAGAATGATTATAAATGCAAAATATATCAAAAAAATAGCGTTTATTTCATAAATTTGCGACAATTTAAAAATAGTATTCATTAAATAAATTTTAATTAACATATGTCAAAAGACATTCGAATCAAAAAAGGCTTAGATATTAAGCTCAAAGGAAAAGCTGAAAAAGTGATTTCAGTTGCTTCACGTTCGAAAGTCTTCGCTATCAATCCAGCTCATATTCACGGTATTATTCCAAAACTTACCGTACAAGTTGGTGATAAAGTTAAGGCAGGAGAGCCTATTTTCTTTTCTAAAAAAATGGAAGATATTAAGTTCGCATCGCCAGTTAGCGGAGAAATTATTGAAATTAACCGTGGGGCTAAACGCAAGATTTTAGATATTAAAATCGCTGCAGACGCTATCGATTCTTACAAAGATTTTGGCATCAAAAATCCTAATGAACTTTCTTCAGAAGAAGTTAAAGCACATTTATTAGCTGGCGGTTGTTGGCCTTTCATCAAACAACGTCCGTATGACGTAGTTGCAAATCCAACAGACCAGCCAAAAGCTATTTTCGTTGCTGCTTTTTCTTCTGCTCCATTGGCAACTGATGATTCTTTTGCCTTGGAAAATGAACAAGCAGCGTTTCAAACAGGAATTGATGCATTAAGAAAATTAACGACCGGTAAAGTACATTTATCTGTTGACGGTGAAACTAACTCTTTCTTTAATGACACTAAAGGAGTAGAAATTCACCATGTGTTTGGAAAACATCCCGCAGGAAATGTGGGTGTTCAAATTCACTTTGTCAATCCAATTAATCGTGGTGAAAGAGTTTGGGTAATTAATCCGCAAGATGTTGCCATTGTTGGCCGATTATTTTTACACGGTAAATTTGATGCAAGTCGCACTATTGCATTGGCGGGCAGCGAGGTTTCAAAACCTCAGTATTTTAAAACTATTTTAGGTGCCGATATAAGCTCATTGATCAGTGAAAATGTACCTAATTCTAATGTTCGTGTAATTAGCGGGAATGTGTTAACAGGTTCTAACATCAACAAAAACAAATTCTTAGGATTTTATGATAATCTTTTATCTGTAATCCCAGAAGGAAATCACTACACTTTCCTGGGTTGGCACCCATTCATCGGAAACAATAAGTTGAGTATCAACCGCGCATTTTTCTCTTGGTTAACTCCCAATAAAGAGTACAATTTAGACACCAATTTAAACGGTGAAGAACGTGCTTTTGTAGTTACCGGAGAAATGGAAAAGGTAATGCCTATGGATATTTATCCAATGCAATTATTAAAAGCTACTATGGCTAACGATATTGAAAAAATGGAAAACTTAGGAATTTACGAAGTAGCTCCTGAAGATTTTGCTTTGGTTGAATTCGTGAGTACTTCAAAAATTGAAGCTCAAGAAATCATTAGAAGAGGTTTAGATTTAATGGTTGAAGAAGTAGGATAAAAAATTAGAACAGATGAATTTTTTAAGAAAACAATTAGATAAAATCAAACCAAACTTCGATAAAGGAGGAAAGTTTGAAAAGTACGCTCCGGTGTACTTCGCTTTTGATACTTTTTTATTCGTTCCAAATCATACCACTAAAATGGGTGCACATATTAGAGATGGAAACGATTTAAAAAGACTCATGTATGTAGTAGTTTTAGCACTGCTTCCTGCATTATTTTTTGGTATGTGGAATGTTGGATACCAACATTACTCACAATTACCAAACCCAACGGATGATCCAAATTTTGTATTTCCTTTCATGACAGTATTCATGTTTGGAGCGCTTAAAGTAATTCCAATGGTTATCGTATCGTATGTGGTAGGATTAGGTATTGAATTTATTTTTGCCATTATTCGTGGTCACGAAGTAAATGAAGGTTACTTAGTTACAGGAATGTTAATTCCGTTAATTATGCCCATCGATTTGCCATTATGGATGTTGGCTATTTCAGTTGTATTTGCTGTCGTTATTGGTAAAGAAGTATTTGGTGGAACGGGAATGAATATTATGAATCCTGCATTAATTGCCAGAGCTTTTGCATTCTTCTCTTATGCTCCTTTTATGTCTGGCGATAAAGTTTGGGTAGCTGATGCATCAACCATTGATGGCGTATCAGGTGAAACTATTTTAGGAACTTTAGCATCCAACAAACAAATATCATATAGTGTTTTTGATACATTTATGGGATATGTTCCCGGCTCTATTGGTGAGACATCTGTATTAATGATTTTAATTGGTGCCGCATTACTCATTTATACCGGCGTAGCCAGTTGGAGAATTATGATATCCGGAGTACTTGGTGCCGCTGTAATAGGATTGTTATTTAATGCTTGGGGTATAAATACTTTAATGCAATTCCCTTGGTGGCAACATTTATTGGTGGGAGGTTTCGCTTTTGGCGTCGTGTTTATGGCTACAGATCCTGTAACCGCAGCACAAACCAATACCGGAAAGTGGATTTACGGATTTTTAATCGGATTTTTTGCTATTATGATTCGTGTTTTCAATGGGGCTTATCCGGAGGGAATTATGATGGCTATTTTATTAATGAACGTATTCTCTCCTACTATTGACCATTACGTTATTGAAAGCAATATTAAACGTCGTCAAAAACGTTTAGAGAAAAAATTAAAAGCAGCTTAAATTATGGACAGAAATAGTAATGCTTATACCTTTATTTTTGCAGTTACTTTAGTAGTGGTTGTAGCAGCTTTGCTTGCTTATACATCAACCTCTTTAAAACCGATGCAAGATAATAATGTTCGCAATGAGAAAATGCAAAATATTCTCACTACTTTGAACATTCAATCTGAAAAAAGTGCTATTGAAAGCACTTTTAACCAATACATCAAACAACAGTTATCAGTAAAAATTGATGGCAGCGTTGATACTGAAACAAATGCTTTTACAATCGACTTAAAAAAGGAACTCAAAAAACCGTTAAATGAGCAACGTTTTCCTTTATATATTGCTGAAAAAGATGGAAAAACATTTTATATCGTTCCGCTTTTTGGAGCCGGATTATGGGATTCTATTTGGGGATATATCGCTTTGGGAGAAGATAAAAACACAATTATCGGTGCTGTTTTTGATCACAAAGCTGAAACACCGGGATTAGGAGCAGAAATCAACCAAAAATGGTTTGGAGATATGTTTATCGGTAAAAAAATCTTAAAAGATGCCAATCTTGGGTTTACCACCGAAGGCAATTTCGTTTCTGTTGCGGTAGTTAAAGGAGGAACACCTGATGATAATTTACATGGAGTTGATGGAATTTCTGGAGGAACAATTACCGGAGATGCATTGGCAAGAATGGTTCACGAGAGAATGTCCAATTATTTACCTTATTTTCAAAATAATTAATTATGTCAGATAAAGAAGGATTATTTTCAAAGAAAAACCTAAAATTGTTAAAGGATCCGTTAGATGATAACAATCCTATCTCAATTCAAGTATTAGGTATATGTTCTGCTTTAGCAATTACAGTTAAATTAGAACCCGCAATTGTAATGTCAATCTCAGTTTTATTTGTTCTTACAGCAAGTAACGTTCTTGTGTCATTACTTAGAAATATGATTCCAAATAGAATTAGAATCATCGTACAGTTAGTGATTGTTGCCGCCTTGGTAATTTTAGTTGACCAAGTATTGAAAGCTTATTCTTATGAGGTGAGCAAACAATTATCAGTTTTTGTAGGATTAATCATTACCAACTGCATAATAATGGGTCGTTTAGAAGCTTTTGCTTTGGGTAATAGTCCTTGGAAAGCATTTTTAGATGGTATTGGAAATTCGGCAGGTTACGGTATTATTTTGATAATTGTAGCTTTTTTTAGAGAACTTTTAGGTTCTGGAAAATTGTATGGCAGACAAATTATACCACAATCATTTTATGATTTTGGATATCAAAATAACGGTTTGATGTTGTTAGCTCCAATGGCTTTAATAGTCGTAGGAGTATTAATTTGGGTACAACGCTCAAGAAATAGAAAATTAATTGAAAAATAAAAATAGATACAGATGGAATTAGCAAACTTATTCGTTAAGAGTATCTTTATAGAAAACATGATTTTTGCATATTTCTTAGGAATGTGCTCATATCTGGCGGTATCAAAAACTGTTAAAACAGGTGTTGGACTTGGGGCTGCCGTAATTTTTGTGTTAACAATAACACTTCCAATTAACTATTTATTAGATAATTATATTTTAAAACAAGGCGCTTTGGCTTGGCTAGGAGCAGGTTACGCTGAAATAGACTTAAGTTTCCTGAGTTTTATTTTATTTATCGCTGTAATTGCCTCTATGGTTCAATTGGTTGAGATGATTATTGAACGATTTTCACCTGCCTTATACAGTGAATTAGGTATCTTTTTACCGTTAATTGCTGTAAACTGCGCTATTTTGGGAGGATCATTGTTTATGCAACAAAAAGATTTTGTTTCAATTACGGAAGCTACCGTTTATGGCTTTGGTTCCGGAATTGGCTGGTTATTGGCAATAGTTGCAATTGCTGCAATTCGTGAGAAAATAGCTTATTCCAATGTTCCTGCTCCATTAAAAGGACTGGGAATCACCTTTATCATTACCGGTTTAATGGCAATAGGGTTCATGAGTTTTATGGGAATTAAATTATAATCTAAAAATAGTAAAGAAATAATGACTACAATTTTATCGAGTGTTGCTTTTTCATTAATTCTGATACTAATTTTAGTAACAGTATTATTGATTGCCAAGGCAAAATTATTACCATCAGGAAAAGTAAAAATTACAATTAATGGTGATAAAGTTATTGAAGTAGATTCTGGAGGAACCTTGTTGGGTACTTTAGGTGATAATAAAATATTTTTACCTTCTGCCTGCGGTGGTGGTGGAACTTGTGTGCAATGTGAGTGTCACGTAAACTCTGGTGGAGGTGAAATTTTACCAACAGAAACTCCGCATTTTACCCGTAAAGAAATTGCACACGGTATTCGTTTGGCCTGTCAGGTCAAAGTAAAACAGGACATGGATATTACTATTCCAGATGAAGTTTTCGGAATTAAAAAATGGGAAGCAACTGTAGTTTCTAACTACAATGTTGCCTCTTTTATCAAAGAATTTATCGTTGAGATTCCTGAAGATATGGCCTATAAAGCGGGAGGATATATGCAAATTGAAATTCCGAAATGTGAAGTTAAATTCTCTGATATTGACATTACAGCACACCCGGAAGAACATCCTGATGAGCCAGAAAAATTCAAAGCAGAATGGGATGGTTTCAAAATGTGGTCATTGACAATGAAAAATGGAGAAAATGTTGAACGCGCTTATTCAATGGCATCTTACCCTGCAGAAGGACGAAGAATTATGTTAAACGTGCGTATCGCTACTCCTCCTTTTGATAGAGCTAAAGGAACCTGGATGGATGTAAACCCCGGAATTGCATCTTCTTACATTTTCTCTAGAAAACCCGGAGATAAAGTAATTGTTTCCGGACCTTACGGTGAATTTTTCATCAATGAATCTGATGCTGAGATGTTATACGTTGGTGGTGGTGCCGGAATGGCACCAATGCGTTCGCATTTATACCATTTGTTTAACACCTTAAAATCTAACAGAAAAGTTACTTATTGGTACGGTGGACGTTCAAAACGTGAATTATTCTATATTGAACATTTTATAAAATTAGAGCGTGAATTCCCTAATTTTAAATTTTTCTTAGTTTTATCAGAACCATTGCCTGTAGATAATTGGATCCCTAAAACAGACGTGAATGATCCAAAAGGAGATGGATTTGTCGGATTTGTGCACCAAGCGGTTATTGATAACTACTTAACTAAACACGATGCTCCGGAAGATATCGAATTCTATTTCTGCGGACCTCCATTGATGAATAATGCTGTTGTTAAAATGTGTGATGACTTTGGTGTTCCTGCTGAAAATGTTCGTTTTGACGACTTTGGAGGATAAGATTATCCTTGCTTAAATATTGATAAAACCGATACTTTTGTGTCGGTTTTTTTATATTTCTTAAATGATTTAATTAATAGGAAATTATATAAAAAACGTCTGCAACCTTTTTGTTTTTTGATGCAATCGATTTGTGACCTTTTTTTAAGCTATTTATAGATAAAATAAGGGTTTTTATAGTGTAGAAAAAACGATAAAAAGGAGAATTTATCTTTTGATAATCAGCAGCTTTATCAAGCAAAAAAAGAGCCACAATTTCTTGTAACTTTTTGTTTTTGCTTCCCCTATCATGAAAAGATGCAGCCAAAAACTTATTTATTTAATGTTGAAGAAAGTGTTTGTTCAAATTTAAATGATAGATTCTTAATTAAGGTTTAAATCTATTAGGGAGGGTACACGATCCCTTTAAAATTGCTATTAGGTTTCCGTATAAATTTATGGCTAAAGAATATATTAAAGAACTGAAAGTATTTATTGGGGCATCACTCATAAAACTTTTTATATCGAATTCTCTGAAAATCATTTTTCAAACAACTTTATGAGCATTTGCAGGTTAAAGAATGGTTTGTAAAATTTTCGCAATTGAACTTTGAAGATGGACTGCCTAAAACTGAAAAATCGAAATAAAAAACTAATATCTGCAAAACGTTAAATACAAGTTACAATAGTTTATATTTGGCAGATCTTGTCAGAAATTGATGACTGATAAAAACAATAATAAAAAAGTGGAGACCGGAAACCACTTAAAAACGAGGCGATTCCTAAAAGCCACATGAATGGGATAACATAAATTCGTATTCGTATGAGAATATTTTTAAAACTTCTTGCATTAACCTTGTTTGCAATTTTGTTTGTTTCAACAACATCCTGTGTTGTATTGGTTCCAAAAGATTCCGGAAAACACAAGGGCTGGTTTAAGAATCGCAAAAATCCACACAATCCATATACCACAAAACATCGGAAATCAGAAAATAAATCAGCCGATAAAGACAAAAATTATTTGATCAGTTAAAAAATTAAAATTGTTTGCAAATTTATTTTTATATTTATTTTTCGAATTCAAAAGTGGAGACCGGAAACCACTTAAAAACGGGGCGATTCCTAAAAGCCACATAAAAGGAAAATATTAAAAAACCCTCAAATATGAAAAAATTATTTATTACAGCAACTATTGCATTGTTTTTAATCTCAGGATTTGCATTTGGTCAGAGCTCACTGCCTGTAGGCAAAACTCAACTTAATGTTGGGGTTGGACTATCTGAATGGGGTGTCCCATTTTACATCGGAATAGATAAAAGTATTCATAAAGATTTTACAATTGGTGGAGAATTCTCCTATCGCTCCTATAATGAGAAATGGGACAGTTCCGACTATCGCCATAATATTATGGGATTTTCAGGAAATGGAAATTATCATTTTAATACGATAATGGATATTCCTCAAAATTGGGATTTTTATGCAGGCCTTAATTTAGGATTCTATATTTGGTCATCGCCTGACACTTACAGTGGATCCCATAGCAATGGTTTAGGATTGGGAGCTCAAATAGGAGGAAGATATAACTTGTCTGACAAAGTTGGCTTAAATCTGGAGTTTGGCGGCGGTAATGCTTTTACAGGCGGTAAATTGGGAATAACCGTTAAATTATAAACTCTTGCCATAATTGATTTTATCACCTATTTGTAAGGAATTTATATTATCCATTGCCAAAACCTTGACAGTAAAGCCACGCATCACTAACTCATAACTTTTCTTTTGGCTTTGAAAATGAATTGATTTAATTCTGGAAATCAATATGATTTCAGAAAAAATACTATATTCGAGTTTCATAAATTTGTAATGAATTGTTTAAGAGATATCTTTAAAAAAGGTTTAACCCTTTTAAGAGGATGTTTAAAAAGTGTCTTTATTAAGTATACAAACACCTTGGAGGGAACTCTATAAAACTCAAATGATAAAATAACAATGACTCTTAACGAGAAAAAATTAGACAATCCTGTTTGGTATTCATTATCTGAAACTCATAAAGGTTTTGCAATTGATTTTGACAATATAAAATTCTATCATCCGGATTATTGCCCATTTGGAGGTTTTATGGAAATCGAAAACATATCGAATCCCATTTCTGAATATTCTGAATTAACTGACAATTTTTTTACAGTCGGACAGAAACCAAACTTCTCAAACAACTTAAAATTGAAAAATGAATTAGTGTGCCTGCAAATGCTTACCCATCATAAAACAGACCTAAACATTGAAGAAGATATTGTGGCACTGGGTGAGGAACATATGAATGACCTGTTGGAATTAGTTAAAATAGCTTATCCTGAATATTTTAAAAAGAAGACTTCTTCATTGGGCAATTATTATGGAATCTTCAAAAACAATCAACTCGTTGCCGTAACAGGCGAAAGAATGAAAATGAATGAATATGTTGAGATAAGTGCTGTTATTACACACCCAAATAACACTGGCAATGGATACGCCAAACAATTAGCAGCTCATGCGGTAAAGAATATCTTTAATCAGAAGAAAACGCCTTATTTGCACGTTGCTGAAACTAATGTTGGAGCAATCAAATTATACATCAAATTAGGTTTTCAAACAAGAAGGAAAATTAGTTTTTGGAATATTACAAAGAATCCAACGGTATAAATTTCAACATATGATTACTTATACAACTTCTAAATCAGACATAGAACTTTCGGGAATTATTGATTTACAAAAAATTAATCTGCCACAAAGTTTAACAGAAATTGAGATTAAAAATCAGGGTTTTGTAACGGTTTCTCATAGTTTGGAAGATTTAAGAAAAATGAATAATTATGAGCAAAATTTAATTATAAAAGACCAGAATAAAGTAGTGGGTTATATTCTTGCTATGACTAAAAATTCAAAATCAGAGATCCCTATTCTCATTTCAATGTTTGAAATTTTTGATAAAATACAATACAAGGAGAAGTTAATTTCAGAATATAACTATATTGTTGTTGGACAGGTTTGTATAGATAAAGAGTATCGTGGTAAGGGTCTGCTTGACAATAGTTATACAGCATATAAAAACTATTTTAAAGAAAAATACGATATTGCCATCACAAAAATTGCCATCACTAATGAGCGTTCAATAAATGCGCATAAAAGAATTGGCTTTTCTGAAATTCATAGATACACCGACACAAAATTTGTGGAATGGAGTATTGTAATTTGGGATTGGAATAAAAAGGATCCTATTAAAAATCAAATAATTTAATTGCGGCCAAACGGATCATGTATTATCTCAAACCCTTATCCTAATTGGATTTATCCACTATTTACAAGAAATTTATCTTACCAGGGTTTAATAATTTCTGTATTCTTTACTTAATCTATCAAAAGAATGCAACCAAAGGACATGAATTTTGATTTAAAGAATATCAATACCGGTAAGGTTTTTCAGATATTTCGAAAAGAAAAAAATAACTTGGCTGCAACTGGGTAAAGTTGTAAAAATAATAGCTCTATTAATCTATTGATACCTTTTTCATACTCAAACTATTGCGATATCTAGATTCATTCTAAATAAACAATTGCTATTTGTTTATTATTATAATATTATTACATTCGTAATCCATCAAAATTGCATTGAATAACTTTACTAAAATATTTTTGGAAAATTTGAAGTAATAAAAATGAATAAAACTGTAATTATTCCACCATTTAGATGGTATGAAAGGGGTTTTATTCTTTATACAACAGTTATATGCAAGCTGAACCGAGTTACCAAAAAATAATTATATTTATAAATTAAAAATATTTCTTATGAAAACTATTTCTACCCAAAAGTATTCAGTTCAATTAAGTTTCGAGGAAATTCGGTTACCCCCTTTTGAAGATATTTTAATATTAGGGAAAAAATGCCCTCAAGGGAAAATTGGAGTTTATAAATCTTTTGAACTTTTAGTTCCTAATGAATTTGATGTCTTTGAAATTGAAGATGCTGCTGTCGAGTCTGTTTTTATTAATAAAAGGGTATTAAAAAAAATGGATAAGGATATGATTATTAAAATCCTCAAAGAGAAAGTATTCCCATTTGTTTCAGAAAGCGAAATATTAAAAGTTGATTTCAAATTGAAAATATTTTATGATTCAATAGAAGGAGATTTCTGATGGAAATAAAAAAATACATTTTAAACTCATACACTACTGTTAATCCTTTTTCGGCAACAATTTTGCTTGAAGAGAAATTCTTAGAAAAAGGATACGTGGTTGTAATTGATGATGACAATAAATTTCATGGAATTCTAACAACTTGTGATTTAATCAAAAGACCTCACAAATTAGTTATTGATTGCCTAACAGAAAAAGAACATCTTTCTGCTGATGAAACAATAACATCAGGTCTTGACAAATTTAATAGTAATCAATATCCGGCTCTACCTGTATTCAAAGAAAACAAATTTATTGGAATAGTTGAGAGACAAAATGTTGTGGATGGATTAAGAATTAAAATCAATGAATTGTACGACAAATCAATTATCTCACAAAAGGTAAAACAATCTTTCTTAAATAATCTTTCTCACGAAGTTAGAACCCCATTAAATGGACTACTAGGATTTCTTGAATTAATATCTGAGCTGGATATAAAAGATGATGAAACGGAAAAGAAAGCGCTTTACAACAATATTATTAGAAAAAGTGCCGATAGATTTTTGCTAGTTATGAATGATTTAATTGATTTGGCACTTATGAATTCTAACGATGATATTAAAGTCAAAATAGAAAAGATAAATATTGAAAATATTTTATCAGATCTAAAAGAATATTTTGAAATAGCTGTTTCAGATTCTAATAGAGATATATCTGTCCAGTACATAATTCCAGATAGCTCATTCGTATTCCGGTCAGACGAAAAAAAAATTAAACAGATACTTTATCACCTCATTGACAATGCCATAAAATTTTCAGATGATAATAACAAGGTAATATTTGGCTATAAAATTGAGAATCAAAATATTGTATTTTTCGTAAAGAATAACTGTGCTCAAATTTCCAAAGATAAAAAGAAGCAAATTTTTGAAGTTTTTGAAAAACAAGACTATCATAACGATAAACTTGTTGAAGGTCTTGGGATTGGTTTATCGTTAGTAAAAAGGTTATCTGAATTATTAAACGGGAAAATTGAATTGGTTACGAATGAAACCCAAACGACATTTTTTTGTGTTATCCCTTTAAAAAGATAAAACAGTCAGCATATAACACACGCTCATAAATAATTGCCGGGATAGCAGTAAAATAAAATGTTGTAGCCCGCATATGGTTCGGTGTAATTTGACAGGAAAGCAGCCCGTAATCGGTAACTATTCACAGCACAACCATTACCTGCTGTTTTTTCTTTCATTTCTGTTCAAATTGTCGACTGTTACTGCTCCATTCACGTCCACAAAATAATTTTTAATGCTTAGGTTGTCTGTAAAAAAGTCTTTAACTTTTCCTTAATTCTTCGTTTATCGGCAACAGGTCGCTTGAGATCCGCACTGATGTATAATTCAATTATTTCATCTGTCTCAGGTTTAATGTCTATTCGGTATGTTATTTCCATTTTTCTATTTTGTTAATTATTATTATTTTATTTCCACTTTACAAGTTGAATTGTGTCTTACCGGAAAATTACAGGAGTTGGCAATGAAACACATTTTATTTGCTTTGTGATGTAATTTGTTTGCTTTAGCAATCATAGCTTTATTTGTAACTGTCACAATAGGGTTTAGCGTTATTTCGGTAAAGTGTCCGTTGCCATCAGCATTTATTTTCATTGTACCGATTGCATTGTCTTTGTAGTCCACTACTATAACTCCGACTTCTGAACATAAATATAAATACCAAAGCATATGACAAGCGGATAGCGAAGCAACAAATAGGTCTTCGGGATTATATTTTGTCTTGTCGCCACGAAAAGCCGGGTCAACCGAGCACAAAATGTCCGGTTTATTTTCAACTGTAATTGTATGACTTCTGTCATAGGCGTTACTGTCAACCGTGCCCTGTCCTTTGTTGCCGGTCCAAATAATACTTGCTTTAAATTTATGTTCTTCTTCCATTGCTGTTTTGTTGTTAAACTTGCCGGTAACGATTGGGTTATGATTTCGGCGTAGGACACTGCGACAGCAGTGAACCAGCTGATGCATAGGCAAAGCCGGAATTGTCCGCTAAGAAATCTGGTTAAATGTATTAATATTTTTCAAGTTTGCACCATGCCACGCTGAATTTTAGCCGTTGTTAGCATTTGTTATTAAACGATATGATTAATTTAAAATAAAATAAGATGTCAAAATTTAATTACACTAAATATTCAATTATTATTTCAATTGTTGCAATTATTATTTCAGTATTAACGATATTAATGAAATTAGGATGGCTAAAATAGAAAACCAAAAAGCAAATTTATCATACTTAAATTTTTCAATTGTTTTTTCAAGGATTAATTCTTCTTGTTGTGTTATTTTTTCAAGATGTCTAAATCCTCGTTCTCTTGTAATGAATTTTTTGCCTTTTTGTGTTATTCTTAGTCCTTCGGTATTTTCAGTAACTAAATTTTCATTTATTAATTCATCTTTTAAGGATTTCATTTCCCATTCTATTAATCCCAATTCATTTAGGGCTTCATTAATAAATTCCATAGTTATTTGTCTATTAATATTTTCATTATTTAATTCCTTAATATCAACAGCAATGAGGAATAATAAAATTTTGTCTAATTTTTCGTTTCGAGTCATTTTAATAATGTTTGCCAACGTCAGTTTGTCTTAAAACCTTTATTAATTCTTTAAATATAGAAAAAAAGAGGTGGTAAATAACGTGTTTTACCGAACATTACTAAAAAGTTTACCAGAAGGATTCGGAATAAATGGTTGTGTTAAAACGGGTTTAAATTGCTTTATAACAGTCAAAAAACCAAAAATAAAAGCACCTAGCAGTTTTAGGTATTTTTTCAACTCATTTATATCAATCAGGTTAAAGATTCTGCGCAGGCTGTAAGCGGTAAAAATAAGTCCGACATCGGCAGCTGCCCGTTTGATACCTTTTTTAGTGGAGAGATAATAAAATCCCCATTGTCTTTTGATGATTCCACAGGGATGTTCTACGATGGCTTGCCGCTGGCGATACATTTGTTTATTTTGCGCTATACGTTGCTTGTTTTCAAAAATAAGGTCAGCATGTTCGGAGCGTTCGGGCATTCTCCCTGCTTTGTTGTTGGTACATCGTACACTATACTCGCATACTTTACAAGCTTTGGAGGTGTATTGTTTTATTTTATTGATTGATTTTCCCCTGCTTTTGTTGTACCATCTGCTATTGGTGGTAAGCCATTCGTTTGCCGGACAGGTATAGCAGTCGTTTTGTTTGTCATAGTTAAAATGTTCCACATCAAAAGCAATATCAGGAGCATGCGAAGCTACCTCAGGAATGGCAACCATAACTTCTACTCCGTGTTTATGGGCGTAAGCAAATTCACTTCCTGTATGATACCCTTTGTCGTAAAGCATCGTAAAATTATTTTTACCCAAAATGGTTTTAGCTCTGCGAGCCATACCGCCCATGGCTTTAGAATCATTTTCGTTGGTTATTTTATAATCTACAGGAATATTGTGTTTGGCATCAACGGTGGTTTGAACACTGTAAGCCACTTCGGTAATATTGTTTCTGGTAATCATTTGACGGCTGTCAGGGTCGGAGGTTGAGATTTGAGTTTGTCCGGATTCTTCTAATTGTTGGGTTAAATCGTTGTAAAAATCTTTGCGCTTGTTTTGGATATCGATGTGCTGTTGAATTACCTTTTTATTTTGATCTCCATCAGCCAAATCCAGTTCGGCGTTGAATTCTTCTAATTTATTATCGATATAAGCCAAATGCCGTTCAATTTTTTTGGGATTAAAATTATTTTTCTTGGAGTTTTGAGCTCTGAGTTTGGTGCTGTCACCGGCAAGGAGTTTACCTCCGATAAGGTCAAAATGTTTGGCAAGCTGAACGGTCTGCCGGAACACTTTTTGAATGGCTTTAGGATTGTCTTTTCTAAAGTTGGAAATGGTGTTGTGATCAGGAGCCAATCCTTTTAAAAGCCACATGAGTTCAATGTTTCGTTTGCACTCTTTTTCCAAAACGCGAGATAGCCTGTCCCGAGTATCGGGAAACGTATACGGTTTAGATAACCATAGATAAACAGTTTCAACAAATCGGCAGGATGATAAGCAGGTCTTCCATTTTCTATAAAATCCATTTTAAACCCAAAGTCGGCAAGCTTTAAACTATCTACAAAAAGGTCGATAAGGCGGATTTCATTGTTTTGGTCTATTGCTTCTTCCAAAGAAGAAGCGAAAAGTGGCATTTGAAATCTGTTTTTTCCGGCAATAAACTTCATAATCAAGAATTTAAAAACAGTATAAATATACTGATAATCAAATAATTAACAAAATAAAATGTAGTTTGTTTACAAATTATAAGTGAATTATTGTAAATAATAAAAAACAGGGTTTTTAGACAGTTTGACGGTTCTTGTGTATAAGAAGTAGCGGATTAAAAACCCCTAACTTTTTGGTTAAGCACTGACTTATATTAATATTCATTTACTTTCAATTTTGCACTAAACCCGCTATTGCTTATACACAATGTGTGTGCCCTGCATGAGCAGTGCTCACACTTAGTGAAGCTAAATGAAAAAATTCAAAAATGCAAATTTGAATTGAAAATAGCAACATTAAGTGTGATTATTTTTCCAGAGGGTGTGAGACCCTTACGTGCGGAGT
>JAUXPJ010000021.1 GCA_030683815.1 Flavobacteriaceae bacterium
TTATAAAATTATCTAAAGATTATTCATTTGACTTTTTTTATTGGCTATTTTTCAATGAATTTTCTATCAATAATTTTGATAGACCAAAACCAAACTTAATAAATTTAAAGTTTTAAAAAATCTTTTTCAGCAAACCCTAAATTAAGTTTCCTAATTCCTGATTAAGTTTTAGTCATCATGAAGGTTTGAATTCTCTTTAAGTAAGTTCTTTATTTCATTTGCTATACTGGCATTTCCGTCATCATTTCTTGGGTTAATTTCAATAACACCATCTCCATCTCTATCAAGCGCTTTAGAAAAATCAATACTTGAAGCAGCTCCAAAAATAGCATCTAAATTAAATTCTATAATGGCAGTGATTTTATTTCCGGCAACTGTTATATTACTACTGTTATTGGCGTAATCTACTTCAAATTCATCTTCAACATCATGCCAAAATACAAAAGGCAGACCATTTAAAGTTCCTCTTATCTCAATAGATTTTCCAAATAGCGCACTATTGGCATTGGTACTTTTCTTTAAATCAAACTCAATTTCACTATATACATTATCAGGTAACTCAACAGTTGTAATATCTATAGTTAAATTTCCATTTGACAAGTCCAATTCAAATGGACCTTTTAATTCAAAATCACCATATAAATCTTCTTTTGAATCATCTTGATCCTCTATTTCAAATTCAATTTCACCAATATTGATTTTAAAGCTTGATATCGTAAAAGCTGTAGCATTTTTAGAGTTAAACAATAATTTATTGGCAGTTGAATTATTAATTGATTTTGCTTTTAAAGAAACATTTCCAGAAACTTCATCTTTACTGCAAGATGAAAAAACAGCCAATAAAACGGAAACGATAAGTACGGCGGTAATTTTTTTTAAATTCATAATTAAATAATTTAGGGTTTTTTAAATCTATTTTAATAGTTTCGATATTTACTATAGTAACAGTTGAATTAAATAATACCCTACCTTAAATTTTTTTTTAAAGAAATATTTAAATTTAAATAATCATTTTTCTAAATAATTTTTTTTTTGAATTGTAACTAATATGGTAAAAGAGTAATATCATATTATTACATTCTCAATTTAGAGCTCAATAACTTGTTTTTTAAAGCTCATTTATGTAGTATTTTGAGCTGCATTTACAAAAGCTTTGGGCTGATAAATATAAAACAATATTAAAATATTAGACAGTAAAAGTAGAGAAGTAATCGATTTTTTTAACAAAATCGATTACTTTCATCCAAAGAGATCCACGATGGATTGGAACTGAAAGTAGGATATGCAACGGTAAAAAGAATATTGACGAAAAGAAAATAACGGATAGTTTCAACTTATCCTTGGTAACAGATGTACTGAGTTCAGTAAAACTTTTTATAGAAGATGAGCTAAATCATTTGAATAATCTCCAACTAAAATATAAAGAAAACATATCAAAGCTGATGAGAATATGGCTTACCAAGGTTTTGAACATTAAAAATGTCCATTACGCTCCATTTTAAAAAAGATTTTTATAAGTCAATTTAAATTCGCGGTTAATACGTACTTTTAAAAAACAGCTATATTTAAACCTGAACAAACACCTCTTTCAACCTCAAAAAAACCACTTAGCGCGCTAAGCGGTTTTTCAGATTATTTATATTCATTTATTGGCCAACCCATAAAAGTTGAAATAATACATAAGCAATTCCTAAAGTAATAAAGATATTAAATAACTGAGCTGTTAAGAATGCAATTAAAGGTCTGCCGCGATCTAATTCAATAATATCTTTAAATCTAGTTTCTAAACCAATGCAAATAAAAGCTAGATTAAACCATAAAGATTGATAACTTTTGATGGTTTTGCCTGTAAATTCCGCAGTTTCCGCAGAAATTACAAATGAAAAAATTAATGAGACAATGATAAATCCGAGGACAAATTTCGGAAATCGTTCCCAAATAATTTTTAAAGTAGGTTTTTCTTGATTTTTGTTTTTATCAACTTGCTTATAAGTCCAATAAACAGAAATTAAAAAAGCAGCAACACCTAATAATATATTTTGTGAAAACTTAATAATGGTACTAAATTTTAAGGCAACATCTCCTGCAATAGTTCCAGATGCCACAACAGCCCCAGTTGTGTCAATCGTTCCGCCTAACCAAGCCCCGGTTACTTCATCGCTTAAACCTAACCATTTAGCCAATAAAGGCATAAAAATCATCATCGGAATGGCGACAATTAATACAAGCGAAATGACGTAACTTAATTTTTTATGATCACCTTTTATAGCGCCGGCAGTTGCAATGGCTGCAGAAACCCCACAAATACTTACGGCGCTGGCCATCATAATAGAAAGTTCTTCATCAATTTTCATTTTTTTGGCGATCCAATAAGCAAAATACCAAACAGACACAACTACAATAACGGCTTGTAATAATCCATAAAAACCAGCTTTCATAATTTCAGAAAAAAGTACTGAAGCCCCTAACATCACTAAACCAATTTTTATATAAAATTCACTTTGAATTCCTGATTTTAACCAATCTGGAACTTTAATGACATTGCGGATAAATAAACCGATAAGCAAAGAAAATAAGACGGTTTCCAATCCCAGGTTTTTCATGGATCCGCTGGAAGCAATAAATTGAGCGCCCATGGAGAGGATAAAAACAACAGGGAAAGCCCATAAAACTGATTTAATTGATTTTCCCATTAACCATCCTCCAAACAAAGTAAATAGTAAAAAATAAAGAAAGGTTAACAATAAACGGATAGAATTTCCGGTGGTAAATATTTCTGTGCTTAAGACAGTCCAGCCGGTCCAGCCCTCTTTTGGGCCAAATTTAGGGAGTTCAGGAAAAAAAGTAGTGGCTACGATAGCAATAATTAGAACAGAACCTACAATAACTGAAGTCCAGTCTTCGGAAAGTTGTTTAAGTTTCATAAGTTGATAATCTATTGTTTTTTTATATGTCTTATGGAATACGCCAATTTGAATAAAATTTATTTATTAAAGTTTATTTTTTTACAAATATGGCTATTTCATAAGTTGATACAATGGTTAGTTAGCAAAATGCTTTGTTAAAGATACCGATTAAAAATATATATTTTGATATCCAAAGGATATAAAATTTAACAATATTTTAAGAAGTTTTTTATATAAACAATTTTATTTTAAATCCGAAAGTCAGTAAACAAGAAACCGTCCCGATGAATCGGGACGGTTTCTTGTTATATAAATGTATGTTTCTATTTGTATTCCCAATACTGAGGTTTGGTATCTTCATCAACCTGATTCCAATAGGCCGGAGTAACTTTGCGCCCGTCTAAAGTTTTTAATCTACGTTGATAAACCCAAACGGTTGGGTTAAAAACCATATCAGTAACGGCAACGGTATAAAGTTGAGGTTCTTCTTCCGATTTTCTTTTATCTTCTGCAATTAGCACTTCAAAATTATTGTATTCAAGTAAAGCCGATAAAAAATCTGCACGCTCTTTAGTGGTTCCTTTTTCTACAAAAGTGACGCGTTGTCCGTCAATATCTCCAAATTGATGTGATCCTAAAAGTGCCATAAACTATAATTTAAATATGCTGTTACTAATCTCAAAAATATATTCGTATAATGGGCTGTATAATCCTAAAGATAAAATACCCAATACCGTAATAATTAAGCCTAATCTCATCATCGGTTTGCTGTTGAAGTGCGGAATTGAATTTTCACTTTTGCGTAAAAACATCGCTCTAACTACCAATAAATAATAGTATAAGGCGATGGTAACGTTCACAACACCAATGAATACCAATAAATAATATCCTTGAGATGCCGCCGCCATAAATAAGAAAAACTTACCAAAGAAACCGGCTACCGGAGGAATTCCAGCTAAGGAAAATAATGCCAATAACATCACCAAACTCAATTTTGGATTGGTTCGATATAATCCATCATAATCATCAATATTTTCTTTACCGGTTGCATTTGAAATGGCTTGAACCACCCCGAAAGCGCCTAAGTTAGAAAACACGTAAATCATTATAAAATAGATTATCGTTGTGGCGCCTAATTTATCTACTGATAGTAATCCTAATAAAATAAATCCAGCTTGCGCGATGGATGAAAAGGCCAAAAATCTTTTTAAATTTTGCTGACGGATGGCAAATAAGTTACCAATAAACATGGTTAATAAAGCGATGCCATACATCAAATTAATCCAAATACTTTCTAAAGGTCTAAATAATGTAAACAATAAAATCATCAAAACAAATGCAGCAGCTCCTTTTGAAATTACTGATAAATAAGAAGCAACACTGATAGGTGCTCCTTCATAAACATCAGCAGTCCAAAAATGGAAAGGTGCCAAAGATATTTTAAACGCCAATCCGGCAAAGAACATCAGGAATCCTAAGATGGTTAAGTTCGAAGCAGTAATGGTCATTGCATCAAAAAACAACGAACCCGAAGTAGCGTACATCATGGTAATACCAAACAGCGATGTACCGGATGCCAAAGCCGCTGATAAAATCAACTTAACACCTGATTCACTCGATTTTTGTTTTAATGATTCATAAGCCGCTAAAGCGGTAATTGGCAAGGTAGAAAGTTCTAATCCGATGTAAAACATCAAGAAATCACCAGCTGAAATCATAAAATACAATCCCAATAAAGAGGAGAAAATCAATATAAAAAATTCACTTGCTTTTTGTTGACCGGCTACTTTATCGCGCAGCCAATCACCCGATTGCAGCAATAAAATGA
Organism: Flavobacteriaceae bacterium; assembly: GCA_030683815.1. Taxonomy (GTDB): domain Bacteria; phylum Bacteroidota; class Bacteroidia; order Flavobacteriales; family Flavobacteriaceae; genus JAGXRT01. The sequence continues at coordinate 4,735 of JAUXPJ010000021.1, forward strand.
GTACACCGATATTTAAAACACTTTTAAAGAAATGTGTTAAAATCGTTGTTTTAAACATTCCGCCAAACAGCGTTCCATCGGCTAAAGGAAGCAAACCAATTGCAGTGTGTATTGCAAAGAGAATAATTCCAAGAAAAACGAGATTTTTCTTATTTTTTTCGCTCACAAATATCTCACCAACAATCATCAATAAGAGGATTGCAGTAAGGACAAATTCGTGTCGCATTAATAATAAACTACTAAAATCCATTAGTTTCTATATTTCAATGTTATTAAAATCGTGCAATAAACGGCGTTAAACTGTCTAAAATCATATCGCTTAACCAAAGTGGCGCTATCCCCATTCCTGCAATGGGAATCAATAATAAATAAACTCCGTAACGCTCATACCAAGTTGAGGCCGGTAAGTCGTTGAATTCTTCATTTTTGATGGGCCCCATCAACATAATTCCGACTACTCGTAAAATATAAACAGCAGTTACAACGATGGCAGAAACTACTGCAACAGTGGCAACTCTTCTGAATAAATCTGCATTTTCAAAGGCGCCGACAAAAATATTCATCTCAGCTACAAATCCGCTAAATCCGGGTAAACCTAAATTGGCTAAACCGGCAATGATATAAATGGCAGAAATAAACGGCATTACTTTTAGTAAACCACCTAATTTATGAATATCTCTGGTGTGCGTTCTTTCGTAAATCATCCCAATTAAGGCGAAGAAAAGAGCTGTCATAAATCCGTGAGAAAGCGATTGTAAAATAGCACCGTTCCATGCGGTTTTATTCATCATCAACAAAGCAACCAACACCATTCCCAAGTGACTCACAGAAGAATAAGCGTTGATGTATTTTAAATCGTTTTGACGAATGGCTCCAAGCGCTCCATAAATCACTCCAAATGAAGATAAGATGATAAAGAACCACGACCAATCTATTGCGCCAAGAGGTAATAAATACATGGCTACTCTGAAAATTCCGTATCCCCCCAATTTCATTAAAACGCCGGCGTGTAACATAGAAACGGCTGTTGGCGCAGAAGCGTGACCATCTGGCGACCAAGTATGAAAAGGGAATAAAGCGCCCAAAACTGCAAATCCGAGGAAGGTTAACGGAAAGAATAATTTTTGTGCTTCAAACGGAATATTGACTTGTGCAATTTCTAAAAGATTAAAAGTTAAGGGTCCACCATCAGCATTGGAATTGAAATAGATTCCTAAAATTCCTACCAATAAAACAGCAGATGCTCCCATTAACATCAAGGTTAATTTCATCGCTGAATATTCTTTTGGCCCAGAACCCCAAATACCAATTAACAAATACATCGGAATTACCGCAATTTCATAAAAAATAAACATCGTAAATAAATCGATGGAAATAAAAAATCCGAAAACTCCGGTTGCTAATACGATTAACGAGATGAAGAATTCTTTTGATAAATCAGTTACTTTCCATGAAATAAATACGCCTGCCAAAACAACAATGGAGGTCAGTAATAACAAGGCAACCGAAATTCCATCAACTCCAATAGCGTAGTGTATATTGAATGATTCAAACCAAACATAATCTTTGGTAAAAACCATCATATCTGTATTTACCGCTCTTTCTTTAAAATACGCAAAGAGTAAGTTGATAGACATTCCTAACTGAATGAGCATACCAACTAGTGAAACGATGCGAACCTGCTGCAAGTTTTTGGTAAAGGTTAAAAACAATATAGTGATAACAGGAACCGTAATAAATAATGATAAAATATCCATAATTCTTAATAAGTTAGTTCATGAAATAGATGAAAACCATTACCATAATTACAACTCCCGAAACAAAAGCAAAGGCATAATCTTGTACTTTACCCGACTGTGCTCCTTTAATTTTTTTAGAAATATCAACTGTTGAATTTCCGATTAAATTCATGGTGCCGTCAACTATTTTTTTATCAAACCAGGCAAATGGTTGCGCAATGCGTTTAAAGATAATTTCGCGGGTAACAAACAAGTAAATTTCATCAAAATAGAACTTGTTATAAGTCCATTTGTATAAGAATCCGAAAGCTGATGAAATTTTATCAGCAATATCGGTTTCTTTTTTGTACATAATCCAAGCGATGGCTATTCCTAACACACCGACACCAACAGACATAGCCGCGATATTCATATGAATATGAGTGGTGTAACCTGCTAAATCTGGACTCACAAACTGACTGAACGGCACAAAACCGGCTACAGCCGAAACGATTGCCAAAAACATCAAAGGCAATGTCATCGATAATGGCGATTCATGCGGCGTGTGTTTGTATACTCTTTCTTTCCCCCAGAAAATACCGAAGTATAATCGGAACATATAAAAAGCAGTTAATCCGGCAACAGTCCATTCAACCCAAAACAACAATCGATTGCTTTCATAAGCGGCAGCTAAAATTTCATCTTTACTGAAGAAACCCGCAAATGGCGGAACTCCGGCAATAGCTAAAGCGGCAATTAAGAAAGTGATATGGGTAATGGGTAAGTATTTTCTCAATCCGCCCATCTCTTGTAACACATTGCTGTGAACTGCGTGAATTACCGAGCCGGCACCTAAGAATAATAAGGCCTTAAACATGGCGTGGGTAAATAAGTGGAACATAGAAGCGGTAAATCCTAAACCTTCTACACCACCATAACCAGAAATACCTAAGGCCATCATCATATAACCAATTTGTGACATGGTTGAGAATGCTAATATTCGTTTGATATCATGCTGTGTTAAGGCGATAAGCGCTGCAAATAAAGAGGAAAATCCTCCTACATAGGCAACAACTTGTAGGGCGATGCCATCTTCAACAAAATAAAACATCGGGAATAAACGGGCAACTAAATAAACTCCGGCAACTACCATGGTTGCAGCGTGAATTAAAGCTGAAACAGGCGTTGGCCCTTCCATTGCATCCGGTAACCAGATGTGAAGCGGGAACATTGCTGATTTACCTGCTCCACCCGCAAAAATTAACACCAAAGCAGTAGTAATTACAGAGAATCCCATAAAGGTAATTCCCGAATATTGCATGATTGGCGAGCTTAAATCCTGTAAAGCAGCCGGGTTATTTAAGGCCATAAAATCAAAGGTACCGGTGTAATAACCAATCATCAAAACGCCCATTAGGAATCCGAAATCTGCAAATCGTGTGACGATAAATGCTTTTTTTGATGCAGCTACCGCCGATGGTTTGGTGTAATAGTATCCAATTAATAAGAAAGATGAAACCCCTACCAATTCCCAGAAAATATAAATCTGGAATAAATTAGTGGCCAACACCAACCCATACATTGAAAAAGAGAAGAGCGATAAATAAGCAAAGAATCGGGTAAAACCTTGGTCTCCGTGCATATAACCTCTACTGTATAAATGTACCATCAATGAAATAGTAGAAACTACTACCAACATCATCACAGAAATCGGATCGATTAAAACACCCATATCAATAGCGAGGGTATCGGTAAAATTCATCCAAACTGTTTTTTCAACGAATGTCTGATAAACACCATCAACTTTTCCTACTTTGAAAAAGTATTGAAATGCGGTATAGAATGATAAAATAGTAGAAGCCAGTAAACCTCCAACTCCCACAATTCCGGCAACATTTTCTTTGATTTTTAAGGCATTGATACCCAATATCAAGAAAACAGCTAGCGGAATTAAGGGAATTAATATTGTATATGTAAAATCCATCTGCTTAAATATTAATACTTCATGGTTTCAGTTGCTTTCACTTCTACGGATGTTGCCAATCGGTATAAATTGATAATAATCGAAATAGCCAATGCCGTTTCTGCGGCTGCTACTGCAATGATAAATACCGAAAAATAAACACCTTGTAACATATCTGGATATAAATATTTGTTGATTACTACAAAATTTACAGCCACTGCATTTAACATCAACTCCACTGAAAGTAAAATTGAAATTAAGTTTTTTCGCGTTACAAAACCGTAAATTCCGATAAAGAATAATAAGGTTGTAACGGTTAATATTTCATATATAGATACTCCTGGAATCATAGGGCTTAATCTTTTAAGGTTAAACGAGTTCCTTTTGCCACAATGATAGCTCCAATCATAGCCGCCAATAATAAAATACTGATGACTTCAAAAGGAAGAATATATCCGCCTTCGCCATAACTCAACATTCCTAAACCAATTTCCCTTACTTCTGTAGGTTTTGTGCTGTTTTCGGCAACTACAAAAGGATGCGCCCAAATAACAGAAAGCGTTAATCCGGCTCCAATTAAACTGGCTAGGCCAACTAAAATTCTTCTGGCTAAAGTAGCCACTTCAATTTCAGCATCTATATGATGAATCAGCAATACTGAGAAGATAAACAGTACAATAATACCACCTGCATAAACGGTGAGTTGTATGGCTGCCAGGTAATTGTAATCAATCAAGAAATAAAAACCCGCTATTCCGATGAGTACAAATAACAGGTACACAACGGCTCTTAGTATTTTACGACTGCTTACAGAAGCAATCGCAAAAAATACCATTATGAATGCTAAAATGTAAAAAATGATTTGTTCCATAATTATTCTTTATCTTTTACTCCAGGTGCTATTTTAGAACCCGGTTTGTTCAACACTTTTGTCAATTGTGTTCTGTCATAGGAAGAATTGCTGAAGTTTTGACTCCATTTGATAGCATCCGTTGGGCAAGCTTCAATACATAAACCACACATCGTACACATAGAAAGATGATAAATATGTTTATCTATCGCTTTTATTTTCTTTCCTGTTTCTTCATCAATAACTCTATCCCAAATAATTTCGATTGAACCATTTGGACAAGCTAATTCACATTTCTGACAACCGGTGCAACGGTGTTCGTTGTTTTCGTCGTGTGGCATTACAACCTCACCGCGAAAACGGTCGAACATTTTTAAAGTTGCCCGGTTATTTGGAAATTCTTGGGTGATGATTTCTTTACGGGCATTGATAAAATACTTACCGGTAACGGACATTCCTGTAAGTAAGGTTTTAACGCCGTTATATATATCTGAAAAATAACTCATCGTCTAAAAATTTATGGTTAATCCCAACCAAACAATAACGGCCATCAGCACAATATTGAATAGGTTAATGGGCAATAAATATTTCCATTCTAAGGTTAATAACTGGTCAACTCTTAAACGTGGAAACGTCCAACGAAACCACATCATCAAGAAAATCAATCCCAGCACTTTTAACATAAACCAAAATATACCCAATAACGGAATTGATTCTGTAATTCCGAATGGTGATAACCATCCGCCGAAGAATAAAATAACTCCGATAGCGGCGATAATAAACATATTGATAAACTCGGCTAAGAAGAAGTAGGCGAATTTCATTCCCGAATATTCGGTATGGAATCCAGCTCCTAATTCTGATTCAGCTTCTATTAAATCGAAGGGAGCTCTATTGGTTTCTGCGGTTCCGGCAATCATAAAAATCATAAAAGCAATCATCGCCGGAATATGTCCTTGAATGATGAACCAACCGCCGGCTTGCTGCGCCGCAATAATTTCTGAAATCTGTAAAGAACCTGCTAGAACAACAATTGTTAAAATAGAAAGTCCCACAGAAAGTTCATAACTGATGGTTTGCAAACCACTTCGCATCGCACCAATCAACGAATATTTGTTGTTACTCGACCATCCTCCCAATAAAATCCCGATTACTCCAATTGAAGAAACGGCTATTAAAAAGAAAACGCCAATATTGATATCAAAAGCGTGAAATTCTTGTGAAAATGGCAATACTGATAGCGCCATCAACGAAGCAACAATTACAAAATAAGGGGCTAAATTGTATAAAAACTTATCAGCCTTATCCGGACCTGTTAACTCTTTTGATACTAATTTTAAAGCATCGGCAATGGTTTGAAATAAACCCATTGGCCCTACACGATTTGGGCCTAAACGCAATTGGAAAAAAGCCGCAATTCTGCGCTCCATCCAAACTAATAGCAATCCTGCCAAGGCAAAGAAAGCTAAAAATGCAACCGCAATCAGCACATTTTCTACTACTGTGGCAAATGGTGCCGACATTACTTCGAAAAGCCAATCGTGGATATTTTTTGTTATACTTAATGAAATATTCATAATTTATTATCGGTCAATATCTGGTACAACAATATCTAAAGTTGCCATAATGGCTACTAAATCTCCTAATTTACTGCCTACCGCCATTTTTTTCAAGGCAGAAAGGTTAGAGAATCCCGGTGAACGGAATTTTAATCGATACGGATTTTTCTTTCCATCGCTTACGATAAATACGCCTAACTCACCACGAGCAGTTTCTACTCTTTGATAAAATTCTCCTTTTGGTAATTTGATAACGGCATTGGTCGGTGTTTTAAATTCACCATCCGGGATGTTATCAATTAATTGCTCAATAATAGCCATTGATTCCCACATTTCTTGAATACGAACTTGATAACGAGTAAATGTATCACCAACAGTAAACAACGCTTCATTAAATTGAACACGGTCATAGGCACTATAAGGATGATGTTTTCTTACATCACAGGAAAATCCGGAAGCACGCGCCACGGGCCCAGTAGTTCCGAAAGAAATGGCATCTTCTTTGGTTAAAATTCCCACTCCTTGGGTACGTTTCTGGAAGATGACATTTCCGGTTAATAAGGTATCGTACTCAGGAAGTTTTGTTTTGAAGTGTGCAATGAAATCTTTAACACGTTGTACAAAATTAGGATGAAGGTCAAACATTAATCCACCCGGAATATTGTAATTCATCGTTAAACGGGCACCGCAGGTTTCTTCAAAAATATCATTGATCATTTCGCGGTCTCTAAATCCGTAAAAGTAAGTAGTTAAAGCGCCAACATCCATTCCCATAACACCCCACCATAATTGATGCGAAGCTAAACGGGTCAATTCTGCTATGATGGTTCTTATTACTTTTACACGTTCAGGAACTTCTAATCCTAAAGCGTTTTCTACTGCTAAACATACTGCTTCATTATTGATATGAGCAGATAAATAATCCATACGGTCTGTAAGGTGAACGATTTGTTGATAGCTATCGCGTTCACACATTTTTTCAATAGAACGATGGATGTACCCTAAATCGGGGTCTATGTTCTTGATAATCTCACCATCAATAGTCAATAACAGCCGTAAAACACCGTGTGTTGCAGGGTGTTGAGGTCCCATATTGATAAAGTATTCTTGAGATTTAAAAGCGTTATTTTCGGTTGTTGTTGTCATTAATCTGTTATTTTATAACCATATTAACCTCATCTACATAATCTTTTCTCAACGGGAAGCCAACCCAATCCTTTGGCATAAATAAACGCTTTAAATTAGGGTGATTGTTGAATTTAATTCCGAAGAAATCAAATACTTCCATTTCATGAAATTCTGCTGTATACCAAATATCACATACAGAATCAAAAGTTGGATTTTCTCTGTCAGAGGTATTGACCTTTACAACAATTTGATGCTTATGAATGGTTGATTCTAAATGATACACAACTCCTAAATCAGCTCCCCAATCCATACCGGTTAGGCAGAATAGGAAATCAAATGAAGTTTCTTTAGTTGATTTAAGTTGTGAAGTGAGTTGGTGTAGATATTCGGGTTTAACAGTGATGTTTAAAAATTGAGACTCTGCTTCGCTAAATTCTAATTCAGAATTCCAGGAGCTGATTAAAGTTTGTAATTCGCTATTTGTCATAATCACTTTTTTATAAACCTTTGTCAAATCCGTCTATAGGATTTATTTTGTGTTTTAAACTTTCAGTTCTAATTTTTTCCTGTAACATCATCATTCCTTCCAACAGTGCTTCCGGTCTTGGAGGACAGCCCGGAACATAAACATCTACAGGAATAACATGGTCAGCTCCTTTTACTACAGAGTAGGTGTTGTAGTAAAATGGTCCGCCGGAGATAGCACAAGCACCCATAGCAACCACATATTTTGGTTCTGCCATTTGGTCGTATAAACGACGTAAGGCAGGAGCCATTTTGTTTACGATGGTTCCGGCAATAATAATTAAATCTGCCTGACGTGGCGAAGGGCGCGCCACTTCAAATCCAAATCGAGACCAATCATGACGAGCTGCTCCCGATTGCATCATTTCAATAGCACAACAGCTAGTTCCAAAATATAAGGGCCATAATGAGTTTGATCGTCCCCAGTTAATAACTTTGTCTAAAGAGGTAATCACGATGTTTCCTCCATTTCCGCCTGGAATTATTTGTCCGGGAAAGTCGTCGCCTAATTCAATTTTTTCTATTCCCATCGTAATGCGCGTTTTTTCCAAGCATATAACAATCCGAGTCCAAGAATCAGTAAAAATAGGAGTATTTCAACTAGAGCAACAAAGCCAATTTCTTTAAAAACAACGGCCCAAGGTACTAAAAACGCAATTTCCACATCAAAAATGAGGAATAAAATAGCGAATAAATAATACCCTACTTTAAATTGAACCCATGTAGGTCCAATTGTTTCCATACCACACTCATAAGGTTCTCTTTTACTTGGATTATCTGACTTGTGTGAAATTAAATTAGATAAAAAATTGGCGCCTGCCACTAAGGCGATGCCAGATAATAAAAATACTATAAGAGCTTCCGATCCCATTTAAAAAATATTTAAGGGTTTCAAAAAAATTAATGGAGGATGTAAAATAAGGAGTGTCTCCATTATTTTACATCGTATGTTTCACCAGCGAAAAATAAGTCATCAACAGAGGTGTAATTTGATTTTGACTTGATATTTTCAGTTAGTTGGTGTTCTCTTTCTTCAAATGTCATATCATCAATTTTACGAATAACCCCCGTTACCATCGGATATTGTAATCTGATTAACATTTGGTGTAAGGTTGGGTCTTGCTCTACAGCATCATGAACTAAGATATCAGATTCGCTAATATCATTTTCACCGATAGTTACAATTTCTAATTTTAAACCATTTAAAACCAATCCTTTATTTTTTTCCTTTCCGAAAATCATTGGTTTTCCATGCTCAATAAATAATTGCATATCTTCTTTCACGTCTTTATCTGTAAATTTTGTGAAACAACCATCATTAAAAATAACACAGTTTTGAAGTACTTCTATCAAAGAAGTTCCTTTATAAGCCTGTGCTTGTATAAAAATATCCGTCATTGCTTTTGGTTCATTTCCAGCAACTCTGGCATAGAAACGAGCTTGTGCTCCAATTGCTAATTCACCTGCAATAAACGGAGTTTGAGTATTTCCGTAGGGTGATGATTTAGTTTTTTGACCCATCAATGAAGTAGGAGAAAATTGACCTTTGGTTAATCCGTATATTTCATTGTTAAACAATACGATTTTGATATCAATATTTCTTCTTAATAAATGTATAAAGTGATTCCCACCGATGGCCATTGCGTCACCATCTCCTGTCATTACCCATACGCTTAAGTTTGGGTTTGCAAGTTTAACTCCGGATGCAATTCCGGGTGCTCTACCATGAATTCCATGAAATCCGTAGGCATCCATATAGTAAGGAAAACGTGAAGAGCATCCAATTCCGGATACAAATACCACATCTTCTTTTTTAACACCCATTTCTGGTAATGCTTTTTGCATGGCTCTCAGAACTACATAGTCATCACAACCCGGACACCATCTTACTTCTTGATCAGATGCAAAATCTTTGAATGTATATTTAACGTTATTTTCCATAATTATCAATATTTAAATTAACCCTTTAAAATGTTGAGTTAATTCTGATTTAGTAAATGGTAATCCTTGAACTTTGTTGTATTGTGAAAATTTGAAACCTCCAAATTGGCTTCTGAATATTTGAACTAACTGTCCTAAATTTAATTCACAAACAACAATCTTTTTGTATTTTGAAAATAAATCAGCAGTGTTTTTTGGCAACGGATTGATGTAGTTAAATTGAGCATGCCCAATTTTGTACCCTGCATCAGCCATTTCTTTAACTGCTGCATGAATATTACCAAAAGTACCTCCCCATCCTACAACTAATAAATCACCTTCTTGTGCATATTCAGCTTCAATATCGGGGATAAAATTAGCAACACGTTTCACTTTTTCAGCTCTGATATTAACCATGTATTCGTGGTTTTCAGGACCTTGATTTACACAACCGGTAACTTTATCTTTTTCTAAACCACCAATACGGTGTTCTAAACCTGGAGTTCCGGGAATAGCCCAACTTCTTGCTAAACGATCTTCATCTCTAACATAAGCTTCGTATTTTGCAGTTCCGTTTGGCACTAATTTGTTTTTTATCTCTGGTAAATCTTTTACACTTTTAATTTTCCAAGGTGCAGAACCATTAGCAATAAATCCGTCAGTTAATAAAATAACAGGTGTCATATGTTCTAGCGCTAATTTTGATGCTTCAAAAGCATATTCAAAACAGTTTGCCGGAGTACTTGCTGCAATGATAATAACCGGACTTTCTCCGTTTCTACCATACATGGCTTGTAACAAATCTGATTGTTCTGTTTTGGTTGGTAAACCAGTTGATGGTCCTCCGCGTTGAACATCAACAATTACTAATGGCAACTCAGCAATCATAGCTAATCCGATAGCTTCACCTTTAAGGGCTAAACCTGGACCAGAAGTAGTTGTAATGGCTAGACTACCTGCAAATGAAGCGCCAATAGCGGAAGTAATACCTGCAATTTCATCTTCAGCTTGGAAAGTTTTAGTTCCAAAATGACGGTGTTTAACCAATTCGTGTAATATATCTGTTGCAGGTGTGATAGGATAGGAACCTAAAAATAAATTTAAACCTGCTTTTTCTGCAGCAGCCATAAAACCCCATGCTGTAGCATCATTACCCATCACTACACGGTAAGTTCCGGCTTCCATTTTAGCCGGCTCTACCACATATGTTGATGACATTAACTCTAATGTTTCTGCATAATAGAAACCTGTTCTTAGCGCTTTAATATTAGCTTCGGCGATTATTGGTTTACTTTTAAACTTTTTGTTAAGGTAACTTTCAGAATGTTCTAACGAACGGTTGTACATAAAGTAAACCATTCCGAGTGTAAACATGTTTTTGCTTCTAGTGATACTTTTATTGTCGAGGCCTAAATCTTTAAGACTTTCACGGGTTAAAGCAGTAATATCTGCTTTAATAACTCGATAGTTACTTAAACTGTCATCTTCTAAAGGATTGTTTTCGTATTTAGCTTTTTCTAAATTTTTCTTATTGAAAGCATCTGTATCAACAATAATGGTGCTTCCAGCTTTTACAGCGAACAAATTTGTTTTTAATCCCGCAGGATTCATGGCAACCAATAAATCCAGCTCGTCACCGGGAGTACTCACTTCTACACTTCCAAATTGAACTTGAAAGCCGGAAACTCCGTACAAACTCCCTTGTGGAGCTCGAATTTCAGCCGGGTAATTAGGGAAAGTTGCCACATCGTTACCAAATAATGCGGCAGTATCAGAAAATTGGGTTCCGGTTAATTGCATTCCATCACCGGAATCTCCTACAAACCGTATAACGGCTGTATCTATTTTATGATTTTCCCTTGCAAAGTGTTGGTTATTATTATCTTCGTTTGAAATCATAATGATATGAATTAGGCTTTTTTAAAATTTTCAGCAAAATTAAACAATAAATAATAATTATTTATAACTTTGCTGTAGAAGTTTAAAACATTAAAATAATAATTATGGCTATTAGAATAACTGAAGACTGTATTAATTGTGATGCTTGTGTCTCTGAATGTCCAAATAATGCAATTTACGAACCAGATGCAGAGTGGTCGTACTCTGATAACACAGGATTAAAGGGAATGGTAAAATTACCTAGCAGTGGAGCAGAGGTAGATGCTGAGGCAATGAATGAACCAATTTCAGATGAGTTTTATTTCATTATTACTGATAAATGTACTGAATGTAAAGGTTTCCACGATGAGCCACAATGTGCTTCTGTTTGTCCGGTTGATTGTTGTATTCTTGATGATAGTCACGTTGAGTCGGAAGAACAATTATTATCTAAAAAAGCTTGGTTATACAACGAATAATCATCCTTTTATTAAGATTTATAACACAAAAAAACACGCCATGGCGTGTTTTTTTGTAACTTAAGTTACTAATCATTGAGTTTAAGAACTGCCATAAATGCTTCTTGCGGAATTTCAACATTTCCTACCATTCGCATTCGTTTTTTCCCTTTTTTCTGTTTTTCTAACAGTTTTCGTTTACGGGAAATATCACCACCATAACATTTGGCAGTTACATCTTTTCGCAGTGCTTTAATGGTTTCTCTAGATATAATTTTAGCACCAATAGCCGCCTGAATTGGAATATCAAACTGCTGCCGCGGTATTAATTGTCTCAGTTTTTCACACATTTTCTTTCCAATACTTTGTGCGTTATCTTGATGCATTAATGAAGAAAGCGCATCAACTGTTTGGCTGTTTAAAAGGATATCTACTTTTACTAAGTTTGACTGTCGCATGCCAATTGGATGATAATCAAATGAAGCATAACCTTTTGAAACGGTTTTTAATCGATCATAAAAATCGAACACAATTTCAGCCAAGGGCATTTCAAAAATTAATTCAACACGTTCGGTAGTTAAATACGATTGATTTTTAATAAGTCCGCGTTTTTCAATACACAAGGTCATAATATTGCCAACAAATTCAGATTTTGTAATGATGGTGGCTTTAATGAATGGCTCTTCTACGCGATCGATTCTTGATGGATCAGGCAAATCTGTTGGATTATTAACAACAATTGCTTTTGTTGGATCTTTTTTGATATAAGCATTATACGATACGTTTGGAACGGTAGTAATTACAGTCATATCAAACTCTCTTTCTAAACGTTCCTGAATGATTTCCATATGCAGCATTCCTAAGAATCCGCAACGGAAACCGAAACCAAGTGCCGCCGAACTTTCAGGAACATAAACTAATGAAGCATCATTGAGTTGCAGTTTTTCCATCGAGTTGCGAAGTTCTTCATAATCTTCGGTATCAACCGGGTAAATACCGGCAAAAACCATCGGTTTAACATCTTCAAAACCTGCAATTGGCTTTGTTGTCGGATTTAAAGCATCAGTAATAGTATCGCCTACTTTCACCTCTTTTGCTACTTTGATACCACTTATTAAGTACCCTACATCTCCGGCTTTTACAGCATCTTTTTTAACCTGAGTCAATTTTAAAGTGCCAACTTCTTCTGCAAAATACTCTTTTCCGGTTGCTAAAAATTTAATTTTTTGTCCTTTTTTGATGACTCCATTTAAAACTTTGAAATAGGTTTCAATACCTCTGAAAGAATTATAAACAGAATCAAAAATTAATGCCTGTAACGGTTCGTCTTCATTGCCTTTCGGATGCGGAATCCGCTCTATAATGGCTTCTAAAATAGCCTCTACACCAAAGCCGGTTTTTCCGCTGGCATGAATGATATCATCCAGTTTGCAACCTAATAGATTAACGATGTCATCAGAAACCTCTTCAGGATTGGCGCTAGGCAAATCTACTTTATTAAGAATTGGGATGATTTCCAAATCATTTTCCAAGGCTAAATAAAGATTGGAAATGGTTTGTGCCTGAATACTTTGGGCGGCATCCACAATTAATAAAGCGCCTTCGCAGGCAGCAATGGAGCGGGAAACTTCGTAAGAAAAATCGACGTGGCCCGGAGTGTCAATTAAATTTAAAATATAATTTTCACCTTTATACATATACTCCATTTGGATAGCGTGACTTTTGATGGTAATTCCGCGTTCGCGTTCCAAGTCCATACTATCCAATAATTGATCTTTTTTTTCTCGGTCAGTAATGGTATGGGTAAATTCTAATAAACGATCGGCCAGGGTGCTTTTACCATGGTCGATGTGGGCAATAATGCAAAAATTCCGAATTTTCTTCATGTTCAATCTTAAATCGGGTGCAAGATAATCAAAATAAAACAAAGCTGAGATGCTTTAAAAGCGCCTCAGCCAGTGTAAGATAGGTTGTAGTTATGTTAATCTACCCAATCGGCAACAAATAAATTGGTATCTCTGGTGCCATTATTATTTCGGTTGGAAGAGAAAATCAGTTTTTTGCCATCAAATGAAAACATCGGAAAAGCGTCAAAAACGGTGTCAAAAGTGATTTGTTCTAAGCCGGTTCCATCCAAATTAATCATAAATAAATTAAAACTGTGATTGGTTTTATGATTGGATGAGAAAAGAATTTTTTTTCCTGATGGATGAAAAAACGGTGCCCAATTGGCATTGCCTAAATGGGTAATTTGTTTTAAATCGGATCCGTCAACATTACAAACGAAGAGTTCCATATGGGTAGGTTGTACCAACCCTATGGCAAGTAAATCTTTGTATTCTTTTATTTCTTCGGATGTTTTTGGTCTTGAAGCTCTGAAAACTAATTTTGTTCCATCCGGTGAGAAAAATGCCCCGCCGTCATAACCCAATTCATGGGTAATTTGTTTCACATCAGAGCCATCGATATTCATGGTGTAAAGCTCTAAATCGCCACTTCGCATCGAGGTAAAAACAATTTTATCTCCTTTCGGAGAAACGGTTGGTTCTGCATCATAACCCGGTGTATGGGTTAATTGCTTTAGCTGATTTCCGTTTAAATCGGCCGTAAAAATATCAAAACTGTCATAAACCGGCCATACATATTTTCCGCCGTAATCTTCTTTTTTGGGCACATGCGGACAAGCAACATTTTGTAAATGGGTAGATGAATATACAATGGTTTTATTGCCAGGCATAAAATAACTGCAAGTGGTTCTGCCTGATCCTGTGCTGATTAATTGTGGTTGATTGCCTTTACTTAAATCTTGCGTAATGGGCATGGTGTAAATTTGGTCACATTCTAAATCCCAATCTTTATTGTTTGATTGAAATACGATGGATTGATTGTCAAAACTCCAATATGCTTCGGCATTATCGCCGCCAAAAGTGATTTGTTGGATGTTTTTTAAATGCTTTTCTTGCGGATAATGAAGTGTATTTACAATTTTAGTAGCGCCGGAAGTAGCATCATGACTGGGAGTTTTTTTATTTTGATGAGTTTTGCAACCTGTAAAAAATACAGAGAATATCAATAGAAATAAAACAATTCTTTTCATATTAAGTAAAAATTAATGATAAAATCAAAAGTACAATTTTCTTTCAAATATTTTGAAAACAAATTCTAACTCCAAAATTTCCTAACTTTGCAACGCAAAAGTAAATGAAATGGCAACAATTGGAAATATCGATTTAGGGAAATTCCCACTGTTATTGGCTCCTATGGAAGATGTAAGTGATCCGCCATTTAGAGCCATTTGTAAAGAATTGGGCGCCGATGTGGTGTATACCGAATTTATCTCCTCCGAAGGACTCATACGCGATGCTGCAAAAAGCAAAGTAAAACTCGATATTTACGAAAAAGAACGTCCGGTGGGAATTCAAATATTCGGAGCCAATTTAGAATCGATGTTGCGAACGGTTGAAATTGTTGAACAATCAAAACCCGATTTTATCGATATCAATTTTGGCTGTCCGGTCAGTAAAGTGGTTTGCAAAGGCGCCGGCGCCGGAATTTTAAAAGATATTCCGCTCATGGTAAAACTCACCGAAGCCATGGTAAAACGTACTTCCTTGCCCATTACCGTAAAAACACGTTTGGGTTGGGATGAACAATCCATCGAAATTGTAAGGGTTGCAGAATTGTTGCAAGATGCCGGTATTCAAGCTTTATCTATTCACGGCAGAACCCGTAATCAAATGTATAAAGGATTGGCCAATTGGAAACCAATTGCCGAGGTAAAAAACAATCCAAGAATGCATATTCCTATTTTTGGAAATGGCGATGTAGATTCGCCCGAAAGAGCGCAATCCATGCGCGATGAATACGGATTAGACGGTGCTATGATTGGGCGTGCTGCTATTGGTTATCCGTGGATTTTCAGAGAAATAAAACACTTTTTCGAAACCGGCCATCATTTAGCGCCACCAACTATTGAGGAACGTGTTGCCGTTGCCAAAAGACATTTAGAAATGGCGATGGATTGGAAAGGTGAGCGTTTGGGATTGTTGGAAACGCGCCGACATTATACCAATTATTTCAAAGGAATTCCGCATTTTAAAGAATACCGTTTAAAATTAGTTACCGCAGATGATTTTTCATCCCTCGAAAAAATATTTGATGAAATTTCTGAGCAATTTTCAAATGCAGTGCTTTAAGTTTTCAGTTATGAACCCTGAGCGAAGTCGAGGAGCAGTTTTCTGATTTCTGCCTACTGCTACTGCCTACTACTACTGCCTACTGCTACTGCCTACTGCTTACTGTTCTATCACAGATGAATCACTTTAGCAGAAATTCTACTACTGGCAATGAGTGAAGCTAAAAATCCTAAAACAACAATCGTAACGATTACAATTCCGAGATTTACAAAGGTAAATTCAACCGGATAAGGCAAGGATTTTGTAATCATAAAAAGTTGAAATTCAATTTGTAAATAGATTAAAATACTTCCTATAATTAAGCCAATTAACAATCCGAAGATGGTGAGTAAAAATCCGTGTAATACGAATATTTGTCTAATTTCTGAAATGGTAAGTCCGAGATTTGACAGTGTTTTTAGGTTTTCTTTTTTGTCGAGTATCATCATAATAATTGCGCCAATCACATTAAAAAGGGCAATAATTAGGACCAAAGTAAAAATAAAATACAGCACTAAATTTTCGGTATTCAGCATTTTGTAAAACAGTGCATTGAGTTGTTCGCGCGTTTCAATCCGGTAGTTTTTTTCAAGAATTTTTTCCAAATTACTTTTAACAATCGGAATGAAATCATCAGAAATAACCTTTATTTCGATGGCAGAAATTTGGTCATCTGTATAAGAAAGTAGGTTTTGAGCAATTTTTATATCAGTAAAAACATATTTATTATCAACATCTTCTGTCAACGCATAAATCCCGATATTTTGTGTTTGAATCATATTAAAGCCTTCTCGTGGATCCTCCAAATATCCTAAACCAGCTTTCGGGACATAAATTTTTAAAGGTTCTAAAAAATCATAGATCCCTAAAGATAATTTGCGAGAAATTCCATTTCCAACAACCGTAACATTTTCAAGATTTGATTGAAGCCAATTACCGGCAATTAAAGCGGTATCAATTTTATTGACCGATAAATAATTGCTATCAACCCCTTTAATATAAGCCACTATTTCTTTGTTGTGATAACTAAAAAAAGCGCGTTCTTCAACCACTTTAGTAAAGGAAGCAATTCCTTTAATTTCTTCTAAATTTTTTTGAAAGGATTTTGGAAACTCAAAAGTTTTTCCTTCAATGGATGTGATTTTTAAATCGGGATCTGAGATATTGAGAAAAGAAACACTAAAAGTTTTGAGACCTGAAAAGCCCGAAAGCACTATAAACAAAGATAAAGTTCCGATTACAACGCCCAAAAAAGCAATAAATGTGATGATATTAATAGTATTGTTACTACTTTTTGAAAATAAATATCGCTTAGCGATGTAAAACGGAAAGTTCACTATATTTTTTTACGTTTAGGTAAAATCTCGGGATTTTTAATCGGATTATCGCCATCACCTCGCAACGCTTTTTCTATGCCATCGATATAATCTAAAGAATCATCATCATAAAAGAATAAATTAGGAACTGTACGCAATTGATGACGCGTTCTTTGCGCTAAAAGATGTTTAAATTTCTGTGCATTTTCTGCAATATCCTTAAAAATTTCAGCTCTATTGGTGGTGGGAAAAATACTCACAAAAACTTTTGCAATCGATAAATCGCTTGTAATATCTACTTTCGTAACCGATATAATTACCTTTAAATGAAAGTCATTGGCATCTTTTTGGAGGATTTCAGCCAAATCCTGCTGAATGGTTCCTGCAATTTTTTTCTGTCTGTTTGTTTCCATAATGCAAAGTTACACTATAATTTGTATTGTTAGAATGTTTATTTTTGTACTAAAGCTCATAATTTATGCAGAAAATAGAACATATCGGAATTGCGGTTAAAGATATTTCAAGCGCCAATGCAATTTACACAAAATTGTTTGGAACGCCACCTTACAAAACGGAAACGGTTGAAAGTGAAGCAGTCATTACTTCCTTTTTTAAAAGCGGGCCCAATAAAATTGAGTTGTTGCAGGCGATGAATGATGAAAGCCCGATTGCTAAATTCATCGAGAAAAAAGGCGAAGGAATTCATCATATTGCTTTTGCGGTTGATGATATTTTTGCTGAAATAAATCGATTAAAAAGTGAAGGATTTATAGTGCTGAATGAAACACCCAAAAAAGGTGCCGATAATAAATTAATTGCTTTTTTACATCCAAAATCGACCAACGGAGTGCTGATTGAACTCTGTCAGGAAATTGCCCAGTAAGCAAAAAATAAATTTGTGCTGTATTTGAAAGCAGAATTATATTGTATCTTGCAACTCATAATTTAGTGTAATAAATGGCTACATCATTTGAAAAATATCAAAAAAGAAAACTGAGATCGTCCTACTTTTCTGTAGTGGTAAGTATTGCATTGATTCTTTTTTTGGTCGGAATTTTAGGATTATTGGTGTTAAAAACAAAAAAAATAACGGACCATTTTAAAGAGCAAATTGTTGTAACTGTATATTTTAAAGATATTGCCATTGATACTGAAGTAGAGGCGTTTAAAAAAGAAGTACAAAAAGCGGTTTATACCAAATCGATGACTTTTATTTCGCGCGATCAAGCTGCCGAAGCATTCAGCAAAGATATTGGCGAAGATTTTTTAAAGTTTTTAGGTAAAAATCCGTTGAAAGATGCCATTGATATTGTGTTAAATGCCGATTATGTGGCGCCCGAAAAAATTGATGAAATTGAAAAAAAATTGCTAAAAAATAGAGTTGTAGAAGAAGTTTCTTACGATAAACCACTTATTACACTTTTAACTCAAAACATTCAAAAAGTGAGTTTTTGGGTTTTGGTGGTAAGCGGCGTTTTAACTTTTATGGCTGTGGTGCTCATCAATAATTCCATCAGATTATCCATTTACTCCAAACGATTTACCATTAAAACGATGCAATTAGTAGGAGCAACCCGAAGTTTTATCAGCATTCCTTTTATAAAACAAAGTATAAAATTGGGTGTAATTGGAGCGATAATTTCAAATATTGCCGTATTAATAGTAGTAATTTACACCAACAAATATTTACCGGAATTACTTTTATTAAAAGATTACGGCATATTGCTAACGCTTTTTGCCGGAACCATTATTTTGGGAATTTTAATCACCGCCATCAGCACTTTTTTTGCAACCCAACGATTTTTAAATTTACGAACTGACGAACTTTATTATTAATAAAATGCAAAAGGACTCTAAAAAAACCGAAGAAAACCAATTTTTATTTGGCAAAAAGAATTATTTGATCATGATTGTTGGAATCCTTTTTATTGCTGTCGGATTTATACTGATGGCAGGCGGAGGAAGTGATGACCCTCAAGTTTTTAATGAAGAAATCTATAATTTTCAACGAATTCGTTTGGCGCCAACTTTGATTTTAATCGGTTTCGCTATTGAAATTTACGCCATTTTTGCAAGCCCTAAAAAGTAACAGATGAGTTACTTACAAGCAATTTTAATCGCCATTATTGAAGGAATTACCGAATTTTTACCGATTTCTTCTACCGGTCACATGATTATTGCTTCCTCATTTATGAAAATCGCCCAAGATGATTTTACCAAATTATTCATCATCGTTATTCAATTAGGCGCCATTTTATCGGTGATTATTTTGTATTGGAAACGCTTTTTTCAATCGGCAGATTTTTATCTGAAACTCTTGGTTGCTTTTATTCCGGCCATAATTTTAGGACTTTTTTTTAATAATTTAATCAACGATTTATTGGAAAGTCCGGTTACCGTTGCTATTTCTTTGGTATTAGGCGGATTCATACTTTTAAAAGTGGATTCGTGGTTTCCAGACACCGAAGAAACAATTACCAATACGGATGTCTCTTACACAACTGCCTTAAAAATTGGCTTGTTTCAAACCATTGCCATGATTCCCGGTGTCTCCCGTAGCGGAGCAACCATAGTTGGCGGGATGAGTCAGAAATTATGCAGAAGAGCAGCGGCAGAGTTTTCCTTTTTTCTGGCCATTCCAACCATGTTGGGAGCAAGCTGTCTTAAATTATACGAATATTTTAATAACGGATTTGAACTCAATTCTCAACAGTTTAATATCTTGATTTTAGGCAATATCGTTGCTTTTTTTGTGGCGATGATTGCCATCAAATCTTTTATTGAATATTTGAGTAAAAACGGATTTAAAATTTTTGGATATTATAGAATCATCATCGGGATTGCCCTTTTGCTGATTCATTTTTTTATGTATCCCTTATCAACTATTTAGATGAATTCTATTGAAAATATAACGGAAGGTCAAGTTTTGCTGATTGACAAACCCTTGCATTGGACTTCTTTTCAAGTGGTGAATAAAATGCGATTTGCCATTAAAAAGCGCTTTAAATTGAAAAAGATAAAAGTGGGGCATGCCGGAACTTTAGATCCTTTAGCTACCGGTTTGCTGATTATTTGTACCGGAAAATTCACCAAAAAAATTGATGAATACCAAGGATTGTTTAAAGAATATACCGGAACAATTAAGTTGGGAAACACAACTCCCAGTTACGATTTAGAAACCGATTTTGATCAACATTTTGATTACGCTCATGTAACCAATCAATTAATCAAAGAAACGGTACAACAATTTATCGGAGAGATTAATCAAGTTCCACCTATTTTTTCGGCCATTCAAAAAGACGGAAAACGCGCTTATAATTTGGCCCGAAAAGGACAAGAAATGGAAATGGAATCGAGAAAAGTTACGGTTCACGAATTTGAAATTACCCGAATTGAATTACCCAAAATAGAGTTTAGAATTCAATGCAGCAAAGGAACTTATATCCGTTCCATAGCTCATGATTTTGGAAAAGCAATGCAAACCGGTTCACATCTTGCTGCTTTAAAACGCACTAAAATTGGAGAATTTTCTGTTGAAAATACATTGAGTTTAGAAGATTTTCTTCAACAAATAAATGATGACAATTAATTTTTATAAATTAAAACTCATCCATCAACTCCATCACTTCATTTTGAATTTCAATTCCTTTGTCGGCATTATACCAATTTTGCAATTGAATTTTAAAATCGGCATCTAAAACCCCGTGAAGCGTTTTGTAATTTTTCACCATTTGAGTAGCCGTTTGTGGTCTCGGTCCCCATTTACTAATAAGTTCATTGGTTTCTGTATCAATAATTAATAACATCGGAATAGCTCTATTTCCATTTGTCAAAAATAAATCCATTAATTCAAGATTTTCATCTCGAATCACTATTTTAAAATCGATATTTTCGCTGCAGTTTGCTAATTTATTTATTACCGGAACAATTTGAGCTGCATCTCCACACCATCCTTCAGAAATCACCAACCAAGTAATTTTTTTTGAAAGATTTTGTAATTGATTTTGATGCGGTGCTGAAACCTTGATGGTTTTATCCAAGCGATTCATTCGGCTGTTATTCAACTCACTAAACTGAAAATAATCTTCACCCTCAGTTATTCCAGTCGACTTTCCTTCCTTTAATAAATCGAAAATTAATTTTCGATAAGTGGTGTAATTGATGCTTTTTTGAATACTTTGTTGAATAATTTCTTTCATGCTTTCTATCAATAAAAAATCATAGCTACAAAATTTAAAAACTATGATTTATAGGTTGTTAAAATAATAATATTAAAGATAATATTAAATCGACGATAATATA
Source organism: Flavobacteriaceae bacterium (assembly GCA_030683815.1). Lineage (GTDB taxonomy): Bacteria > Bacteroidota > Bacteroidia > Flavobacteriales > Flavobacteriaceae > JAGXRT01. The sequence goes on from JAUXPJ010000021.1 coordinate 26,527, forward strand.
TAGGAAATAGAAAATGAGATAAACAATTGATTTCTATCACAATATTCTTTTCTTTTTATCTATATTCTTTTATCTATATTCTTACGTCTGTTTATTAATTGGATAGATTTTTAATCATATCAGCGGTCATTTTTTCTAAATCGAAAGAATGATTCCAGCCCCAATCGGTTCGTGCAACGGTATCATCAATACTTTGCGGCCAACTATCGGCAATTTGTTGTCTAAAATCGGGAGCGTAAATAACTTGAAAATCAGGATAATGCTTTTTAATTTCAGTATAAATTTCCTTAGGCGTAAAATCTATCGCCGATAAATTATACGATGACCGAACCTTGATTTTTGAACTGTCGGCTTGCATTAAATCGATGGTTGCTTTAATGGCATCTTCCATATACATCATTGGTAAACGCGTATTTTCTGATAAAAAACAAATATAATCCTCGCGAGAAACAGCCTTGTAAAAAATATCGATGGCATAATCGGTAGTTCCTCCGCCCGGTTTGGTTTTCCAACTGATAATTCCCGGGTAACGAATGCTTCTCACATCCACCCCAAATTTTTGAAAGTAGTATTCACACCAACGTTCACCGGCTAATTTACTGATTCCATAAACGGTTGATGGTTCCATAATGGTCATTTGCGGCGTGTTAATTTTTGGGGATGTAGGCCCGAAAGCAGCCATAGAACTGGGCCAAAATACTTTTTTAATATAGCCCTCTTTGGCCAAATCTAAAATGATTAGCAAAGAATTCATGTTTAAATTCCAAGCTTTCTCCGGAAATTTTTCACCAACAGCCGAAAGCATGGCGGCCATCAAATAAACTTCGGTAATCTTGTATTTTTTAAGAATCTTTTTGACATCATCTTTTTTAGTGGCATCTAAAATTTCAAAAGGACCGGAATACATTAATTCGTTACTTCCTGAGTTAATATCCGCGGCAATAACATTGTCTTTTCCGTAAAGTTCACGTAATTTTATGGTTAATTCGGTACCAATTTGACCACACGAACCGATAATTAATATTTTTTCACTCATGGTGATTGTTTTTATTTTAATAGTGTAGCAAATTTATTAAAATATATTGTCAATAGCTTTAAAAAACAGAGTCGAATACTTGTTTTAAAATAGAATTGACAATCCATAAAAACCCTAACTTAATTTTAACATAATATTTGATCGTAATTAGTACTTTTATGCCAAAATACTTTTTAGATGATTAAACAATTGATTTTTATTGGAATAATTCTTTTATTTTACAGTTGTAACCAAACTCCAAAAAAACCTAAAAACATCATCAATAATGATACTATTTCAGTAGTTCAAAAAACTCACATAAAATCAATTTTTTTAAGTGAAAGTGCTCGTAAAGAACTTATTGAGTTGAAACATTTTGATGAATTTGAAAAAACCATAGAGCAATTTTACAATTCAACTCCAGCCGAAGCTAAATTAAATGCCAAAGATTTGAGTGATATTATCATCAGAATTAAAGACAGTATAACGATTCAAAAAATAGATCGGCCAGATGTTAAAGCTCGTTTTAATATTCTGCACAATGAAGCGCTGCGACTTTTAGACATGAGTTCCATTAACTCTATTTCAAACGATGAGGTAAATAGTAAAATTGAAAATATTATTTATGCTTATGAATCTATCATTGCTAAAATTAATCAGGTTTATTTGATGAATGTCAATGAAGATAATGTTGATGTGCAATTTCAAGCACCTAAAGTATTTGCAGACACTTTGCCCAAAGATGTTAAAAAAGTGGAAAAGGATTTGAAATTGATAAAGAAAGAATAAACCCACATTTATGAAAAGAATTATTCTATTATTTATACCATTTTTCTTTAGCAGTTGTATTGTTGTAATTGGAAATAGCGAACAAAAGGCAAGAGAAAAACAAACACAAACACTTTCATTTTATCATAAAAAAATCCAAGTAAATAGTTTTCTAAATCAATGGCACAAAGATGTTGCCAATTCAGATTTTGACGCCTATTTTGGAAAAATGTCTGAAACCGCTGTTTTTATTGGGACTGATGCTTCCGAAAATTGGACTGTTCAACAGTTTAAAGATTTTGCTAAACCACATTTTTACAACAAAAAAACTTGGGATTTTAAAGCGTTAGAACGCAATGTGTATTTCAATTCAAAAGGTGATATCGCCTGGTTTGATGAATTGTTGGATACTTGGATGGGAATTTGTCGTGGATCGGGAGTTTTACTCTGTAAAAATGGGAATTGGGAAATTGAACAGTATGTTTTATCCATTGTAATTCCGAATGAATTTACAAATCAAGTTATTGAAATAAAAAAAGAAAAAGATACTCAAATAATTCAACAAATAAAACCTGACCAACAATGAAGCAGTCAATTACAATTTTATTAGTAGTTTTTACAACCTTTGTATCCGTTGCCCAAAAAAAAGTCATCACTCACAATGATTATGATCGTTGGATGCGAATTGGCAAAACCGCTTTGTCTGAAAACGGAAAAGTAATCGTATATGAAGTAGAACCGATTACGCCTTTTGCAGATGGATTTTCTGAAGTGTACAATACCCAAACAAAACAAAATTTCAAGTTGAACAGAGCCGGTAATTCAAATCTTGATTTTGAGGAAAACTTTGTTTTTTTTCAACAAAAACCTTCGTTTGAAACCGATCGAAAAGAAAGAAAAGACAAAGTGAAAAAAGACAAGAAAGAACGAAATTCTTTTTTTGTATACGATGTAAAACAACATAAAATTACTGATTCAATTCTTAGAATTAAAGATTTTAAAATCCCCGAAAAATATGGAAATTTTGTAGCTGTCCAAAAATTGAAAGAGCTCAATAACACCAAAGAAAATCCCGCTAAAGGTTCCAAAAAAGACTCTACAACCGTAAAACCTAAGAAATCATTGAAATTTGAAGAAGATTATCTCATTGTTAAAAATTTAAAATTCAAGTCAAATGATACTCTTTTCTTGATCAAAAATTACGGATTTGTTGAAAATGAAAAAGCGATGCTCATCGCAAAAGGAATTGATACGCTTAAAAAGAAACAGGCATTTTATAAATATTCTTTAGAAGATAAAAAACTAACCTTGTTAGATTACAACAAAATAAAATTTGGTGAATTTGGCGCATCAAAAGACGGTAAAAAAATCGCTTTTTTAGCGGCAAAAGACAGTATTAAAAAAGATTCCTTAAAGTTTGACCTTTTTTATTGGAGTAATAATTTACTTAAAAAAGTAGTTGATACTTCTTTTCAACAATTAAAAAACGGCTATAAATTAAGTACGTATAAGGCTCCTTATTTTTCTGATAATGGTAAAAAACTATTCTTTTTTACACAGTTGATTCCAAAGAAATTTGATAATGATACCACTTTATTAAAAGATGAATTGGCAGAAGTTTCTGTCTGGTCTTGGAACGATAAATTGATTCAAACAGAACAAGAATTTAATATCAAGAGAAGTAGAGAAAAATCATATTTATCAGTTTATGATGTTGAAAAAGAGCGAATTAATACACTTCAAGATAAATTTTTTGACAATGTAATTACAGCAAAAGATAATAACAGCCGATATATTTTAGGAATATCAAGTGATCCTTATTTAATAGAATCAACATGGGATTATCCTTCAAAACGAGATATTTATATCATTGATGTTGAAACAGGTCAACATAAACTTGCCATCGAAAAAACAAGTTCGGTTCCTAAACTTTCAGAAAATGGAGAAAATGCTGTTTATTATCGTCATGAAGATCAACAATGGTATGTTTTACATTTACCGACCCATAAAATAATAAATTTAACCGCCTCATTAAAAGTTCCTTTTTATGAAGTAGACAATGATCTTCCGACTTTACCAGAAGCTTATGGTTTTGGCGGATTTATCAATAACAAAACTGTTTTATTATACGATGAATTTGATATTTGGCAGATTGATTTAACCGGGAAAATAAATCCGATTAACTTAACAAAAGATGGTAGAATTAACAAAATTGAATATCGTTTAGTGCAATTATCTTCAGATAGAGATGATGTTGATAAAGTTTCTTATTTCAATAAGAATATGGTATTAAGAGGTTTTGATAAAAAAACAAAAGAAAGCGGATATTACACTTTAAATCCGAAGACTTATCAAAAAATAAATTTGATAAAATCGAACAAGAAATTATTTGAAGATTTAAAAAAATCAAATCAAGAAAATGTATTGGTATATACCCGCCAGAGCACCAATGAGTTTCCAAATATTTGGACAACCAAAGATTTTAAAAATGTTGAAAAAGTTTCAAATGTAAACAAACATGATGATGAGTTTTTAAGAGGAACTTCAGAATTGGTAAAATGGACTTCTTATGACGGAAAACAATTAGAAGGAATTCTCTACAAACCGGAGAATTTTGATGCCGCTAAAAAATATCCGATGATTACTTATTTCTACGAGAAATCAGCAGTTCGATTGAATAATTATATGACTCCACAACCAAGCGCATCAACAGTAAATATCGCTTATTTTACAAGTAATGGTTATTTGGTTTTTGTGCCGGATATCGTTTATGAAATCGGATATCCCGGTAAAAGTGCTTACAATTGCATTATGTCCGGTGTAGAAGCAATGGAAAAATTACCTTTTGTTGATAGTGCTAATTTAGGAATTCAAGGACAAAGTTGGGGTGGCTATCAAACGGCTTATTTAATTACCAAAACCAATAAATTTAAAGCAGCAATGGCAGGCGCTCCAGTGTCTAATATGATTTCGGCTTATGGCGGAATTCGTTGGGAATCGGGTAAAAACCGGGCTTTTCAATATGAAAAAACGCAATCTAGAATTGGTAAAACACCTTGGGAAGATTTAAATTTATACATCGAAAATTCACCTTTATTCGGAGTTCCAACTATAGAAACCCCCGTTTTAATTATGGCGAATGAAAGCGATGGAGCCGTTCCAAAAGAACAAGGAATCGAATTTTATATAGCTTTAAGAAGATTTCAAAAACCATCATGGTTATTGATGTATAAAGATGAAGCTCACAATCTTCGCAAACAAAAAAACAGAAAAGATTTATCTGTCAGAATGTCACAATTTTTTGATCATTATCTAAAAGGAGAAAAAACACCCAATTGGATGATTAACGGAATTGAAGCTGTTGATAAAGGAACTGTTTTTGCATATGATTTGTCAGATGATAAAAATGAATAAACAAACGCTAAAAATAAATATATACATCATGAAACATTTAATTAAAAACACCCTAATATTATTGTTGCTTTTTATCGGAGTACTGGCAAGCGCTCAAACCTCCAGAGGAATTAATCTGGATTATTTAGATACCAGTGTAAAACCCGGTCAAGACTTTTTCCGATTTGTAAACGGAAAATGGTTAGACAACAATGCCATTCCAGATGACAGAACGCGTTGGGGAAGTTTTGATGAATTGCGTGAAAAAACAGACAAAGATGTACAGGCAATTTTAGACAAGGCAGTGAGTAGCGGAATTTATGCTAATGGCACCGATCAAAATAAAGCCATTGATATTTATTTAACAGTTTTAGATACCGTTGCGCGTAATAAAAATGGCATTGCGCCCATAAAACCAATTTTAGCCAAAATTGATGCGATTAAAAACGTTCAAGATCTTCAAAAATATCTTGTAGAAATGGAACCTTACGGAGGTGGCGGTTTCTTCGGATTTAGAGTAAGTCCGGATATGAAAAACAGTAATTTAAATGTAGGTTATTTAGGAAGTGGTGCCTTGGGATTGCCTAACCGCGATTATTATGTTGATGAAGATGCCGATACCAAAGATAAACGCGAAAAGTATGTTTCTCATATTGCCAAAATGTTTCAATATGTTGATAAAAAAGAGATGAATGCAACCACAAAAGCAGCAGAAATTTTATCCTTTGAAACCAAAATGGCAGAGCCAAGAATGACCAAAGAAGAACGACGCGATGCACGTAAACGTTACAATCCTACAGCCATAAAAGATTTATCTGAATTAACGCCTTCCGTCAATTGGGATGCTTATTTAGCCGGAATTGGAGTTAAAAAAATAGACACAATAATTGTTAGTGAGCCCAAATATTTTGCGGCTTTAGAAGAATTGCTCAAAACAGCACCGGTTGAACAGTGGAAAAATTATCTGAAATGGACTGTTATCAATCGCAATTCCAACAGATTAACCATGGATATGGAACGTATGAATTGGAATTTTAATGAGAAAATTTTGAGTGGTTCAAAAAAACAACGTCCGTTAAATGACAGGGCTTTACAAATTGTAAATCGCACTGTTGGTGAGGCCTTAGGAAAATTATATGTCGATGAAAAATTTCCGCCGGCAGCCAAAGAAAAAGCGGCTAAAATGGTGCAAAATTTGAAGTTAGCTTACCTCAACCGCATCAAAAATTTATCTTGGATGAGCGGAGAAACCAAGGAGAAAGCGTATGAAAAAGTAAATAAAATGACAGTAAAAATCGGATATCCTGATAAATGGAGAGATTACAGCGCCATGATTACAAAATCACCAAAAGAAGGCGGAACTTTTTATAGTAATATGATGGAAGTTTCAAAATGGAATTACTACGATAATTTAAAAGATTTAGGACAAGCCGTTGATAAAACCCGTTGGGGAATGACACCGCAAACGGTAAACGCTTATTTTAGTCCAACTTTTAACGAAATCGTATTTCCGGCAGCCATTTTACAAGCACCATTTTACGATTATTTAGCGGATGATGCCGTAAATTACGGCGGAATTGGTGCCGTTATCGGTCATGAAATTTCTCACGGATTTGATGATTCCGGTGCTCGTTTTGATGCCGATGGAAACCTTAAAAATTGGTGGCAAGCTTCCGATTTGGATAATTTTACCGCCCTTGGAAAAAAACTGGTAGCACAATATGATGCTTTAGAAGCTTTACCCGGAGTTTTTGTGAATGGTACCTTTACCTTGGGTGAAAATATTGGTGATTTAGGTGGTGTTAATGCCGCTTTTGATGCTATGAAAATAGAATTTAACGCAAATGGTTATCCTGATAAAATAGATGGATATACTCCAGAGCAACGTTTCTTTATGTCTTGGGCAACTGTTTGGAGAACCAAAGCTCGTGATGAAGCTACTCGAAACTTGATAAAAACTGACCCACATTCACCGGGGAATTTCAGAGCGTATGTTCCCTTACTTAATTTGGAAGAATTTTATAAAGCATTTGATATTAAAGAGGGTGATGCCTTGTATTTAAAACCAACAGAACGTGTGTTGATTTGGTAAGACCACTCGATGATAATTTAAAAAAGTCCCGATTTTTCGGGACTTTTCTTGTTTTTATCGATTTGAAACAGAAAGATTAAGCATCCGGTAAAGGCGCTCCAACTGCTAAATCGCAACGGTGAAATGCTTGTCCGTGAGCCGGATTTGTTTTGGGTTTTACCCCAGATGGATTGGTATTGGTTACCCCAACAGGCGCTTGTTGTGTTTGAACCGGTTGTGTTTGAGTTGGTTGAGTTTGATTGGACGGACTGTTTAAAGGTGCTCCAACGGCAATATCACATCGGTGATTGGGCTGACCATGTGGCGGATTTAAAGTTGGAGCTGCCGTTTCTGTAGTGATTTTTATAGGTTGTACAGAATCTGTAATAACAGCACTTTTTTCAGGAACAGCAGATTTTTCAACAGTGGGAACTTCTTTTTTACAGGATATCAACACGATTGAAAAACCGATTATAAGTCCGAGAAATGATTTTGTAGTCATAGTAAAATAATTTTAAGTAATTCAAATATACAATATTGATAGTTTAAAGCATTTTTTTAGGTGAAAAAGTTGATGCTTTTATCTTTTATCTATTTTCGAACCCCGAGCGGAGCCGAGGGGATTCCATTCCAAACTTGTTCAATCAGTGGATATTCATATCCTTTTTGCATCAAATAATTAAACAGCTTTTTTTTGCGTTTCCATGGATCTTTTTCGGTGATGGTATTTAATTTTTTGTCCATTTCTTTGGATAAAATAGTCAGATAATCATCTTCATCAATTTCTTTTAATCCGACATCAACCAAAAAAGCAGCAATATTTCTTTGCTGTAAAGCCAATTTTATTTTATTCCTTCCCCAATGTTTGATGTTAAATTTTCCGCGGGAAAAACCTTTGGCAAATCGTTCTTCATTTAAAAAATTCTGCGTTATTAAATGATAAATAATTTGAGCTCTATCATTTTGGTAAACGCCATAATCAAAAAGTTTTTGCTCCACTTCTTGGTGACATCGTTCTTGATAAGCGCAATAATGCTCCATCAATAATTGGACTTCTTCAAGTGTATGTGATTTATTTTTCAAACTTATTTTATTAAATTTTATTTCATCCTAAATCCTTCCCACACGAGCGACAGCGAACTGGCGAAGCAAAGGGAAGGATTTTCTTTAAAAGGTTTAAGCATTATGCAATATAATTTTTATCTCCCTTTCCTTTGGAAAGGGTTGGGGATAGGATTTTCCCACATTTATTTCAACTTCATTTTCAATTTTATCCCATTCAGCAAATAATACATCACCGGAACAATAATAAGGGTTAAAAAAGTAGCAAAAGTCAATCCGAAAATGATGGTCCAAGACATGGGTCCCCAAAACGCTACATTTTCTCCACCGATATAAAACTGCGGATTAAACTCTGTAAACAAGGTCATGAAATTGATGTTGATTCCAAGTGCTAAGGGAATCAATCCTAAAACAGTTGTGATGGCCGTTAACAAAACAGGGCGTAATCTTGTTTTTCCTCCTTCAACAATACTTTCATAAATGAGGTTCATCGACGTTAAAGTATCGTCTGAAAGTTGTAATTCGAGGCGGTTTCTGCTGATGACCAAATTAGTGTAATGAATCAAAACAATGGCATTATTTACTACAATTCCTGCCAGAGAAATGATTCCAATCATGGTCATAATAATGATAAATTCCATTCTAAAAATAATCAATCCCAGTAAAACGCCAATCAAGCTCAATAGTACTGAAATGGAGATAATTATAGGCGTTGAAGTGGAGTTAAATTGCGCTACCAAAATGAGGAAAATCAAGAATAAAGCAATCATTAAAGCACTGCTTAAAAAAGACATTTCTTCAGCTTGTTTTTCTTGTTCACCGGTAAATGAAATGTTGATTTCATCGGGAACATCAAATCGTTCCAACGCCATTTTTATGTTATTGTTAACTTCGGTTGGATTGTATCCCTCTAAAACATTGGAGGCAACCGTAATAACTCTTTTTAAATCTTTTCGTTTAATGGCGCTAAAAGTGGACGATGATTCCATATGCGCAACAGATGAAATGGGAATTTGAACAATTTTACCGTTAGATTGATTTCTAAAAGTAATTTTTTGGTCTAATAAAATATCCCTATTATAGCGATATTTATCGTTTAGTCGGATGTTGATTGGATAATCATCTTCTCCATCTTTGTAAGTTGAAACTTCTTTTCCAAACAAAGCTGTTCTTAATTCATCACCAATTTGTCCGGTTGAGATATTTAAACTGCGTGCTTTTTGACGATCAATGATGATGGGTAATTCTGGTTTTCCTTGTTCTACATCCAATTTTAACTCCTCAATTCCGGCGATATTGGCATCATCTACAAATAATTTTAGTTTTTCTGCCGTTTGAATTAATTGTTCAAAATCATCACCGGTAACTTCAATATTGATAGGAGCTCCTGTTGGAGGCCCTTCTTTGGGTTTGTCAACAGTAATTTTTACACCGGGATAATCGTGTAACAAATTTCTGATATCAGTCAAGACCTCATTGGTTTCAATTCCATGTCGATCCTGAGATTTTACAAAATCTACGGTAATTCGCGCTTTATTTGGAGTAGTTCCGCTAATTTCGCCGCTGTTTGGATCTGATGTTCCTTCTCCAACTTGTCCGATAACCGATTTTACCAAATAATTATCTCCATTTACTTCATATTTTTTTAAATATTCTTGAATTCTATTTTCAATATCGATGGAAATTAAATTGGTAATTTCTATATCAGTTCCGATGGGGTATTCAACATAAACATAGGTCTGTCTGGGTGATGTTTCCGGGAAAAACAATACTTTTGGAGGAAACAAAACGAAAAGAATAATGCTTAAAATTAACAATCCGATAGTTCCAAAAAAGAATTTTTCAGCATTATTGTTTTTAAGGGCAAACCTTAAGTTACGTTCGTAGAGCGACTCTAGTTTTGGTAAAAATTTAAATTGAAACCACTGCGTTGCAGGAGTTAATAAACGGGTATTTACAATACGAATAACCCCATAAAGCATCAAAAGTAAACCAATAGCTATAAAGGTTTTACGTTGTAAAAAATAAGCGGTAAGCGTTATGACAACTCCAATAAAAATAAAAATAAGACTGGATTTCAACAGTTTTTTAAAATCGGCTTCATCTTCTTTAATTTTCATATAAACCGATGTCAAAACCGGATTGATGAAAAGAGCTACGAATAGGGAAGATCCCAATACAATAATTAAAGTTATTGGAAGGTATTTCATAAATTCTCCCATCATTCCCGGCCAAATGGCCAGCGGAATAAAAGCAGCTAAGGTTGTTGCTGTAGAAGAAATAATAGGCATTGCTACTTCTCCAACTCCATATCTGGCAGCGTCAATTTTGGAATATCCTTCATCCAACAATCGATATATATTTTCTACCACCACAATTCCGTTATCAACCAACATTCCTAAGGCCAAAACCAAGGCAAAAAGCACCATCATATTAAGGGTAACTCCCATCGCGTTGAGCAGTATAAAAGAGAGTAACATAGATAACGGAATGGCAATCCCAACAAATAAAGCGTTGCGCAAGCCCAAGAAAAACAAGAGCACTAACACGACTAAAATGACTCCTAAAATAATGGAGTTTTCTAAATCGGCCACTTGTGTTTTTGTATTAATCGACATATCGTTGGTTTTGGAAACAAATAAGTTTTTAGGAAATACCTTCACTTTTGCGTGCGCCAAAATTTTGTCGATTTTTTCAGAAGCGATGATTAAGTTTTCACCTCCACGTTTTTTGACATCTAACATCACCACCGGTTTTGAAAACTCGCGGGCATAACTCACTTTTTCTTGTTCTTTGAAGGCGATTGCTGCAATATCATTGAGGTAAACAATATTATTGTTTTCTTGTTTTACAATGATGTTTTTGATGCTTTCAACATTGCTGAATTCTCCAGCTATCCGGATATTTTTACGAATTCCGTTTTCTAAAATATCACCGCCCGAAATGGTCATATTCTCATTTTGAATGGCAGAAGCAATATCGTGAAAACTGATTTTAGACAACTCCATTTTGTAGAGATCTACACTTATTTCAACTTCTTTATCTTGAACTCCGCGGATATCTACCGCGGTAATTTCAGGAAGTTCTTCAATTTTATCTTCCAAATATTGAGCGTATTCTTTTAATTTATCAATAGGATAATCACCCGAAAGATTGATGTTCATAATAGGCGCAATCTCGGCAAAATTCAATTCCTGCACATGCGGATCAGCCGGCAAGTCTTTAGGAAAATCCTTGTTGGAAAGCGCAGCATCTACTTTATCTTTTACTTTTCGAAGTGCTTCTGTTGGCGAAATACTGAAATCAAACTCAATTTGGATAGTAGAAAATCCTTCGGTAGAAGTAGATTTTATCACATCAATCCCGGAAATTCCGTTAATTTCTTTTTCTAAAGGCCGCGTTACCAATTTTTCAATATCCAAGGCAGAGTTTCCCGGATAAACTGTTGTTACAAATATTTGCGGGATTATAATTTCCGGAAAAGCTTCGCGTGGCATACTTTGGTACGAAAATATTCCTGCCACAAAAATTATAAAAACAACTACAAAAAGGGTCATTTTGTTATAAATAGACCAAGTAGAGAGTTTAAATTCTTTATCAATTCGTTTCATTTCAAATGTGTTTAAGGGTAGAAAATTGGTTTATCTACTCTGATTTTACAGTAACTGAATTTCCTTCATTTACAATACGGGAACCTTTGTCAATTACTTGATCATTTTCTTGTAAACCCTCCCCAATTAAAACTTCATTGTTATAAGTCGATAAAATTGCAACTTGTTTTTTAACGACTTTTACCTGTTCTTTTTCTATTTGAGCAACATAAACATAGCTGTTTCCTTCTTTATCTTTTTGAATTACATGAAGTGGTAAAACAATTCCGGTTCTTGAAAAATCATTTATTTTGATGTTGGCAAATAAATTGGGTTTAAGAAAAGCATTGTTATTGGAAATGTCAATGCGCACTTTAAAACTTCTGTTTTCAGGGTTGATAATATTTCCGATGTTGGAAATAGCAGCTTTCATTTCTTTTTTAATCGACGGAAAAACAATGTGAACCGGAGTTCCAATTTTCAGTTCGATAAGATGTGATTCGGTAACATCGGCTTCTAAATAAAGCGATTGTAAATTTACCAGTCTGATAACCGGGTTTTGCGAACCGGTTAACTCGCCTACTTTTGTATAAATATAATCGATTACGCCACTAAAAGGTGCGGTAATTCTCATTTTATTTGCTTGAATTTTTAATGAAACCAATAATTTTTCTAAACTTTCCTTTTGATTTTTAGCTTGAAGATATTGCATTTCAGAGCCAATTTTTTGATTCCATAAACGCTCTTGACGTTCAAAAGAAGTGGTGGCTAAATCTAAACGTGTTTTTAACTCATCAACAGCCGAATTGATTTGACTCGCATCAAATTGCAGTAAAGTCTGACCTTTTGAAACCTGCTGTCCTTCTTTAACATAAATTTGGGTTACAACTCCGCTAAATTCAGGATGAATTTCTACATTTTTCTCAGCTTTGACATTTCCGTAAACTTCAATAAAATGTTCAAAATTTTTGGTGTTTGCATTTAAAGTAGTAACTATTTGATTGGTTTCATCTTCAGAATAACTTTTAATTTGTTCATCAATTAATTTCATCTTTTTTGCTAAACTATCCAATTGTTTTTTAACAACTTCCTTTTGGTTTTGAAGTTCAACCAACGATTTATTTGACGTCTCTTTTGAGTTGCATGATGCTAATAAAATCATGATGCCGAATAAAATTCCTGTTTTTTGCATAATTATAAATTATTTAATGCGGCTTCTAAAGCTGCTTTTGAGGTGATGATTTCGTAAATAGACTGTAAATAATTTTGTTGCGCGTTATAAAGTTGATTTTGTGCGTTGGTCAAATCAAAACTACTGCCAATTCCTTCAAAAAACTTGATGGTTTCTTTTCTTTCAATGCGTTCAGCCAATTGTAAATTTTCTTTGGAAGTATTGAATTGGTCTATAGAAAATTGATAATTGCTCACCGATTTTTGATGTGCTAATTTCAATTCTTCACTTTTTTCAATAAGTTGCCGATTGGCTTTTTCTAAATTGATTTCAGCTTGTTGTGTTTGTGCGCTTCTTCTTAAACTGCTGAAAACAGGAACATTGATGCTAACGCCTAAAAGCGATGATTCAAACCATTTTTGTTCGGTTCTAAAAAATTTAAATTGGTCGTTATCAGCAGTTTGTTTGTAATTTAAAAAAGCAGAAATCGATGGCAACGCTTTGCTTTTTTCAAATTTAACCATCAGTTCATTAGCCCGTTTATTGTTAAAAACAATTTGATAATCGATATGATTTTCAACATCAAAAGGATTGGTTATTAATTCTAATTGAATGTTTTGCAGCAGTAAAGATTCAAAATTATCAGTAAGTTTCAATTTTGAATCAATATTAATTCCCAAGATAAAATTCAACATTTTAAAATCCAAATCTTTCATTCGGTTGGTTTTATTTAACTGAATTTCTAAGGTTGATAAGGTAATTTGAAGTTGCTCTAATTGTTGAGATTCTACTAGTCCGTTGGCAAGTAACGCCTTGGTTTGTGTCACATTTTCTATCAATAAAGCTTTATTTTTAGTGAGAATTTTGGTGTTATCTTCAGCAAGTAAAACATTTACATAAGCATTTATGGTGGCTATTTTAATGGCAATTTCGGTTTTGGTTTTAGCGCTTTCGCTAATTTTTAAATAGGTTTTTGCCGATTGTAATCCAACCAAAAAGGAGCCGTCAAATAATAATTGATTTAAAGTGACGGAACCCACTAAATTTTGCTTCGTTCCGAAGGAAATTTCAGCAAATTCATCTGGATTTCCGCCAAAAAATTCTGCCGGAATTAACGCAATGGGTTGTTTCAAATAATTTTGATAATCAACTGCGGCACTCAATTGAGGCAAACCAATAGTGGTAGTTTCCCACACTTTTTTCCTGGCGGCTTCTACATCATTTGTTGCATTTTTAGCAGCATAAGCATTTTTTACGGCAAATAGGATGGCTTCTTCTAAGCTAAATTGACGGGTTTCTTGTGAAAATCCGAAGTTAAAAAAAAAGATTGCTGTTATAAATAACGTAAATTTTTTCATTAATTTTCTCTATTTATATTTTGTTCTAAAATAATTAAGCCCTTTTCAGTTACAATAGATCTGAAATACAACTCAAAGATTTGCTTCATTGCATAAGTAATATCAATTTCTCCTATTTCGAAATAATCATAATTTTTAAAACTGGTTATCGTTGTTAAAAAGTATTTACTCGTAAAATTAGTATCAATTGTGGGTCGATAAAGTCCTTCATTGATACCTCTATTCAAATTATCAGTAATGGTTTTTTGTAAGATTTCAGATTTTGTACAATTAATTCGATCATAGATCTCCGGGAAATATTTTTTTAACTGAAAATCTATAGAGATTTTCTCATCTTTAAGCAACTGAGAAACTGTTCCGTATGTTTTAAATGATTCTTCAATGGGATTCAGTTGTAAATTTTTAATATCTTCAATGATGATTTTAATTTCGTTAAATAAATAATTTACAACTGCCTCAACCAATTCTGATTTATTTTCATAATACACATAAATTGTTTTTTTAGAAATGCCTAAATCATTGGCAATTTCATCCATGGTAACATTTTTAAAACCATAGGTTATAAATAATTCCGATGCTTTTTTAAGAATTGTAATTTCCATTTTATCAATTTGAGGAAGCAAATATATAAAAGGAAACTCAAAAAACAAAATAAGTTTCCGAAGTATTTAAAAAATCAATTTACCTTTGAATTAATTATATTATTCACAAAAAAAATCTAATGGCAGAATTAAATCAATTAAGCGCTGATTTTAACCAATATTTATCAGAGAAAATCGTGGTTAAAAATCCGGTAAATTTATACGAACCTATTAAGTATATTCTAGATTTAGGCGGCAAAAGAATAAGACCTTTATTAGTGCTTTTGGCCGCGGATTTATTTGGAAACGATTATAAAAAAGCACTTCCGGCGGCTTTGGCCGTTGAGGTTTTTCATAATTTCACCTTAATTCATGATGATATTATGGATTCTGCAGCTTTGAGAAGAGGAAAACCAACTGTTCATCAAAAATGGAATGAAAATATTGCAATCCTTTCCGGCGATGCCATGTTGATTCAGGCCTATTCATTTATTGAAGAATATCCGGATGATATTTATCGGGAAATTATGAAAGTTTTTAATAAAACAGCATTGGAAGTTTGTGAAGGTCAGCAATATGATATGGATTTTGAAAAATGCCAAGAGATTTTAATCGATCAATATATAGAGATGATAAAATTAAAAACCTCAGTTTTGCTTGCATCCGCATTTGAAATTGGGGCTATAATTGGAAAAGCAACTGATCATGATAGAGAATCAATTTATCAATTTGGACTTAATTTGGGCTTAGCATTTCAAATTCAAGATGATTATTTAGATACTTTTGGCAATGAGCAAACTTTTGGAAAGCAAATAGGAGGTGATATTTTAGAATACAAAAAGACCTACTTATATTTAACCGCATTACAAAATTCGAATTCGGAAGAACAAGCACTTTTTAAAAGTTATTACCAAGAGAAAGATGTTGTTAATAAAATTAAAAAGATAACGCAATTTTTTATCGATAAAAATATTCCAGAATTGGTGCAAAAAACAATTGAAAGTTATACAGAATTAGCATTTACTTTTGTTGAAAAACTTTCAATTTCATCTGAAAAGAAACAAATATTAAAAGATTTAGGGTTAAACATGATGAGTAGAAATGCATGAAAATAGATTTTTCAAGTTCAAATGAATTAATTGTATATACAACAAAACAACATTTGTATAAGTTGTTATTAGAACAACTTGAAAAAGATTTTACATTTTCGGGTGTTCATCTGGAAATCAGAAAAAATTGCGCTCCCAATAAATTAGTTGAGATGTTGCAATCTGAAATTAAGAAGTTGATATTAAATAATTTTGCCGGCTATTTAAATTTATTATATCGGATAGATGTATCAGAAAAAGAGATCAAAGCAACCGATGGAACTGATGTTGATAAACTATCTCAACAAGTTTGTTTTTTGATTTTAAAAAGAGAATGGCAAAAAGTATGGATTCGCTCAAATACGGTAAGTTGATTCGAATAAACTTTAATTTTTGTAAACTACATCTTTTTTTAAATTAAAATATTGCTTAAAAACTAAATATGTGGTAATATTGCAGCACAATTTGGGTCCCATAGCTCAGTTGGTTAGAGCACCTGACTCATAATCAGGTGGTCCTTGGTTCGAGTCCAAGTGGGACCACAAAAAAACAGAGAGTCTTTCATTTTTTGAGAGATTTTTTTTTGAAATTATAGGGCGAGAAGTTTATCCTGAGCGCAAGCGAAGGAAGCCAAAGTGGGACCACTTCATTTTTAAGAAGTTACGTTTTAAATAATGTTACTTTTTTTTGACTTGCAAATATTTGGTAAAAAAGCAGAAAAAAGACAAGGGATATCTAACCCTGAAAATGGTATAAAAACACCTCCATTTTCATAGTTATTTAGACATCAATTCAACTTTTTTAAACATAAAAAAAACCGTGAAAAATTCACGGGTTCAATTCAAATCAGATGATGATTTTTTAAACTATTGAATCAGTACACCATCGATTTCAAAAGTCTTTTATCATCAAAACCATCTAAATAAGAATGTGTAATCTTACTTCTTCCTTTTTGTTTGAAGGTGGTTGTGTATGAATCACGGGAAGATTTTTTTGATTAAAACTTGCAAAGTAAGCAAATTTATCCTAAATTTAAAGATTGTTATTGCTATGTAATTCCACTGCTATGAAGTCAATTGTTTATTCTGTCGTTAATGAAGCGTTGTATAATTCAAAAATATCAGAAGTTGATGTTTCCGGATTACGACCGACTACCAAATCTTTTAATGGTCAAATCAGTTTGAAAACTATTTCAAATGAGATTATAAATTTTAATGGAGATTTTGATGTCTTTGATTTTTTAAAAGAATATGGCTTTGTGATTCACACTAAATTGTTTTTAAAATCATAGAGGAAAGATTTACCAGATTTGATCCAAAAATTTTCTGATGTACTTAAATAAAACGTACAGCAAAAAACTTATCAAAACGACAGTTATAACAATAGTAATTATCTTCATAATATTAAAATTTATTTAGACACACCCGCCCATGCTAAGGTAAAAAAAAAGCATTATTTAATCAATGACAAATATCAATTTTAAAGATGATTATTGTCAGTATCTTATGTAATATTCGTTTTTATACATTTGCCCAATAAAACTGATAAAGCTGAATAACAGTGTTTTATAAGCATTGAATGTATTTCAAAAATGAAAAAAATAAAATGTATTGTATTTTTTCCGATGTTAAATTTTTTAATTCAAGTTCAAAAAACACCTCCAATATATTCCGATTATTTTTCAGACAATGTTTACCCGGTTCGTCCTGCAGCAGCCGGGATTACAATTCCAGATCCGGTGATTACGCTATTAGTTCAAAGTAAAAATTACTTCAATGCGGGTATTGGCGACACTTGTCATTTAGGCGAATTTTTCTCTTATGTAATGGTTAAGAATATTTTTATTTCTGCCAGAAATTTGTATAATGATGATTTTGAATCACTTAATTTAGGGAAATACTTGTTAACTATTGGGGATTGTTTTGGAGATAATTATACTATTCAATTTGAACCATCCATCATGACACAAATTATTGAACGAACCAGTGAAAAATTTGCAGATTTTAATTTAAAGAATTCCCCGAAGCTCAGCTTCGGGCTAATTCATTTTTTTCTTTTTATTAAAGAACATAATGGAAAAATCTAATTTTTCACTTTAGCAGGTCTTTATAAGACTCAAAATTATAGGTATCAAAAACTAGGATTAAACCGTTATAAATCATAAAATACCAAGGAATAGTTTTATTGAAATAAGCTTTAATTTTTCTTTAATTTATAAATACCATAAACCGCACCGATAATAAATAATAGCGAAACACCACCATCAATTGGAACCCCCACGGGTGGAGCATCTGAAGATCTATCCGGGGCAGGAGGTTCTGATTTGTGGGCTCTTACATTTGCAGTTAATAATACAAATGTGGATACCACCAGTATTCTAAATATTATACTTTTCATTTCATCGATAAAAAAGTGATAAAAAAACCAAAAATTTAATTTTTGGCAATAAATAGCACATTTAATTTTGTTTATTCTATATACACTCTTTTAACAATTATACCATTTTCTGTACTAATATGTACTAAATATATACCGGATGCAACATTATAAATTGGCAGTAAAGTTGTTCTTTCATCCAAATTATTGTTCCATTTCTTAATTGATTGCCCTAAATAATTATATAAGTCAACCCCTGTAATATTAGTATCTGCTATTTTATTTATATTTAATGTTGAAGCAGTGTTATTCACAAATACACGAACACCTTCTTCTAAAGAAACTTCATCAAGTCTTTTTAAACGAGGCTGAAATACCATTTCAAATCTATTCAAATATTCACCCGGTGCTAAACTAATTTCAAACGGTTGATTATTAATTTTATAGGTTTCGCCAGTGCTATTATCTTTAATATAAATTTCAAATCCTTCTTCTGCATTTTCAACTGCAATAACTTTAATCTTAGCACCACCATTTTTTTCAATTTTTACACCTAGTGGTAAAACCTGTTTCTTATTCAAGTCTTTTACTCCCTGAATTACACATTTTGAATTATTTATTAACCAAAATAAATCTTCAACATTATTTTCAATTAATGGAGCATCATACCCTAAATCAAAGTTGTTTGATGTATTGGGATGAGCGCCTAACAACAATTGGCGAACATAACCTTTTGGTGATTCAAATTGAATTCTAATTCTTGGTTCTTTATTTATTTCGGCTTTAAGATTTGTTGAAGCAGAATTATTTTTTGAAGTAGTTCTGATAAAAATGGAACCATTATTGGCTACTCCGGTTACCACTTCGCGTTTAAATATTCTTTGACTGTTTTTAAATGTTATATTACCGCCTACTATAGGAGAGGTAATATTTGGATCTCCTAAAATAGGATCACTAACGGCGTTAACAAAAAATCCTTGACTAACCGGAATATAGCGTTCAGGTACTTTTGTTCCACTACCGCCAGTTGCATTTATTCTGCTATCATTTGAAATAGCATTAACCCCTCCAATTAAAGAATAGGTTGCATAACCTCCAATATATTCCCGTAAGACATGAGTTGTGCCTCCAAAATGATCCCAAAAATACAATACGCCATTAAATACATTTTGACTATTTCTTCCACCGCTATCTTTTATGTTATCCAGAATAAATTCATTGGCATCTATAGCTGAAGGATACGGATTCCCAATAAGTCTATCATTTCCAGCAGCTATACTTAAAGTTATGGTGCCATTATTTGGTTTTCCTTTAAATACATAATTTTGGTTAGCAGTTATACCCGCTGCGCCATTAGTACCTTTCATGGTATAACCATCGCCGACTGATAACGCACCTGAACTTCCGATAGGCAGCCATGAATTATAATCATCATGTAATCCGTTGAATTTATAAATCCAACGATTGGATATTTTGATTGGAGAACTTAAAGCGCCGTCAGCTGAATAAGCACCGTCAACAAAATTGATACTTAAAGGGTTTGAAGAGGTGGTACCGTCTGATAAAACACCCGCCACTGTATAAGGAGCATTACCGGTGGCTACACTAACCGATGATGACCAATAATTATAATTAAAGCTACTTTGAGTTCCTTGTTGGTCGCGTTCTAAATAACCGCCACTGCCAGCATCCAAAATACTTCCTTCATTTTGAACTAATTGGGATTCTCCAATTAAATCTATAACTCCATTTAGTTTTAAGTAATGTGTTACTGTTAAACCTTGCCCCGGATTATTTTCATTTTGTGACCCAACTGGATCTGCAATTGTTAATTTGCCGGACTCTGATAATAAACCTAAAACGGTAATATCTTTATTTCCAGAGGTAATATCATGTGTCGTT
Organism: Flavobacteriaceae bacterium; assembly: GCA_030683815.1. GTDB lineage: Bacteria > Bacteroidota > Bacteroidia > Flavobacteriales > Flavobacteriaceae > JAGXRT01. Next base: position 46,902 of record JAUXPJ010000021.1, read on the forward strand.
CTTACAATATTCCAATCGATTGGAGTTATATTATCTACCCCTAAACTATTTGGTGCGTCCCAAACATCCCCATGAGTCCAAGTATTTTTAGTTCTCCATTCTTGACCATCTACTCTCGAAGTATAAGGTATAGGCGCTGTTTCTTGTTGACTTATAGTAACATTTCTTAATTTACCGGCAATACCCTTTATAGGAGTTAAGAATCCACAACCGACACTCATATTGTAATAACCTTGTAAACTAGCCCAAGCCAAATTGACAGAAATGTTGGCAGGTACTATTTTACCTTTAACAGCTGAACCGTTTGCTTCAATTTCCTGATTCATCATTTCTCGCAGTTGATTTGCTGTTAAAGCAACATCCCAAATACGAACTTCATCCATCCAACCGTTAAAATGATTAACCGGTATATTCAAAGGATTTCCCATTGCACCTAAAAGACATTCAAAATTATTCGTTAAAGGAGCCGAGCCTGAGACATTCTTAACTTCAATACCGTCAATGTACAATTTATAAGTTCCCCCGCCAAAAGTAACAGCCAAATGATACCATCTGTTTGTGCTAATAGGATTAGGTGAAACTATTGAACCTGTACTATTCCAATTAAAAGAAACTATATCACCTGTCAGTTTTAAATCATAACCGGCTGATAGATTATTAATATCTCTCTTTGAAAAAATAGTTTGTGTGCCGGTAACTGAATTAGGTTTTACCCAAACACTAAAACTAAATGGCGTGGTAAGATTGTAATTATCATTAAACGTAACATAATCATTTGCGCCGTCAAAATTAACGTTAGAGCAATCTTCTAAAATAATTTGTATAGGTGGTGATGTACAACCGCCAACTGTCCACGTTAAAGTATAAGTTCCAGCTCCGCCAGAGAATGTGGCATCAGGGTCATTAATATTAGAAAAAACAGGATTACCACAAATATTGGTAGCGGGTAAAACAGACCAAGTTCCCAGGATCATAGTGCCTGGAGCTTCTGCAGCAGGATCATTGACAACATAAGCATCATATGCGCCTTTAAGATAATTATCTTTAGCGGATAATCTATTATCATAAGCATTAAGCTTTACAGATGTGACCCCACATTCTCCGGGAGGTGGCGCCATATTTTTGCCGGCATAAGCATAACTTGCATTTACGGTAATAAATTCAGTTCCTTCATCTCCAACGCTTCTGCAGCCATCAATTAAAGAGGTTACACCAAATTTTTGAACCCCGGGAGTTTGTGGATTAAAGGTGATATTTTCTGCTGATGAAAAAACATTCCCGGCAATATCAGTCCATTGAATCGCTTCAGATATAGGTTTGTCAGGTATTTTAATATTATCTAACGCCCAAGAACTCGTAGTTGTGCGATTGCTTTCATAATAGAAACGTATCCTTAAATTAGTTAATCCTATGTAATTTTGAAGATTTATTGTTGTGGCAACAAAATTTCCGAAATGAGTTCCAGCGCCAGATGTACTTACTCCATTATATGTTGGTCCTAATGTAATATTATAGGTAACCCCCCCATCTAAAGATAGTTCGACTCTAATTTCTGCTTTAGGATTGGTGGGGCCAGAATCACCAAGATAATAGGCCTGATCAAACGTTAAAGTAGCTGTTGATAAACCTAATGTATTGAATACTGGAGTTTCAAGAGTGGAAAAAGTACGTCCAGTTTCAGTAAAAACATCTCCATTAACAATAACATATTTATCACTATTGATACTAGCATTATACAAAGTTCCTGAAAAGTTTCTTCCTGCCGGTGTTGATGTTGCAATAGCAAAATTATTTGGCTTACTATTACTAGCACTGGCCGGTAATCTATCGATATAAGGATAATCTACTCTCCAACCTGGAGGGTTTGAACTTTCAAAAGAGCCTCCATCACCATAAATTCCGCTTGCAGCAAAACTACTTGTCGCTGTAACAGTTACTGTACTTCCTAAACAAATAGCAAAATTGGTGTTATTTACGGTAGGTTTAATATTAGGCGGTATTACATTCATAATAAAAAGTGAAGAATAACTTAACCCACAGTTACCAATTTGTGTAACCACTCTTACAGAAGTTGTTTTTAAAATATCGTTAAAGGTGTATGTAGAAGTTGTATTTGCAATAGGCAGCCAACTTAAAACCCCGGTACTGATATTAATTTCCGAATATTCCCATCGTATGATATTTCCGGTGTTTCCGCTTAAACTGATAAAAGCGTTCTTAGGAACTCCATCTTGAGGACAAGCGGTAACATTTATAATATTGCTTCCAGGGGGGTTATTGGCAGTAAGATACCCTGTTAAGGTACCATCGTTAATAACAGGAGGATTCACCGTTACGGTAACTGTAGTTGAACTGGCAGAAGCACAAACCCCACTGGTAACCACTGCACGGTAGTATCGTGTTGCAGTGAGCGATCCCATTTGAGCGCTGGTCAATGGTGTTGCAGTAGCGCCTGCAATATTATTGAATGTAATATTATCGGTAGACGACTGCCATTGTATGGTACCTGTGTTTCCTGTTAAAGTGATATCAGCAGGAGAGCCCCCGTTACAAATCGTTTGATTAGATGAGGCCGTTCCACCAACACTCACAGGATTGACTGTTATGGTAACCGGAGCGGTATATGCTGAACATGGTACACCATTCTGGGTGGAAACGGTTCTTCTTTGGTAACTGGCAGTAGCCGTCAGTGACGGTGGAGCATAGGTCGCTGAGGTTGCGCCGCTTATGTCAACATAACTTCCGCCGGCATTGGTTTGCCATTGATAGCTGATAGTTCCCGAACCGGTACCCGCTGTTGCAGAAGTGAGTGCTGCCGGTGTGTTTCCGTTGCATATTGTCTGCGCTGTTCCAATCGCCCCGGCGGTTACTGCACTTTGTACCGTTACTGCCCATACTCCAGTTGAAGAGGTAAAAGTTGTATTGCAGGTTCCGTCTTTCGCCTGGCGTCGATACCAGGTGCTTACGGCCAGATTCGCCGGTGGGTCATAGGTTGAAGTATTGCTTGCTATGGTTACAG
>JAUXPJ010000019.1 GCA_030683815.1 Flavobacteriaceae bacterium
GTTGAGCAATTTAGATTCCAATGAAATCCTTATTGAAATGTCATTGCCAAACAGAGCCGGTATTTTAACTCCAATTGATGGCGTTGAAGATGGAGAACAGATTACCATGTTAGTGATGCCTGTAATGTTAAATCATTAATAACACTGAAAATAAACTATAATACAATTGGAATAATTTATATTAAGTAATGGTATAAAATCCGCTTTTTGCGGATTTTTTTTTATATTCACTTCATGAATTTTTTAGCACATTTATATCTCTCTGGAAACAATCCCAATTTAATAGTGGGTAATTTTATGGCAGATGCTGTCAAAGGAAATTCCTACTTAAAGTTTGAAGACGAAATTCAACAGGGTATTTTATTGCACAGAGAAATAGATACATTTACAGATCAACATCCCATTGTAAAACAAAGTAAAAGAAGATTAAATAAACGATACAATCACTTTGGTGGAATCATTATCGATATATTTTACGATCATTTCTTAGCCAAAAATTGGACTCAATTCTCCAATATTCCGCTTGAGCTTTACGTTTCAGAAGTATATAAAATTTTACAGAAATCGGCTAAAATATATCCATCCAACGTAAATCGATTGCTTTATTTTATGGTTTATGAAAATTGGTTGCTGAGTTATCAACACACCGATGAAATTAAAAAAGTATTGACAAGGATGAGTTACAGAACTAAACATCAATCCTATATGGAATTAGCTATCGAAGATCTTTTACTTCATTATGGCGATTTTGAAAAAGATTTTATGCTGTTTTTTAAGGAAATGATTTTATTTGCCCAATCAAAAATTAAAACATAATTCATGCAAAAAATTACATTTTTATTGATAACTCTTTTGATGATGAGTTGTCAAACTCAAAAAATTAACAAAAAAACGCCACAAGGATTCATAGCCGATAAAGCGATGGTGGTCTCGGCTCGTCAGGAAGCTTCAAAAATTGGTGTAGAAATCATGAAGCATGGCGGTAATGCTTTTGATGCGATGATTGCTACCGATTTAGCGCTGGCTGTTGCTTATCCTTTTGCCGGAAATATTGGCGGTGGCGGATTTATGGTTTACAGAACCGCTAACGGAGAAGTTGGCGCGCTGGATTACAGAGAGAAAGCTCCGATGGCCGCTTTTAAAGAAATGTATTTGGACAGTGAAGGCAATATTATTCAGGATAAAAGTACTCTAGGCGCTTTATCTGTTGGCGTTCCCGGAACCATTGCCGGTTTATTTGCCGTTCATCAAAAATTTGGTTCCTTGCCATTTCATCAACTTATTCAACCGGCCATTGATTTGGCTAAAAAAGGTGTTGTCGTAACTGAAAATCAAGCTGTAAGTTTCCGAAACGCCATGGCAGATTTTGAAAAAGCCAATCAGAAAACAATTGAGTTAGATCGTTTATGGAACGTTGGCGATACTATTAAATACCCAAAGCTTGCCGCGACTTTAGAACGCATTCGCGATAATGGTAGGGATGAATTTTATAAAGGAAAAACTGCTGATATTTTAGTGGATTATCTCAACAATTTAGGCGGAATTATCACCAAAGAAGATTTAGCCCAATATGAAGCCAAATGGAGAAAACCCATCGTTTTTGATTATAAAAATCATAAAATAATATCCATGACACTTCCTTCCAGCGGCGGAATCTGTTTGGCACAAATATTAAAATCTGTTGAACCTTTTGATTTAAACAAATTAGGCCATAATTCTACTGAATATATTCAATTACTGACCGAAGCTGAACGAAGAGCTTACGCTGACAGAGCTTATTTTTTAGGTGATATGGATTTTGTGGATGTTCCTATCAATAAATTATTAGATGATCATTATATTAAAAATCGCATGAGTGATTTCAGTTGGGAAAAAGCGACCAAATCATCCGACGTTTCGCATGGCAACATCGACCTGATTGAAAGTGATGAAACCACCCACTACTCTATTGTTGATGCTTTTGGCAATGCAATTGCTGTTACCACAACTTTAAATGGCGCTTATGGCTCTAAAGTTTATGTAGAAGAAGGCGGATTTTTCCTGAATAATGAAATGGATGATTTTAGTGTAAAACCGGGCGTTGCCAATATGTTTGGATTGGTTGGTGCTGAAGCCAATTCAATTGCCCCCGAAAAGCGAATGTTAAGCTCAATGACTCCGACCATTGTTGAAAAAAACGGAAAATTACTGATGGTTCTCGGTTCTCCCGGTGGCTCTACTATTATTACATCGGTTTTACAAAATATTTTAAATGTGGTCGATTTTAAAATGAACATGCAAGAAAGTGTTTCAAAACCAAGATTTCACCATCAATGGTTACCCGATCATATCAAAATGGAACCTAACGGATTTAATCATCAAATTAAAATATCTTTGCAACAAAAAGGATATTTACTCGATGAATCCGCCAATATTATTATAGGTAAAGTAGATGCTATTTTAGTGCTTAAAAACGGAAAACTGGAAGCAGGAGCAGACCCAAGAGGGGATGATAAAGCCGCGGGATTCTAATTGTTAGTTAAAATGTTTGTAATGATTGTAATCTTTGTAATTTTATATAACTTTTAAACTTTTAACATTTAAACTTTAAACTTTAAACTTTAAACTGCAATTTTCTTGAATCAATCAATTTTAACAAAAGAAGTGCAAGATTTTATCAATGCACATTTAAAGTCTGATATTTCCAAATTAGCTTTTAAAGGAAGTCCGTTTAACGGTATTTCTATTCAGGAATTGATGCATCAAATTATTTCTAAAAATAAATGCCAGGAAAAGCTTCCTGCATGGTTTGCTGCACCTTATATATATTATCCGCCAAAACTGAATATTGAACAAACTTCATCCGAAAAAACTGCTCAATACAAATCATCCTTAATAAGTGGCAATTCTATTGTTGATTTAACGGGCGGTTTAGGGGTAGATTGTTTTTACTTTTCTAAAGTGTTTAAAAAAGTCACCCATTGCGAAATTGATCAAGAACTATCTGAAATTGCCGCTTATAACTTTAAACAACTCAATGCCGCTCCTATTAATTGTATTAACAATGACGGAATTTCATATCTCACTGATTCAAATGAAATTTTTGATTGGATTTATATTGATCCTTCTCGCAGAGATGAATTAAAAGGAAAAGTTTTTCGATTGGCTGATTGTTTACCTAATGTTCCAATGCATTTAGAGTTACTTTTTAAACATACTGATGCTGTTCTGGTTAAAGTCTCTCCTTTTTTGGATTTAACTGTTGGAATTGAAGAATTACAATTTGTAAAAGAAGTTCATATTGTAGCAATCAATAATGAAGTGAAAGAATTGCTCTTTATTCTGAAGAAAAATTATAATGATGCAATTGTTATTAAAACTATTAATTATATAGGATCTTCTTTTCACACTTTTGATTTTGAATTTAATAACGAAAAAAGTATTGTTCAGTATTCTGTTCCTTTTAACTATTTATATGAACCCAACAAAGCAATATTCAAATCTGGAGCCTTTAACTTGATTGCAGAAAAATTCAATCTTTTTAAAATAGCGGCTAATTCACATTTATATACTTCAGATGAATTAATTGATTTTCCAGGCACTTGTTATAAGATTTTAGATCAACTTCCTTATAACTCAAAAAAATTGAAAGCCATTTTACCCGATTTAAAAGCAAATATTAAGATACGAAACTTCCCAGATTCGATTTCTTCCATTAAAAAAAAGCTAAAAATAAAGGACGGTGGAGCTTATTATGTGTTTTTCACTACTAATTACGAGGAAAAACCAATCATTTTAGTGACTAAAAAAGTTTAATTTGAAAAAAAATATCTTAAAAAACATACTATTTTGCAATAAATACACTGAAAACACCTTATATTGCAAGAAATATATGTTATATTTTTTCTTGTAAATTAAAAAATATCCTTTTAAATTTACTGCAAATATGAAATTTAAGATATATATTTACCATAAATGAAGGTAAGATCAGTAACTTAATGAAACCAGTTGACCTGATGCTCTTTTTTTAGAAAACATAATTTTTAACTTTGACCCACTAACCTTTAAAAATAAAAATTATGAAAACTATTAAACTAGCCTTGGGATTATTTATATTTGCTGCAGTTTTGTTTACAGTTACTTCTTTTGCCGCTTTAAATAACAATGATGAGCAAAACAATGCCCCGATCCAAAAGCAAGCTATCGAGAAAGCAAGGTACCAAATCCCTACTAACGGGTAGTATAATACTTGTAATTATAATCTTATCACCGTATTTGTTGTACGTATATCAGTATTTACCGGATGCTACAATATGGGAAACTCCACTCTTTACTATAAAGAGTGGTACTTTTTATAGTATGGTATTTTATGGGCATGCCTTCTTTTCTAAATTAGTTCCTTTAATTCTTTTAATTATCTGGTTTATAGACAGCAAAAGCTGGTGGTTCCATGCCATTGCGGTACCCATCTCCACTTATATATTTCAGTTGGTAAGTGTCATTAATGATCAAGCACAATATTTTGATCAGGTAGAATTTGCCTATTCTATACCGGTAACTGCCGTGGTTTTAACCATACTTTACCTAATTCGTTCTAAAATGGGTGTTTATGTTTCTGCATTGCATCTTCAGGAAGAGATAAAACTCAAAGAAGAAGAACTTGAGCGCAAACAAAAGAATTTTCAAGAATATTTAAAATATAAGTAACCCGTTGGGTACAATTAATTTTTGACGATAATTTTTCGTCAGTTCGAGTGATTTTCGACAGAAAATCGTATCGGGGACAGAAGAATTATTGTTAAAAACGATTCTCGATACATTCCGATAAATCGGAACACCCGAACGGACGTTTTTAATAATTGCACCCAACGGGTTATAAGTAATTTATTTTATCCCATCCTAAATCCTTCCCTTCGGGAAGGCCTTTTTGTTAAAGGCAGTAAGCAATAAATTTAAAGTTTTCTCAATACTCTTTACTCTTTAACTCATTTTTAATCTGCATGAGCAAAGCCAAAGGGTCAATCATTCAATTTTCAATCTTTCAATCTATTTTTCATTTTGTCATGCTGAATTCCGATGTGCCGGAAGAAATATCTCTCTACTTTCTTTAGGCAACAGGCACAAGAGAAGATAGATAAGTTTAAGGTTTTTCAAATACCAAGAGGTCGTCTAAAAATTACTTTTTAGACGACCTCTTGCTTTTCGCCAATTCCTATTAGCTTTATTTAACCAAAATTTTATACTCCCAAGGTTTTAATCTGATGGACAAAGTCTTACTTAAATTTTCATCTTTGGCTGTAAAATAGTTTTTAAAATTGCCTTCAGCATCTACTAAAACATCCATTTCCTGAGCTGTAAAATTACCGATAAATATCAGTTTGTCGCCTTCTTTTTCACGGGAAAATGCTAAGATATTTTCGTTATGATTGGTTTTGATACGTGTATAATCAGCCGGATTTTTACCGGTATGTAATGCTTTGGTACTTTTCTTCAACGTATTTAATTGTTTGTATACATCGTAGAATTTCCCTTTTTCCTTTATAATGGTGTCTTTTTCAAAGAAGCGCAATCTTTTATCCATATCATATTCTTCGCCGTTATAAATCAAAGGCATTCCGGGAACGGTATATGACAGTGCCATAAATAATTCTACAGATTCTCCCATACGCTCTTTAACCGTTCCGTTCCAAGAATTTTCATCATGGTTAGAAACAAAGTGCATCATGATATCATCTTTTTCCAGAGCGGTATCCATTTTATCCATATAAGCGTCAAATTCTGTTACTTTTTTCTTTCCTTGTGCTAACTGATTAAAAATATGATGTCCTTCCCAAGCATATTGCATGTGAAATGCTTTTTTCAATAATTCCGGTTTTTCAGCTTCGGCCAACATCAATAAAGGTTTTGTTTTTTGCAATTCTGCGGATGCTTTTTCCCAAAAATCGGTTGGCACTTCAGCGGCAACATCGCATCTGAATCCGTCAACATTCAATTCAGTAACCCAGTATTTCATATCTTCAATCATAGCAGTACGCAAACCTTCATTGGTAAAATCGAGTTCCGCTACATCAGTCCAATCAAAAGGAGCAATCATATTTCCTTTCTCATCTTTGGTATAATATTCAGGGTGATTGGTAACCCAAGCATGATCCCAAGCAGTGTGGTTTGCTACCCAATCCAGAATAACGTACATGCCGTTTTCATGAGCGGTTTTTACCAATGTTTTAAAATCTTCAACAGTTCCAAATTCATGATTGACACTTCTATAATCTTTAATAGAATAGTAACTTCCTAAACTTCCTTTTCTGTTTTTAATTCCGATTTCGTGTATGGGCATCAGCCAAATAATATCTACACCCATTTCTTTTAATTTGGGGATGTCTTTAGTAAATGCATCGAAAGTTCCTTCCGGTGAATATTGACGAATATTGGCTTCATAAATTACAGCTGATGCCATCATTTCATCAGTAACTACCGGAATATTTTGCGCCACTTCTTGTTTGCAAGCCATAAAAATGAGCGCCATGGTAAAAAAGAAAAATATTTTTTTCATATGTAAGTTATTTAGTTGATTAATTTTATTTTTATGGGTTTTGATTGATTGGTTGATAAAGAAACTTTAACTGTCAGTTCTTTTGTTTGTTCATTCCACTCAAAAGACATACGCTTTTTATCGATATATACCCGTTTTGGTTTAGCGTTTAATTGGTGGAGTTTTACTGTTATTAATTTTGCTTCTGAATTAAAATCAGCACCTTGTTTTTGATGAATCGAAAGTTCCAGCTTCTTTTTATCGACTGAACTTTCAAAAGAAATAAGTTCATATTGACCTTTTTCAAAAGCCTTGGGTGTTTTCCCATCATCGTTGTACAAATGACCTTTACTTTTCTTTACACTTTCGTCAACATAAAAATGTAAATCGAATTGATTCAGTGAGTAATCATCCGTAGTTTGAATTGTTTTTATCATCGGAATAAAAGAACCTCCACGCACAAATGTTGGAATGTAACCTTCTTTTACATCCACTTTTTGTGTAGTTCCTGCCTCATATTTTTGTCCGGTATAAAAATCAAACCAACGGTGATTTTTAGGAAAATAGACTTCTATTTCCTTCATTCCGGGTTTTTTTATGGGAGTTACTAAAAAGGAATCACCCCATAAATAACTGTCGGAAGTTTCTAACAGCAGTTTATTTTCAGGTTCTTCAAAAAATAACGGACGCATCAATGGTTTTCCCGTTTGATTGTTTTCAAATGCCAAAGTGTAATTATAGGGCAGTAAACGATAACGCAATTCAATCGATTTTTTGGCCAATATTTTGGTTTTTTCATCGTGAAAAACCGGTTCGGGAGCGATATGTTCTTGTGCGTGTGGTCGGTAAATGGGCTGAAAGACACCGTATTGCAACCAGCGCGTATAAAGTTCTGCAACAAATTGTTCTCCACCCGCAAATCCGCCTAAATCAGAGTGCATAAACGCCAATCCTTGCATTCCCATTTGTAAGGCAATTTCGGGTTGTGGTTGCAGTCCGCCCCAACTTCTGCTGACATCTCCAGACCACGGAATCATTCCTAATCGCTGTGAGCCCGAATATCCGGAACGCATCAAAATAAAAGGGCGTTGGTCTGAGAAATCTTTTTGATATCCTTCTTGAATTAAGCGTGCCCAATCGTGTCCGTAAATATTGTGAACTTCATCGGCACTTCCGGTTTCATGTTGTAAATCGGATGGATGTACTTCAGGTTCGCCTAAATCGCCCCACCAACCGCTGACTCCTTTTTGGGTAAATTCTTTGTAGATGTTCCAAAACCATTCTTTTGCTTTTGGATTATAGATGTCTATAATTCCTGTATTTCCGAAATAAAAATCATAGCGATACGGATTTCCATTTTTATCTTTTCCCAAGTAATTATTGCCGGCGGCTTCCTCCCACTTTTTAGAAGTCGTTAAAATAAACGGTTCTGAAACCAAAATGGTTTTTACCCCTTTCAGTTTAAAATCTGACATCATTTTTTCGGGAGTGGGAAAGGAATCTTTCAGAAATTCAAAATTTCCCATATGTCCTTTGATATCTTTACCAAACCAATAAATATCAATAATTACAGCATCTAACGGAATGTTGTCATCTTTGAATTTCTGCACCGTTTCACGTGTTTCTTTTTCGCTGTGATAGCCAAAACGACTGGAAAAATTACCCAACGCCCATCGAGGCAAGATCGGTTGTTTTCCTGTTAAATTAGTATATTGATCGATTAAATCATACCAATCATTGCCGGCAATTACCTGATAGGTCTTTCTTCCACTAATCGATTCATAACCTAAGGTATTGTCTTTCTGACTGTCTAAATCTAAAAATCCAATGGGTGCATTGTCAAAATGGACAGCATAAATTTTAGATGATAATACCAATGGCATCGTATAATTCATCAATTCAGAGCGGGTTTCATAACCGTAATGCGCTCTATTGTACAGCTGTAACTTATTTCCTCTGCGGTTCATTCCCAAAACTCTGGCGCCTCCACCGTATAAAATTTCTTCACTGTCCAAGTTAAACTCCATTTGAAAGGAATTTTCATTTTTTTGATAGCCGATTTTTTCAGAAATCAACTCATTATCTTTAAAATAATAAGCAATTTTGAAAGGTGATTTTTCAATTTTTACTGAAATACCTGATGAAATAAACTCCAATTTTACAGGATTATCTTTAAGCATAAATTCACTTTTCTCCGGAATTAAAACCACTGCATGCGAATTTGAATTGAATTGTTCACCGTTTGGGATGAAGGAAGTTTCAATAATTTTAGTGCTGTATGGTTTTAAAAGATAGGTTCCATCGCTCGTAAAGACTTCTAACTGTTGTTGATTAAGATTAAATCCTTTATAAATTCTTTGAGGATTTTGAGCAAAAATAATCAGTGTTAATGAAAATAAAACGAGTGTTAAATAGTTCTTTAAACGGATATTATTTTGAAGTAGTTGCATATTTATTTCATTATTTTAATTCAATAATCATAGGCGATTTTGCCGGAATCACAAGAGTTCCTTTTGATAAATCAATTTGTTGTTCACTGAATAGTTCAAATCCTTTTGTATGTGGTTGGATACTTTCCTTAAATCGGTCTAATGAAATAGTCTGCTCTTTCTGACTGTTATTTAATACAATCATCACTTTTTCACTTTCATTGTATCTGAAATATACATACACATTATTTTCCGGAATGTAATGAGTTGTTTTTCCGTAGTGAATTACCGATTTTTCTTTTCTCCAATTGAACAGTTTGCCGGTAAAATTGAACAGTTCATTTTGCTTTGCCGTTCTTCCTTCTTGGGTAAATGCATTGATTGCATCACCTTCCCAGCCACCCGGAAAATCGCGTCTGATATCGCCATCGCCTAGATTTTTATCGCCGGTCATACCGATTTCTGAACCGTAATAAATTTGTGGAATTCCTCTAATTGTAGTCAATAAAGTCATCGCCAATTGATATTTTTTAACATCACCGTTATACAGATGATGAATTCTTGGCGTATCATGATTTTCTGCAAATACCATGATGTTGTTAATATCAGGATACAAAAAATCGTTCACAAAATTTTCATAGACTTTTATCATTCCGTCATTCCAATTCGGATTTTCTTCATTGAACACGGTCATGATAGCGTTATGTAAGGTAAAATCCATCACACTTGGTAAATTAGAATTATAACTTTGAATAGCGCCAATTTTACTGTCCTTTTGCCAATACGAAATTTGTGCTTGATCATACATCCATACTTCGCCGACAATGTTAAAGTTTGGATATTCTTCCATAATCGATTTTGTCCATTTGGCAATGGCTTCTTTATCATTGTAGGAATAAGTATCCACTCTCAATCCGTTTAAACCGGCAAATTCTATCCACCAAATGGCGTTCTGCGTTAAATAATTTAGCATCAATGGATTGCTCTGATTTAAATCGGGCATGGTAGAAACAAACCAACCATCCATACAATATTTTGCATCAATTTTAGAAGCATTTGGATCGTATTGTGTCGTCATCCGATAATTGGAATTTGCATACCCCGGAAATTGATGAATCCATGTGTATGTAGGTAAATCATTCATCATCCAATGTTTTAAACCCCAATGATTGGTTACATAATCCATGATGAGTTTCATGCCTCGTTGATGCATTTCATCGGCCAATCGTTTATAATCATCATTCGTCCCGTACCGAGGATCTATTTTATACACATCCGATTGTGCATAAGTATGATACGAATATTTGTCATCGTTATCTTCTAACAACGGTGTGCTCCAAACGGCAGTGGCACCTAAAGAATTGATATAATCTAAATTATTGATAATCCCTTGAATATCACCACCATGACGACCGCCAAGATATGCTCTATTCAATTTCTCCGTCAATTTTGGATGTGAATCGTTAGCAGGATTTCCATTAGCAAAACGATCGGGCATCAATAAATAAACAACATCAGAACTGTCAAAACCTTTTCTTTTGGCTGAATTTGGCTCACGTTGTTTTAATTCATAGGTGTATTTCAATTCCTTTTTTCCTTTTTTGAGAAGGATATCAAAAGTGCCGGCAGTTGATTTTTCAAAATTTAAATCGATAAACAAATAATTGGGATTTTCTGTTTTGATAATCCCTGTAATTTCAATTGATTTATTGGAAATTGAGGGCTGAAATGATGCGATGTCTTTCCCGTAAATCATTAATTGAAGTTTAGGATTGTGCATTTCTGCCCACCAAAAAGGAGGTTCTATCCGTTCAATTTTCTGACTAAACATTAAAATGCTTGTTAAAAACAACACCATTATTAATCCATTTTTTTTCATCTTTATAATGTTAATTCGTTAACTAATTCATATGATTTTCCATACACTTCAATAGTTACCGGAGTTCCAGTTTCATTAAAGAAGCTTGTTATATCTTGGTTTTTGTATATTTTCAATACAATTCCGTTATAATTAATTTTAAATGAATATGATTTCCATTCTTTTGGAATTTGAGGATTAAAAGTCAATTTCTTTTTAAACGTTCGCATTCCGCCAAAACCTTGCACTATAGACAACCAAGTGCCGGCCATACTGGTAATGTGTAAGCCCTCATGAACTTCATTGTTGTAATCGTCTAAATCCAAACGAGCGGTGCGTAAATACATTTCGTATGCCTTATCCATTTTATTGATTTTAGCCGCTAAAATGGCATGAACACAAGGAGAAAGCGAGGATTCGTGAACAGTTATTGGTTCGTAAAAATCAAAATGACGGATAATTTCATCCGTAGAAAACTTATTTTCGAAGAAATAAATTCCTTGTAATACATCAGCTTGTTTGATATAACAAGAACGCAAAATTCTGTCCCAAGACCATTTTTGATTGATCGGGCGTTCTTCTTTTGGCAATTGATCAACCGGAATAATGTCTTTATCTAAAAATCCGCCTTGTTGTAAATAAACATTGTGTTTCTGACTGTACGGGAAATACATCAATTCAGCCACTTGCAGCCAAGCCGAAACTTCGGTTTCCTCTAAGTTAGTTTTATCAATAATCCGTTTGTAATCTTCAGGGAATTTTTTCTTTACTTTCTTCAGATTTTTAACGGCATATTCTATACACCATTGTGCTAAATAATTGGTATAGAAGTTATTATTTACGTTATTCTCATATTCATTGGGACCGGTAACACCTAAAATAACATACTTATTTTTTTCAACAGAAAAATTAGCACGTTGATGCCAGAAACGAGCCACTCCAATCATTACTTCTAAACCATATTCCGCTACATATTCTAAATCATTAGTATAATTAAGATAATTGTAAATGGCATAAATTATGGCTCCGTTTCGGTGGATTTCTTCAAAGGTAATTTCCCATTCATTATGACATTCCTCACCATTCATGGTGACCATTGGATACAATGCAGCTCCGTTTTTAAAACCTAATTTTTCAGCATTTTCAATGGCTTTTTCTAAATGATTGAATCGATATTTTAATAAATTTCTGGCTACACTTTTATCTTTGGTACTCATAAAAAATGGGATGCAATACGCTTCTGTATCCCAATAAGTGCTTCCGCCGTATTTTTCGCCGGTGAAGCCCTTTGGACCGATATTTAATCGGGTATCTTCTCCGGAATAGGTTTGATTGAGCTGAAAAATATTAAATCGGATGGCTTGTTGCGCTTTTAAATCACCTTCAATTACAATATCAGAAGTTTTCCAGATTTTTGTCCAATCTTCTTTTTGAAATTCCAATAACTGCTGAAAACCAATGCTGTTAATTACTTTAAAAAGCGATATGTTGTGGTTAACTAACTCTTTTATTTCATGATTCATCGACTGAACATAACTCCCCAATTTACAAATAGTTATTTCTTCATTTTGTTGAACTGATGATTGATACGTAAACGTTATTTTTTTGGCTTCTATTTTTTTGATATAAGGAAGCAAAATTTCTTGTTGATTTTTTTCGAAAGAAATTCGCATTCCGGTGGCTACCTGAAATTCCGTTTTTAAGGTTTTAGAAACGATAAACGCCTGATTATCTTCCGCAACTGTTTCTAAAATTTTCCAAAATAATTCGTCGTAATTAGCATCTTCATTTTTGATACCTGCATCTATATATGGGCTAAATTCAATTTCAGCACCGGCATTTAAAGGAGTAATCCTGTATTTTACGGCACCGATTTCATTGAACCGCAAACTTAAAAACCGTAAAGAATTTACTTTTACTTCCACTCCATTTTTCAATTCCGCAATGAAAGTACGTTGTAGCCAACCTTCTTTCATGTTGAGTTCGCGTTTAAATTCTGAAACTTTACAATTGTTTAAATCGAGTTCTTCACCATTAATCTTGATGTTGATTCCAATCCAATTGGGCGCATTCAATACTTTGGCAAAATATTCGGGATAGCCGTTTTTCCACCATCCTACACGAGTTTTATCGGGATAATAAATCCCCGCAATATAACTTCCTTGAAAGGTATTTCCGCTGTATTTTTCTTCAAAATTGGCGCGTTGTCCCATGGCTCCATTTCCAATACTGAAGATACTTTCTGATGCAGTTAAAGTTGATGGATTAAAACCTTCTTCAATAATTGACCACGCGTTGGGCACTATATAATCTTGATTCATATGTAGATTTTCATTTTTTTAATTGGCCATCCCGATATATCGGGACAAGTCATGGAATACGCCGGTTTGATTATAATTTATTCAACAATTGTTTGTTTTTTTTCAAATATGGCTATTTCATCTTCTTAATTTCCAATCAATTTGTCCATAAATTCATTCGTCAAAAGCGAGGTACTTTCTAACACAAAAGCGGCCTCATTTAAAATTTCTTTTTTCCCGATTCCGATGCTGAGCATTTTTGCGGTATTCGCTGCTTCAATTCCGGCGGCGGCATCTTCAACAACAATACATTCATCGGGATTTCTTTTTAATAGTTTTGCCGCCAATAAAAAAACTTCCGGGTCTGGTTTGGCAGCAGAAACTTCATTTCCATCAACAACAGCATCAAAATAAAAAGTGATTTTTAATGTATCTAAGATTTGTTTTGCATTTTTACTGGCTGAACCTAAAGCAATTAATACGCCCTGTTTTTTTAAATGTTGAATCAGTGATTTAATATTAGGAAGAATATCATTTTCATCCATTTTTGTGATATACGAAAGATAATTTTCATTTTTTTCAATCATATATCGTTCTTTTTCACTTTCGGAAAGAGAAACTCCACCAATTTCTAATAATATTTCAAGAGATTTGACTCTACTTACACCTTTCAACCGTTCATTTTGATCCGGTGTAAAATCAAATCCCAATTGATTGGCCAATTTTTTCCACGCCAAATAATGATATTTAGCGGTATCAACGATTACTCCATCCAAATCAAATATCACGGCTTTTTTAGGCATCTAAGGTATCTTTAACTCTCAGGGTTAATAATCCGGATAAAATCATAGCAAAACCACCGATAATCAGTGCGTAAACGGGTTCGCCGTTAAAAAATTGTTTTACAATAAAACCTAAAATGGTGGCAGCCACTAATTGAGGAATTACAATAAAAAAGTTAAAAACTCCCATAAAATAACCCATTTTACGAGCAGGTAATGCTCCGGCTAACATGGCGTACGGCATGGATAAAATACTGGCCCAAGCAATACCAACTCCTACCATTGACAGTAATAACATATTTGGATCTTTAATAAAATAGATAGATATCAAACCCAATCCACCCAGCACTAAAGCTGCCAAATGGGTCATTTTTCTATTGGTTAATTTTGCAAATACCGGAAGTAAAAAAGCTACTAAAGCCGCTACTCCATTATAAACTGTAAAAAGTACTCCAACCCAATCAGCTCCTTCATTATACAATTTTGAAGTCGTATCATGTGTTCCATAAACATGACCTGTTACGGCTTGTGTGGTGTAAATCCACATTGAAAACAACGCAAACCACGAAAAAAACTGAACCCAAGCCAGTTGTTTCATCGTTGTGGGCATATTTAACAAATCGGTGGTGATAGTAACAAAACTATTTTCAACAGTTCTTTTTCGAAGGATAGAAGCCAGCACAAACATAAGTCCTGCAACCACGATCCCTACAACCAAAATATATAATTTATTATCGAGTTCTTCTTGGCTGATGAATAAAATTCCCAACAAACCAATTAAAATCATTCCAAAACCGACTCTTTGTTGTTTTTTTTCATCAATTGATATTCCTTCTACTTCTTTTACCGATTCTTTTTCTGAATCTTCAAAAGCATTTAATTCTTCAGGCGTATATTCTTTAGATTTAAAAACAGTCCACATGACAGCTGTAAAAAAGACGAATGCGCCTATATAAAATGACCATTTAACAGAATCAGGTATGATTCCCTCCGGTGCTGTATTGCTGATTTCAAAAACATTCGTCAATACATACGGAAGTGCAGAGCCAACAACAGCGCCTATTCCAATGAAAAAACTTTGCATCGAAAATCCTAAAGTACGTTGTTCAGAAGAAAGATTATCTCCAACAAAAGCACGAAATGGTTCCATAGTGATGTTGATAGAAGCATCCATCATCCACAACATTCCGGCCGCCACCCACAAGGAAGGAGAGTTGGGCATAAAAATTAAAGCGATAGAAGACAAAATGGCTCCAATCAGAAAGAATGGTCTTCTTCTGCCAAGACGTGTCCATGTTCTATCACTTAAATATCCAATAATGGGTTGAACTATAAGTCCGGTAACGGGAGCCGCAATCCATAAAATGGGTATATCTTCAACATTAGCTCCCAATGTTTCAAATATTCTGGAAGTATTGGCATTTTGTAATGCAAATCCGAATTGAATTCCTAAGAAACCGAAACTCATGTTCCATATTTCCCAAAAACTTAGTTTCCTTTTTTTCATCTAAAGATTTTTAATGTTTAGTCCTACTTCGCCTCGGCTACACAGCACAGGCACTTACTATAAATTTTATTTATCATCCGTCAGCTGACGGACGCCAGTTTGATTAAAATTTTTTCATCAATGTTTACTTCACCGAATTTTATTTGTTTTGGTGTTCAGTGATTGCTTCGCAATTGTGTTTTAGCAAACATGGCCGTTTCATCTGTTATTTTTTAATTTCTTTAATAAATCTGATGAAAGAAACCTACACCTCCTTTCGAATAAAATTCGAAAATTTAGACGTTCCAATTCATCTTAAAAATTTTAATATTTATCCGAATCAACTATAAAAAAGACAACTTTAATAAAAATTCATCTGACAAAGATTATAAATAGCCTAACTTGACTATGCTGTAAAAACAAATAAATAAGGATACGAAACACCTGACAGCTCTTTAAAGCCGAACAGTTTATTTAAGTGAAGTGTACTTTTGTGAAAGTATTAATTACAATGCAAATATAGTATTTTTTTAATTCTGAAATAACTAGAATGTTTTTTTTGTTGAATTTCTAATTTTTAAATCGACGTCAATTACTTTAGTTTGGAATGGAAAATCAGAATCTTTAGATTCAATTCTGTTTATTAAGAGCTCAATGGCTTTTTCACCCATTTCATGTCCATGCTGTGCTAATGTTGACAATGATGGATTTGAAAATTGAGATATATATCCATCAGTAAAGCCGATAAATGACATTTCTTCCGGTATTTTAATTCCTTTATCTTGAGCTAATTTCATGGCAGTTGCCGCATAAATCTCATTCACAGCAAAAATACCGTCGGGTCTATCCGGAAGATTGATTACTTTTTGGATTTGAGCCGTAATATCATTTTTTTCATTTACCTGAATGATGTATTCTGATGGTACAGCGATATTATAATCATTGATCGCTTTTAAAAATCCTTTTTTACGTTCCAATCCAACGGATACAAAATCGGGGGTTGTAATAATAGCTAATTTCTTACAGCCTGTTTTAATAAGGTATTCCGTGGCTTTGTATCCACCTCCAAAATCATCAACTACTACTTTATCACAATTAATTTTTGGATGAACGCGATCAAAAAGGACTAATGGAACTTCTTCTTTTAAATCTTCAAAATGTCTAAAATCGGATAATTCCTGAGTTTCTTTGGCAATAGAAACCAGAAAACCATCCACACTTCCGCCCGCTAACATTTCAATATTCAACACTTCTTTTTGGTAGGATTCATCAGAAAAACACACCATTACATTATATCCTCTTTCATTAGCCCCGTGTTCTATACCGCTGATGACTGTTGAAAAAAAATGATGCACAATTTCAGGAATAATCACGCCAATAACCATACTTCGCTGATTTCTCAATCGCAAAGCCAAACTATTGGGTTTGTAATTGTACATTTTTGCAAAAGCTTTTACCTTTTCACGTGTTTCTACGCTAATTTCATGACTGTCACTTAACGCTTTTGAAACGGTTGAAGTAGATACTCCTAATTCTTTGGCTATTTTTTTAAGGGTAATTTTTGCTCCCATATTTTTCTGTTGACTTTTACAAATATAGAAGATTTTCATAAAGTTATTAACACGAAATCGTTTTAGTGTTACACTTTTTATGAATCTGATAATATTTACACTTATTTGTTTCGTATATTTAACAATGTGAAACGTGATACATTGAAAACGTATTAATTACAAATTACAACATTTATTAATTAACCAAATATTCATGAGAAATTTTAGAACATTTTTATTGAGCATGCTATTATTAGTACCGCTTAGTTTGTTTGCACAACGAACCATTACGGGAAAAGTAATAGATAAAACTTCAGGAGCTGAACTTCCGGGAGTTAATGTAATTATTAAGGGGACTAAAAAAGGAACCGTGACTGATTTTGATGGAAAATTTTCATTAGGTGATGTTAAAAACGGTGATGTTTTAGTGATCTCTTATGTAGGATATACAGCTACAGAAATTGCTGTTACCAATAACCAGAATTATACCGTTTCTTTATCCGAAAGCACGCTTGCTTTAGACGAAGTGGTAATTATTGGTTATGGACAAGTACGTAAAAAAGATGCAACCGGTTCTGTAACCACTATTGGTTCAGAAGATCTTAACAAAGGGCCTATTGTATCTGCCCAACAATTACTAACGGGTAAATCTGCCGGGGTACAAATCACATCAGGCGGTGGTTCTCCCGGAGCTAACAGCACCATTAGAATTAGAGGAGGTTCTTCTTTAATTGCTACTAATGATCCTTTGATTGTAATTGATGGAATTCCGGTAAATAATGAAGGTGTAGCTGGTTTAAGCAACCCATTAAGTGTTGTTAATCCAAATGATATTGAAAGTTTTACCGTTTTAAAAGATGCTTCTGCTGCCGCTATTTACGGTTCAAGAGCATCCAACGGAGTTATTATCATCACCACTAAAAAAGGAAAAGCTACCGATGGGTTAAAAGTTAACTACAATGGTAACTTTACGGTGGGTACTGTAGTTGATAAAATAGATGTCTTAAGTCCAGATGCTTACAGACAATTGGTGAATGATAAAGGCACTGCTGCTCAAAAACTTTTATTAGGCGCAGAAAATACTGATTGGCAAGATGAAATATACCAAACGGCTTTAGGAACTGACCATAACGTTACTATGAATGGAAGTGAAGTTGGATTAAACTATAGGGCTTCTTTAGGCTATTCTAACCAAAATGGTATTTTATTGACAGACAATCTTCAAAGAACATCCTATTCAGTTTCATTGAATAAATTATTTTTTGATAACCATTTAAAAATTGATTTAAACTCAAAAACTGCCGTTATCAAAAATCGTTTTGCAGACAATGGTGCTATTGGTTCTGCTGTAGCTATGGATCCAACCCAAGCGGTGAGAATAGATGATCAGCGTTATGGTGGATATTTCCAATGGTTACAAACCAATAACTTACCGATTGCTATTGGAGCCACCAAGAACCCCGTAGCGTTGTTAGAGCAACAATTGAATAAATCATCAGTTACCAGAACTATTTCTAATATTCAATTGGATTATAAATTCCACTTCTTACCTGATCTAAGAGCTAATTTGAATTTAGGGCTTGACAAGTCTCAAAGTAACGGAAGTAATTTAGTTTCTGACAAATCTGCCAATACTGTTTTAACTGATGGCACTAACTTAGGAAACTATCGCACTTACGGAGAAAAAAGAGAAGATAAATTATTGGATTTCTATTTAAATTATGTAAAAGAAATTGAAAGTTTAAAAACTAAAGTAGATATCATGGGAGGTTATTCTTATCAAGATTTTTCAGGAAATGGTTTCAATGTAAATGACATTCAGAATCCGGTCTTAACTTTAGAAAACAACTATGCTATTGATCCTGAGAACTTACAATCTTATTTTGGACGTGTGAATTTAACCTTTGCTCAAAAATACTTATTGACACTTACCTACAGAACTGACGGAACATCGCGTTTCTATTATTCCGGTGAGTCTTGGGGTAAATTCCCTTCTGCAGCATTTGCATGGAAAATTAATGAAGAAAACTTTATGGCAAATTCTAAAGTTATTTCAGATTTAAAAATGCGTTTAGGCTGGGGTATTACCGGTCAACAAGCCATTCCTGTAGCATTTCCGGCTTTACCTCTTTATAACATCAGTACTTTAACGGCACAATACCAATTTGGAAATACGTTTTTACAAACGGCAAGACCTCAACCCTATAATAATTTAATTAAATGGGAAGAAACAACTACCTATAATGCCGGAGTAGATTTCGGATTCTTTAACAATAGATTGAATGGAACTGTTGACGTATATTACAGAGAAACCAAAGATTTATTAAACTTCGTCCCTTATCCGGGTGGTTCTAATTTATCAAACGCCGGTTATGCCAACATTGGAAATTTAGTAAATCAAGGTATTGAATTGACTATGGATGCAACTCCTGTAAAAACAGATAACTTAACTTGGAATATTGGATTTAATGTAACCTATAATGATTCTGAAATTACCAAGCTTACGCTCAATGATGCTTCAACCTATGAAGGAATTGAAACAGGCGGAATACAAGGTGGCGTTGGAAATACCATTCAAAGACATTCCGTAGGTTACGCGCCAAGCACTTTCTTCTTGTACCAACAGGTTTACAATGCTGATGGAACACCCGCTGAAGGCGTTTATGTTGATAGAGATGGAGATGGAGCCATTACCAACGCCGATAAATACAGAAGTGAAAAACCTGCAGCCGATTATTTCTTCGGATTCAACTCCAGCTTAAATTATAAAAATTTCGATTTTAGCATGGCGTGGAGAGGAAGTATCGGTAACTTTATGTACAATAACGTAGATTCGGATCGTGGTTATTTAAAAAACACTTTACGTTACGAAAACGTCATTAACAACAGCGTTCAAAATCTGTTAGAATCTAATTTTGTTGATGGTGGAACTAACAGATATTTATCTGATTATTACTTACAAGATGCTTCTTTTGTTAAATTAGATAATGTAACAGTAGGTTATACTTTTAACAATGCTTTCAAAGGTGTTAAAAACATGAAAGTATACGGTTCTGTTCAAAACGTGTTAACCATTACCAAATATGACGGATTAGATCCTGAAATTTATGGTGGTATAGACTATAATTTATATCCTAGACCAAGAACATTCTTATTAGGAGTTAATCTTGATTTTTAATTATTAAAACACTGAATTATGAAAAATAATTGGAAAAATATTTTCTTCATAAGTACTTTGGTAGGTTTATTTACATTTACCTCATGTACAGATGATTTAAAAATAACTCCGGATGATGTCAATAACATTGCCTCTGAAGAGTTTTACAAAGACCCTAATTCCTACAAGCAAGTCCTTGCAAAATTATATGCAGGATTGGCGATTAGCGGACAAGAAGGTCCCGCAGGAAGACCTGATATTACCGGAATCGACGAAGGTTTCAGTCAATATTTAAGACAATATTGGTTAGCTCAAGAAGTTACAACTGATGAAGCTGTAATTGGATGGGCAGATGGCAGCTTACCTGATTACCACGAACATGACTGGAATGAAAACAATGAATTTGTAAGAGCTTTATACAATAGAATTCTCTATCAAATAACGGTTGCCAATGAATTCTTACGGCAAACTTCGGATGCTAAATTAGACGGACGTGGAGTAACAGGTACATTACGTTCTGATATAGCAGTGTATAGAGCAGAAGCGCGATTCTTAAGAGCTTTAAGTTATTGGCATGCCATTGATTTATTTGGAAAATTCTCTTTTGTAACTGAAAAAGATGCTCCCGGATATTTCTTCCCGGAACAAAAAGACAGAACTTTCCTATTTAATTTTGTTGAAACTGAACTAAAAGATATTGATGCAACTTTATTAGCACCAAAATCTAATGAATATGCAAGAGCCGATAAAGCTGCTGCTTGGATGATTTTAGCTAAATTGTATTTAAACGCAGAAGTTTATACCGGTACTCAAAGAAATACCGACGCCGTTACTTACAGCAAAAAGGTAATTGATGCAGGCTATACCGTTACTCCGCAGTATAAAAATTTATTTTTAGCTGATAACCATACCGCAAGTGGAGTAATTTTCCCAATTGCTTTTGACGGATTGAGAACACAAACCTGGGGCGGCACCACCTTCTTAATTCATGCTGCAGTAGGTGGAAACATGTCTCCCGCAGATTTTGGAATCAACGGAGGTTGGGGTGGTACCCGTACAACGAGTGCCTTAGTCAATAAATTTGATTTAAATCTAGACCTTGCTCCTGCAAACAATGCCATTGGAGCCGCAACTCTATGGGGACTTGTAGGAGATGCTACAGCTAATGGATGGGGAGGTCCGGATATGGTGATGCGTCAAACTGCAACTGCTAATGTTTTTGCTATTTTCGCTAAACTAAATGATGGAGAATTCAAATTCAGATATAACCATGATTGGGGTAATAATTATGGAGATGATGGTGCCAATGGAACCATTGAACCTGGAGGAGCCAATATCAAAATTAAAAAAGGAACCTATAAAATTACTTTAAACTTAACAAACAACACTTATTTGGTTGAAGTAATAAAAGACTTAAGAGCTGATTTCCATTCTGATGGTCAAAAATTAGAAATCGAAAGTATCAGTACTTTTACAGACGGTTATGCGGTACGTAAATTTAAAAATATAACTAAAACAGGAGTGGCAGGTTCTGATGCTTCCGGTAATTTTACAGATACTGATTTCCCCATGTTTAGAATTGAAGATGCTTATTTAATGTATGCTGAAGCTACTGTAAGAGGCGGTGCCGGTGGAAATATTGGTTTAGCTGTTGGTTATATCAATCAATTAAAACAAAGAGCTTTTGGTGATGCTAAAGGAAATATATCGTCATCAGATTTAACGTTGAACTTTATCTTAGATGAAAGAGCACGTGAATTGTATTGGGAATGTCACAGACGTACAGATTTAATTCGTTATGGCAGATTTACAACCGGTACCTACCAATGGCCTTGGAAAGGTGGTATAGCTGCAGGAGTTGCTACTTCGGCACACAGAAATCTGTTTCCAATTCCATCATCTGATTTGAATGCAAATCCAAACCTAACACAAAATCCAGGTTATAATTAATAAAAATTAGAACGATGAAAAATATATTCAACAAATTATTACTATTGGCAGGTCTTGCATTTTTTGTAGGAGCCTGCGAAAAAGATGATGATTTTGCAACATTAAATCCAGATGCAGTTTTAACTGCTACCGTTAATAAACCGACTGTAGTATTAGTTAAAGATGATTTAGGCAAAGATGCTTTAACAATTACTTGGACAGCTCCGGAATATGGTTTTAGCGCTGCCCCGGTTTATAGAATTTTACTTGATGTAAAAGGAAATAACTTTAGCAAGGCTTATGCTGTAACGGTTGGTACCAATCTGCAAAAAACATTTAAAACTGAAGAACTCAATAAAATACTATTGAACTTAGGTATTAAAGCTAAAACAGCCACTGTACTTGATGTAAAAGTAGAATCTGTTTTAAGTCCATCAACCATTATCAGCTCAAGTATTTTAGCACTTAATGCTACTGCTTATACTGATATTTTAGACTTATCAACTCCTTGGGGTGTTGTAGGAAGTGCCACTCCAGGTAGCTGGAACGGTCCAGATATTCCTTTCTATCTGACATCGTCTGCCAACATTCTAGTTGCCTATGCAACTCTTATTGACGGAGAAATTAAATTCAGAATGAATAACAGTTGGGCTGTTAATTATGGTGATGATGGCGCTAATGGATCTTTAGAAGCAGGAGGAGCTAATATAGCCGTTACTGCCGGTACTTATAAAATAACCTTTAATACTACAGATCTAACCTATACAATTGAACCATTAACTTGGGGAATTGTAGGAAGTGCAACTACCAACGGATGGGACGGACCAGACATGAAGTTAACTTACGACCCATTTTCAGATACTTGGAGAGCTGTTGTTAAATTGAGTGAAGGAGAAATTAAATTCCGTAAAAACAACAGTTGGGATGTAAACTATGGTGATACCGGAGCTGACGGAACTTTAGAAGCCGGAGGTGCTAATATTGCTGTAACTGCAGGGTGGTATTTAGCTACCGTTAATTTCACTAAACTTGAATACACCTTAGAAAGAACCAATGTTTGGGGTATTGTAGGTTCTGCAACGCCTAACGGTTGGGGTGGTCCAGATACTAAATTTACACCAGATTTTAGCAGAGATGGATATTTCTTATTAAAAGGAGTTACCATGATAGATGGAGAATTCAAATTCCGACAAAATGATGATTGGGGTGTAAATTATGGAGATAACGGCAATGACGGCACTTTAGAAGCCGGCGGAGCCAATATTCCTATTACTGCCGGAGTATATGATTTTGAACTCGATTTCAGTACACCAGCGACTCCAAAATATACAAAAGTTAAAAAATCATAAATAATTCTTAAATAAAAAAAGGTCTGAAATTCAGACCTTTTTTTTCTTAAATTAGTACCTATGAAGGCACTCATTCTCTTATTAATTTTATGTACGGTAAGCCTCTTAAATGCTCAGGTTACCACGACCCCAACCTTACCTACAACGCAAGATCTCATAACGGTAACCTTCAACGCAACCGGAACTCCCTTAGAAGGATATGCCGGAGATGTTTATGCTCATACCGGAGTTACCGTAAACGGCCTTAGATGGCAAAATGTGATTGGAACTTGGGGAAATAATTTGGTTCAACCAAAATTAACCAGAACTGCTGCCAATACATACACCCTAATCATCAGCCCGAATGTCTATACCTATTACAGCGTTCAAACCACATCAACCATTACTGAACTGAATTTTGTATTTAGAGCTTCTGCCGGAAGTCCGCAAACTGCTGATATATTTACTCCCATTTATCCTGCCGGATTAAATGTTTCTTTTACCAATCCACTTCAAAACAGTGTTTTCAATCTAAATCAATCGGTTACCATTACCGCAGAATCCTCTGCCAACGCCAATCTCGAGTTATTTATCAATGGCGTTTCACAACAAACTGCTGCGAATACCAAAACTATTTCAAAAAATTATACTTTTACCACATCAGGTACTCACACCTTAAAAGTGACCGCCAATGACGGAACCTCAACCAAAGAGCAAACCATCAGCGTTTATGTAAAAACACCTACCCAAACAGCTGCAAAACCAATCGGCTTAAAATATGGCATCAATAAAAATCCTGACAACTCTGTAACATTTTTACTAAAAGCTCCCTTAAAAAATGATGTATTAATTATGGGTGATTTTAGCAATTGGAATTTAAACTCCAATTATCAACTATTTAAAGATGGTGAAGATTTTTGGCTTACCATTCCGGGTTTAGATACCAATACAGAATATGCTTATCAATATTTGGTTGATTATACTGTAAAAATTGCCGATCCTTATTCAGAAAAAATATTGGATCCTTGGACTGATCAATACATCAAACCGGGAAATTATCCCAACTTAAAAGCATACCCAACCGATTTAACTGCCGGTTATGTTTCTACTTTCAAGATAAATGAAGAAACCTACACTTGGAATGTGAGCAATTTCATCAGACCAGCCCAAAACAATTTAGTGATTTATGAATTGTTCTTTCGCGATTTTACAGAAACAGATTCGTTTAATGAAGCCATCACCAAGTTAGATTATCTAAAAAAATTAGGTGTAAATGCCATCGAATTAATGCCGATCAACGAATTTGAAGGCGCCGACAGTTGGGGTTATAATCCCGCACTTTATATGGCTTTAGACAAATCTTATGGCACCAAAAATGATTTTAAAAAATTTGTTGATGCTTGCCATCAACGCGGAATTGCTGTTTTAGCTGATGTTGTTTTTAATCATTCATACGGGCAATCGCCCTTGCTTCAAATGTATTGGGACAGCACACTCAATAAACCGGCAGCCAATAATCCGTGGTACAATCAAAATCATAATTTTGTCGATAATACAAACGCACAGTGGGGATACGATTTTAATCACGAATCGGCTTATACAAAAGCATTTTTTAAAGATGTTTTAAGCTATTGGATGACCGAATATAAAATTGATGGATTTCGATTTGACTTTACCAAAGGCATGACAAACACCTTATATTATGGAACCGATAATTGGGCCAGTGCTTATGATGCTTCTAGGATTGTCATCTTAAAAAATTATGCAGATCATGTTTGGAATCACAATACAACAAACAAACCTTATGTTATTTTTGAACATTTATCAGACAATCCCGAAGAAAAAGAATTAGCCGATTACGGTATTATGATGTGGGGAAATCTCAATTATAGTTATGCTCAAAATACCATGGGATTTTCTTCCGGAGCTGATATTTCTTGGATTTCACACAAAACCAGAGGATGGAATTTTCCTCATGTGGCTGGATATATGGAAAGTCATGATGAAGAACGTTTGATGTATAAAAATTTAACTTCAGGCAATGCCACTCAAAGTCCGACTTACAGTGTAAAAGAGTTGAAAACCGCTTTAGCGCGTCAAGAATTGGCCGGTCTGTTTTTTCTGACGATTCCCGGACCTAAAATGATTTGGCAATTTGGCGAATTGGGCTATGATTTCTCTATCAATCGATGTGAAGATGGCACCACCAATAATAATTGCAGATTATCAAGAAAACCCATCAAATGGGATTATTTTAATGATGTAAATCGCAAACATATTTACAGCACTTGGGCTACTTTAAATGCTTTCAGACAACAATTAGCCGTTTTTCAAACAACCGATTTTACTTTAAATGTATCCTCTTTAACCAAATCAATTCAGTTAAGACATACTTCTATGGATGTGGTGATAATCGGTAATTTTGATGTGGTAAATAAAGCCATCAATCCGCAGTTTACCAAAACCGGAACTTGGTACGAATATTTTACCGGAGAAGTAAAAACGGTTACCAATACTACTGCTGCCATCGATTTAAAACCGGGAGAATACAGATTATATGCTACCGTAAAATTAGCCGATCCATTCGGCGGAACTGCTGCTGATGACAGTGATGGTGATGGCGTAAATGACGCGATTGATTTATGTCCGAATACTTTATTGGGAACACCTGTAAATTCAAGCGGATGTCCTATTTTTAGCTTACCTTCAACCAACTTCAGATTGGAAGTTACCAATCCGACTTGTCAGGGAAAAAATAACGGAATCTTAAAAATTACCACAACTGAAAATCACAGCTATATTGCCACAGTTAACGGTGTAGATTATCCTTTTACCACAACATTAACGGTTTCTAATTTATCGCCAAAAACCTATCCAATTTGCATCAAAATACCGGCACAGAACAATTATACCCAATGTTTTGAGTTTGTCGTTACAAATCCGCCCGGTTTAAGCGGCCGAACTTCTTTTGAATCCATAGGAAATAAACCAACTGCAAATATTATTATCGAGAGCGGAACGGCGCCATTTACGATAGAAATTAACGGAAAATCAATTTTTGAAACATATGATACAAATATCAATGTAACTATCAAAAATGGCGATTTGGTAGAAGTAAAATCGAGTGTGAGTTGTGAAGGTAAATTGAGTCAGCAAATAGATTTATTAAATGAAGTAACCATTTATCCAAATCCAACTACAGATTATGTCGAATTATTTATACCGGATTATATTGGAAAAAGTAGTGCGATAGTTCAATTGTTTAATCATAATGGAAAAGTAGTTTTTAGTAATGAATTCTCAATTATTAATCAACATATTAAACTTCCAATGAAATATTTAGCAAGTGGTTTATATATTATCCGTGTTCAGCTGGTTAAATCTTTAACCTTTAAAGTGATAAAACAATGAAAAAGTTACTGGTACTACTTATAGGATTAGGATTTATTTCATGTGGCGGCAGTGGCGGCGATGACCCTCCTCCACCAAAGGATAATAAAGCGCCGTCAATTCCATCTTTAGTGTATCCAACCAATAATTTGTTATGTGTTCAAAATACCCTTGAGTTTTCATGGACAAGTTCTGTAGATCCGGAAGGAGATAATATCACCTATGAAATTGTGATTGCAAAAGACAATTTATTTACTCAAATTATTGAACAAAAGACAACTGCTGCACTTACTGCCGTAATTTCTCTAGACAAAGGGGTTGCATATTATTGGAAAGTAAAAGCAACTGACAGCAAAGGTAAATCCAGCGAATTCACTGCTAATTGGAATTTTTTTACGGAAGGAGTCGGGATTGTTAACTATGTACCTTTTGCTGCCGGAATTATAAAACCAACAATGAACAGTACGATAGCCGGAACAACAACTATTTTAGAATGGACGGCTTCTGATGTAGATAACGACCCATTGACGTATGATATTTATTTTGGGACTGCGGCTTCTCCTCCACTTCTAATCAGCAATCAAACACTTAAAACCTATACGGTTAATTTAACTGCCAATACTACGTATTATTGGCGTATCGATGTCAAAGATAATAAAGGAGGAAAAACGATTGGACAAGTGTGGAGTTTTAAAACTTCATAAAAAGTTTAAATATATCGGGTGATTATTAACAATCAAGAGAATAATTCAACAATCATTTATAACCCGGATAAAGTTATTATGATAAAGTTTTGTTTACTTCAGTCCTGCCCCCTTCCAGGAGTGTGATATCTTTCTGTTGAACAGTGTTTTCGAATTTATATACAGAGGCGATAATATCTTATTCCAACTAAAATAATGTTTACCCATAAGATGAAATATACTTTAATCATCTCCTTTTTCTAAAAAAACAAGAAATCAATTCAATTTTCAAAATAAAATATTTTTAATTTTTTTCTGAAATATTTAAATTTAAATGATCTAAAATCAGTAAAATAACCCGTTGGGTGCAATTAATTTTTGACGATAATATTTCTGCAATACCAATTAATTTCTTATAAAATTGACTTTGTTTAAAATATTATCGTAATATTGCGATAAATTTTATCTAAATCATGGTTAAAACTAAAGAATTTTCCAAAGAAGAACTGCAATTGGCCAAGTATTTAAAAGCCCTGGCACATCCTGCCAGAATTTCAATCATGAAACAATTAGCAAGTGCAAATACATGCTTTTGCGGTGAAATTGTAGAAGTACTTCCATTGTCGCAATCTACCGTTTCACAACATTTAAAAGAATTAAAAGAAGCCGGCTTGATAAAAGGTGAAATTGAAGGCGCTAAAGTATGCTATTGTATAGATGACGTCGAGTGGGAAAAAGCCATTTCTGCAATACAAGAATTTTTAAATGTTAATAAAAATAATGGAATTAAGTGTTGTTAAAAAAAATTTGTATCAAATCATCGTAATATTACGATATTATTATAAACAGAAATATTTCAATCATTAAATTTTTAAATCTTTCAATAACATATGAAAACAGATCTAGAATTAAAAGAATTGGTAAAACAAAAATACAGTGAGATTGCCTTACAAGATAAAAGTGAAAACAGTGCTTCATGCTGCGGTGCCGGTGAATGCTCAACCGAAGTGTACAATATTATGAGCGATAGTTATGAAACGCTGGAAGGCTACAATCCGGAGGCCGATTTAGGTTTAGGGTGCGGACTTCCAACAGCACACGCGATGATTAAAGAGGGAAATACCGTAATAGATTTAGGGAGCGGTGCCGGTAATGATTGCTTTGTTGCCAGAGCTCAAACCGGTGAAAAAGGAAAAGTAATTGGGATCGATTTTACACCCATTATGATAGAAAAAGCGCGTGAGAATGCTGAAAAAATGGGCTTTAATAATGTAGAATTTAGGTTGGGTGATATAGAAAAACTACCCATTACTTCTAATGTGGCAGATGTAATTGTCAGTAATTGCGTACTTAATTTAGTGCCTAATAAAAAAGGGGTATTTCAAGAAATATTCAGAGTACTGAAACCTGATGGACATTTTAGTATTTCGGATGTAGTGTTAATCGGTGATTTACCACCGGAACTCACCCAACAAGCTGAAATGTACGCCGGTTGTGTATCTGGTGCCATTCAGAAAGAAACCTACTTAGAGTTGATTCATGAAAGCGGATTTGTCGATATCAAAATCCAAAAAGAAAAACCAATACATCTTCCCGATGATATTCTAAAAAACTATCTGAATACAGCAGCGCTTGCCTTATTTAAAACTTCCAATATCGGAATTTTCAGTATCACGGTATTTGCCAAAAAACCATCGAACTGTATCCCAGGCAATGGTTGTTGTTAATCAATAAAGTAATTAAAAAAAGCAAACTATGTTATTCCAACAAATTGAAAGCACCATTACCTCATCAAAGGCGACTATTACCAATGAACGTAAACAAATCTTACAAGCTTTAATCGATTATATCCAATCTAAGGTAACAGAAAACAAAAATGTAAATCTAAATTTTATTTGTACTCACAATTCGCGAAGAAGTCATTTATCACAAGTTTGGGCACAAGCAGCCGCACATTATTACAAGATAAAAAATGTATATTGCTATTCTGGTGGTACAGAAGCTACTGCCTTATTTCCGATGGCTGCAAAAACGTTGGAGCTGGCGGGTTTTGAAATCAATACCTTATCAGAAGGCAAGAACCCTGTATATAGTATTAAATATGCTGAAAATGAACCCCCTATTATCGGTTTTTCTAAAACTTTTGATAATCCATTTAATCCACAAAGTGAATTTGCCACTATAATGACTTGCTCACAAGCCGATGCCGGTTGTCCATTTATACCGGGAGCTGAAAAACGTATTCCTGTAAAATACGACGATCCAAAATCATTTGACAACACACCTCAACAAGCTGAAAAATACCAAGAACGCAGTAACCAAATTGCAACTGAAATGCTTTTTGTGTTCTCGCAAATAAAATAAATAATTGTGAATTATGGATTTTGAATTGTGAATTATGGATTTTGAATTGTGAATTGTGAATTATAAATTTTGAATTATGAATTAAAAAAAATCAACATTCAACATCCAACATTCAACATCCAACATCCAACATCCAACATCCAACATTCAACATTTAACATTTAACATTTAAAAGATAAACAATGAAAAAATTAAGTTTTCTCGACAGTTATTTAACACTATGGATATTTACGGCAATGGCATTAGGGATAGGTATAGGATATTTTGTCCCTTCATTTCCTTCACTGATTGATTCATTGAGCAGCGGTACAACCAACATTCCTATAGCAATAGGTTTAATTGTAATGATGTACCCGCCCTTGGCAAAAGTAAATTATGCGTTGCTTCCAAAGGTATTTAAGAATGTGAAAATATTATCAATTTCATTGGTGCTTAACTGGATCATCGGGCCATTATTAATGTTTGTGTTGGCACTTACTTTTTTACAAGACTACCCTGAATATATGGTGGGTTTAATTTTAATAGGATTAGCACGTTGTATCGCAATGGTATTGGTTTGGAATGACCTTGCCGAAGGCAGCAGCGAATACGGTGCCGGATTGGTGGCATTAAACAGCATTTTTCAAGTATTTGCCTATAGCTTTTATGCATGGTTATTTATTACCATACTACCGCCTTATTTTGGTTTTGAAGGTGCTATTGTTGATATTTCTATTGCAACCATTGCTGAAAGTGTGGCCATCTATTTAGGAATACCATTTGTTTTAGGTATTTTAAGCAGATTGATTTTAGTAAAATTAAAAGGAGAAGAATGGTACACAACAAAATTTATTGCAACCATTTCTCCGTTAACTTTGATTGCTTTACTATTTACAATAGTAGTGATGTTTTCATTGAAAGGTGAATTAATAGTTGAAATACCAATGGATGTATTGGTAATTGCAGTTCCGCTGCTCATTTATTTCGCCCTGATGTTTCTTATAGGTTTTTTTATCAGCAAAGCAATGGGAGCCACCTATGACAAGAATATGGCAATTTCATTTACAGCAGCAGGTAATAATTTTGAATTGGCGATTGCAGTGGCCATTGCTGTTTTCGGTTTAAACTCAGGGCAGGCATTTGCAGGTGTTATAGGCCCTTTAGTTGAGGTGCCTGCACTCATTTTATTAGTGAGAGTGGCTTTTTGGTTAAGGAAGAAGTATTATTAAAATAAATGGTATGGTATTAAACTACTACTTAAATAAGCTTTATTATAAAAGTAAATTTAAGTAATGTTTCGATGAACTAAATTATTATTACTTTTAATTAAAAAATAATTTCAAAGAGTTGTAAGATTTCGCAACTCTTTTTTATAACTATATTTGTAACATTGAATATATGAAGAATTATTTTATAATGAAATCGATAATCCTCCCGTTTTGCGCACTGGTTTTGGTGAGTTGTAATTTTTCAAACCAAAACCAAAAAGACACCACTGTTGTAGATTTTTCTGAACAAAGTTTAGAGAATATCAATTCAACCAAAAGTGAATCAAATCAAAAACTAAGAGTGGCAGTTTCTGCCATAATAACACCACGTGAAACCTTTATTTATTATGAAGATTTATTAAATTATATCACAGAAAAGTTGCATTATCATATAGAATTTAAACAAAGAAAAACTTATGAAGAGGTTAATAAATTACTGGCAAATAATGAAGTTGATTTAGCTTTTATTTGTTCAGGTGCTTACGTTATTGAAAAAGATAAAAATAACATAGAGCTTTTGGCAGTACCTGTAACCAATGGCAGGCCATTTTACCAGGCCTATATTATTGTTCATAAATCTTCAAACATTGAAAATTTTGAACAGTTAAAAGGAAAGAAATTCACCTATACAGATCCGCTCTCCAATACAGGTAAATTATATGCAGAAATAAGGATTAAAGAATTGGGTTATGATTTGGATACTTATTTTGATAAAACAATATACTCATATGCACACGATGCATCCATTCAATTAGTGGCTAAAAAAATGGTTGACGGAGCAACTATTGACGGTTTAATATTTGAATATTTAGCTAAATTTTATCCCGAAAAGGTAAAAAATATTAAAATTATTGAAAAGTCTGAAGATTATGGTATACCTCCAATTGTGGTACCCACGAATATTGACCCTAAAATCAAATTAAAACTTAAAAACATTTTGTTAAACCTTCATAATGATTCCATTGGCAAAAAAATATTAAACAAGCTATTGATTGATAAATTTATTGAAGGGGATGATGAAAACTACAACAGTATTAGAAAAAATTTAGGTTATATTAAGTAAATGAAAAAACCTTCTTCTATTTCATTATTCTGGAAATTTACGATTGCTATTGTTACTATTGTAGCTTTGTTCGGAACTATAAACCTTTATTTCATCAGTTATTCAGTTTATGACTTATTTGAAAAAGAAATAAACAGACACGGTATAACCACTGCAAAAGGGGTTGCTGAAAGAAGTGTGGATGATATTTTATATAAAGATATTTCAAACTTAAACCGATTGGTTTCAGATAAAATGCGTATTGATTCAAGTATTGCATATATTGTCATTGTAGATGAAAATAACAATGTGTTGGCTCATACTTTTAATGATGAAGTACCTCAAAAACTATTAAGTGTAAATAACCAAATATCAGCTAAGGAAAGTATTATTAAAATCAGTGAAAAGAATGCACCGGAAAATGTTATAAGAGATATGGCAATCCCAATTTTACAAGGAAATTTAGGAATGGTAAGAGTTGGAATTTATGAAGAGAATTTTATCAAAAGCATTAACGCCATTAACAAATTTTTTCTTTTATTGGTGCTGGTATTTTTAACCATAGGAGTAATTGGGGCTTTTATATTTTCGTATATCATTACATATCCGCTTAAAAAAATGAGTGAAAAGGCGGATAATCTCAATTTAAATGCCTTACAATTATCAGAGATTATTGTAGAAAAGGAAAATACATTGATTAAAATTCTGAATTTAAAAAATATATTGAATGTTGAGGATGAGATAGATGTGCTTACCAATAAATTTAATGAGATGGTTGATCGTCTCCAAACTACTTATGGCGATTTACAGGAGGCACAATCATCGCTTATCCAATCTGAAAAAATGGCCTCTTTAGGCACACTTTCTGCCGGTCTGGCACATGAAATCAACAACCCGATAGCCGGTATAAAAAATTGTATGCGCAGAATTTCTGAAGCTCCTGAAAACATCAAACAAAATATTGTATATATTGAAATGATGGAAGAAGCTGTGTTGAAAATTGAAAAAGTAGTGGGTGGTCTACTGAATTTTACACGAAAACCAAAAATGGAATTTGCAGAAATCCAACTAAAAGACATCATCGAAAATGTATTGTTACTTTCGGCGTTCCAATTAGAAAAATCAAGAATTACGCTCATTAAAAAATATTCAGAGGCAAATCCATTTATTTTAGCGAGCTCCAATCATATAGAACAAGTTATTTTAAATTTATTATTAAATAGTATTGATTCTATTAATGAGAAAAAAGAAGAAAATCCTGATTTTACAGGTGAGATTTATTTTAATCTGCATCACAATAGTCAATATGTAGAATTCGAAATTTCTGACAATGGCATAGGAGTTCCTAAAGAAAATCTACAAACTATTTTTGATCCTTTTTTTACTATGAAAAAAATACGTCAAGGTACCGGATTGGGACTTTCGGTTTGTTATAATATTATTGAACAACATCAAGGAAAGATTGTTGCAAAATTAAACTCAAAAGGGGGAATGAAATTTATAATTTCGTTACCCATTAATGAAACTTCAACAGTATGAAGAAAAAACTCAAAATAATGG
Organism: Flavobacteriaceae bacterium; assembly: GCA_030683815.1. Classification (GTDB taxonomy): domain Bacteria; phylum Bacteroidota; class Bacteroidia; order Flavobacteriales; family Flavobacteriaceae; genus JAGXRT01. The sequence goes on from JAUXPJ010000019.1 coordinate 33,617, forward strand.
TGGTAGATGATGAACGCATTTTGCGTGTCACCATCGCTGATGATTTAAAAGATGCCGGATATACAGTCCGTGAATTTGCAGATGCACATGGTGCTTTAGCCGGATTACGGGAATTCGAGCCAAATATTGTCATTACTGATGTTAAAATGCCTGGAATGACGGGCATCGAGTTATTGTCAAAAATAAAAAGTTTTAATGCGGAGATTGCTGTAATAGTGATGACGGCACATGGTACCATAGAAACGGCAGTTCAAACCATGAAATTAGGCGCATATGATTACCTCTTAAAACCTTTCGTAAAAGATGAAATTCTATTAATGATTGATCGCATTTGTGAATTATATACCGTTAAAAGCGAGAACAAAATATTAAGGCAAAATATTGAGCAAAAATTTGATTTATCTACGTATATCGGTGAAACAGAAACAAATCAAGAACTATTTAACCTAATTAAGCTAGTTGCCGAAAAAGAGAGCACCGTTTTAATAAACGGTGAAACCGGTACGGGAAAAGAACATATCACTAATATTATACATTATAACAGTAAACGTAAAAACAAACCCTTAATAAAAGTGAGTTGTGCCATTTTATCCCGCGAAATTTTTGAAAGCGAACTTTTCGGACATGTAAAAGGTGCTTTTACAGGGGCAGATCAAGATAAAAAAGGACGTTTTGAATTGGCAGATGGAGGAACGCTGTATTTAGATGATATTGATGATATTCCATTAGACTTACAAGTAAAATTGTTAAGAGTATTACAAGAAAGTGAAATTGAAAAAGTAGGGAGTTCAACCACCATTAAAATTGATATTCGCTTAATTGCTTCTACCAAAAAAAATCTCCGCCAGATGGTAAATGAAGGAAAATTTAGAGAAGATCTTTATTACCGTTTAAATATTTTCCCAATTAATTTAGTACCACTTAGAGAACGCAAAAAAGATATCAAAAGAATATTCAATCATTATGTCCAAAAATATTTAAATAACCCAAACATTTCAATTGATAACGAAGTGTATCATATATTAGAAAAGTACCGTTGGCCTGGTAATATCCGCGAATTAAAAAATATTGCTGAAAGGATGGTTATTCTGTCATCAAATGATGACACCATTGAAGTTAAACACGTTCCTATAGGTATTAAAAACCCCACTGAAGTTGATGTTAAAAAAATGATTGGCAGTAAAACGCTGGAGGAAACCTTGTCAGAAATTGAAATTGCATCCATCAAATCAGCTTTGGAAAAAGCGAAACAAAATAAAACCAAAGCAGCAGAAATATTAGGGATTCCTCCTTCTACCTTACGTACTAAAATGGACAAATATAAAATTGAATAGTTTTACTTTATAGAATATAAATATCCCTGTTTTTTTAATAAAAATCGACGGTTTTCCGCCTAAATCAACGAAATTCCGTTGATTTTTTTTATTTGCTTATTTAGAAGAATTCTAAATATCAACTAGGTTAAGTATTTAATCTATTGTAATTCTGTAACATATGTGTCATATATAAGTAGGTAATCTGATATGTAAGATTTTATTTATACGCGGTACACAACTTGCCTCTGTCATAAGAGTTAGATTAATTAAAATCAACTTTTAAAACAGTTAAAAAAAACAAATCAATTTAAAAAATCAAAAAAAATGAGAAAATTAATTATCCTATTCGCATTATTCAGCACTTTAGCCGTTGTCGCCCAAACTAAGGGAAAAGTTACGGGTTCATTATTTTTTAACTATCACTTAGATATGACAGAAGGAGCACTTCAAAAAAGTGCTTTCGAACTTGATCGTTCTTATTTAGGTTATGATCAAACTTTTAGTGATAAATTCTCTGCAAAAATAACATTAGATGTAGGAAAAGACAACGTAAGTGATTTTACCTATTATTTAAAAGCAGCTCAATTAGATTATAAAGCCGCAAATTGGGCAAAAATTTCTACCGGTATGATTGGGTTGAACCAATTTAGTGACCAAGAAAAATTTTGGGGATATCGTTATATCTACAAATCATTCCAAGATCAGCACAGTTTTGGTACCAGCGCTGATTTAGGTTTAAATTCAGAATTCACGATTAACAAAACATTAAAAATGAATGTATTTGTTTTAAATGGTGAAGGATATAAAAAAGTACAGGATTTATATGGTAAACACAAAGTAGGTGGCAATTTAGTGTACTCCCCAACAGATAAATATACATTTAAAGTGTATTATGCTGAACAAAACAGTAAGAAATTAGCAGGTACCACAGTGGTAGAAAACCCGACCGTTAAAAATGTTTCCTTTTTCGCCGGTTATGATAACAAAAATATCTTTAGAATTGGAGCTGAATATAATATGATGAACGACGGGAAGAAATTCACAGATCCTGTATTAGATGCTAATTTAGGAGGGTTCTCTATTTACTCTGCTTACATTGTAAATAAGAAAACAGAATTTTTTGCACGTTATGATCAATTAGAATCAAACAAAATAGGGACTGCAACTGCTAATTGGAATGCAACTAAAGATGGTTCTGCGATAATTGCGGGTGTTCAGTACGCTCCGGTTAAAGGAATCAAAACGTCATTAAATTACCGTACTTGGAACTATGACCTCGCTACTGTTAATGATAATTCATTTGTATATCTAAATTTAGAATACAAATTCTAAAAAACGCGACTCATGGATAAAAACAAAAAAGAAGAAACCTTGTTAACTAAAAATCTTTCCCGAAAAAGTTTTTTGGTAACTGCAGGTGTAGCCGGGATAGGTGTTTTAGTTGCGGCAGAAGCAGCAACTAAATCACGTCTGGTTCCCCCGGTGGAAATTCCTACAGGCGAAACTACAATTATAAAAATTGATGATTTCAAAACAGTAAAAATTGACAGCAAATCAGATATTTTAATTCGTATGCAAGTAGAACTTAAAAAAGCGCTTACCAAACCTGTAGAACAACGTAAATGGAAAATGATGATTGACACACGTAAGTGTGTGGGTTGTCACGCATGTACTGTTTCGTGTATTGCTGAAAATAAATTACCTCAAGGCGTAATTTACAGACCGGTAACCACCATTGAAATGGGAACTTACCCTAATTTAAAAATGAAGTTCCTTCCGCAACCATGTATGCAATGTGATACACCATCATGCGTACCGGTTTGTCCGGTGAATGCAACCGGGAAAAGACCAGACGGTATTATAAATATAGATTATGATGTGTGTATTGGTTGTGGTAACTGTATTGAAGCGTGTCCTTACAAGCATCGCTCTATGGATACAGGCACTAACTACTGTGATGAAACTCCATCGGTACAACCGTACGAATTGTTGCCAAATCACGAATATGGAAAAGATTGGACAAGAGAGGGTGAATTTTCGGCTACTGAAGGAAGCGCGCGTAAATGTACCTTCTGTCTACATCGTTTAGAAGTAGGTGAATTACCACAATGCGTCACTACTTGTATTGGTCGTGCTACTTATTTTGGTGATATAAATGACCCTAATTCACTGATTGCAGAAATGGCAGCAAAACCAAATCAGATGAAGTTATTAGAAGATAAAGGTACTAACCCAACTGTAACATATTTAATGTAATTATGAAAAATTCAGATAAAATAAATATAAAACGCAGAAATTTCCTTGGAAAAGGCGCACTTCTTGGAGGTGTTTCATTAGCAGGAATGTTTTTTGGAGGCACGGCATCTGCTAAAGCTCAAACCGCTATCTTAAAAAAGAAAAGGGGTGAAAAACCGTATGAATTAAACAACGCTGAGAATATTATTTACTCTTCATGTTTAAATTGCAATACCGGTTGCGGTATGAAAGTAAAAATTCAGGATGGAGTGCTTTCTAAAATTGATGGAAATCCATATAGTCCATTTACAATGGTACCTCATATTGATTATAAAAACAGTATTGATGATGCTGCCAAAATTGATGGGGGCCTTTGTCCGAAAGGGCAAGCAGGAGTACAAATTGCATATGACCCATATCGTATCCGTCAAGTATTGAAAAGAGACGGAAAAAGAGGGGAAAACAAATGGAAATCAGTTCCTTTTGATCAAGCAATTACTGAAATAACAGAAGGTGGTAACTTATTTGCTCATGTACCCGGTGAAGAAAACCGTTATGTTGAAGGTTTACGTTCTATTAGAGCACTTAAGGACAATGATGTTGCTTCTGCAATGGCTAAAGATGTAGATGGTATTTTTAATGAAAAAGACAAAACCAAGAAAAAAGAATTGGTAGAAGCGTTTAAAGTTACCTATGCAGCAGATTTAGATAAGTTAATTGATCCAAATCATCCAGATTTAGGTCCCAAAAACAACCAATTTGTAATGGCTTGGGGACGTTTAAAAAATGGTCGAAAAGATTTCTTCAATAGATTAGGTGCAGCTTTTGGAACTACCAATTTACATGGGCACACAACGGTATGTCAAGGTTCATTGTATTTTACCTGTAAAGGAATAAGCGAGCAATACATTGGTGCCAAATTTACCGAGGGTCAAAAATTCTATTGGCAAACTGATATTGAAAGTGCCGAATATATTCTTTTTGTTGGATCCAATGTGTTAGAAGCAAATTACGGTCCAACGAATCGCACAGTTAGATTGATGAATAATCTTGAAAAAGGAACTACCAAAATTGGTGTTGTTGATCCACGTTTTTCAAAAGCAGCTAGTAAAGCGAAGACTTGGTTACCAATTAAACCGGGTGAAGATGGAGCTTTAGCATTAGCTATTGTTCAATGGATGATTGATAACAACCGTTACGATAGTAAATTCTTGAAATCAGCCAACAAAGCAGCTGCAAAAGAAGCTGGTGAAGCAAGCTGGTCAAATGCTACTTGGTTAGTGGAAATAACTGAAAAAGGTCCCGGAAAATTAGTGCGTGCTACTGATTTAGGAATCAAAGCTGCTGAAAAACGAGTAGTAGATGATCCTAAGGATAAAACAAAAGAGATAAACTATACAGAAGATTTTTTCACTGTGATGGTAAACGGAAAACCTATGTGGGTAGATCCAAATGATGAAGATGAAGCTGTTTATGGTGATTTATTTATAGATACGACCATCAAAAATAAAGATGGTAAAGATGTACGAGTAAAATCTGGGATGCAAATACTGAAAGAATCGGCTAATGAAAAATCATTTGCAGAGTGGTGTAATTTAGCAGGGATCTCTCAAGATGCTGCAGTTGAAGTAGCGACAGACTTAACAAGCCATGGTAAAAAGGCATCTGTAGATTTACATAGAGGAGTTGCTCAACATACCAATGGTTTCTACAATGTATATTGTTGGATGGCTGTCAATATGTTAATAGGTAGCTTTGACTGGGCAGGTGGACTATCTGCAGGGGCAACTTATAAATATGATGGTTCTAATGATGGAGTTTTTGATTTGAAAAAACAAAGCGGTAAAGTCAAAGCTTTTGGTATCAGTTCTATTCGTCATGAAGTAGATTATGAAAAATCAACATTGTTTGCAGGATACCCTGCTAAACGTAATTGGTATCCACTTTCTTCGGATATGTACCAGGAAATTATTCCAAGTATTGGAGATGCGTACCCTTATGGCGTAAAAGCATTATTTATGTACATGGGTGCACCAACATATGCGCTACCAGCCGGTCAAACCAATATTGAAGTGCTTTCAGATGTCAACAAATTACCCTTATTCTTTACCAGTGATATTTTGGTTGGAACTACGTCTATGTATTCCGATTATATCTTCCCGGATTTATCATATTTAGAAAGATGGGAATTCCAAGGAAATCACTTTAATAATATCTATAAAATTGAAACGGTTCGTCAACCTGCCATTTCACCAATACCAGAAACCGTAAAAATTTATGGTGAAGAAATGCCTATAAGTTTAGAAGCGCTGTTTATGGGTATCAATGAAAAACTAGGTTTAAAAGCGTTTGGTAAAGATGCCTTAGGAAGTGGTTTGCATATAAACAGACCGGAAGATTTATACTTAAGAGGAGTAGCTAATTTAGGTACATCAGAAAATGGAGGTGTTCCAATGGCAAGTAAAGCTGAACAAGAAGCCTTCTCTAAAGCAAGAAGACACCTAGATAAATCGGTGTTTGATGAAGATAAATGGAAGAAAATTGTAGGGAAAGAAAATTGGGCACAAGTAGTATATGTGCTTAATAGAGGCGGAAGATTCCAAGAACATTCAAAAGGTTTAAGCGGTAAAATGTTAGCCAACAAATATGGCAAATTGTTAAACTTATACCAAGAAAAAACAGCGAGTAAGAAATATTCAGGAACCGGTAAAAGCTATTATGGGTATCCTAAATATGTTCCTTTAGCTCAATTTGATGGAAAACCACTTGATAAACTTGCTGATGGTTATGATCTGACATTAATTACTCATAGAACCATCACCCAAACTAAATCGAGAACAAATGGGGCTTATTGGTTAACTGCAATAGAACCGGATAATGGTATTATCATTAGCAATCAAGATGCGTATAGATTAGGTTTAAAAGCCGGTGATATGGTAAAAGTAGTGAGCGCTACCAATAAAGAAGGTATCTATGATTTAAAACATGGCAACACAAAAGAAATGATTGGAAAAGTAATTCCTACTGAAGGAATCAGACCGGGGGTTATTTCGTTTACTTTAGGTTTTGGTAATTGGGCATCCGGTGCAGCCGATATGTTAATTAACGGTGAAGTTGTAGTAGGCGACGAAAGAAGAGGAAAAGGAATAATGGCCAATGCAGCTATGTGGACAGATCCTTCTTTAAACAACAATACCTGTTTGGTAGATCCGGTTGGAGGAAGTGTTTCTTTCTATGACACTAAAGTAAATTTAGTTAAAGTTTAGAATTGTATTAGGTTTTGATTTTAATAAGAAAGGTCGTTTTGCTTTTAAAACGGCCTTTTAAAAAACAAAAAAATGATAATTATGTATGTGCAAAATATTTTTTTAGGAATGGTGGGGGTACCACAAATTGTTATTATTCTGGTGGTGGTTTTATTGCTTTTTGGCGGTAAAAAAATACCTGAATTAATGAAAGGGATTGGACAAGGGATTAAAGAGTTTAAAAATGCTGCCAAAGACATAACTGAGGTTGATAAAAAAGAATCCTAAGTTTTTCTTTTCCCCCTAATTGTGTATGTGGATTTTTTTCAGTTTGAATAAATAGTTTAGTAAATCAATTGTAAAATGTTTGATGAGTATTATTTCCCCAATGTATTAACCCTTTGCGGTTCCGGACGAAATGTTGGTAAAACTTATTTGGGTTGCCAAATCATCAAACATTTTTCAAAAGAAAATCTAATTATTGCAGTTAAAATTTCAAAATTCAATCATCAACAACCAGAAGATGGAGCCATGTTATTAGTCAACCAATCCATTGGATTTCAAATTTGGAGACAAATTAAAGCAACAGAAAAAGACAGTGGCCGTTATCTAAACGCAGGAGCGAATGCTTCTTATTATATTGAGTGTGATGATACACATCTTTTAGAAGCTTTTTTGGTTATTTATAAAATTTATGGCAATTCTTGCTCAATAGTTTGCGAATCTGCAAGTATCACGAAATACATAAATCCGGCTATTTCTATTTTTGTTGAATCAGCTGCTTATCCAACTGAGCAAAACAAATTACACTTTTTAAATCAAAGCACTTTAGTCTTAAAAGAAAGAAGTATTGAAATTTCAATACCTCAATTATTTCTTAGTGCAGAAAAGAACAAATGGTTAGTGAGTCAACACTCTAATAATATTAGCTGTTATGTTTAATTCATTAAATCAAGATTTAAATAATATAGGTTTAAAACAAAGCAGTAGATTAAATAACCAATTAAAATTACTTGCTCAAAATAAAGACACCTCTTATTTGATTAGCATTAAAAATTTGGAAAATGGATCTTTTTTAGCAGAAGAAAATAAAGCTGTAAACGGAATTTATTTTATTTTGAAGGGTAAGGTAAAAGTTTTTAATACTGAAATGAATCAAAAAACGAAGATTTTTAGGTTGGCTTCCAGTGGTGATATTGTCGGATTTTCAAGTTTAAATTCTGTGAATTATTGGTCTAGCGCGATTGCTATTGAAAACGTTGAGGCATACTTTATAAATCTTAAAAGTTTAAGATACATTTTAAAAAATAACAGTAAGCTTAGTTTTTTATTTATAAATGCGCTTGCTTTAAAACTTCACCATTATGAAATGCGTCAAAGATATTTAAATTTATTTCCTGCACAAGAACGTGTTATTGAAATATTATTATTGACAGCTAATAAGTTTGGAAACGCCAACCGGTACGGTATAGAGATTACAGATTGTATTTCAAGAAAGGAAATTGCCTCATTTGCCAATACTTCTACAGAAAATGCAATACGTTCCCATAGGTCTTTAAATTCAAAAAACTACATTTCAATAGTAGGTAAAAAAATAATTATAAAAAATAAGGAGGCATTGATAAATCAACTGAAACAATATTGTTGCGCGAATAATTTGAAAGTTGGTGTCCATACGTGCTATCTGGATTTATTTTATTAAAGAATAACAAAATACATATATTGGCAAAATAACTTTCTCAAGTAGAACGATAATATAGAGGTAAATCAAAAGAATGATGTAAATGAAAGAGCTTAAAGATAAATTTGGTCAAAAAAATTACCTACTTGAGATTGGCAATTACCGATCGTTATAATTTGTGTTGCCAATACTGTATGCCGCTTCACTGTAATAATTCCCAACAGCACTTGCATTTAATATTAAAGAAGGTATAGACAATTATTAAGGATGGGTATTTACCCACACCTGTCCATCGATAAAATGCTCTTTTTTCCAAATAGGTACAGTTTCTTTTAAGGTATCAATGGCATATTCACATGCTTTAAATGCCGCTCCTCGATGTGCTGATGATACTGCAATAATTACCGGAATATCGCCAATTTGTAAATCACCTGTGGCATGATGGATGGCAATTTTATAAATATCGAAGCTGGCAATAGCTTGCTCAGCAATTTTGGTCATTTCTTTTACCGCCATAGAACTATAAGAAGAAAAGTTAAGCAAAGTAACCTCTTTTTGATATGAATGATTTCTCACGGTGCCTACAAATAGAGCAATCCCCCCACAACTTGGATCCTTAACAAAATCATAGCAGGTTTGTAAATTTAATTTTTCTGAAGTTACTATAATTGAAGTGTTATTGTTCATAATAATAAAAATTTAACCTCCGCTTACGGGCGGAATTAAGGCAACAACCTGCTGTTCATGAATTCGGGCATTATCATCCGCATAAGTTTCACCCAGCGCCACTGCAAAATGGAGTGCAGTCGACTTGGGATTATTTTTTATAATAAAAGCCTTTAATTCCACAACATTTATGGGACTGGGAACTTCGAGCTCTATAGTTGTTTTCCCAAATATATCGGTAAAGATCCCGAAGAACAATACCTTAATTTTCATGAATTAATATTTCCTGCAAATTTACATATTTATCAGTTAATGGAACTGATAACAGACTCATTTACTGCCATATTATATTTTGAAATATTTAAATTTAAATAAAGTCATTTTTTAAATCAATGATTACCTATAAAGTGACACTAATTAACTTAAAAATGAATGTAAATAATTATTATTTGAGATGAAATAAATCCGACAAAATCTGCTGTAAAATCAAAAACTTTACAAAAACCCTGCGCATAAAAAAAGAGTTACAAATTTAGAACTTATAACTCTTCAGCAATCAAGTGATCACGACAGGATTCGAACCTGTGACCGTCTGCTTAGAAGGCAGATGCTCTATCCAGCTGAGCTACGTGACCATTTATATTTTGTCGGGGTGGCAGGATTCGAACCTGCGACCTCCTGCTCCCAAAGCAGGCGCGATAACCGGGCTACGCTACACCCCGAAGGTGCGGAGAGTGTGGGATTCGAACCCACGCGACAGTTACCCGTCGACAGTTTAGCAAACTGCTCCATTAACCACTCTGGCAACTCTCCTATTTCTTATATAAAATGAACTTATTTTTGAGATTGCAAATGTAGCATTACAAATGAAATATAGCAACCTTTTTATTTATTTTTTTGACTGTATTTTTATTATCATTCCGGATATTCTATTCGCAAATGATAAATGTTCTTCAATTTCTTTTTAATCACTTTTTTAACAGTTTGAATTTCTTTAAAAGTGATATCCGCATTCATAAATTGACCTTCATCCATCTGTTTTTGAACAATTTTCTCAACCATATCATCAATTTTCTTTCCGGTTGGTTCTTTTAAACTTTTGGAAGCGGCTTCGCAAGAATCACACATCATTACAATGGCTGTTTCTTTTGAGAATGGAATTGAACCTTTGTATTTAAATAATGAAATATCTAGACCTTCAGGATTGATTTCTTCTTGCTCTTTATAAAAATAATAAACTAAACTTGAACCGTGATGTGTTCTAATAAAATCTACAATTCTTTCCGGTATTCTATTCTTCTTGGCTAATTTAATACCATCCTCCACATGCTTAATAATAATAAATGCACTGTCTTTCGGTGATAATTCTAAATGTGGATTAAAATTAGTAGACTGATTTTCAATAAAATACATCGGGTTTTTTATTTTACCTATATCATGATATAAAGCTCCTGTTCTTGCTAATAAAGCATTCGCGTTGATTTCATTCGCAGCTGCTTCAGATAAATTAGCTACTTGAATGGAGTGTTGAAAAGTGCCAGGCGCTTTTTCTGCCAAAAGTCTTAATACTTTAGAATTGGTATTTGATAATTCTTTCAATGATTCATCAGAAACCAATCCGAAAATCTTTTCAAAAACATAAATAAAAGGCAAAACAAACAGAATAAGCGTTCCGTTTAAAGCAAAATAAGCAAACTTTTCCCATTTTATTTGCTGGATATTTCCTTCCTGTAAAATTGAAAAGGCAAAATAGGTAATAAAATAAACCAGTGTAATCTGAGCAACTGAAATAAATAAATTGGCACGTTTATACATTTCTGAAACAGTTAAAATTGTTACAATTCCCACAATTATCTGAAGAAAAGTAAACTCAAAACTATTTGGGACAATAAATCCTAGTAAAAGAATTGTTAAAACATGTGTATAAAGACCTAAACGTGGGTCAAAAAATGCTTTGATGATAATGGGTAAAATGCTGAGCGGAACAATATAAACATACTCTACATTGTACTTTACAATTAAAGTAGTTAAGAAAATAGCCAAAAAAACATTGAAATAGATAAAGGTAACTTTGGCGTTATTCTCATATATTTCAACGCGATACTTTTGGATAAACAACATCAGCATTAACAGCGAAAGAGCTACTAATATAGTATATCCAAGCACAATCCACTTGTAATTACTTTTAGTCCAAATTTGAGATTCAAACTCCTTTTTTAACGAATTTAAAATAGCTAATTTTCTTCCCTCAACAATATCCCCTTTTAATATTATTCGCTCTTTTTCAGCAATAAAATCTTTGGTTAGTGACAGCTGATTGATCGCTTCATCTAAAGATTTTTGCGTAAAATATTCATCGTAAAAAATATTTGGAGATATCGATTCTACTAAAATATCAACTAATTGATTGTTATATTTTCCAACTTTTTTAAGGTTTAATTGATGCTGAATCCAGACTTTAATATCAGTTATTTTTATTAAATCTTTAGGATTCAATTCCTTTACTTCATTACCTTTTCTGACAGTAATAAAATTGGAATTAGATATGATTTTCTGTTCAGTAGTATTATCAATAACACCAATTTGAAAAGCCGTTTCAAGAATTTTATTGCCATTTTTAACCAATCTAACTCTATCATTTTCTGCTATCTTAAGTTCATTTATTAAAATTTGAACTTTATTTTCAAAAGTGAGAAATGATGCTTTAACAACTGTAGTATCTGAATCAAAAAAGGGTTGAGCATTTGATTCAATTCGTTGTTTTTCTAATTCAATTTCATCGGCAGATTTTTGAATGGCAAAATCAAAAGGAGCATAATAATTTTCGTACTGCCAAGCTTTTCCTTTTTGAAATTCATATTTAAAATGACCTCCTTTTGGAAATAAATAAACTATTAAAGCAGTTGTTAAAATGTAAAGTAATACCTTATATATAACACCGTGTTTATCATAAATTAGGTTGATAAAATTCTTCATCATTTGAAATTAATTTGTCAAAAGTACGATATTATACCATTATTTAATATGAATTAGTCCTATCTTATTTGGTATAATGCCGTTGTATATTTCATTTATTACAATTTTTATTGAACTAGTTTGAAATAACAAACAGTATTACACCATATTTTCTAAACGAACCGGCAAATGATCTGTTATCCAACTTTCAAAATTGCTAAAACCTACTTTTTTTTGCAATTCAGCTATTTTTTGTTCCATCTGTAAAATGGATTCTTCAGAAGGAATTTTAACATTTCCCAACTCCAACATAATAGAATCAACATTTTCCTTAACCTTATCTGTAATTTCATTATTATAAGCAACCAACCAATCTTCCAAAGCATCTTCAGTTAAATGTTCGCTGATGATTTTCTCTGTCATTTGTTTACCATGTTGTTTAGAATCTTGAATATTTCCTTTACCTGTTACTGCATTTCCGATGGCAAAAACATTGGAGTATCCATAAACACTATATTCTGATTGCTCTTTAAGTTTAAGAGAATCACCTTGGTACGTTAAGTTTTCAATTTTTTCCGGAATACTTCCAATAGAAGAAATTAACAATTCAGATTTTATTTCAAATGTTTCATCAATTGTGATGAGTTTTTCGTTTTCCGTTTTCATTTTTTGAAAAACCATCCCTTTAAACTCTCCATTTTCTTCTATATATCCAATCGGAGTACTCGTCGGAATAAAATTAAACAAGTATTTTTCAACGTATTTTTCTAATAATTTTTTTGAAACTGCTTTTGCTTTTTCGATATTTTCCGGCGTATCATCTTTGGGCGATTTTAACGGCATATCTTCAGCATTTCTGCGGTAAATAAGTGTTGGAGGTTGAATTCTCAACTCCTCTAAATTAGTATTGTATTCTGCTAAAATTGTATCAACACCCCATTTTTCAATCGTAAACATATCAACCAAAACACCTTTTTTCTCTTTTAAAGCAGATTGAACTAATTCAATCATAATTATTTTCATCACATCTAATGATGCCAATCCGCCACCAACAACAATGGTATTATTTTTCATGGAGTATTTTGGTCCATTATAAGTAGGTTCATGTTTGTGGTTGAACCAATATATCAATGAATTTTGATAGATTAATCCCTTATCAATGAATTGACTGATTTTATTTATCGATAAACTGCGGTCTTTCCAGGCACCATTTGCTAAAATAACAGATGAAAATCCCCAATCATTTTTAATCTCATCAAAAGAAATATCTTTTCCAATTTTAGTTTTAGGTATAAAATATACATTTTCATGTTTTAATTTTTCATTAATAACACTCGTTTGTCTATCTCTTAAATTGTGATGCCAATTAGGCAATCCGTCTTCCAGTTTACCATAAGGTAACTCATTCATATCAAAAACCACCACTCTAAAGTTTTGCTCCGTCAACAAATTAACCGCTTCTGAACCTGATACAGACCCACCAATTACAGCTATAAAATGTTTATTATTTAGTTCTTTTTTAGAGAAATTTATGTTGTTTCCCATCGATTTAAATATTTGATGCAATTTATGTTTTTATCTACTGTTTCTACATCCTTTTTAATAATTAAAAAGAATAGTCCATAAATAATAATGATAAATTTTAATTAACTTTGTTTACAGTCATAAATTTAAATTTTTTACAATGAAAGAAGTAGTTATAGTTTCAGTTGCCAGAACACCAATTGGTAGTTTTATGGGAACTTTAGCCCAAATTCCTGCTCCAAAATTGGGAGCTATCGCCATTAAAGGTGCATTACAAAAAATCAATTTAGACCCTAAACTCGTAGATGAAGTTTTGATGGGAAATGTTGTTCAGGCGGGTTTAGGTCAGGCTCCGGCACGCCAAGCAGCTCTATTTGCCGGAATTCCGAATACAGTTTCATGTACCACTGTAAACAAAGTTTGTGCTTCTGGAATGAAAGCAATTATGCAGGCAGCTCAGGCTATTCAATGTGGTGATGCCGAAATAATTGTTGCCGGCGGAATGGAAAATATGAGTATGATACCACATTATATGGACGGAAGGAATGGCGTAAAATTGGGTAATATCAATGTAAAAGATGGATTGTTGGTTGATGGTTTAACTGATGTTTATGAACAACAACATATGGGAACATTTGCTGATTTATGTGCATCAGAATACCAAATTACAAGAGAAGCACAAGATGCATTTGCAATTGAATCCTACACTCGTTCGGCTAATGCTTGGAAAGCCAACCGATTTGAAAATGAAATAGTTCCGGTTATCATTCCGCAAAAAAAAGGAGAACCTATTTTATTTATAGAAGATGAAGAATTTAAAAATGTTTTTATCGATAAAATTCCAACTTTACGTGCTGTTTTTACCAAAGAAGGAACGGTAACTGCCGCAAACGCCTCTACTATTAATGATGGCGCTGCTGCTTTGGTTTTAATGAGCGCAGATAAAGCAACAGAATTGGGCTTAAAACCGCTGGCAAAAATTGTGAGTTACGCCGATGCTGCACAAGAACCGAAATGGTTTACAACTGCACCGGCAAAAGCACTTCCAAAAGCCTTGGCAAAAGCTAAATTAACAAAAGAAAATATTGATTATTTTGAGTTTAATGAAGCGTTTAGTATTGTTGGTTTAGTTAATAATCAAATTTTAGGATTGGATGCCGCAAAAGTAAATGTTAACGGCGGAGCGGTATCTTTAGGTCATCCACTTGGGATGTCTGGTGCAAGAATCATCATCTCTCTCATCTCGGTTCTGCAACAAAATAATGGAAAATTAGGAGCTGCTGCCATTTGTAACGGAGGTGGCGGTGCAAGCGCCATGGTGATTGAAAAGTTATAAAATTGATGCAATTCGGAATTTGCTTATTGAATATTGCGCCACTTAGAAAAGAGGCCAACGACAGAAGTGAAATGGTTTCTCAAGTACTGTTTGGAGAGCATTTTGAAATTATCAATGTGCAAAAAAAATGGAGTTTTATTAAATTAGCTTATGACCATTACGAGGGCTGGATTGATAATAAACAAATCGAGCCAGTTTCTGAAAATGAATTTTGCAGTTTAAATTCATCAATTCCCCACTACTCTGGGGAGTTGGTTGATTTTTTGAGTATCAACAACTCACAACCCGCCATTCTTTCATTAGGAGCTAAACTTCCTAATTATCATCAAAAAAAGTTTTCCGTCAATCAACAAAAATTTTCTTTTGACGGCGCTGTTTTCAATATCCAATTAAATAAAAAATACCTGATTAACATCGCTTTTATGTATCTTAATACCCCGTATTTATGGGGAGGAAAAACGCCTTTCGGAATTGATTGTTCCGGATTTACACAAATGGTTTATAAACTTTGCGGTTATTATTTGGATCGCGATGCTTCGCAGCAAGCAAAACAAGGTGAAGTTCTGAACTTTTTAGAAGAAAGTGAACCGGGTGATTTGGCCTTTTTTGATAATGAGGAAGGAAATATAGTGCATGTTGGAATTTTAATAGGAAATGAACAAATTATCCACGCCTCCGGAAAAGTAAGAATTGATTTTATTGATCACAGTGGAATTTTTAATAAAGAAGCAAAAAATCACACTCATAAACTTAGATTGATTAAGCGAATTATATCATAAAAAAAGCTCCGAAAAAAATCGGAGCTTTTTTTATTAATTCAATCTGATTAATTTTTTATTCTGTCGTATAAATCTTTCAATGCTTTATACTTATCTCCCATTTCTAAGTTTTCATAAATTCCCATCAACGTTTGCATAGTGCTTATGTTAGATTTATTTAACTCATGCGCTTTTTCATAATGGGGTAATGCTTCTCTATAAATTTTTAGTTGTTTTGCTCTTAACTCATCATACTTTTTAAAGTTTGATAAGTTTTTATTCATCTCATCTACTATTGCAATATTTTTTTCTAAAATAGCTGCTCCGATGTTATTATAAGCATCAGCGTAATCAGGTTTTAAATCAATCGCTTTTTGGAAATATATGATGGCTTCTTCTGATTTCTTTTGCTCTAAAGTCAGCACGCCAATGTTATAAAATAAAGATGGATCTGTTGGATTAATTTTCACCGCTTCTTCTAATTTTTCTTTAAACTTGGCATTATCACCTAAACTGTAATAAATATTGGCTTCATCAATTAAAAGATTATAATCATCCGGATATTGCGCTCTTGCTTTTCTTACTGCTTCTAGAGCTCCTTTATGATCGTCCATTGCTAAATAATTCATAACAATATTTTTAGAAATTGTGGCTTTTCTAGACTCTTGAACAATAGTCTGTGGATTTTCTACAATACCTAATTTTACTTGCTGATCCATTTCTTTTTTGGTAGCAAAATAAATATCTTGACCGTTAGTTTTACTGATACCTTTATGTACGGTAAATATACCGGTATATCCCATTTTTAATAAATCTTGATAAAGTTCAATTGATTTATGATGGTCTTTTGCAAAGTATAGCGCTAATGCGGCATTCTCTAAATAGGAAGTGTCTCTTGGACTTAAAACATAAACTAAGTTAAAATCTCTGGCGGCTTTGCTAAATTCTTGACCTTCATAAGCTGCACTGGCATCTTTGGCAACTTTTTCAATCATTTTATTTAGCATTGTATTTGCATCATCGGTATATTTAAATGACTTTGTTCTTGCTTCTAATTTTATCACTTCATTTAATGCTATACCAGATTTAGAATAGTTTTCAGTTACTGTTCCGTTTCCGAAGTATGCTTGACCTTTTAAGTAATAAAACTTTGCTTTTGTTTTATCATCAACATTGGCAATTAATGATTCTGCTTGTTCTAATGCAGCAGCAGCCACCGGGAAATTTTGATTTTTAATCTCTTTTTCTGCCGTTTTTATTTCCTCTTTTTGAGCCATTGTTGTAAGGCCTATCAAAAGAGCGGTTAAGAATATAAGTTGTTTTCTCATTTTGATTTTAATTATTGTTAACAATTGTATTTAATTATTTATTTAAAATTACTCATTTTCGTTTTCAATTACTGTGCCATTATCTTCATCATCCGGCATCACTTTAGCAACCGCCGCAATTGAATCATTTTCTTTTATATTGATGAGTTTCACACCTTGTGTAGCTCTACCCATCACTCTTAAATCTGCTACCGCTATTCTAATCGTCAAACCGGATTTATTGATAATCATTAAATCATCTTCATCCATTACATTTTTAAGCGCTACTAAATGACCCGTTTTTTCAGTAACATTGATGGTTTTTACTCCTTTTCCGCCTCTGTTTGTAATTCGATAATCATCTAAGCTGGATTGTTTGCCATATCCTTTTTCTGAAACCACCAGAATATTACTGTTCATATCATCAACCGCTACCATTCCTACCACTTCATCGTTTTCATCGGCTAGGGTAATTCCGCGAACACCGGAAGCGTTTCTACCCATCGGACGGGTTTTACTCTCTTCAAAACGGATACATTTACCCGATTTTAAAGCTAATAATACCTGACTTTCACCTGTTGTTAATTTGGCTTCTAATAACTCATCATCTTCGCGAATCGTAATCGCATTAATTCCGTTTACTCTTGGTCTTGAGTACTGTTCTAAAGTTGTTTTTTTAACAATCCCTTTTTTAGTGGCCATGATAATATAATTGTTATTCACATATTCGGTATCCCGTAAATCTTCGGTCACTAAAAATGCTTTTACTTTATCATCCGGCTCAATATTAATTAAATTTTGAATGGCTCTGCCTTTGGATGTTTTACTTCCTTCCGGAATTTCAAAAACACGCATCCAAAAGACCTTTCCTTTTTGGGTAAAAAACAGCATATACTGATGATTGGTACCCACAAACATATGTTCTAAGAAGTCTTCACTGCGGGTAGCAACACCTTTTTGTCCAACTCCTCCTCTATGTTGTGTTTTATATTCAACAAGTGGAGTTCTCTTGATATAACCGGCATGTGAAACTGTTACCACAACACTAGAATCCGGAATCATATCTTCGATGCTCATATCTCCACCGGAATATTCAATTTTTGAACGTCTTTCATCACCATATTTATCACGAATGGCGATTAATTCATCTTTAATAATCTCCATTCTTCGGATTTCATTAGCCAGAATATCTTTTAAATCTTCAATCAATTTAATGATTTCTTCATATTCCGCTCTCAGTTTATCTTGCTCTAAACCGGTTAACTGACGCAATCTCATTTCAACGATTGCTTTCGCTTGGAGTTCTGAAAATTTAAATCTTTCGATTAAATTATTTTTAGCGGCATCAGCATTTTCAGAAGCTCTGATTATTTTGATTACCTCATCAATATGATCACTGGCAATGATTAATCCTTCTAAAATATGAGCTCTTTCTTCTGCTTTTTTCAATTCAAATTGTGTTCGGCGAACCACCACCTCATGGCGATGTTCTACAAAATATTTGATCAATAATTTCAGATTCAACATTCTGGGACGTCCATTTACCAAGGCAATGTTATTGACACTGAAAGATGTTTGTAAAGCCGTGTGTTTAAATAAATTATTCATCACAACATTTGGAACGGCATCTCTTTTTAAGATATAAACTATGCGCATTCCGTTACGGTCAGATTCATCTCTTATATTAGAAATCCCTTCCAATTTTTTTTCATTGACTAAATCAGCCGTTTTTTTAATCATATCGGCTTTATTAACCTGATAAGGAATTTCAGAAACGATGATACAATCACGTCCGTTTTCTTCTACAAATTGTGTTTTGGCACGCATTACAATACGGCCTCTACCGGTTTCAAATGCATCTTTCACTCCTTCATACCCGTAGATAATACCGCCGGTAGGAAAATCAGGCGCTTTAATGTGTTGCATTAATTCACTGATTTCTATATCATTATTCCCGATATAAGCAATTGTACCATTGATGACTTCAGTTAAATTATGAGGTGCCATATTGGTAGCCATACCAACAGCAATACCGGATGCTCCATTCACTAATAAATTAGGAATTCTGGTTGGTAAAACGGTTGGCTCTTGTAAGGTATCATCAAAATTGAGTTTATGATCAACCGTATCTTTATCGATATCGGCCAACATCTCTTCCGACATTTTTTGCATTCTTACCTCTGTATAACGCATTGCAGCCGGACTGTCACCATCTACAGAACCAAAGTTTCCCTGACCGTCAACCATCATATAACGCATACTCCAATTTTGAGCCATACGAACCATTGAATCATAAACAGAAGTATCTCCATGCGGATGGTATTTACCTAATACTTCCCCAACAATTCTTGCTGATTTTTTATAAGAACCGGTCGCTTTTATACCTAACTCATGCATTCCAAAAAGCACCCTTCTGTGCACCGGTTTCAACCCATCTCTCACATCGGGTAAAGCCCTTGAAACTATTACTGACATTGAATAATCAATGTAAGCTGATTTCATTTCATCTTCTATGTTGATAGGTATTAATTTTTCCCCTTCAGTCATATCATTTTATATTAATAAAAGTTCACTAAAAATAGGAAGGCAAGATACAATTTTTCATGTTTTTAACTAATATTTTAAACGAGGAATTTGACTTGAGTTATCAACAATTTTTTAATATAAATTTAACCGTTAAATTCATTTAAAATCACTAATTTAGAATGATTTTAAACAAAAAATAAATTCGTTTATAAATCCTTGCGGAATAATTTTTGAGAGGATTAATAAAAAAATCTATTAAATTTACAGTAGAAAACTAAATATATGGATGATAATTTTTCACAAAAAGTAAAAGACGTCATTGCTTTAAGTAAAGAAGAAGCTATCAGATTAGGGCATGATTTTTTAGGAACTGAACACTTAGTTTTAGGAATTCTAAGAAAAAGTAAAGGGAAAGCTATTGATATACTTAACGGATTATTGATTGACTTGGAGGCCATTAGAAAAAAATTGGAAGAACTCAATCCTTCTCAAACAATCATCAATAACAAAATCAATTTAAGACTCACCAAACAAGCTGATAAGGCTCTTAAAGCCACTTTTTTAGAAATAAAACTTTATAAGTCTGACCAAGTAAATACAGCTCATTTATTAATGTGTATTCTTCGCAATGAGAATGATCCAACTGCTATTATTTTAAATAAAATGGGGATTAATTATGCAGAAGCACGCATACTTTACAAACGCTTATTTATAGATAATTCACTTGAACAAGAGAGCCCCAGGGCAGATTTTCCATCTGAAAGAAATTTTGATGATGACGAAAATCAATCATCTTTTGAACAAACAAAAAGAACGCCATCAAAAAAATCTAAAACACCTGTTCTTGATAATTTTGGGAGAGATTTAACCAATTTAGCTGAAAATGGGAAACTGGATCCGGTTGTTGGCAGAAAAAAAGAAATTGAACGCGTTTCTCAAATTTTGAGTCGCCGAAAAAAGAATAATCCTATTTTAATCGGAGAACCCGGAGTTGGTAAATCTGCCATCGCAGAAGGTTTGGCATTGATGATTGTACAACGAAAAGTATCACGTATTTTATTTGATAAACGTGTAGTTTCTATTGATTTGGCAAGTATGGTTGCCGGCACAAAATATCGAGGTCAGTTTGAAGAACGCATGAAAGCGCTCATGAATGAATTGGAAAAAAACGATGATGTTATCTTATTTATTGATGAAATTCATACCATTGTCGGAGCTGGCGGTGCAACCGGTTCTTTAGACGCTTCCAATATGTTAAAACCTGCATTGGCACGAGGTGAAATTCAATGTATTGGCGCTACTACTTTAGATGAATATCGTCAACATATTGAAAAAGACGGCGCTTTAGAACGTCGTTTTCAAAAAGTTTTGGTTGAACCAACTTCTGTAGAAGAAACCATTCAAATTCTTCATAATATTAAAGATAAATACGAAGAACATCACAACGTTCAATATACTGATGAAGCTATTGTTGCCTGCGTAAAATTGACGCATCGCTATATAACAAGCCATTTTTTACCTGATAAAGCTATTGATGCTTTGGATGAATCCGGTTCTAGAATACATATCACCAATATTGTGGTACCTCCAGAAATTTTAGAATTAGAAACTCAATTAGAGAAAATTAAGATCGATAAAAACAGCGCAGTAAGCAGACAGAAATATGAAGAAGCAGCCAAATTACGAGATACAGAAAAGAATTTGGAAACGGCTTTAATGAAAGCTCAAACTAAATGGGATGCAGATTCTAAACTTCATAAAGTAATTGTTACAGAAGATAATGTAGCCGAAGTAGTCTCCATGATGTCTGGAATTCCGATGCACAAAGTAGCTGAATCTGAAAGTATTAAACTTTATGAGCTCCCTAATTTAATTAAAGGAAAAGTGATTGGACAAGATGAAGCGGTTAAAAAAGTGGTAAGAGCCATTCAGCGCAATCGGGTTGGATTAAAAGACCCTAACAAACCAATCGGATCTTTTATATTCCTTGGTCAAACCGGTGTAGGAAAAACCCAATTAGCTAAAGTTTTAGCCAAAGAATTATTTGATTCTGAAGATGCACTTGTTCGTATCGACATGAGTGAATATATGGAAAAATTTGCGATTTCCCGTTTGATTGGAGCTCCTCCGGGCTATGTTGGCTATGAAGAAGGCGGTCAGCTCACCGAAAAAATCAGAAGAAAACCTTATGCGGTTATTTTATTGGATGAAATTGAAAAAGCGCATCCGGATGTATTTAATATTTTACTTCAAATTTTGGATGATGGCCATATTACCGATAGCTTAGGCCGGAAAATTGATTTTAGAAATACGATTATTATTATGACTTCTAATATTGGCTCGCGTCAGTTAAAAGATTTTGGACAGGGTGTTGGGTTCGGAACAGCTTCAAAAGCCGCTCAATCTGATAGTTATGCACGCGGTATTATTGAAAGTGCCCTAAAAAAATCTTTCGCACCGGAATTTATCAATAGAATTGATGATGTCATCATTTTTAATCCACTTGAATTGGAACACATCCACCAGATTATTGATATCGAACTTCAAAAATTGTTGGACAGAATTAAAGAAATCGGCTATACCCTTCAACTCACCGAAAAAGCAAAGAATTTCATCGCCGAAAAAGGATTTGATAAACAATACGGCGCCAGACCTTTAAAACGCGCTATCCAAAAGTATATCGAAGATACTTTGGCAGAAGAAATTGTGGCTTCTAAGTTGAGCGAAGGTGATACCATTTTATTAGATTTAGAAGATGGTCAAGACCAATTAAAAATTCAGATTGACAAAAAAATTGCTCAATAAATAAACATAACAATGAAAAAAATACTCGTTGCTTTTATCTTAATCATCAGTTTTTTAAAGGTGAATGCTCAATTTTCAGCGCCCGATTATATTAAAACCTCTAAAGGAAGTATTATCGTTCAACCTGTTTTACATTCTTCTTTAATTCTAAAATGGAATCAGAAAACAATTTATATAGATCCTTATAAAGAATTAGATATTTACAAAGAATATCCAAATCCTTCCTTAATTTTAATTACTGATATTCATGGCGATCATCTAAATATAAAAACATTAGAATCTCTGATAGATGAAAAAACAATCATTGTAGCTCCGTTAGCGGTAAAAGATAAATTACCAGATGAACTCAAGCTAAAAACAATTGTTATGAATAATGGTGAATTAAAAAATATTTTGGGAGTTTCAATTGAAGCTATCCCCATGTATAATTTGCCCGAAAGTGAGCAATCTCGTCATATTAAAGGCAGAGGAAATGGGTACGTTTTAAAAATGGATAATAAAAGAATTTATATTGCAGGAGATACTGCTGATATACCGGAAATGAGAAGTCTTAAAAAAATTGACATCGCTTTTATTTGCATGAATTTACCTTATACGATGGATTTTGAAACTGCCGCAGATGCCGTGCTGGATTTTGAACCCGCTGTTGTTTATCCTTATCATTTTAGAGGAAAAGATGGTTTTAGTGATGTTGAAGCATTTAAATCATTGGTATTTGAAAAAAATCCTGATATAGAAGTTCGATTACGGATCTGGTATCCAGAAAATTAATCAAAAAAGCCACGCACTGCGTGGCTTTTTTGTTAAAAGTTATAAGGATAATTAATTGCAATTAACTACGATGTTTGGCGTTAAAGTACTTTTCTTAGACACACCTCCAACTTTAAAATCAGTCCATACATTACTGGCACCTGAACTACCACTGCAATTTTTTACAAGTGTAACAGTCCAAGTATAAGTTTCACATGCTGCAAAATCCATATTTTTTTGCATTGTTTGACCATTGTTACTCCAAGTATTATCAAAACCAGAAATAGCAACAGCTTGAGCAAAAGTAAATACAACTAATTTATTAGTCAGACTTTCACTTGGAATATAAGTAAAGGTGTAAGTATCTACCCCAGTAGCTGGTGCATAACTAAAACTTTCATTACAAAAAGAGCAATTAATTACAGTAATAAAATACTCTTTCCATCCACTAGTTCCACCTTTATCAGCATTACCTGAAACGTGTAATCCTAATTTATAAGTACCTACTGCACCAAATGTATGTACGCCAGTTAAAGGCCCAACATTTTGTCCAGTATTATTAGTAAATGGCACCCAATCATTTATTGTTTCATTCCAAATAGCTATGTTAGCTTGTTTAGTTCCATCCCATCCTTGAAAAGTAAAAGTAATGGCTTCATCTTTACATACAGTGCCATTTGAAATAGGCCAACTTAAAACTGAAACAAAAGCATTTTGAGTAGTTACTCCACCAGAACCACCTTTAGCTGCAGTTCTTGAATCAGCTCCTTGAGCTACTAATTCAGCGTCTAACCCGTTAAACTCAACTGAATTTAAATCATCTGTACATGATGATACCATAATTAACATCACTAAACCTAGTGCATACTTTAAAACCTTAAGTGTAATTTCTTTTTTCATCTTTTAAAATTTTTAGTTGATTAAATATTTCTTTGTTAATGCCTATAATGAAAATTAAAGGCACATCATTACATCAAATGAATAATAGGGACTTACAAGGTTAGAAATAAGCTTATCCACTCGGAACAAATGTATTACAAAAAGTAATTTGAAAAACACCTCCATATCTCAGAAACTCAAAAACTTAGCAAAATGCTCAAATTTAGACATCAATGGGGTATTTTAATTTGCGTATGGAAAAAATCAGTAATTTTATACCTGAGTAATAAATAGTGCTTTATGAAACTTAAGCTTTATCATGTTGATGCCTTTACCAATCAGGTTTTTGGCGGTAATTCTGCTGCTGTCTGTATTTTAAACGAATGGATTTCTCCAACATTAATGCAACAAATTGCCGCTGAAAATAATTTAGCCGAAACCGTTTTTGCCGTAAAAAATGACAACTTTTATGAAATTCGCTGGTTTACACCCAAAGTGGAAGTCAATTTATGCGGTCATGCCACTTTAGCAACGGCTCATGTGTTGTTTAATTTTTATGAGTTCGATAAAAATCAAATATCCTTTCATTCCCATTTAAGCGGAATTTTATCTGTTTCAAAAGAAAATGGATTACTGACATTGGATTTTCCAACCGATACAATCTCCAAAATTGAAACTCCCGCAGTTTTAATAGAAAGCTTAGGAAAAACACCTTTAGAAACATGGAAAGGCAAAACTGATTTGATGTTAGTTTATGATACCCAAGAAACTATTGAAAGTCTTAAACCTGATTTTCAACTGCTCGAAAGTGTTGGCGGACGAGGAGTTATCGTTACTTCTAAAGGAAATGAAGTCGATTTTGTTTCCCGATTTTTTGGTCCGCAAGTAGGCATCAATGAAGATCCTGTTACCGGTTCGGCACACACTACTTTGATTCCGTATTGGAGTCAGGTTTTGGGGAAAACAACGCTTACAGCACAACAACTTTCTGAAAGAAGGGGAACTTTATTCTGTGAGTTTAAAGGAGAAAGAGTGCTTATTGCAGGAAATGCGGTGACTTATTTAATTGGTGAAATTGAAGTATAAATAAAATTATACTTCGAATAAATCTTCACTGTCAATCGTTAAGTTTCTCAAAAAATCAGTTGCATTGATAATATCATCGTGTAAAACTCTATCATTTTCAACAATTGGAACTTCAGTTCTAAACATATCAACAAACGACTCTATAAATGGAGAAGATTTTTTTGGCGCTCTGAAATAAAGCGCTTGCGATGCATTAAATAATTCTATCGCCAAAATAGTTTCAATATTATCAACAATTTTTTTGGCTTTTGTAGCGGCATTGGCACCCATACTTACATGATCTTCTTGTCCGTTACTCGACACAATGGAGTCAATAGAAGCCGGGCTTGCCCATTGTTTATTCTGACTTACAATACTGGCCGCGGTATATTGCGGAATCATCAATCCGCTGTTTAATCCCGGATTTGAAACTAAAAATGCGGGTAAATTGCGCAAGCCCGAAATAAGCTGATAAGTTCTTCTTTCTGAAATATTTCCCAATTCAGCCATGGCAATTCCCAAGAAATCCATCGCTAAAGCTAAGGGCTGACCATGAAAATTACCACCGGAAATGATTTTATTTTCTTCCGCAAAAATATTGGGATTATCGGTAACCGAATTTACTTCCGTTAAGATAGTTTGCGTTACAAATTCCAAGGTATCCTTCGTTGCTCCATGCACTTGCGGCATACAACGAAATGAATACGGATCTTGTACGTGGTTTTTGGGCTGATTGATGAGTTCACTGTTTTTAAGAAATTCGAGTATGGTTTGAGCCGTTTTTATCTGCCCTTTATGCGGACGAATCTCATGTATCAATTCATCAAACGGTTCTTTTCTTCCGTCGAATGCTTCCAAAGAAATCGTTCCGATTAAATCGGCCAAATATGATAATTTATGCGATTTCAAGACCAAATGCAATCCGTAAGCGTTCATAAATTGCGTTCCATTTAACAAGGCCAAACCTTCTTTAGAACTCAGTTTTAAGGGTTTCCAACCAAATTTATGGAGCATTTTTTCACTTTTCATTCGTTTACCCTCAACAATCACATCCCCTTTTCCAAGAAGCGGCAAACTTAAATGAGCCAAAGGTGCTAAATCACCGGATGCTCCTAATGAACCTTGTGTATAAATTATTGGGAGAATATCATGATTATAAAAATCAATTAAACGTTCAACGGTTGATAATTGAACTCCGGAATAGCCATAACTCAATGATTGAATTTTTAGAAATAGCATCATTTTGACCAATTCTGCCGGAACTTCATCTCCCGTTCCGCAAGCGTGGCTCATTACTAAATTTTCTTGTAATTGTGAAAGTTGGTTTTTGTCAATCTTTACATTATATAAGGATCCAAAACCGGTGTTAATTCCGTAAATCGGATCTCCGGCATCAGCTAACTTTTCATCAAGAAACATCCTGCAAGTAGTAATTTTCATTTTCGCTTCTTCCGATA
Source organism: Flavobacteriaceae bacterium (assembly GCA_030683815.1). GTDB lineage: Bacteria > Bacteroidota > Bacteroidia > Flavobacteriales > Flavobacteriaceae > JAGXRT01. The sequence goes on from JAUXPJ010000019.1 coordinate 60,122, forward strand.
ATTGCAATTTTTTATCGATGAAAAAGATTTCATTCAGCGTATTTAAATCTAAAAAATCTGTATTGATTATATGAAAATGGTTCATGTCTTTTATAATAAGTAGCAAAATTCAACAATCATGCTTATATACGCAAATTATTTGTTAAAGGAATTGTAAAATATTGATTTAATCGGTTCAATTAATCTTAAATATCTGAATAAATATTACATTTGCACATCAAAATAAATATAAATATCTACAAATGAAAAAACTACTTGTTTTATTATTGGCTGTTTCGCTTTTCAGCTGTAAAAAAGAACTAAAAGATTATGTTACCATTTCCGGTAAAATTGAAAATTCTGAAAGTAAAGTATTAATAATTGCATCGCAGGATATCAACAAAGAAATCAAATTAAACGAAGATGGTACTTTTAGTGATACGCTTAAAGTATCTCAAAAAGGATTTTATTCATTTACTGAAGGAGAAAATCGCACTGCATTATTTCTTGATAATGGCTATGAGTTAGAAATGACTGCTGATGCCAAAGACTTTTTAAATAAACTTGAATACAAAGGAATTGGTGCTGAAACCAACAATTATATTGTTAAAAAAATCAAATTCAGTCAAAATGATTTAGGAACTCCAAAAGATTATTTCATGTTAGATAAAAAAGAATTTGATGAAAAAGTGACTAACCTAAAAACTAAATTAGCCGAAATGCTTTCCAATAAAGCAGATTTAGACTCTATGTTGGTTGCTCAGGAAGAAACCGGCAATCAGCAAATGTTTGAGTTTTTAAGTCAAAATTATGAAGCTCAACATCTCATTTTTGCTAAATTTAAAAAAGGAAGTCCATCTCCTAAATTTGTAAATTATGAAAATTTTAAAGGAGGAAAAACATCTTTGGATGATTTAAAAGGCAAATATGTTTATATTGATGTTTGGGCTACATGGTGTACACCTTGTTTAAATGAAATTCCTGCATTACAAGCTCTTGAAAAAGAATTTCAAGGTAAAAACATTGAATTTGTAAGTATTTCTGTAGATAATGTTGATGGAACAAGAGGAAGTAAAAACGAATGGAAAACAATGGTTGCTGAGAAAAATTTAGGCGGAATGCAATTATATGCTGATAAAGATTTCCAATCAGATTTTATGACAGCTTATAATGTAAATTCTATTCCACGATTTATCATCATTGATCCAAATGGAAATATTGTAGATTTTGATGCGCCAAGACCTTCAGATCCAAAACTAAAAGAACTTTTCAAAACATTTAAGTAATATCATTTAAGCTTATAAAAAATTAAATCCCGTTTGTACGGGATTTTTTTATGGGTAAAAAGTGTCCTTAACGGCTAAAGGAAGTAGATTTATTATTTCTGATGCCGTAAAAGTTTCATATGGAAATTCCATAGTATAAATGTCGGCAGTTTTTCCATGTATGTAAACACCAATTAAACTCGCCTCCAAAGGGGTGTAAGCTTGGGCTATCAATCCGGTAATCATGCCGGTCAGCACATCTCCACTTCCGGCAGTTGCCAAAGCCGCATTTCCTGTTGAATTAAAATGTAATTTATTTTGATGTGCGACGATTGTATAAGCACCTTTTAACACCACAATTAACTGATATTTATTGGAGAATTCTCTTAGTTTTTCCAGCTTTTCGAAATCGTTTTTCCAAGTTCCTACCAATCTTTCAAATTCTTTTGGATGCGGGGTTAAGACAGAATTTTTGGGAATAAATTTTAAACTTGATTTGTTTTGAGCTAAAATATTGAGCGCATCAGCATCTATCACCATTGGATTTTTTTGAAGTTTTAAAAAGGTTAAAAATCCGTCAATTGTTTTTTCGTGAAGTCCCAAACCCGGACCAATACCGGTTACATTTGCAATCGTTTTATAATTAAAATGGTGAATTTCCGATTCGTTATCAACCTCCACCATCACTTCAGGAATTGAAGTTTGCAAAATTTGATATCCGCATTTAGGGATATAAGCCGATACCAATCCGCTACCCATTTTTAGCGCCCCTTTTGCAGTTAAACTTATAGCTCCTATTTTACCGTAACTGCCGCCAATCAAGAGTGAATGTCCGAAATTACCTTTGTGAGAAAATTGATGCCTCGGTTTATACAATTGCTGCAAATCCAGTTTAGTGATAAAAAAATGATTTGTTTCTAAACTATTGATAAAATCTTGGTTTAATCCGATATCTAAAACTTCAAAATCAGCGCAATACGATTGATTTTCCGGCAGCAGAAATGCCAATTTTGGAACTTGAAAAGTGAGTGTTTTATTTGATTTGATAACCGCTTCTTGATCATCAACAGTTTTATCAGCCATCAATCCGGATGGCAAATCAATTGAAAGAATATAAGCACCGGAATTGTTTAATTGTTGTATCAATTTTTTGGTGAATCCATAAGGAGATTTTTTTATACCGACGCCAAAAATGGCATCGATAACAATATCATTTGATTGAATTTCAGGCAACTCATTTTCATCATAAATATGGTGAATTTCAACTTTTAGAGATTTTAGTTTTTCTAAATTTGTTTTAAAATCATCCGACTGTTTATCTGAAAAATGAACAATATAACAAGTTATATCCGCATTAATTTCATTTAAATAACGGGCAATTACTAAGCCATCGCCACCGTTATTTCCAACACCGCTAATTATTTTGAAGGGCTGATTTTTAACTTGATAATTTTTTTGAATAAAATCAAAACACTGAAAAGCTGCATTTTCCATTAAATCTATTGAATTTATTCCTTTTCGACCAATGGTAGCTTTGTCGGCCAGATGAATTTGTTCAGCAGCAAGTATTTTCATAAAATCATTTTAACAATACTCAGTTGGTTCAATATTAAAAAAAACGTCAGTTCGAGTGTTTTTTGTGCAGTACTCCCCGATACTTTTCAAAATTAAAAATTATTCCTCGAAATGACATGGAACAAAAAATGTATTGAGAACGGCTTATAATAATAATTTCCTAATTCCCGACACGTTCCGATAAATCGGAACCATCGAACTGATGAAAATTATCATTAAAAAATAATTAAACCAAACGGATTAAATAATGTTTAAATTTACTCAATAATTATTTAAAATACATTGATTTTGAGTACAAAAAAACCTCTCGGCTGAGAGGTTGATGATTAATTTTCGTTGTATTCACCCATTTTGGAATATTTTTCCATTCGTTTTTCTACGAGTTTCTGAGGTGATAATTTTTTTAAATCTTTATAAGCTTTTAAAATTGTTTTTTCAACTTCTTTATAAGCATTTTCTCTATCTAAATGGGCACCACCAATTGGTTCTTTAATAATACCATCTATTAACTTCAACTTCTTCATATCGATAGCTGTTAATTTAAGCGCTTCGGCAGCCTGTTCTTTAAACTCCCAACTTCTCCATAAAATAGAGGAACAAGATTCAGGAGAAATAACGGTGTACCAGGTATTTTCCATCATATAAACTCTATCACCGACGCCAATTCCCAAGGCACCGCCTGAAGCACCTTCACCAATAACAATGGAAATAATAGGCACTTTTAAAATGGTCATTTCATAAATATTTCTCGCAATCGCTTCTCCCTGTCCGCGTTCTTCAGCTTCCATTCCCGGATAAGCGCCCGGTGTATCTAATAAAGTAACTACAGGAATTCCAAATTTTTCAGCCATTCTCATTAAACGAAGTGCTTTGCGATATCCTTCAGGATTTGACATTCCGAAATTACGATATTGTCTGGTTTTGGTATTATATCCTTTTTGCTGGCCAATAATCATAAAAGATTGATCACCAATTTTTCCTAATCCGCCAACCATCGCTTTATCATCACCAACAGAACGATCGCCATGAAGTTCCATAAAAGTATCTTTTGTCAGCGCTTGAATATAATCTAATGTATAAGGTCTTGCAGGATGTCTTGACAACTGAACTTTTTGCCAAGCTGTGAGGTTTTTGTATATTTCTTTTTTGGTTTCTTCTAATTTTTTTTCAATACTCTTACAGGTTTCCGCAACATCAACATCGCTTTCAATTCCGATAAGAATACATTTATCTAATTGTTCTTGTAACTCTTTGATAGGTAATTCAAATTCTAAATATTCCATATGATATTAATTTGAGGGAAATACAAATATACTAATTCATCAATTTAAAATGCAAAAATCGATTTTATAATTGTCTTACCCTATTTTATATTTTTTATATTTTAAGATTCCATTGGCTAAAACCGTAAACAGAATAATTAATGCTCCTGCGTAAAATATGGGATCCATCATCTCTTTTTCGCCGAAAATTAAAACTGCTAAAAGAATTCCGTAAACGGGCTCTAAATTAATCGTTAACATAATGGTATAAGGGCTCAAATAACGCAATAATTTTACTGAAACGATAAACGCATAAGCGGTACAAACACTGCTTAATATGATTAGATATAACCAATCGGTTGGTTTTAACTGAAAAAATTCTACGGTAAAATTTCCGTTGAATAAGAAATAAATGGTGATAGCCAAAACACCAAATAAAATTTGATAAAATGAAATTGTAGCTGCCTCATATTTTTTAACGTATAAGCCATTTAAAACAGAAAATGATGCCGATAAAAAGGCGGAAATTAATGCCAATAAAATTCCCAACCAATATTCTGTTTCTACTTTAAAGATGAGATACAGTCCAAAAACCACTATTAATCCGAAAAGAATTTCAACATAATTTACTTTTCTTTTAAAAAAAATGGGCTCTAAAAAGGATGTAAATAAGGCGCCGGTGCTTATTGTTACCAACGCAACCGACACATTTGATACTTTAATGGCTCCGAAAAATGTAATCCAATGCAAAGCAATAATCAATCCGCCAAACAAAAATTTAAGTGCAATTCTGGTGTCTATTTTTAACGATTTCTTTTTAAATAAAAAATACAACAAAATAAAAATGGAGGCCAACAACATTCGATACCAAACAAGTGGAACGGCATCGATACTAATTAATGCGCCTAAAATGGCTGTAAAACCCCAAATAAAAACAATGAGGTGTAAGTGAAGGTAATTTTTTAAATTATTTGTTTGCATTTTTATATAAAAAATAAGCCAAAACACCGAAAACTGCATTTGGTAACCAGACCATTAAGAATGAATTTGTGCCCGCAACTGCGCCTAAAACTTCAGTAATTTTCATAAAAAACACATAGATAAACATGAGTCCGATACCTGCAGCCAGATTAATTCCGGTTCCTCCCCTTCTTTTCTTTGATGATAATGAAACTGCAATCAATGTCAGAATAAACGATGAAATCGGCAAGCTTGTTCTTTTATGAAGTTCAACAATATGTGTGTTTAAATTCTTTTGACCTCTTTCTTTTGAAGCTTGGATATATTTATACAATTTGCGTGAAGTCATATCTTTGGCGATAAAATCTTCATTTTGCAAATCAGAAGGAACAAAATTAAAGATGGTATCAAACTTTGACTCAATTATTAGAATATCATTTTTGGGTTTTACAAATCTTTTTTTGATGTTATAAATAGAAAATATACTATCGGCAGGATTCCAGCTAACATGCTCTCCCTGCATTTTATATTTTAACTGATTTCCTTGATACCTTCCAAATGAAAAATCATATCCTTTACCTGTTTCTATATTAAAATTCCTAAAATAAATATAATCTGTTTCACTTAACTGCAAATTAGCATCAACTACATAAGTATTGTTATAGAATTTTGTAGAAATGTATGTTCTTTTAAATTCTTGAAAAATCTTATTGCTATGCGGAACAATAAAATGATTCATCCCCAATGCAAAAACGGTAACTATTGAAGCACCGATAAAATAAGGTCTTAAAAATCTGGTAAAAGAAATTTTGGCACTGTGAATAGCAATTACTTCTGTATTATTAGAAAGTTTAGAGGTAAAAAAAATGGTGGATATAAAAAGTGCCAATGGCATAAAAGTATTGGCATAATATACAATGAAGTTTAGATAATAATCTTTAATGATAAGTTCCATTGTCAAATCTGGACTGCGTAAGAATTTATCTACTTTTTCAGCAATATCAATGGCAATAGCAATAGGAATTAAAATGAGTAACGTAAAAATAAACGACCCAAGATATTTTTTTAATATATATAAATCTAAAATTTTCAAACTTATAACCGATTATTCATTTGTTGAACCATTTGATTTTTCCATGTGGCAAAATCTCCTGCTAAGATATGTTTTCTTGCTTCACGAACCAACCATAAATAAAATCCGAGGTTATGAATAGAAGCAATTTGTTTTCCCAACAATTCATTAGAAGCGAATAAATGACGCAAATATGCTTTAGAATAATAGGTATCAACATAGGTGATATTCATTTCATCAATAGAAGAAAAATCATTTTCCCACTTTTTATTTTTGATATTGATGGTTCCGTAAGCGGTAAAAAGCATGCCGTTTCTAGCATTTCTTGTCGGCATTACGCAATCAAACATATCAATACCTAAGGCAATATTTTCGAGGATGTTGATGGGTGTTCCAACTCCCATTAAATAACGAGGTTTATCTTTCGGGAGAATATCGCAGACTATTTCAGTCATTTCATACATTTCTTCTGTCGGTTCTCCAACAGACAAACCACCAATGGCATTGCCTTCTGCCCCAACTGATGCGATAAATTCGGCTGATTGCTGACGTAGATCTTTATACACACTTCCTTGAACAATGGGGAAAAGTGTTTGATCAAATCCGTATTTTGGCGGAACTTTTTCTAAATGTTCAACACATCTTCTTAACCATCGATGGGTTAAATGCATCGATTTTTTGGCGTAGTTATAATCGCACGGATAAGGAGTACACTCATCAAAAGCCATGATGATATCCGCACCGATGGAACGCTGAATTTCCATTACATTTTCTGGTGAAAAGAAATGATAAGAACCATCAATATGACTTTTAAACTTCACTCCTTCTTCGGTAATTTTTCTTCTTTCTGATAGCGAATATACTTGATATCCGCCGCTATCGGTTAAAATATTTCTATCCCAATTCATGAATTGATGCAATCCGCCCGCTTGTTCTAAAATAGCTGTTTGCGGACGCAAATACAAATGATAGGTATTTCCTAAAATAATGTCGGGGTTAATCTCCTCTTTTAATTCTTTTTGATGCACACCTTTTACCGTTCCAGCCGTTCCGACCGGCATAAAAATAGGTGTTTCAATAACGCCATGTGCTGTAGTGATACTTCCTGCACGCGCCTTACTTTTTGGATCTAATCCTTTAATTTCAAATTTCATGGGGGCAAAGATACATAATAGGATTTGTTTGAAAATAGATAATTAATCTTTATTCAAATTCAGAGACAATAAGCCAATTTGTTTTAGAATATCCGTCTTGGGCGGTAATTGATATCGTTTTATTTTGAATTAGATTGATGATTTCTCCGGATTTTATGGAACTTATTGCGCCATAAGGTATTTTAAAATTGAGTTTAACGGCTGTTAAATCAGTTAATTTTGGAAAAGTTACATAAACTTCTTTATTATCCCAATTTACAATACTTGGCTTGAGTTCTTCTTCAAATTGCACAGCGTATATACCTGTATTACTGATAGGAATTCCATTGGCATTGGCTCCTTTTAAACCAAGAATTTCCAAATTACTCATCGGATAGTTTCTTAATTGTATAGCGTTTACATATAATTCCGCAGTTTCATTATCATCATCAGCAAACAATAAAAACCCTTGATTTTGACCACCCGGAAAAGTATTGTAAACAGACCATCTTCCGCCTTCTATGGGGGTTTCTCCAACATATTTTCCGTTGATGTATTTCTTAATCGATTTTTCAGAAAAAATAAGTGCAATCCGATTCCAAGTTTCTGCAACTATTTTTCCGTGATAATTATTATTAACGCCAATTCCTTTTGAGGTGATAAATAAATCACCGTCATTTTCGTTTTCCGGATTGGTTTGCATCAAGCTGATGAACTTATTTTCACTATTTTTAGGGATATAAATATCCATCATCAGTGAATAATCAAAATGTAAATCTTCATGGATTCCGGGCGTAAAATTGGTGAACATAAAAAGTCCGTTTTGCGGATTAAAAGCAGGAACTTTCATCACATTTGCATCAATTTCACTGATTTTTTTGATACCAAATTCTGATGTTTTACCAAATGTTACATTTTGCAAAATTTCTAGATTTCTATAACTTAACGGTCTAAATTGACTGCCAATGCCGGTACTTTGCAGATTGTGATGATCAAAATTAAAGTTAGCGGTAGTGCGGTTTCTGGGTGCAATTTTAATTTTTTCCTGATCGCAAATGGCTTTCATGGCAGAAATAGCAATGTCAGATTCTACTCCATCAACATTAGCTGCTTTAATTTTTATAATTTCATCTAAATTATTGGAGGTAAACACCCAAACTTTTGCCTTGTGTTGATGTACTTTATTTACAAATGTTTGAAATTTTAAGTCATTATCAATTGCCAGCGTATAGTAAACTTCAAAAACTTCACAACCCAAATCGACCAATTCTTTATACCAATTATCGTCATTTATATCATCCGGCATAAATCCGAAATAAATAAATGGAGAATTTGGGCAATATTTTTTATATTCGAGTGCTTCTTCTTTATTGGCAATGGCTGCCATTAATCTTTTAGGATTTACACCGGTGGTTTTAAGCGCTTTTCCCATCAAACCTGGTCTAAATTTTTTAGTGTCTAAATAATAATATCCATCATATTTTTCGGCCAATAAAAGTGCTTCTTCCAAAGTAGCTATTTTGGTTCCTTCAAACTGACTTCCTTTCCAACTTCCAACATCAAGTTTGAGCAAATCTGCATATTTTGAACCCACAACATAACCTTGTCCGCTACTTGTTCGGTACATCGTTGGCTGGTCATGAAAAAGTACATAGACATTATCCGAAGTTACATTGACATCAATTTCACAATATTTTACGCCACGTTTAAAGGCCTCTTCGATACCCAACAAAGTATTTTCAGGGTAAATATCAGAATAACCTCTATGCCCTATTGCTTGAAAACTACAATCAGTATAGTTATACGAAGGTTTGGTTTGCTGCGAGAAAGCCACAAAAGCAAGAGAATATAAAACTAAAAAAACACTATGATTTTTCGACATTGGGAATTGGATTTTAAACTAATTAAAATTTATCAAAAATAGAAAACAATTTAATCGATTTTAACTTAACTGATAAATATTTCACCTTTTAAGTGAATAAAAAAAGGGCACTTTAACAATGCCCTTGATAAAAATATTTCAAATGTATAAATTAAAACTTAACTTCCAAATTTAAGTATAGCATTGATAAGTCATTTTTGGTTGCCAAATTATAATCCCATACACGGTAGTTTAAGGAAGATTTTACACCTTTAATTGGTGTATATTGAGCTCCAAAAAGAATTGCATTTCCATCTTTATCAGCATTCCAATTAGCAGTTGATGTTCCTATTTTATTGGATTCTAACAAATCATATCTTCCAAAAAATTCAAATTTTTCATTCAACACATAAGTTGAGTATATTGAAAAACCATTTAAATCGTGGTCTAATTCAGCTTCTGTAAACTTTTTAGCATCATACATTTTGTTGTATTCTGCACCAAATCTCACTTTTTCTTTTTCATATCCGGCAAATAAAGCGATATTCTTAACAGTAGGATTTTCTACTATTGTTGTACCAACTAATTTTTTACTGTCTTGCTCTGCATAATAAACTTTAAAAATCAATGCTTCAGTTGGGTGATAAATCAAATTCCCACCTACTTTGTATTTTCCATATAAATCCTGCACTTTTTTATAACCTTCACCATTTAAAACAAATAAGTTCATTTTTAAAGTATTGTGAAGTTTCAATTCTGAATTTAATCCAACATCTGCAGTGGTTCCAAATCCGTGAATATCTTGAAATGATTTGTAGATATAACGATATCCCCAAGTTTTTTCTTGATCACTAAGTTGGTTTAATCCTATCATACCTGCTGAAAACTTAGCCCAATCTAGCGCTTTATAATCTACTTGTGCTGCTTTTAAGAAAAAGGTATAATCACTTCCATTATCTTTTCCGACATCCAATAAAACTTTGGCTGACCACTTTTCGTTGTAAATATAATCGTAACCTAAATAGACTCTTTCTATTTCAAAAGCACTTTTCTGAAGAGCACCTTCAGTTAAATCATTGTGATAATTAAAGAAAATAGTTCCCGACACTTTTCCTTTAGCTTGCGAAAAAACAGCTAATGAGCTAAATATTAATAGAATAGTAATTATTTTTTTCATTATTTTAAATTTAAATTAATTTTTTTTAACGCATCAAATTTAATTCTCTTAAAGTTAATTTCATATGGATTTAATGAATAATTTCAGTTGAATGTGATTATAAGCTATATGTATCATCCTAAAATAACTAAATAGGTTTATGAATAAATCCTATAATAGTTATACAACCATCATTTATTAATTAGAAATTGGCTGCGTTAAGTTTTCAATTACCCGTAATTATTAATGATTCTGATAATTAGGATCTTAAAGTGAGGTTAGTCTTGGTACTAATACTAAAGCGGGTTTTCATCTATTTGTTGGTGCATAAGATTTTTTCCGATAAGGGAATATAAGGAAGCCTCTGCAATATTTTTAGCATGATCTCCTATACGATCTAAAGAGGAAATAATAGAACGCAAATCAGCCATACTTAGTAATAAGGTTTGAATATCGGTCTGACGTTCAATTTCTTTTACAGCCGTTTTCAATAAGTGACGATTTAAATCGTCAAAAATAAGTTCTTCTTTCAATATTGAAAAAGCGGTTTCTTTATCATTTTTTTTGAATGAGATTATTGCACTGTTAACCATCGCTATAGTTTGCTTTACCACTATATTTAATTTAGGTGTAATTTTAGCATATAATTCAATATCATTTATTTTTTGTTTTAAATGAACCATTTTAATAACGCGATCTGCAATACGTTCTATATTTTGAACAATTCGATACAGGGCAAATAAGTGTCTTAATTCTGACGCCATTGGTTTGTATAAAACAATTGTTTTAATAATATGATCATCCAGTTTTAGATCTAACTTATTGATATTTTTTTCGTTTTTTTCTAATTTTTTTAAAACCACCGCTGAAATATTAGGTTCCTTTTGCTCTAATATTTTGTTCAGTATTTCTAATTGTTCAAGTGTTAAGTTTGATAATTTTAGAAATTCTTTATTTATTTTTTTAAAAGTTGTTTCTTTATTTGTGGTCATGGTTCTAACTATTTTAACAAAATTAACTAAATTTTCCTGTTAAATACTCATCAGTTCTTTTATCTTTTGGATTGATAAACATTTCTTTAGTTTTTCCGTATTCTACCAATTCTCCCAAGTACATAAACATAGAATAATCAGAAATACGCGCTGCCTGAGACATATTGTGTGTTACTAAAATTATGGAATATTGTTCTTTAAGTTCTATTAACAATTCTTCAATTTTTTTGGTTGAGATTGGATCGAGCGATGAAGTTGGTTCATCCAATAAGATTACTTCGGGCTGAAAAGCCAGTGCCCGAGCGATACATAACCGTTGTTGCTGACCTCCTGATAAAAAAGTCCCCTTTTGATTTAAAGAATCTTTTACTTCTTTCCAAAGCGCCACATCTTGTAATGATTTTTCAATAATTTCTTCTTTTTCAGATTTTTTTAATGAAATGCCATTTAATTTATAACCCGCAATTACATTATCTGCAATACTCATATTTGGAAAAGGATTAGGACGTTGAAATACCATTCCAATTTTTCTTCGTAACATCATTGTTGACATTTTGGCAGCATCTGCTCCATTTAACAAAATTTGACCTTCTGTTACAATATTTGGATACAAATCATGCATTCTATTAATGGCTCTTAATAAAGTGCTTTTGCCACAACCTGATGGCCCCATGATAGCCGTAATTCTATTTCTTTTGATGGCTGCACTTACATTGGTTACTGCGTAATTTCCTTTGTTATAGGCAACAGAAACATTCTTAATTTCGAGCACGGCATCTTTTATTTCTACATTAATTTCGTCCATTATTTATAAATTTCTTTTTGATATGATCATTTTTGAAATCAGATTAATTCCCAATACTAACATCATCAGCAATAAAGAAGAAGCCCAGATTAGATCAACCATATTTGGATCATTATAGAACTCCCAAATCAATAATGGAATAGCGCTTGTTGGTTTTTCTATATTTAAATTCACTGCCATACTCCCGAGTGCCGTAAGCATTAAAGGAGCTGTTTCACCTATTACTCTAGAAGTAGCCAACAAAATTCCTGTGATTAAACCACTTAATCCGGAAGGAATTAAAATTCTGAAGATAATTTTATGATACGGAACACCTAAGGCAAAACCCGCCTCTTTAATGGATACAGGAATCATTTTAAAGGTTTCTTCGGTTGATCGGATAATGAGTGGCAACATCATAATAAACAAGGCAAAACTTCCTGCCAAAGCAGAAAATCCATTGGTTATAAACTTCACTACCCAAAAATACGAAATTAACCCCAGTACGATGGATGGAACTCCTTGCAAAATATCGGTGATATCCTTTACAATTTTTGCATATCGCTTAGTACCATTTTCATACAGATAAATCCCGATTAAAACTCCAATCGGAATGGCCATTAAACTGGCTAAAAAAACCATTAAAATAGTACCTGTGATTCCGTTTAATATACCTCCGGGGATGGTATTTCCGGCTTCATTTGCCAGCATAGCCTGGTAGGTATTGGGTGTTGTTTCAGTAAAAAAGGAGAGGTTGATTTGTTTGTATCCTTTGCTGATTAATTTTGAAATGATGAGCACTATTGGTGAAATCGTTATCAATGAAAATAAAATGATCAGACCGGTGAAGATTTTATCTTTTATAAATCTGGCATCCCATTTTTGATGATTGGATGTTTCCTTTATTTCTGTAATTGATGACACCATTTTTTAAATCTTTTTAATTAACATCTTTCCCAAACCATTGATAAGGCCTGTAATTACAAAAAGCAATAAAGCAATGGCAACCAAAGAACTCAATTTTAAACCATCGGCTTCACCAAATTGATTGGCTATCAAACTTGCCATGGTATTCCCAGTATCAAATAAACTTTTGGGGATGATATTGGAATTTCCAATGAGCATGGTTACTGCCATTGTTTCGCCTAAAGCCCTGCCAAAAGCAAGGATATAACTGGTAAAGATACCGGAACGCGCATTGGGAAGTATCACGTTAAATACTACATCTTTACGCGTTGCACCCAAGGAATAGGCAGCTTCTTTCAAATCATTCTGAACCATTTTTATCATTTCTACAGAAATGGAAGTTGCGTAGGGAATTACCATGATTGCCAAAATCAATCCGGCAGTAAAAACACCATAACCCTGATCGTTAAATCCCATTTCTACAATCCATGGACGCAGCACATAAAATCCCCATAAACCGTAAACAATAGAAGGAATTCCGGCTAACATATCTACCATAGTTCCTATAAATGAGGCAATTTTTTTACCCCGATATATTTCACCGATGAAAAGGGAAGTGGAAAATGCCAATGGTAAACAAATGATGATGGCAATAACAGAAGTGACAACGGTACCCACAATAAATGGCAAAGCACCATAACTTTCTTTTCCTTCCGTAGGATTCCAATCTGTTGAGGTTATAAATTTTAATCCGAATTTGTTAAAAGCAGGTATGGTACCTTCCATTAAAGAAAGTACCATACCCGATGCTATTAAAATTATGCTTAATGAAGCAAGGAATAAGATTGTTTTAGTTATTTTTTCTCCATTCAACATCTATAACAAATGTATTTGCTGCTATTTTTTTATCAATGGTTCTCCATTGTAAACAACTGTTTTTAAGATTTCTTTAGCAGTTTCAACTGCTTTTTCAGGAAGTGCGGCATAATTTACCTGTTGCGCCATTGTTTGTGCCTCTTTTTCAATTATCCAAGATAAAAACTTCACTGTTTCTTCGGCTTGTGCTTTAGAGCGACCACCATAATTTTGATCTTTGTATAAAATTAACCAGGTAAAACCACTGATAGGATAGGCATTTGGATCAGATGAATTGGTTAACATAACTTTTGTATCTGATGGAATTTCTCCTTGAGCAGATGCGCTAATTGATTCAAGACTAGGCGCAATATATTTTCCTGCACTATTTTCTATTTGTGCAAAAGCTATTTTTTGAGCAAATGCAAATTCAGATCCAATATAACCGATAGCTCCTACAGTTTGCTGAATAGTTCCGGCAACTCCGGGATTTCCCTTTGCTCCCATTCCAACCGGCCATTGCAATGACTTTCCTCTTCCAACACTTTGCTCCCAATTGGCATTTATTTTACTCATATAATCACTGAAAATGTAGGTAGTACCACTTCCGTCAGAACGGTGAACCACAGAGATATTCATATCCGGAAGTTTCAAACCAGGATTGGTTGCTTTTAATTGGGCATCGTTCCATTTAGTTATTTTCCCCATAAAAATATCGATCAAATTTTGATTGGAAAGTTTTAGGCCTTCAACTCCGGTTAAGTTATAAGCAATTACTACGGCTCCAATACAGGTTGGAATATGAACTATTGGAGCTGTAAGTTCTGCTTCTTCTTTTTGATTTAAAAAGGCATCGGTTGCTCCAAAATCAACTACTTTATCTTTTAAACTCCTGATTCCGCCACCGGATCCGATTCCACCGTAAGTTAATAAAATTTCAGTATTTTTTGTGTAAGTTTCGAAAGCCATATTGTAAAATGGCAATGGAAATGTGGCACCTGCAGCGGTTAAACTAACCGGTTTTGTGTTTTCATTTTCTGATTTATTATCAGATTTACTGTTTTTACATGCTGATAAAAACATGACTATTACTAATAAAATGGCAATTCTTTTCATTTTTTTAAGTTTTATTTTTTGTTTATCTTTTTATCTGCTCCAAAAGTATTACTCCAATGTTACCTGAATATTAATTGAATGTTAAGTTAATATTATCATTTTTAATATCATATAAATGATTGATTTTTAGTGATTATTACTTATTCTTATCTTATTCATTTACCGGAATATTAAAAAGTTGGAATGTGAAAAAGTAAAATATTCTGGAATGGGAGTTTTTTTGTTTCTTAGTGCTGTTGTTAACTAAAATTCTAATTATTTTATGAATAATTTTTTGAAGCCATACTAAGGTGTTGCGAGTTGCCAAAGTTATTGATTAAAGATATAAATAATTTCTGCAATTTACTTATAAAACGTTGGGTAAAACTAATTATGAATAAATACCATTTTAAACACTAAAAGAATATTAACAAGACAAAGAGCTGATTCTACTATTCTTTCTTTTCCAATTTATCTAAAGTATCTGACATCATCTTGTTTTGATTTTCAAGATGCATAAGTATCGTTTCAATTTCAATTTCTGCCTTTTTATTAATTTCAAAATCTGCATCGGCTTGTATTTCAGCTCGTACGCTTTGTAAATTCTGTCCAATCATAATAAGTGGCATCAGAAAAATTTGAATCATGTTAGATATAAATAGCCATAAAACGAATGCAGGGAACGGATCGAATCGGAACTCTTTTGGTGAAATTGAATTCCACATTAGCCAAAGAACTGTCCAAATGAAAATTATGAAAAAGAATCCCATTGTCCCAACGTGTCGGGTAATCCATAATGCTAAACTATCAAGGTGTGATAATTTTTCTTAACCACTGAACCACCGTTGAACGTGCTTGAATACCATATTGTTTTCTGGCTTGGGTAATTGACAATCGACCCCTTTCAATTTCACTAACGATTTGAAGTTTTAAAGACATACTGTAATCCCGCTGACTACGCTTAACATAATTTGTGTTTCCTTCCATAATGTTGTTTTTTATGTATCGCTATTTCAGGACGGGACATATTATAATAGACTACATCTTTTATGGCAGCTATAAAATCGATATATAATGTGGCTCCACTAACTAATCCTCGAAGTATCAATTTTCCTTTATTGGAATTCCAAGAGTGAGAAATAGCAGGATGACTACCTTGAAGTTGTAAAATATCTGTATTTTTATTATATCCTGATAAAATTTGAATATAAATGGCTGTTGTATAGGTATCATCAACATCAAAAACAGCAACATCATCAACAATATTTTGATATGTTTGAGAATAATATAAATTGTTTCCGTCAGCAGCTATTTCTGGAGGAGCGTTTAATGCTTAAGAAAAGGAAAAATTGCCAAACGTTATAAATAATGATTAAATGATGCGTTTTTATTCATAACGTAAAAAAATAGTAAAGAATTTTAGGTTGAAATACGAAGCTTCCTAAAATTCACATATTTTAATTTACCTATACAAAAACTATACTAAGCTATTTAACAATGATTTTATTTGTTGTGATTTCTACTAAAACAATATCTTTATTGAAAATCAACAAAACTTAATTGATATTTTATGGATTCTAAAATTATAAAACCCATTTTAGCAGTAACCCTGGGAGGTTTGCTGTTTGGTTATGATACCGGTGTTATCAATGGCGCCTTGGTATTTTTTAAAGATGCTTTAATACTTACTGAGACCGAAGTAGGTTGGGCTGTAGGTTCTGCGCTACTTGGATGTTTAGCCGGAGCTGCAGTTGCAGGTTTTCTTTCTAGAGAATTTGGCAGAAAAAAATCGCTCATCATTTCAGCATTGTTATTTATCATTTCTGCAATGGGTAGTGCATACTCTTGGGATTTAACTTCTTTAGCTATTTTCAGAATTATTGGTGGTTTAGGTATCGGTATAGCATCGATGCTTTCTCCGATGTATATTTCAGAAATTTCACCTAAAAATAAACGAGGAGCCATGGTTTCAATGAATCAGATGGCTATTGTTTCCGGTTTTCTGATTGTATTTTTGGTAAATTATTTTGTCGGACAGGGAAAAAGTTTTGAATGGAACGTTGAAATTGGATGGAGAATGATGTTTGCCATGGAAGTAATTCCGGCTGGTTTGTTCTTCATTTTATTATTCTGGATACCAGAATCGCCGCGTTGGCACGTATTGAAAGGAAACCTTCCTGCGGCTAAAAAATCATTGGTATCACTACGCGATACTGATGAAATAGCAGAAGCCGAGGTTCAATCTATATCAGAATCTATTAAGAATGAAACCAAAAGCAGTATATCCGCTTTAAAAGGCTTGGGATTTGCCGTTTTTATCGGAATTATGCTGTCCATATTCCAGCAGTTAACGGGTATCAACGCCATTCTATATTACGGTTCTAAAATATTTGCTTCCTTAGGGAATGCCGCAGAAGATGCCTTATTCCAAAATATTATGTTGGCAGCCATCAACTTTATTTTCACCTTTATCGCCATTAAATACGTAGATAGCTGGGGACGAAAACCATTACTTACAGTTGGTGCTTTAGTAATGGCTTTAAGTCTAACGCTACTTACCTACTCTATTTATACCGAAACTTTCGGAATATTATCGGTAGTGGCATTACTTTCCTTTGTTGCCGCTTTTGCCATGTCATGGGGTCCGGTTGTATGGGTGTTATTATCAGAGATTTTCCCGGACAATGCGCGTGATGTAGCGATGTCAATTGCCGTAGCATCTCAATGGCTTTTCAATTATTTTGTTTCACAATCATTCCCCATGTTAATGGAAGAAGACAGTTGGTTTTATCAGGTAAGTAACGGAACATTCCCCTATTGGATTTATGCGATAAGTTGCGTTATAATGATGGTATTTGTAATTAAATTTATTCCCGAAACTAAAGGAAAAGACTTGCAGGATATAAGAGCTATGTGGGCTGAAAAATAGACAGCATTTTACACTTCTTATAAACTTAACCGTAATACTCATGTATTGCGGTTTTGTTTTTTGATTATTACAGAATTAATCAAAATGGTTTTTTATATTTGTTTAAAAGGAATCAAATCCTTTTTAGAGCATAATTTATGATGTTTTTAAAAAAACAGGTGTTTTTGTTTTACTTATTACTGATTTTATCGGTTAACAATTCATTTTCACAAGCGCTTCCTCCTATAGAAAAATACACACCAGAATCTTATGCCGGTGGAAACCAAAATTGGATGGTATCACAAGCTTTAAACAAATACATTTATGTAGCCAACAATGAAGGACTTTTAGAGTTTAATGGAGCGGAATGGAAAATATATCCTTCTCCCAATAAAACCATTGTACGTTCTGTAAATGTAATTGGCTCAAAAATTTATACCGGAAGTTATATGGAATTTGGTTCTTGGGAGCACAATGAAAAAGGTATCCTGGAGTATACATCATTAAGTGCTTCTATAAAGAAAAATATTCAAGATGATGAGCAATTTTGGAAGATTGTAGATTTTGAAGAATGGATCATCTTTCAATCGTTAAATAACATTTACTTATACAATACCCTCCAAAAGAAGTTTTCAATTATTCATTATAACGATATTATAACCAAAGTTTTTATTGTTGGAAATGCTGTTTATTTTCATGTAATAAACAATGGTATTTATAAGATTCAAGAAGGTAAACCGCAGCTGATGATTAAGGCTGAATTATTTAACAACGATTGGGTTACCAATATTTTTGACAATGAAAACGGATTACTTATCATCACCCAAAAAAATGGATTTTTTAAGTTTGCAAATCAATCTTTTTCTAAGTGGAAAAATGATTCTGATGCATTGCTTACATCCACCAGTGTTTATAGTTGTATAAAATTAACAGACCAATCAATTGTTTTAGGTACTATTTCTAAAGGAATCATCCACTTACAAGACAATGGAAAGGTTATAAACCATTTCAATCAAACTAACGGACTTAGCAATAATACCGTTTTATCATTATTTGAAGATAAAGATCAAAATATTTGGGCAGGTTTAGATAATGGAATCAATTGCATTAATATCAAATCTCCTATTAACATTTACGATGATGACAAAGGGGAACTGGGTACCGTTTATACTTCGATGGTTTTTAATGATTTTCTGTATTTAGGAACCAATCAAGGATTGTATTTAAAACATCTTTCCAGTGAAGAACCATTCAAATTTATTCATGGCACCAAGGGGCAAGTTTGGAATTTATTCAAAATTGGCAACACTTTATTGTGCGGCCATGATTCGGGAACTTTTTCTATTGAAAATGATAAAGCTACGCTTATTTCACCCATTTTAGGAACGTGGAGTTTTAGAAAAATTCCAGGGAATGAACCGTTAATTTTACAAGGTCATTATACCGGATTTAGTGTTTTACAACAAGTAAATGGGAAATGGAAACTTCGCAATAAAATTAAAAACTTTGACATCTCATCTCGCTTTTTTGAAATAGATGCGCCAAATTCTGTTTGGATGAATCATGAGTACAAAGGTGTTTATAAATTAATACTGGATAAGGATTATCAAAAGGCAACTAATGTTTCTATTGAATCTTCGCTTCCAAAAGGGAAAAACTCAAGTATTGTTTTGTTTAAAAACAAATTATTATATGCCTACAAAGGCGGTATTTTCTTTTATAACACCAACTCTAAAACCTTTGTAAAAGATTCTCTACTCACTAATATTTATGAACAAGATGTTTTTACATCGGGTAAAATGTTGGTGGATGAAACCGATAAATTATGGCTTTTTACCAAGAACAATATTTACTACCTCTCTTCCGGTCAGTTTTCTAATAAACCTCTTGTTCATAAATTTCCAATACCATTAGCATTGAGAAAGGCGATGATAGGATATGAAAATATTTCACTTTTCAAAGATCAGACTTATTTATTGGGAAAAGTAAACGGCTTCATTACCCTGGAAATTACAAAATCCTTACAAAAAGAGTATGTTATTCACCTCAATTCAGTCAAATTAAAAAAAATAGATGCTCCTGCAGTCGATTTAGATTTCAGTAAAAAAGGAGATTTTAAACATACCGAAAATTCATTTGAAATCGATTTTAGTGTTCCTGAATATGAAAAACACTTAGCTATTGATTATCAATACTTATTAGAAGGCATGCATTCTAATTGGACTCATCTGGAAGACGTCAACAAAGTAAATCTTGATAATTTACCACATGGTGAGTACATTTTAAAAGTAAGGGCACAAGTTGGAGATACACTTACTATGAATGAAATTGTTTTCCCTTTAAAGATAAACAAACCATGGTTTTTATCTGTTACTGCATGGATAGTTTACTGTTTAATTGCAATCGCCTTAACATCAATTATTCATAAGACCTATAAAAAATATTACCAGAAAAAACACGCTCTTGATCTTGAGAAACGACGTAAGGAATTGGAATTAAAAAATTTGGAAAACGAACAGAAAATAATGCAGATTAGAAACGAGCAACTCAATCATGATATTGAAAATAAAAATAGAGAGCTGGCTATTTCTACCATGAGTATTATCAAAAAAAATGAGGTGTTAAGTAATATTAAAAATGAACTCAAAAATTCACCGGTTAATTCTAATAATAAATCGGTTTTAAGATTAATCGACAAAAACTTAAATGATGCTGATGATTGGAATTTCTTCGAAGAGGCGTTTAATAATGCCGATAAAGACTTTCTTAAAAAAATTAAAAAAATACACAACACATTAACTCCAAACGATTTAAAAATGTGTGCTTATCTGCGATTAAATCTTTCCTCTAAAGAAATTGCTCCTTTACTCAACATATCGGTAAGAAGTGTCGAAATAAAACGATATCGTTTGCGAAAAAAAATGGGATTATTACATGATACCGGTTTAGTCAATTATATTCTTGAAATCTAAATCGTTTGAGTTTTATTTAAAATTACCTCAACATTACCTCAACTATATCGGTTTCGTTTTTTATTTCAAGATTTTATCTGTTAAGATCGAATTTACTAAAACTGTTGTTTTTATTGATATTTCATCTTTTTATATTTAAATTAATCAACCTATACAACAATTTATTTTATGTATGTTTTTTGTATAGGTGTTATTTTTATTGTTTTTGACTTAAAATATTAGATTTGAATAACTAAACTCAAAAATATGAAATCAACTATTTTAACATTCATTTTAGGTTTTGTATCCATTCTTACATATTCGCAAAACGTTAACATTAAAGGAAATGTTGTTGACGCCAACACCGGAAATGCGCTTCCAGGTGTAAATATCGTAGTGAAAAATACAAGCTTAGGAAGTACTACAGATTTCGATGGTAATTTTACCTTATCCAATGTTGCTATTGGGAAAACACTTGTTTTCTCCTATATTGGATATCTACCTAAAGAAATTTTGATAAGTAATTCAAATTTTATTAATGTAACCCTTAAAGAAGACACTCAGAGCTTAGAAGAAGTTGTAGTGGTGGGTTATGGAACTCAAAAGAAAAGTGTTGTAACCGGGGCAATCTCAAGCGTTAAGGCAAAAGACATCGAAAATCTTCCAAGTGGACGGATTGAACAAGCCCTACAAGGAAGAACATCCGGAGTAATTATCGCATCCAATTCCGGTCAACCCGGTTCATCCTCAACGGTTAGGGTAAGAGGTATTACCACTTTTGATACTTACGGCGGAAATAATCCATTATGGGTAGTTGATGGAGTTATTGTTGATTCTGGCGGAATCGGGTACTTAAATCAATCAGATATTGAATCAATAGAAGTTCTTAAAGATGCCGCATCTTTAGCCATTTACGGTGCTCGAGCTGCATCTGGTGTAATTATGGTTACTACCAAAAAAGGAAAATCAGGAAAAATCAGTATTAATTATACCGGTTTTACAGGAGTTTCAGCTCCTGCAAAAAAACTTAAACTCCTTAACGCCACCCAATATGCTGCCTTGATGAATGAAAAATCTGTTGCGGCCGGAGGGAATGTTTTATTCCCTGATTTAAGCATTTATGGAGTAGGAACTGATTGGCAAGAAGCAATTTTTAACGATAGTGCTCAACGTCTTTCTCACGAAATCAGTTTAAATGGAGGTAATGATATTTCTAATTTTTATGCTTCTTTCGGACTAACAGATCAACAAGGAATTGTAATGTCAGAAATATCAAATTATAACAAGAAAAATTTACGTTTAAACTCTACACATAAATTATCAAAATTTGTTACCGTTGGTCAAACATTAGGATATGCCCATCAAAAAATAATAGGTATAGGAAATACGAATAGTGAATTTGGAGGACCTTTAAGCTCTGCCATCAATTTAGATCCAATAACCCCGGTTGTTGTTACAGATCCGGTTGTTGCCAATGGCTCTCTTTACACTAATCCTTATGTGATTAGAGATAAAGATGGAAATCCTTACGGAATTTCACCTTATGTTGGACAAGAAATGACTAATCCACTTGCTTATGCAAAAACAAGATTGGGAAACTACGGTTGGTCTGATGATATCGTTGGAAATGCGTTTATTGAAATCACTCCAATTGAAGGTCTAAAATTAAAAACTTCTGTTGGGGCAAAACTTTCTTATTGGGGAGCACAGGGTTTTACACCAAAATTTTATTTAAGTCCAACTGTTAATAGTACCGTAATCAATACTTTAAATAGAAGAAATAATAAAAGTTTTGGTTGGAATGTTGAAAATACTTTGACTTACAGCAAAAAAATAGATAATCACAACTTTACTTTGTTATTAGGTCAAGGAGCAGACAAGGAAAATCAAATTTGGAATGAAATAAGTGTTACTTATAAAAATTTATCAACTAATGACTATAAAAAAGCATCTTTTAATGATCCCACAATAACTTTGGCTCAAAGAGAGGGTTATACTTTTGATGGATATGCTCATATTTTGTCCTCTGTTTTCTCCCGTTTAAATTATGATTACAAAGAAAAATACTTGTTTACAGGTATCATTCGCAGAGATGGCTCTTCTCGATTTGGATCCAATAAAAAATATGGGGTTTTCCCTTCATTTTCTGTTGGTTGGATTGCCTCTAAAGAAAACTTCTGGAAAGAAAATGAATACATCAATACCCTTAAAATTAGAGGAGGATACGGTATAACCGGTAATGATGCCATTCCTAACTTTGGATATTTAGCCGTAGTTGCAGGAGGTAGAAATTATACTATTGGCGATGGAAATGCAGTAACTACAGGTTCAAGTCCGGGAAGAATTGCAAACCCTGATTTACATTGGGAAGAAACAGCACAAACCAACATCGGATTTGAAACTAAGGTATTTGATAATTTTAATGTAACCTTTGATTGGTACAAAAAAATATCTTCCGGTATTTTACGAGAAAATCCCATTCCCGGATATGTAGGAGCTGAAGCACCTCCTTTTGCCAATATTGCAGATATGAATAATACCGGGGTTGAAATAGAAATAAGTTATAAGAAAAAATTTAATGAACTAAACTTTTCTTCAAATGCAAATTTTTCTACCTTAAAAAATGAAGTTACTTTCTTAGGAAAAGACATCAATTTTATTACTGATTTAGCGGCAGGATTTCAGTCTATGGGACCAATAACCAGAACACAGGTTGGCCAATCATACAACTCTTTTTATGGTTTTCAAACTGATGGAATTTTCCAAAATATGAGTGAAGTAAATGCTTATACTAATTCTTTAGGTGGCTTAATACAGCCCAATGCAAAACCGGGAGATTTTAAATGGGTAGATGCCAATGGTGATGGAACTATTAATAATAATGACAAAGTATTCTTAGGAAGTCCACTCCCTAAAATAACATTCGGTTTCACTATCAATATGGATTATAAAGGATTTGATCTTATGGCATTTGCGCAAGGAGCTGCCGGCAATAAAATCTTCCAGGGATTACGCCGATTAGATATCCTTAACGGTAACTACCAAACAGACGCATTAAGCCGATGGACAGGGGAGGGAACTTCTAATAATTTTCCTCGTTTAACCAATACAGATACAAACGGCAACTTTGGAAAAATGTCTAATTTTTACTTAGAAAATGGTGATTACCTTAGATTTAAGGTTGTACAATTTGGATATACAATTCCTAATTCAGTAATTAGTAAATCCGGTTTAGAAAAAGTTCGTCTTTATCTAACCGGTGAAAATCTATTGACATTAACCAAATATACCGGATTTGATCCGGAAATTGGTGGAAATGTATTAGGAATAGACAGAGGATATTATCCTCAAGCACGTTCATTTATGTTTGGAGCAAACCTACAATTCTAAAAAATAAACTATTATGTTACAGAGAATTAAATTTCTAATAATAACTGCTATAACAATAGTTGTAGCCGTTTCATGTTCTACCGATTTTCTTGAAGTAGAACCTAAAGGATTGCCTTTGGAGGTAAATTATTACAAAACCGAAGAAGAAGCTAAAGCCGGCTTGATAGCGGTTTATGATTTGATGCGTAAAAACTCAGGCGGGTTTGAAAATATGATTACCATGTTCAATGCTGGATCTGATGATCACTTTGCCGGTGGCGGCGGTCCTTCTGACGGAGCGGGAATTCAATCATTTTCTAACTATACAATAGACGCTAATACAGTACCAAGAAGTTTTTGGAGCGATTATTACAGAGGTATTTATAGAGCCAATATTTTACTGCAAAAATTACCGGATGTACCAATGGATGTTGCCGTGAAAGCACGGTTTACTGCAGAAACAAAAGCGCTTCGCGCCTTCTATTACTTCAATTTGGTAAATATGTTTAAAAATGTTCCGTTAATTTTAACTCCTTTAGCGGCTTCAGAAATTTATACGGTTACACAAGCTAAACCGGAAGATGTCTATAAACAAATAGAACTTGATCTTACAAGTGCTATATCTTCTTTACCGGCAACAATAAATAAATCGGTAGATGGAGGTCGTTTTACAAAAGGTGCAGCTCAGGCACTTCTGGGAAAAGTATATTTATATCAAGGGAAAAATGCCTTAGCTGCCACTCAATTTTTGGAAGTAAACGGTACTCCGGGAGGTGTTAATCAATATGGAAACCGATTGCTCGCCAACTTCAATGATCTTTGGCTTGTAAGCAGTAAATTTAATACCGAATCATTACTCGAAGTTTCTCATTCCAGTCAAAATTCTCATTGGGGAATTTGGGGAGGCAATGCAGACGAAGGAAATACCGTAAATGTTATGGTGGGCCCTAGAAGTTATTCTAAACCAGTAGGATCACCGGCACCTGATTTACCATCGGGCTGGAGTTTTAATGTAATAACACAAGAATTCTATGATGTAATTAAAACAGACCCACGTTTTGGTGCAACGGTTCTAGATTTAAAAGCTTTGAAAGCAGCAGGGCAAGCAAGTTATTTTTCCGGTCACATGGACACAGGTTACTTTTTAAATAAGTTTATTCCAAGACGATCTGACGTATATTCAGGTGGTGGAGATGCCGTATTAAATTACAAGCAAAATACTTATGCGATTAGATTAGCTGATACATATTTAATGGAAGCTGAAGCATTAGGCGGAACTGGCGCCAGAGCTCAAGCACTTTTAGATGCTGTTAGAGCCAGAATTGGACTTCCCTCTATTCCGGTTTCTTTAAATGCAATTGCTGATGAAAGAAGACTCGAATTAGCAGGTGAAGGATTCCGATTTTTCGATTTAGTCAGAACTGGAAAAGCGGCTGCTGAATTATCTGGCAGAGGATTTGTTGCCGGTAAAAATGAAATTTTCCCAATTCCATACAGAGAATTAGAAAACACCAAATTGGCACAAAACCCTAATTATAATTAGATAATAAAACTTTGATTATGAATAAATTAAATCTAATTTATAGCTTCGTTCTTTTACTGGCTATTACAATTGTAAGTTGTACTGAAGATGGAATTGATCAAGATCTTTCATTTTTGAATACAGCTAATTCCGGAAATTATGGTAAAATTTTTGATATCAGCAATGACAATTCCGGTAATGTAAAAATAACGCCAACCGGTGAAGGTATTTCTTCATTTAGCGTTAATTACGGACATGGTACCGCGGCATCTGTAAAAGTAATGCCCGGAAATAGTACCACCTACGCTTATCCTGAAGGACAATATACTGTTAAAATTACGGCTTCAAACATTACAGGCGGACAAACAGAAAATTCATATCCTTTAACGGTAACTTATAGAGCCCCTGAAAATTTGACATTTAATACTACTATCAGTATGTACACCATAAGAGTTTCGGCATCAGCTTTATATGCCAAATCATTTTTAGTATATTTTGGTGATGTAGCCAATGAAGTAGGAACACCTTTAGCAATTGGTGCAACTACTCCTATAAAAACTTATGCTACAGCAGGGGTATATACGGTAAAAGTAGTTGCCTTAAGTGGTGGTGGTGCTAAAACTGAAAGCAGCAGAAGTATCACTATTTATAACCCGCTTGCGCTTCCTTATACTTGTGAATTGGCTACTCAAAATTATTTAGCCGGAGGAACTTTTGGAGGTGTTAATTACTCAATTGTTACGAATCCATTTCCTGCCGGCTTAAATACTTCTGCAAATGTAGTTAAGTTTGAAAAACCTGTTAATGCAGAAGAATGGGCCGGCACTTGGAAACCGCTTGATATTCCAATTGATCTAAGTACCGGAACCAAAATTAAAATGCTTGTTTATGCTACCGAAGTTGGTAAAAATGTAGGTTTAGAATTACAAGCATCTACCAATGGTGCGCCAAACACTGTAATTTTTGTTCCTGTTACTGTTGCTAATCAATGGGAAGAACTTGTTTTTGATACAACAACAAATCCTGTTATTCCGGTCGGAGCAACATACAAACAATTCAATATTAATTACAATAGACCGAACAAAGGTTTAGGTGAAGTAATTTATATCGATAATATTAGACTAACTAATTAAAAATAAGATAAAATGAATAAGATTTTAAAATACTTATCAGCACTGTTCTTATCGTTGACCATCCTTTTTATAGGATGTCAAGAAGATGAATATTCCTTAGGCGATTTAACTGCTCCGTCAGGAATCGTGATAAATACCGAAATTGTTGGATCTAATAGTTCCAATCCCAATGGCGATGGTTCTGGGGATGTGAAAATAACAGTTACTGCTAATGATGCACTCGCTTATAAAATTGATTTTGGAACCTCAACTACCTTAAACCTTGTCCCTTTGGTGGATGGAAAAGTTACCAAAAAATTCACAACTACCGGTGTTAATACCTATAGACTAACTGTAATTGCTTACGGCAAGGGAGGATCTTCATCTAATTTAACTAAAGACATCACTGTAAGAAGTGATTTCAATCCGGCTCCGGCTATTGTAACTGCTTTAACTAATAACGCGTCCAAATCATGGATGGTAGATAAAAGTGTACCGGGTCATTTTGGTGTCGGACCATGGAATGTCGGCTCTGTTAGACCAGAATGGTGGGCGGCTGCCATAGATGAAAAAGTAAATTGCTGTAATTGTTTTTATACCGCAAGATTTACGTTTACGAAAGTAGCATCAACCAATACCTATACATTAACAGTTGCAACTCCAGATGGTGCCTTTACTAAAACAGGTGCTTTAGCGGGTGGACTATCAGGTATTCCTGCTTCCGGATCTGAAGGTTGTTATGCTTATGCCGGAGGTACATCTGCATTTACATTCGGACCTGCAACCTCAGGAGTTCCTGCGGCAGGTACTGCACCTAATTCCGGATCTACCCAAACAAGTATCAATTTGTCTGGTGTAAATACCTTTATCGGATATGGCGCCTTACAAAAAGAATATGAAATTTTGGAGATTACCCCTACTTATATGTACCTCAGAATCAGAGGAACAGAAACAGGAAATGCCTGGTATTTGAAACTAATACCGGCACCTTAATATTATTTTAAAGTTACGAAATGCCCAGAGCAAAAATTGCTCTGGGTTTTATTAAAAAGTACAATAAAATAATACCAATTCTTTTCTTATGATAAAAAATAGTTTAATCTTTAGGTTTTTTAAAAAGTCAAGTTATTTATGTAAGATCAATATGTTTTTTATTATTCTGATTAATACTTTTATCTTGTTTATAAGTTGTGGCGGAGGTACCAAGGATGATGACCTATCAACAACTCCTTCCAATTTGGTAATTACAGCCAATATTGTTGGTGCAAACACTTCAAACCCAAATGGAGATGGTAGCGGAACTATAATTCTCAATTTTTCAGCAGAAAATGCAACTTCCTACAAAGTGAATTTAGGGAATGGTCAAATCATAGAAACCTCTTTCAAAACACTTACACATACGTATGTAAATTCGGGAACCAATACTTACACCATTTATATATCTGCCTACAATGCCGATAAATTTATTTCAAAAAGTGTTGCTGTTACCATTTATGTGGTATCAAAACTTCTTTGGTCTGATGAATTTAACACCAATGGAGCTCCAAACCCTACGTATTGGAATTATGATATCGGAACAGGGTCAAATGGCTGGGGAAATAATGAATTACAATTCTACACCAACCGGGCTGAAAATGTAATAGTTGAAAATGGCATATTAAAAATCATTGCAAAAAAGGAAATTTATAGTGGGAGCAACTATACTTCTGCCAGAATTCTTACAAAGGATAAATTTTCGTTTAAATACGGCAGTGTGGAAATTAGAGCAAAATTGCCCACCGGCGGCGGAACCTGGCCTGCACTTTGGATGTTAGGAAGTAACATAGGTACCGTTGGATGGCCGGCTTGTGGAGAAATTGATATCATGGAACACAAAGGCAATGATTTAAATAAAATATATTCTGCACTACATCATCCGGGACACTCAGGAAGTAATCCTGATAGCGGAAATATAACGATCTCCAATGCAACAACCGAATTTCATATATATAAAGTAGATTGGAAAGAGAACAGCATCAAATTTTATGTTGATAATCAGTTAATTTACTCTTTTTCCAATAACCAAAATGTGCCTTTTAATCATAATTTCTTTTTGATTTTTAATTGTGCAATGGGTGGAAATTTTGGGGGAAGTATTGACCCTAATTTCACTTCAGCAACTTTTGAAATTGATTATGTAAGGGTATTTCAATAACATCACAACTAATGGCCGATTTTTTACCAAAATAAAATAAATGTGTAAAATGAAAATATTTTTAGGGTTTCTGTTATTACCGATCATGGCACTGTCGCAGGTGCTCCTAATTAATACATCTAACCGAAACAGTACCACCTTAAATGGCAACTGGAATTATATAGTTGACCCTTATGAAACAGGATATTACAATTTTCACTCAGAGGTGTACGATCAAAAAAATGTAAATTCCCCGGCGGCATTTTATAATAATTATCATGCAAAAAACAAATCAGAATTGGTAGAGTACGATTTTGATAAATCCCCATTTTTATCTATCCCCGGCGATTGGAATTCGCAGAAGGAAAACCTGCTGTATTATGAAGGAACCCTATGGCTAAAAAAATCTTTCGATTATAATTTATCCAATAGCTCCAACCGTTTGTTTTTATACTTTGGCGCGGTAAACTACAAAGCCGAAGTTTATTTAAACGGAACCAAATTGGGTGTTCATGAAGGCGGCTTTACTCCATTTAATTTTGAAATCACTTCTGTTGTAAAAGCAAAAGATAATTATTTGGTAGTCAAAGTTGATAACAAACGTTTTAAAGAAGCAGTGCCAACAATTAATACAGACTGGTGGAATTATGGCGGTATTACAAGAGATGTATTGTTAATAGAAGAACCTGCCGTTTTTATCCAAGACTATACAATTCAACTAAAAAAAGGAACCAATAGTACTATTGCCGGTTTTATAAAGCTGAGCAATGCAGTTAAAGACGAAAAAATTACCATCAGCATTCCTGAACTCAAAATAGAAAAAGAAATACAAACATCCGCCGAAGGAAATATCCAGTTTGAATTTAGTGTGTCATCAAAGAGTGGAAAAATAAAATATTGGTCTCCAACTTCACCAAAACTTTATGAAGTCTTTATAAAAACGTCTCATCAAACATTAAAAGATGATATTGGTTTCAGAACCATTGAAACAAAAGGCGTCGATATTTTGCTGAATGGCAAATCAATTTATTTAAGGGGTATCAGTATCCATGAAGAGTATGATGGCAGCAGGGCAAATGGCGAATCTGATGCGTTAGTGCTTTTAACATGGGCAAAAGAATTAGGATGCAATTTTATCCGGTTAGCACATTATCCGCACAATGAATACATGCTCCGTATGGCCGACAAAATGGGCCTAATGGTTTGGGAAGAAATCCCCGTTTATTGGTCTATTGATTTTAATAACAATACAACTTATAACAACGCAAAAAACCAATTGACAGAAGTTATTACAAGGGATAAAAACAGAGCTAGTGTAATCATCTGGTCCATGGCCAATGAAACTCCTTTGTCAGAAGCCCGTAATTCTTTTTTAAAAAACCTTATCAACCATACAAAAATGCTTGATAGTACAAGATTAATCAGTGCTGCACTATTAACCCGTGGAGAAAAAGGAGTAGGTATCATTGATGATAAAATTGGTGAGCATTTAGATATAGTAGCTTTTAACCAATACATGGGATGGTACGGAGGAGATTTAGCAACTGCGCCAAATGCGAAATGGGAAACTCCTTTTAATAAACCTGTTGTTGTTTCAGAATTTGGCGGTGATGCATTACAAGGATTGCACGGTACTAAAGATGAACGTTGGACAGAGGAATACCAAGAATATCTTTATCAGCAAAATTTATTGATGATAGAAAAAATACCCAATATAAGAGGGATAAGCCCTTGGATATTAACCGACTTTCGTTCTCCTAAAAGAGTATTACCCGGCATACAGGATGGATATAACAGGAAGGGATTAATCTCTAATAAAGGCATTAAAAAGAAAGCATTTTTTACGCTACATGCTTTTTATAAAAAAATGGCGCTTCAGTATAATTAAATAAAACATATACCATTGAAAAAACAATTTGTTTATTTTGTATTAATCGCAGCATGCATTGCTTCATGCGGTGTTTCTAAAAATGCTGCTGATAACAAAACCGTATTTGCAGATAATATTATTGTTGCCCATCGCGGTGCCTGGAAGAAAAATAATCTTCCTGAAAACTCTGTTGCATCTCTTAAACATGCAATAGAATTGAAATATGCCGGTTCAGAATTTGATGTAAGAATGACGGCAGATGATTCACTAATTGTGAATCATGACCCTCATTACAATAAACTTCCAATAGAAAAAACAAACTATGCAGACTTAATTGCTTTCAAACTTTCCAACGGAGAAAAGCTGCCTACTTTAAGGGAATATATCTTGACAGGTGTTGAAAACAATATTTCTACAAGATTAGTTTGTGAAATAAAACCATCCGAAATAAGTAAAGAGCGGGGAAAAACAATTGCTGCAAAAGTTGTTCAACTGGTACATAAACTTAAAGCACAACATAAGGTTGAGTACATCAGCTTTGACTATGATATTCTCAAAAAAATAATTGAGATAGATCCAAAAGCAAGTACACAATATTTAGAAGGCAATAAATCTCCCGACCAATTAAAAGCCGATGGTATCAGTGGAGCCGATTATCATTTTTCTGTATTTAAAAACCGCCCGGAATGGATAGAAAGTGCAAAAAAGAATAACATTACTTTAAATGCCTGGACAGTGAATGAAGCCGCCGATATGGACTGGTTGCTGGCAAATGGCTTTGATTTTATTACTACCGATGAGTCGGAATTGTTGTTTGAAAGAATAAAAATTTCACCAACTGCTGCCGGATGGAAATTAGTTTGGAGTGATGAATTTGACTATACAGGATTGCCAGATTCCACTAAATGGACTTATGAAGTTGGCGGGCATGGTTGGGGCAATAATGAGCAACAATTTTATTTAGAAAAATCATTAGAGAATTCTTATGTAAAAGAGGGCAAACTGCACATTGCGGCTTTAAAAAAAGATTTTGAAAATTTACACTATACCTCTGCCCGATTAACTACCTATGAAAAATTTTCTTTACAATACGGGAAAATTGAAGTATTGGCAAAATTACCTGAAGGAAAAGGAAATTGGCCTGCCATTTGGATGCTTCCCGAAAGTATTCGCAAAAAAACAGAACCATGGCCTCTTTGTGGTGAAATCGATATTATGGAACATGTGGGTAAAGATCCAAACATGATACACGTATCTCTACATTCCCAATTATACAATCATATGCATAACACGCAAATTACGCATTTTGAAAAATTTCCTGACGTGTTTAACACTTTCCGTTTATATGCTGTTGAATGGACCGAAAATAGCATCAAATTCTATATTGATAATAACTTGTTTTATGAAGCATATAAAGGTCAAGATGGAAAAGTTACTACCAACGAAGGATGGCCTTTTGATAAACCCTATTTTCTAATTTTAAATTTGGCCATCGGTGGAAATTGGGGTGGTGAAGTTGATGATACTATTTTCCCAAATGTAATGCAAGTTGATTATGTGAGATTCTATCAAAAAACAGATTTAAATTAAAATGAAAAAAAAATCAATTTTAATAGTTTTTATGCTGTTGAGTGTGATTTCATCTGCTCAAACTTTAAAATTGATGACCTATAACATTCGGCTGGATGTGGCTGTTGATGGCGAAAATGATTGGAATCATCGCAAAGATTTTTTCACCGCACAATTAAAATTCTACGAACCTGATGTTTTGGGTGTTCAAGAAGCTGCACCAAATCAAGTAGTAGATATTGCAACTGCGCTTTCTCAATACGACATGGTTGGCATTGGCAGAGATGGTATTGGAAAAGGTGAATCCTCCAATATTTTTTATAAAAGAGATAGATTTTTGCTTATAGAAACCAATACTTTTTGGCTTTCTGAAACCCCCGATAAAATTTCAAAAGGCTGGGATGCCGCTTTTAACAGGGTTTGCACCTATGCCCTTTTTAAAGATTTAAAAGCCAAAAGAAATATTTGGGTTTTCAACACACATTTAGACCATATTGGTGAAGAAGCCCGAACTAAAAGCATCCAATTAATTTTATCCAAAATAGCAACGGCAAACACCAAAAATTATCCGGTTATTTTTATGGGCGATTTTAATTCAGAACCGACAACTGATAGAATAATAGCACTTAAAAATACCATGAACGATTGCCGTGATATTTCTGAAGAAAAACCTTTTGGACCTTCGGGAACTTTCAACGGATTCAATCACCATGAACCCGTTACTTTACTGATTGACTATATTTTTATATCAAAAAATAATCCATTAAAAGTAAAAAAATACGCCATATTAAGCGATTCTAAAGATTTAAAATACCCCTCAGACCATTTACCGGTTTATGTTGAACTTAGTTATAAATGATATGCAAACAACCAGAAATTATCCATATTACATCCTACTATTCACACTTATTAGTTTATCTTTTAAGTGTACTCCCACTAGTGATGTTGCTGTAAATCCGCCCAATCAACCTCCTGTTGCCAATGAAGTTGATTTTTGGTTGACCAAAGCCAATCAATCGGTTAAGTTACAAAAACAAAATGCTATTTTGGCATTTGGAACTGCTTACAACAATTATCCATCTATCGAAATTGATCTATCACAAACATTTCAAACCATTGACGGATTCGGATTTTCGCTTACCGGAGGCAGTGCTCAAGTAATCAATCAATTAAATCCGGAGAAAAAACAAGAATTATTGCAAGAATTATTTGGTTTTAATCCCAATTCAATTTCAATAAGTTATTTAAGAATAAGCATTGGCGCATCCGATTTAGATGAAGCTGCTTTTTCCTACAATGATTTACCAAACGGAACTACTGATGTGAATTTAACACAGTTTTCTTTGGCACCTGATATGACCCATTTAATTCCGGTACTCAAAGCCATTTTATTGATCAATCCGAAAATCAAAATAATGGGAAGCCCCTGGTCACCACCTGTTTGGATGAAAGACAACAACAGTACCATTGGTGGAAGTTTACAAGCTCAATATTACAGCGTTTATGCCAACTATTTTGTGAAATATATTCAAAAAATGAAGGAACAAGGCATTACAATCGATGCTATCACTCCACAAAATGAACCTTTACATCCGGGAAACAATCCAAGTATGTATATGACCGCAACGCAACAAGCAGATTTTATTAAAAATCACCTTGGTCCCGCTTTTCAATCGGCCAATATTTCAACTAAAATTATTATTTACGACCATAATTGTGATAAACCTGAGTATCCAATAGCTGTTTTAAATGATGCCAACGCAAAAAAATTCATCGCAGGTTCCGCTTTTCATTTATATGCGGGTAATATCAGTGCTTTGTCTGTTGTTCGCAATGCGCATCCTGATAAAGATTTATATTTTACAGAACAATACACTTCATCAGCCGGAGATTTTGATGGCGATTTAAAATGGCATCTGAAAAATGTAATTATTGGATCGATGCGCAATTGGAGTAAAACAGCACTCGAATGGAATTTGGCTAATAATCCGTCATTCGGCCCTCACACTCCCGGCGGATGCACCACTTGTAAAGGTGCCATAACCATAGAAAGCAGTTCCAATTTCACCAGAAATGTGAGCTATTATATTATCGGCCATGCTTCCAAATTTGTTCCAAGCGGTTCTGTAAGAATTGCCAGTACTTTAACCGGAAATTTACACAATGTGTGCTTTAAAACACCAGAAGGTAAAATTGTTTTAATTGTTTTAAATGATGGCACCACTAATGAAATATTTAACATCAAACACAATTCAAAATGGATAACTACTTCTTTAGAAGCTGGTTCTGTGGCGACTTATATTTGGTAAAATCCTTATAAAATTTTAGATTATGAAAAATATTACAACCGCTTTTCTTTTACTAATTCTATTTTCCGGATGTCAACAGAAAACAAATACAATTCTGTCTGATTCTGCTAATCAGTTTGATAAAACTATCAAAGTTTATACAACTGCACATCATACCAACTTAAAGTTAACGCTTACTGATTCTATTTTATTCGAAGATTTTCAACAACCTTTGGAAACTGAATCTTCTATTTCAGTGAATCCAAGAAATCAATTTCAATCCTTTTTAGGAATTGGAGCGGCACTGACCGATGCTTCTGCAGAAACTTTTTATAAACTTCCAAAAGCACAGCAAGAAAAATTGTTGGAAGCATATTTTAGTCAAGAAAAAGGAATTGGTTATACATTAGCGCGAACCATTATTCACAGTTGTGATTTCTCTAGTGCAAGTTATACGTATGTTGATGAAGGCGATGCCGAATTGAAAACTTTCAATATTGACCATGACAAACAATTTAGAATCCCGTTTACCAAAAAAGCCATTGCCGCTGCCGGAGGTAAACTTACCATGTATGCAAGTCCGTGGAGTCCGCCCGCTTTTATGAAAACCAACAACAACATGCTTCAAGGAGGCAAACTAAAACCCGAATATTACCAAGCTTGGGCTAATTATTTTGTAAAATTTATCAATGCCTATGAAAAAGAAGGAATCCCTATTTGGGGATTGTCCATCCAAAATGAGCCGATGGCTACTCAACGTTGGGAATCTTGTATTTATACGGCTGAAGAAGAACGTGATTTTTTAAAAAATAACTTAGGCCCCACCTTAGAAAAAGAAGGTTTAGGTGCTAAAAAAATTATTGTTTGGGATCACAACCGTGATTTAATTTATCAAAGAGCCAATGTTATTCTCAATGATCCTGAGGCAGCCAAATACGTTTGGGGAATTGGATTTCATTGGTATGAAGATTGGAAAGACGGAGTCCCAATGTTTGATAACGTAAGAAAAGTACACGAAGCTTATCCTGATAAAAATTTAATTTTTACCGAAGGAACCAATGAAAAATACGACCTCAACAGAATTAAAGAGGAAGATCCAAAACTGGCTGAACGTTATGGAAAATCAATGATCAATGATTTTAACAACGGTACTGTTGGCTGGACTGATTGGAATATTTTATTGGATGAAACCGGAGGTCCAAACCATGTTGGTAATTTATGTTTTGCTCCTGTTCATGGCAACACCAAAACCGGAGAGCTCACTTTTACCAATTCCTATTATTATTTGGGTCATTTTTCAAAATTTATCCGTCCGGGTGCCAAAAGAATTTCCAGTGGTTCCAGTTCAAACAAACTGTTGACTACCGCATTTATCAATGAAGATGGCAGTATGGCAATTGTGGTGATGAATCAAAGTGATGATGCAGTTTCGTATAGCTTAACTTTAGATTTAAAAACAGCCCAGGTTAAAACGCCTCCACATGCTATTCAAACCATTATCATAAAACCTGCTCAATAATTTTAACTGATATCAATCAAAAAAAAAACAACCAAAATGAATAAATTATTCACCATAAGAATCAGTTTAATTGTAGCACTCGGCGGTTTCCTTTTGGGATTTGACAGTGCGGTAATTTCCGGAACCATCACTGGAATCCGAACCTATTTTGAAATGTCTGATTGGGAATTGGGATTTGCCGTAGGATGTGTCATTTTCGGAGCCATGTTCGGAAACATTGCTGCAGGTCCAGCCAGTGATCGTTTTGGAAGAAAAAATATATTAATTATCACCGCATTTTTATTTACCATATCAGCAGCTTGGTCTGCTTTAGCAACTTCTTATCCCGAATTTATCATTGCCAGAATGATTGGTGGCGTAGGAATTGGTGCCGCTATTTTAATTGCTCCTATCTATATTGCAGAAATTGCTCCTCCAAAACAACGGGGAAGTTTGGTTTCTTTAAACCAACTCAACATAGTGATTGGTATATCCATAGCTTATTTTAGCAATTATTTTTTAAAAGATATTGAAGTTGATAATTGGCGATGGATGCTGGGAGTTGAAGTAGTTCCTGCTTTATTTTATTTTGTTACCTTATTTACCGTTCCTGAAAGTCCGCGTTGGTTAATCAATCGCATTAATGAAACAGAAAAAGCACAAAAAATCTTAACTAGAATTGGAGGTATCGATTACGCAAAAATTACCACGCAAGAAATTCTCAAGCACAAAAATCTAAATATTAAAAAAGGAACTTACGCCGATTTCTTCAGTAAAAAAATGAATACCATCTTAATCATCGCCTTTGGATTGGCATTTTTTCAACAGATTACCGGAATCAACGCCATTTTTTATTATGCCCCAACCATTTTTGAACAAGCCGGTGGCAGTACAGATTCCTCTTTTCTACAAGCAATTGTTGTCGGATTAACCAATTTAGCGTTCACTTTTGTAGCCATTTGGTTAATTGATAAATTAGGCAGAAAACCACTCTTAATAATCGGTACCGCAAGTATGTCTGTTGCTTTATTTCTGGCAACCCTCGCCTTTAACAATGCTACTTATCATTTTAACAAAGAAAACATCAGCAAAGTTGATCAAAACAAAATACAAATCGCTTTAAAAACGTTGGAAGGAACAACTTATAATTCTCAAACCGAGTTATATCAAGGTATTGAAACAATACTAACACCCGAACAAACCAAAATTTTTAAAACTTCCTACGCAAAAAATTTCATCAATATCAATGCTTTTCAGGTTCTTTCTGCAATCTTATTGTATGTGGCTGCATTTGCCATTTCATTAGGTCCGGTGATGTGGACGATGCTTTCGGAAATTTTCCCGAACAATGTTAAAGGAATAGCCATTTCTATCGTCGGATTTTTCAACTCACTGATCAGTTATTCAGTTACCCAGTTATTCCCTTGGGAATTATCCAACTTAGGCCCCACATTAACCTTTGCCATCTATACCATTTTAGCCATTTTATCTTTATTATTTGTGTTGAAATATGTAAAAGAAACCAAAGGAAAAACCTTAGAAGAATTAGAGGATCTTCTTATAAAACAATCATAAATCATGAAAAACATACTTATTATATCGTTGCTATTTGGAACGCTGCTAAACTGTAAAAAAATGCCAGATCAAAATGCTGCAGCAACTCAAGAAGATCCCGCTAAAGTAGCAATCGTAAAAAATGGAGAACGCTTCGAATTACAAGTCAATGGCAAACCTTTTTACATCAATGGAGCCGGCTTGGAATTTGGAAATATAAAAGCTTTGGCTCAACATGGAGGAAATTCATTCAGAACATGGAGAACTGAAAATGGAGAACAAAGCGCTAAAGAAGTGTTGGATGAAGCTCATAAATATGGATTGATGGTGATGATGGGCATTGAAGTGGCTCGCGAACGACACGGATTTGATTACGATGATTCTACCGCGGTTCAAAATCAATTGGCTGATATTAAACAACAAGTAATGGAACTCAAAGATCATCCTGCTTTGTTAATTTGGGGCATCGGCAATGAATTGAATTTACAATACACCAATCCAAAAGTTTGGGATGCTGTCAACGATATTTCAAAAATGATTCATGAAATTGATCCCAATCACCCAACAACTACCAGTTTAGCCGGTATTTCCAAAAAGGAAATTGATTATATCAAAGAAAAATGCACTGATTTAGATATTCTTTCCGTTCAGATGTATGGCGATTTACCCAACCTGCCTAAACTGATTAAAGAGTTTGGATGGAACGGATCATATATGGTAACAGAATGGGGTGCAACAGGGCATTGGGAAGTTCCTAAAACCAGTTGGGGAGCTCCTATAGAACAAAACAGCACTGTCAAAGCGGATTATTATTTAACACGTTATCTAAAAGGAATAGAAGTCGATAAAAATCAATGTATTGGCTCCTATGTTTTTTTGTGGGGTCACAAACAAGAGCGCACTCCCACTTGGTATGGCATCTTTTTAGAAAATGGCGATGAAACAGAATCGGTGGATGTGATGCATTTTATTTGGAATCAAAAATGGCCGAAAAACAGAACACCAAGAATTGAATCCTTTGTTTTAAACCAAAAAACTGCTCACGAAAATATAATCCTTCAAGCCGAAAATAAGGCAGTTGCTACGGTAAAAATATTCGATTTTGAAAATGATAAAATTACCTATCGATGGGAAATTTTACCGGAAGTTGCTCAATTATCAGAAGGAGGAGATTATGAAGAACGCCCTAAAAGCGTAGAAGGAATTGTTTTCAATCAACAGGAAGGAACAGTAACTTTTAACATTCCTTCTCAAAAAGGAGCGTATCGTTTATTTGTATATGCATCTGACGGAAACCATCATTCAGCCACGGCAAATATTCCATTTTTGGTAAACTAAACATTGTGAAGAATCGATTCATTACTGGAAATCTATAAAAAATTGGGAAGTTAATATTGATGCGTAAATAAAAAGAACAATACTCAAAATAATAACTTATTTTAGTAACTATGAAACATTTAACAATCTTACCATTGATGTGTTTATTGATGTCTTTTGTCGGTTATACCCAAAACCCCGATTTAAGTAACAAAACAAAAGAATCGACAAGCTCTAAAAAGGTTGATTCTTTAATGTCATTGATGACTTTAAAAGAAAAAGCGGGTCAAATGCTCAATATCGGCTTACCTGCCATACTGGCGGGAGGTTACTGGGATAAAAAAGAAAAAGCAGTTTTTGATGAAACAAAATTTCAGCAATTAATAGTTGATGATGCGGTGGGCTCCATCCACAATACGCCAGGATATCCGGCAGAACGGGAAGATTGGTATCAAATCATTAAAAAAATACAGGATTCGGCTATGAAAAAAACCCGTTTGGGAATTCCTGTTTTATATGGTATTGATAATATTCATGGAGCTAATTATGTCAATGGCTCAATACTTTTTCCGCATCAAATTGCTGTGGCAGCCACATGGAATACCGGGTTGTCAAAAAAAGTAGGCGAAATAACTTCGTATGAATCGAGAGCGGCATCACTTCCTTGGAATTTTAATCCGAATGCAGATGTGGCTATCAATCCTCTTTGGGGGCGAATTGCGGAAAGTTTTGGTGAAGATCCTTATCTCATTTCAGAAATGACAACTGCTTATATGAACGGTTCTCAACAAAAAGGATTAGAGAATTCTACCAGTACCGCAGTCTGCTTAAAACATTTTATTGGATACGGTGCCGGAAAAAACGGTAAGGATCGAGCCAATGCACTTATCCCCGAAAATTGGTTGCGGCAGTATTTTTTGCCGCCTTTTGAAAAAGCCATCAACAATGGAGCTATGGGAGTTATGATTAGCTCCAATGCAGTGAATGGAATTCCGTGTCACATCAATCAATACTATATAACTGATATTCTTAAAGGCGAATTGGGTTTTAAAGGCGTGGTGATTTCAGATTTTAGCGATATTGATTTTCTGGTTGATGCACATCTTTCTGCAAAAGATAAGCGCGAGGCAACAAAAATGGCTGTCAATGCCGGATTGGATTTGATTATGAATCCTTTTAATGCCGATATTGTTGAAATAATTGTCGATTTGGTTGAAAAAGGAGAAATTCCGATGAGTCGGATTGACGATGCGGTAAGTAGGGTTTTGCGTCTTAAATTTTATTTGAATCTATTTAATGCACCTTATCACAAGCCCAAAAATTACCCGGACTTTGGCAGTGAAAAACACATCGATGCAAACTATAAAACCGCCACTGAGGCCATCACACTTTTAAAAAATAAAAACGAAATCCTTCCGCTTTCCAACAACAAAAAAGTGCTCGTTGCAGGATATTCGGCTAATTCAATTAATGTACTGAATGGCGCTTGGTCAAGGTCTTTTCTGGGTCAAGATACCACTTATAATGATCCCAATAAACTAACTATTTTAGAAGCCATAAAAAAACAAATTGGTGTAAATAATGTTGAGTTTGTTGAAGGAACTGATTATTTAGAAGATATCAATTCTGATAAAGCAGTTGCAAAAGCCAAAAAAGCAGATTATATCATTGTGTGTGTGGGTGAAATTCCGGCTACCGAAAAGCCATCGGATATCAATGAATTGGAACTTCCCAAAGTACAACAAGAACTGATTAAGAAACTTTCCAAAACAAAAAAACCGATTATTTTGGTGATGATTCAGGGAAGACCTAGAATTATCAGAGAAATAGAACCACTGGCAGATGCCGTTATTATGGGATATCTTCCCGGTGAAGAAGGCGGAAGAGCCATTGCTGATGTCATTTATGGCAACGTAAATCCGAGTGGCAAATTACCTTACACCTATCCTAAATTTTCTGGAAATACCTTGACTTATTATCACAAAAAAACAGATATCAGAGATGTAAACTGGGGATTTGACGGTTTTTATCCGCAATATGAATTTGGCTTTGGCTTATCTTATACTACTTATGAATATTCAAATTTAAAAATGAGCGCCGATTCCTTAAAAAGTGCAGAAGAACTCAAAATTTCTGTTGATGTCAAAAACACCGGAAGTCGGGAAGGAAAAGAAATTATTGAAGTTTATATAAAAGATTTAGTAGCCACGGTTTCACCGGATTCCAAAAAATTAGTCCGGTTTGATAAAATAACATTCATGCCGGGAGAAATCAAAACTGTTCATTTCATTATCAATTCA
Source organism: Flavobacteriaceae bacterium (assembly GCA_030683815.1). GTDB lineage: Bacteria > Bacteroidota > Bacteroidia > Flavobacteriales > Flavobacteriaceae > JAGXRT01. The sequence goes on from JAUXPJ010000019.1 coordinate 101,448, forward strand.
GACGATTTGGCAAGCATCGGAATCGATAATAAATGGATTACAGAAGAAGGCGAATTTGAATTGCAAGTTGGAGGAAACCCTCAAAGTTTGCTTAAAAAAGTTTTTTATTTCAAAATGTAAGTTCAACAAAATGAAAATTACAGTTAAATTTTTTTTTCTCACCCTTTCGCTTTACTGTTGGGGACAAACCGAAACAACGGGTAGTATCACATCTGAAATTACACATCAATTTGAATTGAACTATATTTTATCTAAACCACAAAACCAGCAAGAAAAAATGCCTCTCATTGTATTTCTTCACGGTTCCGGTGAAAAGGGAAATGATTTAGAAAAATTAAAAATTCACGGTCCTTTAAAATATTTAAAAACACATCCATTAGAAGCTTATGTTCTTGCTCCTCAATGTCCGGAAAACAACTATTGGGATTCAGAAGAATTGTATCTTTTGATTAAAAAAGTGGTAGCTGAAAACAACATTAATCCGAATCGAATTTATTTAACGGGTTTGAGTATGGGTGCTTGGGGCGCGTGGAATTTAGCATATGCACATCCCGAAATGTTTGCGGCTTTGGTTCCAATTGCCGGTTTTGTTGACCGCGTTCCGATGATTGAAAATTGTAAATTGGCGCAAATTCCTATCAGAATTTATCACGGTTTGCTCGATAATGTGGTGGATGTTCATTATTCAATCAACATCTTTAAAAAACTTAAAGAATGTAATAAAGACATCAAACTCCATATTTTTGATGATGCCTGGCATGACAGTTGGACGCGTGTTTATGACAATCCTGAAATTTATAATTGGATGTTATCGCAACAAAAAAAGTAGATTAATATGCTTAATTCGGCATCTATTTCAAAATCAAGTTTTCATCAACTTCAATCACTAATTTTTTAAACGCTCCGCTCCTATCAAACAATTTATTGGATTGATTTTCATCTAATGTTAAGCTATCTATTGTAGTAATAATACCCTCAAAATCAAACAAATGAATGGTATTTTGATGCGATAATTGGTAAATAATGGGTAACTGGCAAAAGGTAAAACACAACTGACCTTTTTCTAATGAAATTGCTTGTTTTTGCTGATGAACATCCTCCAACTGTATCGTTTTATTTTGGCTTAAAAATTCAGATTTACGAAGCAATAACGGATTGAAAGTCAATTTCCCCTCCTTTACACGAATTCCCAATTCTCCAAATCTTGAAATAACATCTTCTTTAACCTGACCGGTCATTCCGGGTTGTTGAACACCGGCATTTCCGGGTGTATGAGAATACGGATCTGTCGGAAATGCGCCGTAGCTATCCGGTGATTTATACATTCCAATTCCTTCGCGGATGGAGTAATAATGATTGGCTAATTGACTCAGAATTTCTTTATTTTCATTCGTTTCAACGCCTCTCCAATAACATTCTTGAACCGCTAATAAGAGTTTGGAAACCATATGCCAATAAATGCTTCCCAATCCTTCATAGCCATAAAAAGTACCGGATCTACCTGTAAATAGTTTGTGTTGGAAAGTATTTTCAAAGATGTCTAAAATCAATTTTCTATCGATATTTACCAAGTTTCCATATCCTTTTTGCGTCAGTTTTTCCAACGCACTTTCAACAGAAGATTGATTGTTAAAATCAGCATTAAAATGATAAATGCCATTGATATCCTGTTCCATCAAATCCGTATTTTTATCTTCAATAAGCTTTTTTAACAAGGCTGATTGATTTACCAAATCATCCTTTATGCAATTCTTCTCTGTAAATCGTTTTAATTGTCTGTCGGGATACAACAAATAACTCTGTTGATTTTCTCTATATAATTGACTTTTACTGAGCGATTCTAAATTCTGAAGAACCTCTTCCGCAGTTAAAAAACCGGAACTTAACACCGCCACTTGTCCTTCCAACATTTCGTACAAATGCGTGATGGAAACCGATTTTTCATCATCAAAATTGATAAGATTATAGGCGTGATACAAAGAATCTGAGCGTTTATTCGCTTTGATGGAATGATTAATAAACTTTAAACTTATATCAATAAATGAAATAACATCTTCTGAATTGATTGCTTTTTTGTCACTTTTAAAGTGGTGATTATAAATTTTAGAACGATAATTTTCACTAATCAATCCTAATATATCCATAAATTTTTTGCGTTGCTCCTTATTAAAAAACGAATTTAAAGTTGATTCAAATTGATGAAAATGCTGATGGACAGCCGAAAATAAATCAAAAACATCTTCGGAAACGGCAAAATTTTCTTGCAAATTATCACTTATTAATTCTCGCAGAAAAACCAAATACCTTCTCAAGTAATAAAGAGTTACCATAGAAGTTCCGTTTCCTACCAAAGCGTTGTTGGCATCATTCCATTCGGGTCGTTGGGTATTGAGCCAAATTCCGGCTTCCGGAATAAAATTGACCAATTTAGCCAAAGCACTGATCAATAATTTCTCCATCAAATTAACGTAATGTAAACTTCCAGATTGGTTATTCATCAAAGTGGCATCGGTTCCTTTTGATGTAATTTCCTTTCTTAATTGATTGTCCAATTCCGCATCAAACTCAATGGTATCTTTCGGATTTTTGAAAATTTCATTATAGGATTTAATTTTATACGGGACATTGGCATACACGAAAAGTTCTTGATGTAATAGCTCTTTTAATTCATTTGGTTGAAACTGATTTGACAACTCTAATAACTTCAACAAATATATAATTTGATGATCGCCCCAATAACCGATAAATGACCAAGGATCATCGTGTTCTACCGTTTCCCAATCAAATCCGTATTTGTTGATTCGATATGGATTGTAACCCTCAAAAGTGGAAGCATTTGCAAATTTTGCAATCATACTTTCCAAAAATCGTGGATAGGAATACGCCAGGGCTTCCCAATTTTGAAAAATATCACGCCAATTTCCTTCATAATTGAGGATTTTATTTCCTTTTTCATCTTTGGTTTCAATCGAAAATCGATTCCAAGGCCTGCTGGGATCTCCGTGTCTTCTGCTAAATTTTAGCGGAAGATACATCAATGCCAATCGATTTAAATCAGCTGATTCAATCGATTTAAGTTGAAAAAGCAACTCTTGATAAGAGATTAATGAGGGTAATTGTTTAAAAAATGATGCTTGTATTTCAGCTAACTTCTTATTGGATTTTGAAATATATTCTATAAAATCATTTGACTCAACACTGTAATTAAAATCAAAAATACCACCTCGCATGATATTGAACATAGCATTGGAGAAATGGCGGTTATTTACCATTTTATCTTCCGTAAATTGCAATCCGTCAGCATTTCCAGCCAGTTGCGTTAATTTTTGTGTTCCTTTTTGAATATCATCAAAAACCGTCTTGATAATTTCTGGTGCATTTTTAATAAAGTGATTGAGTTTGGCAATCTCTGAAGAACCTTGATTTACCTCGGCAACAGTAATCCATTGCTTTGTTTCTTTAGGTTGAAGTTGCAGTTCTGATTGAATAAAATACGCCCCTTTCTCGGCTCTGACATCTGTTTCCTGCTCAATATCGAAACCACTTCTAAAGTGTTCTAACTGAATTGAACTCACCAATTTTTTGCTGTTTTCTAAACCGCAGGACCAAACGGTGGTTGCTTTCAACGCTTCACCGGGTTCCGGACGATCAACAATTACAGCACTTAACATCACAATTCCAAGACCTGTTTCTGGAATCAGTTCATTTTTTTTGTAGGCATTCACCAAATTACTTTTATCATTTTGCAACGCACTTGAAATTCCGTAGGGAAGTAAATTTTGGATTCCATCAAGTAGCGATACTTCCACTTTTTCAGGATTATGGTTGATTAATTCAGCAATTTTTACAAACCCAAATTGCTCACTAAAATTCCAATGATACCGGAAAGTGAGTTGTAAATCAGCGTTAAATTCTTCAAAGATAAGTTTGTTTCCAAGTGTGTTTTTATAGCAATTTCGTTGTGTTTTATAAATTCCCGGAAAACGATTCGAAAACGGTTCCCAAAGCGAGATTTGTTTATTTTGGCTAACTAAAAATATTGTTTTACTTCCCGTAATTTCAGCCGATTCTGTAATTTTGTCATCGGTATAATAAGGAAATAAGGCATTGTCTGCATTTTTTCTTCCGGCAGTTAATCCACCGTTACTCGCCATAAACATCCAATGATCTGAATCACTCACCACACTCATAAAAAATGGGCGCATCCTATCAACATTGGATATTTTATAATAGATTTCGTTGTTAATGGTGCAGTATTCTCCGGTAACTTCTGAGTTCTTCAACAGCTGATTTTTACCTGCAAAAATTGATTTGATTTTTGATGACATTATTCAATAATTTACTATTTCAAATGTACCTTTATTTCTTCGGAGGCACAACCTCAAAAGTCTAAAAACCTATAAAATACATGAATTTTAACGAAAGCGTTTTGCCGCTGTTTTCAGCGTCAGGAAACCTGGATATTTTTATTGATTATTTGATATAATTCTGCTTGCTGATTATCCATTTTTAAAAGTCTGGATTTTGTATGTTTGGATTCAGCAAGTGTATGGGCAGCTTCATATATATTATGAGTCAGTTCCGCCGCTTTTTTTAACGATATTGTTACGCCTTGTTATTAATCATCATCATGCTTATAGTATTCATTATTTTCAACCTCATTCCCTTTTGTATTTATTTGCAGTTCATAAGCTAAATAGAAAATGATAAATGGGATTATAAGCCATAACAAAGAAAATATTTTATGGAAACCATTCAACCGGGTGTTTTTAGTTTCGATATTTTTAAATCCTGTGAAAATTGATTGAAGTGTTCCAGTTTTCCCATGAAATAATGTATCGGCTAATACACCAAGTATGTGAATACTCACTAAAGCTAAAAAAAGGTTTGCCATTACTTCGTGTGATTCTTCGAGAAACTCTTCGTTAATTCCCATACTTAATACGTTATTTTCAGTTGCGTATAGTAAGTATCCCGAAATGCTGCATAAAATCCCAACCAAAAGAATAAACAACGCAATTACTGATGCTGCCGGATTATGGCCTGCATATGTTTTTGCTTTTGAAAAATAGGTCTTTATAAACTCTTTCTGGTTTTTCAATCCGATGGGAAAATCCTTAAAATTTGAATACTTTGGCCCGAATAATCCGAATAAAAGTCTAAAAACTATCAATGTGCCAACAAAAGCTCCGAAAGCAAAATGCAAATTTCTAAGATTATCAAAATCGCCTAAAATATAAGCAACTGCAAATCCAACAGCTAAAAACCAGTGAAAAATTCTTGTCGGTAATGTCCAAATATAAGTTCTCATAATATTTAAATTTTGTAGATTAATTTAAAATCTTTGTCGGTTTTTTCATAATAAGGCATAACGTTTGCCTTATGGTTAGTCTGGCATTTCAAATGGCGTTGTTTTCAATTTACAGTAAACGTAAATAAAAGCCCCAAATTATGCAAACTACTAACTGCCTAATTATTTATCCCGCGTGTCAGGTTTTTGTGCATTTTATATACTTAATTACATAATTAAACCTTCTTCGGATATCGAAGAAGGTTGTTACTTAACGAATGTAAAGTTACTAACATCGATTATCAGTTATGATCGGAATGAGCAGAACTTCCATGTTCAAGTATTGAATGAATACCTTCAAGAGTATGGGTATAATCAACATATGCTTTTACATATGCTCTTCCTTGTTCCAAAGATTTATTTTTAACTTTAGATAATTCCATCAATTTGTGGTACTTTTCTTTAACTACTTTTTCAATATGGGCTGTAAATTTAGTTGCCAGATCGTCAACGCTATCGATCGCAATAGAATTATCAGCCATCTTTACAATTTGACTTGTACTCCCTGCCGGTTTTAGTCCGGTATAAGGTGCTCTTTCAGTTTCTCTATGCAATCGAACCAGGGTTTCAAAGAAGTGTTTTTCAATAATTTCATAGATTTCCTTATCCCCTTTTTTCTGTTTAAAGGTTTTGTTAAACAATGTTGTAATTTCCTCCTCTTGATTTTTATTTACCCATTTTAAAACAATATTTACATTATTTGTTTCGAGGGCTTTGATTGCATCTTTGATCACCGGACCATCATAAGAATCGCAATGGGCAAATGTTACTTGTGAAGAGAAAAAGAAGATTGAGAATAAAAGCAGGGGTAAAATCCTGAATTTTACGGTGCTTCTAAATTTTTTTTGACTTTTTAAATCTTCTTCTAAATGGTTTTTAATTTTTGTTGTCATTATTTCTACATTTTTAAATTAATAATTATTGTGAACGATTTCTCGAGCAAAAGTATAACACAGCACAAGGTTAATCGCTCTATCTTATAAAGTGGGACTTATAGAATTGCCAGAGAGGGTACCCACTGATAAAGTGAGACCTGGTGTATTTAGAAGAAAATCAGGATTAAGACTTAGTAAAAGCCAATTTATACTGAGAAGGGGTTTGATCCGTAAATTTCTTAAATATTCTGTTAAAAGCAGATTTGGAGTTAAATCCGGAATCAAGTGCAATACCCAAAAGTGAATAATTTTCAAATTTCGGGTCTATTATCTTTGCTTTAACTTCTTCTACTCTGAACTGATTTACAAAATCGAAGAAGTTAATATTGAATTTTTCATTAATAATCTGCGATAAATAATGAGATGAAATCCCTATCTCTGACGCTAATTGAGGCAGTGTCAAATTAGGATTTAGAAAGGGTTTTGATGAAACCATACAGTTACTCAGCCTATCTGTATATTGGTCAGCTTCTATTTCTGTTAATGGAGAGCTTGAGTATTTTATTTTGGCCTCAGTTATAAAAAATTGTTCGGTGGTAAAATCGTTTGTAAATATTACTTTTTGTTTTAACCCAAAATAACCAATCAGAATAACAAAAACAGACAATGAAAGAAATAATCCATCTGTGCAAAAAACCATTGAGAACAGATTGAACACATGATGAATTACGGTAATAATAATTAATGCAGTCCAAACAATACCAAAAATGTAAACAAGTTTTCTAAGCCACTCCAGATTAATAATTTCAGAAAAAGAGAAATTATTAAATATGTTAATGTCATGTTTTTTTAACAGTTTTACAGAGCGTGCAAAGTAGAACGGACCAGACAATGCCGTAATGATTAAAAAAATGATGAAAAGAAAAGGAGGATTAATATCTAAATGAACATAGTCCATTCTTATCGTTTCTGTAACATCAGGAAAGAAAGAAATGATTAAAAGATAAAGGTTAAATAAAATAAATGGCGCCAGATGGATCAGGTCTTTTCTTTTGAAAATCTTTTTATATGAAACCAATGCAGAAACATAAATAAATAAGAATCCTCCCTGCAGTAGGAATAAAGAAATAAAACTGATTGATAATAGATGAAAATGGGTAAACAAATCGTGTGAATAAAAAGAATATAACCCAATAAATAATCCTAAATATATTAACCATAAAATTAATATATTGTCATGTAATGCTTTGTATTTTTTCTGAAGAAGTAAAATTGAAAAAAAGAATGCATTAAATGCAGCTATTAAAAAAATGTATTTCATCTATTCAATTATAACATTTAGATTATTAGTCAAATCTCCGAATTTTTTAGTTTAGTTTCTATTTTTTTTATTTTCTTACATAAAGCCAACGGTTGAGCCCGTATGTTTGTCAATATAAGATATTACGGTATAAAGATATACATTTAAGGAAGTACAAAAACCGCGCTGATTGGTGTTGTTAAGCTGGGTTTATTTTTTTTCTGCTGCTGTAATAAATACCCAGGTTAATGAGGATCCCATAGTTGTACAAATTCCCAATTCATTGCTTGTAGGTTTTCTGCAATCAAGTCTGATTAGAATATCAGATGTTTTTAATTCATCGGGTAAGTTCTTTGCAATATATAAGTTTTCAATAACCGAACTTCCAATTTTTTCTTTTATCTCATCCATACCAGAGATGAATTGGATAGTAAATTCACCACAATCCTGATTTTGTCCAATGACTTGTGCAACATATTTCAATTCATTATGATCTTCTTTATCACATGCCAGAATAATAACAAGCGAACAAAACAAAAAAAGAGCTGTAAGTGGTTTCATAATTTGCTTTTTTATAATCTTTCCAACCGCAAAATTCATGCAAAACGCATATGGATCTGCTATAAATGCGGCACAACGGTTTTTTATAAAAGTCAGTAACTGAAAAGTACGCACATACTTTCCCGATTAAGCACTGAAGTTAGCAGAACGTGTTGAATTTCAGATTATAAAATCCAGCCGTTATTGCTTTTAATTATGTTTAGCTTCTTTTAATTCCTTTTCAAGATGGTCCAAATATAATATTCCATTTAAATGGTCAATTTCGTGTTGAAAGATAACTGCGGTAAAATTATTATCAATGCTAACAGAAAATAATAGTAAGAAGTGGTGTTTTAAACTAGACAGACTATTATACCTAGATTTTAAAAACTCATCGGTAAATAATTCCTCTTTTTTTATGTCTGTATAAAATTTAAAATTAAACAAAAAAGCTTGGGTAATCACCCAGGCTTTTTTGAAATAGATGCACCAAATTCAGTTTGTGTCCATTCTCGTTTTTCTCTTTCTATCTTAATGAATTGTCCGAAACTTGCCGTTTTTTAGATTTTACAAATTATGATTTGACCTTATTTTATCGAATGTAATTATAATTTGTGAATTTAGAGTCAGGTGCGATGGAAAATTTTAGCTCTTTTGGTTTTGTGAAGCGTTGGCTGTGTGTTGTGCAAAACCAAAAGAGCTAAAATGTGCGGCTGACAAGTTTACAGCTTTATTTTCAGTCCACCGTTTACAACAAATCCGTCAATTGGCGCATAAATGTCCCTGAATGTCGGATTAGTAATTAAACCTGTATAAATAGTGTCAAACCGTGTCTGCCTTGTATTTAGAAAGTTTTCAAAATTTACGAATATTGAAAAACGCTCCCATAATTTTTCAACCATTAGACCAGAAATCCAATATTCTTTTCCAGTCGCTCCGTCATTTAATTTTTGCGGACTAAAATAATATGCCTCCAAACCGATTTTTAGTTTGTCTTCAATTTCATACATCAAAATATTATTCAGTCGGTGTTGAGCAACCAAAGGAAATGTCGTTTCATTTCCGTTGTAATGTTGCTTGACATCTGCTAATGTGTAGCCGATGAAAAGTTTGAAATCTTCGTAAGTCAGTTTGATATTTGTTTCAATTCCTTTGGTTTCTATGAAACCTTTGGGCTGTTGAAATTCATATAAGCCAGTCATTGTCGGAACAAGAACCAACGGATTTTTTACTTGTGTATAAAACAGCAAAGTATTTATACTAAAAAACATTTTATCCGAAAGCGGTGTTTTATAATTGATGTCAAAATTTCCACCGATGGATTGCTCAGCTTTTGTTTTTGAAACATCAATTGGCAATACATTTCTAAACTGTATCCGCTCTGCGTCCTCTGTAAAAACAGTCGGTGTCTTGTATCCTAAACCCGTGCCAAGCCGCATAGATAGTTTTTGATTGACCTTTAAAAGTGCGGAAATTCTCGGTAATGCAAAAAAACCGTATTCGTTTTGATAGTCGCCCCGCAAGCCGGTTTCAAGTATAAATTTTTCAGTTGCGTTCCAGGTGTTTTGAACAAACGCACCAAAGGTTGTGTGATTGTAGTCAACTACTTTTGATGTGTCAGATTTATTTTGATTGAATTTGTCTGTCCAAAGATTTAAACCGGTTACCCATTCAGATTTTTCTCCTTTGTGATTGTAAGTTGCTTCGCTGAATGAAGATAGTTGAACTCCTGAAAATTTGAAGTTTGGAATTTCAATCATTCTATCATAATAACTGACGCTGTTTTTAAAAGCAAATTTTGATTTGTCATTTACTTTGCGGTCAAGTCCTAATTGAGTGCTGAAACGATTGGTTTTATTTTTCTCAAAGTAAGAATGTATGCTGTCTCCTTTGTTTTCAATGTATTTTATATCGCCACCGATGCGGTCTTCAATTGTGCTGTTAACGCCAATGTTAAGCGTTGTTTTATCATTGAAGTAAACAAACAATTTCGGATTTACAGTATATCTTGTGTATTTCGGAATTGCTGTAAATCCGATTTTTGCAGGGTCATAAGGTGTTCCTAAATTGTAGGAAGCAAAAATGGTTGTGCCGACTTTCTTGAATTTCTGCGAATAAAATCCACTTGCGTCTAAACCTAATGCAGATGTTCCATTAAGCATAAAACTTAATTCTCTTTTTTCTTTCGGTGTTTTTGAAACAAGATTTACTAATCCCGCAATAGCACCGCCACCGTAAAGAGTTGATGAAGCGCCTTTAATTACTTCCACTTGTTTTAAGTCAAGCGGAACAATTTGTAATAAACTTAATCCGCCCGAAAAGCCCGAATACAAAGGGAAACCGTCTCGCAAAATCTGTGTGTATTTTCCGTCAAGCCCTTGAATGCGAATACTTGAATTATAGGATGTAGCAGATGTTTGCTGTGTTTGTATGCCTGTGCTTTCGTTCAACATCATACGAATATCTCCAGGTTTCATACTTCCTTTTTCTTCTAATTCTTCTCCAGAAATGGCTTCTATTCTTGTCGGAATGTTGTCAATGGTTCTGCTGGAACGGGTGGAAGAAATTACCAGTTCTTCCAGTTCTTCGCCTTCGTCAGCAGAAAGCAGAATTTCTAAAGGTTGGAGCTGTGTCAAAGGGAAATTAAATGTGTCGGTTTTCTCCTGATAGCCGATGTAACGAAAGATGATGATTTGTTTTCCATCAGGAATATTTTCGATTTCAATAAAACCGTTTTGGTCTGCACTTGCACCATTGGTTGTGCCTTGCAAAATTGCTGTTGCACCGATAAGCGTTTCTTTGCTTTCGCTGTTTTTGATAATGGCTTTGAATGTATTTTGTCCGAAAGCCAACGATGTATATATGATTGCCAACAAAGATAAGATGAAATTTTTCATTTGTCTAATAATTTAAGTTAATGATGTAAATAATAGAATTGGCGGTGCTTCGCACCGCTAACGAAAGTGGCGGAGCCACTTATTTTATCATTAACTTATTTTGGGAGGTTGCCAGATTTTAGAAAAAAAGTCAGATACAAATTGAGATTTGTAAATAGGAACTAATTTGTCTTTTACAAAAGGAACTTCCTTGAAGTCAAACCCCGACCTTGCAATAACAAACCCCGAACAAGTTCCGCAGATAAAAAATGGGGAGCAAGTATTGCAGTCGCAGTCTTTATGGTCTTTTGAATGATTGTCTGTGTGTCCTGTTTTTATTTCGTCATTGCAGTTGTCGTCCGAACAGCCAGGTACTGTTGCAAGGAACAAAACATATAATGATAGTATGAAACAAAGTATTTTCATCGGTGCAAATATAGTAAATGTCTGTCGTGTGGTGGAAAAATTTTAGCTCTTTTGGTTTTGTGAAGCGTTGGCTGTGTGTTGTGCAAAACCAAATATGCTAAAATGAGAGTTGGCAATTCCTTTTTTTTATTTTCTGTCTTTAGGTAGCAAAAAATTCATTGTCGAACTGTCACTTTCTTTTTTTTACAATGAACGCTAAAGTTTAAACAAACACTCGTTTTAATGTATTTATTGGTTGTTATCTGCATCGTTGTTTTCTCTCTTTTAAAACATTTTCAATTTCCTTTAATTTAAAGTCTTTTGCTTTTAATAAAATTAAAAAGTGATAGAGCAAATCCGCGGCTTCGTTTTTAAATAAATTGGCATCATTATCTTTAGCTTCAATAATTAATTCTACGGCTTCTTCGCCAACTTTTTGAGCAACTTTATTAATTCCGCTTTTGTATAATTGATTGGTATAAGAAGCTTGTTCATCATGATCTATCCTGTCAGAAATAGTTTGTTCCAGCTCATACAAAAAACCTTTTGAAGTTTCTTCTTTAAAACAAGATGTTGAACCTGTGTGGCAAGTTGAACCTTTGGGAAAAGCTTTAATTAAAACAGTATCATTGTCACAATCCATTTGTAAATCTTTGACCATTAAGAAGTTACCAGATTCTTCTCCTTTGGTCCAAAGTCTGTTTTTACTTCTGCTAAAGAAAGTTACTTTACCTTCTTTTATTGTTTTTTCGTAAGCTTCTTTGTTCATGTAGCCCAGCATTAAAACTTGTAAAGTTAATTCATGCTGAATAATAACCGGAACTAATCCGTTTCCTTTTGTGAAATCTATTTGCATCTTATTGAAATTTTTTCTGTTCTTAAATAATCTTTTAAATCGGGTATTGATAACTCTCCGTAGTGAAATATACTTGCCGCCAAACTACCTGTGGCCAGTGTTTTTTCAAATACTTCTTTAAAGTGATCTTTTGTACCGGCACCGCCAGAGGCAATTATGGGAATGTTGACTGCTTTACTCACTTTATTTGTAATATCGATGGCAAAACCAGCTTTTGTTCCATCATTATTCATAGAGGTAAGCAGTATTTCTCCAGCACCCAGTTGCTCAACTTTTTTTGCCCATTCAATTGTTTTTAATGAAGTCGGGGTTCTGCCTCCGTTCACAAAAACTTTCCATTCGTTATTTTCAAATTTAGTATCTATGGCAACAACTACACACTGACTCCCAAACTGATTTGCAATTTCGGTAATTAAGGCCGGGTTTTTAACTGCCGATGAATTAATGCTCACTTTATCTGCACCTGCTTTAATGAGATTGGCTACATCTTCAATAGAATTGATTCCTCCTCCTACCGTAAAAGGTATGTTTATTTCCAAAGCAATTTGTTTGACTAATTCAATGAGTGTTTTTCTGTTCTCAATGGTAGCCGTTATATCCAGAAACACCAATTCATCAGCTCCTTGTTCCACATATTTTTTAGCTAATTCTGTAGGATCTCCGGCATCACGCAATTCAACAAAATTGATTCCCTTTACAGTTCGCCCGTCTTTAATGTCTAAGCATGGTATTATTCTTTTTTTCAACATAGCTTTTGCAGTTCTTTTAAAGTAATGTTTCCTTCATAAATAGCTTTTCCAATGATGGCTCCTTCACAACCAATCTCTTTTAACTGTTCTAAATCTTTAATTGAAGAAACCCCTCCGCTCGCTATTAAATTTACTTTTGATTGAGATAAAATATCGGCATATAACTCGTTTGATGAACCTTGTAACATACCGTCTTTAGCGATATCGGTACAGATAACCTGCTGAATACCTTTCGCTTCATAATTCTTTATAAAATCAATTACATCCAGTTCAGCGTTTTTTAACCAGCCATGAGTCGCAATTTTTCTATTAAGGCAATCTGCTCCTAATATTATTTTATTGTAACCATATTTGGTTAACCATTTTAAAAATAGATCAGGGTTGTTTACGGCAATACTTCCTCCGGTTATTTGACAGGCACCACAATCAAAGGCGATTGCTACATCTTCATCCGATTTTAATCCTCCGCCAAAATCAATTTTTAAGTTGGTTTTAGAAGTAATTAAATCCAATACTTTATAATTAACGATGTGTTTTGATTTTGCCCCATCTAAATCAACCAAGTGCAAGTATTGTATTCCATTCGCCTCAAATGCTTTGGCTACTTCTAAGGGGTTTTCATTGTACACTTTTTTGGTGTTGTAATCTCCTTTTGACAGTCTGACGCATTTACCGTCTATGATATCTATTGCGGGTATTAATCTCATAATTCTAAAAAATTTAATAGGATTTGCTCACCGATATCTGCTGATTTTTCAGGATGAAATTGGGTAGCATAAAAATTGCCTTTCTGCATAGCCGCACTAAATGGCTGTATGTAATCACAAACAGCGGCAGTCTGTCCGCTGATTTCTGCATAATAGCTGTGCACATAATAAACATCATTGTCTGTAGTGATGTTTTTAAATAAACATCCACTAATGCTTGAGAAATTATTCCAACCCATATGTGGGACTATAGCTGTTGGAGGAAATATTTTTACCTTGGAATTAAAAATTCCCAAACATTTGGTATTTCCTTCTTCTGTAGTTTCACACATTAACTGCAATCCTAAACAGATACCCAGTATTGGATTTTTAACAGATAAAATGACTTTGTCTAACCCTTTTTCGGTTAAATATTTCATTGCAGAACCAGCTTCACCAACACCCGGAAAAATAACTTTATCGGCACTAAGTATCGTTTCAGCATCATCTGTAATAATGCTTTCGAAACCTAAACGTGTCAATGCATTTTGCACCGAACTAATGTTGCCTGCATTGTATTTGATGATGGCTATCATAAACTTCCTTTTGTACTTGGTATTGAAAAATCATCAGTTTTAGATTTAGCCATCTTTATTGCTTTTGCAAAAGCTTTAAAAATGGACTCAATCTTGTGGTGTTCGTTATCGCCTTCCGCTTTAATATTTAAATTACATTTGGCAGCATCGCTAAACGATTTAAAAAAGTGCATAAACATCTCTGTAGGCATTTCTCCAATCATTTCTCTCTTAAATGCTGCTTTCCAAACTAACCACGGTCTGCCGCCAAAATCGACTGCTACTTGAGCTAAACATTCATCCATCGGCAATAAAAATCCATAACGCTCTATTCCTTTTTTAGATCCTAAAGCAGTTGTAAAAGCTTCGCCTAAAGTTAATGCAACATCTTCTATGGTGTGGTGTTCATCAATTTCCAAATCGCCGTCAACCTTAACAGTTAAATCTATATTTCCGTGTTTGGCAATTTGCTCCAGCATGTGATCGAAAAATCCAAGTCCGGTTGAAATAGCGTTTTTTCCGGAACCATCTAAATTAATTTCAACAATAATCTCCGTTTCATTTGTTTTACGGCTGATTGCTGCAGTTCTTGGCACTGCTTTCAGATATCTATAAATTGTCGCCCAATCTGTGGTTGATAAAACATCCTCATTTACTTTTTCATTTCCAATAAAAATGGCTTTACTCTTTAAGTTTACAGCTAATTCAACATCCGTTAGCCGATCTCCAATTACAAAAGAATTGGCTAAATCATAATCACCATAAATGTATTTATGGAGTAAACCTGTTCTTGGTTTTCGGGTATCTGCATTATCTTCAGGGAAACTCTTATCGATTACTATTTCCGAAAATTCTACCCCTTCATTTTTAAATGCCTGAATTATTTTGTTTTGAGCCGGCCAAAAAGTTTCTTCAGGAAAAGAATTGGTGCCTAAACCATCTTGATTGGTGACCATTACCAATTCATAATCCAGCTCACGGGCAATTTTCGCCAACCATTGAAAAACACCCGGGTAGAACTCTAACTTTTCTAAACTATCCAATTGATAATCTAAAGGAGGTTCAATAACGAGTGTTCCATCCCGATCTATAAAAAGTACTTTCTTCATATCGATATATTTTTAAAAGCATTTAACAACTGAATATTTTCCTCTGGTGTACCGATTGTAACGCGGATGCAGTTGTGTATGATATTATTTCTATTTCTTGTTATTATTTTTTGGTTTACTAATTCATCATAAATTCTGTTGGCATCACTTACTTCTGTTAATAAGAAGTTGGCATCAGATGGATAAACTTTTATCACCTGATTAAGTTGATTCAATTCAACTTTTAATTTTTCTTTTTCATCCTTAATGGTTTGAAGATTTTGTTTAAAAACAGCATCATTACTTAATGCATTTATAGCTGCCTGCTGGTTTAGTTCACTTACATTATAAGGAGGTTTTACTTTATTAAATAATTGAATAATATCCTTGTTTGCATAAGCTATTCCAATTCTTGCCGCTGCTAATCCCCAAGCTTTGCTGAAGGTTTGACTCACTATCAAGTTGGGGTATTGCGCTGTCATTGTAATCCAAGATTCGGAAGCGCTAAAATCGATATAGGCTTCATCGATGATAACAATGCCTTTGAATTGCTTTAATAAATATTCAATAGCTGCTTTATTAATTAAGTTGCCCGTTGGATTATTGGGTGAACAGATGAAAATTAATTTTAAAGCACTGTCTGACAGGAAATCTTTGGCAAGGTTTAAATCAATTTGAAATTCAGTTGTTAAAGGAACTTTAATCAATTCAACAGCGTTGACAGCCGCGGAAACATCATACATCCCATAAGTTGGAGTGAAGGTTAATGCTTTATCTTTATTTGGATCGCAAAAAATCCGATAGGTCAAATCAATTACCTCATCACTGCCGTTTCCAACAAAAATATTCTCGGCATTTATCTTTTTCAGTTCAGCCAACTTTTGTTTTACTTCTTTTTGATAAGGATCAGGATATCTGTTCAATTCGCCAAAAGGATTTTCGTTGGCATCTAAAAAAATACCGGTATTTCCACTAAACTCATCTCTGGCACTGGAATAAGGCTGAAGAGATAAAATGTTTTCTCTTGCGATGTCTTTTAATTTAAACATTGTCTATATTTTTTAATCTGATAGAAACGGCATTTTTGTGTCCGAATAATTCTTCTGCTTCAGCCATTATTTCAATAGCCGGACCAATATTTTTCAGGCCTTCTTTACTTAGTTTCTGAAAGCTTATTTTTTTCTGAAAACTATCCAGTGAAACACCGCTATAGTTTTTCGCAAATCCATTTGTTGGCAGCGTGTGATTTGTACCGCTTGCATAATCACCGGCACTTTCGCAACTGTAATTTCCCAGAAACACAGAACCGGCATTAATTATTTTGTCACTGTAATTGGATGCATTTTCTGATGCTATAATTAAGTGCTCAGGAGCGTACAGATTACTAAAATCAATACAATCATCCATATTGTTTAACAGAATGGATTTACTGTTTTTTAAAGCTTGCATTGCAATCTCTTTTCTAGGTAATTGCGCTAATTGTTTTTCTACTTCTGTAAGTGATTGATTGATAATTGATTCACTGTTAGACAGTAAAATTACCTGACTATCTGCACCGTGTTCAGCCTGTGACAATAAATCGGCTGCTATAAATGCCGGATTAGCTGTTTCATCCGCAATCACTAAAACTTCACTTGGTCCGGCAGGCATATCAATTGCTATTCCATCTTGTTGAATTAGTTCCTTTGCTTTGGTTACAAATTGATTTCCCGGGCCGAATATTTTATATACCTGAGGAATGGTTTCTGTTCCATAAACCATAGCAGCTATAGCCTGTGCACCGCCAACTTTGTAAATTTGGTTGATACCGATTAAATTGGCTGTATATAAAATGGCAGGATTTATTTCTCCATCTTGATTTGGAGGAGTACATAAAATTATTTCTCTGCATTCAGCCAATTTTGCAGGAATTCCCAACATCAATATGGTAGAGAAAAGAGGAGCAGTACCACCGGGTATGTATAACCCGACCTTTTCAATACCCACACTTTTTCTCCAGCATTCAACTCCTTTAGTAGTTTCAATGAGTTGCTCTTCCATTTTTTGAGAAGCGTGAAATTTTTCAATGTTTTGTTTGGCAATTTCAATGGCAGCTTTTAACGGATAGGATACTAAAGACTGAGCTTTGGCAATCTCTAAATCACTTACTCCAAGTTGCTCTAATTTTACGTTGTCAAATTTTTTACCATATTGTAAAAGTGCTTGATCTTGATTTTTTTTGACATCGTTTAAGATCTTACTAACAAGCTTACTCAGTTCCTCTTTCTCCATTTTTGGACGTTCAGTTAATGCCCGCCACTCCCTTTTATTTGGGTTCTTATATACATTCATTACAATACTATTTTATCAATTGGGATTATTAAAATTCCTTCTGCTCCCGCATTTTTTAACGCATCAATTACATTCCAAAATTTATCTTCGTCTATTACACTGTGTAACGAACTCCAACCTTTTTCAGCCAAAGGGAGTATAGTGGGACTTTTTAATACAGGCAAAATAGCACTCACTTCTTCTATTTTGGCATTCGGCACATTCATTAAAATATACTTGGAGTTTTTAGCTCTTAAAACGGCTTTCATTCTAAATAAAAGCTTATCTAGTATTTGTTCTTTAGCAGCATCCAGTTTTAATGATTTTACAAGAACAGCTTCTGATTTTAATATAAGCTGAGTTTCTCTTAATCCATTTTTGAACAAAGTACTGCCTGAACTTACAATGTCACAAATTCCATCTGCTAAACCAATGTTGGGAGCTATTTCTACTGAGCCGGAAATAGTGTGTATTTCAGCATTAATGTTGTGCTGCTTTAAAAAGGAATTTAAGGTGTTAGGATAGGAAGTAGCGATTTTTTTTCCTTCAAAATACGTTAAAGAATCTCCTTTTATTTCTTTAGGTACCGCCAGTGATAGTCTGCATTTAGAAAAACCGAGTTTTTCAATTATCGCAACATCTTTCTGCGTTTCAATTAGTAAGTTTTCACCCACTATGGCAATATCAACAACACCGTCTTCTATATATTGAGGGATATCCGAATTCCTTAAATACAAAATCTCTAAAGGGAAATTTGAAACGCTTACTTTCAGTTGATCTATTCCGTTATCTATTGCTATTCCGCAATCTTTCAGGAGTTTAAGAGAATCTTCATTTAATCGTCCGCTTTTTTGGATGGCAATCTTTAGTTTACTCATTTTTTTTATTTTTTGTATCTGAGTAAACATTTGGGGCTATAAACAAAAAACCCGTCTGATTTACTCAGACGGGTTTTGAAATATTGTTTTAAATTACATATATCATTTCCATATCGCCTGAGAGCAATTATGAGAAAGATGATGATGTAATTGTGTTAAGTTCATTTTTTTATATTGATTGGGCAAATGTAAGAAGTTTTTTTAATTAAAAAAATTATTATCATGAGTCTTTGCAGATCACCGTTTACATTTTCCAATTCAGTTCATAATTTTGTTTTGCCCACTGGATCGATGGATAAATCCATTCTCTCAGGGGCTTGAACAAAAAACCATGTCTAAGTCCCGTATTCAGTTCGATTTCTTTAAATCTAGAAACTTTTAAACTTGATGTTTCTTTTCTTTTAATTGCAGAAACACCTAATATATCCGTTTTTTCATATATCGTTAAAATATTTCCGCAAAAATTTATATCAGGCAAATTTTTAATATCGATGTCTCTGAAACTTCCGATAAAAACAAAGTTTACCACCGGATTATTTAAAAAAGTAGATACATATTGAGCTATATATCCACCTTTTGAAGTTCCTATAACAGTAATTTGGGCAGGTTTTAACCCATTTAGCAATAAACTGTCTATTTGAGTAACAATTTTTTTAGCATATTCTTTTACATCTGTATTTGCCGGTCTTTTTTCACTAAAGACTTTAAATCCTTCTTTCTTAAATTCATTAAGAATCTCAAGATATTCGGCCTTTCCATATTCGGGATGTTCTTCATCTAAATGATGCTCTTCAATAAATCTATTATGAAGGAAGAAAATGTGATTTTGTCCAAAACTGCAAACTGAATAGATTGAACAAATTAATATTAGAATCATTTTTTTTGTTTTCATTTCACACGATATTTGTTAAATTTACCGAACGACCTGCTAAACGAGGCTACGTTCAAGATTTTAAATATACGAATTTACCCATCATATTTAAAAAATTAATTGAACGGTACCAAATTGCTTTTACCTATACATATTGATGTCTTTTTTTTATTTTCTTTCAGTAATTCTCAATAAATCTCCAAAAACACCTCTGGCAGTAACTTCTGCACCTGCGCCGGCTCCCTGAATAACAATAGGATTATCGCCATAGGACTCTGTATAAATTTCAAATATAGAATCAGCGTTATTAAGTTGACCCAACGAACTTTTTTCAGGGACGGATATAAGTTTAACTTCTAAACTTCCTTTATTTTTTTGTAAATCTCCCGACAAATCACCTATATATCTTAACACATGTTTCTCCTTCTGGTCTTCTTTTATTTTTTGATAAACAGGATTTAACTCTTCTATTCTTGATAAAAAATCTTGTGTACTTCCATCTTGTAAAAAAGTTGGAATTAAATTATGTATTTTTATTTCATTAAATTCATTTTGCAAATCCAATTCTCTAGCTAAAATCAATAATTTTCGAGCTACATCATTTCCGCATAAATCTTCTCTTGGATCAGGTTCTGTGAGTCCTTTGTCAATGGCTTGTTGTAATATGTCGCTAAAAGAACTTTCTGATTCAGAAAAATGATTGAATATAAAACTTAAAGATCCGGAAAAAACGCCTTTAATACGAGTAATATTTTCGCCTGATGCATGTAATATGCTGATCGTATCAATCAATGGCAAACCCGCGCCAACATTGGTTTCATACAAATAATTTTTATTATTCTTTTTAAGCGATTCTCTTAATTTTTTGTAGCTCAAATAACTTTGGGTGTTGGCTGTTTTATTGGATGAAATTAAATCAAATCCATTTTCTGCCAATGGAATATAATTATCAATAAAAGTGGTGCTGGCAGTATTGTCTATTGCAATTAAGTTTTCAAAATGATATTTTTGGGCAAACTCAATAATGTCAGTAATGCTTTTGTTGTTATTGGGAGCTTTGTCATATTCCTCTTTCCAATTATTGGATATACCCTCTTTATTTAAAAGAATTTTTTTAGATCCTGCAATGGCAAATATGTTTAAATTGATTTCTTTTCTTTTAAGGATTTTATTTTTTGAATTAAGGATTTGATTTATTAATGCTCCCCCAACAGTTCCCTTTCCAAAAATGGCAATATTTATGTTTTTTGAAATTCCAAAAATCTGTGAGTGGATAACATTTATTGCTTTATTTACATTTTTATTATCGATAACTAAACCGATATTATTTCCGTTTAATGTGTTGTTAATTAATAATATATCAATATTGTTTTTTATTAATGCATTAAATGAGGATGAAAAATTGTTAATATTCTGACCAATAATTGTAATAACAGAAACTTCTTTTTTTGAAATAATTGAACTGATGTCTTTTGTTTGAATTTCGGCTTGAAATTCTATTTTTAAAGCGTTAACGGCTGTTTTAATATCCTTCTCTGAGATAATAAAACCAATACTTCTTTCTGATGAACCTTGTGAAATGACACTAACACTTATTTTATTCTGGTTCATAGTAGAAAATATACGCGCGTCAATCCCTTTTTTTCCAAGTAATCCTTTGCCTTCAATATTAATAAATCCTATTTCATTTTGAACGGAAATAGATTTTACTTCTTTGTCAGTTATTTCATTATTAATTAAAGTTCCTGTGGTATTAGGGTTATAGGTATTTAAGATGCGCAATGGAATGTTCTTTTCTACTAATGGAATGATGGTTTTTGCGTGTAAGATAGAAGCACCGAAGCTTGCCAACTCGCTAGCTTCATTAAAATTTAATTGTTCAATTATTTTAGCATCACTTACCTGATCTGGATTAGCGGTGTATATTCCATCTATATGTGTATAATTCTGTACTTCAGAAGCATTTAAGTATTTTGCAATTAAAGAAGCTGAATAATTACTTCCATTTCTTCCTAAAGTGGTGGTTTGACTGTTTTTATTCGATGTAATAAAACCGGTAACTATTGGAATAGTTTCTTCATCAAAAGAATTGTACCAATTTACAGTATTGGTTTTGGAAAGCTCATCTAGGATTTGTGCGTTTCCAAAATTATCGTTTGTTTTTAAGAAATCTCTACTGTCAATGGTGTTGCTTTTTATTCCATTTTGGTTTAATAAAGAAGCAATCATTTTTGCGGCTAATAATTCTCCTTGTGCCAAAACCAAATCTTTTACTTTTAAACTATAATCTTCTACCAATTTTACCCCTTCAAATGTTTTTTCCAATAAGGTAAATTCTTTATGGTAATCGATATTTTTATTGGGTTCTATTTGATATTCTTTAAATGCTTTCCATTCAACGGCATAATCTTCTCCATTTTTTGCTTTATCCAAAATGAGTTCCAAACAGTCTGTTGCATTTCCTCTGGCAGATAAAACAATTATCATCTTCTCTTTTGAATTTATTTTGTTTTTAATGATAGCAATAACGTTTTCTATTCCCTGACCATTGGCTAGGGATTTCCCTCCGAACTTGATTATTTTCATTTCTTCTCTCATTTGAAAATTGGTTTTAAAAATTGTGTAAGTTGTTCGTTCTCAATTAAAAAGGCATCATGTCCGTGGATAGATTTTATCTCACGGTATTGGTTCTTTATTTCTAGTTGATTTAAAAGTAATTTTGTTTTTATATTTTCCTCTTTTACAAAAAATAAGTCACTATCCACAGCTATTTGAACAATAATAGATTTTATAGGTTTAACTATTTCTTCAAAAGACAACTTTTCTGTAGTTATATCAACTGTGGTCAGTAAATGATTCATCATTAAATAGGCATTTATATCAAACCTGTTTTTTAGTTTTTCTCCATGGTGATCTAACCAAGACTCTACATTAAATTGCTTATTAGATGCTGTTTTTGTTCGATTAAATTTTTGGGTGAAAGACTTAGGTGTTCTATAAAATAACATCGCCATTTTTCTGGCATCTTGTAAAGGATTTTTTGAGTTTTTTAATAGTTGATCTTGGACATAATTATGTCCAATAATCCAATCTGTAGATTTCCAATCAGAAGCAATAGGAATAAGGTATTTTATGAAGCCAGGCTGTAAAGCAGCCATTTCCCATGCAATGCCTCCGCCAAGTGATCCGCCTATTACTGCGTATAATTCGGTAACTCCCATTTCATTTAAAACTAAATTGAATATCGCGGCTATATCTTTTGCCGTAAAATCATTGTAATTTTTTATGCTCTTTGCTTGATATCCATTTCCATGAATATTAAAAGCAACAACAGTGTATTTGTCAGTATTAATAACTTTGTTTTTACCAACAATTTCATTCCACCAACCTTTTTTTTTGCTGAGAAGATCTGAATTTCCCGTCAAAGCGTGGTTAACCACAACTACCGGAGCAGTATGTAATTTTTTGCCAAATACTTGATAAGTGGTATCCAAATTTTCATATTGGATACCACTATATGTTGTGTATTTTTTTAAATTACAGGTTATTAATCTATTCATCATCTATTTACAAATAATATTAATTGCATTTGAATTGAGAAAAAGATTGAATTTTAAATCGCTCATGGTTATATTTGTTTTAATGCTTGGTCAATATCTTCTTTCAAGTCTTCAATATCTTCTAATCCAACCGATAGTCGGATTAAATCTTGGCTTACTCCTGCAGTTAATTGTTGCTCTTCAGTAAGTTGTTGATGAGTAGTGCTTGCCGGATGAATTATCAAAGATTTGGTATCTCCAATATTTGCAAGTAAAGAGAATATTTTTGTTGAATCAGTCAGTTTCTTAGCTGCTTCAAATCCGCCTTTCAAACCAAACGTAACCACACCACTTTGTCCGCTTGGCAAGTATTTCTGTGCCAATTCAAGGTATCTGCTGCTTTTTAATCCGGGATAGTTTACCCATGAAATTTCATCTTTCGTTTGTAACCATTGAGCGAATTTTAAGGCATTTTCCGAATGTTTCTTTATTCGAACTTCCAAAGTTTCTAAACCTTGAATAATTTGAAAGGCGTTGTACGGACTTAAAGCCGCTCCGAAATCTCTTAAACCTTCTATTCTCAGTTTTACAATAAATGCTGTTTCGCCTAAAGTTTCCGAGTATTTTAGCCCATGATAACCTTTGGAAGGCTCAGTGAATTCTGTAAATTTTCCACTTGTCCAATCAAAAGTTCCAGCATCAATAACTACACCTCCCAAAGATGTTCCTTGACCTCCAATAAATTTTGTTAAGGAGTGAATTACAATATTGGCTCCATATTTTATAGGATTCAATAGCGCAGGAGTAGCAACTGTGTTATCAACAATCAAAGGAATCTTATTTGCTTTTGCAATTTTTGCGATTTCTTCGATATCAAGAACATCTAATTTTGGATTTCCAAGAGACTCTATAAAAATAGCTTTGGTATTCTCTTGAATTGAATTTTGAAAGTTTTCTACATTATCAGCATTCACAAAACTTGTTTCTATCCCTAATCTTGGTAAAGTTACATTGAGTAAATTATAGGTTCCTCCATATAAACTGCTCGAAGAAACAATATGATCACCAGATTTAAATAAGGTTAAAAAAGTTGTGGCAATTGCGGAAGTACCAGATGCAAAAACTACCGCACCAATTCCACCCTCAATAACTGCCAATCTTTTTTCAAGAATATCATTGGTTGGATTGTTTAATCTGGTATAAATAAATCCAAATTCTTTTAATCCAAATAAATTGGCAGCATGGTCAGTATCGTTAAATACATATGAGGTAGTTTGATAAATTGGAACAGCTCTCGTTCCTTGGGTTAATTTTGTGTCGTGCCCTGCATGCAGAGCGTTTGTTGTTTTAGTTAAATTTGACATTTTATTATGTTTTTTTAAATATTCAAGAATAAAAAAAGTCCCTTTGGTTAGGTATTACCGAAGGGACTTTAAAACTGCTGTTAGTTTATATATCTTTCAATTTGGGTAATACCATAGCATTATGTAGATTATCATGCACATATACATTTGTTGGAAGCAACAACATACTATGGTTTGGTTATTTATCATTTTTATTAATTATTATTCAAAAAAAAAGCCTTTGCAATATGCAAAGGCTTCGTTAATTATATTTTTTGTCTAGTTTATACAATTATGGCCTTCGCGTAAATTTCTTTACACATCATACAAGCCATATTTGTAGTTTGTTTTTTCATCTGATGGTGCAAATTTAATATAATAATTTAGATTTCAAAATTTATTTTCAAATAAGGGATAAGGTTTCCGAGTTTTGTAAAACAGGGAGTTATTTTGTAAATTTTCTGGATGTAAGAAAGAAAAGAACTAATTCCAAAATGCTGTATCAGGTTCATTTAAAGGATTTGGTTTCAGCAGACAATTACTATCACGTGGATACCTCCTTATTTTTAAAACGACTTCAAAAGGCGCTTAAAAGCAGCTTTTTAATGACATTTCTATTTATGTTATCCTATGTTTGTAAAATATAAATTTAATTAAATTTTTCTTTTTATCATAATTAAGCATTTTTCAGATATTGTTGCAGCAGGTCGTTGGAATACATTTTTAAAGTGGCGAGGGCGCATAGTAACTTTGATCAGCTTTGGCTGAATGTATTTGGCGACTAAGCTTTATTTTCGTTTGAATAAGTTTGCAATTGTCTTTCCAATGTCATCAAGTTTTTCGAGTGGTTCTAATATAGAAGGATTTTTTAAGTCCGCATTTAAATTTTCTGTTACACCTGTCTGCATAGGATAAATAAGTATGAAATTATTTGTCTGAAAATATTTGTTTAAGTAGTCGGGTATTTTTGCCATATTCCCATTATACGACGGGTGGTCTTTTCTGCTTAATACAACTATAAGATTGTCGTTTTTTTTCACATCTCGCGATATTATCAAAAAATCGTTCCAATCACTGAACAGAAAGAAGTCGGCTTCAACAGGGTGTTTCGCATTGATGTCTTTAATATAATTCAGTGTTTTTTCAGGGGCGTAAAACACGAGTTTAGCTCCGGTATTTCTCGCTATATTCCATACTTTTATCAGCCAAAATGGAAATCCAATTTCTTTTTCGGCTCTCTCAGGAACAATGATTAAATGTCTTTTTATAGTTGCTAATGGTTGTGAAGGCTTATAAATTAGAGTTGTTGTGTCGCATTTAGTTATAATGCCTTCTACCAAGCTGCCGAAAAAACTTTCTAAAACTTCTTTTTTCTGGTGAAGTCCCATAATCAAATCGGTAATTTTTTGCTCTTTAACAACACTTGTTATTCCGTTGATAATATTCAGATCATAACGCAATAACCGGTGTAAATGATTATCTGTTGCCGAAGCTGTAATTACTGCCTTTTCAAGAATTTTATTTGCCCTCTTAATTTCTGCGCTGTCAGAGTTGCTGTTATCAATGATGCTTAAAGCGAATAAACCTTCTTTGTTTTTTTTTGATTTAATGGTAATACTCAAGTTAATTAATTCATCGGTAGTGTCTATATTATTTATAGGAATTAGAATTCTCTCCTGAATTTCATTCCCACTTACATCGTTATCAGAAGTTTCGGATAACGCAATGTTTTGAGCTCCTTTTTGAGCTACAAATGAAGCAATGGTGCAGGTAACCAAAATCATTATGATAGTCCCGTTTAATACACTTTCGTTCAATAGTCTTATTGGTTCTCCTGTATCCGTGTGTCCAAGAATAATATTATACCCAACCAAAACAGCGGCAAGTGTTGCTGCTGCCTGTGCGTTGCTTAATCCAAAAATAAGTCTTCGTTCATCAACTGAAAATTTGAAAGTTTTTTGTGCAAGCCAAGCAGCAAGAAATTTTGCTGTTGTAGCAACAACGACCATCGTTAAAGCGACCTTGATTGTTTCAAGGTCTTTAAAAAATACCCTGAAATCAACAAGCATTCCAACTCCAATTAAGAAGAAAGGAATAAACAGTGCATTACCTACAAACTCAATTCTATTCATTAAAGGAGAAGTATGAGGAATTAACCGATTCAGTGCCAATCCTGAAAGAAAAGCTCCGATTATTGCTTCAATGCCTGCTGCCTCTGCGAGAAAAGCACCAAGAAAAACCATCCCTAATACAAAGATATATTGAGAAATTCTATCATCAAAACGCTTAAAAAACCAACGACCGATTATTGGAAAGACAAGCATTACAATTAATCCGAAAACAATTACAGAAATACCCAGCTTCATCCAAAACCCGTTATTGACTTCTCCTGTTGACATTCCTGCAATAGCGGCTAATACCAAAAGAGCCAATGTATCGGTAATCATTGTTCCACCAACGGTAATATTTACCGCTCTGTTTCTGGTTACACCGAGTTTACTTATGATTGGATATGCAATTAATGTATGAGATGCGAACATACTGGCAAGCAATACAGAGGTTGGAATAGAAAATTCCAGAAAATAAATACCTGTAATTGTACCCAAAATCATAGGAATTATAAAGGTATATAAACCAAAAATCAAACTTTTTTTGCTGTTTTTTTTGAAGTCAGCAAGGTCAATTTCAAGTCCCGCAAGAAACATTATATAAAGAAGTCCAACCGTTCCGAACAAGATTATACTGCTGTTGCGCAGCATTAAATTAAGTCCATTCGGCCCGATAACTGCTCCCGCTACGATCAGTCCAATTAAATGCGGAATTTTCAGTTTGTTCAGAATTATTGGAGCAAAAAGTATTATAAACAGTATTAACGAAAAAAGTAATACTGGATTTTCCAAAGGTAATTTTATGTCAAATATGTTCATTAATATCATTGTTGTGTCGTTTTTTTTATGTTGTGTCGGTCTTTCTTAGCCCAGTACCTAACGGTTTAGAATATGAAAAGCTGCGGGTTTGCAGCCGCAATTTTCCGATGTTTGTTATTTTGATTTAAAGATCTTTAAAATTATTGTTTTTAATATAATGGAGCAATTTTTTATATGCGGGGTTAACTAATTTTGCGACACGTTTTGCTTGACATTGAATTTTACTATTTACGAAAATTTGTCTACCGAAGTTATTTTTAAACTCCAATTATTTATCTTTCGTTTCAATTATCAAGTTCATTTAGGAAAAACTTCGAAAATTCGTCTGTTTAGTTTTTACCAGATTTAATTTCTAAAAGGTCGGAAGTTATTTTCCAAACTTCATCAAATATATCATTCACGCTTTTATGACCATCTATTATAACAACATTATCTTTTTTTCCTTCCCTTTTAATTGCTTCTTTATAATTTAGTATTACTTGTTCCATTTTTTCTCTTGTTTCAAATAAATCATGAAATTTTCTTGATAAATTTAATCGTCTCAGACTTTCATCGGCAGAAATGTCAAAGTAAAATACAATATCGGGTCTTAATAAATCAGCACAAACTTTATTCGCATTAATAACCCAATCCATTGATAACATAGGGACATGATAGGCATATGAAGAGTAATAATATCTATCAGATATGACATGTATTCCCTTCTCTAAATAATTTAACATACCAGATGTTAAGTTTTGGATATGATCTAACCTATCGGCAAGAAAAAGGGCTCCAATTGTTTTATCATCAGAGACAATTCGTTTATTTAGTATATTTTTTATCACTGAACCAATAGGACTATCGGTAGGTTCAAATGTCTTGTATATATTTCCAGTTTGTGAATTTATTTTCTCAAATAACATATTACTAATTGTTGATTTACCTGAGCCGTCAATTCCTTCGAATACTATAAATTTAGCTTTTTTCATTGAATTAAATTGTTTAATAAGTTTATACTAACCGAGAATATATAACTAAAATATGAGTTTGAATTACCTGTAATTCCCTTTTTATGATATAAAGAATATTTTATTATTTCTTGAATAAGTTCTTGATTATGAGTGTCTAATTTTAATTCATCTATGTCTTGATTATTCCATGTAGTGTCGTAAAAATTTAGTGCATCAGATAGAGATAGATAAATATTATTCTTATCTTTTTTATAATTACCTGTTAATTCTGTTATGCCATTCTCAATTTGAATTAATGCTTTTATAGAAAGATTAACAATGTTGACTACATGAAGTAATTTGTTTTCTGGATTAGTAGCTTTTATTGTATCAACTGCTTCTAAGTGAATTAAATCAGCAAATGTTGTTAATTGCATAATTCTCCAACCCGTTCCTTTTATCTTAACCTCATCGCTGTATTTTTCTCTGCACAGTTTTATTATTTTATTGATTTTCATCTTGTATTGAAATAGATAGTTCAAATTTGTGGAAAATTAATGAATTTTTTACTTTAAGTTATTAAATTCCGGATTTTGTCGAGCAATTTTAATTAACGTTCGGGCTCTTATGTTTGTTACGGTATAAAGATATACATTTAAGGAAGTACAACAAAACCAAAATAGAAAGGATAGGGAGGTCGGGCTAGATACATACATACAAATTGATATCGCAGCATAGAGATTCCTCCCTTTTATAATTTTCTTGGAACTTGAACAGTACCTAAATCTAAAACAATAAATGAGACCATATTAAAAGCGGGCAGAAGTGTTAAAGGAAGTTATTGGTTATAAACTTCTATTGGAGAAAGGATTGAATTAAAATATTAAATCGTTTATTTAAAGTATTATAGGATAGTGTCTTCATTTTCTTTTAAACCCTTTATTATTTCAAAAGCAATATTTTCTATATGTTTTGATGCGTTTTGAATAGCGTCATCAAAAGATACATTTAATTCCATAACTGATTTTATGGATTTTGGCTTTAAGCTTTGCATTACAAGCCCTTTATCTTTGGTTATTCCAGAAATTATGCAATACGGAATGTTATATTGAGTAGAAATGTCACTAATTCCTTTAACTGCCTTACCTTCAAGTGTTTGTTTATCTACGCTTCCTTCTCCGGTAATTATTAAATCTATTTTATTGTTTAAATGCTGTTTAAATTGTGTTTGCTCAATAACAAAATCAATTCCAGATTTTATTTTGGCTTTTAAAAAACAGATAGCACCTGCGCCCAAACCGCCCGCAGCACCTGCACCTTCATTATTTGCAATAGATTGGTTTAAATATTTTAAAACTTGATTGCTGAAATTTTGCAATCCCAAATCAAGTAATTTAATTTCTTCAAATGAAGCCCCTTTTTGTTTTCCATACACATATGCCGCTCCATTTTCTCCATACAATGGATTTTTAACATCACAAACCACTGTAAAATTAATTTCATTTATATCAAAAAATAGATTTTCATTTTCTATCCTTGATATGTTTATAAGCTCTTTCCCAATGGGATTTAAAATCTGATTTTCTAAATTGTAAAAACAATATCCCAAGGCAGCTGCCATTCCAATACCTGCATCATTTGTGGCGCTTCCTCCAATAAATAGTATAATCTCTTTAAATCCCTTTTTAATAGCATCTAAAATTAATTGTCCTGTACCAAATGTTGAAGTGTAATAACAATTTCTTTGATTGAGATTTAATAATTGTAATCCTGAAGCATTAGACATTTCAATAAATGCAGTATTTTCTGAAACCTTATAAGTGGCAGTAATATCATTAAACAAAGGGTCTTTTACTAAAACAGAAATCGTTTCCAACTTAAAATGGTTATTCAGAATATCAAGCGTTCCCTCACCGCCATCAGCTAACGGATGCTTGATGATTTCAATAGTTGAATCAAATCTTTTAATTCCACGTTCAATAGCATCACAAACCTCTATAGCAGAAAGCGATCCTTTAAATTTATCAGGAGCAATTAAAATTTTCATTTATAAATTATACTTTGTGATTTTTATTTTTCCTTGTACCAACAGAAGTGATATGGTGCTATTTTCCAGATTTCTTCTTTAATTTCGATTCCATCCAATAAATTGTACACATTTGAAGTCAGCGCTTTCATTTGTGACATTTTATTGCTGAAGTTAAAAATAGCATAAATCGTTTCTTCTTTATATTTCCTTTTAATTATAAAGATTTTATCATCATCAACAGAAAAGTATTCTGCATTACAAAATGGGTTAAAAGCCCCTTCTTTAGTTCGAACCTTTAAGGCGTTTTTATAAGAAGTGAATACTTTATTTCTAATACTTCCTAGAGTGTTGAGCTCTAATACTAAGTCGTCAAAATTAAGTTTCTCTCTATTAATGCGTCTTTTGATATCCGACTCTTCAACACCTTTATAATAATTACGCGAACCTATCAAGGAATGAAAATAAATACCCGGCACACCTGGAATTGTTAACATTACCGCTTGTGTAAGTAACATTTTCCTAACTCGAATTTCATCATCTTCATCTTTATCACTCAGAAAATCCATATAATTACAATTCAATTCATAAGGTGATTGCGTTCCGTCCTCATTATTTTTATAGGAAACCTGTCCTCCATATTTCTCGGCTCGAAAGGCGAGTTTGGCTATTTCTTCATCCGGAATAATATTTTGTAAAGGTCTCATTCCAATACCGTCATGACTTGCTGTAAAGTTAAAAAAACAAACCTTATCACTTGGAAGTTCTAAAGATTGTGCCCATTTTGTGAGAACTTTAGTATTTCCTTCCATGATAGAATAGATTAACAAAGGTGCTAACGTAAAATTATAAACCATATCAGCTTCATCATATCCATTTCCAAAATAGGAGATGTTTTCTTGGTGAGGCACATTGGTTTCTGTAATAAAACAAATATTGTTTGTTAAGGATTGAAGGACCTTTTTATAAAGTTTTATTATTAAATGGGTTTCTGGAAGATGAATACAATTAGTTCCGATAGTTTTCCAAATAAAAGCGATGGCATCGAGTCGCACTAATTTTGCTCCTTTAGAGGCATAAAATAAAAGCACATCCAATATAGCTATAAAAACCTCTGGGGAAGAAAAATTTAAATCTACCTGATCTTCGCTAAAGGTTGTCCAAACATGTCTTTCTATACCGTTTTTATCTTTAAATGAAGTTAATAGCGGTAGAGCTCTTGGTCGTATTACTTTTGATAAATCGGTCTTTGGGTCAACAGCCGTGAAAAACTCTTGATATTCTTTTTCATCAGCTAAATATGATTGGAACCACTTAGAGGATTTAGACATGTGATTCACGACAGCATCAAACATTAAGTTACTCTTTTTGGAAAGATTAGAGATTTCATCCCACGTTCCTAAATTTGAATCCACTTTAAAATAATCAACTACAGAAAACCCATCATCAGATGTGTACGGATAAAATGGAAGTATATGTGTACTGTTAATTTCCGGCAAACAATAAGTATCTACAAATTCATCCAACGTTTGCAAATGAGAATTGCCTTGTTTTTGAACATTGTCTCCATACGTGATTAAAATTACATCTTTTTCACTTAAAGTCACTTCTTTACTTTTGATTTTAGAAGCGTATTTATTTATTAACAGTTCAATATTTTCATAAACCCAATTTGCACGATCACCATAAAGTGATGTTAGGGAGTCTATCATATATTTTTTGTCTAAAAGCATATTCATTATTTAAAAATTCTAGTCTAAAAATGTGATTAATTCTAATTAAATTTTCCCTAAAATAACCGGCAAATACATACTAAATAATAAGATTGCTATAAAGAAAAATAATAAAATAAATATTTCTTTAGAGAATACATCCTTTCGCTTAATAGAGAATTCAATATTTAAATTATTACTTGTCTTGGTTTTGTAAATTTTACTAAATACCAAGGCTAAAACTAATGTTATGATAAATCCGGTTAAATTAAACCAAATCCAAAATATATTTTCAAAATTGTATTTAATCAATATATTAAGCACAACACCTCCAATAATGCCAACATTCATACCAACATAATTCACACGTTTAATTAAAATAGCGATAACAAACGTTGCTAAAATAGGACCATAAAATTGTGATGATATAATATTGATCAATTCTATTACAGTTCCTTCACTGTTTCCGAATAGATAAGCCGCGGCAATACAAACAACTCCCCAAAAAATGATGAAGAATTTTGATAGCTTCATGTATTTTTCATCACTCATTTTTTTGGAACCTCTGTTAAATAAGTCCTCAACAGTAACTGCCCCGAGAGAATTGATGGTTGAACTTAACGATGACATTGCAGCGGATAAAATGCCAACTATCAAAATACCTATTAAACCATGAGGTAAATATTTCACGATAAAAACAGGAATCATCAAGTCCGGTTTAATTCCTTTTGATATAAAATATTCGGGATAATGCGTTTGTGTCATTATGCTTATATCATTTAAAAAATCGGGAACTAAAGTAACTAATGCGCCTACAATTAAGCCCATTATACAATACACCAGAACTACCGGAAATCGCAATAAACCATTAGCTAATAAGAGTTTTTTTATGGTGGTTTCATCCTTTGCAGAAAGCAATCTTTGGGCTTGAGTTTGGTCAGTTCCGTAATATGAAAGATATAAAAACAATCCGCCTAAAGCCATAGGCCAAAAACCGTATTGACTGCCATCAAAGCCAAAGTTAGAAAAATCAATTACAGTTAATCTGCTCTCATCAAAACCTGTAAAATCCGGATTGTTGCTCAAAAGATTCCATCCAAAAACAAGGCAGATTAACAAACCGGAAAACAATATAATCATTTGAATGGCGTCGCCCCAAACTACTGCTTTCATCCCGCCGAAATATGAGTATATAATGGTAATAACAATTATAATAAGTATGGTGTAATGAAAGCTGATGTTTAAAACCGCTTGTAAAATCAACGAAATGGTAAAAACTGCCACGCCTGTAGCCAAGGATCTGCTTATTTGAAAAACTATACTTAAAATGATTCGTGTTGAAGTAGAAAATCTTCTTTCTACATATTCATATACACTTACAACGTTGGCTCGATATAAAGGGGGAATAATAATTAATAGAATACCAATCATTGCCAAAGGAACGGCTAATTCAAACGTTAACCATTTCATTCCGCCATTTTGTGCCAAACCCACAAAGGCCGGAGCCGAAATAAAACTAATGGCAGAGAGTTGAGTTGCCATGGTTGAAAGACTTAATGGAAACCAACTCATATTTTGACCACCTAAAAAGTAATCTTTGGCATTTTTATTTTCTTTGAAAAAATAACCTAATCCTAAAAATCCGATTAAGTAAACTATAACTATGGTATAATCCAGCCAATTCATATTGTTTGTGTTTTATTTAATTATTAATCAGATCTATGAGTAGCGCAGCACTCCAAGAGAAATTACTCCCGCCATAGCCTTTAGTTTTATTATTGTACTCCGATTTTCTAGGGTCAAAATATTCATAAAACCCAACTTTTTCTATAATTTCAATACTGTCAGATTTTATTTTTTGTGCGATATTATTATATTCATAATCTAGCAAACCGTAGTATAATAGCCAATTTAAATTAATCCAAACAGGACCTCTCCAGTACTTTTTAGGATTATAATGTTCACTTGTAGGGTCAAAAGATGCACATAAATACATGCCTTTTCCACCAAATTTTGTCAGCATTGTATTGACCAATTCTTTTGCTTGTTCTTTACTTGGAATACCTGCATATAAAGGCGCGAAAGACGAAGAACTTACCATGCGAATAGGTTTCTCATTTCTTAAATCGTAATGAATATATGCCCCTAATTCAGGATCAAATAATTTATGGTTAAATGAAGTAATACTTTTCTCTTGCCATTTTTGAAGTTGAGCAATTTTATCATCATTATCACCTATGATTTTATATAACTCGATTAAGGAACTATTGGATTTAATCAACATAGAATTAAAAAGCGGGTCTTGAATCAAGAACGGCGATAATTCCGCAATTTTTTGGTCGTTGTAATTATGCTTTTTAGCTATTTCTACGATGTGTAAATAATGATCGTATTCTCTTTTAGAGGGTCGTTGAGAAACGTCAACAATGGCAGTATCTCTTCTTTCAAAAGAATATTCAGGAGAATTCATGGTTGCCCAAATTCCATCCCACATAGGAGAATTATCAGTACCTGATTCCCAGTTGTGATAAATATAAACCAGTCCTTCATTTTTAGGATCTCGGTTAGTATAAAAATAGAGGTGGTTATTATATATTTTGCCTATGTTTTCCTTAATAAAATTTAATACATCGGCTTTGTTTTCAGCAATTTGATAAATTTTTTCCAACACAAAACCGATTACAGGCGGCTGTGTCATCCCGGTAGATGGGTATTCTTTGTTTGATAATGGATGCAAATCTGCTCTATGATAATTGGGTCCGGGAAAATAGGTTTCGCTTACTTCATGAAAAACTATGTGTGGTATAAATCCGTTTGCCCATTGAGCGCTTAAAAGTGTAGTTAGTTCATTTTTGGCTTTTGGCATATCATAATGAGCAAATCCTATTGCAATAAAGCCAGAATCCCATAGCCATTGGAAGGGATATAATCCTTTACACGGAATAGAGTAGCCCTTTTCTTTATAATTAACATTCAATACTCTTTGAGCTTCTTTAATTAAAGTAGTTTTCATTAGTTTATTTCAATTGATATATGAGTTGGGTGGTAAATGCTAATTACAAAATAGACCTTTAATGAGTTAAATAAATACTTCTTTTAATGAATTAAAAAGAATGCATTAATAGCAGTACTATTAATGCATTCTTTGATGTTAAATAAAATTAAAAATTAAATCTTGCAGTAAATAATACACTTCTAGGGATAATTGGTCTACCTACAAAGAACAATTCTTCTGTTTGAGTATTTCCTAATCTTGGAGAACCTTCAGTAATTCCTTCAGAATTAAATAAGTTAAAACTTTGGAAACCTAAGCGTAAACTTTCTTCGTTATTGCCAATATCAAAAGTATATCCAACA
Source organism: Flavobacteriaceae bacterium (assembly GCA_030683815.1). Taxonomy (GTDB): domain Bacteria; phylum Bacteroidota; class Bacteroidia; order Flavobacteriales; family Flavobacteriaceae; genus JAGXRT01. Next base: position 136,643 of record JAUXPJ010000019.1, read on the forward strand.
TTTAAATCAACAACACCATAACCTTCAAGTTTAATTGTATTGGTTTCATTAGCGTATTTATCACCGGCATAACTATAGTCAACGTTAGCATCAAATTTTGATTTCTCGTAACTTAAACCAAGGTTCGACATAAAATTTGGTTGTCTTACTAATTTATTCCCTACAATAGCAGGAGTGTTTTCAGACTTAGTTACTTCATGATCTTGATAAGTTAATGATCCGTTCAAACTAAAACCTTCATAAAATCTCCAATTCCAAGTTGCTTCAACACCGATTGAACTTGTACTTTGTTTGTCAACTTTTTCGATAATTGCACCGCTACCGCCCGGATCGTTGATGAATTCAATAGCTCTTCTATCATCTAATTTAGCTATATAAGCCGCGAAAGTACCTGAAAAATCTTTTTTACCATATTTTAAACCTGCTTCTGCTTGGATAATACGCTCTGGAGTATAGGAAGAAGGATTGCCTAAAGCATCAAATTTTACAGAACGTAATTCAGGGAAGAAATACCCTTTAGAGAAGTTACCATACACACTTAAATCACCATTAACTTTGTATAAAGCTCCTAAAGCAATTGCAAAATCGTTTGCAGAAACATGTCCTCTCTGAAAATTTCCATTACCCCAAGCCACATTATCCAGTTTAGAGATTCCTGTATTATCAACTAAAAAAGAAGAACTTCTCTCGTTTTCGATATTTCCAGAGGCATTTTCATAACGGAAACCAATATCGAAATTCCATTTTTCTAATTTAATTTCATCTGTTAAGAATAGAGCAATTTTATTACTTGAAATATTTCTATTGGTATAACCTGTACCTCTATTGGTAACACCATTAACGGTATAACCTGTAAGGTTGACTAATCTTGGTTTATTGCTATACTCACTTAAGTAACTTGTGATTACATTAAAATCACCCGCTTCTGATCTTGAAGCAAAGGTACCTGCTGTTATAGTATGGTCTCCGACAACATTGGTTACTTTAATTTCAGCCACTAATTCACTTAATGGTCTATCTCTATCAAGAAGTCTATTTTCAAATAAAAGAGCATTAGCCGGTAAAGTTACACCGTTTAAAAATTTAAAACTGCCTCCAGTAAGACCTCTTGCGGTTAAGTATTCTTGTTGCGTTTCAACAACTTTTGCGCCACCAACACCGCTGCCATCTAAGAATAAGTTAAATTGATGATCATATTTAGATTTTCTAATTTTTGCATCTAATTTTAAATTTTCTTTAAAATTATGTACAAAATTGACCATGATATAACCTCCAATAGTTGAAGCACCATCTTCTATAGGCGAAGAGTAAATTCCATTTGGAGTTTTGTAAGAAATATCAGAAGCACCAGAAGTTTGCAACGTCATAATTTCTTTACCGTCATTTCCAATTGGTCTGTTTCTTGTTCCGCCTTGTAAAGGATAAGGCAAGAAAAATTGAACTTGATCATCGATATACTGACCAGAAACAGTTAATGAACCTTTTTCAGTTACTTTTTTAATATTACCTCTTAACTGAAATCCTTCAGAAGGTAATCCGGTATCAATTGGACCTTCATCATATCTGTAAAAACCGGAAAACGCATAAAACAAATCAGAATCATCATTTCCAATTGGACCACTAGTTAAGAATTGTGCTTTGTATTTCGAATTTGAACCCGTTTCTAATTGTAGAATATTTTTAGGAGTTGAAGAACCTGTAGCACTCGTATAGTTAATAATACCGGCAACAGACCCAACACCATATAGTACAGAAGAACCACCTCTTACAAATTCCAATCGTTCCATTCCAAGATCATTTCTAAAATATACATCGTGAGCAGATGAATTTAATCCAAATGTGCTTAAAACAGGCATTCCGTCAATTTGCAGTGGGTTAAATTGAAATTGACCTCCTGAAGGCAATCCTCTCACAAAAACGTTTGAAGCAACCTCACCACCACCATTTTCAGTAGTAATACCCGGTACACTTCTTAAAATGTCTGCCTGACTGCTCGTGTTAATTTTTGATAATTGCTTAACTCCAAATGAAGTAATTGATAAAGGTGTTTCTTTTTGAGATCTTTTAGTAGAAGTTGCTGTTAACACCACATTATCTAAACTTTCTATATCTTCTTTAAGTGTGAAATTTAAAGTTACCGTTCCAGCTAATTTTACAGTTTTTGTTTGGGTTGTATACCCAATAAAAGAAACTTTTAATTTTTGGTCACCCGTTAATTTTGTAACTAATTCATAATTACCATTCGAATCTGAAATAGTTCCTATTTCCGTTCCGCTAACTACAACATTAACACCCGGAATTGGCTTACCTAATTCATCGGTAATAATTCCTCTAATTGTTGACTGAGCGTACGAATAAGAACCAATTAAGAGCAAAAGCCCCAATAAGTATTTTTTCATAAGTTTTTAATTTAGTTAATAATTGTTTGATTATTCTGTGAAGATAATAACATTAAGAACCTTTTATTGCTAAAAATCAACAGATTCATTATGCAAACGTTTGCGAAAACGTTTGTGAATCGCAATTTAAAATTCTAAATTTACATCCTAAACTATAAAAAAACAGTGGTAAAAAAAAATATAATTACTTTAAAAATAGTTGCAAAGGCATTAGGTCTTTCTATTTCTACAGTCTCAAGAGCTTTAAATAATCATCCGGATATTAGCAATCAAACAAAAGAGAAAGTAAGTGCATTTGCAAATAAAGTTAACTATGTTCCCAATGTATTTGCCAGGGGATTTAGAGCACATAAATCAAATATAATTGGAGTTATAGTGCCAAATATTGACCATCATTTTACTTCAACATTGCTGAAAGGAGTTATAAGAGAAGCCGAAATAAATGGTTATAAGGTAATTATTTCAGAATCTGTAAATAATGAGCAAAAACAAACTGAGTTGTTGCAAACCATGAATCAGTTTGGTGTAGATGGCATATTATTGTCTTTAGCGAAAAACACGAAGAATGTCGATCATATTCTAAAAATGATGAATCACATTCCTTTGGTTTTATTTGATAAAGTTTCTACAAAAGTACCGTGTACTCAAGTGATAATAGATGATGAAGATGCCGCCTTCAGAGCCGTTGAACATCTTATAAATACCGGTAAAAGAAGAATCGCTATTATTAAAGAAACCGTTAATTCTTTTATTTCTGAAAAAAGGTATTTAGGCTATTTGAAGGCCTTAAAGAAATATGATTTAGAAATTGATGAGAATTTGATTTTAAGCACAGAAGATATTTGTATGGAAGAAGGTAAAAAACTTGCCAACGTTTTGATAAGTTTAAAAAACAGACCCGATGCCATTTTTGCCATTACAGATGAAGCCGGCATCGGTGTTATTAAAACGCTCAATAAAAATAAAATAAAAATACCGGATGAGATTGCCGTGGTGGGTTTTTGCAATTCTGTTAACTCCACTATTATTAAGCCTAAATTAACAACAATTGATCAGCCTGGTAATAAGATTGGAGAGACTGCGCTTAAATATTTATTAAGAGAAATTAATAATGAAGATGAAATCAATCATAAAACGGTTGAAATTAAAACGAATCTAATCGTTAGAAATTCGTCGTTTAAGTCATTAAAAAAGAACAAAGTTTAAATTTAAAACACGAGTGTTAAAGGAGCTTATTTTTAGGATTGAAGCGTAGTGCCATGGAACGGGGAAACGAAATGAATGCGTTGCTCTTGCAAGGGTTTGCAGTATGGGATAAGCGGTTTGTTGTTGTTAGTTGTGGGGTTGTTGGATGAGATTGCTTCACTGCGTACGCAATGACGGTTAGAGCCTGAAGCGCTTATCTTATACGCAAAAAAGCGGCACTCAAAAACTGTGACACCCTGATCAGCCCGAAATGACCCGCAAGCGAGCCAAATAGTTTAACAATGGTTTTGCCCCTAATGAAAAACCTCAATTACCTATTTGGGTTTTAAGGGCAAAAGAGAGCTGTGCGTGAGGTATGCCCGGAATGTGTGAAGTGCCACTAAATGGAATTGGTGGCATGCACCTACTGGAGCGCAAAGGACACCTAATGGAATGGCAAGTACAAGGGAATGAGAGTTAGAATTTGGGTTGAATAAAGAGATTGCTTCACTTTAGCCTGTCTTGAGCGACAGTCGAAAGATTCGCAAAGACGTTACCCTACTTTAGTACCCTTGTAATTGTAGTTGACGGAACAAAATGGAGTGATTGCCGAGCACCTTATAACCTGCTAAATGAAGTAGTTTTGCAGAAGGTATTGATTTGCACCGACGGCAGGAAACTTCGAAGCGTGAATTGCATTGATTTTGGAACGATATTTTAACAAAACACCCTTTACTTTGATACAATAAAAGAGTATATTTGCATTTACTTTGTAACAAAAAAAGCATTTTGAATTTAAAAAGACATCTTACAGCGCAATTAAATGAATGGAAAAACAAATCCAATCGGAAGCCACTTATACTTAGAGGGGCAAGACAAGTAGGTAAAACTACTTTAGTAAAAGAATTTGCAAAAACCTACCAATATCAGCTATACCTCAACCTGGAAAAAAAAGCCGATAGCCAATACTTTGAGCAAACTGATGACGTAAAAACCATTGTTGAAGCATTATTGATTTCAAATAATATTGTTTCTAAAGATCTTAATCATACCTTACTTTTTATAGATGAAATACAGGAACAACCAAAAGCCATACAACTTTTGCGTTATTTTTATGAAGAGTTGCCTGAATTACACGTTATAGCTGCGGGCTCTTTACTTGAATTTGCACTTAAGGATGTTCAAAGTTTCCCAGTAGGCAGGGTTGAATTTTTGTACCTGTATCCTTTCAATTTTATAGAATATTTACAAGCCATTAACCATCATGCCGGACTGGAACAACTAAAATCAGTACCGATTAAACCAGTTGCTCATAAAATCTTACTCGATTTATTTAACCAGTACACTATTATAGGAGGAATGCCCGAAGTAGTAAGTGAATATACCCAGAGCCATAGTGTAGCTAATTTAGCTCCCATCTATGAGAGTATTTGGAGTTCGTTTATGAGTGATACAGAAAAATACACTTCCAATACAACTGCTAAAAATGTGATTAAACATATTATGGCAACGGCAGCTTATGCTGTTGATCAGCGGATAAAATTTCAGAATTTTGGAAAATCTAACTACCAATCGAGAGAAGTTGGGGAAGCGATGCGAAATTTACATCAAGCTAAAATTATCCAACTTATTTATCCAACTACCTCTACAGAAATTCCCATACTTCCTGACTTAAAAAAATCACCGCGATTGCAATTTTTAGACACCGGAATTCTCAATTATATTTTAGGCATTAGTGCCCAAATGTTGGTCTTAGATGATTTAAGTCAGAGTTATAAAGGAGCCATTATACCGCACATCATTACACAAGAATTAATTTCCATACAAAATAAAAAAGTTGAATTACCCCATTTTTGGGTTAGAGAAAAAAAACAAGCTTCCTCTGAAGTAGATTTGGTTTATGCAATTGATGATAAGATTATACCCATTGAAATTAAATCGGGAAGTACTGGAACCTTAAAATCACTGCATCAATTTATAGAACGAACCAACCACCCATATGCTGTAAGAATTTACGCTGGTGAATTTGAAATTCAAGAAACAAAAACACCCAATGGAGTGCCCTATTTATTAATGAGTTTACCCTACTATTTAGGCAGTTTAATTCCGGAGTATTTGGCCTATTTTATTAAAAACTATCAATTGAGTTAAGCAGATTTACCCCTCGACTCCATTTCGACTGCGCTCAATGAGCGCGCTCAGGGTTCAAATACAGATAATAGATAAAAGACAAATATAATAATGTAAGTCCTATCCCCAGCCCTTTCCAAAGGAAAGGGAGCAAAACAGAATAGATAAAAAAATAGTTAAAATAATTTAAACAAAAAGTCCTTCCCTTTGGGAAGGATTTAGGATGGGACAAACAATTGAAAAAGGAAAAATTAATAAAAAACGGTCAACACTAATCAGAGAAGTTCAATTATAATAAAATCAATTGTTTATCACATTTTCTTTTCCCTATATATTACCGTCTATTTAGTAAAACTGGAAAGAAGTGTGTTAGTTTAGCCTTGATAGAGCTGGGGTATTTAAGATTGCGCTCGGTGCCGATATCGTCAAAAGCGATGTTTCTTCGGGTGTGTTGCCCGGGGATTCCTTTGCTGTAACGGTGGATGACTTCATAGCCGTCTTGGATAAACTCAAAGCTAACCTCTCTGGAAGTGGTTAAAAGAAATTTCTTTTCCGGAACTGTGATGAGTTTCATCATTTAAGATGCTTAATAATGGTACAACTGATTGAACTAGCTATTAAACAGGTAGTTAAGTTCAAAATCGGCACACCTTGTTTTTTAAAAGTTAGGTGTACCTTTACTTGTAGTTACAGACGAACAATTTAGACATTCTAAAAAGAAAAAACCCTCTAAAATCGTACGTTTTAAAGGGTTTTGGTAGTTTTTACTAATTACTCAGCGGAGAAAGAGGGATTTGTTAATCCGACTTACTGTATTGTTATTCAGCTATATAAGTTCTAAAAATTTAAAGGTGTACCTTTAACTAACCCTCTTAATTTTTAATTGTAACTTTATGTTTTATCTAGCTTAAAATTAGTGAAAATATTTAAGATATCCAACCAGTTTTTTATTTTCACCTAACTAATTATTGAACATGTAAACAGCATTCAGCAGTTCATTTAATGAACATGTAAAACGATTTTCTGTGTTAAAAAATGAACATGTACATGTTCAATAAATGGTCATGTTAATAACTTTGAGTTAATGTATAAAGGATTCCACAAGATCCTGGTTAATACCTATAAAGTCACAGAACTCATCGATGGTTATAAATTGCTCTTTGCTCTTTCATATTGTAATGGCCAGTTTACATCGATTCCTAAGGTATTGGCAGCTCTTAAAGGGAAATAAGGATTACGAAGGAATTCACGACCTATTAAAACAACATCGGCTTTGTTCTCCGTTATGATACTATTCGCTTCTTCAGGTGTTTTTATCAAACCAACTGCACCCGTTAAGATTCCAGTAGCTTTCTTTATACTTTCGGCAAATTCAACTTGAAAAAGTGGCTTACCAGGAATAACAGCACCAGCTACATTCCCTCCAGTAGAGCAATCAATTAGATCAATTGATTTTGTTTTTAATAGTGCTGTCAATTGAATTGAATCGTTTAAAGACCACGCGCCTTCTTCCCATTCTGTTGCAGATATACGAACAAATAACGGGTTTTCTACGGGCCAAACTTCTCTAATTTGGTCAATTATTTCCAATAAAAAGCGAATTCTGTTTTCAAAGGAGCCACCATACTCATCTGTTCTCTTATTACTAACTGGCGATAAAAATTCATTTATTAAGTATCCATGTGCTCCATGTATTTCAATCACCTTAAAATCTGCTTTTTTAGCTCTTAAGGCAGCGTCTTTAAAATATTGAACACATTGTTTAATGTCCGCTTTAGTCATTTCTATTGGAACAGCATCTCCTTCTTTAAAAGCGATAGCACTTGGCGCTACGCTTTGCCATCCTCCTTCATCGGTTGTCAATTTTCTACTACCCTCCCATGGACGAGAATGCCCTGCTTTTCTTCCAGCGTGTGCCAGTTGAATTCCGGGAATGGATCCCTGTTGTTCTATAAAATTATTGATGCGTTTTAAAAAAGGAATGTGTTCCTCTTTCCATAAACCTAGATCGCCAGGTGTTATTCTACCTTCTGGACATACTGCGATAGCCTCTGACAGTACTATTGCTGCTCCACCCACAGCACGGCTTCCCAAGTGTACCAAATGCCAATCATTTGCAAAACCATCTTCACCTGAATATTGACACATGGGAGAAACTATAATTCTGTTCTTAAGTACTATATTTTTAATTCTTAAAGGCTCGTATAGATGTACCATGGTTAGTTGTTTTACAACAAAGATAATAACCTATTTGTTAATTTTAGTTTGATTTAGTTTATAAATAAACTGACATGTTCTTCATTAATACTGGTATACTTACAAAACTCAACAATGGTAATTAGGTGTTCTTTTTCCTTTTTTAGTTCTTTTCTGATCTGTTGTAACATACGAGTACTTTGACGATAACTTTTACCGGTGATGAGTTGGATGTCTTTGGGATAAATACACACTCTTTTAGGGATGTTTTTCATTGGGGTGAGCATTATGGTTAAACCTATGGAAATGGATACGGTTATGGGTATGGTTTTAATACACTATCTATACACTATCTATACATCATCCATACACCATCTATACATGGGAATTGGAGCTGATATTTACTTTTTAATCCTAAAATAGCTATACAGTTTTGCTGTTTTTTGAATTAGTAATTTCTATTATTATTATAAAGTTAGTCAATTTTAGTTATACAACAATACTGTGTGAATTTCACCACTTTTTACCGAATAATGCACTTTAAACGATTTTCGATGTTTTTAGTGATTTTCGATGTTTTTGGTGATTTTATACACTTTTAGTGGTTTTATGCACTTTCTGTTGTTTTTGGACATTTGTGTCGATTTAGGACATTTGTGTCGATTTAGGACATATGGTACAACGTGTTCTTTGTAGTACTGGTTTTCCTTCTGAACTTTGTACTGATCAATTAAAATAAAGTTGCAACGAATGATGATTGACGAAATGTTGAATGAAGTTTAATTTAATTTTTTAAGATTATGGCCAGACAGAAAGGCATTATCAAGTTAAAGGGTACTATTGGAGATATTACCTTTTACAAAACCCAGGATGGGCATCTAGCACGCGAAAAAGGTGGTGTGGATGCTAGCCGAATTAAAAATGATCCAGCGTTCCAGAGAACTCGTGAAAATGGGGCTGAATTTGGAAGAGCTGGAAAAGCAGGGAAAATTCTAAGAACTGCGTTTAGATCCTTATCTATGAATTCTGCAGACAGTAGAGTAGCAAGTAGATTGACTCAGCAAATGATGAAAGTAATTAAAGCTGATGCGGTAAGCGATCGTGGATTAAGAAACGTTCTTGATGGTGAAACAGAATTACTAACTGGATTTGAGTTTAACGCTCTTGGAAAGTTAGGAAATTCACTCTATGCTCCTTTTGACAGTTCTATTGATAGAGCTGCAGGAACACTTGATGTGAATATCCCTTCTTTTAGTCCGTTGGCGATGTTAGCAGCTCCTAATGGAACGACGCATTTTAAAATTGTCTCTGCAGGAGCTGAGGTGGATTTTGAAGCTGAAACCTATGTGATTGGAACTTCTGCAACTGACATTCTTCCTTGGAATGCAGTAGATACGGATGTGATTTCTCAGAGTAATGGAGTTACACCAAACAGTACTAAGCCTTTGTTCTTAGTGGTAGGTGTGGAATTTTACCAGGAAGTTAATGGAACGATGTATCCGCTTAAAAATGGATCTTACAACCCATTAGCGATTGTTAAGGTAAGCGGTATGTAGATTTATGGTAGTGTTACAGCGGACATATTACTCACAAGGAACGCACGGGGTTCTATTGGTTAATGGCGAAGAGATTTGCTATACCATTGAACTGCCTTGGTTGCAAAATAAGCGCCAAGTGTCGTGTATTCCTGAAGGGAGCTATAAGTTACGAAAGCGTTACAACCAAAAATTTAAATGGCATTTAGTTTTAGAAACTGTTAAGGGTCGTGATGGAATTTTAATCCACCCTGCGAATGATGCTAAAAAGGAATTGTTAGGTTGTATTGCTCCAGTGCTGTACCACACAGGTATTGGCAAAGGGGTCTATTCTCGACGGTCACTGGATTTGTTGTTGATGAAGTTGAACGGTGTTCTGACGACCAAGGAATGGGTCCCTTTTGTTATTGAACGTAAAATAATTGTGTGATGAATATAGTTGATAGAGCAAAAGCGCCTACTCCGAAATTTTTTAGAATCTTACGAACTGTTGGATTGACTCTTTTAGCCGTCAGCGGAAGCGTATTGGCTGCTCCGGTGGCTTTGCCTGCTGCACTGGTGAGTGTGGCAGGTTATTTAGCGGTAGCAGGTGGAGTGATTTCTGCGGTGAGCCAAATTACGACCACTATAGAACCTAACGATGATGGAACCGACGCCTAGTTTAAAAATAGGTACTTTAAGCGGTACGGTACTCAGCATTTTACCTCAGCTCACGACCCATGATATTTTGGTGACGGTAGTTCTAGCGATGGTTGGAGCCATCAGCAGTTTTTTGGTATCTGTATTGTTGAAGTATCTGCAGGAGGTTTTTAGGAAGTGAGTTTAAAGTTAAAATGTTGAATGTTTATATGTTAAAATGTTAAAAGCACCTATTGGTGCTTTTTTTTGTTAGGGGAAGGATTGAAAAAGGAATGACGGTATTTTATAAGATTTGTGCGACTGAGAAATCGGAGATTTTTCGGACATAGCAAATCTATTGTTGAATTTATTAAAAATTTTGATGTGAATATAAAACCCACGCTGAATTATAGCCATTGTTGGGCACTTTTTATTTAAACATTCGACTAATATTCTTATTTACCATTTCTAAAGCATCTTCCACAGTTCCTTCTACTAATCGAAGTTTTTGAAGCTCAAGTTTCGTGTTATGCGGACCTACAGTGTATAGAGGGATATTTTTAAACTTTTCTTTTCGAAGTCTATCAAATTGGTCTTTCAAATTTCTTTCTTCTTCATTTCCAGGCTCCATAAATTTATAGCCAATTGAAATTTCCTCAATACTATTTTCGTCAAAATAATATTTACTATTCACGCTAGTTGGATTTTGAAAAAGTAATCTCCACTCTTTTTCATAATTCCAGTTGTTAAGTTTTAATATAAATTGATAGAATTTGGCAAATTTTACATTTATGGAAATTGGGTTAGGACTGTCAGAGTAAATAACCTTTTTTAGTTTTACTAACTCTTTGTTTCTTTCATTTAAAAAATCAGGTTTAAATTTTAAACAAAATCCACGGTAAGAATTAGCGTAATGACTCCAAAGTAAAGGCTCCATTCCATTCTCAGAAAAACTAGATATTCCAATTTCTGAAATATTATTTAAAGTTTCCACATACTGCCAATCCTCAATTTCTTTTTGATGTTCTATGATTAGATTTCTGCTACAGTCAAAAGGATCATTAAAATCTTTGGGGTTGCTTAAATAAACATAATTGTTTTTTAATGAATCTAAACTATACTTATTCAATGAAAAATATTTATATAGACTTTTGGCTTTGGAATCTTGAGAAACTCCGTTTTCAATTATATTCCAATCATTTTGGTCAAATGAAATTTCAGTTTTTGAATCTATGTTAAATTTTTCCATTTTATAGTTTTCAAATTGTGCCCAACGTGTTTGTATATGGTTTGTTGCGTGTTTTAAGCACCTAATTTAGCAAATACACACCAAATAGAAAATCCGCGAGGATTTTCGTAAGTAGGCTAGAACTAGCAATAAATTATATACGGTGTTACCTTTAGTTGTTTTTCTATCAGTTGAAATGAAAATATTTTTATTTTATTTTCTTGAGGTATTTTATTCTTTTATCTATTTCTTCGTCATATTCATTATACTCATAATAAATATTGCAAAGTTTTAATGCTTCGTCATATTCTCCAATATCAGTACAATGGTCAATTCCATCTATAATGCTCTGTTTATTTCTCACATCTAATTTACTCATTACTTGTGATTCTTGGATATGACTTGTTTTTGAAGTTAACTCTTTCGCTTTACTGAAAATTCCTTTAAAAATCATATAAAATATTACCACTACTACTGTTGCACCTATTTTGGCTGCTGCTTCTGTTGTCATAACTTTTCAAATTAATGTTTGATTAATAAAATTATTTGCTTTTCTAATTTCCACTTCAATTTCAAACGACTTTTCGTTAAATTCTTCAATTTTTATTTTATTGTGAGCAATGTTTTCTCTTAATTCTTCTAATCTCTTGTCTAATTCTATGTTTTTTAATTTTAAATCTTTAGTTTGATTATCCAATTCTGTTTTCTGTTTTTCTAGAGATTTTTTTCTTTTTATATTTTCTTCTTTTAAAATAATTCTGCAAGAAGCAATGAAACTGACAGCTAACATAGTGTGTTCCACATTGCCAATTACTGTGTTTTTTATGCTTTTTGTATAGTTATAAATTTTGTTCGATGCACTCTCAAAATTATCATTTCTAAAAGAGTATGCGATATATCCTAAACCAACAGTCCAACCAACTGGACCAGTAATAATTGATAAAACAGAACTCATACTGGTATAAAAAACAAATGGTAATGTTATACCTAAAACACTTGTGAGTCCTCCAACAACTGTGGACGCCATTAGATATAATCCAAATCCAGATAAATTAGCAATTGTCAATGTTGAAATTGCGTTTATAGAAAGCACTTGTTCTTTGCTAATTCCATGTTCATTTGAGTATTTTAAAACTTCCTTATCGAATTTTATTTTTTCTTCAGGCGTTAAATTTTCTAATATTTTTTTGAATTTATAAAGTAATATTTTTTCTTCTTTTTGATGAATACTATCATTTGAAAAACTACTTATGTTTTTCTTTTTTATGAGTTTATCGAGTATTTCATTGTAAGTTAATTGTCTTTGAAATAATCCATTAGCAGGCAAGAGTGATTTTGAAAGTTCTTTTTCAATGTTTATTAAGCCTAAATCCGTATTATGAAATAATTTAGAAATAATTTCTAATTCCTCTTTTCGAAGAAATTTTAATAAGGAATCTGGATATTTAATTGATGGATTCAACATTATTTGTAGTCACTTGGTGTAATAAAAAACTTCAATAAGTTCTCTCCATTTTTATCGTTATAATTATAGGCAAAAGTTACATTATTTTCGATAAAAAATTTGAAGCCAGAGTTATTCCGCATTTTTTTGATTCCGTTTAGAATTGTTAGTTTTTGATTTTTTGAAAAACTTTCTGCATTAAAATTGCTCTTTACAACATTGATTAAAGTGTAGTTGTATTGATAAATTTTTCCTGATTTTGGACTTACACTTTCAAAACGAGTTTCGCTGTCCACCATTGTTGGAAGCTGTCTATTTGTGTCGTTGGCAATGTTTTTTATTTCAGTTTCATATGAATTTTGTGCACAGGAAAAGGAAAATGTCAGCAAGCAAATAATTGCAGTAAAAGCAAGGTTTTTCATAATGTGGTTTATTTTTAGATTAATGTTGTTTTTAGTTCGGTTTTTTTTGAGCAATTAAAGGTAACGGAAGATGTATGAATAGTAGCGTATTCTAAAACGCCTTTTTTCTATTTTACACTTCTAATAAAGTTGTATAAACAGCATTTTTACCAATAATATTTTAGCAATTCCATTTCATTGTGAGGGAGTACTAATATACTCATTTTTAGGAATCAATCAAGAATTGAAGAAATAAATCAACTTATTACCACAAAGAAAAAAAAGCAAAAAAGAAAGGTGTAGGATACTTGGGGCGAGGAGTTGCTGTCAAGGTTTTTGTGAAAAATACTACCCGTTCTTTAAGTAGACAGTACGCAGTTTCAGTAGGCAGAATTGAGGGTGGAGATTTTTTGCAAAACACGAAGTGCATGACCTTTATAGCAACATTGCCGGGATGAAGGAAGCCCGTACTCTTCTTTCCTTTTTTGGTTTTTTTAATATTTCAATCTATGATTCTCTAAATAATCAAGAATTTCTTGTTTCTTATAATACACCCGATTACCTATACCAAATGGAAACAGCAGGCCTCTTTTTGACCACTGCCAAAGAGTTGAACTATTTATTTTTAAAAAATTAGCAGCTTCTTCACGTGTTAGTATTGTTTCATCATTTTTTGTAGCATATTCTTTTAAATATACTTCAATTTTAGACATGAGTTTTTCTGCTACTTTATCTGCCAATTCATCAGTAGTGATTTCTTGAATTTGAATTGTTTTAGTTATCATAATTAGATGTTTTAAATTTAACTCTAATTTACAAAATGTTACCCGTTGAGCAGGTGAAAGCGCAGCGAAATGCGGAGCATTTAGGCGAGCCGCCGCGAGCGGCATTTTGGGTGTTGTGGCGGAAGTACGATGAGGTACGAATAAGTACGTGCCACAACTACGTGCAACGCAAGGGTGGCACATTGTTTTTGAAGCTAGAGGGTATAAGCAAGTGCAAGAAATGAGTGAAGCCATTTACCGTTAGGAAAAGTTTGGCATTGAGAAGTTTTTGGGAAATGGAATTGAGTACATAGAATTGAGTATTTAGATGGAATGATTTAGCGTTTAGAGGGGTTGCTATTAGTCAAAAACTTTAATGCTGGAACTTTATGCGGTGGTTGTAAATGGATGAACGAATGCGTTGCTCTTGCATGCGTTTGCAGTATGGGATAAGGGGTTTATTAATGCTAGATGTAAAGTTGTTGGATGAGATTGCTTCACTGCGTTCGCAATGACGGTTGGTACTTGAAGCACTTATTGCATACGCAAAGAGGGGACTCAAAAACTGTGACACCCTGAACAGCCCGAAATGACCCGCAGGCGAGCCAAATTCGATTAACAGTGGTTTTGCCCCTAATGAAAAACCACAACTACCTTATTGGGATTTAGGGGCAAAAGAAAACTGTGCGTGAGGTATGCCCAGAATGTGTGAAGTGCCACTAAATGGAATTGGTGACTTGAGCACCTACTGGAGCGCAAAGGAACCCAAATGAAATGGCAAGTACAAGGGGGTTGTTGGTTGTAGAATTAATAATGAGATTGCTGCACTTTGTTCGCAATGACGGATTTGTATTTACCACCCTTGTAATTGTAGTGGACGGAACAAAATGGCGGGCATACCGAACACCTTATAACCTGCGTAACGTGGTAGTTTTGTTAGGATTTATAATTAAAAGCAATAATCTGGGGCTTGGAGCAGAAGCATAAAAATAACATAAATTAAACCAAGTACAAATTGTTTTTTTTGGGGAATCCATTAGAATGCCGACAGAAGCTTAATATACTATTGCGCCAAACCGCGGTTATAAGTAGGCCTATTTTGGAAAGGCTTTATATTTTTCTGTTCGTGTCAATAAATAAATCCCTTCTGTTTCTTTTTTGACTATAAGTTTTTCCTTAGTAGGAATTAGAGATAAATGACTGTCGATAAATTCAAATTTTCTACCACAATGATAGAACTTGTCAGATAGAGACTTAGAAATGAAATCTAAAAATAGACTTTCTGTTTCATAATCAGAATTTGTCTCTTTACTTTTTAAGGATATTTGTATAGTAATTGCATCTAACCATTTAATATCAAATCTCCTAGCATTAAAAAAGTTGTGTCCAACAGTTATTTCCTCAATAAGATTTGGATTATATTTAACATAGCGATTTTCAGTCTTAACAAAATGGTCTTTTCTTGGCAGTAAACCAACTTTAGAATATGGAACTCCCATGTTTTGTTTACCTACTAAAAAACGCCATTCTTCTTCATATTTCCATTTTTCAGTTTTCACATTTGTAACATAGTAAATAGGAATAAACATAGCCTGGTAATCACTAATATCAATAACTCTTAGATTTTTACAATAATTAATTGGAAAAAAACCGAGATAATCTTCTTCTAAAGTTAGATTTTGTTTAATACTTTCTTCTAATTTTTCAGAATTGAGTTTTATTTGAAATCCATTTTCTTGAGTGTAATGTGGCCACATTAATAAGTTATATTCTGATGAAGTTGTAGAAATTATTCCAAAAAGATTGGTTGCTACATCCCAAAGTTTATCTATATAATTACGTCCTTTGTGTTCATCACTTTCATTGTCTTTTTGATAAAAATCTTCTATTTGTTCTTTTGATAAAATGCCTTTTAATAGATTCTCATAGTATACATAATCTAATTTTTTAGAAGTAGCCATCAAAAATTTCGTACTATCAAAAGTGTCATTTAGATCGAAAGGATGTGAAGCATAAAAATAACCTTTAAGAATAGAGTCAACGCTGTACTTTGAGAAAGAATAAAATTTAAAAATATTTTCTGGTCTTTTTAAAGAATGCTCTATTGTTGTACCTTTCAATTCCTCGAAATTTTGAATATAGGAAAAACCATTTAAAACGTGCTTTTCAATTTTCATTTTATGTGAGTTTTGTATTCATAAAAGGCTTGCTTATAACATTCGGCGGCTACAACAGCTGCGATGATTTATTACTAATGATACCAAGTACAAAACTTGGTTTTGAATTTTTGTAGAAAATTCGGATAATAACCCAAACACCACAGTTGTTACAAACCGCTGTTATGAAACGTTGTTTTCAAGCGGTTTGCTCATTCTCTCTAATACTATGAAAACATAATATTTTAAAAAGTTACAATCTTTTACAAATTGTTCTGATTCCTCAATTGAAAAAGAAAAATCCTCTTTTCCATATTTTAAAAATCTAACAGTATTAGGTTTGTCATGCTCTTCAAAAATAGGAAAATTAGATGTAGTACGATGTGCCATTTGATTTCTAACATTTCGTATGTGGTTCAACTCCTTGATTAATTTTGGATAATCCTCAATTGTTTCTGGCATCATTTTCACAAACTTTTCAAACAAACGAATTTTTTTATCAAAGGTTAATTCTGCTAAAATATCTTTAAGAATTTGATACCTGTATAATTCATCAGATGAATATAAATAACTTAAAATTTCAGTTAAATTGTCTTCAACGTTAATTGCGCCACCAATTATTTCGGCACGAATTTTATTTTCAGATAATTTCTTATCCATTTATGCGGTGGTTTTACAATGGCTCATAACTTTAATAGTGTTTTATTCGCTGTTTTACCTCAAAAATAATGAAAAAGAACTACAAAAAGAAGTTCTGCTAAAATTCAATTTAAGTAATGAGAAAATAGCGAATAATTGGTTATATATTTAATATATCTACTTTTACACCACACATTATGGCGTATAAAAGAATGTTCTATTCTTTTTATTTTTGCTTAGTTCATGGATTCTTTAGCAATTTTCTTTAGTAAGCGTTACGAATATAGGGAAATAATTTGATTACAGAAGACCTTGAAATAAGATCTGGTTGAAAATTATTAACACCTTTGTAATGTAATGGGGGAAACAAAATGGCGGGTATGCCGAACACCTTATAACCTGCGATAGCGGTGTAGGTTAGTGCTAATGTATTTGCTTTGATATTAACCTTTTTAGGTTTGTTAAAATATTTTATATTTAATTAAAAGGGGTATCAGCGTATTAAATAAATCCTTAGCAGCAAGTAATTCTTTGTTTTGTGGAATTGTCCCATTTAGCATTATGCCAATTGTATAATTTTCATTTGCAATAATAAATGAGCTTGAAGAGTTACCTGATTTGTTCGCTTTTTCAGATGTGCCAGTTTTAGCAATAAACTGACTTGTTTCAATGTTATATTTTTTTAGTGAGTTTCCTACATTAGAAGCTGTCCCAGCCAATACATTATTTAGTGCATTTTTAAGAAAAGTGTATTCTGACAAGCCAATGTTCATACTATTATACCTTTTATGTTCTCCAAAATAATTCAAGTTGATTCTATTCATACTCGCTATTCTGGCATACCATTGAATTGCGTTTATAAATTGATAAGGACGCTGTTGACCAATAGCTTGACGATAAATGTTATTGTTTCTATCTAAGGGCTTAATATAATCTTGTGTTGATGGCATAACATCTAAAAAAGCATCATCAGTTGTTGAGAATAAGGACATATCAAAATCTTGTTTTAAAACTTTGTCAAATTGCACTTGATGAGAAATTAAAAGCACTTTTAAAAGGTTTGCTGCATAAAAGTCATCTGAATTTTTTATAAAGTTTTCAAATGTCACATCACCGAATTTTATATGCATAAAATTTGGATCAATTGTCAGAGCACAGTATGCGAGCAATGTTTTCTTCAGCGAGCCAACAAAATAATATATATCATTGCTGTTAATTTCTGAATTAAAAGGATATGAACTGTTTGTAACTATACCACCACTTTTGTTTTGTATTATCATAATTGAACCAATATTGCTTTTTATTCCAATTTTGGCTAAATGTTTTTCAAGTACCTCATTGACTTCAGCTGTTAAATCAGTATTTATGGTCGTAGCATCAATTGGAAAAGTGCTATAATATTTATTACTCACATTGGTAAAGGTGCGATTGTTTATAAGCTGTTTATATCCATAAACATTACCAAAAGGATTGGTAAAACCACTTATAAGACTTTTTCTCATCGAAAAAATTGAATCGATAGACATTTGTGTTTTCATTCGCTTAGAAGAATTTGAAAATGTTTTCGATTCATAAATAGTCTCCGAATAAGGTTTATTTGAGAAGTAAAGTGATGCTAGATTTTTTAGAATTGGTTTTTTCCTTCTATCAACCATTGTTAAGGCATCATTTCCAATTAAGGTCTTTCCAAAGTGAACCAAAGCATCTTTATCACTTTTGTCAGGTATTTGACGCTCAAGTTTTAAATTATCATTTGAAAAGTGCTTTTTCCAATTATATAATTCGGGAGAAAAGAAAGTAATAGAATATCGAACGATGGACGCTACAATGAATACTGAGGAGATCAGGAAAATACCATATTGAATACTTTTTTTCATATCTGTATAAGTATAATCTGTATTGATATTGGTATAATGATGAGGATTATTAAAAATACTTTCTAAGGAAACTACTAAGAAAATTAAAAATAATAACTCCACATTTGAGATACTTAACATAGGTATTGATTGGCCTGTCAAAGGAATTAATAGCAAATTACTTGCAACCGGATATAAGAAACCAATTATTGTAAATGCGGTTAAGAACCTAATTAGTTCAGCTTCCCTATTTTTAGGAAATGTGAAACTTAAATTGTGCTGCACCCTGCACACTCTAACAGAGCAATACAAAAGAAAAAGAATCTTAGATACTATTAAGTAAGTAATAAAAAGGTAAAGGATTAAGAACAAATAACCTCCAAATGTGAATGACCAATAAAAGGCAAAATCAGAGTGGCTGGTAGATCTCATACTCCCTGGAATAATTAAATCATTCGCACGGGGTGCCTCGGAATTTTGTATATTTTTTAAATTCAGCATGAGATTAGAATAACTTTCACGGTCTGCTTGGTTAGCAGTTAATAGAGATTTTGAATCTGGATTTACATAAGGCGCTACAATTCTATAACCTTTTCTGTCTTTAGATAACCATTCAGGTGCCAACTGAAAAGACATAAATACAACAGCAATTATACCTATACTAACCACAATAATCTGATTTGGTTTTAGAGATTTCCTGACCAGTTCTACAATCACAATAGATAAACCTGCATAAATAAATGAACCTAGATCAGATGTAATAAATGATATTAAGAGCGTAAACAATAAAATGAAAGCAACACGAATTTGGTATTTAATATTCCATTTATGATGAGAAGAACGTTGAGTTACGAAGAATAAAAGTAGAATGATTACTTTTTGATAATGTAAGACAGGAACACCAAATAATTTTTCATTTACAGAAAACGCTATAAACACAATAGGACAACTTATTATCACTACCCAAATAATATACGTTATATACTTAGAGGAGAGGTTAATTTTTAAATTTGAAAAAGCATCTTTTCTTATAAAAAAAGTAAAATTTAATAACAGCAATAGTGGCAGATACCAAATACGATTTGGAGCTAAATAATAAGCCGATAGAAAGAGTGGAATTGCCATGAATGCTATGCTATTAAGTAGGATTCGAAAACTAAGGAGTGATTGCAGTACAGGAGAAGCTGTTCTATTCAATTGAGAAACGAAGAAACTCTGAAAAAACCCGATTAATATAAAGGTGATGATAAAAAATACTGCAAATGATACACTATATTTTTGTTTAATTGTAAATAAAAATTCATTTATATAAAAAGTTGGGTTTCTACCCTCATCAGATGAAATAATATGTCCACTAGCATTTGTTACATTATATTTTGCAAAAAATAACTTAGGAGTAACATTAATCGTGTATTTACCTGTGTTGTTGGTTGTATTTTCAAATGAAAAAATAGTTGGACATATAGAGTTTTGGATTGGATGATTCAAATAAACATCAAGAAAGTTCTCACTATTTCGCTTCAAAAGGTATTTTGTTTTAATACCATCATCTTTTGCTGCCAATACCAAGCCCTCTTTAGTTTCAATTAACTCAATACTAATGCGGTTTTCTCGGGTGCCCACAGCGTTATTGTACTTTATACCCCTTTTGGTTAAAATATTTTGAGGTATAACTACGCCACCATTAAAGTAAATGCCTTCTTGTAAGAAACTGTCATTTAACGTTCTACAAAAAGGTAGAAAATAATTTTCAGGCACACTTTTTATTGGGTTAAATACACTAGCATGGTTAACCAATACAAATTCATTCTTTGCCTTATCGAAAAATAAATATCCCAAT
Organism: Flavobacteriaceae bacterium; assembly: GCA_030683815.1. Taxonomy (GTDB): domain Bacteria; phylum Bacteroidota; class Bacteroidia; order Flavobacteriales; family Flavobacteriaceae; genus JAGXRT01. The sequence goes on from JAUXPJ010000019.1 coordinate 157,034, forward strand.
GTAGAGGGCATAATAACTTTAGATTGTTCATAATGAATAAAAATAGTGTCGGTAGAATATTTATAATAATTGCTTATAGCATATACTTTTGAACTGTCAAGTAAGATACCCTCACATGAAATTGTATAAGGAGTTTTGTTTTCAAATAGCAAGTTTACGGAGCTATATATACCGTAGCTAACACTGCCAATTACAGCTATCAATATTAGATAAATCTCCTTTTTCATTACTTTTCGTTTAAGTCAGGCAAATTGTTTTTTAACATTTGCAGTTCTGCATCAATTTGCTTTATCCTATCTGCCAAAAAGCTGTTGTTTACAAAAATCTCACTGGTAAAACCAGTCGAATTCTTTTCATCCCAATTTTTGTCAACTTCAGGATTGAAAGGTGCCCGAGCAAACATACCCGAAAACATGTTTAAAAAATCTGTAAAGTATTTCATAACATTAAATTTATTGATTCCAATTTTTATATGAATTTATTAATTCAACTTCTGTTAATAATGTGAATTCAGTATGTTTTATGTCAAAATTTTTATAAGCTAAGTCGATTAGCTGAATTTCACTATTTGATTTGATTGATAAACAGGCATGTGACACTTCCTTCCCAATATAATCCTTTGTTACCTTAACAAAATTACAGTCAATACCGGCACTTCTGTAAAATGCCATCAGCAAAACACTTAACTCACCACAAACACCCAGCTTATTATTGTAAGTTTCTGCTGCTGTGCGATAAAATTCTCTAGAATGGCTATCGTCGTATTTGATATTATTGAGGATCCAACTAAAAAGATTTTTTGGTAGACTTTCCTTATCAGATTTTTTTCTTATTTTATTAACTATTGCCAACATTGGATTCGTCATTTTAAATAGATCGTCTGATTTCGAAGTTTCATTATTTTTAATTTCAAAAGCTGGATTAAAATCTATTTCTTTTATGACCTGGGTTGAATTTTCATAACCCTTTGATGCTAAAATTTTTAGCATCGATTTTAATTGATATTCTTTCAAAATTGTGGCCTGAATGTTACGCAACTGTAAATCAAAAAACTTATTCTTAACATCCAATTCTTCAGAAAACTGCATCAGTTCTTCATTTTTTCTTTCTTTAAGAATTATATTGTCAATCAATGAAGCCGTAAATTCTTTTCTATTTTCATCATATCGTGCACGGCTTATATTATAATCGTCATTCTCGTTCATAGAAAATTTAAGCATAATTGACTGAAGCTCAATATAACCCAAGAAAATAAAGGCGCACAAAGCAAGTATCAATACAAAATTGTTTGCTTTGAAAATGTCTGGCAGCATTTTTGCTTTGGCAAAAAAATCATTACTTTTTATTTGTACTAATGCTGCTCTATTATGTTGGTAAGAATTGAAATAACTTGTTTCCAAACTATCTAAATTTGACGTTTCTTTTTCTAAATTTTTGGTCGTAGTTTCACATAACGAATGCCTAATACGGTATTTAGGACCAGGAAGGACATCCATGGCCTCTGGAATACAACTTTCCTGATGGTATTCTTCAATTTTAACTTTTTTTCCATTTAAGAGATCATAACGATTTTCTTTATTACTCAGATAAGTACTATCTAGTGTAGAAATCTTGTCAGCGTTTTGAAGCCCAATTGTGCTATTGATGGTGGCTTTGTTTAACAATATTAATAAAGCAGTTATGGTGATAAAGATGTTGGCAAATCCAACAGGTACCCTTACCCATTTAAAAAAAGAGCTTACATGACCACCATTAATTAAAAAATAATCGAATGAAAAAACGGCTGTAGCCCACAACAAACCCACCACTATTGAAGCTAAAATATGAAGATCAAATTGTAAAGCAATATCAACACCACCAATGAAAGCAAAAAGTGTAGTTAACAAAATTGAAAATGATAAGTTTAGATACTTAGTTTTAGTGTCACTGTTACAATTTTGGATTATTTTGTAATCCACACCGGCAAGTCTATAGAATGTTCTCATGGTGATTATATTTTAGTTGTGATTTCTTATTGTATAAATCGAGGAGACGATCAATCTTTTTGGAAGACAAAATTTTGTTATATTTTAAAAGATAATCGACAATTTTTTCTTTTGGTAACTTTTCATCATATAATAAATTTCTAAAATATTTGACAATTTTTTCGCGATCGAGAATTGATAATTCATCCGCTATAGCTGTAATTTCGGATAATTTTGGAAATGCAAAATTTTGAAGCCAAGCGATAATCTTCGGCCGATACTTAAGTAAAATAAGATCATCCTTGTCTAAAAATTCACTTTCAGCTTCCGCTAAGCCTTCTGCTAACAAAAGATCAACTTCCTCTTGTTTAGTTAAATTCAGTAGTTCCGGAATACAAATTGTTAAATCGAATAGGTCTTTATTAATGTCAATAAACTTCAATACTTCCCATTGCTTGCTTTTGTTCAAAAGCTTTTTTGTTTTAACTGTTGAGATATTCGAATTTAAGAATAGCTGTTTTGCGAGGATTTCACAGGTCTTTTCATTCAGAGGAAAATTCTGTGGGAAGGTTAAACCGAATTTAGTGATTTGCATTGGGTTCATAGCTATAATTTTTAATAGAAACTAATGCGTTTTGTAAATGGTATCCTAAAGTAGATACGGTCGTTATTTTATTATTATTGATTCTTGTTTTAATTTTTTTAACTGTTGCTTCATATTTCTCATTTTAACCAAGAGTATTGCTTCATTAAAAGCATCTTTAAGCAGATTAAAATCAACACTTAGATTTTCACTAACAAACTGGACAAATTGTTTGGGAAGCCATAAGAAAATTCTTATTTAATCAGTTCCGTGCTTGCTCCTACGGTTGCAATTTTACGGATAGCAGTTAAAGCACCTTCGTGGTCTTCTACCGAGCCTGCTGCACAACAGTCCTCTAATACAAACACATTGAAATCCCTGTCGTGGGCATCTCTTGCTGTTGATGAAACAACAAGGTCTGTTGCACAACCGCAAATATATAGGTCTGTTATTTGGCTATTTAGCAGAATTACCTCTAAAGATGTTGCGTAGAATGGGCTAACTCTATGTTTGGTTACAATAAAGTCGGTGTCTTCTACTTTCAGGGCATCAACGATAGACGTAGCCCAAGTGTCTAACTTCATAGCTTGAAATTGGTCTGCTTTTCCAAAAAGCAGAGATTTTTTGGGCTGCTCTTTGTAGTCGGCACTAAAACCAACCCTAACGTAAATTACTGAAAAGCCAAGTTTTCGAGCTTTTTCAACCGCACTTGCCGTGTTTGTAAGTGTGTTGTGTTGTTCCGCAAAGACAGCATAGCCTTTGCCTTTGAACTTTCCTTCGTTGCTGATGATTTCATTAATGAAATCACAAATGATAATTGCTTTTGCCATTTTGATTTTAATTTAAGTTTTAATGAATATTTGTTGTAATGTTTCTCGTTTGCACGATAAATATTTCTTGGTCAGCGACTACAAGTTCAATGTCCTGCGGATGTCCGAACTTTTTTTCTATTTCTAAACCAACTTTTGCTATGCGTAATGCTGTTTTATTATCAACAGAAAAGTTCTTTTGCATTTCGTCCGAAGTCGGTGAAAGGTTGTAGCTACCACGGTTGTTTCCACTGAATATGTCATAGACAACTCTGTTACGTTTGCTGCCAATTTCTCTATTGTAAACCACCATTGAATTTCGGTCAATAGTTATGAGGTCGCCTGTTACTTTTCCCGAAACTATCGCTTCACAAGCACCGAAAGTAGTTTCCATTGCCAGCAATGGAACTTTTTCAAGCGGGTCTTGAGTCATCATTACGGCTGACACATCAGCAATTACCATTTGTTGAATAACAACAGACATCTTGCTTCCTAAAAATGAGTTGTTGTTTTTAGCTTCAAATACGTGTAAACTTCTTTCGTTAAAGAGCGATGCCCAACAGAGTTTTACCGCATTTACAACCTCAGTTGGTGGAACATTCAAAAAACTTTCGTACTGTCCCGCCAAACTTTTTTTAGCCGAATCTTCTACTATTGCTTCGCCATTTTTCAAAACCATACCAGATGAACGTACCGCAAATTTGGTGTCTGGTGAAAAGTCAATAACGACTTTTTCAATATCTGTTCTTACATCGGCAGGAACCGGTGAATTGCTGATAAGCTCACGAATTTTTTCCGATGCTGTTTTATAATCATTTGTTTGAATGATAGATTCAACTTTTGATACAAGCGGTTTGATGAATTGACCGAAAGCGGCAAAGGTTATACCATAGGCTTTTGGAACATTAAAACCGTATTCCGTGAGCAATGCCAAGTTCCTGCATTTGTTGCCCATATCTGTTAGGTCTTTGCAATTGTTTAATTTTTTTGTGTACATAATTATTCGTTTTTAAAAATTCAAAATTAGTGAGGCAGACGGTAGCTGCCTCACCGTTTGCTGTCAAGCCAATGAAATAGTATTGCTGTTTGTGTCTAAAAAAATTTCTGCACCATCATGAATTATTTTTCGCGCATCCACAACGGCCGTGATACACGGCAAGTCATTTTCACGGCTGTAGATAGCTGCATGGCAAAACCTACCGCCTTGTTCCGTTATAAGACCTACACATAGTTCCAGTGCAGGAACAAAATTGATGTCGGTCTGTGGTGCTATCATTATGTCGCCTGCTTGGATTTTATCCAACTCTGCTTCATTGTTGATAATTCGAGCAATCCCTTTGACGAATCCCTCGCCAATGCTTGCTACTCTTCCCGATAAAGTAAAGTGAATTTGCATAACTATTTGATTTAGAAATTTAATAATAATTGTCCTGTTGTGGTAATAGATGATGTTGATCCTGTACGCTTCATTGCGTTGGCAAATACTGTCCAGTGTATTAGACCAGGCCACGACTTGAAGCTGTATTTCACATCTATGTTGTCATTCAAAAAATTTAGGTGGTCAATTTGCTTAATAAGTTGTAAGAATCTTGAGGTATTATCACCTATGGAATCAATACGATTTGCAATCTGCTCAGTCAACTTAATTTTTCCCTGACGTTTGGCGGCAATAATTCCCGCTTTAGCTTTCAGTTTTTTATAAACCGCCCTATACTGTTTCAGTTGCTTATTGAACTTTTCCAATGAGTAACAACAAAACTCACGGAGCAGTTTTTTCACTAGCCCACCTGATTTAAGGTCAGTTGCTTCAAGGTTTGTAAGGGTTACTTCTTCATTACAAATCTCAATATATTCCACAAACTTTTCGGAAAGTTCGGCTGCGGATGAATGACCAGACAAAACCGTCTGAACAATGATGTTAGCTTTTTCCTCTACATCCCCCAGTTCAGGTGTCCACACGGCTTGAAGCAATGTCATTAACTCGTCTATCAAAATCTCTTGCTGATTATCCAAGCCGATTTTTGACCGCTTCCCCTCACGACCTCTTGCGGCTTCGGAAAGTACCGCAGTTTCAAACGCTACATAATCTATCTTTCCACTCTGTACCGAACCAAAAAGAGAGATTGCTTTTGCTACATAGGATAATGATGTTTCTTCAAACCTTTTTATAAATCCTTCGTAGGTCGGAATGAAAGCATCGGAAAATGGCCACTCGTTGTTCCTTATTAAGGTCTGATAGTTCGGTACGAAATTATGGATGTATTTATTGCTATCAATGAACATTATAATGTTGTTGATGCCAACTTTGTGTTCAAATTGGAATATCTGTTGATCCTGCAAACATATCAAAGATTTTACTTGTTTTTTTATTGAGTCCATATTCCATAAGTTTAATTATCTGGTTACAAATTTAGATAATCGTAACCACTTAAACTATTTTTTGTAGCTTTATTTTTTATTAAATAATGTAAATCATTGATTATCAATGATAATTAATGAAAAAATATTTACTGTAATTATTTTTTAAAAACTAATTGTCGATAATAAGGATAATATTATTACTTTTGTAGCTTAATAAAAGATAATGAAAGGCGATTTAAATCATTTATTATTCAGTAAGGAAGTTACTCATAAGGACTCTACCAAGAAACCACTATTCCGATTTCAAAGTGAATTAGCAGGAGAAATAGTGCGGTTAAGTAACGATTATTCTAGCAAAACTCAGGAAAGTATCAGACCTTATTTGAATCAGGTGTTGAAATCCGGTAACTCGCCATATCATAAGCCGATTTCGGCTGAAATGCGAAATGCCATTATTTTGGCAATAAAGGATAGATTAAGTGATCAGAAAGAAGCAGAATTGCTTAGTTCGATTGATAGCGTTTTTGATGCTGCTTATGATGTGCTAAAACAAAAAGTAAAAGTTAGAAATACACAAACGGACGAATCGGAATATAATGAGCTACTGGAATGGCAGGGAAAATCTAACAGGACTTTCATTTTAAACAGAGAGCCGTCAGAGGCAAAATGGTTATATCGTCATAAAGACGAATATTCCGAAGTGAAAGATTTAATGAATCTCACAATTCAAAATCTCTTTAAAAATTTTGAAGGCAATCAAAAAAATATTTGCAAAAATATTTTAGAGAATAAAGACTTAAAACTGTCGTCAACCGACAGAAATAAGCAATATTTCTATCGTTTTTATGTTCCTTCATACACAATTGCAAAAGAAGTTTGGCAGGGTTTTGTGGAGTATATTTTATTTGAAGTATTTAAGCATGAGTTTTCCGACAAAAAAACATCAGAGTTATTTGAAGCTACTTGTAAACTGGTAAGTTTTTTTAATGACTTTCAGAATACGCAATTTATGAGAGTGTTTAAAGTTGATGGATATTTAACCTCAATCCCTTTGGTGTATTTTGAAAGTTCTGAAGGAATAAACCAAACAGAAAATATCATGCAGCATGAATCTTTGTTCTCTCTTATTTTACATGAAGGAGAATTGCATAGTGTCAGTAAAATAACTGGTGCTGACTTGGATTTTTGGAAAGAGCAAGTGTATTACCCTTTGCACTGGTCAAAATCCAAAAAAGAATCTTTCAATTCAGAAGAAATTAAATTCTTTGATGTGCTTTCGCATATCAAAAGAACCATAGACAAAACTAAATTAAATTCAAATGAAACAGCAAGTTGAAATGCCTAAAGGATACCGATTCTTTCATATTGTAGCGATGCTATTTGTTGCATCACTCTTGATTGGAAATACAGTGGCAGTCAAAGTAATTACGTTTGCAGGGTTTGCAATACCTGCTGGAATATTGTGTTTCCCCATTGCTTATATTGTAAACGATGTTTTGACGGAAGTTTACGGCTTTCAAAAAGCCAAAAGCGTTATATGGTGGGGTTTCATTTCCTTAGCGTTTATGACCTTAGTTTATTTTTTGGCAACTATCATTAAACCCGCACCATTTTGGCAGGACCAATCGTCTTTTGAAAAAATATTTTCCGTTGTTCCTCGTATTGCCTTAGGTAGTTTAATAGCTTTCTTGGTAGGCAGTCTTTTAAATTCTATGGTGCTATCACGCATGAAGATTTGGTCAAAAGGTAAACACTTATGGATGCGAACTATCGGTTCTACTATCGTTGGAGAAGCTGCGGATTCTGTAATTTTCAATCTGATTGCTTTTGGTGGGATTTTTGAGACAAAAGATTTAATTACAATTATGATTTCAGGATTCGTTTTAAAAACAGTTTATGAAGTAGTTGCTACGCCACTGACTTACATAGTTGTTGGATATTTGAAAAAAGCAGAACAAGAAGATAAATATGACTATGGAGTTAATTACAAACCATTCTAAAGAAATTAGCAATATAATTTCCCTTTTTTACTTGGATTATCCAATGGGAAGTTATATACCAAAATGGAAGGTTTTCCGTGCCTTCACAAATGAGAATAAAACTATTGCAGAGCATATTGCAAACACTTCATTATGGAAAAAATCAGAACTTAAAAAAGTCTTGGACATTGGAACAGGAGACGGTCTTGTGTTAGCAAATCTCTGTTTGTTGTCAACGAAGTTACCACAAAAAGTAACTTTAGTTGAGCCTAATAACACTTTATTGATAGAAGCTAAAAATCAGATTGAAGAACTTCATCAGAATATAGAAATTCAAGCATATTGCAATGAAATTAACCAACTCCTTCCTGATGTGTTCAGTGGCATTGATTTAGTTCTTATCGCTCATGTTCTATACCTTATTCCTACAAATGATATGGAGAATATCATTAACAGTTTGCCTTTGAATATACCTTTAATTATTGTTACTGACAGCAGGAATTCACTGTTTCCAAAATGTTGGGAAGTAACAGCACCAAAATATTTTAAACGCTCCCAATATATTCATAAGTTCATAGCTTCTCTTGACAGAAATAAATTTACAATCAAAGAAAGCAGTTTTAAAACTTACTTAAAGAATCCATTCAAAATTGACAGGGTTGAACTTATGAACAGCGTATTATCCCTTATATGTTATACGGATTATGAAAACCTAAGCATAAGTGATAAATCCGCAATCTTTGATTTAGTGAGTAAACACAGTATAGGAGGTTTAACTTTTTGCAATTCTATTTGCTATGAGATAGTAAGAATCTATTGAAGTATAATGTATTTCGTGGAGCGTTGGCAGGATTTAGCTCTTTTGGTTTTGCGAAGCGCCGACTTTTGGAAGCGCTTACTATTCGGAATTGGAAGGCGTATTTAGTGAACAGTATTGGAACTGAATACTGCTGGAGACGGGGAAATAAAAAAGGGTCAGAATTTACCCAATTTCTAACCCATGATATATTAACTAATACATTATTGGAATTTGTATCTTATTCAGATTTGACTTCTAGAATCAAATTAAGAAATGAAGTAGGTTGTAAAAAATAGTTTGGATTTTCTTCCAGTTTCTCCTTAATTATTATCAGACCACCATTAGTATATGACTCCATTGTCTTGATTAGTAATTTTACAACTTCGTCTTCATCTAATTCTCCTTTTTCAAGTGCAACCAAATCAATTTCTGTTTTCGCTACAAGAGCAATAAATATATTTTCCTGTAGGTTAGTAAAATCCTTACGAATCGAAACTGTAGTTTTACTACCCCAATGTTGAATATGATGGCTAAAATCCGTTTTCTTTTCTCTGTCAGGAATTGGGGAAAATTCATTATTATAAAGTCCTAAGAAAAAAGCGTAGCTGTATAGTTCATAGTTGGTACTGAAATGTTTTCCAAGGTTGATTTTCTTCTCACCTTCTGCACCAAACTTTTGAGAAAGTGATGAAAACAAATCTTTATGTACCTCACTGTATTTTGGAATTCTAGTTTTCCATTTTTCAAATAAATTTTTCATCTTATAATGGGATAATTTCTGAGTTAATGGTGGATAGTTCGTTTTTGTCAAATGGTCTTTCCAATTTAACCCAAAAAGCTTTGTGTTTTTTAACTGCTTTAAATTCTTCCTTAATGTAAAGATCCTTAATCTTTCCATTCTGATCTCGAATATCTCCTATGAAATTTTTAATTAGAATAATTTTTTGATTAGAAGTTTCATAAATTAAATTTAAAAAATCAGCTGTTTTGATATCACCAAACGATGATGTTGGTGCATCAAATATCATTGGATATGTTTCGTCTCTTACTTCATTTGCAAGTTCTGAAATTGCAAGTAAAATTGAAATGTTCATTGAAGTTCTAACGGCAGTTCCTGGCACAAAATATCTACCACCTGCTTCGAAAAGAGAAACATCAATTTTGATTTTATCAACACCATATCTCTTTTTAGAAAACCTTATTTGACCAGTAAATGCTTCAATATTGATTTGGTTAAGGAATTTGTTTGATTTGTTTTCTAATTTCACAATAAAATCATCAAATTTTTTATCCTTTGTTTCGATAAAAACTATTTCTATATCGCGGAGTATATCTCTTGTTTTCAAAAGAAATGAACTAGCAGTATTTAAGTCGATTTTATCTTTTTCTTCTTTCTTTGTTTTTAACTGCGATATGATGTTTTGCAATTTTGAGTCTATATCAAAGTGTTCTTCATTAATAGATCTCAAATCCTCTTGCCAAGAAGTATAATTCTTAAAGACGTTTATCAATTTATTTTCATCCGCAATTTTTGAATTGCCTAAAATTCGCTCTCGTTCTGTTTTTTCTTTTTCTAGTTGTTCTTTAAGTTCTTCAATATCTTTTTTGCGGTCATCATTAAATTCGAAAAGTTCCTTAATTTTACTTCTTATCAATCGGAGGTTTTTAAGGTTGTCCTCGTGACTAATACTCAAATTATCAAGTCTATTTGTATAATCAAATTTGAAAAGTGGATCATCCTTTTCTGGTTCATTCTCTTCTACAACTTGACTCTTCAAATAGAATTTAAGTCTTTTCATCATAAACTCGTACGCCTCAGAGCCTTTTTTAGCTTCACGATTACATACTTTACAGATTTCATCATTGAGCATTTCTTCCATATGAGATTTTGAAGGCACACCAATTGGAAGAGGTACTGCATTGTTTAGTAATTCTGCTTTTGCCTTTTTCTCGCCTTCTTTAATCCCTTTTTGTTTGTCAAAATCAGATTGAAGTTCTCTGCGAGTTTTGCTGTGTAAAGACACTTTATCTGCAAATTCCTTATGGAATGATTCGAAATTGACTAAAATCCAACTTTCATCAAATAGGGAGGTAGTGTAATTTTCATCAATTCTTCCAGCCAAAAAAGAAATCTTTTCATCAGTTTTTTTAATTCGTTTATTTATAGTTTCTAAGGCCTCCGCGTTATCAACATACTTTTCAGCTTCTTTTATATTTTTATCTAGTTTTGTTTTTTCATTTTCTATCGAAGTGAGATGAACCTTATATTTTTCTTTTTCCCTATTAAGTTCATCAATATTACTTTCCAATAAATTATAAGCTTTCTGATTTTTTTGATTTTGTTTAGTTGATTGCTCAACAGCATTTTCGGATTTATCTCTAAGAAAAGCTCCCTTTTCAGTGTATTTGTCAAAATGTCTAGCATCCGAAAATAGGTTAATTAAATTGGCAAGAGCTTCTTCATTTTCAAAAATGTTTAATTCAGTCTCTCCTTTAAACATAGAATATTTACGAATTTGAAAAGGAAAGATTCTATCAAGTAAGATTTGTCCGTTTTTGGGTTCTCTTTGGCCTGTTAGTGAATCTGTTTCTTCACCTTCGAACATAAAGTTTAAGGTTTCAATTTTATTTTTATCAGTTTTTTTACCTGTAAAACTTCTTGAAATTTTATATTCAGAATTATATTGCACAACAGTCATTGAGACACTAAGTCTAAAACTATCCCCGATTGATATTTCATTTATTTTTTTTGCAGAAATCAGCATTTCCAATTCGCTATTTTTACCATTGAATAACCAATCTACAGCTTCAAAAAATTTTGTTTTACCTTCATTGTTTTCACCTAAAACAATATTAAGACCATCTTCAAACTGGAATGAATTTATACCATAATAACAGAGATAGTTTTCTATTTGAATTTTTTTTATAATCATATTGCGGTATTTAAAAACTGAATGACACTATTTCTTAATTCATTATCTGTAGCTGAAGGTGATTTTTCCAAACCATCTACAATTAAAGCAATGGTCTTTACAATTGGATTATCTGAATTCAATGCTTCCCTTACTGAAGAAGGAAGTTCTTCTTTTTTAAGCTCGTACTTGGCTTCAAGTAACTCGTGGGTTAAAAAACTTTTAAGTATATCGTCTTTTCTTGCCATAAGAATATTTTTATAAATCGTTAAGGTTTAAGCTGTAGTAGTCCAAAATATTTTTAAGTATTTCATAAGTTTCAGTTTTATTCATTGCTAGATTAGCGAAGTCAACCACTCGTTCAAGTTCTTTCTTTACTAAACCCTTCTCCATTTCAAAGGTATTTTCTTCTGTACTAACTTCAGGGACAACTACTAAATCGTGAATAGTGGCGTGGATTTTATCCTTGTGCAATCGTAACACTCTACCTCTTCTTTGAATAAATTGTCTTGGATTCCCTGTGCTCGCACAAAATATGGCTAATTCTGAACGTGGTACATCTACACCTTCATCTAAACATTTCATTGAAGTCAATACGTGAATTTTACTCTCTTCAAAGTTTTTTAAGATTTCCTCTCGGTTGGTAGAATTTGCAGTAAACTGTTTCACCATTATTGAATCATCAGTATTACTAACTGCCTTGGTATATTCGTTTATCAATCTGTTTTCTTCATCTGTTTCAACACTAAAATCGGTTTCGTCAAAACTTGCTTCGATACCTTCAGGAACATAAACCAAAGTATATTTTAGATTTTTTCGTTTATCATACTCACTTCTTAGAATCCCTTTAAAAACATCTAATTTATTTGCTGCTTTATGAATGATTCGTTTTCTTTCTAAGAGTTTTTTCTCAATTTCAGGAGTACTTCTGAAAGCACCAGTTTCTTTATCGAACATACCCATTCTCAACAGTTGGAGCGACAAATCCTTGTATTTCACCATTTCCTGGTCAGTAAGCTTTACTATGTGTGGATGATATGTGTATTTACAAAGCCATCCAATTTTCAAGGCTTCTTCCATTGAATAAGAAACAATGTAAGGCGGCTCATCATTAAAAAACTCTTGAATCGCTTGGTTTCCTGCTTCATCAAATTTTCTGTGCGGTGTTGCGGATAAGCCAATTCGCTTTTCAAGATGTATGGTTGGTAACAATCTTAAAAGACCTTGAGAACCCAAATTGTGTGTTTCATCTGCAATTAGAATGGTGTCTTTTGGAAGTTGTTTAAAGTAACTTTGAAACTTAGGTCTTGGTAATGAAGCATAAGTTACAATGACAATATAGGAAGTGTCAATCAGTTTTGAAGCTGTATTGAAAAAAGCAAGATTCTTATCCCAATTCTCTTTGGAGCTTACTGTGATAATGTTTTTGAAGTTAAACTTGGTACATTCCTTTTTCCATTGTTCCACCAACGCTGTTGTTGGAACCGTTATAATTGCTCTGTAAATCTTTGTTTTCTGGTATTCATTCAGCAAGCAATTGAGTGCGGTAATCGTTTTACCCGTTCCAGTTGCCATTGCAAACATTCCTTTGTAATTATTTGCAACCCAATTATTATCTGCATTTATTTGATATTCTCTTGGACCTTCCGGATATGGAAATCTAGGAGTTCTTCTAATTATTTCAATTTCACTAAAAAGCTTTGTGATTGTTTTTTTGAGCTTTGTATTTGAAATTAAACTCGCTTTCTTTTTAAGTAACTCTTCTTCCTGAACTAACAATTCATTTATGTCTTTCCTGCCAAACCTATCTTTTAAAACGACTTCAATCTCATTAACGGGTATATATTCAACATCTTCATCTTTTTCGGTGAAATAGTCATCTATGAGTTTTAATTGCTTTTTGATTAGCTTGTTTGACCGACCATTTTCCCAACTCAAAAAGGCTTCTAATTCTTCTAAATTTTCAGACAATCCGTAAAGAGTGAAATTGCAAGATGCCTTGTAGCCAATAAAATCTTGCCCATCACTAAAAACGCCAGATTTGTAATGAGCTATTCCTTTTCCATTTTTTGGTTTAATAACTTTAATTTCAATTCGTTTTTCAGCAATGAGATAAGCCAAGCATTCAAAAAAATGTGTATCATATTCATCTAAAACCCTACCAAGTGAAACAACATCTGTTAAATCGAAAACTTTATTTACAACTTCACCATTAGCTTTTACAACCGCTTCTTTGTCTTTAGAAGAAAGCAAATGATTGATAACCATTTTCATTTTACCTCCTTTGCTGATAAAGGTGGCAAAGCCAACAGAAAGCAAGTTGATAGCCGATGAACTGAAGTAACCCAACAGCAAATTGAACTCACTGCTATTGGCCAATCCATCCAAATAAAATTGCAAGGGTTCGTCTTCTGAACCTGTTTTATAATCTCTATCCAATGACCAGTCGCAATCTTTAAGCATAATTAAAAATTTGGTTGAGTGAGTTCTTTTATTTTCTTAATCACTGTTTCAATGTCTTCATTGTTGTTGTACTTGCCAATTGAAAAACGCAATGAAGCAAACGCATCATCACCACTTAATCCCATAGCTTTTAAAACGTGTGAGGGTTCAACAACTGCTGATGAACAAGCCGAACCATTGGAAACGGCAATATCTTTCATTCTTCCAATCATAACATTGGCATCCTGACCTTTAAAACAAATGTTAGTGGTATTGTAAATTCTATTTACTGAACCACCATTTAGGGAAGTGTTCGGCAATTTTAATAACTCTTGCTCTAATTTATCTCGTAGTTCGTTAACAGTTTTATGGTTTTGTTTCATTTCATGACTGGCTATTTCACAAGCTTTGGCAAGGGCAATTATTCCAGATACGTTAAGTGTTCCGCTTCTTAAACCTTGCTCGTGACCACCACCGTGGATTTGTGGTGTGAGTTTTACTTTATTTTCTCTTTGCCTTACATACAAAGCTCCAATTCCTTTTGGAGCATACATTTTATGACCACTGAAACAAAGCAAATCAATACCTAAATCATCTAAATCAATTTCAATTTTCCCAACCGCTTGTGTGGCATCTGTCATAAATAAAGCTCCTTTTTCGTGAGCGATTGATGCAATTTCTTTGATGGGTTGAATCACTCCAGTTTCGTTATTGACATACATCACTGAAACAAGAATGGTATCTAGTCTAATGTTTTTATCAAGTTCATCTAAGTCAATCAATCCATTACTATGAACTGGCAAATAAGTAACTTCAAAACCTTTTCTTTCTAAATCTTTGCAAGTATCTAAAACCGCTTTGTGTTCGGTTGAAACAGTTACAATATGTTTTCCTTTATTGGAATAACTTTCCGCAACACCTTTTATAGCAATATTGATGGCTTCGGTTGCACCGCTTGTAAAAATCAGTTCATTTGGTTCTGCATTGATAAAATCAGCTATTTGCTCACGAGCTTGTTTTACTTTTTCATTGATGGTTTGACCAAAATGGTGGGTGCTACTTGGATTGGCAAAGTTATCCTTTAGAAAAGGCAACATTGCCTCAAGCACCCTTGAGTCGATGGGGGTGGTAGAGTTGTAGTCGAGATATTTTATATTTTCAGGAAACATAATTTCTAACTTTCACGCTTATTAAGGTTTAACAATTCTGTCTCCAATTGACTTTTTCTTGCTTCAAGTTTTTCAACAAATTCCTTTGGATAAGTTAAATCTTTAAATTCAGCTGAGTTACCTGTCAATTCTCTATTATAGGCTAATTTGATTAGCAAGAAATGAGTAGTAGCCCTTGGGATAATTTCTAGCCTTAATTCACTGTCATCAATCAAACCTGATTTTTCTTGAATCAACCTTTCAGAGTCTTCACCTAATTTAATAATTTGCTCTAATAATACTTTGTCATTTCCCACGAATACCCGATTGTTTATTAGATATAATAAAGTTGAAAAGCTATCATCTTTCTCTCGATATTTTTTACTAAACTTTTCATAAAGTTTAGTGCTCTTCATCCGTTGTTGAATTAGAGGACCGTAAAATTCATCCAATTTCTTTTGAATTATTTGTCTTGCTTCTAAATCTTTTTGAGCATTAAGTGCCTTAATATTTTGAGCTGACTGAGATTTTAAGGTTTGTCTTGTGACAAAGAATGTAGCTAAAATTGCTAGTAGTGAAACTATTGTTGGCCCCAAATCCTGAATAAACTTCCAAATATCAAAGGAAGCTTGTATTTCATTAGAATTACAATGTAGTAATACCATTTCGAAGGTTTTTTAAATAAGTTATACCATCAGAAAAATTGTCAAAAACGATTGAAGATGACTCTCGAACAATTTTAAATTTTTGTTCAAAAATTTCATCTAAAGATGATTTTTCATCTATCAAAATTATTTGTTTACCTAAGGCTGCTGCATAACCAATCTCTAAAGTCAGACCAAAGCCAGAAGGATTATCTTTTTGCATATACGCAAAAACAACATCACAATTTTTGACATAGAATAAATCCCACATCGTATACTCATTTGCCTTTAATAAGAAATGTTCCCGTGGGTTGAAATAGATATAACCATCTTTGCCAACTAAGTTAATAACTTGTTGTTGCCAATTAGATTCATTCATTCCACCTGATAAAAAAACTTTTATATCCATACTTATTTAAATAAAACAAGCCGCACAACCTTCGCCCTCGGCATCATCCAAGATGTCCACTAGGTAAGGTGATTTTGCTTTTGATTTTCTTTCCATTCTTTTAATATATTCTTCTTTGATGGCAGCCATTCTCTTAGGCTGTATCAATTCTTCTAGACTTTCTGTTTGTGCCCAAGTGTATCCGTCTTTCTCATATTCCATCGCTTTCTTGTACAAATCAGGATGTTGCTCGTACAACCAAACCCATTCTATTTTTTGTTGGAAAAAGCAAAAGAAACAACCCGAACGACTTCTTGCGTATTCTCCTTTTTTACCATTGATTTCGAAATCTATTTTGTTGTAATAGGCAGGTACTCCCACACCACTTTCTTCCAAGATTTTGAATATATCCGCTCGCACTAGCACTTCATCATTGTCCAAAAGTGGAAAAGTAGCTTCTGTAGCTAAGGGATAATCCGTTGTTTTTAAAAAATCGAAAACAAGATGATTAAATGCCTTCACGTTTGTATCTAGCAAAGTAGTTAGTTTTTGGTCTAATGTAAAACTTGTATCAATTTTTCGAGAAATGGTTTGAAAGGCTTTTTCTTGATTGTTACCAAAATCGATGTTCTTTGACATTGCTAAAAGTTGATCCATATTTTGGTTAGAAAGCAACTTGGTCACAACATCTAAACTCCAAATATTTTTACGAAAGGGAAATATAGATTGAATGTTCTTTTTGGTAGAAATGTATCCTTCTCGTTCTTCATCACCTCTAATACCAACATAAGAAACCACAGGGTCTGTGCCTACATAGTTTTCAAAGGGCTCTAATTTCAATTTTTTAGTACACCAGCGAGCATTTGAAGAAGGTAGAAAACCACCGTACATTTTCAAAAAATGGTCAAATGGGTCTTCGGAACTATTTTCTGCACCTTGTAAAAGTTCTATTTTTATTCCTAGATATACTTCTAAGTTTCGAATCAACTGATAAGTTTCTTCTAGTTCTTTTCCTGTATCACAAGAATAAAACTCCAAATCAATAGAAGGATATTTTGTCTTGACGTAAATAGCCAAAGCTGCACTGTCTTTTCCTCCTGATATGCCTAATACGTGTCTTACTTTGCTCATTGTAATAATTCTTTAAGTAGGTTCAAGACAGCAGCGATATTCGAAGTATTGTCTTTGCCCAATTTGTTTTTCAATTCGTTCTTCAATTGCTCGATTTCTTTGCTCTTGCTCTTAGGTACTCTGACTACTTTCGGGTCAATCTTACTAAAGAATGAATCTATTTTGACACCAATCACTTCTTCTAGGCTTTCATCAATATCAGTCTTGGAAATTTTGGTTAAACTATCCAATTCCAAAATCATTGTCTTAAATCGTTCATATAGCAAGATTTCATCTTCGTCAGAAAACATTTCAATTGTTTTACCCGTAATGGCTTGTGCTATCGAGTTTAACCAAGCTTTCTTATCATCTAATGGAGAATCTAATCTTTGAACAAACGTTTTCTGGTTATTCAAAAGCATATGCTTTTTCAATTTCGAAAAACGCTTTTGCAGATATTCTTTGTATTCTTCAAATTCAATTGATTTACCTACAAATTCATTGCAAATGAATTCCTCAAATCGCTTTAAAAGTTCATCATAAGAAGTTCGCAACTCCCTAACTGCATCTTGCAGATTGGTTGTATAACTTTGAAGTTTAGACTTGTCTTTTTGTAAAGTTGAAAGCGTTATTCCTAAAGCATTTGGAAAGGCCTCAAAAAAAGTTACCTCTGGGTCTTTACTGGTTGAAATCGCTTGACGAATTTTCAGAGCCGAAGGAGAAAGCCTTTTTGTGTTCTTACTATAATCCGGCAATTGTTTGTAAAAAACAATAAACGGTTTTATAGTCTCAATAAAAGTGTTGTTATCAAACTTTTGCTCCGTTGACTGATTCAAAAATGTTCGGTAACTATTGAAGATGTCTAATTTCACCCCTTCAATGTCAAAGGTTTTGATAGAATACTTTTCTGGATATTTAGCAATCAATTCTAAATTCTCTTCTGATAGATTCGGTATGTAACTGTCATCATTAAAAATGGCAAAGTCATCTCGCTTCAAAAACAAGAATGTCGGAATCCAAAAATCAATCAATCCTTGCTTTAGTTTAAAAGGCCTCTTACTAAGCATTTCAGACAATTCAGAAATCTTAAGTTGTTCTGATTTGGCACTTTCTAAGAAGTCTTCCGATGCTCTCCATAATCTGTTGAAGGATGAATTATTATCAATGGAAATTACATCCAACGAGTTTTCTCTGATGGGTGAAATGCCATTTTCCTTGAGAAGAGATAAATAGATTGTCTTTTCAGGCGGAAATTTCGAATCTTCAAAACCTAAATTTTCCTTACCCCAATTGTTAGCCAAAGCCTTGAAGTAATTCCTTTTTGCCGTGTGAATGGATGAAGAAATTTTGTGCTTGTTCACCAATTCATTCTTAAATGCAGGAGTTGCATTATATACAATACTGCAAACCTGAGAAAGCAATTTGTTGAAGTCTTTTTTGTCTGCTATTTTCTTTTCATCACCGTAGAAAAACCATTTTACTTCCTTACTTCCAGAATAAATGCTGTCCGTGATATAGTGGTTGAGCAATCGGATTTGTGATTCAACGATGTTTTCCAGTTCTCTTTTAGCAACCTTATCGTCCTTGTTTTCTTCAAGAACCTTTTGAATTTTCTCAATCTCAAACAACAAGTTTTTTATTTCAGCAGAATTTTTGAAGAAACAATAAATGATAGCTTCTTCTTGAAGTTTTGATTTATTTTGAATGTCACTTTCTTTCAACTTGCTATTGAAAACTAGATTCACAAAGCCATCAATTTCACCTTCGGGAGTTTTTTGAATAGGATAGTCTGAAATTACAAACTCAAAATACCTTGGTGTTCCTGTGGAAAATGAATACTGCTTGGCAAAAACTGGACTGAATTGAATATGCTTATTCAGAAGTGTAGTAATATCAACTACTTCCGAAATCTTATTACCAGCTTCAATTAAAGCTGTTTGAATATCTAAGTCAGTTCCTTCAAACAGAATGAAACGCTTTGAATGTAAACGATAACGGATGATATTCTTTGCTTCGAGATTTTTGATTGCACCTTTTGCATCCGAAACGCCACAAGTAGTTTTTAAATAATCAATCAAGAAATTCAAGTCTAAGATTGAACCACTTGCAGAGAAGATATTCAAAAGTCCAATCGTTTTAACCACTTTGATGTAATCATTAATATTTGAATCAAATGCTCTTTCCACTTCTTCAATGGAAGAACGAATTGAACTCCAAGCAGAAAAGTCAGGATTGTACTTTGAGGTTAAAAACGAGTAGAAGTTGAAATTCAGATAATCGTATACATTCGATAAATTATAAAACGGATTTTCCAGTTTGTTGAACTTCGCCAAACCTGTATGGTCCGATGATTCAAGAAATGAAAACAGTGAGCGTTCATTTTGTCCGTATCTCTGCAATGAAAGCGTGAGAATATTTGCAGAAAGAATATCAAGCGGATATAGCTTTGAAGCAATTTCTTTGAGAAAATCTTTATTGAAGTTGAAGGCTTTTGTTTCGGTAGTGAGCTTCAAGCATTTTTCAATTTCTGATTTAGAAGTCTTGGTTTCAAAGTTCACCGCAACGTATTCAGAAGCCAAAAATAAAAGCTGTTCAACAGGTTCGTTAAAGGTGATTTCGCGGAAACGCCCTTTTACTTTCGTCCACTCTTGTTGTTGGGTTTTGCTTAGCGAATAAGCATACGACTCCAAACTTTGGTGAACAGTTGTAATTAGAACAATGTTGTGTTTTGGATTATTACAAAATTCTGCGAGCTGCTGAATGAAATAAAGTTCCTTTTCAGGATTGTGTTTACTAGCATACTCTAAAAACTTACCGAACTCATCAATCAGGATAAATAAAACCTTGTTTTCCTTTCCAAAGGAATGGTATCTGTTGAATATCTCTGAAAGAATATTTTCTTGTTGATTCTTGTTTGTTTGAACTTCAAAAGCATCTGCAAACTGCTCCACAATGGAAGAGTAGGAACCAATAATCTTAACAAAATCAAACTTAGGACTTGCAAGGAAATTAGGGTCAAAATAGCGTTTTATTCCTTTGACGCTCTGCTCAAAAGCTAGTAAAAAAGAAGATTTACCCGTACCATATGTACCAACCACATTAAATGAACGAATGCCTTTTTTAAAGTCATTAACTATTTGGCTAACAACTTGTCTAGCATTGGGTGTTGGAATGTAATTGAAATCCCTGTCAGTATCCCTGATAATATTTACCGATGTTGTGAAATTATTTGCCATAGTATTGATCTAAAATTGTGTAAGCGTCTGCTTTGTTTTTGAATTGCAACTCCTTAATACCTGCTTGGTCTGTAAAAGTGATGTCTTTAAACTCATTCACTATTTCGGAGATTTTATTCATCAAGCCGGAACGATTTAAAGCGAAAATTGAACCCGGGCTATTCAAGTAAAACTCCAATGAATTCAAACTGATAGAGTTACCGTAGTTTGAATTGTCAAGTATTGTGTACAACACAACTGATTCGGGAAGATTATCTCTTTCTGTATTTTCAATGTAAAATTGTTCATCCTTGCCTTTTCCAGTTGTTTTTAAAAGTTCTATTTCAGACAGAATCCCCGAAAAACTATCTTCAACATCCTTACTCTCAGGGTCGCTTTTATAAAGGTTAGCAAAAACAATAAAATCTTTAGCAACCGTATTTTCATTGAAATTCAAATCGGGATTACTCTCTCCAATTCTTTTCACATAGTTCATAAAGGTTTCTTTATTAAAGAATAGTTTTTCCTTTCTGAACTCATTGAAGATAATGCTGTATATTGAAGCAAAGCCATTTTTTACCAATTGGTAATGTAAAAGCCAAAGACTTGCTTCATCTTCCAAAAACGGGTCATATCCATTTTCATCATCAAATAATCGTTTTCCAAATTCAGTTGGAATGTCTTTGTTATCTATAATATTAAAAGCTTTCAGCCAAAATCGAATGGATGAAACCATATTTTTACCTACACCAAGCTGAACAACAGCATCTTCGTCATTGAAATTTTTTCCTTCTTGCACATAGTCATACCCCTTTTTTAACCAAAGTTGTCGGCACTGAAAGGAGTCGTGACCAGAGAATGTATATTTTGTTATTTCAGTATTTTCTATTATCATCTTTTCTTATGAAAATCTATTTTATAAGCTACAAAGTAACCAAATTATTGCCTTTTATCGAGTGAAAAATAACTTTACTTATTAACCTGTTATTCAATCTGGGAAAAAAAAATTTCGTTAACTATTACTCCTTCAATTGTACATTTCACAAGTTGGTCAGTCACTCGGTTTATTATTCTATCATATGTTAGTTTTTGCTCTGTCATTGTCGTGTTGCACTGTCTTTTAGCATTGGCTTAACGTTTTGCAAATTTGCGATGGGAGGGCTTTTCAGCACAAATGTTCATGCGGAGCACTGAACTTTCTTTAACCACAAAACTGTCTGCGGAGCACGAAACCCCGCCTATTGCAAATGTGCTGTTGAACTAAACCTTCGGTAGCACTAACCAAACTTTTAATTACCTTACGAATATAATTAAAAATTTATAAGTATGACTACAAAAAAAAACATCCAGATGCGTTAAGAGAAAACAAATTCTTACACCAAGCCAAGCGAGAAGTTCC
>JAUXPJ010000014.1 GCA_030683815.1 Flavobacteriaceae bacterium
GTTTTTCTTTGTTGATTTTCAAAGCGGAGCTTTGTCAGGATCAGCGCAGCTAATCCTGTTTTAAGTTGCGATAAAAAACACAGCTTGCTTTTGTTTTTTAGGATGCGATGTTTTTCTTTGTTGATTTTCAAAGCGGAGCTTTGTCAGGATCAGCGCAGCTAATCCTGTTTTAAGTTGCGATAAAAAACACAGCTTGCTTTTGTTTTTTAGGATGCGATGTTTTTCTTTGTTGATTTTCAAAGCGGAGCTATAAAGTTGAAATGTTGTAAAGTAATAATCTTTTACATCTTTAAATTTTTCAATCATTGAATTCCGACTACCAGCTGCCAGCTGCTTTTAATTTAATCATAGGATATTTTGTAATTTTTCGTTAACTTTAGAGTGTTAATCCATTAAGGTGAGAATCATGAAAACGAATTTGTTGGTAAAAGATATCATGACAAAAGAAGTGATAACTCTTCATCAAAATGATAGTTTAGAGTTAGCCGAAAGATTGTTTAATCAACATCGTATTCGTCATTTACCAGTAGTTAATGAAGGTGTTTTAAAAGGAATGGTCAGCAAAACAGATTTAATGCGGATTAGTTTTTTAGATTCACTAAGTGATACGGAATCTACCGTTGATGAAGCTATTTATCAAATGTTTTCAGTAGAACAAATCATGATTAAGAATATACAGACTGTCAATTGGAACGCGAGTATTAAGGAAGTAACCGAACTATTGATCTCTAAAGAATTTCATGCTTTACCAGTTGTTGTTGAAGATAAATTGGTTGGTATTTTAACTACAACAGATATATTAAAATATTTTCTTAATACTTGTAAATGTTAAATATTTTTAGCTCTTGATTTTAAACCCGCAATTGTTTTAGTAGGATTTTCACTGCTAAACACAAAATTTCCTGCAACAAAAGCATCAACACCTATTTTTGAAAGTTGCTGAATATTAACATCAGTTACTCCGCCATCAACTTCAATTAAAGCATTCGAATTGTTATCGACAATTAATTTTTTCAGTTGCTCAACTTTGTTATAAGTAGATTCAATAAATGATTGACCTCCAAACCCGGGATTAACACTCATAATCAAAACCAAATCTAAATCAGCAATAACATGCTCTAAAACAGAAACCGGTGTATGTGGATTTATGGAAACACCCGCTTTCATTCCTTCAGATTTTATGACCTGAATAGTTCGATGTAAATGAGTACACGCCTCAAAATGTACCGTTAAAATATCAGCTCCAACTTTTTTAAAATCAGTTATATATCGATCAGGATTTACAATCATTAAATGAACATCCAACGGTTTTTTGGCATGTTTTTTAATCGCTTTAATCACAGGCATTCCAAAAGAAATATTCGGAACAAAAACACCATCCATCACATCAATATGAAACCAATCAGCTTCACTGTTATTAATCATTTCGATGTCTTTTTGAAGATTGGCAAAATCAGCTGAAAGCAGAGAAGGAGCAATTATTTTAGTCATGGCATAAAGTTTATACAAAAATAAGATAAAAAAGAAAACTCTCCATAACAGAGAGTTTATTCTTTTGATTTTAACCTAAGTAAGTTAATAAAATTTTACTTCTAGAGGTGTGTTTTAATCTGCGAATAGCTTTTTCTTTGATTTGTCGAACTCTTTCTCTTGTCAATAAAAAGGTTTCTCCAATTTCTTCAAGAGTCATAGGATGTTGGTCACCTAAACCAAAATACAATCTTATAACATCTGATTCTCTGGGAGTTAAAGTTTCTAAGGCGCGTTCAATTTCAATTTTTAAAGATTCATGTAAGAGTGCGCGATCTGGATTTGGAGATTCTCCAGAGCGTAAAACATCATATAAATTAGAATCTTCACCCTCTACCAATGGCGCATCCATAGAAACGTGGCGACCGGAATTTTTCATGGATTCTTTTACATCACTAACAGTCATATCCAATTTTTTGGCAATTTCCTCAGCAGACGGTGGCCGCTCTTGTTCTTGTTCCAGAAAAGCATACATTTTGTTGATTTTGTTGATGGAACCGATTTTATTCAAAGGCAAACGCACAATACGAGATTGTTCTGCTAATGCTTGAAGAATAGATTGACGAATCCACCATACGGCATAGGATATAAATTTAAATCCACGAGTTTCATCAAAACGTTTTGCAGCTTTAATTAAACCAAGATTTCCTTCGTTAATTAAATCAGGAAGAGTAAGTCCTTGATTTTGATATTGTTTAGCTACAGAAACCACAAATCTAAGATTGGCTTTTGTTAATTTTTCTAAAGCTCTATGATCACCGGCTTTAATTTTTTGTGCTAATTCAACTTCTTGTTCAGCGGTAATTAATTCTACTTTACCAATTTCTTGCAAGTATTTATCTAACGATGCAGTCTCTCTGTTGGTTACTTGTTTGGTAATCTTAAGTTGTCTCATGTAAAATTTTGCTTTATTTGTGTGTACAAACGCTTATACGCAACTTCATCACCAAATGTTACAAAAGGATAAAATATTTTTGTAATCTTTAGCGAAGTTGAAGGAGGGCATTCCCCCGATATGAAAACCGATTAATCGGTTTTCATATCGGGGTCGGGCTGTGCGCACTCGCTTTTTTGTTGCATTTCATTGCACAAAAAGAGCTCAAACAATTGCTTCCATCCCTAATGCAAAAAAAAACAGGGGAGCTGGCTCCCTTGTTAAAGTAATTTATCCAAACCTAAAAGGTTTTTGAAACCCGTTAGGTTTGGATTCTTTAATTTAGTTCCTTTAAAAAAGATTAATTCTTTTTATCTTCTCTTGGAGGTCTTGGTAAAAGTGCTTTTCTAGACACTTTATCTTTTCTGTTTTTAGGATCGACACCAAGGTATTTTACCATAAAAACCTCTCCCATTTTTACCACATCGGTTACGTTTTCTGTGCGTTCCCATGCTAATTCCGAAACGTGCAGTAAAACTTCATTTCCGGGAGCCTGTGTATATTCAACTACGGCACCAAAGTCAAGTAGTTTGATAACTTTAACTTCATATGCTTCGCCAACTTGAGGTTTAAAAATGATTGAATCTATTTTTGCCAATACTTTTGCAATTCCGTCTGGATCAGTTCCTAAAATTTCAACAACACCTTGCTCATCTACTTCATTGATAACGATAGTAGTTCCGGTTGCTTTTTGTAACTCTTGAATTACTTTTCCACCAGGACCAATCAAGGCACCAATAAAATTTCCGGGAATAATAACTTTAATAATTTTAGGTGCATATGTTTTAACATCAGCTCTTGGTTTGTCAAGAACTTCAATTAGTTTCCCTAATATATGTAAACGACCATCACGCGCTTGATCCAGTGCTTTTTCCATGATGTCATAAGCCAATCCTTCAATTTTAATATCCATTTGACAAGCAGTAATTCCATCTGCAGTTCCGGTAACTTTAAAATCCATATCACCTAAATGATCTTCATCACCAAGAATATCTGACAACACTGCAAAACGATCTCCATCAGTAATCAATCCCATGGCAATTCCGGAAACCGGTTTAATCATTTGAATACCGGCATCCATTAAAGCCAATGTTCCGGCACAAACTGTTGCCATTGATGATGATCCGTTAGATTCCAATACTTCAGAAACAATACGAATTGTATAAGGATTTTCAGCAGGAATCATGTTTTTCAAAGCACGTTGTGCTAAGTTTCCATGTCCAACTTCTCTTCTTGAGGTGCCTCTTAATGGTTTGGCTTCACCCGTTGAAAAAGGAGGGAAGTTATAGTGTAAATAGAATTTTTCTTCGCCTTGTTCTGATGGAGAATCAATTTGATTGGCTTCTCTTGAAGTTCCTAAAGTAGCTGTTGCCAATGCTTGTGTTTCACCTCTGGTGAAAATAGCTGAACCATGAACTCTGGGTAAATAATCTACTTCACACCAAATAGGTCTGATTTCCGTAGTTTTTCTTCCGTCTAAACGAGTTCCTAAATCCAGCGTTACATTGCGAACAGCTTCTTTATTGGTTTTGTAAAAATATTTACTGATTAAATCTCCATTTTCAGTCAATTCTTCTTCTGTAAACAAGGATTTAATTTCTTCTTTTACTTCTGCAAATGCTGCTGTTCTTTCTTGTTTAGATGAACCTACTTTTGCAATAGCATAAATTTTATCATAAGATGCAGCTTTTACTTTTGCGTAAATTGCTTCGTCTTCTCTTTCTTCATCGTAAGTACGAGTTTCTTTTTTACCAAAAGCGGCAACCAAACGTTCTTGAGCTGCAATTTGTACTTTAATAGCTTCGTGCGCAAACTTAATAGCTTCAACCATTTCTTTTTCTGAAATCTCTTTCATCTCACCTTCTACCATTGCAATAGAATCCTTTGAAGCTCCAATCATCATATCAATATCTGATAAATCTAATTGCCCTTTACTCGGATTGATAATGAATTGACCATCTACTCGTGCAACACGAACTTCTGAAATCAAAGTTGAAAATGGAATATCTGAAAGTGCTAATGCAGTTGATGCGGCTAAACCAGCCATTGAATCTGGCATTACATTTTCATCATGTGACATTAACTGAATCATCACTTGTGTTTCAGCATGATAATCATCCGGGAAAAGTGGACGCAAAACACGGTCAACTAATCTCATTGTCAAAACCTCACTGTCACTTGGTCTTGCTTCTCTTTTAAAAAATCCACCAGGAAATCTTCCTGCTGCTGCAAATTTTTCACGATAATCTACCGTTAACGGTAAAAAATCTACCGGGCTAGCTTTTTTGGCAGATACTACTGTTGCAAGCAACATAGAATCTCCCATTCTAACAACTACGGATCCATCCGCTTGTTTGGCTAATTTTCCTGTTTCTAATGAAATGGTTCTCCCATCTCCTAGATCAATAATTTCTTGGAATACTTTAGGAATCATAATTAATTTTTACTTATTAAACAATTGGTTTTACTGTAGTTGTGTGTTTTACGGTTTCCAATGAAAAGTTTAATAGTACTTTTTTTAATAAAAAAGAGGCAAAATTTTGCCTCTTTTACGAGTTTCGAATTATTTTCTTAATCCTAATTCGGCAATAATTGCACGGTATCTGGTAATGTCAGTTTTGATTAAATAATCAAGTAAACTTCTTCTTTTACCCACCAACTTAACTAAGGATTTTTCAGTATTGAAATCCTTTTTGTTTTTTTGTAAATGTTTTGTTAAGTGATTGATTCTAAAGGTAAATAATGCAATTTGACCTTCTGATGAACCTGTGTTTGTTTCAGAATTTCCGTGTTTTTTGAAAATTTCAGTTTTCGTTTCTTTAGTTAAATACATGCTAACATTAAGTTATTAATTAATAATTTTTATGTATCGATGGTGTATCGAGCTGCAAAGATATAATTATTATTGTGAAATAGCAAAGTTTGCAAAAACTCATAATTTAGCTATAAAAATTTTAATCAAACTTGCCTATTCCATATGACTATGAATAAAAAAAATATGTTCATATGAAATACAATTGATTGTAATGAATTCCTCTTTTGAAAAATTTTTAACTTTTTTTTAACTTTCATTAAACCATTTTTATTTGACAAGGTCTAAACGTTAATCTTAAACTCCAAAAATTATGAACCAAACAAAATTTACAATCGGAATTTTAATACTTTTTCTTTCTTTAGGATTCGTATTTACAAACTGTCAAGGAGATGATGAAATTAACACATCTTCTAAAGATCCAATTTCTGTTGAAGTAGCTCAGGCCATTGCTGATGGTGATGAAGTAACAGAAGGAATTACTGATTTGGCGGATCAATTATATGTGGAAGAAGGAATGATGGGTAACAGAATGGAATTTACCAGTTTCTTCCCTAACTGTGGTACAAGAACTGTTAAATGGGATGCTGCCGAGCTTATGAAAACGGTGACCATTGATTTTGGCGATGGTTGTACACTTCCTAACGGAAATTTGGTAAAAGGAAAAATTACTATCGTATTTAATGCCAATAGAGATTTAAAAATACATACAATAACAGTTACTTATGATAATTTCTACTTCAATGCTAAAAAAGTGGAAGGAACAACTTCTGTTGAACGTATTGCTGAAAATACTAATGGAAATCCACAATCAACGGTAACAGTAAATATTAAAATTACTTTTGCTGATGGATTGTATTTAGAACGCTCAAGCGTAAGAGTTAGAGAAATGATCGCAGGGAAAGAAACAATGGGTGTTTGGGGCGACAATGTATTCTTAATTACAGGAAACTGGACAACGATTTTTAGAAATGGAGATATTCACAAAGGAGAAATTATCATTCCGTTAAGAAGAGAAATGTCTTGTAGATTTTTGGTAAGCGGTACTATAAAAGTTCAAAGAAATGACAGAACAGGAACTATTGATTTTGGCGATGGATTATGCGATAACAAAGTAATTTTTACTAATGACAATGGAGATGTTAAGGAAATATTATTAGGAAAAAGATAAAGACCATTTTAAGTAAAAAAGCGAGCATTTGCTCGCTTTTTTTATTTTCTAATGGGTATATTTTGAATTAAATCGATATATAAATTAATTTGCTTTTTCAAATTTTTTCGTTCTATAATCTTATCAAGAAAACCATGTTCCAGAACAAATTCAGATCGTTGAAATCCATCCGGTAATTTTTTTCCGGTTGTATCTTTTACAACTCTTGGGCCCGCAAAAGCAATCAAGGCATCAGGTTCAGCGATATTAATATCTCCTAACATAGCAAATGATGCGGTTGCACCTCCTGTTGTTGGATCGGTACATAAAGCGATATAAGGTAATTTAGCTTCAGAAAGTTGAGCTAATTTGGCTGAAGTTTTTACCAACTGCATTAATGATAAAGAAGCTTCCATCATTCTTGCTCCACCAGATTTTGAAACCAATAAAAAAGGAAGTTTTTTTCTGATAGCATAATCAATGGCACGGGCAATTTTTTCTCCAACAACACTTCCCATAGAACCCCCGATAAAACTAAAATCCATAGCAGCTATTACGATATCTTTTCCTAATGATTTCCCTACAGCAACTCTTACAGCATCCTTTAGATTGGTTTCTTTTTGAGCTTCAGCTAATCGGTCTACATATTTTTTGCTATCCGTAAAATTCAATGGGTCTTTTGATGTTAAATTGGGAAATAACTCTTTAAACTTATTATCATCAAAAAATATTTCAAAATATTCTTTACTTCCAATTCTTACATGGTATCCATCTTCCGGACTTACATAAAAATTCTCTTTTAACTGTTCTGTATCGATGATTTTACCTGAAGGAGATTTATACCACAATCCTTTAGGAACATCTTTTTTTTGTTCGGTAGGAGTGTGAATTCCTTTATCTTTTCTCTTAAACCAAAGTGTCATAACTTTAAATATTTATTAAACGGGGGCAATTTAGTAAAAATTATCAGAGATATTACTCTTTTTAAAAATCGAATTATTTATAGTGTGTTGATATTGTTTAAATCTTCAAATGATGATTTTAATCTGGCTTTAAAAGTCAATTCACCTTCGCGAAGCCAGACTCTTGGATCGTAATACTTTTTATTAGGCACATCATCTCCTTCAGGATTTCCAATCTGGCCTTCTAAATAAGCCGATTTGCTCTTGAAATAATTTCTGATACCTTCCATAAATGCATATTGTAAATCAGTATCAATATTCATTTTAATTACACCGTATGAAATACCTTCTCTAATTTCTTCTAAGGTAGAACCTGATCCTCCGTGGAAAACAAAATCAACCGGATTTTTAGCTGTGTTGAATTTTTTCTCGATATATTTTTGAGAATTGTCTAAAATTTTTGGCATCAATTTTACGTTACCTGGTTTATAAACACCATGAACATTTCCAAACGATGCTGCAATTGTAAATTGATTGCTGATTTTAGAAAGTTCTTCATAAGCATAAGCTACTTCTTCTGGTTGTGTATAAAGTTTAGAATTGTCAACATCAGTATTATCAACGCCGTCTTCTTCACCGCCGGTAATTCCTAATTCTATTTCTAAAGTCATACCAATTTTATGCATTCTTTCTAAATACGATTTACATATTTCGATGTTTTCTTCAATCGGCTCTTCAGATAAATCAATCATATGTGAGCTGAACAACGGTTTTCCGTATACTTCAAAATGTTGTTCACCTGCTGTCAATAATCCATCAATCCAAGGAAGCAATTTTTTAGCACAATGATCAGTATGCAGTACAACCGGAATTTGATATGCTTCAGCCATTAAATGAATATGTTTCGCGCCTGCAATTGCACCGGCAATTGCTGCTTTTTGATTTTCATTATTCAGTCCTTTTCCTGCATTAAAGTGAGCTCCACCATTCGAAAATTGTATTACTGCCGGAGCGTTTAACTCTTTAGATGTTTCTAATACCGCATTAATGGTGTCGGATCCGGTAACATTTACAGCCGGTAATGCAAAATTGTTTTCTTTTGCAGATTGAAACATGTTTTGAAGGTCTTTTCCGAATAAAACACCGGGTTTAAAAGTGTAGCTCATAGATTTGAATATTTTGATTGCAGCAAAATTAAGAAAAAGATAAGTTTAAACGATGATTTAAAAAGGATAATTAATTCCGATGTTATAAACAGCATTCATAAAATTGTAATTAGAAAACCATTTGTTCTTTTCTAAATACGGTTCATAAGTTTTAAAACCGATGTCGAGTCGAAGTACTAAAAAATTGAAATCATAACGCAAACCAAATCCACTTCCTATTGCCAATTCTTTGAATGATTTTAATCCGTTAAAACTAGATTCTGAGGTAGTTAATGATGAATTGGTAATGTCCCAAATATTACCGACATCAGTAAATAACGCCCCTTTAAAACTGTTTAAAATTTTAAATCGATATTCTAAACTGCTAATAAATTTCAGATTTCCAACATTGTATTCCAACCCACTTCTTTCAGTACCGGGACCTAAATCATATACTTTCCAAGCGCGCATATCATTTGGACCACCGGCAAAATAATTTCTACTAAAAGGGATTTGGCTGGAATTGCCATAAGGAATGGCTATACCCAATCGAGTTCTAAAGGCAATGATATTTTCAGAAGTTAAATCCCAGAATTTTTTATACTCAATATCTGTTCTAAAATATTGCGCAATTGGAATGCCGAATAATTCTTTTGTGGCAGTTCCTTCTTTTTGGGTTGTGAATAAGTTAGTAATATTGCCCGCTGCGGCTAATCTAATTTTGAAATAAGAAAAATCGTGGTCGTTGTAACTCTCGCTGTTATTATAAGTAAATGAGTACGCAATAAGCGGAATCAATACATTTTCGGTAATAATATCATATCGCTTTTTAATATTGCGCGCCATTTGATATTCCTCCGGATTTGAACTTTGAAATGTTGCGTCAATGTTATTGTTATAAAATAAAATCGCAGAAGAAGGTGTAATGGTTTGGTTGAAATAATTTTGTGCAATGGAGGATAGTTTTAAAAATTCTGAAGCGTAAATATCAAAATAAGAACTCACATTTAAATTTCGAATATATTGGGCGTCAAGTAACTCTAAATTATGTTTTTTCTGAGGTGTCGTTTCCCACGAATAATCTATAATACCTGTAAATTTTTGAATATCCAATCCTATATTTTTTTGCCAACTTGTACCCACTGTAATTTCAGTTTTTGGATACATCCGTTTTGGGATTAATGAAGAAGTTTTAAAAGGTAAAAGAAATTTTGGAATTTTGATAGATGCATCAACTCCAGCTTCCCAGGCATTAAAAAAGTTGGCATTGTTAGTGGCATCTCTTGAAGTATTTAAAAAAGATCCTTGAAGTGATAGTTTAAAAATTTCGGCTCCTTTAAATGTATTCTTGTTTAATAGACTGATTTTGCCTGAAATTCCTAATTGTCGAATGTTAGAGTGGGTAACTTCCGTATTTAATCCTAAAGAATATTTTTTTAACGGACTTAAATAAATGGTCGCATCTAAAGTATTATCCTCATTTTCGGTGTATTTTATATCAACGAGTCTAAAATTTTGGGTGGTGCTCAAATAATTTCTTGTTAAATCTCTATTGGTATCACTATATAAATTGGTTGGTTCAATAAATATTGAATTTATCAGAAATTTGGGAGAATAATTGATCTTTTCAAATGCATAAATCTGAATTCCTTTATAATTTAAACTATCTTGATATTCCTTTTCTTTGTTCAAAAAACTATAATCAGTATAAATTGAAACTTTATTTATTTTGAAAGGAAGATAAGGTCTGGCATAAAGACTGTCATTTTTTTCAATTATTTGATTCTCAATTTGCAGTAAAACATTGGTTTTGTAATTTGTATTGGTCGAATCTAATTGATAAAATCCGATTGAATTTTCAGCGAAATGATAAATTCCTGAGTTCCGAAATAACTTGGTGAGTCGTTTAGATTCTTCTCTAAAATTTTGATCTCTAAATCGTTCATTTGTTTTTAAAAATGAATATTCTTTCTCAGCCAAATACAATGAATCCAGTACTTCAGATTGGATATTGACAAAGATACTATCAATTAAAAATGGTTTGTTTTTAGTAATATTATAGGTTACCGATGCTTTTTGATTCTTTTTAAATGAGTAATTTACAGACACTGTATTCTTAAAAAACCCTTCATTGATGTAATGAAGCCGAAGTTTTTCAGCTGTCAATTTAGTTTTAAGAGAATCTAAAATGACAGGTTCTTCTCCATTTTTTAAAAACCATTTATGAAGTCCTTTGTAAGAATTACCAATGCGAACAACTTGTTTTTCAGAAAAAACGTCAGATAAAAATTGATGTGTTTTCGGATTTTTTTTCAACCAAAAAGCATAAACTGTATCATTACTTTTGTTTGCTAAGTTGTATAAATAAAGTGGAAGTGGAATATTTAAAACCAACTGATTTGGTCTTTGAACAATATAATCAGTTAAATTTTCATCAATACTCTTTTTATTATTTACAGTAATCGTGTTTTTTTTGAGTAAAAATTTGTCTTTTGGAACATATTTTACAGCATTACACGAGCTAAAGCCAATTAAAATTAACACAGCCAAAATGAATAGTAATGAATTGTTGGTTTGCAATGATTTTGCTTTAAATTTGTTCAAAAGTAACCATTTGTATGTTATCAAAAAACAACATAAAGTTAATTAAAAGTTTAGAACATAAAAAATTTAGGATTCAACATCAATTATTTGTTGTTGAAGGGCTGAAAAGTGTTCAGGAATTTTTAAAATCAGATTTTCAACTCGAAAAAATTTATATGGTTGATGCTAATTTTAAGATTGATACTGCTGATAAAATTAAAATTGTTACAGTTGATGAGTTAAAAAAAATTAGTTTTTTAAAAACGCCTCATCAAGTTTTGGCTGTTTTTAAGATTCCATCAGTTCAAAAAGCAAATTCCAATAATTTGATTTTAGCACTCGATTCAATTAATGACCCAGGAAATTTAGGAACAATTATTAGACTATGTGATTGGTTTGGAGTAGAGCAATTAATTTGTTCAAAAGATACTGTTGATTGTTTTAATCCTAAAGTTGTTCAATCAACTATGGGTTCATTAACTCGGGTAAAATTATTCTATACCGATTTAAAAGAATTTATCTCCAATTATAAAGGTGAAGTGTTTGGATCTTTTATGGATGGAAATAATATTTATAAGATCGAATTACCAAAAAAAGGAATTATCATTATGGGAAATGAAGCCAACGGAATTAGTGCTGAAATCGAAAAATTAATCACCCAAAAAATTTCCATTCCGGCTTTTGGAAATCATCAAGAAACAGAAAGTCTAAATGTGGCAACCGCAACTGCAATTGTGTTGAGTGAGTTTAAAAGAAGATAAATTTACTCAAAAGCAAAGTTGATAAAAATTCCTCGCGTACCGAAAAAGTCAACAGGTCCAGTCCATTTACTGTTCAGATTTTCATCATATTTCAATTCATCGTTGATGGCAAAAACTCCTCTGATTGAGGGCGAAAATTTAAAGTAATAAAGATAAAAATCAATTCCGAAACCCATTTCATACATAAAATTGTGTTTTTTCATGCGGAATTCTCCGCTTGAATTATCATCAGGATTATCTTGATTGCTGGAAAGATTGTAATCATATGAAATTCCGCCCAAAACATAGGGTCTGATATTGTTATATCTATCAGTGCTGAATTTTAGAACCAAAGGCATATGTAAATAGGTGCCACCGGTTTCGCGAATACTATCTTGACTTTGTCTATTTGAAAAATGAAGCAATTTGCTATTAGTTGAAAGCCCAGGTTCAAATCTTAAATTAATATTGTTGTGTAAACGTAAATCACCAATCAATCCAACGTTAAAACCCATAGATTCTTCAACAGTAATTGTTTTATCGGTTTCAAGATAAGAGACCTTAAATCCTTTGTTATTGATGCCTAAATAATATCCCCAGTGAACTTTATCCAAATCAAAATTGGGTAGATTTTCAATTCGCTCTCTTTGAGCAAATAGGGCAGAAGTACTGCCAAGTACGAAACAAATAAGTACGATGAATCGTAGTATTTTCATATTATTTTTGCGCTTTGTAAATGGTTGCTATACCAAATGTTAACGCTTTATCTGCCACATTAGTATAACCTATATTTCTTAAGATGGTATTAAAATCTTCTCCAAAAGGAAATGCAGCAACGCTTTCGGGTAAATAGGTGTAAGCCGAATTATCTTTTGAAATTAGTTTCCCGATAAGTGGTAATATGTATTTTGAGTAAAATCCGAAAAGTTGTTTCATCGGAAATTTTGTGGGTTGTGAAAATTCTAACACCACAAAAGTTCCACCGGGTTTTAAAACTCTGTAGATTTCTGATAAACCTTTGTTGAGGTTTTCAAAATTTCGAACACCAAAAGAAACGGTTATCACATCAAAAAAATGATCTTCAAAAGGTAAGTTTTCTGAATCTCCTTGAACCATTTCTATGAGATGAGACAGCTTTTGTTGAGCCACTTTTTTACGCCCAACTTCTAACATTCCGTTAGATAAATCTAAACCGATAATTTTTTTCGGATGGGTTTTTGAAAGTAAAATAGCTAAATCTCCGGTTCCGGTTGCAATATCTAAAATGATTTCAGGATTCGTTTTTTTGACAATTTTCAATACTTTTTTACGCCATTGAATATCAATTCCCAATGATAAAAAATGATTGAGAAAATCGTATTTTCCTGAGATATTGTCAAACATTTGAGCTACTTGCTCTTTTTTTCCTGAATCGGAATTTTTGTAAGGTTTTACTTTTTCAGACATAAAAATTATTTATCCATTAATAGCTTTTACCATCTCAATTTTATTTGGAATCATTTGTTTC
Source organism: Flavobacteriaceae bacterium (assembly GCA_030683815.1). Lineage (GTDB taxonomy): Bacteria > Bacteroidota > Bacteroidia > Flavobacteriales > Flavobacteriaceae > JAGXRT01. The sequence continues at coordinate 13,304 of JAUXPJ010000014.1, forward strand.
AACATTTCTTCTATTCCATTTTTTAAAGTTACTGTTGATGATGGACAACCATTACAAGCGCCTTGTAAAATTACACTTACCACTTTTGAATCATCATCATAAGAATGAAATACAATATTTCCTCCATCAGATGCAACTGCGGGTTTTACATATTTATCTAAAATAGCTACGATTTGTTTGCTGGTTTCATCCAAAGCATCAAAATCATAAACATCAGAAGAAGTGTTATTGCTGTAATTTTCTTTAAGAATTTCCTTTCCACTTTCAATAAATGACTTGATATATGCTCTTAAATCAGTTTGTATTTCATCCCATTCTTTTGAATTGTTTTTAGTAACAGAAACATAATTTTCTGAAATAAATACTTCGGTAACATAGTCATAACCAAATAATTCCTGTGCCAATAATGATGGCTCTGCGTTTTCTAAAGAAATAAAAGTTGCGTCATTAACGGCCAATAAGCGGTTAGTAGCAAATTTCATGGTATTTGGATTTGGAGTGCTTTCCATATAAATTTCCAATACATTATTTTGATACATGACTTGTTGTTCACTTGTTTTAAGATCTGCTGCAATAAAGTCTTGAATAAAATCTTTGACATCATCTTGAACAAGTTCCCAGTCTAAATTATCGATGCCTTCGATAGCAATGAAATTAGCCGAAATCTGTATTTTTTTTACAAAGGGAAACTCAAATAATTTTTGAGTTAATGGAGAGCCTGATGCTTCTTCAGTTGAATTAAACTCATGTGTTCCGCGAGTTAAAACTGCATTAGAAACAAACTTAACTATGGTTGGTATATTGGTTTTTTCGATGGTGAAATTTATAGTACTCATTATTATTTAATTTTATACAAAGGTAATAAAAAAATGTCCCGATAAATCGGGACATTTTATTGTGATTATTATTATTTACAGTCTGAAAGTCAATGTTGCAGTTACTTTTGAGTTTTCTGTTGCTAAAGAAGCTGCATTAATTTGATTGTATTGAGGATAAAAATCATAATATTTAGTTTGTTTGGATTTACTGTAAGAAACATCAAATTTGAATCCGCCAAAATTATAACCTGCGCCTAAAGAATATCCTTCAATATTTTCATTATTCGATGCATTTTCAAACGGACTTTTTTCGGTGTGTAAACCGGCTCTTATACTGAATCTGTCTAAACGCCATTCTGTTCCTATATTTAAACGGGTAACACCTTTTAAATTCTCTTTAAAATTTTGATTTTCTGAACTGAAATCATCGCCACTTAAACGAATTCCGCTGTAATTTTTGTAGATATAATCTAAACTGATTAAACCTTGTTTATTGAAAATATATGCAAAACTTCCGGTTAAAGTACTTGGAGTTCTCACTTTATAATCAAAACGATTAACTCCAGAATAAGAAGTATAAGACTGTGTGGTGTTGCTATAAGTTAATTTCAAATCTTCAGCAACAAACTCTTCAGCTAATTCATACCATACAGGCGATTGATAAGAAAAACCAAAACGGATATTATCAGTTGGTCTTGAAATTAAACCGAATCCAAAAGAAACACCATCGCCTACAGTTAATAGTTTCTGAATAAGGGAAGCATCAATGGTATTTCCATCACCATCATTATTGTATTCTTCTAAAATTGCTTTTTGATAAAAATCTAAATTATAAGTATTTAAAGAAAATCCAACGTATAAATTATCATTGTATTGAGAAGCAATTGAAAAAGTGTATTTATCATTAGATCCTTCTGTAAAGTTTCCAAATACCTGTTCATCAACGTTTAAATATCTGATATTTGTGTTAACTTGATCAAAAATATAAGTGGCATATCCGCTATTTCCGCGTGCTATCCAATTATTTTCAAAGTCAGCAGTTTTAGAATAATTAAATCCCAAAGCAAGATTTTTCCAGTTTGAATTTTGATTATAATTATTGAAAACAGCTACTCCGCCCATCTGAGATAAATTAAAATAATCATTTTCAGATAACCGACCGTTGTTGTAAAAAGTAGAACTTATGGATGTATTTCTATTGTTTAAAGAAATGCTAAATTCATTATTCAAGAAAATTGCTGCTCCGGCGGGGTTTATTGTCATGGCAGATAAATCGCCTCCTAAAGCGCCAAATGCACCACTCATAGCATTAAAACGTGCTGTTCCGTTGTATTCATCACCAGAAAATAAAATACCTAAATCATTATATCCCAGTGATTGAGAATGTATGATAACTGAAAAAAGTAGCGTAAAAAGTAAAAATAATTTTTTCATTTTTTCATTTTTTAAGGTTGTGGAAAATCAAATATTTTGATACTTTGTTATTTTGACAGGATTTTTGTTTTATAAATAAATAGCTATTAATCGCGTCTTCTGCCAACTGAAGAAGTATTTGATTGATTACTGGAATTACTTTCTACTCTTGCAGGACTTGAATTGTTTGATGATGATTCATTTCTAGTAGTTTCTCTTACTTCTCTTTGAGAATTATTTTGTTCCACTGGAGCCGATTTATTGTTGTTATGTGTATTATTAGATTCTCTTTTGTTTGATTTTTCTTCAGTATTATCACTATTGTTAGCAGTTGTAGTTCTTTCGATATTATTTTGTGTCTCGTAATTGGATGAATTAGCTCTTGGTGACTGATAAACGGTCACATTGCTTCTTCTATAATTGTTATCTTCAGTACTTCTATTGTTAGAATTCGTTTCTGTACGAGTCTCAGTCCTACTTTGATTAATTACATCATTATAATTATAACTCACATTATCTCTTCTTTTTCCAGTTGTTGTATTACTCTTATTTGTTGGATTGGAATTTGAATTATTTGTAGGTCTTCGATAATTATTGCTATCATCATTAGGTCTTCTATTATTATACTCGTTATTTTTATTTGATTTGTTGATGGTTTTAGAACGCTCACTTCTTATTTCATCGGAAGATCTTCTGGTAGAAGTTCCTAATGTAGGTCTCCTGTTTCCAGAATAAGGAGAAACTTGATTTCTATCGCTGCCAGAACTGCTTCTTTGCATATAACCACTAGTATTATGACTCTCTCGTTTACCGTAAGAATCATAGTATTTTACATGATAAATTGGTCGATAATATTGGTTATAGTAATAAGAGTTATACCCCCAATTAAATCCGTAGTAAAAACTACTTCCATAATAAGGATTGTAATAAGGGTAATAACCTGAATAATAGTAAGGGTTGTAATATGGATTGTAGTACGGATTATAGAAAGGTCTGTAATAATAATAGTGAGATGGATAATATCCATAGTAATAATCATCATAATAATAACTATTCCAAGAACTGCGATAATAATAAGGATCTACAACAGTAATTGTTAAGTTACCGGAATAACCCCAAGGAGAACTTCCTTTATTATCCTGATAATTATCATTATATCTATAAGAATCAATATCAGTTAGGACATCACCCTCTTCAACAGACTCGTATGACGAAAGTTTTCTTGCGAAAAAATTATCTTCTTGGTTATCCCTTTCTTCAGCTTCTCTTTTATTTACCTCACGTTTTTCTTGATAAACAGTATAATCACGTGAATTGTATATGCCATCCTCCTGTGATACATTGTAATAAGAACCACAAGAATTCAATCCAAATAAACTAATAAATACAAGTATTAGAAGGATTTGATTTGTCAATGTTTGAAAAGAAGATTTCATAATCAATACGTTTTTTATTGTTGAACATCACAAAAATAGTTAGTTTTGTCAACTATTAATCGAATATAAAATTACAATATTTGTGCCAAATATAAGCTGATGGGAAATAAATTAACAAAGCGCAGTGAAGATTACTCTAAGTGGTATAATGATTTAGTGATAAATGCTGATTTAGCCGAGAATTCCGGTGTTAGAGGATTCATGGTTATTAAACCATATGGATATGCAATCTGGGAAAAAATGCAAGCAGAATTGGATAGAATGTTTAAAGAAACTGGGCATCAAAACGCCTATTTTCCGCTATTGATCCCCAAATCGTATTTTAGCAAAGAAGCAAGTCATGTTGCTGGTTTTGCTAAAGAATGTGCGGTTGTTACACATTATCGGTTAAAAAATGCGGAAGATGGAAGCGGAATTGTTGTTGATCCAGATGCTAAATTAGAAGAAGAATTAATTGTTCGTCCAACTTCTGAAACTATTATTTGGGATACTTATCGCAAATGGGTTCAATCATACCGAGATTTGCCACTGTTAATCAATCAGTGGGCTAATGTAGTTAGATGGGAAATGCGTACGCGTTTATTTTTACGAACTACTGAATTTTTATGGCAAGAAGGCCATACGGCACATGCAACAAAAACCGAAGCAATTATAGAAGCGGAACAAATGATGAATGTATATGCTGATTTTGCTGAGAATTTCATGGCGATGCCGGTTGTTAAAGGAGTTAAATCAGAAAATGAACGTTTTGCGGGTGCTTTAGAGACTTATTGTATTGAAGCCCTAATGCAAGATGGTAAAGCGCTTCAAGCAGGAACTTCTCACTTTTTAGGTCAGAATTTTGCTAAAGCATTTGATGTAAAATTCACAACAAAAGAAGGAAAACAGGAATTTGTTTGGGCTACTTCATGGGGAGTTTCAACGCGTTTGATTGGAGCGTTAATTATGACTCATTCAGATGATAACGGATTGGTATTGCCTCCCAATTTGGCGCCAATTCAAGTAGTTATAGTTCCTATCCATAAAACAGAAGATCAATTAGATCAGATTAAAGAAAAAGTTTCTAGCATTATTAATCATTTAAAATCAAAGGGGATTTCTGTAAAATTTGATCAAAGAACTACACATACTCCAGGATGGAAATTTGCAGAATATGAATTAAAAGGAGTTCCGGTAAGATTAGCCATTGGTTCACGTGATTTAGAAAATGGAACTTTAGAAATTGCAAGAAGAGATACACTGGAGAAAAAAGTAATCACTTTTGATGAAGCATCCACTTATATAGAGGATTTATTAAAACAAATTCAAACTGATTTGTTTGATAAAGCAAAATCTTATAGAGATACCCATATTACTGAAGTAGATGATTTTGATTCATTTAAAAATATTTTGGAAACCAAAGGTGGTTTTGTTTCTGCTCACTGGGATGGTACAAATGAAACTGAAGAAAAAATTAAAGAATTAACTAAGGCAACTATCCGTTGTATCCCATTAAATTCTGATAATAAAACAGGTGTTTGTGTCTTTACTGGCAAGGCTTCACAGAGAAAAGTTTTATTTGCAAAAGCGTATTGAAAAATTTTTAAAATAAATTTTGACAAATAGAAAATAGATGTATCTTTGCACTCGCAATGTGAAAATGTAGGTAATACATGGCCCGTTCGTCTATCGGTTAGGACGCCAGGTTTTCATCCTGGTAAGAGGGGTTCGACTCCCCTACGGGCTACAAAATTTAAGAACATTAAATTATAATATAATGGCAAATCATAAATCAGCATTAAAGAGAATTAGAAGCAACGAAGAGAAACGCTTGAGAAATAAATATCAGCATAAAACTGCAAGAAATGCTGTTAGGGATTTGCGTGCATCTGTTGATAAAGAATTTGCTGAAGGTAAATTACCTGCAGTTTTATCAATGCTAGATAAATTAGTTAAGAGTAATGTTATTCATAAAAATAAAGCCGGAAATTTAAAATCTGGTTTAATGAAACATGTAGCTTCTATCTAATAAAGTAATAATCTAATCAAAAGAGCGTTTTTAAACGCTCTTTTTTTTACCATTCATACACTTTATTGGCATCTAATTTAATAAATATAAAGAGCAGGATGGTAAAGCCCAAAAATGCAGAACCACCGTAGCTAAAAAAGGGTAAAGGAATACCAATAGTCGGTAATAATCCTATTACCATTCCGATATTTATCATAAAGTGGAGAAAAAATATGGAGGCAACGCAGTAACCGTAAACCCTGCTGAATTTATTTTTTTGTTTTTCGGCCAAATATAATATCCGAAGCAGAAAAGCAGTGAAAATTATTACAACAACTGAAGTTCCAACAAATCCCCATTCTTCGCCAATAGTGCTAAAAATGTAATCAGTATCTTGTTCTGGTACAAATTTTCCACGCGTTCTGTCACCATACATAAAACCTTTTCCTATTAATCCGCCAGAACCAATGGTTAATACGGATTGATCTGTATTGTATCCTATTCCTTTAGTGTCAGAAGTTTTTCCAAGAATCACCATAAACCGATCTCGATGATGTTGCTCAAAAACATAGTTAAAAATATGATCAACACTTAAAACAAACACTGATGAAAATAGGAGAACAACCAATAAATCAAATCCAAATTTTTTAAATTTCCTCATTTTTATAAAACGAATATAAAGGGAAGAAATCAGTGTTAATATGATTAAAGAAATCAGCATAATTGCTTTTCCAAAAATCATCGTTAGGATAAATAAAATAACAGCAAACATCCCAAAGAATATATAGTACCAAGGAAGTCCTTCTCTATAAAAAACAAAGAAGAAAGCTAAATAAACTAAACTTGAACCGGGATCGGGTTGAAGAGCTATCAAAATAGCAGGAAGTAAGACTATAAGAAACACTTTCCATTGTGAATGAAATTTTCTTAAATCGAATTGACTTTCATTGATAATTTTGGCAAGAGCAAGAGCGGTTATTGCTTTTGCAAATTCTGAGGGTTGTAAATTAAAAGCTCCGAATGAATACCAAGAAGTTGCTCCGTTTATATTTTTTCCAAAGACAAATAATCCGGCAAGAACCACTAAAATAAACAAGTAAAATAAGGTAGCAAATCGTTCGTAAATCCGAGCTTCGAGAAAGAATACAAAAATCACGATGGGTATGCTAACGGCGATCCACAATAGTTGTGTTCCGAAACGAGAGCTCAAACTAAAAGCATCAAAATTTGCGCTGGTAGAAGAAACAGAGTAAATATTGAGTAACCCTAACAAAATTAATGATATATAGAGTAAAATCAATATTAAATCGGCTCCGTAAAATATGTTATTTCGTTGCTTTCTCAAAACTTGTTAATGAAAATAATTGTTTCTGATATTGATATTCAAGACTTTTATCGATCATTCCTTGCTCCATCCAAGTTCTTAAAACTTCTCCGGTTAAATATTTTTCAATCATTAAACTGGCAATTGGAGCGGCTATTGTTGAGCCAAACCCTCCATTTTCAACAAAGATAGCAATCGCTATTTTAGGATCATCCTTTGGCGCAAATGCAATAAAAATAGAATGATCTTCAAACTGAACTTTTCTGCCATTGATGCGTTTAAAGTTCTCTGCGGTTCCGGTTTTTCCACACATTTGAATGGTTTCCATTCTGGAATATCTTGCAGTTCCTATTTCAAATACTTGAAACATCCCGTCAATAATGGGATCAAAGTGTTTAGAATCAATAGTAGTTACCTTTTTTTGATTGAAATCGGTAAACGGTTTATCTGTAATTTTTTTAAGGATGTGAGGGGTGTAATAATATCCTCTGTTGGCAATTGTTGCCGTTAAATTTGCCAGTTGGATAGGAGTTGTTAAAACTTCTCCCTGCCCGATAGCATTTGAAATGGTAGCAGTTGATCTCCAATTTCCATTTTTATAATTTTTGTTGTAATATGCTGATGTAGGAATATGTCCTTTTCTGCCGATGGGTAAATCATATCCTAAAAAATCACCCAGACCAAAACTATTCAAATGTTTGCTCCAAGCATCAATTCCCTTAGAAGGCGATTTATATTTGTCAATTATTCTTTTGTAGGTATTGGCAAAATATGAATTACAAGATTTGTAAATAGCCATTTCTAATTTTATAGGATAATTTACAACACCACAATGGCAAGCCATAAATGCTTTTGCACCGGAGCCATATTGATATCCGTGATAGCAGTAAAAACTAGTTTCGGGCGTTATAACGCCTTCTTGTAATCCGACAAGAGCATTTACAATTTTAAATGGAGAGCCGGGTGGATATTGAGCCAGTAGCGACCTATCATACATTGGCATACTGAATTTATCTCCAAATAATTTTACTGAGTTTTTTGATCGCTCTTTGCCAACCATCAAATTCGGATTATAAGTTGGCATTGAAATTAAAGCTAGTATTTCACCTGTTTTTGGGTCAATAGCAACAATTCCGCCACGTTTATGTTGCATCATCTTTTCGCCATATTGTTGTAAATCAATATCTATGGTTAAAGTGATATCACTTCCTGGTTCTGGTAACGAATCAAATAAACCATCTCTGTAAGGACCAATTTCTCTGTTAAATCGATCTTTCTGAATGAATTTCATACCTTTTTTGCCGCGGAGAATTTCTTCGTATTGTTTTTCGATGCCTTGTGTGCCAATTAATTCACCTGATTGATAATAGGGATTTTTTTGGATTAAATCATCATTTACTTCACTGATATATCCCAAAACATTGGAGGCAGAATTAACCATATATTCTCGCTGGGATCTGCTTTGTATGTAAAATCCTTTGAACTTATACATCTTTTCTTGGATGTAAGCATATTCATCTTTAGTGATTTGAGATAGGAAAACAGAAGGTAAGTAAGGTGAATAGATTTTAGATTTTTCTATTTTTTTAATGAATTCTTCTTTATCGATTTTAACTAAACTGCATAATTCAAGCGTATCTAAATTTTTGATTTCTCGCGGAATTACCATAATATCATAAGATGGCTGATTGGCAGCCAATAAAATTCCGTTTCTGTCAAAAACATAACCGCGCTCCGGATAGTCATAATTGACTCTGACAGCAGCATTGTTAAGCGGAGATATTCTGTATTCCTCATTAACAACCTGAATATAGAAAAGTCGAAATATAAAAACTAAGCTTACAGCTATTATAAAATAAAAAAGTAATAATCCTCTACGCATTTATTTTTTCTTGCTAACTAAAATATAATAACCAAAGGTAGTAACTAGAAATGTAAAAATGGTTGAAAGTATCGTTCTTTTAAGAATTTCAAAAAAAGATTGAAGATCAAAAAACTCTAAACTAAACATCAAAAAATGATGTATAAATATCAAAACAAAAAAATACAATAGAACTTTGTCAACAGACACTGATGTTATCTGAAATGTAAAATATTCAAATTCTGATTTTCTAAGGATTAGTTTTACAAAATACAATCTAAAATAGGCGATGAATAAAGTTGAAGCAGCATGAACTCCGCCGGAATCAGTAAAGAAATCAAGGGTTAAACCAATTAAGAAACTCAATAACAGCAAGCTACTTCTTTCTTTTTTGTAGGGAAATAAAAAAACAAAGGCCAGATATGGATACGGATTTAAATATCCAAACAAATTAATATTATTGAAAATAAGGATTTGTAAAAATATCAATCCTATAAAGCGAAATGCATTAGTGAAAAAAATATTATTCATGATTTTTTTCTAAATTTTCAATTTCTTTTTTATCAATATTATTGACAATATACACATAACTCAAATTACTCATATCGGTTAAAAGTGTAACCGTAATATTTTCGTAATAATTATTTCTTAAATTAAGACTTTTTATAACTCCAACCGGAATTCCTTCCGGAAATAAAACAGATTTTCCGCCGGTAACAATCGTATCACCAATTTTAAGCATAGCTCTTCTGGGAAAATCGAGCAATTGAGCCTCTTCGTAAGTTTTTCCATTCCAAGCTAAAGTACCAAAATGATTATTGTTTTTAACACCTACATTAATCTTAGAATTTTCATTAAGTAAGGATAAAATAGTGGCGAAATTTGGCGAAACATCTTGTATAACCCCCACAACTCCATTGGGCAAAATAACACCCATATCTTTTTGAATGCCGTGTTTTAATCCTTTGTTGATGGTTAAATAGTTGTTGCGTTTTGCATAAGTATTATTGATAATTTTAGCTATGATATAATGATATTCTTGATGATAAACAGTGTCTGAAACTTTGTGGATAACGCTATCAACTGAAGAATTTTTCTTAGAAAGTAAATTTCTTAAATAGGTATTTTCATCAGCTAATTTCTGATTTTCATCAGCTAATAAAAAGTAATTTTTCAGCTTATTTGTTTTGGTGTAAATCCCTCCAATAACTGAATTGGAAGAAGTTATAAATTTACTTTTGTGATAAGTATGACTTTGAATAACAAATATTAAAGCAATAATTTCCAGCAACAAAAACAACAGGAGGTAACGATTCCTTATTAAAAAATTGATAATTTGTTGCATTAGAAACTAATATTATTCACTATTTCATCAAGATATTTTTATATTTTTCAAGGTCTTTCAAAGCCAAACCTGTTCCTCTAACTACAGCTCTTAAAGGATCTTCAGCAACATAAACAGGCAAATCAGTTTTGCGCGAAATACGTTTGTCTAAGCCGCGAAGCATAGATCCGCCACCCGCTAAATAAATTCCTGTATTATAAATATCAGCTGATAATTCCGGTGGAGTTTGTGAGAGTGTTTCCATAATGGCATCTTCAATGCGCAAAATACTTTTATCGAGTGCTTTGGCAATTTCGCGATAAGAAACTTGAACTTGTTTAGGTTTTCCGCTCAGTAAATCGCGACCTTGAACTAACATATCTTCTGGTGGAGCATCTAAATCTTCCGTTGCAGCTCCAACTTGAATTTTAACATTTTCAGCAGTTTTTTCACCGATAGACAAGTTGTGTTGTGTTCGCATAAAATAAGAAATATCAGCAGTGAAAACATCGCCGGCAACTTTGATTGATTTGTCGCAAACAATACCACCCAAAGCAATAACTGCAATTTCAGTGGTTCCGCCTCCAATATCAATAATCATATTTCCTGTAGGTTTCATAATGTCAATTCCGATACCGATAGCCGCAGCCATTGGTTCATGAATTAAATAAATTTCCTTGGCATTCATGTGTTCAGCAGAATCGCGAACCGCTCGTTTTTCAACTTCAGTGATACCGGACGGAATACAAATTACCATTCGAAGTGAAGGTGAAAAAAACTTATTTTTAATATTAGGTATGCTTCGAATAAATTCTTTTATCATTTCTTCAGATGCTTGAAAGTCAGCAATTACACCATCTTTAAGCGGTCTGATAGTTTTGATATTTTCATGGGTTTTTCCCTGCATTAAACTTGCTTCTTTGCCAACTGCAATAATTTTGCCGGTTGATCGATCGCGAGCAACAATAGAAGGAGCGTCAATAACAACCTTTCCATCGTGAATAATTAAGGTGTTTGCAGTTCCTAAATCGATAGCAATATCTTCTGTCATAAAGTCGAAAAACCCCATAGTATATACTTAATTTTTAAAGTGAAAGCAAAGTTAACAAAATTAATGTTTAAAATGACGTGTTCCTGTTATTACCATCGTCATTTTATTTTCATCACAAAAATCAATCGATAATTGATCATTTATAGAGCCTCCCGGTTGAATGACAGCATTGATTTTTTCTTGATGTGCAATGGCTACACAATCTGGAAAAGGGAAAAAAGCATCGCTTGCCATAACAGCATTTTTAAGGTCAAATTGAAAGTTTTTGGCTTTATTGATTGCCTGATTGAGCGCATCAATCCGGCTAGTTTGACCGGTTCCACTTGCTAAAAGTTGTAAATTTTTAGCTAAAACAATGGCATTGGATTTGGTGTGTTTGCAAATTTTTGCCGCAAATAATAAATCATTAATTTCATTTGCCGATGGATTTATTTTAGTCACCGTTTTTAAATCAACATCAACCTCTGTTTTAAGATCTTTTTCTTGATATAAAACGCCATTTAAAATGGTTCTATATTGATTTTCAGGTAAATCGGATGTTTTTTGAATCAATAAAATTCTGTTCTTTTTTGATTTTAATGTATTTAAAGCAGCTTCTTCAAAAGCCGGGGCAATCAAAATTTCAAAAAAAAGTGAATTTATTTCTTGTGCCGTTTCCTGATTAATGGCTGTATTTGAAATTAAAACGCCGCCAAAAGCCGATATTGGATCTCCAGCCAAAGCGCCTTTATATGCTTCGGACAAAGTTTTTCGTTGTGCAATTCCACAAGCATTATTGTGTTTTAATATGGCAAAAGTGGGTGATTCATTTTTAAATTCCAGCATTAAATTGATCGCAGCATCAACATCCAACAGATTATTATACGAAAGTTCTTTACCGTGAATTTGATCAAAAACAGTATTTAAATCGCCAAAAAAATAACCTTTTTGATGTGGATTTTCGCCATATCGCAAGGTTTTAAATTCTGTAAAACTTTGTTTAAACGAGATATTATCATTTAAATAATTAAAAATGGCGGTATCGTAATGACTAGAAATATCAAAAGCTTTGGCTGCAAATTTTTTACGCTGTTCTAAAGTTGTTTTTCCGTCTTGAGTTTTTAATAATTCTAAAAAATCATCATATTGATTTCTGGACGAAACACATAAAACATCATTAAAATTTTTGGCTGCTGCTCTAATTAATGAAATGCCGCCAATATCAATTTTTTCAATAATTTCTTCATCGGATGCCTTGCCGGAAAGGGTTTCTTCAAAAGGATATAAATCTACAATCACCATATCTATAGACGGAATGGAGTGATTTTTTACTTCAGTTTGATCAGATATTAAACTTCTTCGATTTAAAATGCCTCCAAAAATAGCCGGGTGTAACGTTTTAACCCTTCCGCCTAATATCTCAGGAAAATTGGTAACAGAATTGACTGCAATAACCGGAATATTGAGTTCTTTAATAAACTGTTCAGTGCCGCCGGTAGAGTATAAAACGATTCCTAAATCGTGAAGTTTTTTGACAATTGGCGCCAGTCCATCTTTGTAAAATACAGAAATAAGAGCTGATTTTGCAGTAATTAATGAGTTCATTTTGTGTTTTGTTGTGATTACAAAACTACAAAACCATTGTTAAAAGCACCTATTTTAAATAGAGTATCTTATAAATTTATGAATTAGTTTTTAACAATTCTTCGGATTGATTTTGAAGAAAGTCGGTAAAACCTTGTTCCCAGTCATCTAAAAATTCTGTTAATTCATCTATAAACTGCTGTTCTTTTTCAGCTCGATTGATGGTTAAATGAATTACAATATGTTCTCTAACAGGCGGAAAACCAGTTGTTATAGTCCAAGTTAAGGCATTGGGACATTCAATTAATGCAAATCGAACTCCACCTTTAATATTGTCACGTTTTAGGGTGAATTCTTCCCAAATTCCGGTAATATTTGCAGTGTCCTTTTCATAATCAATCACAAATAATGATTCAATAATATCATTTATATTTTCAAATGACAATAAGTTTTGTAATTGATTTTCAGTAGTTTGGACGTTGATTGTTCTAAAAAATTCCATTTTTTACAGATTTAATTTAGAAACTTGTTCACAAACAAATTCCAACAATTCTTCGTCTTGTTTGGTAAATGGAGAAGTATGATGAGAATCGATATCAATTTGACCGATATTTTTTTCATCTTTAAAAATTGGAACTACAATTTCGCTTTTCACATCAAATCCGCATGAAATATAATTATCTTGTTCAGTAACATCCTGCACCACAAAATTTTGATTGCTCAGTGCAACTTGTCCGCAAATGCCTTTTCCAAACGGAATAATAGTATGTTCAGTTGGTTTTCCTGCAAATTGTTTTAAAATCAATTCTTTTTTATCCCCATTGGTAAAGTAAAATCCAACCCAATCATAATAAGAAACAGCTCCTTTCAAGAAATCACAAATTTGCTGTAACACCACATCAACTTCAATATTTTGTTGAGTGATGTTTATAATATCTTTTTTTAATTGATCAATATTCATCTGTTAATTTAATTTTATATAATTTTATTGCACAAAGTTAAGATTCTCATTTTTGAAAAAATACAAAAAAATAATATTATTCTTACTCAAATTTTTGGGTTCGTATGCATTAATGGTTTTTTTATATGTGTCGTATTTAAATTTAACGCAAGAGCATGAAAATCAATATATATGTGATCCGGTAACCCAAATCGTTGCAGAGCAAACAGTGGATTTATTGAATTTTGTAAATATAAAATCTTTTACTGACCAAAATACTGATGAATTATCTTTCCGACTTTTTGTAAAAGACAAATATGTTGCCCGTGTTGTAGAAGGTTGTAATTCTATTGGTGTTATCATTTTATTTATCGCATTTATTATTGCATTTTCAGCCGGATTTAAAGTCACATTACTATATATTTTGGTTGGAAGTTTTATAATTTATATCATAAATGTGATAAGAATTGCCTTTATAGCTGTTGCTATTTATCAATTCTCTGAGTATAGCGAATTTTTGCATCAAATATTATTTCCACTTATTATTTATGGAACTACTTTTTTGCTTTGGGTCATTTGGATTAACTATTTTTTATCAAAGTATAAGAAATGAGTCGATTTCAAAGAATAATATTGATTATTGTATTTGTTGGGATTCTTGCCTTAATTAGAGGTTTGGCAGGAGCTGTTTTTTATGATCCATTATTGATCTTTTTTAAATATGATTATTTAAACAGCACACTTCCCGATACAGATTTTTTAAAATTAATCATCCATATTTTCTTTAGGTATTCATTAAATTCTTCGGTTTCATTGGCAATCATTTATCTTGTTTTTGTGAAACGAGATATAGTGCTTTTCTCTATTTGGATATTTATAATTGGTTTTGTCGTTTTTGCGATACCTTATTATTTTATCATAACTAATTACAATAAAGAGAATTATTTATTGTTGTTTTATGTAAGGCGATTTTTAATTCAACCAATCTTATTACTGTTTTTATTACCGGCATTTTATTATCAAAAATTGACTGAAAATTAAACTTTTAACTATTTTTTAATAGTGTTTTATTAAAAAAAATTAACTTTGCGGCAGAATGAAGCAAGTTAGCGTTAAAATATTGGCATTGTTTTTATCACTAATAGTAGTGTTCTCAACCGTTTCTTTTGCAGTTGAAAAGCATGAATGTGGTGGTAAAATAACGGATGTTGCTGTTTTTGGTGAATCCGAAAAATGTTCTCCAATGATGGAAATGGATGATTGTGAAACTAATTCCCAAAAATCCTTAAGTTTTAATAAACATACTTGTTGTAAAGATTTATCTCAAATTATTCAAAGTAGTATTGTAGTTGAGAAATCAACAAAAACGGTAGAAATACAAGTTGTTGAATTTGTAAAACCTTTTGAGATATCAATAAAATTATTTGAAGGATTATCAGAAAACATTATTCCTTTTAAAAATTACTTTCCTCCCAAATTAGTCCCGAATATTTCAATATTATACCAAACATTTTTGATTTGATTTTTTAAATCATAGTTTATTTCAATACAAAATCCGAAAAGGATAATGTATTTTAATCAATGGTTTAATTTATTAAAATCAATATAATGTTTAACAAACTTGTCAAATATTTTCTCGAAAATAAGCTCATTACTTTCATCTTCCTTATAACTTTCATAGTGTATGGAATGGTTACAATGCCTTTTAATACAGATACCGGCTTTATACCAAGAGATCCTATTCCTGTTGATGCTATCCCCGATATTGGCGATAATCAACAAATTATTGCAACAGAATGGATGGGACGATCACCCAAAGATATCCAAGATCAAATAACCTATCCGTTAACAACAGCTTTATTGGGAATTCCCGGAGTACAGACCATACGAAGTACTTCCATGTTCGGAATGTCATTCATTTATATCATTTTTGATGATGATGTAGAGTTTTATTGGAGCAGATCACGCATACTGGAAAAACTGAATTCTTTACCATCGGGTACTTTACCGCAAGGAGTGCAACCTTCTTTAGGCCCAGATGCAACGGCACTTGGTCAGATTTATTGGTACACGCTAGAGGGTAGAAATCCGAAAACCGGAGAACCCAATGGCGGTTGGAATCCTCAAGAATTAAGAACAATTCAAGATTTTTATGTAAAATACGGACTTGCTACGGCTAAAGGAGTTTCAGAAGTAGCATCAGTAGGCGGATTCATAAAAGAATACCAAATTGATTTGAATCCGGAGGCGCTTAAAGCTTATGGTGTTTCTGTGATGGACGTCATGAATGCCGTTCGCAAAAGCAATTTAGATATTGGAGCGGAAACCATCGAATTGAACAATGTAGAATATATAATTCGAGGTTTAGGATATGTAAAAAATATTAGTGACCTTGAAAATTCTGTGATTGCTGTTCGCAATAATGTTCCGGTTCGCATCAAAGATATATCTCATGTTTCATTTGGTCCGGCAACAAGACGTGGTGGTTTGGATAAATCAGGCACAGAAGCGGTTGGTGCTGTGGTGGTTGCCCGTTATGGATCCAATCCGATGGAAGTTATCAATAATGTAAAAGAAAAAATCAAAGAAATTGAAGCAGGATTACCTCAAAAAACCTTGTCAGATGGCAGTGTTTCAAAGGTTACGATTGTGCCTTTTTACGATCGAACCGGTTTAATTAAAGAGACTATTGGTACGCTTGAATCTGCACTTTCACACGAAATTTTGATCAGTATCATTGTGATTATTATATTGGTAATGAATTTAAAAGCTTCGTTTATTGTGGCTGGCTTACTTCCAATCGGTGTGTTGATGACATTTATTATGATGCGTTTTTTTGGAGTCGATGCCAATGTAGTTGCGCTGTCAGGTATTGCAATTGCCATCGGAGTAATGGTTGATGTTGGTATTATTGATGTTGAAAACATTCTCCGGCATTTAGATATGCCGGAAAATAAAGGTGTTCGCGGTAAAAAATTGATGATGGTCGTTTACAATGCAACTACTGAAGTCAGAGATGCCGTTGTAACATCTATTGCTACTACTATTGTAAGTTTCTTACCGGTTTTTGCGATGGAAGCTGCCGAAGGAAAACTTTTCCATCCATTAGCATTCACAAAAACATTTGCACTACTTGCTGCTTTGGTACTTGGAATTGTAGTTTTGCCAACCTTGGTACATATCTTATTTGATATTCGATTTGATACCAAAAAAATACGAAAAGTTTGGAATGGGGGTCTTATTATTTCAGGAATCTTAATTTTTATAATATGGTTCTCTTGGCCTGCACTGGCTTTAATTGCTATAGGTGTAAATAATTTATATGCAAACCGTTGGCCAGAACATAAAAAAGAGTTTACCAATTATATCAATGTTACCATTACTGTTTTAGTTGCAGTATTTTTCTTATCAAAAGAATGGTTGCCTTTAGGCGCACATAACAGTCTGTTTATAAATTTCTTCTTTGTAGCCGGAATTATTTTTGTCATTCTCGCCGCTTTGATGTCAATGGTTTATTATTACGAACCTATTTTGCGATGGGCATTGAGCAACAAAAAGAAGTTTTTGTTACTTCCCGCATTTACCCTTTTATTTGGAATTTTAACTTGGTTAGGTTTTAACCAAACTTTTGGTTTTGCAGGAAAAGGATTTGAAAAACTAGGGTGGAGTACTATTAAACAAAGTGAATTTTGGCAATCAAGTGATGTTAAATTTCCAGGTATTGGTAAAGAATTTATGCCTTCACTCAACGAAGGTTCATTTTTGCTGATGCCAACGAGTATGCCCCATACCAGTATTGAAAAAAACTTGGAATATATTGAAACACTGGATAAAAGGTTAAATGTAATTCCTGAGGTAGAAGTTGCTGTTGGAAAATGGGGACGCGTAAATTCTGCGCTCGATCCTGCCCCTGTTCAAATGTTTGAAAACACCATCAATTATCGATCTGAATATATATTGGATGAAGACGGTCATAAACTAAGATTTAAGGTAGATAAAGAAGATAGCTTTATCTTGAAAAATGATAAAAAATACAATCCTTATAAAGAAGAATTTAGATTGATTCTGAAAGACAGTCTTATTCCAGATTCAAATGGTGAGTATTTCCGTCAGTGGCGACCAGAAATAAAAAAACCCAATGATATTTGGAACGAAATCGTAAAAGTAACCAATATTCCGGGGTTGACTTCAGCACCTAAATTGCAACCGATTGAAGCTCGCTTGGTCATGCTTTCTACAGGAATGCGAGCGCCAATGGGATTAAAAGTATACGGGCCTGATTTGGCAAGTATTGAAGCGGCAGGACTGCAATTTGAAAATGCATTAAAAGATGTTTCAACAGTTAAAGCTTCCACGGTATTTTATGATCGTGCTGTTGGCGCGCCTTATCTTGAAATAAAACTGAATCGCGAAGCAATGGCACGTTATGGCATGAGTGTTAGCGATGTGCAAGAGGTATTGCAAGTGGCTGTTGGTGGGATGTCATTGAGTAATTCAGTTGAAGGTCGTGAGCGTTTCCCGATACGTGTACGTTACGCCCGCGAATTGAGAGACAATCCGGAAGACCTAAAACGCATCCTTATTCCTACTATGAACGGAGTTCAAATTCCTTTGGAAGAAATTGCTGATATTTCCTATACTAAAGATGCACAAATGATTCGGAGTGAAAACACCTTTTTGTTGGGCTATGTTATTTTTGATAAACAGGAGGGAAAAGCAGAAGTAGATGTAGTGGAAGCTGCAGCTAAAATATTACAGGAAAAAATAGATTCAGGAGACATTATATTGCCAAAAGGTGTTACCTATAAATTTGCCGGAAATTATGAACAACAGATTAGAGCCGGCAAAAGGCTGTCTATAGTAATTCCAATAAGTTTACTCATAATACTACTGCTGTTATATTTTCAATTTAAAACCATCATTGCCTCGTTAATTCATTTTTCCGGTGTATTTGTGGCCTTTGCGGGTGGATTTATAATGTTGTGGCTTTACGGACAAGATTGGTTTTTAAATTTTGAAGTATCAGGAATCAATCTGCGCGATATGTTTCAGATGCATCCTATCAATTTGAGTGTGGCAGTATGGGTCGGATTTATCGCTTTATTCGGAATTGCTACCGATGATGGTGTGATGATGGGAACTTACATCCATCAAGTATTTAAAGAACGAAAACCTGCTTCTGTTTTTGAAGTTAGGGAAGCTGTTGTTGAAGCCGGTAAAAAACGGGTGCGACCTGCAATGATGACAACCGCAGTAGCAGTTATTGCGTTACTGCCTATATTGTCATCTACCGGAAAAGGAGCTGATATTATGATTCCGATGGCAATTCCTGCATTCGGAGGAATGATCATTCAAGTAATGACCATATTTGTGGTTCCGTTATTTCAGTCGATTTGGAGAGAATGGGCTGTTACGCGCGAAGCAAAAGAAGAAAATCAATCAATTCAAAATACATAGAATGATGAACATATATAAGAAAATACTGCTATTATTTTTAGCACTTTATAGTTATAATGTTGCTTTTAGTCAAGAAAACGATTCTTTGATGTTTTACCTTGGAGTAGCCGCAAAAAATAACCCAGCTGTATTGCAAAAGTTTTCGGAATATGAAGCCGCTTTACAAAAAGTACCACAAGTAGGTGGTTTACCGGATCCTGAGTTAAGTGTCGGAATATTTTTGAGTCAGATGGAACTGATAGGTGGAAATCAATTAGCTGATATTCGTTTGATGCAAATGTTTCCATGGTTTGGAACACTAAAAGCGGCAAAAGATGAAATGAGCTTGATGGCAAAAGCTAAACTTGAATTATTTAGAGATGCCAAATTACAGGTGTTTTATGATGTACAACAAACTTGGTTTGAACTGTATAAAGTTCAGCAAGCTATTGAAATATCAGAAAAAAACATCGAAATTCTAAAAATACTGGAACGACTTTCGCTTGTAAAATTTAAAGCAGCTTCTTTAAGTGGAAGCAATAATTCGAATTCATCAAGTGTAATGGAAAATAATGCTTCTCAAATCACTTCATCCGGTTCGGCAGGAATGCAAAGTATGGGTGGAAGTGCAGGGACAAACCCAACACAAACTTCAAGGTCAATGCAAAGTGGCGCAATGAATACTTCTGGAGGTTCCGGATTGACAGATTTGTATCGAATTCAAATGGAAATAGGTGAGTTGGAAAATAACACCGCATTATTAAAAAATCAGAAGAATACTATTGTTGCACGATTCAATAGTTTTTTGAACAGATCGGCTCAGGAAATTGTAAAACTTCCCGATACCATAAAACCCAACGCTTTAAATATGCCATTATTGGCTGTTGCTGATAGTATTTTAATTCAAAATCCGATGTTAGTAATGTTAAATTATGAAAAACAATCACTTGAAGCACGAAAAGAAATGGTTACTCTTATGGGGTATCCGATGATTGGTTTGGGCATCAATTATTCTCTGATTAATAAAAATCCGATGTCCACTTCAGAAATGAATGGTAATGATATGATTATGCCCATGGTTACGGTTACACTTCCTGTTTACAGAAAGAAGTATAAGGCGATGCAAACTGAAGCCGAAAAATTAAAAACGGCAATGGTACATGAAATTCAGGCAACATCCAATTCGCTGAAAACTGAATATTATGAAGCAGTTCAAAACCATGAAGATGCACAGCGTCGGATTGCACTCTATATCAGGCAATATCAGTTGGCTAATCAATCGCTAAAAATTTTGATAAAAAGTTTTTCAGCTTCCGGAGCGGGTTTAACAGATCTTTTAATTATTCAACAACAAACGCTTAATTATGAATTGAAACAAGTAGAAGCAGTTGCAGATTTTAATACGGCAATTGCAAAATTGCAAAGATTAATGGCTTATTTACAAATTCAATAAAAATAAAAATTATGCAAATATTTTCAAATCAATATATCCGTTACGGCATTTTTGTAGTAATTGGACTGTTTTTTGGATGGCTCTTTTTCCATTCTTTATCTACAGTTGAAGGAGAGGAAAATCATTCATCAGCAGAAAGTAAAGCTGAAATTTGGACCTGTTCCATGCATCCTCAAATTAGGATGGATAAATCCGGAAAATGTCCTATTTGTGGCATGGATTTAATTCCGCTCAGCCAAAATACTTCGGAGGGGATGGATCCTGATGCAATTCGTTTTACCAAGGAAGCTGCTCAATTGGCTAATGTGATGACTTCGGTTGTTTCCAAACAAAAACCGATTAAAGAAATTCGTCTCTACGGAAAAGTGCAGGCCGATGAACGATTGCTGCAAAGTCAGGTTGCCTATATTCCCGGACGAATTGAGAAATTATATATCAATTTTACAGGAGAAAGTGTGCAAAAAGGACAAACACTGGCACTTATTTATTCACCGGATTTAATTACTGCTCAGCAAGAATTACTGGAAGCGGCAAAAACGAAACAATCATTCCCGGAAATCTATGAAGCCGCCAAAGAAAAACTTCTACAGTGGAAGTTAACCAATCAGCAAATTGCGGCCATTGAAAATTCAAAAAAAGTGAAAACCAACATAGATGTGGTATCTACTTCAAATGGAATTGTAACAGCCAGACGCGTTAATAATGGCGATTATGTCAGTCAAGGATCTGTACTGTTTGAAGTTTCTGATCTTTCGCGTATTTGGGTGATGTTTGATGCTTATGAAAGTGATCTTCAATTTCTTAAAAATGGAAATAAAATGGAATTTACAATTCAAGCAATTCCAGGTTCAACATTTAACGGAATTATCAGTTTTATTGATCCTGTTATTGATCCGGTAAATAGAGTAGCTAAAGTTAGGGTAGAGATGAGCAATCAAAACCAACAATTAAAACCCGAAATGTTTGCCACGGGTTTTGTAAAAGCAAATCTCGATCAGTACCAAAACAAAATGGTCGTTCCTAAAACAGCAGTTTTGTGGACAGGAAAACGTTCCATTGTGTACGTAAAACAGGCCGGAGATGATCCCATTTTTAAAATCAGAGAAATAGAATTAGGTCCCATGCTGGGAAATAGTTATGTTGTGATAAAAGGATTAACCGATGGAGAGGAAATCGTAACTCAAGGTGCTTTTAGCGTTGATGCCGCTGCTCAATTAGAAGGGAAACCAAGTATGATGAACAGTGAAGGAGGAACAACTTCAACAGGTCATCAACAGGGAAATGAAACTCCTGTTGTTAAAAGCATTCAGAAAATAACTATTTCAGAAAATGCTAAAAAAGCTTTAGAACCTATTATAAATGAATATGTTTCATTGCAATCTGCTCTGGCGAGTGATGATTTTTCAACTTCAAAAAAGCAGTTAAAGAATATTAAAACAGCATTATCAAAAGTTAATATGAGCATTTTTAAAGGAGATGCTCATAATGTTTGGATGCAGTTTGAAGAACAACTATCAAAAAGTATTAAGGTGATGGAAAGTGCCAAGGATATTGAAAATATTCGAAAACATTTTCTGAATTTATCAGTAAACTATGTTTCATTAGTTGAAACATTCGGGCCGTTTAGTAAAAAAATATATTTATTAAACTGCCCAATGGCGAATAATAATAAGGGTGGAGATTGGTTGAGTTTTTCAAAAGAGGTCAAGAATCCTTATTACGGAAAATCAATGTTAACATGTGGTTCCATTAAAAAAGAATATTAATCAATTTAAAAATTAAAAAAATGAAGAATTTAGTAAAACTTATTGTTGTTTCTGTAGTTATATTATTTTTTACAGCCTGTAAAAATGATAAAAATCAAACAGATATAAAGGAAGAACATTCAAATGAAATGAATATGGAAAATGTGCACGATATGAATGGATCTTCTACGGATATGGTAACTGTTCAAAAAAGTGAATTGTCTAACCAAATAGTTGAGAGATATCTTCAATTAAAAAACGCTTTAGTGTCAGATAATCAAAAAAAAGCTGTTGAAGCCGGAAAAGATTTACACAGGGCTTTTGAAAGTTTTGACATGACTCAATTAAATGATGCTCAACATAAAGAATATATGGAGATAGCCGAAAATGCCAAAGAACATGCCGAGCATATTATTAAAAGTGATATCAACCATCAAAGAGAACACTTTGAATTTTTAAGTACCGATATCAATGATTTAATCACCTTAGTTGGAACCAATAAAACACTCTATCAGGATTTTTGTCCGATGTACAATAATAATAAAGGTGGAACTTGGTTAAGTGAAACCAAGGAAATAAAAAATCCTTACTTTGGAAATAAAATGCTCAACTGTGGAGAAATACAAAAGCAGATTAATTAAATGTTCTCTTTTAAAAAAATAGGTTTTATAGTATTGGTTGTGTTTACGGGTATTCAATTGATACCTGCAACACGCAATCAAAGTGATGAAGTTTTTGAGAATGATTTAACCAAAAATTTTGATGTCCCAGATGATATTCAAAATATATTAAAAAAATCATGTTATGACTGTCACAGTAATAATACCGACTATCCTTGGTATAATAAAGTACAACCAATTAGTTGGATACTTGAAAATCATATAAAGGAGGGCAAGGCAGCATTAAATTTTAATGATTTTGGAACCTATTCGAATCGAAAACAAAAAAGTAAACTTAGATCTATAAGAAATCAAATTCACGATGGTGAAATGCCGCTTTATTCTTATACGTTGATGCATAGTAATGCTAAACTGTCAGAAAAAGAAAAGGATGAAGTTTTTCACTGGATAGATAAATTGTATAACAGTTTAAAATAAATAATTAATAATTTAAATAAATAAAAAAATGAAAAATTTAACAAATTTCAGTATTGTTGCAATAATCGTTGTATTATTTGCAGCTTGTCAAGTAAACGATTCAATGAACGACACATTAGGTGTAGATGTTCAAAAGTATGAAAATCTTCTAACACAGGATTTTACGAATGCAAATCAATATAATTTGGTTTCTAAAACTCAACAAAGTATTCAAGAAAACAACAGAACAAGTGTAGTTGATCCTTCATATAATCATTTAATGTTTCGTAAACACGATAGTTTGTTTTCAGTACATTTTTATAATTTTTCCATAGAAATGATGGAAAACAAAGGAATAATAAACGGTTCAAGCGGAATGATGGGAAACACAGGCGGCATGATGAATAGTGGTTATATGATGGGAAGTTCAGATGATATGAAATATATGATTAAATATATGGATAGTCTTCATTTTTCAACCCAAACAATGCTTGACCCTAATTATATAAAACATGACAGTTTGATGTTTTCTCAGATGAAAATCAGAAAAATGATGAATTCTCAAACCATCGGTATTCAAAATGTGTATGAAAAAATGCAACAATTAAGAAAAAATCATAATTAAGTAAACATATTGTTGTAAAAGAATCAATTCAGTAAATAAATAGTATCAAACTTAAGAAAACATTTCTAAATTTGTTTTTATCAAAGTTTTAATAATAAGTTAATCAACAAATGAATATTAAAAATAAATTATAAACTAAATCAATAAAAAAATGAAAAATTTAATGCTATCATTAATCGTTACGGTATGTTTTGTATCCGTTTCAATGGCTCAAGATGTTGAGAAAAAAGAGGTTAAAGAAACGATTACCAAAGAAGTTGAAAAATGTGACCCAAATTGCACTAAGGCGTGTTGTGCTGATAAAAAAGCTGAAAATCATGCTGATTGCAAAGATCATAAACACGGAGAAGCAGAATCGAAAAAATGTGATCCAAATTGCACTAAAGAATGCTGTGCCAAAAAAGAAAAAAAACATGAAAATTGTGACATGAAAAAACATGAAGGTGAAGCCAAAAAATGTGAGCCCGGTTGTACAAAAGCATGTTGTGCCGATAAAAAAGTAATGGAACAAAAAGAAGTTGTAAAAGCAGTTGATAAAAAAGCAGTTAAAGAAGCCTATAGTTGTCCGATGAAATGCGAAGGGGACAAAACCTACGCCAAAGAAGGTCAATGTCCAAAATGTAATATGAATTTAAAACCGGCTAAAGGATAGTTTTTAAAGTAATTATAATTTTAAAAGCAGGGATTCTTACCCTGCTTTTTTATATTAGAAAATTAGAACTAATAACTAAAGTGATGAGAAGTACAAAATATTACGTTAGAAAGACACATCGGTATTTAGGTGTTTTTATAGGGATTCAATTTTTATTATGGACTGTTGGCGGATTGTATTTCGCGTGGACCAATATTCAGGAAATTAGAGGGAATCATTTAGTTCATAAGGATGATATTTTGATTATCAAAAACAAGATGAAATCGCCGGATGAAGTACTGAAAATGAATCAGATTGCTCCGGCATCCGTCAAAGAAATTAAATTGACAAGTTTGTTTTTTGAATCGTATTATTTTGTAGAACAGGCAGATAATATGATGCTCATCAATTCAGAAACAGGTGAAAAAAGAGCGCCGATTTCTGAAGAAGAAGCGCGAAAAATTGCTTTTAAAAAACTCAAAAAAGATATACCCATTAAAAAGATTGAGTACGTCACTGCCGAAAATATTGACCAGCATTTTCAGTATCGCGGCGGTATGTTACCCGCTTGGGCGGTTGAGTTAGACGATGACTCCAATACCGTTTTATATATTTGTGCGCTTAGAGGAACTTTAGAAAAAGTACGCACCAAACAATGGCGTATTTTTGATTATTTATGGATGTTGCACATTATGGATTATAACGAGCGAGACAACATCAATAACACCATTTTAAGAGGATTTTCTGTATTGGGATTGATGACCATTTTAAGCGGATTTGTATTATTTTTCCAAAGTTCTAAAACAATAAAGCGGCTGTTTTTTAAAAAGAAATCAGTTTAATTTTATTTAAAAAAGTGTAATTTTACACCTTATCAATAGTAATCTATCAAAATTTAATATCTTATGAAAAAATCAATTTTAGCAGTAATGATGCTCTTTTCAGTGGCAGTATTTTTTGTTTCTTGTAAAGAGCAACCCAAAGAAGAAGTAGCTACAGAAAAAGGAGAAAGTTTAGAAATGGCCATGAATGATGTTTATATGTGTGATATGGGATGCAAAGAATACGCAGAGCCGGGAGATTGTGAGTGCGGTATGGAACTCAAAAAAGTTGAGAAAGCAGCCACAGATTCTGTTGAGGTTGAAGAAAGCCACGAAGGACACGATCATTAAAAAGTAAAAAATCCCGATTTTCTCGGGATTTTTTTTGCGTGAATTTGAGGGTAAAAACACGAGCAAGATGCTCGCGCTAGCGGGGGTAAAATATTTCTTGTGATTATTTGCCACACGAAAGGATTCGTGCGGCAGCGTGAGTTGAGGGGGTAAGTCTGGTTAATAGCTAACGTCATAGCATAGCCCTGATTGAGCCGGTATCCACGCAACGAAGTGAAGTGATTGAGGCGAAAGCAGGAAATAAGGTTTTAAAAAGGCCAAAGCCCAACTGCTTCTAATTAATTTTAATATCAATCACTTTTGAGCATAAAAAAATCCCGATTTTATCGGGATTTTTAAGGTGTTATTTTTTACATCATTCCGGGCATTCCGCCACCCATTTGTGGCATTCCTCCAGGAGATTCTTCTTTAATATCGATTAAAGCGCAAGCCGTAGTCAAAATCATACCGGCAACAGAAGCCGCATTTTCCAGGGCAATTCTGGTAACTTTGGTAGGGTCAATAATTCCGGCTTTCAACATATTTACATATTCATCGGTTTTGGCATTGTACCCAAAATCGCCTTTGCCTTCAATAACTTTAGCAACGACAACCGAACCTTCGCCACCTGCATTTTCAACAATCTGACGCAAGGGCTCTTCAATGGCTCTTTCAACAATATTGAAACCGGTTTGCTCATCGGCATTATTGGCTTTTAATGATTTTAAAGCATTTTTGGCTCTCACAAAAGCCACGCCACCACCGGGAATAATACCTTCTTCAACAGCAGCTCTTGTTGCGTGAAGCGCATCATCAACTCGGTCTTTTTTCTCTTTCATTTCTATTTCACTCGGTGCGCCAACGTATAAAACAGCCACTCCACCGGCTAATTTTGCCAAGCGTTCTTGTAGTTTTTCTTTGTCGTAATCAGAAGTAGTAGTTTCAATTTGTGATTTAATCTGATTGACTCTTAATTTGATGTCTTCATGTTTGCCGGCTCCGTTAACAATGGTTGTATTGTCTTTGTCGATGGTAATTCTTTCGGCAGTTCCGAGCATATCGAGTGTAGCGTTTTCAAGTGTAAATCCGCGTTCTTCAGAAATGACATTTCCGCCGGTTAAAACAGCGATATCTTCTAACATGGCTTTTCTGCGGTCACCAAATCCAGGTGCTTTTACCGCCGAAATCTTTAAGGCACCGCGCAATTTATTCATTACTAAAGTGGCTAATGCCTCACCGTCAACATCTTCTGCGATGATTAATAATGGTTTTCCGCTTTGTGCTACTGGCTCTAAAATTGGAAGTAATTCTTTGAGTGAGCTGATTTTTTTCTCGTATAATAAAATATACGGATGGTCTAAATCAACAATCATTTTATCGGCATTGGTTACGAAATAAGGCGATAAATAACCTCTGTCAAATTGCATACCTTCAACAATATCAACATAAGTATCTGTTCCTTTGGCTTCTTCTACGGTGATAACGCCCTCTTTTCCGACTTTTTCAAAAGCTTGCGCAATTAAATCTCCAATTGCATCATCATTGTTGGATGAAATAGCGGCTACTTGTTTTATTTTTTCAGAATTGTTTCCAACTTCTTGTGATTGTTTTTGTAAGTCTTTAATAATGGCAGCAACAGCGATGTCGATTCCGCGTTTTAAATCCATCGGATTGGCACCTGCGGCAACGTTTTTCAATCCTTCTTTAACAATAGCTTGTGCCAAAACGGTAGCAGTTGTTGTTCCGTCACCGGCTAGATCATTGGTTTTGGATGCCACTTCTTTCACCATTTGAGCGCCCATATTTTCCAGTGGGTCTTTTAACTCAATTTCTTTTGCAACAGTTACACCATCTTTGGTAATTGTTGGTCCTCCGTAAGGTTTTGAAATAATTACGTTTCTTCCTTTTGGACCTAAGGTTACTTTAACAGCGTTTGCTAAAGCATCAACACCGCGTTTAATTCCGTCGCGTGCTTCAATATCAAATTTTATATCTTTTGCCATAATTTTTTGCTTTATGCAGTAGGCCTTATGCGTTATGCTCAAACCACACTGCGAATTGTTATTTATTTATTTTATGATTTACTACTTAAAGCTTGTTTTAAATTGTAAATTTTACTTTTTATGTGATTAATATTTATTTTAAGAATCTCAAATTTTTCTTCAGTTATATAATTCAAATCTTTAGATAGGATTAATAGATATTCAGTTTCGTTTGCCGATCCTAGCGCAATATTCAGAAATTGATTAAATTCTTTATCGCTATTTCTACCACATCCTTCACTAATATTTGTTGGAACTGATGAAGAAGCTCTGCGTATTTGACTGATGATGCCATGTAATTCTTCTTTAGGAAAATTATGAGTGATTTTATAAATTTCTAAAGTTAACGAATGACTTAATTGCCATATATCATATTTTTTGAAATCTCTCATACACTTATTGCTTACTGCTTATCGCTTATTGCTAAATAATAGCGAGTATATCACTTTCTCTCATGATCAAAAAATCTTCGCCTTCAAATTTTAATTCGGTTCCGGCGTATTTTCCGTACAAAACGGTATCACCAACTTTAACGGTCATGGGTTCATCTTTAGTGCCATTTCCAACTGCAACAACAGTCCCTTTTTGGGGTTTTTCTTTGGCAGAATCTGGAATAATGATGCCCGAAGCAGTAGTAGTTTCAACAATACTTGGTTTAATAAGTACTCGGTCTGCTAATGGTTTGATGTTTATTTTGCTCATAGTTATTTAAATTTTTTGTGTTTAGTTATATGCTTTCTAAAATGATGCCAATTGAAAATGAGTGTCAATTTAACAAAAAAATTGCCAATATGACACTCATATCGGCAAGTAATTATTTAAGAAAATAGGAGTAAATTTTATTTAGCAGGAGTTTCTACCGGTGTAGGTACTTCTCTATTTTCAATAGTTTTTTGTATTCTTGAATTATCCTCAATAGTTTCTCCTCTTGGTATTGCAAAGTTTGATAATAAAATCAATGCAATTAATACAAATGAAAGAGTCCATGTGCTTTTATCAAGAAAATCGGAGGTGCTTTGTACCCCGCCTAATGATTGAGAACCACCGCCAAATGAAGATGATAATCCGCCTCCTTTAGGGTTTTGAACCATAATAATTAACATCAATAAAGCAGCTATGATGATGATTAAAATTAAAAATATTGAATAAGTCATGATAAATTATTGTTTTGTATTTTTTTTATCGCTTTAATTTGGTCTGCAAAGTAACCACTTTTTTCCGGATATTTCAAACTTAAAATTTTATATGCTTTGATGGCATTTTCATATTTTTTCTGTTCTAAATAAATCCTTGCCAAAGTTTCTGTCATCAAGCTTTCATTTGGAGTAACACCTTTTTCGGCAATATCCAAAACCGGGTTATTTTTATCGGGTGATTTTATCTTTGGATTGGTGCTGATGAAATGGTCGATTAATGATGATTGAATGTCTTTTTTTGTTGATGTTGAATTTGAAGGAAAATCAGTCTTTTCGTTTCTATCGATTGGTTTTAAAGCAGCTAATTGAAGCCATTCATTAAAAGAAAAAGTGTCATTTTTTTCAAAAGTTAATGGTTGTCCTATTTCTAATTGTGACTCAGCTGTTGAAATTTGGACAGAATTATTAAATATTTCCTCATCGTCAATGTTAGAACTTATTTCATCATTTAAAATATTGGCTGATGTTGTACTCTTTTCAATCTCAATAATTTTATTGGATGAAATTTCTTTCTGAACAAAAACAACAAAATCATTGGAAGTTATATAATCAAACAACACACTTCGGTCTGTGGTATAAGCCGCCGTAATTTTTAATTGCTGATTATATCGAGTATCAAAATTGGTTTTAAATCCTTTTAATTGTAAAGCGCGAGCACTTTGTAAATAAGGATATTGCTGAAGCAAAACCGATAATTCTTCCGTTTCATTCTGAGAAATTGGTGCGTGACTACTCAACAAATGTTTAAAACTTGAAGCATCCATAAATTACCATTTAGCAACAGAATCGTTAAAAATATCGCGTGTAATGCGTTCAAAAATTTTTGTTGTTACGGTTTCTAACAAACTACCGGTAAGTTGTTGCGTTGCGCCATAATCTTCATAATGACTGAATGTTTTTTCAAAATTGTCTTTTTCTACCAATTTGTTGGTAAAACGAACTCGAATTGTAATAGTTAACCTGTTTTGAGCTGCTTTTTGTTCGGCAGTTGCCGTCATCGGGTTGATTCTAAAATCGACTATTTCTCCTTCAAAGTGTAAATCGGCATTGTTTTTTACCAAGTTTAAATTGGTTTGTCTCAAAAATAAATCTTGTAATGCTTGTGTAAATTTCTGACTTAAACCCGGCTCAACAATAGGTGCATTATTTTGGAAAAAATCGACGCGAATGGTTTTTGCTTCACCAACATTTCCGCCGGTAAATGAATAAACGCCGCAACTTTGAGTTGTGAAAACCGCCAATATTAAAATTATATAGGTGTGTAAAAACTTCATTTTTTATTTTGATGGTTCAAATGTAATTAAATTGAAAGTGTTTTTCAATAAAATTATAAATTGTATTGTTTTATTTTTCTGTAAAGTGTTCTTTCTGATATCCCTAATTCTTTGGCAGCCATTTTTCTTTTCCCTTGATGACGTTCTAATGATTTTTTAATCATCTCAAATTCAATATCTTGCAGTGATGATGTTTCTGTTTCATCGATACTGTCTTCATAATTTAACTCGTCATCATCAAATGAATTGTCTTGATATTGAACTACTTCAACCGTATTATTTTCATCATTCAGATTTTTATCCTTTAAAATCTTCTGAATTAAATGTTTATTGTCTTCATGCACTTTTCCGGTGTTGCCGTGTTGTAAAATATCGAAGGTGAGTTTTTTTAAATCGTTGATATCATTTCGCATATCAAATAAGATTTTATACATAATCTCACGTTCATTAGAAAAATCAGTTTCAGCTTTTTGACCACCAATAATCATTGGTAAATTACCTGCTGATTTTGGTAAATAATGTAATAATTTATCAGCAGTGATGCCTCTATTTTCTTCCACAACAGAAATTTGTTCAGCAATATTTCTCAATTGTCGGATATTTCCGGGAAATGAATAATTTTCCAATATTTTAACGGCATCATCCTGAAGTTTGATTGTTGGCATTTTATATTTCTGGGCAAAATCAGCAGCAAATTTTCTAAAAAGCAAATGGATATCTTCTTTGCGTTCGCGCAATGGAGGTAAATGAATTTCAATGGTAGCTAATCTGTAATATAAATCTTCTCTAAATTTTCCTTTTTTTACAGCTTCAAGCATGTTCAAATTTGTAGCTGCTACAATTCTTACATTTGTTTTTTCTACAACCGAAGACCCAACTTTGATAAATTCTCCATTTTCTAAAACGCGTAACAATCTAACTTGAGTGGTTAAAGGCAATTCTCCAACTTCATCTAAAAAAATGGTTCCGCCATCAGCTACTTCAAAATAACCGCTTCGGGCATTTGTAGCGCCTGTAAATGATCCTTTTTCATGACCAAACAATTCACTGTCAATGGTTCCTTCCGGAATAGCGCCGCAGTTTACAGCAATATATTTATTGTGTTTTCGATGTGATAACTGATGAATAATTTTGGGGATATTTTCTTTACCAACTCCACTTTCACCGGTTACCAGCACAGAAATATCGGTAGCTGCCACTCGAACTGCTTTTTCAATTGCACGATTTAAATGTAAATCGTTGCCAATAATTCCGAATCTTTGTTTGGTGGTTTGTAATGAGTCCATTTATTTAGTATTTAGTATTGAGATTTTAGTATTGAGAAAATGTTTAAAAGTTCGGCTCCGCTCACTTCAAGTGTTAAAAGTTTAAAGTTTAATGTTTTGCCAACTGAAAACTGAAAACAGCTTACTGCTTAAAGCTTACTGCCTAATAACGTTGCTGAGGTACAATTTTCAACCAAAACCTTGACAAAATCGCCTACTTTTTCATCACCTTTTGGAAAAACCGCCACCGAATTTTGTGAAGTTCTTCCCATCCATTGCTGATTAGATTTCTTTGAATCGCCTTCAATTAACACTTCAACAGTTTTGCCAATATATTGTTGCATACGGTAAAGAGTATGTTTTTGATGTAAGTTGATAATTTCAGATAAACGACGTTTTTTAACTTCTGCAGGAACATCATCTTTCATTCTTTTTTCAGCTGGAGTTCCGGGTCTTTCAGAATATTCGAACATAAATCCGAAATCATATTTTACATATTCCATCAAACTCAAAGTGTCTTGATGATCTTGTTCTTCCTCTCCGCAAAAACCGGCAATCATATCAAAAGAAATTGAACAATCTGGAATGATACTTCTAACATTATCAATCAATTGGATATATTCTTCACGGGTGTGTTTGCGATTCATCAATTCTAAAACCCGAGTGCTTCCGCTTTGGACCGGAAGATGGATACTTTTGCAAATATTTTGATGTTTTGCCATCACGTGGATAACGTCTAAATGCATATCCTGTGGATTTGAAGTGGAAAAACGCAAACGCATTTCCGGAAATTCAAGAGCAACCATATCTAATAAACGGGCAAAATCTATCGCTGTTGCTTGTGCAATGGTAGAAGCCTTTTCAAAATCTTTTTTTAATCCGCCACCATACCATAAATAACTATCTACATTTTGACCTAAAAGAGTTACTTCTTTATAATTGTTTTTTTGAAGTGTTTTAATTTCATCGATAATACTTTGCGGATCTCTGCTGCGCTCGCGTCCCCTGGTAAAAGGAACAACACAAAAAGTACACATATTATCGCAACCACGCATAATTGAAACAAAAGCACTTACACCGTTGCTGTTTAATCGAACAGGAGCAACATCAGCATAGGTTTCTTCTTTTGATAACAATACATTGATAGCAGTTCTGCCATCTTCAATTTCTTCCAGTAAATTGGGTAAATCGCGGTATGCATCAGGTCCGACTACTAAATCAACAATTTTTTCTTCTTCTAAAAACTGCTTTTTTAAACGTTCGGCCATACATCCCAACACGCCAACTTTCATTGTCGGATTTATTTTCTTGATGGCATTGAATTTTTCCAGTCGTTTGCGAACCGTTAATTCTGCTTTCTCTCTGATAGAACAGGTGTTAACTAAAACTAAATCAGCTTCTTCAATTTGAGATGTTGTATTGTATCCTAAATCAGATAAAATAGAAGCGACAATTTCGCTATCGTTTACATTCATCTGACAACCGTAACTCTCTAAATATAATTTCTTATTATTTTCTTTTTTTGTAATAGTTAACAAGGCACTTCCTTGTATTTTTTCATCAATGTATTTTTCGTTCGGCATTTTTAAATTCATTTAGCTTGCAAAGATACAATCATTTTTCATTTTCTGCCAAATTGTCAGATAGGAAAACTGTTAAAAAGTTGATAATTTTGAGTATAATCGGTATAATTTATTTATTTCATCTGAATAATTGAAAATTAATTTTAAGTATTTTATCATTACATATATCGATTTAAATAGTTAAAAATCAGCATTATAAATGTTCTTTAAAAAAATACGAATATTATTTATTAAAGTATATTAAATCAATTACTCAAAAAAACTATATACTTTTGTCGCTGTAAAATAATGAGATGGCAAAGAATTTAATTATAGTTGAGTCGCCTGCTAAGGCAAAAACAATCGAAAAATTTTTAGGAAAAGATTTTCAGGTAGAGTCCAGTTTCGGTCATATAGCCGATTTACCCTCCAAAGAAATAGGAATTGATTTAGAACACAGTTTTGAACCAAAATACGTGGTTTCTACCGATAAAAAAGCGGTGGTAAAGAAATTGAAAGAATTGGCAGATAAAGCCGAAATGGTTTGGTTGGCAAGTGATGAAGACCGCGAAGGGGAAGCAATTGCATGGCATTTATTTGAACAGTTAAAGTTAAAAGAAGAGAAAACCAAGCGCATTGTTTTTCATGAAATTACGAGGAGTGCTATTGTAAAAGCTGTTGAAAATCCGCGCTCTATTGATATCAACTTAGTGAACGCTCAGCAAGCCCGTAGAGTTTTAGACCGGATAGTGGGTTATGAATTATCGCCCGTTTTATGGAAAAAAATTAAAGGAGGACTTTCAGCCGGACGTGTGCAATCTGTAGCAGTTAGATTAATTGTTGAAAGGGAACGTGAAATTCAGGCGTTTAATTCAAAAGCTTCCTATAAAGTGGTTGGTGAATTTGAAAACTCAGACAATAAAAAATTTACAGCTGCTTTACCCAAGAATTTTGAAACCATTGAAGCTGCTCATGATTTTTTGAAAAGCTGTTTTGAAGCTCAATTTACAGTTGCAGACTTACAAACAAAACCTGCAAAAAAATCGCCAGCGCCACCTTTTACAACTTCAACTTTGCAACAAGAGGCCGCAAGAAAATTATCTTTTTCAGTGGCAAGAACGATGCAAGTTGCCCAAAGATTGTACGAAGAAGGTTATATCACTTATATGAGAACCGATAGTTTGAATCTGTCAAATGAAGCAGTAAATTCTATACAAACCGAAATTACCAATAACTTCGGTGAAAAATACAGTAAACCAAGAGTTTATAAATCTAAAGCCAAAGGAGCTCAAGAAGCACACGAAGCCATCAGACCAACAAATATAAGTGTTAGTGTTATTCATGAGAATAGAGATTTAGACAGATTATACCAATTAATTTGGAAACGAACTATTGCCTCTCAAATGAGTAGTGCGATTTTGGAAAAAACGACTGTTAAAATCATCAACGATAAAAACCAATATGAATTTGTTGCGAACGGAGAAGTGGTAAAATTTGATGGATTTCTAAAAGTTTATATGGAAAGTTCTGATTTTGAAGATGAAGAACAAGCCGGATTATTGCCAAACTTAACAGTTAATGAAAAATTATCTAATAATTATATCACCGCCACAGAAAGATATACAAAACCGCCTTATCGTTATACCGAAGCTTCTTTGGTGAAACAATTAGAAGAGTTAGGAATTGGTCGTCCATCAACGTATGCGCCAACAATTTCAACCATCCAAAAAAGAACTTATGTAGATAAAGGAAGTGTTGATGGTGAGATTAGAGCATATCAACAATTATTGCTTAAAAAAAATCAAATTTCATCCAGTACATTATCCGAAAAAATAGGTTCCGATAAAGGAAAATTAGTTCCTACAGATATAGGATATATTGTTAACGATTTTCTATGTGAAAATTTTGAAGAAATTCTCGATTATCAGTTTACAGCCAATGTGGAAGAAGATTTTGATGATATAGCCGATGGAAAAAAAGAATGGATTTCAATGATTAGAAATTTCTATCATCAATTTCATCCGCAAGTTACCAATGTTGAAACTAACGCAGAACGCGCTACAGGAGCAAGATTATTAGGAAAAGATCCCGATAGTAGTAAAAATGTATATGTAAGATTAGGTCGATATGGCGCGATGATTCAAATAGGAGAATCAACCGATGTAGAAAAACCCCGATTTGCAAGTTTGTTAGAAGGTCAATCAATTAATGAAGTTAACTTAGACGATGCCCTTAAATTATTTAAATTACCAAAAGATTTGGGTACCTATCAAGATTTAAATGTGATTTTATCTTCGGGTCGTTTTGGTCCATACCTGTTATATAATGAAAAATTTATTTCATTACCAAAAGGAGAGGATATTCATGAAGTGGATTTGGATAGAGCCATCGAATTGATTAAAGAAAAACAAAAAGCCGATGCGCCAATAACCACTTATCAAAATTTACCGGTTCAAAAAGGTGTGGGTCGTTTTGGTCCATTCATCAAATGGAATGATTTATTTATCAATGTGAGTAAAAAGTATGATTTTGACCATCTTTCTCAGTCAGATATTGCATCTTTAATTGATGATAAACTGCAGAAAGAACAAGATAAATACATTCATAATTGGGAAGCCAAAGGAATTTCAATACAAAAAGGTCGCTGGGGACGTTTTTATCTGCATCACGGTAAATCTAAAATAGAACTGTCTAAGAATCTGAAAGTTGAAACAATGACTTTAGAAGATGCTGAAAAAATGCTCCAAGAGTTAAAATCCAGCAAAAAAACCTCCAAAAAACCTGCAGCTAAAAAGAAAAAATAATTTATCTTAACACCATTAGAAATAGCCATGTTTGTAAAAACAAAAACATTGATGATGAAATTTCAATCAAACTGGTGTATTCCATATGACAATTAAAAAAATAAATATCCACATATGAAATTAACTTAATAATATGGATGTTGAATATTTATCGCCGGTTTCTGATTCCTTATTTGAAGAAATAGAACTTCTTCACAGTCAATCTATTGGAAAAATAATGAAAATACATTCCAAGAAAGATGGTTTGCCGGACTTAAATCAGGCCAAGCTTGCCATTATTGGTGTTCAGGAAGGTAGATTAGCGGTTAATAACGAATCAACCGGAGAAGGATTAGATTTAATTCGGAAAGAATTTTATCAATTATATCAAGGAAATTGGACAAATTCAATTGTCGATTTAGGAAATATTACTAAAGGAGATGCTGTTTCCGACACTTATTTTGCACTAATTGAAGTATTGCGTCATTTGTTAAAAAGAAACATAATCCCAATAATCATTGGGGGAGAGCATGATTTAACCTATGCTAATTATAGGGCATATGACACTTTAGAACAAACCGTAAATTTAGCCGTTGTTGACAATAAATTTAATTTAGGAACAATTTCAAGTGATATTAATTCACAGTCGTTTTTAAGTAAGATTATTATGGAGAAACCCAATAACTTATTTAATTACAGCAATATTGGTTATCAATCTTATTTTGTTCCTCAAAACGAAATTGATTTGTTAGATTCTATGTATTTTGACAGCATTCGTTTAGGTGAAGCCAAAAAAATTGAACAAGTAGAACCTTTGCTTCGTGATGCAGATATTGTGAGTATCGATTTAAGTTCAGTTCGTCAGTCTGAAGCACCTGCAAATCAAAATGCAACACCCAATGGATTTTATGGCGATGAAATTTGTGCGGTTGCCCGCTATGCAGGTATCAGTGATAAGGTTTCTTCCTTTGGGATATACGAGTATAATCCTATATTTGACAGAAATAATCAAACAGCACAATTAGTAGCTCAGATAATGTGGTATTTCATTGAAGGAGTGAACTTTAGAGCTAATGATTATCCCTTTGGATCAAAAGAAAACTATCAAAAATATATAGTTCCAATAGAGAATGAGGATTTAATATTTTTCAAAAGTATTAAAAGCGGAAGATGGTGGTTTGAAATTAATATCAAAGAAAATAATAATATCAAAAGAAAATCGTTAGTACCATGTACCTATCAGGATTATGTAAATGCGACCAATCAAGAAATTCCTGATCGTTGGTACAAAACGATAAGAAAGATAATTTAAGTTGTTTTTAGTAGCATATATAACGCCCAAGTATAGTTGTTACTTCAAAATATATTTTATATTTGTGAGTTAATATGGGCTTTAGATTAAATAAAGATTTGTATTTAAGTATAAGATAAAAATTAATTATGAGGAGATATTCAGTATATCTGTTACTTATAGTAACATTTTTTTATAGTTGTGGTTCAAATGATCGAGGGGAATTGGTAGGTGCTAAAACAAAAACCAAATGGTATGGAGAAAAGCCCTATGGTATGGTGCTTGTACCCGGTGGTTCATTTACAATGGGTAGTCAAGATGAAGATGTTTCCAGCGCATTTAATACGCCTACTAGAACTGTAACAGTCAGACCATTTTACATGGATGAAACAGAAATTACCAATAGCGAATATAAAGAATTCGTTTTTTGGGTTCGTGATTCAGTAGTAAGAACAAAACTCGCTTTATTGGCAGAGGAATTAGCTTATGGAAAAGAACCTTCAAAAACAGGTATTCAACGTTTTCAATTTAAAAACATTGATACAACAAAAGCATCGCCATATGTTAAGTATATGCTTAAGTATTATGGCAGTTTAGGTGATTTCAATTCGCCAACACAAGGAAAATTATTGAATTGGAAAGAAAAATTAGATTGGAACCCTAATCGATTTGCAGATGAATATTATGCCGAAGTAATGGATACCATGTTTGTTCCAATAGATGAAAGCCTCAACGGCAGAAGAATGATTGATGTAAAAAAACTTAAATACAGTTATGCTTGGATTGATATTGAATCAGCTGCAAAAAATGCAGGGAAAAGAAGTGATTTTATTGTAAAAGAAGTAGTTAACATTTATCCGGACACAACTGTTTGGGTAAAGGATTTTAATTATTCATATAACGATCCAATGCATCAAGATTATTTTTGGCATGAAGCATATGCAGAATATCCGGTTGTAGGTGTAAGCTGGAAGCAAGCAAAAGCTTTTTCAAATTGGAGAACTAAAAAGAAAAATGATTATTTACGTTCAAAAAAACACCCAAGTACTGTTCCACAATACAGACTTCCAACAGAAGCAGAATGGGAATATGCTGCACGAGGCGGATTAAATTTTGCTGTTTATCCTTGGGGGGGGCCATATACCACTACTGATAGAGGATGTTTCTTAGCAAATTTTAAACCGAGCAGAGGTGATTATGCAGTAGACGGAGCACTTTATACAATGGAAGCAAAGTCTTATAATCCTAATGGATTTGGACTATATAATATGGCTGGAAATGTTTCTGAATGGACCAATACCGCTTATAACGAAGCTTCCTACTATTTTGGAGCCACCATGAACCCGAATGTAGAAGATGCTAAAAATAATAGAAAAGTAATTAGAGGCGGTTCATGGAAAGATGTAGCTTACTTTTTACAAGTTAGTTCACGTGATTTTGAATATGGAGATTCAGCAAGAAGTTATATAGGTTTCAGAACTGTTCACGATTATTTAGGGACAACTTTAACCGGCAAAAAAACTAAAACTAAAAAAAACTAAATAAACCCAAACATTAAACATTAAATATTATGGCAAAATCAACAAAAAAAATGTTTAACATGGCCTATGGTTTAGGCGCATCTGTAGTAATTATTGGTGCTTTGTTTAAAATCGCTCACTGGCCTTACGGTACACTTATTTTAACGATCGGTATGATTGTAGAAGCAATAGTTTTTGCTATTTCTGCTTTTGAACCTGTTGATGAAGATTTGGATTGGACTTTAGTTTATCCTGAATTAGGAGGTGAGTCGGGATCTGCCAGAAGAGGATCCTCTTTTGAAACAGATGAAGTTGAAGGTATCTTAGCACATAAAATAGATGATTTACTGAGAGACGCTAAAGTTGATGCAGACTTATTAAAAGGATTCACTAATAGTATCCAAAATTTGGAAAATGCCGCAAAAGACATTGCTTCAACTCATGATTCAATATCTGCAACAAGTAAATATAGTGAACAACTAACATTGGCAGCTGTACAAATGGAAGCTCTAAATAAGTTATATAGTTCACAAGTTGAAAATGCAGTCCGTCAGGCTGAGATAAATAATACTTCAGCTGCAAATGCAGAACGTTTAAGAGAACAAATGGAATCACTATCTGCAAACTTAGCGTCATTAAATGTAGTTTACGGTAAGATGTTATCAGCAATGTCCAATAAATAATTGTAATAGTTAGAAACCTAAGTATTCATAAAAACAAATTAGAAATGGCTGGAGGAAATTTATCACCAAGGCAGAAGATGATTAATCTAATGTACCTCGTATTTATTGCAATGCTCGCAATGAATATGTCTAAAGAGGTACTTTCATCTTTTGGTTTTCTTAATGAGAAATTAACGGAAGCAAATTTAAAGTCTGATGTAAAAAATACGGCTGCATTTAACAGTTTAGTTCAGAAAGCTGCTGAACAAAAAGAAAAATACGAACCCTTAAGAGTAAAGGCAGAAAATATCCAAAATTTATCATCCGATCTTCATAATTATATAGAATCGCTTAAATTACTGATGACCGAAAAATTACCCGATAAAAAGGATTATGAAGTGATGGATCAAAGTGCTTTTTTAGATGAATATTTTTTTGAAGGTGATGGTTACAGCAAAGTTGGAAAAGAATTCGTTGGAAAAATAGATCATTATAGAACCACAGTTGAAAAATTACTGGGTACTGATGTGCAACATTTAACCACCGTTTTAAACGAAAGATTTACTACAGCCGATGTTAAAACCAGAGAAGGAAAAAGTAAAAAATGGTTAAAATATCATTTTGAAAGTTTTCCGCTGATTGCTTCTTTGACAAACCTTACGCAAATTCAGATGGATATTAAAACTACCCAAACTGAAATATTGGCAGAATTACTCCAAGGTCAGTTAATTAGCGATGTTTCCATGACCAAATACGAAGCCATCGTAATTTCCGAAAAATCAGCTTTTTTCCAAGGTGAAAGTTTTAAAGGAAAAATAGTTTTGGGTAAAGTTGACCCAACTTTAAAACCAACAAGTGTTGAAATTAACGGAAGAAAAATTGCTGATGAAAATATCCAAGCAGGACAAGTATTGTTAAATTTTCCTTCAGGAAATGTTGGTGAAAACAATATCAAAGGAAAATTTATTTTTATGGAAAATGGAAAACCGGTTGAGATTCCAATTTCCAGCACTTATGCCGTAGTTTCAAAACCGAGTAGCGCCGTAGTTTCTGCCGACAAAATGAATGTGGTTTATAGAGGTTT
This sequence comes from Flavobacteriaceae bacterium, assembly GCA_030683815.1. Classification (GTDB taxonomy): domain Bacteria; phylum Bacteroidota; class Bacteroidia; order Flavobacteriales; family Flavobacteriaceae; genus JAGXRT01. The sequence continues at coordinate 53,817 of JAUXPJ010000014.1, forward strand.
GGATAACCCATTAACCATTTCAATTCCAGGAGTCTCTGACAACAATGTAACAGCAAGTGCCCCAGGTTTAAGAAAAATAGCCGGAATGGGGAAATATATATTGAATCCTGAAATGGGTGCAGATGTAACCATAAAAGTAACAGGTAAACTTCCCGATGGTTCATCAGTTTCATCAAGTCAAAGTTTTAGAATAAAAGATCTTCCGCCTCCAACAGCCACTGTTCGAATGGAATACGGTTCGTTGAGAATGCCTCGAGAAAGTTTGGCAAAAGCCACTATCGGTGCCACTTATCCCGATTTTGATTTTGATTTAGATTTAGCCATCAGTAGTTTTAAAATTAAAGTACCCAATCAAGCCACTGTTATCGTAAATGGAAGTAAATTAGATGAACCGGCTCACCGTGCTTTAGATCGTGCTAAAATTGGCGAAATGATTCTTATTTTTGACGTAAAAGCACAAATTAAAGATAATGCATCAATTCGACTGAAAAATACGATTCCAGTTAGTATAGAAATAACAAACTAAGAAAAAAATGAAGTTTTTAAAAAATATAGTTCTCATTTTAATTGCATCACTTGTTGCGAATGAATTGTCTGCACAAGCCAATCTGCTCAATGCCAAAAATCCGACTCAAATCGGAAAAAAATCAGAAAGGCAATTAATGGCAGATAATGACGGACCGTTGCCTTATGGCTATGTTGATGATAGAGATATTCTTTGGTCAAAAGTGGTTTGGGAATATATTGATTTAAATGAACGAATAAATATACCCCTATATTACCCAACCGAAGCCAATCAAATTAGTACTGATAGACGTTCATTATTTGATACGCTTTTGAATGGAATTAAAAGCGGGAAAATTAAAGAAGTATATTTTGATGATTATTTTACCCAAAAAGTTACCCTATCAGATATTGAAAAAAAACTTGTCAGAATTGATACTTCGGATGTGGGTATCACTATTTTAAATAGAAATCCGAATGCAAATATTGATGAATATATCGATAGAACTAATTTAACCTCTCATAAAATAGTTGGTTTTGAGATTAAAGGTGTTTGGTATTTTGATAAAAGATTGGGTGAACTTAAATACCGTTTATTGGGAATTGCTCCAATGGCACCAGATATCCAAACCGAAGGAAGAGGCGGAAATCCAAATGAAAAACTGGCGATATTTTGGATATTTTATCCCGATGCCAGAAATGTTTTACACAATGCTAAAATATTCAACCCAAAAAATTCGGCATATCCAATTTCTTTTGATCATATTCTCAATGCACGCAGATTTAACGCCATCATCACTAGAGAAGAAAATATCTATGGAAATCGTAAAATTGCAGATTATATCAGAGGAAATTCACTGTTCCAAGTGTTGGAAGCTGAAAAAATTAAAGACGATATCCGAAATAAAGAACTCGATATGTGGAATTACTAATTCCGGAAAATCATTAAAAACGCTCGCAGGTCGAGCGTTTTTTTATACGTGAAACTTCAATTTTCACAACTAAGTTATGGAAATTGGTATGTTGAATCCCGCCGTTAGCGGGACAAAACGGAGGGTATAATACCTCATACCGCAAATTTTCAGTACTGTGGAATAAGTTTCCAAAGCGTACTTTGAGGTTCACCCGCGATTTCCGTATTTTATCAATTTCGATAAATATAAAATCAATACTTTTGTAAAAAAATTGATTTTATAAAACTATATGCTCAATATCCACAATTTAACAATTTCATTTAACGGCGAAGATTTATTCTCTGAAATCACTTTTAAAATTGACAGAGGTCAAAGAATTGGTTTGATTGGGAAAAACGGAGCCGGTAAATCTACGCTCCTAAAAATAATTGCCGGAGAGCAGGAATATGATGCTGGAAGTATAGCCATTGATAAGGAAATTAGTATAGGATTTTTGAAACAAGATATCGATTTTGAAAAGGGATACACCATATTAGAGGAGGCATACAAAGCCTTTGTCGTTTTAAAAAAATTGGAAAGAGACATCGAAAAAATCAATGAAAAACTCTCCATCACCCAAGATTTTAACAGTGAATATTACCATCAATTGGTACAAGAATTAAGCGATTTAAACCACCGATTCGAAGTATTAGGTGGCTACAAATACCAAGGAGAAACAGAAAGAATATTAATCGGATTGGGCTTTAAAAGGGAAGATTTTGACAAACAAACCGACACTTTTTCCGGTGGCTGGAGAATGCGGATTGAATTGGCAAAATTACTCTTACAAAACAATGATATTTTATTGTTAGATGAGCCAACAAATCACTTAGATATTGAATCAATTGTTTGGTTCGAGATTTTTTTAAAGAACTATTCAGGTGCAGTAATTTTAGTTTCACACGATAAAATGTTTTTAGATAATGTTACCAACAGAACTATTGAAATTTCTTTAGGGCAGATTTACGATTACAAAAAGCCTTATTCTGAGTATTTATTATTAAGAAACGAGATCAAAGAAAAGCAATTACAAGCTCAAAAAAATCAAGAAAAAGAAATAAAACAGACTGAACAACTAATTGAAAAATTCAGATATAAAGCATCCAAAGCCGCTTTTGCTCAATCGCTGATTAAAAAATTGGATAAGGTGGAGCGAATAGAAGTTGATGATGATGATAATGCAGTTATGAACATTCGTTTTCCGCTTTCTGTACAACCCGGAAAAGTAATTTTTGAAGTAGAAAATGCCTCCAAAAATTATGGTGATAAAAAAGTCCTTAGCAAAGTAAATATGCTGTTGGATAGAGGCAGTAAAATTGCATTTGTTGGTCAAAACGGACAAGGGAAAACTACTTTAGCCAAAATGTTGGTAAAAGAAGTTGAATTTCAAGGTAAAATTCAACACGGACATAATGTTCAAATTGGATATTTTGCACAGAATCAATCTGATTATTTGGATGGAAATCTAACGGTTTTAGAAACTATGGAAAATGCAGCTAATGAGCACAATAGATCTAAAGTTCGCGATATGTTAGGTGCATTTTTATTTGGCGGAGAAGAAGCTGATAAGAAGGTTAAAGTACTTTCTGGAGGCGAAAGAAATAGGTTGGCTTTATGTAAAATGTTACTTTCTCCATTTAATGTTTTAATAATGGATGAGCCTACTAATCATTTAGATATTGCCTCTAAAAATGTTTTGAAACAAGCGCTTATCAATTTTGGAGGAACACTTATTTTAGTTTCTCATGACCGTGATTTTTTACAAGGCCTTACCAATAAAGTTTACTTTTTTAAAGATCAAAAGATAATTGAATATTTAGGAAATATCAACGAATTTTTATCGCAGCAAAATTTTAATAATTTAAGAGAAGCAGAAAAGAAAATGGAATTATCAGTTCAGGTAAATAGTAACGGAAAAGATAATTATCTTCAGAATAAGCAATCAGAAAAGGAAATAAAACAACTTAAGAATAAACTCAATAAATTGGAGAAGGAAATTTCCAAATTAGAAGATGAAATTAAGATAATCGAAAACCAATTAGATAAAAATCTTGTTGATGTAAATCATGATTTCTTTAGTAAATATCAAGCTAAAAAAGATCATTTGGAGCAATTGATGGATGATTGGACTTTGTGTGCAGATCTACTTAATTAAAAAGTACAAATGCTATTAGAGAATAAACAAAGCGAAAATCAATTGGTGCAATTTTCAGGAATTAAACGCGCTGATATTTCCTTGTTTATCAAAAGAGAAGATTTATTGCATCCAACTATTTCTGGAAATAAATATCGAAAACTTCGCTATAATATTGAAGAAGCCCGAAATCTAAATCATAAAACTTTACTCACTTTTGGAGGCGCTTATTCCAATCATATTGCAGCCGTTGCAGCAGCTGGAAAGGAGTTTGATTTTAAAACCATCGGAATTATTAGAGGCGATGAATTTGCTTTTAATATTGAAAATACGCTCCAAACAAACCCTACTTTTAGATTTTCAGCGGAACAAAATATGCGATTGGAGTTTGTATCCAGAAAAATATACCGAGAAAAAGACACCACTCCATTTTATGATTTTTTAAAAGAGAAATTTGGCGATTTTTACTTAATTCCAGAAGGTGGAACCAATGAATTGGCCGTAAAAGGGATTGAAGAAATATTGAATAAAGAGGATGAAAACTTTGATTATTTAGCGGTTTCAATGGGAACCGGCGGAACCATTTCCGGCTTGGTAAAATCATCTTTTCAACATCAAAAAGTACTGGGATTTTCTTCTTTAAAAGCTGATTTTTTTGGCGATGCTATCAATAAATTTACATCAAAAAAGAATTTTGAAATATTTAACAATTATCACTTTGGAAAATATGGTAAAGTAACCGAAGAATTAATTATTTTTATCAACAAATTTAAAAACGAGACATCAATACCTTTAGATCCAATTTATACAGGGAAAATGATTTTCGGAATAGTTGATTTAATCAATCAAAATTATTTCGAAAAAAATGCTAAAATTTTAGCCATTCACACCGGAGGATTACAGGGAATTGAAGGAATGAATACCGTATTATTGAAAAAGAATTTACCTATAATTATTTAAAATGAGAACCAAAATATTCTTATATAGCATTTGTTTGTCAGTGTTGTTTTCGGGTTGTTACACCAAGAAACAGGTATATCATCCGCCAACACAAACAAAAAGAGTTACTGCAAAACCAACAGAGTCAGTTGTTAAAACAAAAGAAGATGTAAAAACAGCAGTTACAAACAGCACTTATGCTAGAGAAATTCTTGAACGAAAACCGCAATTGAAAATAGTGACACTTTTATACATCGATTTATTTTCTGGTGAAGCGATGGCAGAAATGAGAAAATTTAAAATTCCGGCAAGTATAAAATTGGCGCAAGCTATTGTAGAATCGAATAGCGGGCAAAGTGAATTATCCCTTAAATCGAATAATCATTTTGGGGTAAAATGCCATAAGGGCTGGGAAGGTGATTCTGTTTCTCACGATGATGATTCTTTAGGTGAATGCTTTAGAAAATATATTGACCCAAAACTGTCTTTTATCGATCATTCTACTTTTTTGAAAACGAGACCTCGTTACAATAAGCTATTTACTTTTAATGAAAATGATTATGTTTCTTGGGCTTACGGATTAAAAGATGCGGGCTATGCCACCGATAAATTATATCCTTTAAAGCTGATAAAACTGATTGAAGATTATGAATTGTATCTGTTTGATGAGCAGGTTTTAGGATATAAAACAGTTGTTCAAAAACCTGATATTATCACTTTTAAAGTTCACGAAGTGGTTAAAGGAGATACACTTTATTCCATTTCAAAGCAATACAATTTATCAGTTGATGAGTTGATGAAATTAAATAATCTGAATGGGAATCAATTGTCAATAGGTCAAATATTAAAAGTTTTTAAATAAAAGAAACCCGGATTTCTCCGAGTTTCTTCATCAAAAAACCAACTTACTAACTAACTAATTGTTTAATCTGCAATAGTTTCTGCAGTTGTTTTCTGCAAATTTTCTATTGCGATTCATATGCTGAAAATTCATCCGTTTATTTTGATAGGTTTCTTTCCAGCTTAGATACTGTTTTTCTCCTAAAATACGTTTCATTTCAGTCTGATTTTTTTTCTGATCATCTAAAATAGTGAGCCTTCTTTGATAACGTTCATCTGAAGATAATATTTTATTCTCTGCTTTAAGAGCTTTCATTTTTTCAATATTTTGCGCTCTTTTTTGTGCATTTTGAAGATTTAACTGATATAAATCTTTACGTTGTTTATCATTCAAATCAAAATCTAATTCCATTTTTTTGGTTTGAAGTTCAGCCACTTGTTCAGGTGTGCAAAATTGTCTGCTTTCCTGTTTTACATTTTCCTGCGCATTCAGATTCACCAGAAACATAAATGCCATAATTGAAATTATTGTTTTCATATTTTATTGTTTTAAGCTACTTCTTTGACTCCAAAAACAATCGTTGGTTTAATGAGCATTCAACCTTAACAATAAATCAACACCCTACTTAAAAAGAATATAAATCGTATTTTTGCAGTGATATGAACAATTATTTACTTTCAGATTGGTTGCCGACTACCAAAAAAGAAGTTTCCATTCGTGGGTGGGAAGAGCTTGATGTGATCCTATTCAGCGGCGATGCATACATTGATCATCCGGCTTTTGGCCCCGCGGTAATTGGAAGGATTTTGGAGAGTTATGGGTTAAAAGTGGCCATTGTACCGCAACCAAATGTAAATGATAATTTGCAAGATTTTACCAAACTTGGGAAGCCTAGATTATTTTTTGGTATTACTGCCGGAAGTATGGATTCCTTAGTCAATCATTATACAGCCAATAAAAATAAACGCGATTTTGATGCTTATACGCCCGGAGGTGAAATAGGTCACAGACCAGATTATCCCACCATTGTTTATTCTAAAATTATAAAGCAATTTTATCCCGATGTTCCTGTTGTCATTGGCGGAATTGAAGCTTCTTTGCGCAGAGTCACGCATTATGATTATTTGAGTGATGATTTAAAACCATCCATTTTAACAGATTCTAACGCCGATTTGTTGGTGTATGGAATGGGAGAACAACCGCTTCGAGAAATTATAAATTTACTGCAAAAAGGCGTTCCGTTTAATTCTTTAAAAACGATTAATCAAACTGCTTTTCTTTTAGATGATGAAAATGATTTGCCTAAAAATAAAAATTGGGAAGATGTTGAGATCAATTCACATCAGCAATGTATAAAAGATAAAAAAGCGTTTGCAGCCAACTTTAAAATTATTGAGCAAGAATCGAATAAATTAAACGGCAGAAGAATTTTACAAAATATGGGTCAGAAAAAGCTGGTGATCAATCCGCCCTTTAAAACGATGACCGAACAAGAAATTGATTTTTCATTCGATTTACCTTATACACGTTTACCACATCCAAAATATAAAAACAGAGGCTCAATTTCTGCCTATGAAATGATTAAGTTTTCTGTAAATATTCATCGCGGATGTTTTGGTGGATGCAGTTTTTGTACGATTTCTGCACATCAAGGAAAATTTATTGCCAGTAGGAGTAAAGAGTCTGTTTTAAAAGAAGTAGATGCACTTACCAAAATGGATGATTTTAAGGGATATTTATCTGATGTTGGCGGATCATCGGCCAATATGTATAAAATGAAAGGGAAAGATATGAGTATTTGTGAGAAATGTATTTCTCCATCGTGTATTTCTCCAACAATTTGCCACAATTTAGATACTTCACATCAGCCAATGATTGATTTATATCAAGCGATTGATGCCCACCCAAAAATTAAAAAATCGCATATAGGAAGTGGTATCAGATATGATTTATTAGTCCCGGAATTCAATAAAAAAGCAGATAAAAATGACTTGGAAAATTACACCAAAGAAGTGTTGACTAAACACGTTTCGGGTAGGTTAAAAGTAGCTCCGGAACACACTTCAGACAAAGTTTTAAAATTAATGCGCAAACCGTCTTTCAGCAATTTTCATCTGTTTAAAAACCAATTTGACTTGGTCAACAAAAAGTTTAAACTCAATCAACAATTAATTCCGTATTTTATTTCAAGCCATCCGGATTGTGAGTTAGAAGATATGGCGCAGTTGGCATCTGAAACAAAAGATATGGGTTTTAAATTAGAACAGGTGCAAGATTTTACGCCAACTCCGATGACGTTGGCAACTGATATTTACTATAGCGGTTATCATCCTTATACGATGAAACCTATTCATACTCCAAAAACAAAGAAAGAAAAATTAGAACAACACCGATTTTTCTTTTGGTATAAAAAAGAAAATCAAGCGTGGATTAAAAATGTGTTAGAACGCCTTTCTCGACCAGATTTATTGAAAAGTTTGCTTCCCGGATTTGTAAATTCAGTTCAGTTTAAAAATAAGAAGAAAACTAAAACCGGTTCAAAAAATTTTTCAAAGTCAAGAAATCAATAAAATTTCTATAATTTTTAAGAATTCGCTTCGTTAAAATTGGCTTATATTTGGATTAAATTCAATTTTAAAAAATACACATTTCGTTAAAAAATTAAAAAAATTTACCAAGATGAAAAATATATTGCTGCCATTTTTGATGTTGTTTACCCTAACAAGTTTTGTGCAAGAAAACTTAAAAGTTGATGTATCAAATCCTAAAGCGACCATTACTACTCATTTAAAATTTTTAAATGAAGATAATTATCATCCTGAAAAATCTGCCAGAGCATTTGCGGGGATTCCTACAAATCAGGCCAAGCAATATGCCATTAAATTAAAAATGATTTTAAAAGGCAAGGGCTTAAAAGTTGATTATGATAAAATACCGACTGACCCAAATTTTGTTGATACAACAGCCGTCAATAAACCTAATAAATACGTTTTATTCCCAAAACAGTTACCGCAAGTTTATTTAGTAAAAAGCGGAAATAGTTGGTATTTTTCTGATGAAACGGTCAGTGAAATAGAAAATTTATATGATGAAGTTTATCCTTGGCATTCACAATGGATTCACACATTAATTCCACAAGAAGGAAAAAATAAGTTTTTAAATATAGAATTGCGGCAACTATTTTCGATCGTAATTATTGCTGTTTCCTTTTTAATACTATACTTTATTTTTAGAATAATACTCACTTTTATATTGAGAAAAATTCAATTGATGATTTTTCATAGAACAGACCAAAATATCAAAATTGCCCTAAAACAGTTTGCAAGACCTATTGTAATTTTAATACTCATCAATTTAATTGGAAAAATAATACCCTCATTACTCTTTCATGTTGATGTAAATTACTTTTTAATTTTAGCCATCAATATTGTTTCAACCATTTTTTGGGTATATGTTTTCTTGAATTTGGTGAAAGTACTGATGATTTTCTACGAAGATTATACCTCAAGTACCCCCAGTAAATTGGATGATCAATTGGTTCCGGTACTTCGAAATTTTCTAAAAGGAATTGTCATTTTTATCGGATTTCTAAAATTACTGACCGATTTCGGATTAGACCCAACAACCGTAATTGCAGGAGCTTCCATTGGAGGTATTGCCATTGCTTTTGCATCGCAGGATACCGTTAAAAATTTGATAGGAACTTTTATGATTTTCTTGGATAAACCCTTCCATATCGGTGATTGGATTGAAGCCGCCGAAGTAGAGGGAACCGTTGAAGAAGTGGGATTTAGATCTACAAAAATCAGAGCTTTTGATACTTCTATTTTTCAGATCCCGAATAGTAAATTGGCCGAAATTGTTGTAAACAATAAAGGATTGCGTTTATTCAGACGTTATAAAACGGAATTGGGAATCCGCTATGACACTCCGCCCGAACTTATAGAAGCTTTTGTGAAAGGTGTTCGGCAGTTAGTTATTCTCCATCCTGATACACATTCTGAACAATACAATGTGGAGTTTACCGGATTTGGGACGTCCTCTCTTTTAATTCTTTTAAATGTATATTTTAAACAGTTGGATTGGAATGTTGAGCAATCATCACGTCACCGTTTACACATTGCCATTTTAAAATTGGCACACGAATTGGGCGTAGAGTTTGCTTTTCCGGCGACTACCGTATATATTGAACAATTTCCTGAAAAAACCGGTCGGAATTTAAAATACGATTTATCCGATGATCGAATTAAAAAGGTTATCCAAAAAATAATGGAAGATTTTAAAAAGGAAATTGATTAAGCAGTAAAAAAGTAACGTCAATTTTAAGAGCGTATTCAAAAGCGCTCTTTTTTTATTTATAACATTCGTAAATTAATGATATCCATTAATTCTTTCTTCCTGCTTTTACTGATGGGTAATTGATAGTTACCAATACTGATAATGTTATTTTGAATGAAGTTAATTTTTTCAAAATTAATAATGTAAGACCTATGAATCTGTATAAACTTGTCGTTTGGTAAAACATTTAATAAACTGGAAAGAGATAAAAGAGTCACAATTTTTTTGTCTTCCATAAAAAAACGAACATAATCGCCCATACTTTCAATATAGACAATTTCCTGAATATTGATTTTCTGAATTTTATAGTCCGATTTAACAAAAAAGTAGGTATTCATTTTCTTACTTAACGATTATAAATGTCAACTCATCGAGCAATTGCGTCCATCAATCAAAAACATTCTTTGAGTCAAATTTAATGAAATATATTTGGATAGGTAAATAGGCAAGATGATAATTATCAGTTAATAAATTTTAAATCCCATGAAATTAAAAAAAAGCATAGCAATCAGTGAAAACGGATTTGTGTTCAATCCTGAGATAGGAACTTCTTTCACAACAAATTCATTAGGAGTAGCCGTTTTAAAACAATTAAAGAATTTAACCACCAAAGAAGAAATTAGAGCTTCAATTCTTAAAAGTTATGAGGTTGATGGAGTTACTTGTGAAAAGGATTTAGATGATTTTTTAAGAATGTTAGATCAATATAATCTGATAGAAGACTAAGATGAAAAAAAAGAAAGATATAACCATTGCAGTAACCGGACTCAATGCAATCGATAGCCCCGGTCCTGGAATTTCGGTTATCAGAGGATTAAAAGATAGTAAGGAATTTAATGTTCGGATTATTGGCTTGGTGTATGAAATTTTAGAACCCGGAATTTATATGGATGGAATGGTAGATAAGGTATATCAAATTCCTTATCCTTCTACCGGATTTGACGTGATGTTAGAACGCTTTAAATACATTCAAAAAAATGATAAAATTGATGTAATCATTCCCAATTTTGATGCAGAATTGATGGCTTTTATCAAACTAAAACCCTATTTCAAAGAAATGGGAATTAATTTGTTAATCCCAAATAAAGAACAATTTGATGATCGTTTAAAAGGAAATTTAAATGATTATGGAGATAAACATGGTATAAAAGTCCCCAAAAGTGAATCAGTTCATTCTATTAAAGAATTAGAAGATGAAATAGAAGAATTTGATTTCCCTGTGGTTATAAAAGGAAAATTTTACGATGCTTATATTGCACATTCCATAGAACAAGCAAAAGAGTATTTCCATAAAATAGCTGCCAAATGGGGAACACCCATTATACTTCAACAATTTATTAAAGGAAATGAATTTAATGTAACTGCCATTGGAGACGGAAAAGGAATTATGGTAGGAGCCGTACCTATGCGTAAAACTTTTATCACCGATAAAGGAAAAGCGTGGGCGGGAATCTCAATTGATGATTCAAAACTAATTGATATGGCCAATAATATCATTACTAAATCCAAATGGCCTGGAGGGATGGAACTCGAATTGATGAAAGAAGATAAAACAGGTGATTTATATTTATTGGAAATTAATCCGCGTTTTCCGGCTTGGGTATATTTAGCAGTGGGTTGTGGTCAAAATCACCCGGAAATGCTGGTAAAAATGGCTATGGGCGAAACGGTTGAACCTATAAAAACCTATGATATAGGTAAAATGTTTATACGCTATTCTTATGATATGATTTGCGATTTAGAGAAATACGCCAATCTATCAATTCACGGTGAAGTTTAATTATTAAAAATAATTGATTATGAGCAAATTAAAATACGAAAGTCCGAATATAAAACAAATACACGCCGGAATAACCAGTAAATTCGGTGAATCAAGTACCTTAAAACCAATAACCCATATTAATACCGTGCCGGTTAAAGACTTAATAAACACCTACGGATCACCCTTATTCGTAATTTCTGAACAGAATATCCGCAATACCCACAAAGAGGCCTATCATGCTTTTTCAACAAGATATCCCAATGTACAATTTGCGTGGTCATACAAAACAAATTATTTAGATGCTGTTTGTAAAGTTTTTCATCAGGAAGGAGCGTGGGCAGAAGTGGTTTCCGGGTTTGAATACAGAAAAGCGCTCAAAAATGGCGTTAGCGGTGATAAAATTTTATTCAATGGTCCCGATAAATCAGTGGAAGATTTAACCCTGGCAATTCAAAATAATTCGCCCATTCATATTGATCATTTTGATGAATTATTCAGTTTAGTTGAGGTTACCAATCAACTTCAAAAACGAGCTAAAGTTGCTATCAGAGTTAATATGGATACAGGTATCAAACCTTTATGGGATCGATTCGGATTTAACTATGAAAACGGACAAGCATGGGATGCCATTACTAAAATAATGTATTCTAAAAATCTAGATTTGGTCGGACTTCACACGCATATCGGAACTTTTATTCTCGATCCGAATGCGTATTATATTGCCGCTTCTAAATTGGCAGATTTAGCGATTCATATAAAGAAAAAGCACAAACACGATATTCAATATATTGATATGGGAGGTGGATTCGCATCAAAAAATACTTTAAAAGGTTCGTATTTAAGCGGGATGGAAATATCGCCTTCTTTTAACGAATATGCCGAAAAAATAACTTCAGCTTTATTAAATGCAGGTTTCAGTACCGAAGATTTACCTTTATTGATTTTAGAAACAGGAAGAGCACTCATTGATGATGCCGGATATTTGTTGGGAACAGTATTGGCCAATAAAAGATTGTCTGACGGAAGAAGATCCATGGTAATGGATTTTGGAGTAAACCTGTTATTTACCTCTTTTTGGTACAATCATATTATTTCGCCCGCCCAAGAATGTAGTTTATATACCGAAGATACCGTAATGTACGGACCACTTTGTATGAATATTGATGTGATTAGAGATAGTATCAATTTACCACCCTTAAATAAAGGGGATCATGTTGTTGTTCAGCGAGTTGGAGCTTATAATATGACGCAATGGATGCAGTTTATAACCTTAAGACCCAGAGTTGTTATGATTGATGTTAAGGGCAAACCTCACCTAATCAGAGATAGCGAAACGAGTGAATACGTTACAGCACTCGAAAAAATCCCCAATCATTTGGAATCATTAGATTTATAAAAATTACAGCGCTAACCAATGTCAGAAATCTATAAGTATTGGAAATTTTTCAATAACAGTGTGCTGCACAGTTATTCCCAAATCTTTTTCTCTAAGAATAAATCCTTTGCATTGCTAATTTTATTGGCTTCATTTCTGAATCCTGCCATAGGATTTTGGGGATTTGCTGCCGTAATTTTTACGAATGTATTGGCAAAATGGATGGAATTCGATTACCAAACTAATGAAGATGGCCTGTTCGGCTTAAATTCTCTATTGGTTGTTTTAGGTTTAGCGGTTTTTTTTAATGTAAACTTTAGTTTCTTATTCGTTTTTATCACGATTAATATCTTCACACTGTTATTGTCTGTCGGTATTTCCAATTTAATGGCGCGTTTTAATTTACCTTTTTTAGCATTTCCTTTTATAATTGCTATGTGGGTCACATTTTATGTGATGAATAGTTATACCAATTTAGAAGTTAATGAAGGGAATGTGTATTTTTTAAATGATATTTTTAAAATCGGCGGACAATTATTTTTAAATCTATATGAAACATTTGAAACGCTCCCAATACCCGATTTCATTACCGGATATTTTAAGTCGTTAGCGGCAATCGTATTTCAATTTAATTGGATTGCCGGGATATTTATTGCTATCGGATTGTTTATAAGTTCAAGAATTTCCTTCACCTTATCACTTATCGGATACAGTACCGGATACTTGTACTATATGATTGTTGGGGAGAATCTCAACAACTTACATTACGGTTATATTGGCTTTAATTTCATACTATTTGCCATAGCGGTAGGAGCGTTTTATTTTGTATCAAAACGAAAAGTGCATTTAGCGGTCATAATTTTAACCCCGGTTCTGGGACTTATGATTACCGGTTTAAGCGGATTTTTAGCAGTTTTTGGATTACCCGTTTTTGCATTGCCTTTTATGCTGATGACCGTTTTGGTAATTTATACGATGAATTACACCACTAACTTAAGCACTTTTCCTAAGGTGATTTACCAAACCTACTCGCCGGAGAAAAATTTGTATAATTACTCTAATTATATGGAACGATTTGGGAGCAATCAACACTTTTTAAAAATTGGATTGCCATTTTATGGAAAATGGAAAGTTTGGCAAGGGCATGAAGGAAAACACACTCATAAAGGTGATTGGAAAAATGCGTGGGATTTTGTTATTGATGATAAAAAAGGAAATACTTTTAAGAATGATGGACATTTATTAGAAGATTACTATTGTTATAATACCCCAATTGTAGCTCCTGCAGATGGAAATGTGGTGAATATTGTAGATGGAATTCCTGATAATATTCCCGGAGAAATCAACATGAATCAAAACTGGGGAAATACCATTGTTATAAAACATTCAGACTTTTTGTATTCACAAATAAGTCATTTAAAAGAGGATTCATTTAAAGTGAAAGAAGGTGATTTTGTAAAGAAAGGACAACAACTTGCCAAGCTGGGAAACTCAGGGAGATCACCGCAACCCCACATTCATTTTCAATTGCAAACCACTCCTTTTATAGGATCTAAAACATTAAAATATCCGTTGAGCTATTTTATAAAAGAAACTGAAAATACAGCGGTTTTTTCATCGTTTGATTATCCTGTAGAAGGCGATAATTTAACGGATGTAAAAATAAATAAAACGATCAATAAAGCCTTTAAGATGATTCCGGGGATGATTTTTGAAGTCAATTCTACCCAGCCCGAATTTGAAGCTACCGAGTGGGAAATAAATACTGATGCGTACAACTTAACCTATATAGTATGTGCAAAATCAAAAGCCTATGCGTATTTCGTAAATGACGGAACCATGTTGTACTTTACCTCATTTGAAGGGGATAAAAATTCGTTATTATACTATTTTTATCTAAGTGCTTTTAAAATTTTCTTGGGAGATTATTACACTATAAAAGTGAACGATGTACTTCCTATTCATACTGTTTTTGGCGGTTATATGAAATTTTTTCAAGATATAATAGCACCCTATTACCAATATTGCAGCGCTGATTATGAATCTTTTTTAAATGAAGTTGATAAAGATTCAACAAATTTCACGATAACAGCTACCCTTACTAAAAAGATTTTTAATAAAATGAAGGAACAACTGAATTTTAAAATTATGGGTAATGACAATTCCTTGAAAAAAATAGAAGTCAAAACACCTCAAAGTACATTTGATATAAATTTAAAATTGAAGTTAAATTATTAATTATGAAGAAAATAGTAATAATGGTGGCAGTTCTTGTAGGAATTAATCTAAATGCCCAAGAAGATGATTACAACTCTAAAACCTTAGCCTTATTTAGTGAAGGTGATTGGAAAAGTTTAATTGAGTTGGCTAAAGAAGCTGAAAAAAATAATCAATCTTCGTTTGAAATTGAGTACCGATTGGCGGTTGCTTACTACAACACCGCTAATTATTTTGACAGCGCATCGCATTTTAAAAAATTGATTGCAACTTATGATGTGAATTACGATTACATCAATGAATATCTTTACTATTCTTATCTTTTTTCGGGAAGAGAAACTGATGCTTTATTGCTGGCAAAGAAATTTCCATTTCATTTACAACAGAAAATAAATCTTAAAGAACAGGAATTCTTTGATTTTGTTTATGCTGAAGGTGGTGTTAAAGTAAGTGATAGAAGATATATTGATGTTAAAAATTTATCTTATTTTAATTTCGGATTAGGACATAATATCGGACCGGCATTCAAAATTTATCAAGCTTTTTCTACGTTATCACAACAATACATCGATTTTGATTATAAGCAAACAGAATATTACATCAATGCAAATACTCAAATAGGAGATGGTTTAACCCTTATTCCTGCGTATCACTATATTAATATTGCAGATCAAAATCCCCAATATCAAACTATCCAAGTTCCTGGAGGCGGAAATAGATTTACCACTGTTAGAATTGCCAATAAGGATCAAAAATTGCATGTTTTTTATTTCGGGTTAAAAAAACAATGGAGCAGATTGAGCTTGATGCCAAATATTACCGGCTCATTGTCTAATGGAACCGGTGAGCAAGGACAATCTGTACAAACAAACCAATTTCAATATGGGGTAGATGCAGGATACTCCCTAAAAACTTTTAATGATAAAGTTTGGCTTGGTTTTGGTGGCTATGTTCATAATGATGAAGTAGAAAACAATTTTATTTGGAATGTAAAAACCTATTTTCAACTAAACCCAAAGACTTATTTACTCGCCAAATACAGCCAATCAAAAGTGTCTAATTTTTCAGAGGATAATGCATCCGTGTTTGTTAATGCGCTTTCTAAATCAAAAGGTAAAATAAGCGGCACTTTAGGAACAAATTTATCTGAAAAATTAAAGATTTATTTAAACTATCAATTTGAAAATTTGGAAAACAGTGATGAGAATACAGTTGAAAATAACTTTAACTTTACCTATAATACTTTTATCATTGGGTTAAAATTAGATTTGTAATATTAAAATAATAAATAAACAGATGAAACAGTTCTTTTTTGCCTTTGGTTTTTTATTCGTAATCTTTTCTGGAAATGCTCAAAATGGAGATCTTTTAAGTGCTTTTGAGAAAAGTTACATCCATGAGATAAACCAAGATTACATAAAATCCATATCAAGTTTAGAAGCTTTATATACTAAATACCCATCTAATTTTGAAACAAATTTAAGATTAGGATGGCTTCATTATTTGTCGGGTAATTTTAAAGATTCCGATAAATATTATTCCAAAGCAGTGGAGTTAAAACCTTTGGCGTTGGAAGCTATTTATGGCAATATTTTACCGCTGTTGGCTCAAGGAAAATATAATGAAGTCTTAATATTATCAAATAAAGCACTCTCCATAGCGCCTAATGATTCTCGAGCGGAATACTACATTGGTGTGGTGAGTTACTATCAAAAAGATTATCCCAAATCGGAACGATTTTTAGAAAAAGCCATCAATAAATACCCATTTGATTTGGATCTAAATTTAATGTTGGGTTGGACAAAATTTGCCTTAGGTAAAAAAAATGAAGCCAAAGCCTTATTCCAAGTTGCACAAAGAAATTCTCCGAATAGTACAGCTGTTAAAACCGCTCTTGATGCCATCAATAAGTAGAAATAACTGCTGAATTATAGTATTTCTTAGAATGAAAAACATATTTTTAATTTATATGGAAGCCACGTTTAGCGTGGTTTTTTTATACTATTATTTTTGTGGTTTTAAATTTGCAACCGCTAATAAAATTCCTAATGCAATTCCTAAAAGTGCCGCAAAAAGTACTTGTAAATCAGGAGGTAACAGAAAAGTGATGGTATGAGCCGGAATCCAAAATAAAGGAATTGTTTTCTTAAAAGTAAAATACCACTGCGTATTCCAATCTAAGTTTGAGAATATTTCTCCAAATTTGATAGGAGTCAAGAATCCTTTTAAAGTTCCCTGATTGCTGAGAATATGTGTGTCAGTAATTTTATGAAGTGTCATCATTATTGGTGCGTAAATTAGATTAATAGCTACGCTAATCGAAAATGAAACTCCTATTTTTTGTAAAGTGATTGGATTAGACATGATTTGTTTGATATCTTCCAATCCGATAGATTCTAAAAAGGCAGGAGTTCCGACAGCAAAAATTACAAAAGCTATCTTAATGGTGATTCCTAAAAATCCCCAAACAATTGCTCTGGGTAAAACCCCAAATCCTTTTTGAAAATAATTTCTGGTTTTAATTCTCAATCCAATTAATTCTCCTAAAGTTGCTAAAACTGCAAATTTTAAAAAACTGGCTATCAGCGGATGAAGCTGATTGAACTCTTTATAAAAATGATAAGGTTCATCAGAAATAAAGAAAGGAAAAAACAACAGTACAAATAAGCTACAAAAAAGCAAGTCGTTTTTTTTCATAAAAATAGTATTTTACACACCCCCCTAACTCCTCTCAAGAGGGGAATTAAAAATAAATATATTTAACTGAATTGAAGTCAAAATTTTTATATCAACAAAAATAGATTAAGAAAATCACAAAAATAAAATGCACCTAAATTCCCCTCTTGAGAGGGGTTAGGGATGTGTTTTTTATTTTAAACGGAATAGCAATATTTATAAAATATTAATTAACAACGTCCACCACCAATCCGTTTTCGGCCTGATTCACTTTTACTAAATTATTCTTAGTCAATACTTTAATAGTTTTATCCCATTTTTTACCGCTTAATCCCGATTGGTTCTTCAATTCATTTAACTC
The DNA here is from genome assembly GCA_030683815.1 of Flavobacteriaceae bacterium. Classification (GTDB taxonomy): domain Bacteria; phylum Bacteroidota; class Bacteroidia; order Flavobacteriales; family Flavobacteriaceae; genus JAGXRT01. The sequence goes on from JAUXPJ010000014.1 coordinate 71,917, forward strand.
GATTGGAGAGTTGGTTTTCAAAATTTCCAACACTGCTTTTTCTTCATCATTTAAAACAATTGCTTGTGCGGCACGCACTTCTGGTCTCATTTGCGGGAAAAAGAGGACTTCCTGAATGGAACTATTATTAGTCATCAACATGACAAGTCGGTCAATTCCAATCCCAATTCCTGAAGTTGGAGGCATACCATATTCTAGGGCACGCAAGAAATCTTGATCGATAAACATAGCTTCATCATCTCCTTTTTCTGATAAACTCAATTGATATTCAAAACGTTCACGTTGGTCAATCGGGTCATTTAATTCGGAATATGCGTTCGCTAATTCTTTTCCGTTGACCATCAGTTCAAAACGCTCAGTTAAAGCTGGATTGGTGCGATGTTCCTTTGTTAACGGACTCATCTCTTTTGGATAATCTATAATAAAAGTAGGTTGAATGTAATGATGCTCACATCTTTCGCCAAATATTTCATCAATCATTTTGCCAATTCCCCAGGAATCTTCCACTTCGATATGTAATTTTTTACATACATCTTTTAACTGAGCTTCATTCATTCCGGCTAAATCAAAACCAGTGTGTTCTTTAATAGCATCCAAAATTGAAATTCGTTTGTAAGGGGCTTTAAAATTGATAACATTTTTACCTACGATAACTTCGGTTGATTTGTTAGAATCTATTGCAACTTTTTCTAATAGTTGCTCCGTCATTTCCATCATCCAGTTGTAATCTTTGTAGGCGACATAGAGTTCCATCACCGTAAATTCCGGATTATGAGTTCTGTCCATTCCCTCATTTCTGAAATCCTTAGAAAATTCATAAACGGCATCAAATCCGCCTACAATGAGTCGTTTTAGATATAATTCGTTGGCAATTCTTAAGTAAAGCGGGATATTTAAAGCATTGTGATGCGTTAAAAATGGTCTTGCAGCTGCACCTCCCGGTATCGGCTGTAAAATAGGCGTTTCAACTTCTAAATAATCCCTATCATTAAAGAAATTGCGAATGGAATTGGTTATTTTAGTGCGTTTGATAAACGTATCTTTTACATGGTCATTCACAATTAAATCTACATAACGTTGGCGATAACGCATTTCAGGATCGCTAAAAGCATCGTGAATTTTACCATCAGCATCGGTTTTTACAACAGGTAGCGGACGCAATGACTTGGTTAAAACGGTTAATTCTTTTGCTTTAACAGAAATTTCACCAACTTGAGTTTTGAAAACTTCACCTTTAATACCGATGATATCACCAATATCAAGCAATTTTTTAAAAACAGTATTATACACCTCTTTATCATCACCGGGCGCAATTTCATCTCTATTGATATAGATTTGCATTCTTCCTGAAGAATCTTTTAATTCAGCAAAAGAAGCTTTGCCCATAATCCTACGGCTCATAATTCTTCCGGCAAGCACTACTTCTTTCCCTTCAAAAGCATCAAAATTGTTTAAAATATCATGGATGTAAGCAGTGGTTTTATATGCTGCTGCCGGATATGGATTGATGCCAAACTCGCGTAATTTTTGCAAAGATTCTCTACGAATAATTTCCTGTTCTGATAATTGCATGTAAAATGTCTTAAATTATAAAGGTGCAAAGATACAATCAATTCAAAAATAATATAATTCTTTGACCTAAAAAGTTGTTTTAATTGATGTTAAAAAGATAATCGATTTGAAAAAAGGTGTATATTTGTGTGCTGTATTGAAAAATACAGTTTAGTTGTGTTGTTGGCATTTCGAAAGAAGTGTTTCGGTTTTAAGTAACCAATGAAAAGCTTCCCGTGTTCGGGATGCTTTTTTTGTTTTTAAAAACCAATAAAATCCATTCTATTTTCCCAAAATTTAGTTATAAATATGGCAAAATAAACGATGGAAACTAATAATTTCAGTCCGGTTGAGATAAAAAATCCGATGACTGAACCGAAAGATGCCTTGAGCGCTTTTTGAGAATTGCTGCTTTCGTTATAAATTTCACCTATAAAGGCGCCCGAAAATGCTCCGATGATAATTCCGAAAGGAATCGGAATGAACAATCCGACCAATAAACCCAAAGTTGTTCCTATAATTCCGTATTTAGAACCCCCAAATTTCTTTGTTCCCCAAGCGGGAATGATGTAATCTAAAATACTTACTGTTATTGCAACTAACAATGTAATTCCGAGAACCGCATAATTGATGGGAACAATCGAAGTTAAATAAATGAATAATAAACCAAGCCAACTGAGCGGAGGTCCGGGTAAAACGGGTAAAACGGCTCCCAATAATCCTACTGATAAAAATATAAGCCCGATGATTAATAATAAAATATCCATTTCGATTACCTTAAGTTTTAAATTCAAATAAAAAGTATAACTTCAGATTGCAAGTTAAAACAATAAATGTATCTTGATAAATGCATGTCATAAAAATCAAAAGAAATAAGTAATGTGATTGTATAAAAAAACAAGAGTCTCTTATTATTAAGAGACTCTTGTTGAAACAATATTATTCAATTAATTAAAACCCACTCACATCTAGGCGACCGCCGGTAACGCATTTATTACTTAATGAAGCGGTTGGAACGGCACTGTTTAATATGGCGTTTTTAACGGTACTTACAGATGCCCCCGGATTGGAAGAAACATACAAAGCTACAGCACCCGTTACATGTGGTGTAGCCATAGAGGTGCCATTATAGCTGGCATAACCAGAAACAACTTTTCCTCTTGATCTTACTGGCACAGTAGAATAAATACCTGATCCCGGTGCACCAATATCTACACTGGTTGCTCCATAGTTAGAAAAGCTACTTATAGCTCCGGTATTAGTAATGGAGGCTACAGCGATAATATTTTCATTTAGATAAGATGCCGGATATGACGGTGTAGCATCATTATTATTAGTTGCGTTACCCGCAGCGGCAACGAAAAGAATACCTTGTAGATTGGCTCTTTCTATAGCATCATATAATCCCTGAGAAAAGCCACCGCCACCCCAGGAGTTATTAGTTGCAACGATATTGATACCACGTTGCTTCAAATCGGTAAAATAGTCAACAGCTTTAATGGCATTTGCAGTTGTGCCACCATTAATTCCTAAAAATTTGGCGCTCAACAATTTTACATTCCATACCACTCCGGCAACTCCTTTTCCATTTCCACCTACACCACCAATAGTACCGGCAACGTGTGTACCGTGATCATCATCTACACCGTCAAAAACAGTGTTATTGTTGCCATCGAAATCCCAACCATAAACATCATCAATAAGCCCGTTACCGTCATCGTCAAGTCCGTTATTGGGAACTTCTCCCGTATTAGTACCGGCATTGCTGGCTAAATCTTCATGGGTGTGCATATAACCTTCGTCAATAATTCCGATATAAACGGTGTTTGATCCTGTTTTGCCATTAGCCCAAGCTTCTGCTGCTTGGCTGCCAAATTGGTTAGAAGGGGAGGAAGCATCTCCGTACATGCCCCAAAGAGATCCGTTAGTGTAATAAGTATCGTCAGAAGTAGCAAAGTGTTGATAAATCCAGTTGGGTTCTGCATACTCGATTTCAGATAAATTCTTAAGGAGTTCAATTGCTTCCATTGTACCTAATTTTGAAGAAACTAACAAAAGTTCACCACTTTTACTGCCTTTTCTAGCATTGGCAGTTCTCATTGCACTTGTATTAATTGATTCAATGACATTGCCACCAATTAGTGACAGGGCGTTTTCTACTGTTCTTCCAGTTGATTTATCTCCGTCTTTAAACTTAATTAGTACTTGATTTGGTACAAATTTTCCTTGTTCAATGTTTTGAACTGATACAGGAGTATCGTTGATATCATTTTCACACGACACTGTGATTAGCAATACTGCTAAGAGGATTAATAAATAATTTGATTTCATAATGAACCTAATAATTAAATTGTTAAAATAATCCCAAATATATGCACATTATGTTAACTTTCAAATATTATCATCAATATAATTTAAATTTATTGTAAATAATTAATTAATTTATGGATGAGTTGATAGCTTTTAGCAGCTTTTAAACAGAATTAGTTTAAATTTTTATGAACTATGATTTATGGAAGATTAAAAGGTTTTTTACTTAAAAAATAGTATATCCAATTAATCTATAATTATCACAATAAAAGAGATGTATAGAAGTCAATTATCCAATCTATTTAATTCTGAAAAATAGCGATATGATTTTTATAAAAAAAGATAATTGTAAAGCGTTAAAAAATAGTATTTTTAGACCGTAATTAGCAATCAATGAAAAAAATATTTTTCCTCCCTATATTGTTGATGTTTATCACCTCTTGCGAATATTTAAGTTTTAAAAAACCAACACAAGTTGCCATTCCTAAGATGGATTCTATTGATTATTCCAAAATAGATGATTTTCCTGTTTTTCCTGAATGTGATAGTATTCCGTCTCAAGATAAACAACGAATTTGTTTCCAGATGGAGATGTCTAAATATATTTATCTCACTTTAAGTCAGCTTAAAATAAATACTAAATCAGCATTTAATGATACAATTATCGTTAAAATTGTTGTAGATAATCTTGGTAAAACAAAACTTTCATCGATTCAAAAGACCGCTAATGTAACTCAAAATTTACCAAAACTTGACAGTATTATTAGCTCAGGGTTGCAAAATTTACCGACGTTGCAACCTGCCATCAAAAGAGGAATTCCGGTTAGTGCTGAATTTTCTTTGCCGATAATTATTAAGACAGATTAAGCATTTCCCACAATTTATCTTTCAATTCAGTCAATCCCTGTTGCGCGATTGATGAAATGAATACATGAGGAATATCTTTGGGTATTTTTTTCTTGATTTTTACCAATTCTTTATCATCAACCAAATCTATTTTGGTAATGGCCAACAATCGGCTTTTATCTAATAACTCCGGATTGTGTTGTTTGAGTTCATTCAACAAAATTTCATATTCTTTTTTGATATTTTCCGAATTGGCGGCTACTAAAAACAGCAATGTTGAATTGCGTTCAATATGACGTAAAAAACGATGCCCTAATCCTTTTCCTTCGGCAGCTCCTTCAATAATTCCCGGGATATCAGCAACTACAAATGTTCTGAAATCACGATATTTTACAATACCCAGATTGGGTTTTAAAGTGGTAAAAGGATAATCAGCTATTTTAGGTTTTGCAGCAGTTATAACAGATAGTAAAGTTGATTTACCTGCGTTTGGAAATCCAACTAAACCAACATCAGCTAAAATTTTAAGTTCTAATAAAAACTCACCTTCTTCACTTGGCATACCAGGTTGTGCATAACGCGGAGTCTGATTTGTTGAGGTTTTAAAATGCCAGTTACCTAATCCGCCTTTACCACCATTGATTAAAATTCTTTCTTCTTGATCTTGGGTAATTTCGAATAGAATTTCATTGGTTTCAACATCTCTTATGATGGTGCCGAGAGGAACATCCAAATAAACATCGGCACCGCTTTTTCCGGTACTTCTGCTTTTACTTCCATCTCCACCATGTTCAGCTTTAAAGTGTTTTTTAAATTTAAAGTGATATAAGGTCCATAAATTTTTATCGCCACGAACAATGATATGTCCACCTCTTCCGCCATCACCACCATCTGGACCTCCTTTTAAAATAAATTTTTCTTTATGGAGATGCGCAGAACCTTTGCCGCCTTTACCAGAGGATGCATAAATCTTTACATAATCAACAAAATTTCCTTCAGTCATTATTTCTCTTTATAAATGTAATGTGCGATTTCTAAAGCTGCTCAACTACAACTTTTAATCTATTTGTAATTTCTTCAATAGATCCAACTCCGTTAATTCCAAAATATTTTCCTTGGGTAAAATAATAATCTTTTAAAACAGCAGTTTTAGTATTGTATTCATTAAATCGGGTTCTGATTTTTTCTTGATCTTGATCATCAGGTCTTTCACTAATTTTACCGCGTTCTAATAAACGAGAAACTAAAATATCTTCAGGAACTTCAAGAGCTACCATTCCGTTAATGGTTTCACCTTTTTCATTTAAGTATAAATCCAGCGCTTTTGCCTGTGATTCAGTTCTTGGGAAACCGTCAAAAATAAATCCTTTAGCCGTCGAGTTTTTCTCAACTTCTGCTTTTAACATATCAATGGTGACTTCATCTGGAACCAAATTTCCATCATCCATATACGATTTCGCTAATATTCCTAGTTCAGTTTGATTTTTAATATTTTGTCTAAAAACATCTCCGGTTGAAATGTGGATTAAGTTAAATATATTTTTTAAGAGGTCTGCTTGCGTTCCTTTTCCGGCGCCTGGAGGGCCAAATAAAACGATATTTTTCATTTTTAGTGATGTAAGTTGATAGACATCGGGAAGATTTCTGCCTAAATTGTCGTAATCTAAACCATATCCAACAATAAATTTATCTGGTATAGACATGCCAATATAATCAATTGGCAATTCTTTTTTATAAACATCCGGTTTTAAAAATAAAGTAGCAATTTTAAGTTGTTTCACTTTTTTGTCTTCAAAAAGAGAAAATATTTCTTGAAGTGTGTTACCAGTATCAACAATATCTTCTAAAATAACGACAGTTCTATCTTTTACATCGCCATTTAATCCGATAAGATTTTTAATAGAACCGGTTGAGTTGGTGCCTTCATAAGATGCTAATTTCACAAAAGATATTTCACATTGTCCTGGATAATGTCTCAACAAATCTGCAGCATACACAAATGAACCATTTAAAATAGCTATAAACAAGGGAATTTCATCTTTTAAATCATTTGATATTTGTGTTGCAACTGATTTTACAGCTAAATCAATTTCTTCTTTTGAGATGAAATTTTTGAAATATTTATCGTGTAATTTAATAATGCTCATAATCGTTTTTGATAACTTTTATAGGTAAAATATAGTTATTTACAATAGTAGTTTTTGAAAGATGTCAAATTTACAAGGAAATTTTAACATTGTTGCTTGTTTAAAATATAATTTTTCATGAGGTATTGTTTCCTGATGTTTATAACCCCATTTTTGATACCATTTCTCTAAAAATTCTTTTTCTGGGTGATTAAAAGTTTCAGGTTTTAATAATTCTAATTGGATGATTGAATATTGATTATTTATTGCAAAACTTTCTACAGCTTTCAATAATAAATTTCCAACCCCCATTTTTCTATAATCTAATGAACTTGTTAACATGCCAAATCCGAGCGTAGTTTTATCAATTGGATAAACGTGAACACTGCCAACTATTTTATTGTCGTACATGGAAACAATCATTTCACCTTTTGTGATAAAATCTGCTATTTCATCAATATTAGTTCTTGAATAACTTCCGTCAGATGGCCAAAATTCTCCTTCGGATGATTTATAAACAGTATTGATCAAATCAGTGATTTGTTGAATTTCATTGGCTGAAATTGCTGCTTTTTGAAGGATTTTGACGGTTAAATTTTTCATCATTTAAATAGAAAAAACCGTTCAGAATTAATCGGAACGGTTTTGTTAAAATGGGATATAATTTTATTTTTTAATTTTCTTTCCTAATTTGGAAGTATCATATAAAATGGGCGTTGCAATATATAAAGATGAGTAGGTTCCTACCACAATTCCTATAATTAATGCAAACATAAATCCTCTTAATGAGTCACCTCCAAAAGTGAAGATAGCTGCTAATACTACAATAGTTGTGAAGGCAGTATTTAAAGTTCTGCTTAAAGTACTGCTTAAAGCTTCATCAAGAATTCTAACATAAGTCCACGATTTATGCTCATTAACATATTCTCTGATACGGTCAAAAATAATTACGGTATCATTTAAGGAATAACCAATTACTGTTAGTATAGCAGCGATAAATGATTGGTCAATTTCCATATTAAACGGTAGGTACTTATAAAGTAAGGAGAATAATGAAATTACAATTAAAGCATCATGGAAAACAGCGGCTACCGCTCCTAAGCTATATTGCCATTTTCTAAATCGGATAAGGATATATAAGAAAACAACAAACAGGGAGCCAAATATTGACCATTGAGCAGCGATTTTAATATCGGACGCAATTGTTGGTTCTACTTTAATAGAGTTCATAACCCCGATAGTTTGCCCATCATATCCGCCTTTGAAATCGTCTAAACTTATATTCACAGGAAACATCGGTTTTAAACCAGTATATAATAATTCTAAAACTTCATCATCGATATGATTTCCCTCTTCCTCTATTTTATACTTGGTCGTAATTTTTAATTGATTTGCATCACCGTAAGTTTTAACTTCCGGGGTGTTTTTAAATTCATCTTTCAATAAATTGGCAACTTCTGAAGGTTTAACAACCTTTTCAAAACGAACCGTATAAGATCTTCCTCCAACAAAATCAACTCCATAATTTAATCGATTGGTGTACAATGAAAATAAACCGGCAATGATTACAGTTGATGAAAGGATATATGCATATTTTCTTTGTTTAACAAATTTAATATGAATATTGGTAAACCAATTTTTAGTAAAATTGGTGGTGAATTTAAAAGATTTTCCTTTTTCAGAATTTGAATCGAGCAATAATCGTGTGATAAAAATAGCCGAAAATAAGGATGTTAAAATACCAATCATCAATGTATATGCGAAACCTTTTACAGGACCAGTTCCAAACACATATAAAATAATACCTGTTAACATGGTGGTAACATTGGCATCGATAATTGATGAAAGTGCATTTCCAAAACCATCGCGGATTGAGTCTTTTATCCCTTTTCCTTTTTCTTTCTCTTCTTTAATACGTTCAAAGATGATTACGTTTGCATCTACAGACATACCGATGGTTAACACAATACCTGCAATACCCGGTAAAGTAAGAACCACACCAAATGCAGTTAAAATTCCCATGATGAAAAGTAAGTTGACAGCTAAAGCAATATCAGCATACCAACCGGCTCTACCATAATAGAATACCATCCAAATTAATACAATTACAAATGCAATTAAGAAAGAACTTAATCCGCTATCAATAGATTCTTGTCCTAATGATGGACCAACAATTTCTGATTGAATGATATGTGCCGCCGCAGGTAATTTACCGGCTTTAAGAACGTTTGCTAAATCTTGAGCTTCGTCAACTGTGAAATTTCCAGAGATTGATGTTCTCCCGGTTGTAATGGCATCATTAACTCTTGGAGCTGTATAAACTTGATTGTCTAATACAACAGCCACAAATTTACCAACGTTATCAGTAGTCATTTTCCCCCAAATTTTTGAACCACGGCTGTTCATGGTCATGCTTACTTCGGGACTAACACCTAGTTGGTCAAATTGTTGTGAAGCATCTTCAATAACATCACCTTCCAGTGGAGCAATATTTTCGCGATTTCCTTTTATTGCATATAAAGAAATAACTTCAGTTCCTTTTTGTGGTTTTGCATCCCATAAGAATTTTGCATATCTCATTTCTTCTGAAAGTAAAGCTCTTACTTCAGGCATTGATAGATATTTGTTTACAGCAGCAGTATCTTTTGTAGATGAAGTTGCTACCAAAGAGCTAACTTGATTGGCATCTTGAGGGATATTTGGATATAAAACAGCAAACAACTTATTCGTTGTTGGTGCTTTGGTTACAGAATCTTTTACAGCGCCTAATAAAGCATCTAATTCTGATGATTTAGCACTCTCAGTTGTAGCTGTGGCAGTTTCATCTTTTAGAAGTTCAGTTAATAATTTATCTGCTTGAATTAAGAAATTAGCAGTTTCTTGGTTGCTGTAAACTTCCCAAAATTGTAATTCAGCAGTGCTTTGTAATAATTTTTTAACACGCTCAATATCTTTTGCTCCCGGTAATTCAATCAAAATACGACCCGATGATCCAATGCGTTGGATGTTTGGTTGTGTAACTCCAAATTTATCAATCCGACTTCTTAAAACTTCAAAAGCTGTACTAATAGAACCTGAAACCTCATGAGCGATAATTGGTTTAACTTCTTCATCGGTTAACTTGAAGTTAATTTTATCACGAAGTGATTTGTTTCCAAAGATACTTGGGTCACTTAATTTAACTGTTCCTTTACTAAGTTTTTCAAACTCTTGAAAAAACAAATTCAGGTAAGTTTCATCGCTCTTTTTTTGAGCTTCAGCCGCCGCAACTAATGCTTTGTTAAATACCGGATTTTTAGAATTGTTGGATAATCCGACAAGAATATCTTTAACAGAAACCTGAAGAATAGCATTAATACCTCCTTTAAGGTCTAATCCTAAGTTAATTTCTTTGTTTTTGATATCATCATAACTAAATTGAGCAAATCCTAAATCAATAACAGGTTGATTGGCAATAGAGTCTAAATAAATTTTCTCTAAAATTGATTTCTCGCGTACATCATCAGTTTTTACATGAGTTTGTGCATATACTTTGGCGTTTTCTTCTACATTCTTAGTAAACCAGGTAAATGACAATTGATATAAACTTACTATTCCGAAAAGAATAGCAAAAGCTTTAATAAGTCCTTTATTTTGCATTATGTTAAAATTTTGAATCTTAATTTTTTCTGAACGTGCAAATATATAATTTCAAATACTAAAAGCCAATTCTTTTGGATAAATTATGGCATTATGGTAGTAAAATAATCAATACGTTAAATAGAATATAAATCTACAATTTTCAAATTAGTATATTTGCTTCCAAAAACAGTGAACATGAAATATTTAACCGACATAGAAATTGCCCAAAGTAAAGAGTTAAAACCGATAAAAAAAATTGCTGAAAAACTTAATATTGATGAAGATGATTTAGAATTATACGGTAAGTATAAAGCTAAATTACCGCTTCATTTAATTGATGAAGAAAAAATTAAACTCAACAATTTAATCCTAGTAACCGCCTTAACGCCAACTCCGGCTGGTGAAGGAAAAACAACAGTTTCTATTGGATTGACTGAAGGTTTAAATAAAATAGGAAAACAAGCAACCGTAGTTTTAAGAGAGCCCTCTTTAGGTCCGGTATTTGGTATTAAAGGAGGAGCCGCCGGTGGAGGATATTCTCAAGTTGTTCCGATGGAAGATATCAATCTTCATTTTACAGGTGACTTTAATGCCATTGAAAAAGCCAATAATTTACTTTCAGCTTTAATTGATAATAATCTACAAAGCAAAACTCTAAATCTAAATATTGATCCAAGAACCATACTTTGGAAACGAGTTATTGATATGAATGATCGCGCTTTACGTCAAATTACTATAGGATTGGGAGGGACTGCAAACGGAATTCCTAGAGAAGATGGTTTTAATATCACTCCGGCATCAGAAGTCATGGCTATTTTGTGTATGTCAAAAGATTTAAAAGATTTAAAAAAGCGTTTAGGCGATATTTTTATCGGATTCACTTTTGATAATAAACCGGTTTTTGCGCGTGATTTAAAAGCTGAAAATGCGATGGCCATTTTATTAAAAGAAGCCATTAAACCGAATTTAGTTCAAACATTAGAAGAGAATCCGGCGATTATTCACGGCGGACCATTTGCCAATATTGCGCAAGGAACGAATACAATTATCGCCACAAAAATGGGATTATCACTTTCTAATTATGTGGTAACAGAAGCCGGATTTGGTGCTGATTTAGGTGCTGAAAAATTCTTGAACATTAAATCGGCTTACGCCGGATTAAATCCGAAAGCGGTGGTTTTAGTAGCTACCATTAGAGCATTAAGACATCATGGTGGCGCTAAAAAAGAAGAATACAACACGCCAAATTTAGCATATGTTCAAAAAGGTTTTGAAAACCTGGAAAAACATATAGAAAATATCCGCAAGTTTAATATTGAGCCGGTTGTGGCCATCAATGCGTTTATAAGTGATTCTGAGGAAGAGGTGATTTTTGTGATTCAAAAATGTGCTGAATCAGGTGTTGGTGCAGTTGTTTCTCACGGATGGGCAAAAGGAGGAGATGGAACTCAAGAATTGGCAAAAGCCGTTGTTAATGTTGTTGAAAATAAAGCTACGCAATTCAAACCATTATATGATTGGAATAGCCCTGTAAAAGAAAAAATTGAAACTATTGCACGTGAAATTTATGGTGCTGATGGTGTTGATTATGAGAAAAAAGCGGAATTAAACTTAAAGCGTATCAGTCGTTTAGGATTCGATAATTTTGCAATTTGTATGGCAAAAACGCAGAAATCTTTTTCAGATAATGAAGCAAAACGCGGAAGACCAAGAGGATTTAGAGTTACGGTTCGTGAAATTGAAATTTCTGCCGGAGCTCAATTTATTATTCCAATTTTAGGTGAAATGATGCGAATGCCGGGTTTGCCCGAAATTCCTGCTTCAGAAAGTATGACTATTGACGATAACGGAATAATTTCAGGATTGTCTTAAAAAATCGATTTATATATAAAAAGAGGGCTGAATTTCAGCCCTCTTCTTTTAGTGAAATTTATTTTATAAAAAGTTTTTCAAATCATCATTCATCGCTCTAACACCATCCGAACTTTTTGCAAATAAAGCTTTTTCAGCATCGTTTAATTTAATGTCAACAATTTGTTCCACACCGTTTTTCCCAATAATACAGGGAACTCCGATACAAATATCGTTTTGACCATATTCACCTTCCAATAAAACGGAGCAAGGAATCATTTTTTTCTGATCATTAACAATCGATTGAACCAAAACCGATACTGCAGCTCCTGGAGCGTACCAAGCGCTAGTTCCTAAAAGTTTAGTTAAAGTTGCTCCACCAACCATCGTTTCGTTGCTTACTTTTTCTAATTGTTCAGCATTTAAAAACTGATTTACGGGCACACCATTTCTTACCGCTAATCTGGTTAAAGGAATCATTCCGGTGTCACTGTGTCCGCCAATTACCAATCCGTCAACATCAGATGCAGGGCAATCCAAAGCTTCGCTTAAACGGTATTTAAAACGAGCGCTATCTAAGGCACCACCCATTCCAATAATTCTGTTTTTTGGTAAATCAGTTGCTTTATGAACTAAGTAAGTCATGGTATCCATTGGATTACTAACAACGATAATAATCGTGTTTGGCGAGTATTTGATTAAACTTTTAGTTACTGAATCAACGATTCCGGCGTTAATTCCGATTAATTCTTCACGGGTCATTCCCGGTTTTCTGGGAATTCCACTTGTTATTACAACTACATCGCTATCGGCAGTTTTTGAATAATCTCCTGTTGTACCTGTAATTTTGGTGTCAAAACCATTTAAAGTGGCTGTTTGCATTAAGTCCATTGCTTTTCCTTCAGCAAAACCTTCTTTGATATCTACTAAAACTACTTCTGAAGCGAAGTTTTTAATGGCAATGTACTCAGCGCAACTTGCGCCAACAGCACCTGCTCCAACTATTGTTATTTTCATATGTATATAATTAATTGTTTTTTTATTTGACATATGGAATTCGCATATATATATATTAATCGGTGATTGAAACCAGTTAAAGTTATGCTCATTTCATATAATTAAAATTTTGTTTGATTTTATATTCAAAAATACAATATTTTAGATGAATCGGATGTGTTAAATGTAATAAAAAAAGGATCGCTTTTTTTGCAATCCTTTTAAATTATCAAGGTAAAAAATAGGGAGTTATGTTCCTGTTTAATTTTGGTTAATTATCTAAAACCAAAAGCAATACCACCACTTATGGTGTTGTACTCTTGAATAGTGTAATCAGCAAAAATTTTAAAGAACCCTAAACTTAATCTTGTGCCTAGCGTAGCTCTCATTCCATTGGCTTTAAAATCTAAATTTAAAGGATCAGTTAAGGTTACTTCCTTTGTATTATTTGGAGCTGGTAACCCGGTATTATACTCTAAGTTATAAGTACCTTTCATTTTTAAATCTGAAGTACCGGCGCTATACCCAACTCCTCCATAAAAATTAATGATTGGAAAGTTTAAAGAAGCAATTGCCTGAAAAGTATATGAATTTAAACTAAATGCGGCTTCTTGGTTTGTACCAGAAATTGAGCTGCTGTTTTGAATGTTATAATTCACATCCATTTTGGTATAAGCACCTAACAAAGAAATATGCAATGGTGTTTTTCCAATTACTCCAAACCAATCGGTTATTTCTTTTTTAAGACCAATACCAAATAAATTGCCTGTTACATCATCAGAGCCAACGTCTGGAACAAATCTAACCATCACGTCAAATTGTTTTGGCAATCCTAAACTAAATTGAACTGATGGTGTAGGAACCGCATTTAAAGGTAAGTCTTCTTTTACGCCTGCCGGCATTATAAAGTTTGCGGTAACAGTTTGTCCGTCAACGGTTGTGCTAACTGTAACAGGTGCTTTTAAGGTATTTGAGCCCGCTACGGTTGCTCCTGTAAGAGATGTTGAAGTTGTTGAAGCAGATAAACCAAGGTCTGCAAATCTAAAAATCTCATCTTTAGAGGGTACTACCGAAGCATTTAAACTGATTGAAATGTCAAAGCCAAGTTTCTTGTGTACTTTTGCGGTATGGTACCAGCCACTGTTCATTCCATATATCAATCCTTTCATTGCAGGATTCATATAAGCTTCAGTTAATTTATTAGCGTCTTGAACACCTGCTAACAATATAGCTTCAAGACCATCTTGAGCTTTTGCGGAAAAGCTCAAAATAACAGTCAATAAAATTAGGAATGATTTTTTCATATGTTGGAGTTTAAAATATTTTGCAATAAATTTAACAAAAAAAGACTGATTTTTTCAAAAAATAGTCTTTTTTTAATGATTTATTTAAGGATTAATTATGCATCAATATTGGCATAAACTGCATTTTTTTCAATGAATTCTCTGCGTGGAGGAACTTCATCACCCATCAACATAGAGAAAACTCTGTCAGCTTCTGTTAAATTATCAATGGTTACTCGTCTTAATGTTCTAAATTCCGGATTCATAGTGGTATCCCAAAGTTGTTCGGCATTCATTTCTCCAAGACCTTTATATCGTTGGATGATGGCACCACCGCCCATTTTTTGAACAATCATATCACGTTGGTTATCGTCCCAGGCATATTCTTTTTTCTGTCCTTTTTTAACAAGGTAAAGTGGAGGTGTAGCGATAAAAATATGACCGTTTTCTATCAATTCTTTCATATATCGGAAAAAGAAAGTAAGAATTAGCGTAGCAATGTGACTGCCATCAACATCGGCATCACACATAATAACTACTTTGTGGTATCTTAATTTTTCGATATTTAACGCTTTGCTGTCTTCTTCTGTTCCAATAGAAACGCCTAAAGCTGTAAACATATTTTTGATCTCTTCGTTTTCAAAAACTTTATGTTGCATCGCTTTTTCTACATTGAGAATTTTTCCGCGTAAAGGTAAAATGGCTTGAAAATTACGATCGCGACCTTGTTTTGCCGTGCCTCCTGCTGAGTCACCCTCAACTAAGAAAATTTCACACATTGAAGGGTCAGTTTCTGAACAATCGCTTAATTTACCCGGTAAACCACCTATTGATAAAACGGATTTACGTTGAACCATTTCTCTTGCTTTTCTGGCAGCATGGCGCGCTTGAGCGGCTAAAATTACTTTCTGAACGATGGTGCGGGCGTCATTTGGATTTTCTTCCAAATAATTGGTTAGCATTTCAGATACAGCTTGGCTCACTGCTGCAGTAACTTCTTTATTTCCCAGTTTGGTCTTAGTTTGTCCTTCAAATTGTGGCTCTGCAACCTTAACAGAAATGATGGCAGTTAATCCTTCGCGAAAATCATCACCGGCAATTTCGAATTTTAATTTATCAAGCATTCCTGATGAATCGGCATATTTTTTCAAAGTAGTTGTTAAACCTCTTCTAAATCCGGCTAAATGTGTTCCCCCTTCATGAGTGTTGATGTTGTTTACATAAGAATGTAGGTTTTCATTATATGAGGTGTTGTAAACCATAGCAACTTCAACAGGAATACCGCTTTTTTCACCTTCCATGCTAATAACGCCTGAAGTTAAGCGTTCGCGAGTTCCATCCAAATATTCAATAAATTCTACTAAACCTTTTTCGCTTTTAAAAGTTTCATTGATAAAAGCACCTTCATCATCTTTATTTCTATAATCTGTTATGGAAATTATTAAGCCTTTATTTAAATAAGAAAGTTCTCTTAATCTAGCAGAAAGCGTGTCGTAATTAAAAATGATTTCAGTGTGAAAGATGCTGTCATCTGCCCAAAAAGTTACCTCAGTTCCTCTTTCGGTTGATTCTCCAATTAATCTTACAGGATAAATTGCTTTTCCAAATTCGTATTCTTGTTCCCATATTTTTCCATCTCTGTATACAGTGGCTTTTAAATGTTTTGAAAGTGCATTTACAACTGAAACACCCACGCCGTGCAAACCACCGGAAACTTTGTAAGAATCTTTGTCAAATTTACCACCGGCACCAATTTTGGTCATTACTACTTCAAGAGCAGAAACACCTTCTTTTTTATGCATGTCAACTGGAATTCCACGTCCATCATCTCTTACTGTAAGTGAATTATCTTCATTGATAAAAACATCAATTTTTTCACAATGACCAGCCATTGCTTCATCAATGGAATTGTCAATTACTTCATATACCAGATGATGCAATCCTCTTACTCCAATATCGCCAATATACATAGAAGGTCTTTTACGCACATGCTCCATGCCTTCCAATGCTTGGATACTGTCAGCCGAATAGCTGTTTTTATTTAATTCTTCGCTCATATTTTTCAGTCTTTTTAATGAAGATTTTTAAAACGTACAAATATAAGAAAACTCTATGTTTTAACAGTTTTATCAAAGTCGATATCAGTATAAGTTATCAACAATTTAATAGTTATAAACAGCGTTTTCTGATTATATATAAATTATGTAATTCGTAAAATATAGATGATTTAGTTTTATTTAATTAAAATTGTGATGTAAATTTGAGCTTTAAATTATAAATAATATTATTATGTCAGAGTCTAGGTCTGCCTCAAGACGTTATTACGATAAAATTCAAAAAGTGGTTGATATTCAAACTAAGATTATCTACTTTTTAATCAGTATAATTTTTGCTTTTGGTTTAACTTATATGCTTTATAATTCAGAATTAGACACGCCGCAAACCTATGTCCTTTTCTTATTATTTTTAGCGATTGGTTTATGGTTATCGGAAGCAGTTCCTCCTTTTGCAGTTGGATTAATGATATTCGGATTTTTAGTTTTAGGCTTAGGGCATTATTACAATAATGTTGATCCGGCAAATGCCACAAAATACGTTCAAAAATATATTCAAACGTGGTCTAATAGTGTAATTTGGCTGATGTTGGGTGGATTTTTTATTGCAGAAGCCCTACAAAAAGTGAATTTAGATAAGTTGATATTTAAACTTTCAATTTCAAAATTCGGGACAAAGCCTAAATATGTTTTATTAGGAATTATGCTAACTACCGCATTATTCTCTATGCTGATGTCTAATACAGCCACCACTGCCATGATGGTTGCTTCCGTACTTCCTTTTATAAATACATTAGATGATAATGCCCCTTTTTCAAAAGCAATTTTAATAGGGATTCCTGCGGCTGCCTCTTTTGGAGGGATGGGAACCATTATTGGTTCGCCTCCTAATGCCATTGCTGTTGAGGCGTTAAGCAGTTATAATATTCAATTTGGATTTTTAGAATGGATGTTGGTCGGATTTCCAATTGCCATTATTTTAGTGCTCTTATTTTGGTTATTTTTAATTAAAAAGTACATTCCAAAAATTGATTTTATCGATTTAAGTTATTTAACAGATGATCATATTGAAAACAGTTCAAAACTTTTCAAACTAAAAAAAAGAATAGTAATCATCATCGTAATATTGACTTTGTTATTATGGCTGACTACTAATTTACATCAGATTCCCGCATCAGCCATTTCATTATTACCCATCATTTTATTGACGATGTTTAGTATTGTTACGAGTGATGATGTCAGAAAATTACCTTGGGATACCCTTATGTTAGTTGCCGGTGGTTTATCACTCGGATTGGCAATTAAAGAAACCGGGTTGGCGGCTTATTATGTATCAAAAATTCAGGATTATGATTTAAATGTAATGGCAATAATAATAGGTTTCTCATTGTTAACAGTTATTATGTCTAATATTATGAGTAATACTGCTGCAACTACTTTATTAATTCCTATTGCAATAATTTTAGCTTCAAATTCATCGCCCATAATTTTGTCTTTGATTATCGGATTTAGCGCATCCACTTCTTTATTTTTTCCAATTTCTACACCGCCCAATGCCATCGCATTTAGTACAGGTAAAATTGATCAAAAAGATTTTAGACCGGGAGGATTGTTTGCGGGAATTGTTGGGCCGATTGTAATTATATCAATAATTTTACTGTTTTATTATTTAAAATTTTAGTTTTTTTGACTCGATTTTCTTGGAATAATTTGTTGTTGTTCCAGTTCTTTAATGATTGATTTTATAATAATCTTTTTCGCCGGCTTCAACATCATCAGTTAACAATTTTTGATCCAACTTTTCTAACTTATTTTCAGATTTTAAGCACTCAATTTTGTCTTTTTTAAAGCGATGGAAGTATCAGCTTGCGAATGTGCTTCATTGGCTCTTCCGGAAGGATCTGTGTTTTCTTGCCACTTCGGAATCCATTTTAAAACGGTTTTTGCCGCAGCTTCTTGGGGGAAATGTTCATGAAATATGCTTCTGTAAAAAAATGCTTCTTTGGTTGTTGGCGTATTGTGCGGGTACAATTCTTGTGCAGTGGCCAATTGTTCATCTGTAACTTGTAATTCAGTATATGCAATCAAGGTATCGATCCAGCTATAACCAACTCCATCAGAGAATTGTTCTTTTTGTCGCCATAATATTTCAGTCGGTAAAAATGGTTTTTCAGGAGTATCAAAAGCTTTTCTCAAAACATATTTTTCTATTCCTTGATAGGTTTTTGGAAGTTTGTGTTCTGCATCAATTTTCATTGCCACATCTAAAAACTCTTTATCTAAAAACGGAACTCTTGCTTCAAGTCCGAAGGCCATAGTTGATTTGTCTGCTCTCAAACAATCTGATGTAGAAAGTAATTGAACTCTTCTAATGGTTTCCTTTTGAAATTCTATTGTGCTAGGGGCATTTCTAAAATACAGATAACCTCCAAAAACCTCATCGGCTCCTTCTCCCGAAAGAACTACTTTAATTCCTAAATCAGTAATATATTTACTCATAAAGTACATGGGAGTACTGGCTCTTACTGAAGTTACATCATAAGTTTCTAAATGCCAGATTAATTTTTTAATAGCTGCAATTCCTTCTTCAATTGAAAAATGTATTTCAT
Organism: Flavobacteriaceae bacterium; assembly: GCA_030683815.1. Lineage (GTDB taxonomy): Bacteria > Bacteroidota > Bacteroidia > Flavobacteriales > Flavobacteriaceae > JAGXRT01. The sequence continues at coordinate 91,164 of JAUXPJ010000014.1, forward strand.
GATGTTCAGTTCCTAAGAATTTAGCCACTTTTCTTGCAGCAATTAAGTCAGGTGCTTCTGAGTTTAATCCAATTGAAAATGAATGAAGTTTTTGCGCCGTTCCTTCTAACAGTTTTTTGGCGATGGATGAGGTTAATGAAGAATCCAATCCGCCCGATAATAAAACGCCTAACGGAACATCGGTCATCAATCTTTTTTGAGTCGATTTTATCAATGATGTTCTAATTTTTTCTAAATCTAATTCATCAATTGCTTTTATTTCATCAAACCATTCGGGTTGATAATATTGTACAAATTCAGTTTTTGGTGTGTAATAATATCCCGGTGGAAAAGCTTTTACATCAACACAAGGTTCTAAAATAGCTTTCATTTCTGAGGAAAAATAAAGCCGTCCTTCGCTATCTTTTCCATAATACAAAGGTTTAACGCCAATTGGGTCTCTTGCAACGATAAAATCATCACCATCTATCACAACAAATGCAAAATCGCCGTCTAATTTATCCAGAAAATCGTAGCCAAATTCTTCGTATAAATGAACAATAACTTCTGAATCTGATTTTGTTCTAAACTGATGCTGACTTAAAGTAGTTTCTCTTAATTCTTGATGATTGTAAATTTCGCCATTGTGAATCATATAAGCCGTTGAAGTTCCTTGGATGGGTTGAATTCCGGTATGGATATCGATAATTGAAAGTCGTTCATGACTTAAAATAAATCCACTGGGTGTTTGAATTAAGTTACTTTCATCCGGACCGCGATGCGACATGGTTTTTGAATAGGTTCTTGCTTTTTCGATACTGATATCTTTTCCGATAATGGCTAAAATTCCGCACATAATTTAAATTGTTTTGATTGATAATTGAAATTCAAAAGAACAAATAAACTTACATAAAGGTTGTAAAAATAATTAAATAGTTATAAAAAATAAGTTTAAAATAATAAAAAGTAATAAAATGTAAGTTAGAGAGTAAATTTTCAAGTGTTTTACTTATAATTTGAAAGTTTTAAATAATTAGATGAAGAAGGAAAGAAAATATATAATGTAATACATTTGTCGTATAATTTTTAAAATGAATCAACACAGCTTTAAAATTATTTTAATAGACAATTACGATTCGTTTACGTTTAATTTAGTTCATTTAATTGAGAAAGTAAGCGGCATAAAGCCGATTGTAAAACGCAATGATGAAGTGACACTCGAAGAAATCAACGAGTATGATTTGATGGTGCTTTCTCCCGGACCCGGTATTCCTTCCGAAGCCGGAAAATTAAAAGAAATTATTCAAACCTATGCGAATTCAAAACCTATATTTGGAGTTTGCTTGGGATTACAAGCCATTGTAGAGGTTTTTGGAGGAACGCTAGAAAACATGGAAACGGTTTATCACGGAGTTTCTACGGATATAACCGTAGATAATACAAATTCCGAATTATTTAAAGGATTGGGAACCTCATTAACTGTAGGAAGATACCATTCTTGGATTGCCTCATCAAACAATTTTCCTAAAGCATTTAGGGTTACAGCTATAGATAATCAAAATAGAATCATGGCAATTGAACATCAATCATTACCCATTTACGCCGTGCAATTTCATCCGGAATCTATATTAACTCCTGATGGTGAGCAAATCTTGAGAAATCTAATTTCAGAACTAAAGAATTAAAAAACTTTTTGTCCGCCTACAAATGTTTGCAACACTTTTATCTTCGGAATTCCAGTATCAACAATTTTCATTAAATCTGCATCTAAAAACACAAAATCAGCCACTTTACCTGCTTCTATACTTCCTTTTTCGTTCTCTTCAAAACTGGCATAAGCAGCCCAAATTGTCATGCCGCGCAAAGCTTCTTCACGACTTAAAGCATTTTCTGTCTGAAAACCATTTTCGGGATAATTATTCAAATCTTTTCTAACTACTGCTGCATAAAAAGTGAGTAAAGGATTCACTTGTTCTATTGGAAAATCTGTTCCTAACGGAATTTTTCCATATTGTTTCAGCAAATTTTTATAGGCATAAGCGCCTTTAATTCTGTGCACACCCAAACGGTCTTTTGCCCAATACATATCGGAAGTGGCGTGTGTGGGTTGAACAGATGGAATGATGTTTTTAAAGTAATTAAAATCTTTTAAATCAACTACTTGTGCATGTTCTACTCGCCAACGTCTTTCTTTAGAGTTGTTTAAAAGTTCGCTGTATTTTTTTAACACCACATAATTGGCAGAATCGCCGATGGCATGGGTGTTCATTTGATAAGCAGATTTAAAAATCTTATCGGCAGTTTTATGAAAATTTTCTAAGGTATTTACCAATGCCCCAAAATAATTTTTTTTATCGCTATAAGATTCCTTTAAACAAGCACCGCGAGAACCTAAAGCGCCATCTGCGTAATATTTAAAGGAATGTACATGGAGTTTTTCGGTTTTTATAATGCCTTTGTTGATATAATATTCCAAGTTTTTTTCTGTAGCAGAAACCATTGCATCAATTCTGATTTTTAATTGATTTTTTTGATGCATTTCATCCATCAATTCAATTACATCACGATTTAAACCCGCATCAACAACAGTTGTCAATCCATTTTGAAAACAAATTTTTTCAGCATTAATCAATGCATTTATTTGTTCTTGTTTGGTGTTTAACGGAATTTTAGCTTCGATTAACTCCATTGGATTATCGATAAAAACACCTGTTAAATTTCCATTTTTTTTGATGATAAATCCACCGGATTCCGGTGTATTTACAGTAACTCCTGCCAAATCAATCGCTGCTTGATTGGCTAATAAGGCGTGTCCGTCAATACGAGTGATAGCAATTGGAGTTGTGGGAAATAATTCATCTAATCTTTCTTTTGTAGGAAATTCTTTGAGTTCCCAATCATTTTGATCCCAACCGCGACCGGTAATATAACTTACATTTTTTTCTTGTTGAAAAGCGATAATTCGCTCAATAACTTCATCAAAACTTGCAGTTCCTGTTAAATCAACTTTTTGTTGCTGTAAACCCAATCCATAAAAATGGCAATGCGCATCAATTAAACCTGGAACAATTGTTTTTCCTTCAGCGTTTATAATATTTTCAGCATCATATTTCGAAAGAATATCTACTGATGACCCAACTGCTATGAACTTTCCGTCTTTTACCGCAAAACTCTCAGCAGAATTAAAATTTTCATCAACCGTATAAATTTGAGCGTTGGTCACAATTAAATCAACCATTACCTTTTTATTGCAGGAAATTAAGGATGCTAACAGCATTAAAATCGATATTTTTTTCATTGGTTTATTGGTAGTTTTATTTTCAATATTTAAAAAATTGGTTTGAAGTTTAAAGTTCAAAGTTTAATTAAAATCTTATAAACTTCTCTGATTAGTGTTGACTGGTTTTTGTTTAAATTATTTTAACTTTTTTTATTTATTTTATGCTCCCTTTCCTTTGGAAAGGGCTGGGGATAGGATTTTTATAAACTTCCCTGATTAGTGTTGACCGTTTTTTATTAAATTTTCATTATCAATTGTTAATTTTTCATTGTTAATTGTTTCTCCCATCCTAAATCCTTCCCAAAGGGAAGGACTTTTTGTTTAAATTATTTTAACTTTTTTTATTTATTTTATGCTCCCTTTCCTTTGGAAAGGGCTGGGGATAGGATTTTTTTATCTTTTTTATCACTTCTTCTCAATCCAAATAAGAATCCATCAAATATAATAAGGAAGCCATTGCGGCTGTGCCCAATTCTAACTCCCGTTTGTTCACTTTGTCAAAAGTATCAGTTGCAGCATGATGATAATCAAAATAACGTTGAGAATCTGGTTTGTAGCCCACTAAAAGAGTCTCATCAGTTTTTAAATGTCGTGTGTCAGCGCCACTTCCTCCTTTAAAAAACTCATAGATTCCATATTTTTCAAAAAGTGGTTTCCAAGTTTGGATTAGGTCAAAATATTTTTGGTTACTATCAATAGAAAAACCTCTCGGGGTAAATCCGCCAGAATCTGATTCTAAACCGGCTAAATGAATTTCATTGTTCACTTTTGCCTCATCAGCATATTTTCTGCTGCCTGATCCGCTGTTTTCTTCATCCATAAAAAGGACAACTCTTAATGTATTTCTTGGTTGAATATTGTTAATTTTAAACAACCTAATTGCTTCCATTGATTGTACCACACCGGCTCCATTATCGTGAGAACCTTGACCTAAATCCCAGGAATCTAAATGTCCGCCAACAACGATAAATTTATTCGGATTTTCAGTTCCCGTTAGTTCTCCAATCACATTATAGGATTGTTTTGGCTCAAAATTATGACAACTTTGTTTGAAGTAAAATTTTAATTGCGGATTTTCTTTCAAATGTTTGCTCAGCAATTCGGCTGCATTGGTGCTGATGGCAGCGGCAGGAATTTTTTCATTTTCGGGGATATCACGATAGCTCATGACTCCGGTATGCGGAAAATCATCTAAACTGGTTGTTAATGATCTGATGATAATCGCTGATGCGCCAAATTTACCGACTACATTTGCGCTGTTTACTCTAATTCCGGCAGTTTCTCCGTAAGAGGTAAACGGTCTTAAGTTGGTGGTTTTCATCGGAACATTAAAAAATACGATTTTTCCTTTAAGGGCTGTTCCTAATTTTTCGGCTTCAGCGATGCTTTTAACTTCTACTATTTGGGCGGCAATTCCGCTTTTTGGTGTGGCAATAGAATTGCCTAAAGCCGCGATTGGAACTTTAATTTTTTTCTTGTTGAGGGTGTAATAAGCCACTTCTTTTGTTCCTCTTTCCCAATGCGGAACCATAACGGGCTGTAACCAAACTTTGTCAAACCCTGCATTTTTCATGGTAGCTTCTGCCCATTTCACTGCTTTTTCAGCTGAAACAGTTCCAGACATTCTGCCTCCAATTTGATTGGATAAATAAGTCAACCATTCATAACTTTTCCCTTGCGTTAAAGCAGCAAAATGGAAATCGGTCAAGGCCTTTTCATCAGCTACTTTAATCGATTGTGAAAAAGTAGTTATGGAAATCATTGAAAGGAAAAGGGGGATTAAATATTTCATGTTTTTTTAAAGTTTAAATGTTGAATTTTTCATTTTTCATTTTTCATTGCCAAATTTTGGGCTAAATCTAAACATTTTTCATAAAAAAACGGCAAAATCGTTTGATAGACTTTACCGTTTCCCATATTTCGGGGGAAATATTACAAATCAAATTTATAGGTAATTCCGGCAATGGCTTGTAAACCCTGCACTTTGTAATGTGCATAGGGTTGGTGGTTGCCGTTTAATAAATTATTTACTTTTGCAAAAGCAGTCAAACGGTTTGAAAAATGATACCCAAAATCAATATTAACATCAACATAAGCTTTGTTTTTGATGATAAAATCTGAGGGATCAAAAGGGAGAAAAGACATATATAATCCATAGGGAATCTCAATATCTATTGTTTCACCCACCAAATAAATCGATGAATTGGCAAACCATTTATTGGTTTGATAATCTGCCGATAGGGTAGTTTTATAAGTTGGAAGATTAAACGCTTCGGCGAAATTTTCAGTATCATAATTGCTGAAAATAAGATTTCCTTTTAAATAAAATTCATCGCTTAAAGCCAAATTTAAATCGCCTTCAATTTCAAAAGTTGTTACCTTATCATATACCAAACCGAATGAATTTCCGGCTTCATAGCCGTAATTAACGGGTAAAATCCCATTACTTTTATTTTGGTTTAACAAAAACATCGGTTTATTTTTTTCTTTGATATAAGATGTTTTGAGCTGATAATTTAAAGAGTTTGATAAATTTCCTTTGATTCCGAAAAATGCATTGTAAGCTTGATCGGTTTCCTTGATAACCAAGGTTGGTGATACAAAAGGATTTTTTTCTACCATATTTTTATACGAATTGGTTTTAAGTTCACCGGTAACGCCTAGAAACGGAATCAATAAATCATCCATCAATTTATAAGATGCATACACATTTGGATAGGAGTAAAGCTTACTTTCGCGATGTTCCAAATCAAAAGAGTAGGTTAAATTTACGCCTAAATTTAATTGAAAGTTTTCTCTTAACACTTCAAGCGAAGGTTTTAATCCAAACTTTAAAAATGAATGTTCTAAATCGGTTGTTGTATTATATGCTTTCTCAAATTTACCTTTCAATAAATCAACATCAGCTTCTACATGAATTTTTTCGGTTGAAATAGGAAAAGACAAGCCGGTTTTGGCAAAAAGCTGTATTTCGTTACTGCTGTAATCATCTTTAAAATAGGAAATTCCGGTTTTTACATCCTCTAAAAAAAACTCTTTAAAATCAATTTTACCGTCAATTCCAATAGTTTGATATTGTTGTTTCGGATTCAGATTTTCAATAAATGAGGTTGAATAAGCTATCGCTTCCGGCTCGGGCAAACCATACCAATTAGTTTTTTTGTTTTCAAAAATGGCTTTTGCCTGCCAGTTGTAATATTGTTCTTGATGATGATAGGTCGCTTGGAAATTCATTTTAGAAAATTCATCTTCGATGATGGTATTTGAAACTCCGTTTTTAGATGAATTGTAAAATCCGTAAATACTAAAGAAATCATCTTTTTCAGCTTTAAATTTCAAGAACGATTCTACTAAAGGAGAGGAGAAATTTCCATATCCAACCGATAAGAAACTATCGTATAAAAGTTCCTTTTTTGGGCGCTCCAAAACTTGTGCTTTTCCTTTTGCCGGTGTAAAAGTGGATGCAACCGGAACCGATTGAATTTCGTATTGAATTTTTTCTTTTACCAGTATGGCATCTTCTTGAATTGAAGGATTTTCATTGAGTTTATACGCATCAGAAACAGTTGGTTTAAACGATTTTACCACATTGATGGTTTCTGTTTTAAGTGTGTCTTTTGACTTGGTTACTTGCGCAACTACGCTTGATGTAACAAATAATAAACTGAAGATTATAATAAGCTTTCGCATAGTTTATTTTTTTAATTTTATATGTATTTAATTTATTGTTTTTAATATGTCATATAGAATACGCCAGTTTTAATAAAAATTCTTCATCATTGATTGTTTTTTTTCAAACATGGCTATTTCCTATAATTACTGATTCATTGGTTTTAGATTGCTCTATTTTAAATTCAGCCAAAAGTGTTTTTGCTTCTTGAATCACTTCTTCAAACTCACCGAAATTTGCGATAACATTTTCTAAAATATAATTAGCCTGATAAGCATCTTTGAGTGCATTGAAATTTTTAGCCATGATAATCAAAGATTTTGCTCCCCAATATTTATAGGCAGAAAAATCAGCTGCAATTTTCTGAACAATTTCATTGGAAACTTTATAATTTCCGGCTTTATGTTCGTAATAAGCACTGTAATAAAGTGCTTCAGCTTTTAATTTTCCTGATGAAATTTTCTCAACCTCTTTAAAAGTTGCTTTGGCTTTGGTATCATTTCCGTTTTTAAAAGCAGCTCTGGCAATCAAAATAGTAGCGTCTGCTCTTACGCGGTCATCAATACGCGGTAATGCCAAAACTTTATCGGCGTACAATTCTGCTTTAACAAACTGATTGGTTTCATAAAAACCTTTCATCAAATTAGACATTGCAAAAGTTCTGTTTTGAGTAGATGCTGCAATTTCTTCCAAAGAAATTAAAATAGGAATGGCGCTATTCCAATCATTTTTTTCTAAATAAAACTGAGCCAAAATGGTCAAAGAAGTTTCTGAAAATTCATTTCTGGTAGTTGCAACTTTTTGCAAATGAGGTATTGCATCACTCATTTGTTTTTCGCTGATGTACGATTGCGCTAAATAATAATTGGCTTTAGTAGCATTAATTCCGTTAGGAAAAGTGTTGAGGTATTTTTGGAATCCGCTGATGGCTTTTTTAAATTCATTGGATAAAAATGGTTTTTCGGCAGATTCATAAGTTGTATTGTCCAATTCGGCATCAGAAATTGACACAAAATCTAGCCCTTTAACCCAAACGGCATATTCATCCACTTTTCCGATATCGATATAAAGTTGTCGCGCATTGGCAACGGCCTCTTTGGCTTCCTGGCTTTTTGGAAAATCTTTGACCACTTTTTTATACGATGAAAGTGCTAAATCATTTCGGTCAGTATTGTAATAAATCAGCCCTTCTTTAAGCATTGCTCTGGCAACAAACGGACTTTTTGGATGTTCAGCAATTAGCTTTTTAAATGATTGTATGGCGCCGTTGGCATTGTTGGTAGCCACTTGAGTGTTTCCTAATTCGTAAAGAGCATTATCTCTGTAAGGTGATTTTTGAAATCGATTTAAAAACGTTTCTAAATTTTTAATTTTATCGGCATTTCTATTGACAAATCCGTAACTGATTGCTTTTTGATAAAGTGCATAATCTACATCAATTCCGTTTAAATCAATGGCTTTATTGTAGGCATCCATGGCTTTCCAATAATTACTGGCAGCAAAATAACTATCACCCAAACGCAGATAAGTGTCGTTTAATTTAGCATTATCTTTAGGTTTTTTGTTGATGAATTTTTGAAACTCATCTGCAGCAGCTTCATATTCTTTCAATTTAAAATGAGTATATCCGATATGATAATTAACAAACTGAAACTCATTTGTTTTATTGGCTTGTGGATTGCGTTCAAACGATTTAAAATCTTGAAGGGCATTTCTAAAATAGTTCAATCGGTAATTGGATTCGCCTTTCCAAAAAGAGGCTAAAGCGGTATAAAGAGGATCAATATTTTCTTTGGTCGCTTTTTCAAAATGTAGTTGAGCATTATTAAAATCATTTTCATTAAAAAGTTGAACACCTCTTAAATAGCTGATTTTTTGATAAAGCGTTTTGCTTTTAACGTCAGATTTATCTCTTAAATAAGTGATGGCTCCAGCATAATTCTTGGTTGAAATATAGGAGCTGATAATTAAATCATTGATTTCATTTCGACTGGTAGAACGCGGAAATTCTTTGATAAAATCTTGTAAAACTTCGGCTACATTTTTATATGGATTTCCAATTTCGAAACTCAATTTAGCATAATTTAAATAGGCATCTTCTCGTATTTTTTCATCAAAAGTCATTTGAGAAGCATTTTTAAAAGCGTTTAGTGCTTCCGATTTTTTGTTGGTTTTTAAATAACATTCAGCTAAGTGGTAATAAGCATTTTGTGCTACAGCATTTTGACCATTAATAATTTTGTTAAACTGCGAAATGGCGTTTTCATAGTCTTTCATTTTGTAGTACGAATACCCTAAATAATAATAATCAGTATTGTTCCACTTCCCTCTTTTTCCTTTGTATTTCAATAAATGCGGAATGGCATCTGCATAATTTTTTAAGTTGAAATAACTTTCTCCAACAATTTTTGAAATTTCGGATTGGTTGTTCGGATTGGTTGTTTTAAGTAAAGGAAGCCCTAAATCAATCACCTTTTGGAATTTTCCCAACTTAAAATTCATATCAACCAGATAATAAGACACCTCTTTTTCAAATTTTGAATCTTTTGCCACTTCCGATAAATATTGGTTGGCTTCTTCATAATTATCTTGATTGTAAGCCATAAATCCGTAATAATATTTAGCCTGAGAACCGTATTTAGGTGAATTCAGTAATGGTGTAAAATGCTTTTTGGCTTCTGTATAATTATTGGTTGCAAACAATGCATAAGCATAACGAAACTTAAAATCTTCTTCTTTTTGGGAAGAAAAACCGGTGGTTTTAACTTTGGATAACCATTTTAAAGCATAAGCATATTTACCGGTATCAAAATAATAATTGCCAACTTCTAAATAAGCATTGGAAACTTTTAAGCTGGTTGGATATTTTTTAACGAAATTAAGCATTAATTGGTCACCGTTTTGCTGTCCATTTTTGATGGATGCATTGGCAATATAATATTCACAATTAGCACGATTTTCCGAAGATTTGTCAAATTGATTTTTAACAACTTCAAATAAAATTATGGCAGCTTCATAAGATTGATTCTCATAAAGAGAAACTGCTTTATTGTAATCGTTTAATGTTGAATAGTTTGCAATAGTTTGTTGCCCAAAAGCAACGTGGACCAACAGTACACTTATAACGAATAATGATGTCTTCTTCATGTTTTTTAAAATAGGATACTAACAAATTTAATGAATACTACTTATTGATAACGTTTAGAAACTGTATTATTACATTAATTAATAAGTAACTTATGAACAAAAATCTTAACAAATAAGTAAATTTGTGCTTTTAAAACCAAAAGATAACAAAATTTTAACGTACTTAAAAGTTTTAAAAAGTTGTATATTTCAAACCCAATATATTGCTCGAAAATAATTATAAATTATACCAATGGAATCATCAGTTCTCAAACTTCAAAACGCTTCTATATTTCAAGGTGGACATCTTATTTTATCTAATACTAATTTAGATATTAAAGAGGGCGAATTTTATTATCTTATTGGAAAAACAGGAAGTGGTAAAAGTAGTTTGATGAAAACGCTTTACGGTGATTTACCGCTTGAAAAAGGAGAAGGTACTATCGTTGGATTTGATTTAAAGAATTTGAAAGTTTCTGAAATTCCCTATCTCCGCCGAAAAATTGGTATTGTTTTTCAGGATTTTAAATTATTAGATGATCGTTCAGTTTATAAAAATTTAGAGTTTGTTTTGAGAGCGACCGGTTGGAAAGACAATGAAAGCATCGATAATAAAATTAATGAAGTTTTGGACAAAGTTGAGATGAAAACTCAAGGTTATAAAATGCCGCACCAACTTTCTGGTGGAGAACAACAAAGAGTTGCCATTGCCCGAGCATTATTAAATGACCCAGAATTAATTTTGGCAGATGAACCTACTGGAAATTTAGATCCCAGTACTTCTGTCGAAGTGATGAAAGTTTTAGAAGAAATTCACCAAAGCGGAAAAACTATTTTAATGGCTACCCATGATTATTCAGTAATCTTAAAGTTTAATCATAAAACATTAAAATGCGATAACGGTGAAATATTTGAGGTAATTCAAAAAACGGTTTAAGTTGTTATCTGTCCTTATACCCTCATATAATTATAATTTTTTTCCTTTAGTAAAGGAATTACATCAGCAACTCAATAATGAAAATATATCCTTTGAAATTATCTGTATTGATGATGCCTCAGAACTAAAATTTAATGAAAATGATGAATTAGTTAATTTAGAAAATGTATCGCATCACATACTTGAAAAGAATATAGGGAGAAGTGCCATTCGAAATAAATTAGCGGATCAAGCAGTTTTTGAGTGGTTGTTATTTTTAGACGTAGATGTTTTTCCTAAAGATTCAAACTTTATTAAAAACTATATTTCAGTTATCCAAAATTCTGTTGTTGAAAGTGTGTTTTGTGGCGGAGTGGTCTATGAAAAAAATACACCTGAAATCTCAAAATATTTAAGATGGAATTTTGGCAGAAATAGAGAACAACGTGATTTAATTTCCAGATTGAAAAACCCTTACAAAACTTTTTTTTCTTCTAATTTTTTGATAAATAAACAATTATTTAATACCATCAATTTTAATAAGGAAATATCGTTATATGGTTATGAAGATGTTGTTTTTTCTTTGGATTTAAAGAAATCAGGGTTTATAATAAATCATATTGAGAATTCGGTTTATCATCTTGGTTTAGAATCTAATATTGACTATTTAAGAAAAACTAAAGTTGCCATAGAAAACCTAAAGTTATTATCAGAAAAAAAAATAATACTCAATAATGATGTAAAACTGCTGAGAACTTATAAAAATATTAATATGTTTTATTTTGATTATCTATTAGGGGGGTTGTATCAGTTTTTTGGCAGGTATTTGGAAAAGTATTTGATAAAAGGTAAATCAAAATTATTTATGTTTGATTTTTTTAAAATCTCCTATATAAGCTATATTTACAGAAATTGATTAATGCTGTAAAAAATTTCTTTTAACTTCACTTCTTCTTTTTCCCAACACAATGCTGAAGTGGCAATTTCAAGATTTTTTTGATAAGAATAGCTGTTTTGAAACATCAAATCGATTATTTCGGCAACAGCTTTCGGGTTTCGGTCTACAATTATTTCTCCAATTTTATATTGATTTACAACTTGTTTCATTTCGGGTAAATCACTTACTAAAACCGGAATTTTGGCTTGTATATAATCAAACAATTTGTTGGGAAGTGCATATTTGTAATTTAATCCTAAATCTTCCTCAACACTAATTCCGATGGCTGCTTGAGAGGTAATCTTTAATAAATCATTCGGTACTATTTTTCCTAAAAAAATTACTTTTTCAGTGAGTTTTAATTCAGAAACAAGTTGTTTTAATTCATTTGTTAAATCACCATCACCAATAATATACAAATAAGAATTATCCAGATACAACATGGTTTCGATAATTAATTCTAATCCCCGGCCTTTATTTAAAGCTCCTTGATAAAGGATGGTATTTTTTTTCAAGGTGATATCAGCTATTGAATCCGGTAAATTAATATATTTCATCGGAACATTTCTGATAACTTCAAATGAAGTGTTGTAAGTTGTTTTATAATAATCAGCAATAGAGTCACATACTGTATATTTATATTTGATTTTAGGAATAAAAATTTGTTCAATTTTTTTCCAAATAGATTTAACCAAAGGTCGATTTGCTAATTCTGGAACTTCCGAAAACAACTCATGGCTATCAAAAACTATGGGTATATTAAAAAGTCTGCCAATCAGAAAATTAGGAAGTAAAGTATCAACATCGTTAGAAAGTAAAATATGTTTCCTTTTAAATATCAAAAAGCAGCATAAACGGATATTATATTCAGTATAAAAAAGAAATCCCTTATTAAATAGCAGATTAAATCGTTTGGTTTTATAAGGTCTATTAATTGGTAAGTTGCTATTTAACTTTCTTCCAACCAATAAAACATCAAAATTTAAATTTACCAAAGTAATACAAGTTCTATGTACTCTTTGGTCAGTTGTGAGGTCATTTGTAACAGAAACAATAATTCTTTTCAATGCAGTTAAAATTGTTTATGCAAGATAAGAAATCAATTGGTTCTATAAAATTTCAATAAATAATAAACATTTACGCCTAAAATAAAGGTATTGGTAATGATGACTGGCCAAGAAGTTACGAGCATAAAACCATAAACAACAAATAATAAAGCTCCCACAGAGTTAATAATTCTCAATGTATTGATGCTTTTCATCAAAAAAGAAATCATTAAAATAACAGAGGCGAGGTAACCGACCCAATCGGTCATTGATATGTCAAACATTTGATTTTAATTTAAGGGGAGCGAAAATACAAAAAAATTCAATGTTCAAGTTAATTTGGGGGAACTATTTTGAACATTGAAATTGGATTCAATATTTTAAGATTGTGTATAAGTATGAACACTCGTGTTGGCAACGGGTAAATAGTTTATGCCAAACCAGCAAATTAATAAGATGATAAAAGCAACGGTTAAAATTATTAGGGCTTCTTTTGAGTTTGAACTATGAAAATATCGATAATGGATATACAATAAGTACATCATCCAAGTAAGAAAAGCCCAGATTTCTTTCGGATCCCAAGTCCAATAATTTCCCCAAGCTTCTTTAGCCCAAAGTGCCCCAAAAAGCAATCCTAAAGTTAAAAATGCAAATCCGATATACACCAAATTATCGGCTAATTTTAAATCATTTTCAGAAAAAGTGTGGTTGTAAAAGCTGTACAAACTTTTGATAGCCACAAAACTGGAGGCCGCTAACAGGGCATATGCAAACAAATAAACCAATACATGCGGTATAAACCACGGACTTTGCAGGGCGGGCATCAATGTTTTAGAATAGGTTTCGGGATGTAAATAATTGATGCTTAGAAATAAGATTCCCATTCCTAAACAGTAAGCCAAAAACCATTTGTATTTCCATCTGACATAAACTAACAACCCGATGATGGGTAAAAAAGTGGCGTACCACAATCTGGTTTCGCCAAGTGTTCTCATGGGTGGTCTGTGAAGTTCCATCCACAACTCAACATCAAACCAAATGAGCAATAATGTGCCTAAAATAGCGCTTAACATACTAAATTTAAACAGTTTTTTGGTGCGATATGATAAGCCCAAAAGTGCTAAACTTAAAGTCCAGCAAAGTACAATTACTAAATAATATGCTTCAAAATTAATCCAAGTCATGATTGTTTTCTTTTTTAAATTTAGCACCTGCCCAAAACATATAAATTGCTCCGGTTATCATCATAAAAATCCCGGTGTAAACATACTTTAGCCAAGGGTCTTTGACCAATTCTAATACACTTTTGGTGGACCATTTCCCCATTTTTTCATCATAACTGAGTTGGTAAATTTTCCATTCGTTAAAATCAAAAGGTTTGTTCACTTCAATGGCAGTTTCAATTCTGTTACCATTTTTTTGAAGGATGGAAACTTCGGAAGTGAATTTTTTAACTTCGGGGATGGTCATTACTACAGATACATTTTTATCAATTTTTAAGGATTCGTATTGATGTAAAAAACTGCCGCTCGAAATCCAGCCCTTAACTGTTTTATCGGTTTTAGTGTTTCTGACCGTTAAAAATGAAGAAGGAGGAGCACCCATATCATGAACCGGATGATAATCATTTTCAACTTTAGCAGAACTTGCTAAATATTTGTTGATTTTAATTTCATATTCATTAAAAAAATATTGTTCACCTTGGTTGATTAAATACAGATTTTTGCCGTCATTATGGATGATTTCACCTTTTTCATTATCAACAAAAGCCAGTTTTGGTTGAAACTCATCGACCTTAAAATCTTTTAAATAAATAGCGAAATCGAGTTCTACAGTTGTTTTTGTTTTATTGTTATAAGCCATCCAATTGGGCGCATTTTCTTCTAATTCCAAATTTAATCTCTGGGTATCGCCGGCACCTAAAATACCGGTTGATAAAGCGATAAAAAGCCCTAAATGATTTAAGATAAATCCGATATTAGGGACGTTAAAATTCAGTATTCTTTTAAAAGTAGTTAATCCTAAAGAGATTAAAAACACCAATAAAATAAGTAAAAATGCCCAATGAGTGGTGATAGAATTTAATCCAAGTAATTGAATGATAGTCGATTCTGATTTAATTTGTGGGATAATTCCCATAATCATCACCATCAAAAAAATAAAAATGATAGCCATAATTGCCGCGTTTACACTTCCCAGCCATTTGACAAAGACATGTTTTTTAAAAAATAATTGAAGAATTATAATGCTTGCAACAATACCAACTAAAATAAATAAATTATAAGGAAACACAATTCCGATAGTTGTTTTTAAAGGAAAAAATATTTCCATTAAAAATCCGGTGATTAAAAGTCCGCTATAGATTAAAAAAGATTCAGCATAAGCCCAAGGAAAATCCCAGAGCTTATGTTGATTTTTATGATTGCTCATATTTGGAGGATGAAATTAAAGAAAAATATTATTTTTTACTTTTGTCTTTTCTTGCTTTAGCTTCGGCATCCCATTTAGGTAAAATTTCTTTTTTAAATTTCTCTTTTGCCGCTTTTTCAGCAGGAATATCCAAACCGATTAATTTTTGTGCCTCTGCTTTAGTTTTGATATTTGGATAAGGAACATCGCCTTTAAAACCTTTATTCAACAATAGTTTAGCCAATTTAATGCGCGCTTCTTGAGTGTACATAATTCCTTGACTGATAACTCTTCCGGTTTCAACAGGTGCGTGGAAAGAGTTTCCGTGACCAGAAGCTGCATAATCCCAACGCCATTGACCTTTGCGAATATCCTGTAAAATAGCTGCCATTTCTTTTTCTGTTGCGCCTAAATCCCAACATTGCTTAGCTTCAAAATGAGCTCTTACCAATAATTCTTCCAATTTATCTTGATTTTCTTTAATCTTATCCTGACGGTCATATACATTTTTCAGTAATTTATCAGTTTCAGCTTTATGACAAACCTGACAAGAATTTGCCGGATTTTTTAAAGGAGACATGATATGATGATTGGTAAATTTTTGTCCGCCTTCGGTTTTGTAAGGCATATGACAATCTGCGCAAGAAACACCTCTTTCGGCATGAATTCCTGATTTGAATACTTCATAATCTGGATGTTGCGATTTAATCATAGGCGCTTTACTAATGGCGTGTGTCCAATCAGAAAACTGCATAGCATCATAATATTTTTCAATGCCTTCGGCAGTATCGCCGTTATCCCAAGGGAAAGTTAAATATTTAATTCCTTCTTTTCCGGGTAATTTATCGTTAAAATAATATTCAACGTGACATTGAGCACAAACCAAAGAACGCATTTCATTATGGGTAGCTTTAGTGATATCTTTTCCTTGACGTTGATATGCCTCAACTAAAGCCGGGCGCGTAATTTTAAGATTCATCGTTTTAGCATCGTGACAGTCAGCACATCCAATTGGATTAACTATTTCAGCACCTTTTGATGCCCATTTTCCTTTGTAATAGTTGTCAACACCAATTTCGTTCATCAATCTTGGCACATCCGGCGATTTACAAGTCCAACAAGTTGATGGCATGGGGCCATCATCAGCAGTCATAGGACTTCCCGTTCTTAAAGTATTACGCGTATCTTCAATTGCGTAATAATGTCCACGACCCTGATTGTAATCTTTTGAAAATCCATATCCGGCAAATAAGACTACCAAACGCGGATTTTTTACTAACATATCAGTTTTAGCATTGGTTAAATGCTTAGAGGCAAAAGTAGTATCTGCCGTTTGGTAATATGATTCAAATTCTCTGGGGAAATTTTGACCCCATACTTCATTTTGTGGTTCAAACTCGCCAATAGTTGTTTGCGGTGTATAAGCATATTTGGCTTCCGTTTTACGCTCAACTATTGAAGAAATTACGATGCCGAGTACAAAAACGAGCACTAAAGATGTAATAAATAACATCCAATTCATCCAAGGTTTTCTAATATTAGTCATTTTATTTATTTTTTATCATTATTTGTGTTAGTATATTTTTTTAACCAATCGGGTAGGGTATTTTGATGTTCCATCGGAATTTTACCGTAATATTTGGTAGTTGATAAGCTATTTGCTTTTCCGTGTGGCACTTCTTGATGACATTCCCAACATTTTCTGTCGGTACGATTTTTTTTATGATCTTCAATTAAACCGTCTAAGCGCACATCGGTTACCTGATTTTCATGACAACGGATACAATTTTCTTGTACTACTTCAATTCCGGCTTCTTTCATTCTGATTACTTCAGGTTCATTTCTCAATAAGAAAGCTGAGGCATGATTAAAGCCATCCTGTGCTTTAAAAGCATAGGTTCTGATGACATTGTCTTGCGGCACATGGCAATCATTACAACTAGCCCATTCTCGGTGCGAACTGTTTTTCCAAGTGGCATATTGCGGTGTCATTACATGGCAATTGGCACAAGTTTTAGGATCATCTGAAAGGTATGATACCGCTTTTGATTCAATCAGCGCATATAAGGTTAATCCCACAAGTGCACCTGTTAAAATGAGCCCCGGAATGAGCCATTCTTGAGGAGGAATTAAAAATTTAAAGAGTTTCTTCATTCTTATTTACTGTTAAATAATTTCGGACTGAAGGTAACCATCAACCAGCTCCATGTATTGGCTTCATCTTTGTCGCCACCTTTCAGTATTTCCATTGAATTGGTTGCGTACATTTTTGAGAAACCGGCATTAAAGTTGATATTATTTGCAACTTTATAACCAATACTCAAATCTATTTCTGTACCTAGGTTAGCACTTTTTTGAATAATTCCAGCATAAATATCTCCTGAAGATTTAAAAAAGTGCGGTGTAACATTGGCAGTGAATTTTTCTTTTTGATAATTCAACGTGAAATATAAATCGGTTAAACCAACAGAATTTGCATGATTTCCTACATAAAAATAATCCATCCAACCGTTGAATTTGTGGTTTGTGCCATATAATGGATTGAATGATTTTATTTTGGTGTCGCTATCATTCATGTCTTTTCCTGATAGATACTCAAATCCGGCAAGTCCAGAAAAGTTTTCTGAAAATTTATAATTGGCGTTTGCAGTAAAATAAGAAGCACTTACGTCGTTAAGTGCAATTTTTCCAGATTGTAAATAAGCAGCAGCATCTAAACTTAAATTACCTTTTTTGTAAGTGAAACGTGGACCAAAAGTTTGGCTATATGCTATTTCTTGTTTGCCAAGCTCAAGGTATTCCATTCCATTGTTTAATAATAATAAACTGATGCCGACTTTTTCAATTTGTCCGTTATACCAAACATATTGAAAAGATTTGTATTGATTTACAGCATAGGTTTCGCGCGCCAAAGTTTCGGTATTTGCATTGTAGGCAACACCAAAATCAAAACGATTTTTTGCATTGGAAATATACTTAGCCACTAAAGCATCATGACTTCTTGCCTGTTGAGCCCAGCCAACATTTCCAAAAATACGGTGATCATCATAAACAATTTCCTGACGACCTAATTTAACTGAAAATTGATCAGTTAGTAAAGTTTCTCCCCAAGCTTCATGTAAAGCAATTCCGTTTTTATCCGTTGAAGATAGCGTGTTAACATCACCCCAAACACGAACATTTTGAACAGCAATTCCCATTTTAAGTTTTTCTTGTTTGAAATTAAAATTTAAACGGGAACGTTGTGAAATAAAATTTGCAGCATCTGCATTGGTGACAGCTAATTTACTGAATCCATTTCTGCTTTCAAAACGAGGGCGTAATTCAGCTGAGAGATCAAATTCTTGAGCAAAAGCACTTGAGGTGGATATCAATAGTGTTATCGTAAAAAATAATTGTAAAGTTGATTTAATGTTTTGCATATTAATAGTTTTAATAGTTATTGAAAATAAAGGATATTAAAATCTTTTATTATGCAAATTTAGAAGTTGAGACTTTATTAAAATATGATAAATATCATGAAATATAAGGATTTTTTTAGATATCCAAAAGACCTTTATTATTTTGAACTTCAGCAGAAAAATCCTCGATAGTTTTTTCTTTAAATTGATGCAAGATTTGTTCTCTAAATTTAGCAACAATAGGATGAACCGAACAAGGGTTTTCATCATTACACTTTGATAATCCCATAAAACAACCTTCAAAAAAATGAGGTCCATCAATAACTTCAATAATATCACAAATTGAATGATATTTATCATTTTCTGATAAATAAAATCCTCCGTTTGGTCCTTTAGTAGATGAAATTATTTGGGCTTTTGCTAATCGTTGCAATAACTTTGCAATAAAAGGTTTTGGAATCATTAAAGTATCAGCTATGATTTGGACACTTAATTTAGAACTGTCATCTGATTTTTCTGCCAAAAAAAGTACAGCTTTGATGGAATATTTACTTGCATTGGATAACATTTGGTTGCAATTTAAGTTACGAATTTACTGAAAATGTTGAATGTATATAAATTTTATAAACATTATGTTTATAAATTAGATTATTCTAATTGTTGTTTTCCTTCTTCTGTAATAAAAGAGGGATTCCAAGAAGGTTCCCACACAATGTTAATAGAACTGGAAAAAGCAGGATATTGGGCTTTTAACACTTCTGTTGCATGTTGCATAATTACATCACCCAATGGGCATCCTTTGGAAGTTAATGTCATTTCAACTTCTATTAAATGAGTTGAGTTATTGACTTTGATATTATAAATCATTCCCAAGTCAACAATATTTACCATTAATTCCGGGTCAATTACTGATTTTAATGAATTCAATATCTGAATATCAGTTGGAGTAGAAACAATATTCGTCATAACAAAATAGTTTTATGGGTAACAATTTTAATAACATTTATAAAATATAATATGGATGCAACAAAAAATATGATTGTACCAATTTGAATTATCAAAATCATGGAAAATAAAATTCCAATTACAATAAACCAAAATCCTATAATAAAAGTAAGAAGTTGAAACTTTTGAATTTTTTCTGAATAAAGATCTTTTGGCAAAGGAGTTTTTTGCTTTCCTATTACATTTTTATATTCTTTCAGCCAAATTATAAAAGGTAATGTCTTGTATGTTAAACCCATAATCAGCATAGATATCACACCAATTAAAAGGGCAAAACCATACAACAAGGCCATTGAGGTGTTGAATTCGATAGAATTGTTCGGACTCAATAAATTTACTGCTGCTAAAATTAACGGGATAATTAAAAATGCAATAGCCAGTACTGATTTTTTCATTCCAACATCAAGTTTTTTCTTTGCACGATTGATGTATGTTTTATAAATGAATCTAGAAAAATTTAAAACAGCGATAATCACTAAAATAACAGCAGAAATAATTCCAATTTTTAATGAAAACAATATGCTTAAAGCTCCAATTATCAATCCTGCATTTATTGTTATGAAAGCAATTTTTAAAGGTTTTTTGTCAGCTTCATAAGAAAGTAAAAACATGGGGAATAATCTACTCCCAACTCCCATTATCAGTTGTATGAACCATCCGAAAATTCCGATATGCGAGTGAAGTTTTAACAATTCTAAATGGGAAATACTTATGTAACTGTTTGACAAATTAATTCCAAACAGCAACCCTGCTAAAACAGTTAAAAACAACCATCCAACAGCAGTTAAAATAAATTTTTTTTCAAGACTATTTTGAGTGGTTTTTTTGGCAGTCAATATTAGATTAACCTTAAAAATTGTAATCGCAAGGATGATAAATGTTGCTGCTAAATAAAAAATGAATCTGAAATTAAAATTCCAAAAAGCAATCACTAAAAAAATGATACCGATTGATAATAAGCTTAAAGTAAACCACCCCATTTTTTCAGAATGTAATTTAACATCTAAAATAACCGGAATCAGCTGATATAATGCTCCAATGCAAATCATCGTTATAAATCCTAAAACCAATAAATGTGTAGCAGCCAATAAAGTTGGATTAAAATAATGTTGTATCAAGATCTCAGGATTTAACATTAAAATAAAAGAAACAAGAACAATAGAAAATCCACCAATTACAAAATGTGGTGTAACTAAACTTGGATTCGGTGCTTTTTGTGTTGATGTTAAATTCATGAATTCAGAAATAAAAGTTGAAAATAATTATCTCGAATTTGAGTTATGTAAATATTCAAATTGCGATTCTCTAAATCGTTTAAAAGTATTTGTGGAATTCTGTGATGATTTACCAATAAGGCATTATAGTCTTTTAAATTTTCAAGTTCATTTACGATGGTAATCATTGGTAAAGGCATTTCCATTTCTCTTACGTCAATTTCTTTATAAACCTTATTTAAACCCTCAATGATGATATTAAAGTCGGTATTAGAAATTATCTTTTGTGTAGTCACTTAAATTAAATTAAAAAAAATTAAAAGAGGGTAGGTTTAATACCCTCAATTAAAAAAAAGAACCTAATTAAATCTTTATATTTTGTCAATACACCTAATAATTAATTATACTATAATGGTGTAATGCATTTTTGAAATAATCAACCGCAAATTTACCATTTAATTTTTATTAAAAGATAAAAAGACCTTAAATATGATTGTGAAATTTAACATATTTCTTGGAAATTAATTATAAGCTATTCACAATTAAATTTTATCTTCCATTTTTAAAAGAAAAAAATGAAACTAAAGATATTCATATTAATTCTGGTGGTTTTTTATTCGTGTAAGTCAGAAACATCATTTGAAAGAACTCCAATAGAAGTTGTTACTGATGATGGAGTTTCAATTGAAGTGTATGATTTTGAAAATTTTAAACCATTTATTCAACAACAAGATAATGTTATTTATGTGATTAATTTTTGGGCTACTTGGTGTAAACCATGTGTAGAAGAGCTCCCGGCATTTATCAGTTTACAGGAGAAATATCAAGACAAGAAAGTGAAAGTATTATTGGTAAGTTTAGATTTTCCAACAAAAATTATAGAGCAGTTGATTCCTTTTATCAAAATAAAAAAATTAGCGCCGGAAGTTATATTATTAGATGATCCGGATCAAAATACATGGATTCCGCAAATTTCCGAAAAATGGTCAGGTGCCATTCCGGCAACGCTCATCTATTATAAAGATAAGCGTGTTTTTTATGAGCAATCTTTTACTTTTGAAACTTTAGAACAAGCCGTTTTGGCTATTAAAAAATAAATTTAAATCGATAACTTATGAAAACAATCAGAATTTTAACGCTTTTCACTTTTTCTATTTTATTAGCGTCCTTTGGTTTGATGAACAACAAAGAAGGTTACAAGATTGGTGATTATGCTACCGATTTTAAATTGAAAAATGTAGATGATAAAATGGTTTCGCTATCAGATTTTAAAAAAGCAAAGGGATTTATCGTCATTTTTACTTGTAATCACTGTCCGTATTCAGTAGCTTATGAAGATCGTATTATCGATTTAGACAAAAAATACAAAGAAAAAGGATATCCGGTGATTGCCATCAATCCGAACAATCCGGCAAAAGAACCTAAAGACAGTTTTGATTTAATGAAAGTGAGAGCCAAAGAAAAAGGATTTACTTTTCCTTATTTGTTTGATGACAGACAAAAAATTTATCCACAGTATGGCGCAACAAGAACTCCGCATGTTTATTTGTTGAAAAAAGAAAAAGGAAATTTAGTAGTTTCTTATATAGGTGCCATTGATGATAATTATAAAGAAGCTTCTCAAACCAAAGTTAAATATGTAGAAGATGCTGTTGATGCTTTGCTAAAAGGCGAAAAACCTTTAACTACAGAAACCAAAGCAATTGGTTGTTCCATTAAAGTTTGATAAAAATGCGAAAACGTTTTAGCATTTTATTATAAAAAAGAGAGGTGTAAACAGGTATTTATAGGTAATTTTACGACTTTAGAAAACAGATTTTAGTAATAATTAAAGAATTATGATTTTAATTGCCGACGGAGGATCTACCAAAGCAGATTGGATTGCGATTGACGCCACTACAAAAGAAGAATTATTTAGAGTAAGAACTATGGGGTTGAATCCGGAAATGTCCTCTTCAGATGTATTAAGAGATCGTGTATTGCATACTTTTCAATTAGTACAACACAAAGACAAAGTGTCAAAGGTATATTTTTATGGAGCAGGATGTGGTACTTCAGAAGGTATTAAAATTTTGAAAAGTGTTTTCGAATCTATTTTCACAAATGCCGATGTTCATGTAGATGAAGATATGCTGGCGGCAGTTTATGCTGCATCGGGTAAAAATCCTGCCATTGTTTGTATCATCGGAACAGGATCTAACAGTTGTTATTTTGATGGAAAAACAATTCATCAAAATGTAGTTTCTTTAGGATATATTTTGATGGATGAAGCTAGTGGAAATTATTTTGGAAAGCGATTAATTCGCGATTATTATTATCAAAAAATGCCACGACATATTGCTCAAAAATTTGAATCGACCTATAATGTAGATGCAGATTTTATCAAGAAAAATCTTTACAGAGAACCTGATCCAAATGCGTATTTAGCCACTTTTGCCAAATTTATGTTAGAAAATAAAGAGGAACCATATGTGCAAGCGTTGATGAAGAAGGGATTTGAGAAATTTTTCCAATACCGAATTTTACCTTATCAGAAAGGAGCCGAAACGCCCATTTATTTCATCGGTTCCATTGCGCATTATTTCAGAGATATTCTAGAAAAGGTAGCCCAAAGTTATAATTTAAGGATAACCGACGTGATTCAACGCCCCATTGATAATTTAATTGAGTTCCATAAAACAAACGAAGTCTAAAGTTGGTAATAAAGTTGTGTTTGATTGAAAAGTTGTCTCAGAAATGGGGCAATTTTTTATTTTAACAATTCCAAAACACGTTCTAAAGCCATTCCTCTAGATCCTTTTATCAGAATCGTTGAGTTTTGAATTGCAGTTAAATCAAACTCCTTTTTAAATTGTTCAAAATCTGAAAATTGGAATGCTTTTTGGACTTTAACCGATGAAAAATGGGCTCCGATTAAATATACTTGATTGAAATTAAAGTCAGCAATTAGATCAGCAATTGCTTGGTGTTCTGTCAAACTTGCTGAACCCAATTCAAACATATCGCCTAAAATTATCATTTTTGAATTTCCTTCTATTTGATTAAAATTTTCTAAAGCAACTTTCATACTACTCGGATTGGCATTATAAGCATCCATAAAAATAGTGTTATTACCAATTTTCATTAACTGAGACCGATTGTTGGATGGAGCATAATTTTCAATGGCTTTTTTGATATCTTTTTCAGGTACTTTAAAAAACATACCAATTGTAATTGCGGCGGCTATATTATTGACATTATATCGACCAATTAATTGACTATGAATATCCAAATTATTAAACCGGATTTTAACAAAAGGATTGGCTTCTACGAGTTCAATAAAATCTGAGTTGATATCAAATGAAACTGTTTTAATTCCTATTGATTGCGTAAATTGGATATCATCATCAAAATTCACAAATGCCAACCCGTTAGTTTTTCTTAAAAAATCATATAATTCAGATTTACCTTTTATAACACCTTCTACACTGCCAAAACCTTCTAAATGGGCTTTCCCAAAATTGGTGATATAGCCAAAATTTGGTTCAGCAATTGAGCATAAAAATTCAATTTCTTTTTGATGATTAGCTCCCATTTCAACAATGGCAATTTCAGTATCTTTTCTGATTGAAAGTAAAGTTAACGGAACTCCAATATGATTATTTAAGTTTCCTTTTGTAGCAATTGTGTTGAATTTTTTTGATAAAACTGCGTTGATTAATTCTTTGGTGGTCGTTTTTCCATTACTGCCGGTCAGTGAAATTATTGGTGTATTTAACAAATTTCGATGATAATTGGCGAGTTGTTGTAATGAATTTAAAACATCATCAACTAAAATAATATTGAGGTTTGATGGGAATAAATCTTCATCAACAACAGCAAAAGATGCTCCTTTTTTAAGCGCTTCTTCAGCAAATAAATTTCCATTAAAATTTTCACCTTTTAAAGCAAAGAAAATACTCTTTTTTCTAATGGTACGCGTGTCAGTATCTATAATTGGATTTGCTAAAAAAAGTTGATAAAGTTGTTGAATTTCCATGAGCTGGTTATAAAAAAACCCCAATGATTATTCCCATTGAGGTTGGTGTTTTTAAAATATCAGTATTACAATTTGATGTTAAATGGTTTTCTTCTTTTATGAGTCATCGGACCTAATTTATCCATAGCACATCTAAAACCAATGTAACTGGATGCCATATATTCTGGTAAATAACGGCGTTGTGCAGGATCTAACCAATATTCTCTATCTTGCCAAGACCCTCCTTTAAAAACTCTAGCTTGATCACTAATTAATGTATTACGAAGTTCTTTATCGTATTCTTGTTGCACATTTCCGTCTTCACCCGTTAATTTTGGAATTATTGGAGCATTGTACATACGAGATTGAACAGGATCTATTTGGTCAGTGTCTTTATTGTAAAATTTTGTAGAAGCTAAATCGCCATCTTTTGAATCTTTATTATAAGCTTTTGTATAATTATTTCGCATAAAAGCATCTGTATCTGTAATTGGAATGTACTTAATGCTGCCTGGGAGTTCTCTTGGTATGATTTTTCCATTGTCAAGAGTGTCATAAACCATATTGTTATAATCAACCACAACAACTTTACCTTCTTGATTTATAAGTCGTTTGTTGAAGGTATTTCCACGGAAGTAGTTAAAATCATTCGCATCATTATCAATAATCGGACGGTAAACATCTTGAACCCATTCTGCAACGTTTCCAGACATATCATATAAACCAAATGAATTTGGTGCGTATGATTTTACTCTGATAGTGATATCGGCACCGTCATTGCTCCAACCGGCAATACCACTATAATCACCTTTTCCTTGTTTAAAATTGGCCAATTGATCTCCTTGGTATTTGCGTGATTTGTTTCGGGTATATTTTCCTTCCCAAGCGTATTTTTTACGACCTCTTATGTTATTGTATTCGCGGTTTTCAACGGTTGCTTTTGCGGCATATTCCCACTCTGCTTCTGTTGGAAGTCTAAAATCGGGCAGCATAATACCGTCAGAAACTTTTATATGTCTACCTGTAAAACTTCCTTTTTCCGGGCGTGTTGCTCCTTTTACTTTGGGTTTTACTTCTTTTAATCCTTTTTTATAAATAGATTCGTCTCCTTCGTATAATAAAGTAGGACTTGTTTTATAAGCAGCCGCATCAAAACGGTTTTTACCATCTGCTTGTTTTTCAGGATCACGATACAAGTTTTTAAGTACTCCTTTTTGAATTAATATTTTTTCGTTTACAACATCTGTTCTCCACTTACAATATTGATTTGCTTGAATCCAACTAACTCCAACAACAGGATAATCAGCATATGCAGGGTGACGTAAATAATTTTCAGTCAACAATTCATTGGCGCCCAGTGTATTTCTCCAAACCAAAGTATCTGGTAATGCAGCGCTGTAAATATATTTGTAGTTTGTTTCAGATGGTGGGAAAACACGTTCAAGCCAATCTAAATAGAATAAGTATTCTGAGTTGGTAACCTCGGTCTCATCTAAATAAAAAGAGCGAATCTGAATTTTAGATGGAGTAGTATTCCAATCAAAAAGGACATCATCCTGTACATGTCCCATGGTAAATGCTCCGCCTTCAATTAAAACCATTCCGGGAGGTGCTTTTTCACCTTTATAATCATCGTTTTTTGAAAAACCAGCAGCTTGCATGTCTTTTGAGTTCCATCCGGTTAGCGACGATCCTTCTTTTGAACGCTTACCGCAGCTAGCTAAAAGAAAGATAATTGACAATATAAACAGGAGTCTAATTCCTAAAATTTTCTTCATATAAACCATTATTAATAGGGTTTTAATCGTGTTGCAATTTACAATATAATTATTTTTAAACAAGTAAATATAATTAAAAAGTAGCTATTTCATTACCGTTTCACCATTATAACGATTGATTTTTTTCTTTATTATACGTAACCTTGCATTATCAACTAAAATAAGCGAATATTTTATTCGTTATAACAGGTATATGTTAAAAAAAAGACTCCTCTATTTAATAGTTTTTTTCAGTGCACTTTTTATCCAGGCACAAGAGAAAAATAGCAAGCAATTTGAGCTGTTATGGCTTGAAAATCAATCGTTAAGAATTGATAAGAATACTTCAATTCAATTACCTTTGGCAGCAACTCAATTTGTAAATAATAATCTTATTCCTAATTACACAACTCAATGGATTGTTGATTCTAATCTAAAAGTATTGAATTATTCAATTCAGAATGTGCAATACGAATCATTTAATTTCAATAATTATCCTGATTTTAATGAAAATTTGATTGAAAACAGTCTCAATTCTGAATTCAAAATTGTGAATGATTCAAAACAATCATTTGCAGTTTTTCAATTAGTTCCATTTCTTAAAGAAGGAAATGCTATTCGTAGAATAAAATCATTTGAGTTGGTTTATGAATTAGTTGCTGATAATCAAAAAATTCAAGGAATATCTTCAGTTAAAAATTCAGTAATGTCAACAGGAACCTGGTATAAATTTGCTGTTGATACGAGTGGAGTTTATAAAATTGATCGAAATTTTTTGCAAAATTTAGGATTGAATGTTAATAATATCAATCCGAAAAACATCCGAATATATGGAAATGGCGGTGGTATGCTGCCTTTTATTAATAATGATTTTAGGTATGATGACTTGCAAGAAAATGCTGTTTATGTAAGCGGAGAAGAAGATCAAAAATTTGATGCCAATGATTTTGTTTTATTCTATGCCAAAGGACCTCACCAATGGAAAAATATCTCGAGTTTAGATCTTCAAAATATTACACATCAACAAAATATATTTTCCGATGCGGCTTATTATTTTATAACAGTTGATAACGGATCAGGTAAACGAATCAATAATGAAATTGCTATTACTGATGTGCCGATTTCAACAATTACTACTTTTCAAGACTATACTTTTTTAGAAAAGGATAAAATAAATTTATTTGGCATTGGTCAACAATGGTTTGGAGATGATTTTAATATCCAAAATACATTGAGTTATACCATTCCATTTAAAAATATGGATATCAGTCAAGATGTTTTTATCCGTGTAAGAGGCATTTCTGTTTCATCAACTACTTCCAATATGAATGTAAAAGCAAATGGTCAGGATTTATATACTTTAAATTATCCGGCTGTTATAATTGGTTCACTTACAAAAGCTTATGCTGCAGAACGAATAGCTCCAATTAAAATATCCGGCAATAATGTAAAGGTTGATATTTTGTTTAATAATAATGGAAATCCATCAGCAAAAGCTTATGTTGATTATATCGAGGTACTTGGAAGTAAACAATTGATTGCCGATGGAAAACAATTTGTCTTTAGAAATTTTAATGCTGCCAACATAAACGGAGTAGTGGAATATCAAATTCAAAATTCCAATAATGTTCAAGAAGTTTGGAATGTAACAGATTTTTTAAACCCAAAAAGAATTTCAAATCAATCAACTGGCGGAAATTTTAATTTTAAATCTAACGGAGGAAACTTAAAAGAATTTATTGTTTTAAATGCAAACAATTATTATACACCAAAACAGCTTACAAATCCGAAACAGGAAAATCAAAATTTACACGCACTTCAAGATATAGATTATATTGTTATTACGCAAGATTATTTGATGTCACAAGCTGAACGATTAGCAAAACATCACAGAGATAACAGCGGTTTTCGAACTAAAGTTATCAATATAGCTCATATTTATAATGAATTTGCTTCGGGTTCAAAAGATATAACTGCCATCAGAGATTTTGTAAAACATATGTATGATAATGCATCATCACCGGGAAAAAAGATAAAATTTGTGACTTTGTTAGGTGATGCTTCCTATGATTATAAAGATAGAATTAAAGGAAATAATAATATTGTACCTGTTTATGAAGCATATGAAAGTTTTAATAATGCCACCACTTTTGTAACTGATGATTTTTATGGAATGATGGATTCTAGTGAAGGAGAAATGAATTCGATAGATAAACAAGACGTATCAACCGGAAGAATTCCTGTTTCAACTATTCAAGAAGCTGATAAGGTGATTACAAAAATATTAAATTATTACGAATCGCATACCATGGGTGATTGGCGCAATATTATAACATTTGTTTCTGATGATGTTGATGCGGCAGGCGAAGAAGTTTTACAATTTGATTTAGAAAAAATTGCTGAAAATATCCAGTTAAATAATCCTTCTCTGAATATGAATAAAATATATGCTGATGCTTATAAACAAGAGATCTCATCAGGAGGCGAAAGATATCCGGAGGTAAATTCTGATATTACCAATGCAATTGAAAAAGGAACTTTAATTTTTAATTATTTTGGACATGGAGGTGAAGATGGGCTTGCATCAGAGCGTATTTTAGGTGTTCCAGAAATTCAATCTTGGAAAAATTTTAATGCATTGCCACTATTTATAACTGTAACATGTGAATTCACGCGTTTCGATAATCCATTAAGACCTACTGCAGGCGAATACGTTTTTTGGAATATAAATGGCGGAGCGGCCAATTTAATAACAACAACACGTGCGGTTTTTGTTCATATCGGCAGTGTAATTAACAATAAATTAATGAGTGAATTATTAAGTTCTGACAATGAAGAACTTTCTATCGCCGAAATTCTAATGCATACTAAAAATAATTTTACGACAAATCAACGATATTTTATGTATTTAATTGGAGATTCTGCTTTAAAATTAGCTATACCTAAACCTAAGATTTTACTGACAAAAATGAATGGTAAAGATTTTAGTCAGCCTTTAGATACCATTAAAGCTCTTTCTCTTACCTCATTTGAAGGAATAGTAACTGATAATTCTGGTAACACTTTAACCGATTTTAATGGTATACTAGACGCTGCTGTTTATGATAAATATATTCTAAAAAGTACACTTCAAAATAATTACAGAGGTGTAGGTTATACAGTTCCGATGCAATTTGAGTCACTAGAAAGCAAGCTGTTTAAAGGAAAAGCAAAAGTGACAAATGGTAGTTTTAAATTTGAGTTTATTGCGCCAAAAGATATCAGAATAGCTTATGGAAAGGGAAAAATAAGTTTATATGCAGATAATCAAATAATTGATAAAGGTGGTTTTGATTTAAACGTCGTTGTTGGCGGAGTTAATACCAATGCCCCCGAAGACAAAACAGGTCCAATTATCAAATTGTATTTAAATGATGAATCTTTTATTGATGGAGGAAATACGAACCAATCCCCTATTTTAATTGTAAAATTAGAAGATGAAAGTGGCATAAATACTTCTATAACTGCCGTAGATCATGATATCATTGCAATTTTAGACGGAAATCAAGCAAACCCAATTATTCTCAATGATTTTTATGAAACAGAATTAAATAATTATAAGAAAGGTTCTTTGTCTTATCAATTGAGAAATCTTTCAACGGGTTTGCATACGTTAACCTTAAAAGCTTGGGATACTTATAACAATTCATCAGAAGTAACTATTACTTTTTATGTGGTAAGCGATGCGGAATTGCTGTTAGAAAATGTATTGAATTACCCCAATCCGTTTATAAATTATACCGAATTTTGGTTCAATCACAATAAACCAAATGAACCGTTAGAAGTTCAAATTCAGATTTTTACAGTATCTGGAAAATTAGTTAAAACCATCAATCAAACAATTCAAACAACCGGTGGATTGGCGCGGTCAATAAATTGGAACGGATTGGATGATTTTGGCAATAAAATCGGCAAAGGAGTTTACCTTTATAAATTGAAAGTAAAGTCGTTAATCTCTGGTAAAAAGGGAGAAAAAATAGAGAAATTAGTTATACTTTAATAAAAAAACAGATATTTGTAAATTAATCAATTTAATTATGGGAAAAAAGGTAATATTACTTTTTATGGCAATGGTTTTTAGCCAAATTATTTTTGCTCAGCAAAGAGCTATCACAACTTCGGTACCCTTTTTATTAATTGTTCCAGATGCTAGAGCTGGATCTATGGGAGATGTAGGAGTTTCAACTTCTCCGGATGTTTATTCACAACATCACAATCCTGCTAAATATGCATTTATTGATTCACAATATAGTTTAGGAATAAATTATACACCATGGATGCGTGAATTAGTAAATGATGTTTTTTTAGGGGGTGTAACTTTTGCAAACCGTTTTAATGATCGAAGTGCTTGGTCTGCTAGCATTAAGTATTTTAATTTTGGAGTAATACAGTTGACTGATATAAACGGAGAAGATTTAGGACTTGAAAAACCAAATCAGTTATCTATTGATGGGACATATGCTATGAAATTGAGTAATACATATTCAATGGGTGTTACATTACGTTATATTCGTTCAGATATTGCATTAAAAGTGGATAATTCTGAATTAAAAACTGTAAATACTTTCTCAGTTGATGTCTCTGGTTATTATCAATCAGAAGAAGATTATTATGGAAATATTTCAGGAAGATGGAGAGGAGGTTATAATATCTCAAATATCGGCCCAAAAATTAGATCATCAGATGGAGGTAAAGAGAGTTTTATTCCTACAAATTTAAAATTAGGTGGAGGTTTTGATTTTATTTTAGACGATTATAACACCATATCTGCTAACATTGAATTTAATAAATTATTAGTCCCCACACCTCCAATTAGAGACGAGCTAACGGGTGAAGTTCTAGAAGGAAAAGAAGATAATGTAGGTTGGGTAAAAGGAATGTTTCAATCATTTAATGATGCACCTGATGGGTTTTCTGAAGAATTAAAAGAATTTACATGGGGAATTGGAGCGGAATATGTCTACGATAAATCGTTTGCCCTAAGAGCGGGATATTTTAATGAGGATGATTTAAAGGGCGCTCGAAAATATTTCACACTTGGAGCCGGTTTTAAATTCAAAAGTACTTCTATTGATTTATCATATTTATTTAATTCTTCGGATATTAAAAATCCATTAGAGAATACCTTGCGATTTTCTCTGGCATTTAATTTTGGTGATTTATTTGAAAATTATTAATGATTTTTTAAATTTTGAATGAAAAAAATAGAAATTTCTACCTCTTTAACAATTTATGATTCTGTTGAGGAACTTCCGGTTGATGTACAACAATTGGTTAAAATAGCCATCGAATCCAGAAAAACAGCTTATGCTCCCTATTCCAATTTTAATGTTGGAGCGGCATTAATGCTGGAAAATGGAAAAATAATATCTGGAAACAATCAGGAAAATGCTGCCTATCCATCTGGAATTTGTGCAGAACGCGTCGCCATTTGGAAAGCCGCTTCCGATTATCCAGATATAAAAGTTAATAAATTAGTAATTACAGCTAATTCAAATCTTAAAATGGTGGATTCTCCCGTTTCTCCTTGTGGCGCTTGTAGGCAAACGCTGTTTGAATATGAGAGTAAACAAGAGCAATCTATTGAAGTCTATTTTATGGGCGAAACCGGAAAAATATTTAAAACAGATTCATTAAAAGACTTATTGCCGGTTGCGTTTAGCAAATTATTGTTATAAAATTTCAAAAATTTTCTATTGATATCAATGATTTTAAATGCTAAAATCATCATTTAAAGTAATGGGAATTTGTAATTTATAAAAAGTTCTTGCAATATATTTGCCTTTTAACATTGATTTTCCAGTTAAATTAGTTAAGTATAAAATATAAAAATATGGCTATTTATTCAGTAATTACAGGTACAGGAAGTTATATTCCTTCTATCTTAAAAACCAATGAAGATTTTTTAAATCACGAATTTCTCAATGAAGATGGAACTCCATTTATCTACGATAATGAAACGATTATTGATAAATTTAAAGCCATCACAGGAATTGAAGAAAGACGTTGGGCTTCGGCCGATTTAAACACCTCAGATTTAGGATTTTTAGCCGCAGAAAAAGCCATTGATGATGCTCAAATTGATAAAGAAACGTTAGATTATATTATTGTTGCTCATAATTTTGGCGATGTAAAAAGTGCTTCCATTCAAAGTGATATATTGCCAAGTTTGGCATCAAGAGTCAAACATAAACTTCAAATTGAAAATCCAAATTGTGTTTGTTACGATATTTTATTTGGTTGCCCGGGTTGGGTTGAAGGAGTCATTCAGGCGCATGCTTTTATCCAATCAAAAATGGCGAAAAAATGTTTGGTAATTGGTGCCGAAACACTTTCTAGGGTGTTAGATATGCATGATCGCGATTCTATGATTTATTCTGATGGAGCCGGAGCTTGTATTGTTGAAGCAGTTGAGAGTGAAACTCCTGTCGGAATTATGAGTCATGCTACCCAAAGTCATACGATGGAAGAAGTCTATTATTTACATTTTGGGAACTCTTTTGATAAAACAGAAGATCCGAATGTCAGATATATCAAAATGAATGGAAGAAAAATTTATGAATATGCCCTTTCTAATGTTCCTTTAGCCATGAAACACGCCATGGAAAAATGTAATATTGATATACACGATGTTAAAAAAGTGTTTATTCATCAGGCAAATGAGAAAATGGATGAGGCCATCATTAAACGATTTTATCGATTGTTTAAATCGCCTACACCAGAAGATGTAATGCCAATGAGTATTCATAAATTAGGAAATAGCTCAGTAGCGACAGTGCCAACTTTGTTTGATTTAGTTAGAAAAGGAAAGATTGAAAATCAAGAAATTCAGACTAATGATGTAATCATTTTAGCTTCAGTTGGAGCCGGAATGAATATAAACGCAATTGTTTATAAATGTCAGTAAAATAGAAATTATCAATTCATAATTTCATTAATAATATGTTTGATTAAACAATATTTTTTAAAAGGGCAAAATCAGTTGTCCTTTTTTTATTTAATTAGTAAGACTACCTCAATATTTTCGTTAATTTAGCTTATAATTAAAGTCAACCATGAATTATTTAGAACATACCGGTAAGTATTTTATAATGCTTAAACAAGTGTTTAGAAAACCTCAAAAATGGTCTATTTTTAAGGGAATGCTTTTTAGAGAAATAGAAGATATAGGAATTAATTCCATCGGAATTACTGCTTTTATATCTTTTTTTGTTGGAGGAGTTGTGGTAATTCAGATGGCTTTAAACTTAGAAAACCCTTTTATTCCAAGATATTTGATTGGTTATGCAACCAGGATGTCTTTGGTTTTAGAATTTTCTCCAACCTTAATGTCCATTATTTTAGCAGGAAAAGTGGGTTCATATATTACTTCTAGTATAGGAACAATGCGGGTTACAGAACAAATTGACGCTTTGGAAGTAATGGGTGTTAACTCATTAAATTACTTAGTGTTACCTAAAATTATTGCATCCATCATATTTTATCCGTTAGTAGTAACTTTAGGAATATTTTTAGGAATTTATGGCGGAATGGTTGCAGGTGTTCTCACAGATTTAATCTCGATGCAAGATTATATCACAGGTTTACGAACTGATTTAGACCCATTTCACTTTACCTATTCTATGATTAAAACCGTGGTTTTTGCATTTGTTATTGCAACAATTCCCGCTTATCACGGATATTATGTTTCCGGTGGTTCTTTAGAAGTTGGAAGAGCAAGTACAAAAGCAGTGGTTTGGACTAGTGTGGTAATCATCGTTTTAAACTATTTTCTAACACAAATGTTATTGAGCTAATGATAGAGGTAAAAAATTTATATAAAGAATTTAACGGAGTTGAAATATTGAAAGATATTTCGGCAACTTTTGAAAATGGTAAAACAAGTTTAATTATCGGGCAAAGTGGCTCGGGAAAAACAGTATTACTTAAATGTTTATTAGGATTGTTTGAACCTGAAAAAGGTATTATATCTTTTGATGGAAGAATTTACGCTGATATTGAAATTAAGAAGATAAGAAAATTACGGGAAGAAATTGGCATGGTTTTTCAAGGAAGTGCTTTATACGATTCATTAACGGTTGAAGAAAACGTGATGTTTCCAATTAAGATGTTTAAAAACCAAACTCCAAAAGAAATGTTATTACGCGTAAATGAAGTTTTGGAACGTGTAAATCTAGAAAATTCAAATAAAAAATATCCGGCAGAATTATCTGGCGGAATGAAAAAAAGAGTTGCAATTGCACGAGCAATAGTGATGAATCCCCGATATCTTTTTTGTGATGAACCAAATTCAGGTTTAGATCCTCAAACAGCTACT
The DNA here is from genome assembly GCA_030683815.1 of Flavobacteriaceae bacterium. Taxonomy (GTDB): domain Bacteria; phylum Bacteroidota; class Bacteroidia; order Flavobacteriales; family Flavobacteriaceae; genus JAGXRT01. Next base: position 126,257 of record JAUXPJ010000014.1, read on the forward strand.
GTTATTGATAATTTAATTCATGAAATTACGGTTGAAAACGACATTACAACTATTATTAACTCGCATGATATGAATTCTGTAATGGAAATCGGTGATAAAATTATTTTATTAAAAGATGGTTACAAAGCATGGGATGGCACTAAAAATGAAGTGTTCTATACCGATAATGAAGCAGTTACCTCATTCGTCTATTCCTCCAATTTATTTAAAAAAGTAAGGGAAGTTTATACAGGGAATATTAAATAATAAATTGATTTGTATAAATAAATAATACCCCTATATTTGCACCCTCAAAAAGAGACCGGTTAGCTCAGTAGGTAGAGCACAACACTTTTAATGTTGGGGTCCTGGGTTCGAGCCCCAGACCGGTCACAAAAAAACTCCGATTTTTCGGAGCTTTTTTTTATTCTTTAATTTTAAGAGTAATCAATCCCGAAATTATTTTTTACATCTATCGCAATTTGTTTGATATCTTGTTCTTGTTGTTTCGGGCAAATTAATATAACATCTTCGTTTTCAATGACAATGTAGTCATTTAATCCCTGAATCACCACTTTTTTATGGGAAGTAGTTTTTACCATATTATCAGATGCATTTCTAAAAATAGCCTCACCACCGATTAAGGCATTTTTTTGCGAATCTTTTTCTAATTTATCGTACAAAGAACCCCAAGTGCCTAAATCACTCCAACCAAAATCTACAGGCAAAACGTAGGCATTATAAGCTTTTTCCATGATGCCGTAGTCAATTGATATGTTTTCAGCTTTTTCATAATTTTCATTAATGAAGGATGCTTCTTTTTCGGTATTCCAAAAACATTTGCCCTTTTCAAATAATGCATTCATTACCGGTAAATGTTTTTCAAAAGAAGACAAGATATTTTTTACGTTCCAAATAAAAATGCCGGCATTCCATAAATAGTTGCCGCTTTCAACAAATTTAACAGCATTTTCTAAGTTTGGTTTTTCGGTAAATTGTTTAATTTTTTTTATGGGAGTTTCAGAATTTTCAAAGTTGATATATCCATATCCTGTGTTTGGTGATGATGGCTTAATGCCTAAAGTCATTAAAATATCTTGTTTTTCACAAACATCAAAAGCTTTTTTTATATTTTGGATAAACTCATTTTCATCATCAATCCAATGATCAGAAGGAGCAACAATCACCAGTGCATCCGAATTTAGATTATATATTTTTGATGATGCGTATAAAATACACGGGGCGGTATTTCTCATTACGGACTCTAACAAAATTTGATTTTTAGCGATAAGCGGGAGTTGTTCTAAAACAAGATTTTCATATTGTGCGTTGGTTGCAATCAAAATATTGGATGAAGGAATTAATTTTTCTAATCGCTTAAAAGTTTTTTGAAGTAAAGATTCGCCGGTTCCTAACATATCGTGAAATTGCTTCGGAAACTTTTGCGTACTAACCGGCCAAAATCGACTGCCAACACCGCCGGCCATTATTAAAGCATAATAATTTTTGTTCATAGTAATTTTAATTTTTCAGATGCTTTTAACAACTTCAACCTCCACATTCGGATTGAATAAATAGTTTCTTTTAGATTTTAATTCAACACATTCAATTCGGACTCTTCTTTTACGTCCTTTTTTAAAAATATTTTCTTTAAAGTAAAATAAACTTCCAAGAGGTAATTCAAATATATAATTCTTTCCATTCTTTTCGTTGAACTGCTTTAGAGCTAATGACAGTTTTACATCGCTGTCAGTACTTGCTTTTGGATTTTTGATATAGGAAGCTACTAAAGGTAACAATTCATTAGGAAACACTTCCGGATTGATAAAAGGCAACATCAAATGTTGAAAAGACCTTTTCCATTCTTTGCCATGAGGTTGTGCTTTTGGATGATCAGTAAAGGTGATAAAATGAGCCATTTCATGTAACAAAGTAATCAAAAATTGATACTTATTTAAATTATTGTTTAAAGAAATCTGATAACTGCCATTAGGCAATCTTCTAAAATCACCATGTTTTGTAATTCGTTGATTAACAATTTTTAATTTAAATAAATGTTGATTAAGTAACTCATTTATTTGATTAAAAGCAGGTTCTGGTAAAAAATTTCCAAGGAGGTTTTTCATGCTGTAAAGTTAAGGAGTTGTACTCGATACTTGTAAAACTTTGCCATTAAAATGTTTGTTTCCTTTTAATGAAAACTCTCCAATATAATGTGCCATTTCTTCGGCATTTACCGGAGCTTTATACAATGGAAATGCTTCTTTAAGCATTTCGGTCTGAACAGCTCCAAGTGCTAAAACATTAAATGAAATTCCAGAATTTTTATATTCTTCAGCTAATAATTCAGTTAAGGTTATTAAAGCTCCTTTTGAAGAAGTATAGGCAGCTAAACCGGCAAATTTTAAACTTCCTTGAACAGCTCCCATGCTACTGATGGTAACAACATGGCTTCCTTTATTTAAAAAAGGAATTAAGATGCGGGTTAACTCGGCAACCGCTAAAACGTTGACTTTATATACATTTAAAAAATCTTCAGCAGTTGTTTTAAAAAAAGGTTTATTGAGTAATTTCCCGGCGTTATGAATAACAATATCTACATGATTCCATGTTTTGTTAACATATGATTTTAAAGCTTTTAGGTCTTTATCGTTGGTAATGTCGGCTTTAAATGGCGTAACATTAGTCATTTTTAATTGAGTAATTGTTTCAACATTTCGCGCAATGGCAATTATTTGAAATTGAGGATTTGAGAAGTATTTAACCAACTCTAAACCAATACCTCTGCTACAACCGCTTATAATAATATTCTTCATAAATGAAAGTTTAAAATTTATATTTTGAAGTTGGTTAAAAATAAGAAATAAACAACAGAAAACAGCTTATTTTACTGGAAATTTATATGTTGATAAGCGCCTAAATCTGGAGATCCGGTTCTGTCTTTTCCCAAAATATCTTGTGGGATTTGAATTGCTTTAGAAATGGCTCCTTTTTGGATTCCTGATGATAATTTTCCTATCATTAATTGATTTAATTGTGGGTTTTTAAAATCTGGAGGTTGATTAAAAATGATATTTTGATAATAGTTTATATTAGTAAATTGATACTGTAGTTTTGAGCTATACGAATTATTATAATCATCAAATTGGATTAAATTATTTTGAAAGTTGAAATTAAAATCGGCACCATCAACCTTGTCTAAAATTAATTCAATTCTGTTATTTCCATAAATAATGGAATTTGAAAAGTTAGCTTCCTTCAAATTTTTAGGAACCATAATTTGTTTATTTCCTTCAAAATAAGTGTAAAAATTATTGATTAAAACGGCAGGAAATTGTCGTAAACTGATATTCCAATAATTTACAAAAGTACAGTGTATAAAGTTATAAGTGCCTCCCATTGTGCACGCTAAAGATGAAAAACCAGCTTTATTGATAACTAAATTAGAGCCTTCAATATTAGATTCTCTTGCTAAAATTCCGTAGTTGGAATGATTGTAAATCTCCGTATTTTGAATTTTTAAAGTAGGAGTAGAGTTGCTCCCAATTGAATCGATTAGAATTCCGATAGTTCCATTTTTAATCAAAGTATGATTAATTTCATGATTTTTACTTCCTGCACGTAACCAAATTGCACCCCATTGACCAGCGATGTTTTCAAAATAAGGTTCTAGTCTATCACCCTCAATTTTTACTTTATTTTGAAGCGTTCCATTTATTTTTAATGTAGCGTTTTTATCGACAATCAAACCTGAATTGTTGTGAAAGTGGATTTTAGTTCCTGCTTCTACAGTAAGTGTTTTATTTTCCGGAACGGCACAATATCCGAAAATAACATAAGGTTTTGTGTTGGTCCAAGTGGTATTATCAGCCAAATAAAAGCCGTTTATTTTGATGTCTTTACCATTTAAATCTTGACCTAAAGTAATAGTTTCAATAATTCCTTGAGCGTTTTTTGACGGAAATAAAAAATGAGCATCTTGAACAAGTGTTATCAATTTTACGTTTTTTGAAAAGGAATTTCCTTTAAAAACAATGGAATCAGAATAAATAGGATTTGTAACTCTATTGTAGTCAATAGTAGTTTCAATAAAAATATAGATACTGTCTTTGGAAAGAATTTCTATATTTTGAAAAACTTTTCCTGGTTTTCCATCAATATTTAATCGATAAAAAGAATTTTCTCCACGCCCCAACCCAACTGAAGGAATGAGAACATTTTGGTTACTTTTGTTATAAACTTTTAACCGATAAGTACTTGAGCTTTTTCCGGTAAAAACAGTATCGAGAAAAACAGTATCCTTAGAAAATGATAGATTTCCTTCGCTTTCTATTAAATCAAAATCCTTTCGGCAAGCGCCGAAAAAAATCGATAGAAGAAAAAGTAAAAGAAGTGTATTTTTCAAATGTGAATATTTTATAAAAAGGTACAAAAATCTAAAACGAATAAACTATAAAAATAGTGTAATTAGGGTTTCTTTTTTAGTTTAATCTCAAATAATTTACTCCAATTTTTACCCGTAACAAATAATCGATCAGTTTTTTTGTCATAAGCAATTCCGTTTAAGACATCTAAATCTGCGTGCTGTTCAACTAAATTTTTAAGCCCGTTTAAATTGGCGACACCTTCTACTTTTCCATTTTTTGGATCTACAATTAAAATAGAATTCTGCTGATAGATATTAGCATAAATTTTTCCGTTAATATATTCTAATTCATTGAGCTGCTCTACTTTTCTTTTATTGGTGTATGCCTCAATAAAATATTCTTCTTTTTGATTTTCCGGATTTAAGAACCAAATTCGTTCCGTTCCATCCGTTTTAATTAAATGATTTTCATCGTGCGTAAGCCCCCATCCTTCAACGCTTTTTTGATATGGAAAGTTTTTTTCAAGCGTAAAATTTTCAAGATCATAGATAAATCCAACGCCTTCCTTCCAAGTTAATTGATATATTTTTTGATTGAAAATGGTCAATCCTTCTCCAAAATATTTCTGGTCTAAATTTATTCTTTGAAGCACTTCTCCGGTTTCTAATTTCACTTTTCTCAGCGAAGATTTTCCGTACTGACCAGAACTTTCATACAAAAATCCGTTGTAAAATTCTAATCCTTGGGTATATGAATTTTTATCATGAGGATAGGTATTGATAATTTCATACTCATAAATTTCGGGCTCAGTATCGGCTAAAAAATAAATTTCTTTTGTGATTTCTTTTGATTTTCCTTCATAAAAAACGATGGCTTTTAAAGCGTGTTTTCCCAATCGATAATTTTTGATATCAATAGTTGAAGTTAAATTTTGACTCGTTGAAATTTTTTCTTGATTGATATAAAACTGAAGAGAATCAATTGTTTTGTTATTTTTTTCTTCAACTTTTAAGGTCAATTCTTGGTTGATTTGAATTTTTTTGGGCGATTTTAAATCGAGTTTATAATCACTCTCGCAACCAATCAAAAGAAATAGAAGCATCAGAATTAATAAAGAGGTTTTTAAAGCATACATTTTTATCAGATTTTTAATCCATATTTAATACAAATAAAATGTTTTATTTGTTTGTATTTTCAAAAATATGGTTAAATTTGCAGTCTTAAAAATAAAATTTATTAAAGCGAGTTATAATGAAAAAAGGAATTCACCCAGATAATTACAGAATGGTAGCATTTAAAGATATGTCAAACGAAGATGTGTTTTTAACTCGTTCAACGGCTAACTCAAGAGAAACCATTGATGTTGATGGAGTTGAGTATCCGGTAATAAAATTAGAGATTTCTAGAACTTCACATCCATACTACACGGGTAAAACGAAGATGATTGATACTGCAGGACGTATAGATAAGTTTAAATCTAAATATGCAAAATTTCAAAAATAAAACAATCTGATACAATAATTGAAAGCTCCGAATTTCCGGAGCTTTTTTTATAAATTAATTTTAAAGTATTTATTCTCTGTGGAAGTAGTAGTTATTAGCTTGTGCGACTGAAGTAACTACTAAATCATTAATACAAAGATGGCTTGAAAGGGTAGTGGTATAATAAATAATTTCAGCAATATCGTTTGCACTCATCGGTTGAAAGCCATTGTAAACCGCTTTCGCTTTTTCTTTATCACCATGAAAACGAACTTCAGAAAATTCTGTTTCGGCACCACCAGGGGCAATTTGTGTAACTTTAATTCCGTATTCCAATAAATCGATACGCATTGCTTTAGAAAGGGCATCTACTGCATATTTTGAAGCACAATACACATTTCCTTTTTGATAAACTTCTTTTCCGGCGGTAGAACCAATATTGATAATATGACCTTTTTGCCGAGCAATCATTAATGGAATTACTTCTTTTGAAACGTATAATAAGCCCTTTACATTGGTGTCTAGCATTCGATCCCAATCATCAATGTTTCCATCTTGAATCTTATCTAAACCACTAGCTAAACCGGCATTGTTAATGAGTACATCTATTTTTTTCCAATTTTCCGGCAGATTAAAAAAAGCATTTTTAACCGCTAATTGATTGCGAACATCCAGTTCAATTGGCAAGACTTTGACGTTATATTTTTTAGAGAGTTCTTCTGCTAAAAAGTTGATTCGATCAATTCTTCTGGCTGAAATGATTAAATCATGACCATTTTTAGCAAAAAGTTCGGCAGTTGCTTTTCCAAATCCGGAACTCGCGCCAGTGATACAAATTATTTTTTTCATTTTTGTTTTATTGATTTTTCGAAATTAAAAAAATCCCGAGTAAACTCAGGATTTTCATTAAATATTTATCAAATAATAACCATTACATATAATCTTCAATCGGATTACAGGTGCAAATCAGATTGCGATCTCCGTAAGCATCATCAACTCTTCTTACCGATGGCCAAAATTTATTTTCAGCAATATAAGGTAAAGGAAAAGCAGCTTGCTGGCGTGTATAATCAAATGCCCAATTGTTGTTTGTCAACAATTGTTGGGTATGAGGCGCATTTTTTAAAACGTTGTTTTTTTGATCGATTGTGTGATTTAAAATTTCATTTTTGATAGCAATTAATACCTCAGCAAATCGATCCATTTCCATTTTACTTTCACTTTCTGTTGGTTCAATCATCAAGGTTCCTGCAACTGGAAAAGAAACAGTAGGAGCGTGGTAACCGTAATCCATTAAGCGTTTTGCGACATCAACAACTTCAATTCCGTTAACTTTAAATTCTCTGAAATCAACAATCATTTCATGAGCCACCATATTGTTTTCTCCTGTGTAAAGAATCTTGTAATGAGGCTCTAAAAGCGCTTTTAAATAGTTGGCATTTAAAATTGCCATTTTAGTTGCATCCGTTAAACCATCGCTTCCCATCATTTTAATATATCCATAGGAAATAACATTTACATAGGCAGAACCCCAGGGAGCATCAGAAATAGCATCAATTGGCGTTGAACCACCGGTAGGAATAACAGGATTTGTAGGTAAAAACGGCGCTAAATGTGAAGCTACACAAATTGGACCAACTCCAGGCCCGCCACCACCATGAGGAATTGCAAAAGTTTTATGAAGATTTAAGTGACAAACATCTGCTCCGATAGTTGCCGGATTTGTTAATCCAACCTGAGCATTCATATTAGCACCATCCATATAAACTTGTCCGCCATTTTCATGAATTATTTTTGATATTTCTTTAATGGTACTTTCAAAAACACCGTGAGTAGATGGGTAAGTTACCATTAAACAGGCTAAATTATCTTTATGTAAGATTGCTTTTTCTCTTAAATCTTCTACATCAATATTTCCATTTTCGGTAGTTTTGGTAACCACCACTTTCATTCCTGCCATCACCGCTGATGCAGGGTTTGTTCCGTGTGCTGATGAAGGAATTAAGCAAATATTTCTATGAGATTGGTCAATAGATTTTAAATAAGCTCTGATCACCATTAAACCGGCATACTCACCTTGAGCTCCTGAATTTGGTTGAAGAGAAGTAGCTGTAAATCCGGTAATTTTATTTAAATCATTTTCCAACTCTTTAAATAATTCTTGATAACCGGTGGCTTGTTCAATCGGTACAAATGGGTGAATTTTACCCCAAGAACCCGTACTTAATGGAATCATTTCTGAAGCTGCATTAAGTTTCATTGTACAAGAACCTAATGAAATCATGGAATGATTTAATGATAAATCTTTGCGCTCTAACATCTTGATATAGCGCATCATCTCAGTTTCTGAATGATATTTATTAAATACTTCATTGGTTAAAAATGAAGATTTTCTGGCTAAACTTGAAGGTATAACTTCTTTACTTACAGCTTTAGAAAGTACAATTGTTTCTTTTCCTTCGGCTTCAGCTAAAATGGATAAAATTTGGTTAATATCTCTTAATCTGGCGGTTTCATTGATAGAAATTCCAATAGTCTTTTCATTGATGATTAAAAAATTTACCTCATTTTTTTCAGAGATTTCTTTTACTTTTTGAGATGATGTAACACTAATTGTCAAAGTGTCAAAATAAATTTTATTGTGTTGTTTTAATCCTAAATTTGAAATTTCATTGGCTAAAGTATGGGTTAAATGATGAATTTTTTGAGCGATATATTTCAACCCACTTTCACCATGATAAACCGCGTACATGCCTGCCATCACTGCTAATAAAACTTGCGAAGTACAAATATTTGAAGTGGCTTTTTCACGTTTAATATGTTGCTCACGAGTTTGAAGTGCCATGCGAAGTGCTCTATTTCCATCAGCATCAATGGTAACTCCAATAATACGACCAGGAATAGCGCGTTTGTATTCATCTTTGGTGGCAAAAAAAGCAGCGTGTGGACCACCGTAACCCATAGGAATGCCAAAACGTTGAGTGGTTCCCACCACCACATCTGCACCCCACTCACCTGGTGGTTTTAAAAGAGCTAAACTCAATAAATCGGCGGCTACAACTAATTTTGTTTGATTTTCTTTTGCTTTATTTACAAAGTTGGTATAATCATACACTTCTCCATTTTTTGCGGGATATTGTATGATGGCTCCAAAAACATCGGCTGTAAATTCAAATGTTTCATGATTGCCAAACACTAAATTAATTCCTAACGGATTAGAGCGTGTTTTTAACACTGAAATTGTTTGTGGAAATACTTCATCTGAAACAAAAAAAGTAGTCGCATCTGCTTTTACCTGTTCCTTTGATCTTGAATTAAATAACATCAACATCGCCTCGGCGGCTGAGGTTCCTTCGTCTAAAAGCGAAGCATTGGTCAACTCCATTCCTGTTAAATCGGTGACCATAGTTTGGTAATTTAACAGCGCTTCCAATCGACCTTGTGAAATTTCTGCCTGATAAGGAGTATAGGCAGTGTACCAGCCTGGATTTTCAAAGATATTACGTTGGATAACTGCCGGTAAAGTTGCCGGATGATATCCCAATCCGATGTAGGATTTGTAAACTTTATTTTTTAATGATAATTGATGGATGTGCTGACTGTAATCTGATTCACAAATGGCATCAGATAAATCTAATTTTTTGGGCAATCTAATATCAGCAGGAATGGTCTTTGAGATGAGTTCATTAAGTGTTTGAACACCAATGGTGTTTAACATTTCTTGGATATTTTCTTGCTTTGGACCAATATGGCGAAGTACAAATGAATCTGTTTGCATTACTTTTTATTTTGTTTGTTTTGATGTGCAAAATTACTGAAATTAAATATAAATAAGCATCTTAAAAAGGGAAAATAGTTCTTGTTACGGTAACTCTTAAGGAACTAAAATTAAACTCCGTTAGGAGTGAAATGTTGGTAAAAATTCCAATTATTTGGTTAATCTTAGTTGAGTTGCAATTCTGAATTTGATTCTTTTAAAAAAGGTTTGAAATCAGGAAAATAGTTCAAAAGTTCTTCTTCGGTTATAACCTTTACGTTCAGATAATAAGCACTTTTTAGTTTTAAGGAATCGATATTTGATTTACCTACTATTAAAATATCTATTGAACTATTGAATATTTTTTCAATTATTGCTCCATTTTCCCACAATAACTTTGCTAAATTATTTCTGGTTTTGAAATATTTTAATTCGCCGGTAATCACAACTTTTTTAGTAGAAAAAAAATGATGATTGTAAATCAGTTCTTTTTTTGGAAATTGAAAGAAGCTGTCAATTTTTTTCGGATTTCTATACCCATGTTTTTTGTAGAAACTTTTCTTTTGAGAAGAATTTTGACTTTTATTAAAGTACGATGATACAATAAGATATAGAATCGAAATAAAGATTATAATACCCATAATAATTATTAAAAAGGAACTCATAGCAAATGATTAGAAATCAAATATATAAAATACTTTTAAATAAAAAAAACCTTCAATTGAGTGGCTTTTAAATTTTATAGGATGTTTTATGAAAGTAAACTTTCAATAGATTCTCTTACTTCTTCAGCCAAAACAGAATCAACTAAAATTCGTCCACTATGCTCATCGGTAATAATTTTTTTACGAGAAGCAATTTCAATTTGAATTTGTGGCGGAATGGTAAAAAATGAACCCCCGGAAGCGCCCCTTTCAATAGCAACTACCGCTAAACCGTTAATTACTTTAGAACGAATTTTTTTGTATGCTTTCAATAATTGTTCATCAATTAAATTGCCATATTCGTCAGATTTGCTTAATAAAATATTTTCTTCTTTTTCAGTCTCCTTCATAATTGCATCTAACTCAGATTTTTTATGACCTAAATGCTGCATTAATCCAGCGGTTTTTTCATTTATTTCAGCAATTAATTCGCTTTTTTGAGAAATTTTCAGCGCAAACTCGTTAATACGTTTTTCAGCCAATTTAATTTCTAAATCTTGGTATTCAATTTCTTTGGATAAAGATTCAAACTCACGATTGTTGCGAACATTTTTTTGTTGATCAGTGTATTTTTTAGCCATTTCTTTATGAGAATCAATCGCTAATTTTTTAACCTTAATTTCATCTTCAAGTTGCTCAACTTCTGTCTGAATTTTAGATAAACGAGTATTTAAACCAGCTACTTCATCTTCTAAATCTTCCACTTCTAAAGGAAGTTCACCTCTTACGCTTCTTAATTCATCAATTTTAGAGTCAATGATTTGTAAAGCGTACAGTGCTTTTAATTTCTCTTCAACGGTAACTTCTTTCTGTTTAGCCATCTTTATAAGTAATATATTGGATTTGTATTTGTTTCTGATAAAATGATTGCAAAATTAGCAATTTTTTTTGTAAGATACTCAACTAATAAATTTTTTGTGAATTGCTCACTTTCAAAGTGACCGATATCAATCAATAAAATGTTATTTTCTGCTCGGTAAAATTCGTGATATTTTAAATCGGATGTGATAAAAGCATCAGCTCCGGCTGCAATTGCATTTTCAATAGCAAAACTTCCAGAGCCTCCTAAAACAGCTACTCTCTTGATCTTTTTATGAAGAATTTTTGAATGACGAACACAAGCCGTATTCATATTTTTCTTAACTGATTTTAAGAATTCATCTTCATCCAACGCTTTCGAAAGTTCTCCGATCATTCCCAAACCAATATGCTGATTTTTATTGTTTAAAGTTATCATTTCATACGCCACTTCTTCATATGGATGATTTTTAAATAAAGTTTCTAAAATAGATTGTTCTAGGTGTTTTTCAAAAATGACTGTTATACAAGTTTCATTTTCTTGATGAGTAATTCCTTTTTGGCCTATGGTCGGATTTGCCGTTTCATTGGCTTTATAAGTTCCAAATCCATCGATATTAAAACTGCAATGATCATAATTTCCAATACTTCCAGCTCCAGCCCCAAAAAGTGCCAATCGTAATTTTTCAGCATTTTTTACAGGGACATAAGTAGTAAGTTTTTGAATTGTCTGTGTCTTCGGAATTAAAATTTTCGGATTGTTTAAGCCCAATATTTCGCAAATTTTAGCATTTACTCCAACCATAGAATTGTCTAAAGCGGTATGAATCGCATAAATGGCGATGTTATGTTGAATGGCTTTTATAACAACGCGTTCCACATAATTTTTACCGGTTAACTTTTTTAATCCGGAGAAAATAATGGGATGAAAACTGATAATCAAATTACAATTTTTAGCGATTGCTTCATCAACTACACTTTCTAAAGTATCAAGAGCAACTAGAACTCCGGTAACTTTTTCATCAGGATTTCCTACTAAAAGTCCAACATTATCAAAATCTTCGGCATATGATAGCGGAGCAATTTCTTCAACTATTTTAGTTATTTCTCGAATTGTCATAAAAATGATTAAGTATTCAAAGTTAAAATATTCAAGCGAATAAATGCAATTCTTTTGTATTTTCGCATCAATGAAGGCATTACGAAAATTACTTTTTCCTTTCACAATTCTTTATGGATTCATCACTTGGATTCGAAACAAATGCTATGATTATGGTGTTTTAAAATCTTATTCGTTTAATATCCCCGTCATTTGTGTTGGAAATTTAAGTGTTGGCGGTACCGGTAAAACGCCTCAAACAGAATATTTGATAAGATTGTTGAGTTCTCATAAAAAAATGGCGGTTTTAAGTAGGGGATATCAACGAAAAACGACTGGTTTTTTACTTGCCAAAGAAGGTTTAACAGCAATTGATTTAGGCGATGAACCTTTTCAATATTTTCAAAAATTTCCAGAAATTGTTGTTGCAGTTGATGAAAGAAGAGTCAATGGAATTCAGCAATTGTTGAAATTACCCAATCCGCCAGAAGTTATTTTATTAGATGATGCTTTTCAACATAGAAGCGTAAAACCGGGTTTATCAATTTTATTGACTCCTTTTGATGATTTATTTGTAGATGATTATATGCTGCCGGCTGGTAATTTAAGAGAATATCAATCGGGTTATAAAAGGGCTGATATCGTGATTGTTACCAGATCTCCAGAAGAAATTTCGGCAGCAATTCAGTCAAAAATTAAAAGTAGATTAAAATTAGAACAATATCAACAATTGTATTTCAGCAGTATTTCATATAACGAAACTTTAAAAGGCGGAAAAAGCAGTTTATCTATAAATGATTTAACTAATTACGAAGTTTTATTAATTACAGGAATTGCAAATCCTCAGCAGTTACTTGCTTTTTTACAAAAAAAGGAAATCAAATTTGAACATATTCAATTTGCAGATCATCATTTGTTTTCTGAACAAGACATCGATAAAATTAAACAAGATTTTCATCAATTTTCATCCGAAAAGAAAATAATTTTGACAACTGAAAAAGATTATGTTCGTATATTTGCCCGCTTGGAAAATTGTTATTTCATTTCCATCGAAACAATTATTATAAATAATGAAGCAGATTTTAGTAAAAAAATATTGAATTATGTGGGATAAAGTTCAGGAAACTGTTGAGTTTTTAAAAAATAAAGGAATTACTAAACCTGATTATGGAATTATATTAGGAACTGGTTTAGGTAGTTTAGTCGATAATATTGATGTTGAAATAAAATTGTCATATGGCGAGATTATTAATTTCCCGGTTTCTACTGTTGAAGGTCATTCCGGTGAATTAATTTTCGGAATTTTAGGAGGCAAGAAAGTCTTGGCTATGAAAGGAAGATTTCACTATTATGAAGGTTGGGATATGCAACAAGTTACCTTTCCTGTAAGAGTGATGAAATATTTGGGTGTTGATAATTTAATTGTATCTAATGCCTCTGGCGGTGTAAATCCAGCTTTCAAAGTTGGAGATATCATGATTATTTCTGACCATGTCAATTTTATGCCGGAACATCCTTTACGCGGTCAAAATGACAAACGTTTCGGACCTCGATTTGTGGATATGCATGAGCCCTACAGTCAGAAAATGATTGCTAAAATGGAAGCTATTGCCGCAGAAAATAACATTAAAATTCAGAAAGGAATTTATTTAGCGCTTCAAGGTCCAACTTTTGAAACGCCTGCAGAATATATGATGGTGAAAGCTGTTGGTGCCGATGCGGTGGGCATGTCAACCGTTCCTGAAGTAATTGTTGCCAAACATATGGGAATGACTTGCTTCGGACTTTCAGTTATTACTGATATGGGTGGTGAAGGTCATGTGGTGGCGGTATCTCATGAAGAGGTGCAACATGTTGCCAAAATAGCTGAAAAGGTAGTGGCTAAATTGGTAAAACAATTTGTGGCTGAATTCTAAAAAACTAAATTATACCGAATTAATTTTGATAATACCGGAATAAAAATTTCAGCATTACATCCTTCGTAACTGCATTAACCATTGTAAAATTGAAATCAATAGAAATTGATAGTGCAACTGGAATTACCGGATTAATCAATTGAAATATCGATTATGTTTTGCTATGCCTGTTCGCATCGCTAATTAGGGGTGCTCGGGGCAATATATTTCAATTTCAATTTTATCTCATTAAAATATTTTCAAACTATATCGGCATTAAGTTATCGGCATTATCCCATAATTTGGAAGGACTCAATAATATTTCCGTATTGTATAAGCTACAATTTATTCCGATACAGGCAAATGGTTCGATTAAATATTTTTTAACGTATCTAATTGATAATCATATATATATATATATGATTATTTCAAAAAAACGAATTTATAGATACGATTATTCAAAATAATTGTTTAAATTTGGGACACTATTTAATGATTTTTACAGAATTAATGGGTTCTGTTTTGGAAAAATATGAAAATTAGAACTCGCCATAAAATAAAAAAGCATGAAAACAATATTCAAAATTTTATTTCTATGTGGCACGATACTTCTTACGGCTTTTAGTTGTGAGAAAGAAGAAGTAATCTGTGAAGGAGATAATGCGCAACATGTTGAAACCTTCTACTCAGATGAGTTTGAAAGGATACCCTGTAGTCTTCATAATATTGATACTGACAACAAAGTGGTGAATCTTGTGATAAAGACACAGGCCGATTTTGAAAAATACCTCTCCTGTTCCTCTCAACTTCCGGCTATTGACTTTAAAAAATATTTCATTCTGGTCGGACGTTACCGACACCACCAATGTGCAATATTTGACAGTCAAGAGGTGCTAATTTGCGACAATAAACTTTTTTATAAGGTGCGGATGCTTGAACAAGATTGTTTAGCATTTACAGATGTGTTTTACGTAACGGTAATAGAAAGGGAATACGTTAACTTGCCCGTAAAATTTGATGTTAAATTTATGAATTAAGACTATGATGATAAGAACAATAGTTTTCACAGTCATTCTTCTTTCTGGTTTAAATGTGGCAGTTGCACAGGAACATTACTACTGGGCTTATGGAAAGAAATATCCCTTAGAGCTTCATACAGAAAAAAACTATGTTTTGATGCATGGTCAAAATAAAGTAACAATCGCTCAAGGGCTAGGGTTAACAGAACAAGATATTACAGATCTTAAGCCGATTATTGTTAGTCAGACAATTAATAGAAGTCGCTCCAACATATACAGAGAGGATAACTTGTACTGGGGTTTTGTAAACCGTTCCATCGACAAAGAAAAAATCAAATCTTCGGATATTATTTATGCTGCACCTTCATTTATGGTAAATGGCAAAGAAGTAAGTTTGTCACAATATTTTTATGTGAAACTGAAGCACGAAAAGGATTTCATACTTTTAGAAGACTTGGTAAAGCAAACTAAAGTGGAAATTGTTGGGAATGACAGTTTTATGCCATTGTGGTACATTTTATCTTGTGATAAAAATTCAAAAGGCAATGCACTGGAAATGGCAAACTTTTTTTACGAAACAGGGCATTTTTCTTCTGCTCAACCTGATTTGATGGAAGATTTAAATATTAGCTGTACGAATGATCCTTTATTCAATCAACAGTGGCATTTGAATAATACAGGACAGGCAAACGGTATAATTGGCAACGACATTAGAATTTGTCAGGCATGGAACATTACAATGGGCTGTGCAAACGTAGTGGTTGCTGTTTTAGATCATGGTTTGGAATTTAACCATCCGGATTTTAACAACATTAGTCCAATTAGCTTTGATTCAGAAACAGGTACTGTTCCAAGCGTAGTCAGAGGAGAACATGGTGTGGCTGTTGCAGGGGTGATAGGAGCCTCTGCAAATAATAATTTAGGTGTGGCCGGTGTTGCACCTAGTGTTCAATTGATGTCTATCAGTAATTCATTAGCAGCAACCCCTTTTTCACGTCTAAATAGGGCAGCAGGAATTAATTTTGCATGGCAAAATGGAGCGGCCGTAATTAATAATAGTTGGATGTCCGCTGTAATTCATCAAGAGATAGACGATGCTATACAAAATGCGACAACACTTGGTAGAAACGGACTAGGAACTATTGTTGTGTTTGCAAGCGGCAACGAAAACAGTAGTTTTATTAGTTATCCTTCAAATAATCCTCGGGTAATATCCGTTGGTGCAATAGGCCGGACTGCAAGTCGTGCCAGTTTCTCAAACTATGGGACAGGATTAGACGTTGTGGCACCTGGTGTAAGTATAAGTACAACGGACAGGCAAGGCGCATTTGGATATAATACAACTGCTGGAACAGGTGGTGATTATACAATAATAAATGGAACATCCTTTGCCTCCCCTCAGGTTGCCGGTATAGCCGCGTTGATTTTATCAGTAAATCCCAACTTAACCCTACAACAAGTTCGCAACATTATTGAAAGCACTACTGATAAAGTTGGGGGCGTAACTTATACGCTTGGTGCTGGCGAACAAACCGCATTAACATGGAATAATCAGATGGGCTATGGAAAAGTGAACGCTTTAAGGGCACTTCAAGAAGTATATCCCATTACCGGACCTTCAACTGTCTGTAGCATTGGAAACTTTGCTATACAAAATCAACCTGTCGGCACCACAGTATCATGGAGTAGCAGCAACCCCAATGGCTTAACTATTGATTTCTCAACAGGAGTTGCCACACGCGTGAACAATTTTCACGGGCAAATTACTATAACGGCGGCTACTATAAACAGTAGTTGCGGAGTCGCTAATATTACAAGAGACGTTTGGGTGGGGAATCCTCCAGCTAATATGAATACATTAATATGGACAGGTATCCGCGGTGTTAATCCGGTAAGCACAACTCCCGATACAACCTATATTTTTAATGTCGATCAAGTTCCGAACACAACATCCTATACATGGGTATTGCCACATGGTTTTAGTGTGTTGTTTGGCGGTTCAAATACCACAACCGAACCAAGCATCTATATCACAACCTCTACAACAAGCGGAACCTATATGTTGCACTGTACTGCAAACAATGCTTGCGGATCGAGTTGGACAAATGCCCTGACCATTAATAACGAAACCGGAGGTGGTGGTGGACCAATTCCATTGATTGTTTACCCGAACCCAGCATCCTCAATCTTAATTATCGAAGAAGCAACGACTGACTCAGAAAGCTTATTGGGACAATCAAGAGGTAACGCTGAAACAACCGAATTCAATGTTCAACTTTTTGATTACCACGGAAGCCTAAGAAAATCCGGTCAATCAAAAAATAGAAAATTAGAGGTTAACACAGACGACCTCCCAGATGGATTTTATATTCTAAAGATAATGACTCCTTTGGGGACTGAACATAGACATATCAGCATTAAACATTAGGGACTGTTTCTAAAAACATAATTATGTAAAACACAAAACCTTATTATGATTTTTGGTGATGAAGAATCTGAGATTTTAAAACGCTTATATATAGTTATTTATCAACTATTTTTGACCACATTATCCATTTTAAAATACAATTGTTAAATATTCAGTTAGCGCAGATTTTCAATCCGTGCTTAGTATTTCTTACTTGTTTTTATACAGAATTCTATGATTTAAATCAAATTTTTATGTAAGGTTTTGATGATTCCATCGACAAGTCCGATTTTTGGAACATATATTTTTTCTGTATTACTCCATTCCATAGCCGATAGATAAATTTTTAATGCAGGAATAATAACGTCTGCACGATCAGGATTTAATGAATATTTAATAATACGTTCTTCATAAGTTAAAGAACTTAAATAATCAAATTGTGTTTTTAAATAATCAAACGAGAGTGGTTTGTTTTGCAATTTTCCAGAGAGTTTAAATATTTTATTGATATTTCCTCCAGAACCGATAATTGAAAGTTTATGGGTTTCTTTCGTATTTTGAATGACCCAATTTTTAGCAGATTGCCATTCATGATCTTCTTGTTTTTTCTTGTTGAGTAATCGTACAGTACCGATTTTAAATGATTTTGATGTAATCATTTTTCCTTTTTCAAACAAGGTAAATTCTGTACTTCCTCCGCCAACATCAACATAGAGATGAGATTTGTCATTGTTAATAAGTTCTTTTATATCGGTTAGTGAAATAATTTTAGCTTCTGTTTTTCCATCAATAATATCAATCTTAATGGAAGTTTTTAGGAAGATTTCCTCAATAATTTTCTTTCCATTTGACGCTTCTCTAATAGCAGATGTGGCGCACGCCTTAAACTTTTCAACTTTATGAATACTCATAATCAGTTTAAAAGAGTTCATGGCATTAATCATTCGTTGGATATTTTCTTCGGATATTTCACCTTTTATAAAAGTGTCAGCTCCCAAACGAATTGGAACCCTTACTAAGGAAGATTTTCTGAAAAGAGGTTCTAAATTTTCTTGAATTACAACATTTGATATTAATAAACGAACACCGTTTGAACCGATATCAATTGCTGCATATTTTTTTAATTCCAACACTAATTTATTCTTTTTTTATTTTGTGAAACTTAGGAAATTCAACTAAAATTGTTTCTCCTTTTTTAATGTTTTTCCAATGATTTTCATCAAATTTTATTCCAACTACCCCAGCTGTTGGAACGTTATCTATAGTTTGATTTCCAAATTCATTTACAAAATCATTGATACCATGATTGTGACTAAATATGATGGCTGTATCAAAATCATCATCCAAAGCGTAAATAGTTTTTAACAAATATCCATCACTGAAACTATATAAAGAACGGTTAATTTTCAAATTGGTGAGCGGATAACCTAAGGTATCTGAAAAGATGATGGCTGTATGTAAAGCTCTGTTGGCGCTACTTGAAATAAATACATCAGGTTTTTTAATTTTATTTTTTAAGACAGATGCAATTAAATAAGCATCACTGATACCTCGTTCCGTTAACGGACGGTCATAATCTTTTACTTCATTGAAATCCCAAGATGATTTGGCGTGGCGAACAATGTAAAGTGTTTTCATTTTAATATGTTTGTAATGTTAAAATGTTTTTAAAGTTATAATGTTATAATGTTTGTAATGTTATAATGTTTGTAATGTTTTATTCTACTGGTGTGAGCGTCACTCACATACTTATCTGTTTTTGCAATAGTATGATGAATGCGTTTTTAGTTAATTTTCAAATATTAATAAATATTTACATTATTAAACTTTTACTTTTCTTTTCATCCATTTAATATAATCTTCAAGATTTCTTTCATACCATTCACTAGTAATTAAATATAGATCATCACCATTTTTAAATACTTCTGCGTAATATCTTGTATGATCTTTTGTCATTCTATTTTCAAGAATTGATAATTTTGTATCAATTTTTTTTAATATAGGATAATTCATGTCAAAAGTGAATTTACTATAATTATCTTCTTGTAATTTTTTGATTTCAGTTTCTGGAATTAATTTCTCTATAAGTATGATAGGTAGAGTTTCTCTGACTAATTTTCCTATTTTTTCATTTTTTAATTCAATTTCTGGAAGATTAATTATTTTAAATAACAAGTCTATTTTTAGGTTCATATTTCAAAATTTATATGTTGATTTCTTTACAAGCACTATCAGGTATAAAATGATTAATGAGTGAATTTTTGATAAGCTCTGCACAACCTCGAAATACATTTTGTCAACTTATTAAAAAACATCTACTTTATCGAGCATTTCCTTTTGCTTACTGCTTATTGCTTATTGCTTATTGCTTACTGCCTAATTTCTTCCAAATATAAAAAATTTAAGGAGCTAAACGCGTTATTTTCCAGTCAAAATTTTCTTGCAAAGCATATAAAATTCTATCATGCATTCTGTTAGGACGTCCTTGCCAAAACTCTATTGAAACAGGTTTTACCAGATATCCCCCCCAAAAATCAGGACGTGGAATTTCTTTTCCTTCAAATTGTTTTTCAAATTCTTTTAAACGATTGTCTAAATATGCTCTCGATGGTACTTCTTGACTTTGGTCAGATGCCCAAGAGCCCAATTTACTGCCATCTGGTCTTGATTCAAAATAACCGTCGGATAAATTTTCTGAAAGTTTTTCAGCAAATCCTTTAATAATGATTTGACGCTCTAATTGATGCCAAAAAAAAGAAATACTTATTTTTGGATTTTTCGCAATGGCTTTACCTTTATCACTGTTGTAATTGGTGTAAAAGATGAATCCTTCCCAAGTAAAACGTTTCAATAAAACAATGCGCGATTTTGGAAAACCATCTAATTCTAAAGTAGTAACATTCATAGTGTTGGCTTCTTCAACGGCGCCAGATTCTTCCACTTCAAAATACCATTTTTGAAATAGTTCCATCGGATTTTCGGGAATATTACTCTCTAATAATTCCTGTTTTTGATATATTTTTCTTCTACTTCCTAAATCTTTATCCATTATGATGCTTTTTTGACAGCTAAAGTTAATCCGATAAAAGTTAACAATCCGTTAAATATAAGAATTTCAAATCCAAATTCATACCCAAACCATAATTTGCTATTATTGTTCATTACGATGCTTATCACAACAGATAAAATAGAAATTACCGGCACCAATTTATCTCTGATATTGAATTTGGTAAAAAGTCCAAAAGCAAATAAACCAAGTAGCGGACCGTAGGTAAATCCGGCAAATTTAAAAAGTTTAGCGATAACACTTTCATCAGCAATGAGATATCTAAAACTGATAATTACAACGATAAATACTAAGGTAAAAAGGATGTGAATTTTTTTACGAACCGCAATTTGTTTGACTTCTGTAAATCTTTTTTCAATATCTAAAATGTCAATACTAAAAGAAGTTGTCAGGGCAGTTAAGGCACTGTCAGCACTGGAGTACGCCGCAGCAATTAATCCTAAGATAAAGAAAATGGCAACTGTTGTACCTAAATAACCGTTTGCTAAAGTTGGAAAAAGCGCATCTTTATGAGCATCAATTCCGTTTTGTTGTGCGTAAGTTGTTAGTAAAACGCCCAATATTAGAAAGAAAAGATTTACAATAGTTAAAACAATTGTGAACCAAAACATATTTTTTTGGGCATCTTTTAAACTACGACAAGTAAGATTTTTTTGCATCATATCTTGGTCCAAACCTGTCATAACTATGGCGATAAAAGCACCAGATAAAAATTGTTTCCAGAAATAATTTACAGAACTGACATCCTCAAAAAAGAAAGTTTTTGACAAAGAATTACTGCTGATAAAATTAACAAAATTACTGCCGTTTAAACCTAAATCATCAGACAAAATAACAATACAAACTCCGACCGAAATTAGCATAAAGAAGGTTTGGAGCGTATCAGTCCAAATAATGGTTTTAATACCCGATTTAAAAGTATAAACCCAAATTAGGAATATTGTTAAAGAAACGGTTATCCAATAATCGATATTTAAAGCATCAAAAACTAATAATTGTAACACATTTGCAACAAGAAATAACCTAAAACTTGCACCAATTGTTCTGGAAATTAAAAAATACCAAGCACCCGTTTTGTATGAATATGTTCCAAATCTGGTTTCTAGATAAGTGTAAATGGTAGTTAAATTTAGTCGATAATATAATGGAAGTAAAACAGTTGCAATGACAAAATAACCAACAATATAACCCAATACCACTTGCATATAACTAAACTGAGAAGATTCTACCCAGCCCGGAACTGAAATAAAAGTTACACCCGATAACGAGGCACCAATCATTCCGAAGGCAACAACATACCAAGGCGAATTTTTTTTGGCTTTAAAGAATACTTCGTTACTATCAACAGTTTTGGTGAATAAAGAAACAATGATGAGTAAACCGAAATAAGCAGCGATTAATAATAAGATAAGATGTGGTTGCATAATTTTATTAAGTGATGTAAGCAAAGAAACTAAAAATATTGTAATGTTTTATACTGATTATGTACATTTGTGCCATGAATTTTTCATCCAAAATATTAGAAGATGCTGTAAACGAGATTTCTCATTTGCCGGGTATTGGAAAACGAACGGCTTTACGCTTGGTTCTTCACCTGTTGAAACAACCAAAAGAAAGAACGAAGCACTTGTCAAAAGCATTAAACAGATTGGTTGACGATATAAAATATTGCGAAAAGTGCCATAATTTGTCAGATGTTGAAATTTGTGAAATATGTGCAAATCCAAAAAGAAATGAAAGTATTATTTGTGTTGTTGAAGATGTGAGAGATGTAATGGCTATTGAAAATACTACTCAGTTTAGAGGATTATACCATGTTTTAGGAGGAAAAATTTCTCCGATGGATGGAATTGGACCACATAATTTAACCATTCAAAATTTGGTTGATAAAGTAAATAATAGTGAAATACAAGAAATAATTTTGGCCTTGAGTTCAACTATTGAAGGAGATACCACCAATTTTTATATATACAAACAACTGCAAGAAACGAATGTTAAAATATCGACCATCGCAAGAGGTATTTCGGTTGGAAATGAATTAGAATATACCGATGAAATTACACTTGGAAGAAGTATTTTAAACCGAATTCCGTTTGAAAACTCCCTTAAAATTTGAAAAAACTTTCCGTCATAATTATAAGTTATAATGTTCAGCATTTTTTAAATCTTTGTTTACAAAGTGTTAAACAAGCAATAAAATCAATTGATGCAGAGATTATTGTGGTTGATAATCATTCAAGCGATGCGAGTTGCGAAATGACTCGCTCGAACTATCCTGAAGTTATTCTTGTTGAAAATAAGGTAAATTTCGGGTTTTCAAAAGCCAATAATCAAGGTGTTTCTTTGGCAAAAGGAGAATATGTTTTAATTCTTAATCCGGATACTGTTTTGGCTGAAGATACTTTTGAAAAAATAATTTCATTTGCAGATAAACAAGGAAAATTTGGCGCTTTAGGAGTGAAATTAATTGATGGAACCGGAAAATATTTACCTGAAAGCAAACGAAATATTCCCACTCCAAGAAGATCTTTTTTAAAATTAGTGCGTAATTCATCCCGTAAAATGGAATATTATGCAAATCAAATTAGTGAAAATAAAAATGCTGAAGTGCCAATTTTAGTTGGTGCTTTTATGTTGTTAAAACGGGAAACTTATCTAAAAGTCGGCGGATTTGATGAACGATTCTTTATGTATGGTGAAGATATCGATCTGTGTTATCAATTATTAGAATTAGGTTATAAAAACTATTATTTCGGCGATGTTCAGGCAATTCATTATAAAGGTGAGAGTACCCAAAAAGACATCAAATACCTAAAATATTTTTATGGTGCGATGAAATTATTTTATCGCAAACATTTTAAAATCAATAAAATATATGATTATATAATGAGTTTCGGAATTCGTATTTGGTTTTGGGTGAAGTATTTATCATTACTTTTTTTAAGAGAAAAAGAAGATAAAGTTCAAAGTGTACTTTATGTTGGAACAGAAGAAAATATTTTTACAAAACTAAATTTAATATATCCAAACAGTCAAACTTTTATTTTCCCGATTTGCACAACAAGAGTCGTTTCACGATTTGATGATTTAGAGCATTTAAATCGTTTAATAGGCGAACACCAAATACAAGAAATAATTTTTGATAGTGAATCGCTGTCCTTTTCTCGAATCATTTTCTTTATATCTCAACTAAATAGAAAAGGCCTAATGTTTAAAATTAAGCCTTCAAATACTGATTATATAATTGGTAGTAATTGCCCTATTGGTAAAGGAATAATCGAAAAATTATAGATTACTTTTCAATTAAAATTCTAGCATCAACCGCTATAATTTCTTTAGCATTTCCTAAAAGCGGATTTAAATCTAACTCAGCAATTTCAGGAGCAATCATCACTAAAGCACTTATATTTCTGATGTATTGGGCCAAAGCATTGATATCAATACCTTGCTGATTTCTGATTCCTTTTAAGATTGAAAATGCTTGTAATTCTTCTATCATTTCAACTGATTCTTCTGCTGAAATTGGAGCTAACCGAACGGAAGTGTCTTTTAAAACTTCAATAAAAATACCTCCCATACCGCATAAAACCATATGTCCAAATCCTGATTCGCGTTTAGCGCCAATGAAGAGTTCCATTCCTTTTTTCATTTGCTGAATCAGTACGCCTTTTGCCTCTTTAATCAACATTAACGATTCAAAAGCTTCAGCCAAAGTAACTTCATTGTTAATATTTAAAACTACACCACCCACATCAGATTTATGAACCGGACCCACTACTTTCATCACCAAAGGATATTTTAAATTTTCTGCTTCTTTAATAGCTTCAGAAATAGCATAAACGGTTTTTTCTTGAACAACAGGTATATTGGCTGCTTTTAAAATTTGTTGCACCAAATCTGGATGTAAATATCCATCAACCGAATTATCAATTATTTTTCTGACGATTTCAACTGCAATTTTTTCTGATTCAATGACACCTAAATTTGGCTTAGAAGTGTAAAACACTTTCGCTAAAGCTTCGCCAAAAAGAACTTCATCAGGAAAATTGATGCGTCCTTTTGAGATAAAAAATTCAATTTCTTCTTTTACATTGATGACCGATGGTAAAATGGGGAATATCGGTTTCTTGCACGATTGCATTTTTTGATGCAACAATTCGTACACATCAAAAACCTTGAACAATCCCGGACTTCCAAAAATGACCGCCATCGTGTCGATATTTTCAAAATCATTTTCGCAAGCATCGATAATAGCGCCCAATTGTTCAGCAGTTCCGGTGGCTAAAAAGTCAATCGGATTGGCAACAGAAGAACCGGGGAAAAGTTTTGTCAACAATTCTTCGGATTTTTTTCCTTCAATAGTCGGAACTTCCAATCCGTTTTTAGATAAAGCATCGGTTAACATCACTGCCGGTCCGCCGGCATGCGTTATAATGGCGATTCTTTTTCCAGTCAATTCAGGATGCATAAAAATGGATGCTACGTTAATCAACTCCATTCTGCCGTAACAACGCACAATTCCTGCTTTTCTAAATAAAGCATCAACTGCTGCATCAGAATTGGCTAAAGCTCCGGTATGAGAAGAAGCTGCTCTGCTGCCGGCATCTGAACTTCCTGCTTTGATGGCTGCAATTTTACAACCTTTTTGAATCAGAGAAGTGGCGTGTTTTAACAATTTCTGCGGATTGTTGATACTTTCGATATACAGTAATTTTACTTTTGAATCAGTTGATGGATTAAAAGTTTCATCCATATGTTCAATGATTTCTTCCACGCCAATTTGAGCACTGTTTCCAACCGAATAAATACTGGAAAATGTTAAACCGGATGCCATCGCAGCTTCCATAATAAATACTGCTGTTGCACCGGAACCAGAGATTAAATCAACACCTTTTGGATCCAATTTAGGAATTGGCGTCGTAAAAACTCCAGTATAATGTTGGTTGATGAGTCCGATATTATTGGGGCCTAACAAAGTTCCACCTGCTTTTTCAATCAAATCAACGATTTCTTTTTCTAATTGCGCTCCTTCTTCGTCTTTTTCACTAAATCCCGAAGAAAAAATGATAAAACCTTTAGCGTTCTTTTGTTGGGTTAGAATTTTAACCGTTTCAACAGTATATTTTGCCGCAATAGCGATGATTGCTACATCTACATCCGGCAATTGAGAAACATCCGTAAAACTGGGGATTCCCTGAACGCTGGTTTGTTTCGGATTTACAACATATAGTTTTCCTTGAAAATGTTGGTCGATTAAATTTTTTAAAACGCGTCCACCCGGACTATGAATATTGTCCGAACCACCAACAATTACAATACTTTCCGGCTTAAGAAATTTTGGATGTAGCATATTGTTGATTATTTAATTACTGTTGATGCTAATTCTTGTCCTTTTTTGAATGCTTCAATGTTGATATTTACAACGCGCTCTCCTTTGCGATTAAATAAATCCGTAATTGCTTTTAACAAACCTGCTTCATCAATGGGAAGTAGGGAAGAAGCAGCTCCTAACATCACTACATTGGCAGCTTTTGATGTTCCAATTTTTTTAGCTTCTTCTGTTGCGTTGATAATTAAATGATTTGGATATGTTTTAATCTTGTTAAATAAGTCTTCCATTTCTGGATAATTCGGAATATTTACAAATGGTTCAGCATCTGTAATTAACCAGCCATCTTCTTTTAAATAAGATAAATAGCGCAATAATTCCATCGGCTCCACAGAAATAATCATATCAGCTTTTCCGAATGGAATCAAATCAGAAAAAACCTCCTTGTCAGAAATTCTCACATGCGATTGTACCGCTCCGCCGCGCTGACTCATTCCGTGAACTTCAGATTGTTTGATATATAAATTGTTATTAAATGCAGCCATATCTAAAATGGTTGAGATGGTCAAAATTCCTTGTCCACCAACTCCTGCAATAATGATATTTGTTTTCATGTATGTTGAGTTTGTAATGTTCTTAATGTTCTTAATGTTTGAAAGTTATTTACTAGTATTTGGTATCAAGTATCTGGTATCAAGTATCTGGTATCAAGTACTAACTAAATTTTTCATTTTTAATTATTCATTATCAATTTACTTTTGCCTACTGCCTACTGCCTACTGCTTACTGCTTTTTGCCTAACTCAAAGTATTAAATTTTTTGATGAAATCTTTGCGTTCTTTTGGCAACTGAACACAAGCGCGTTGTGCAATAATAACGGAAACACCTTTGTAATTCATTTCATCGCGTAAAAGCGTTACATTTTCTTCGTGATTTTTACTGAGCGGAACAATTACTTTTAAATGTTCTGGCTCCACACCAATTCCCAAACAGATATCTTTTAACCTTCCTAAAGCAGCAGAATCTTGCGCACCAGTCATTGCCGAGGCAGAATTATCAGAAATAATAACCGTAATAGGCGATTTTTCATAAACAGCGTCTAACAATCCTGTCATGCCAGAGTGTGTAAAAGTAGAATCTCCAATGATGGCAATGGCCGGAAAAACACCGGCATCGGCGGCGCCTTTAGCCATGGTGATGGAAGCGCCCATATCAATGGCTGTGTTGATGATATTATGTGGCGGTAAAACGCCCAGAGTATAACAACCGATATCAGCAAAAACTTGTTTAGTCCCTATTTCTGGGATAAGTGTTTGAAGTGCGTTAAACACGTCGCCATGACCACAACCAACACATAATTGCGGAGGTCTATTTGCTACAATTGCAGGAATTTCTTTTGGTGTACTTTCTTTTAAACCCAATGATTTTGCAACGATATTCGGATTTAATTCTCCCGTTCTATTAACGTGTCCGGATAATCGGCCGATTACTTTTGGGTCCTCACCAAAATAATCGCCAATCATTTCCTCCACTAACGGATATCCTTCTTCCAGCACTAAAATTTTATCGCAGGTTTTGAACAATTCTTTTACTTTCTTTCTCGGTAAAGGATATTGAGTTACTTTCAAAATTGAATAGGGACATTTATCTTCAAAATTTTCCATCAGATAATTATAACCTAATCCACAGGCAATAATTCCTAAAGATTTATCTTTTCCAATGGTTAAAGTATTGTTTGATGAACTCTCTGCAATGGCTTCAATTTTTGGTTGAATGTCTAGCAGATTTTGATATAAACCACGAGCATAACTCGGAATTAAAGCAAATCTGGAAGTATTTTCCGGTAATTTTAATTCGTTTTGAGCGATGCGGTCTTGCGTATTTACAAAAGATCTGGAGTGCGATAAGCGAGTAACGGTTCTCAATAAAACGGGTAATTTTAATTCTTCGGATAAATCAAATGCGTAACGCGTTAAGTCGTACATTTCTTGTTGATTGGAGGGTTCTAAAATCGGAATCATCGCAAATTTTCCGTAGAATCTGGAATCTTGTTCATTTTGTGAGGAATGCATTGATGGGTCATCAGCAACCACCACTACCAATCCTCCATTAACACCGGAAATTGACATATTCATAAAAACATCCGC
Source organism: Flavobacteriaceae bacterium (assembly GCA_030683815.1). Lineage (GTDB taxonomy): Bacteria > Bacteroidota > Bacteroidia > Flavobacteriales > Flavobacteriaceae > JAGXRT01. The sequence continues at coordinate 154,307 of JAUXPJ010000014.1, forward strand.
AGCTACATTTAAACCCACATGTTTCATCACTGTTAAAGTTCTTTTTCCGGCGTATGACATTCCTAAAGCGGCTTCCATGGCGGTTTTTTCGTTAACTGACCAGATGGAATGAATATTGAGTTCTTTGGCTAATTTTGATTTTTGTATGTATTCGGTTATTTCGGTTGATGGAGTTCCCGGATAAGCGTAAACACCTGATAATCCAGCATCTATAGCTCCTTGTGCAAGAGCTTCATTTCCTAAAAAAAGAGTTCTCATTATGTAAAGTGTAATTATAGTTTTCAAATTATATGCAAATTTAGGCATAAAAAAACACTTAATCTATCCAGATTTGAATTAGAATAAGTGCTTTTGAGGTTTTGTTCAATCATTAAATTTAAGAAATTTTCCATTGATTGATCCAATCAGCAACAACAGTTGCCCAAGCTCCATTATCGTTTAAACAATCAATTCTATGAAAAGATTCCCCTCCGTTTTCCAAAAAAGATTCTTTGGCTTCCATGCCAATTTCTTCAATGGTTTCAAGGCAATCAGACACAAAAGCCGGAGTAATAATGGCTAATTTTTTTACACCTTTTTGCGCAAAATGCTCAATAGTTTCATCGGTATAAGGTTGAATCCAAGGATCTTTTCCCAATCGTGATTGAAATGTTGTAGTGTAACTATCTTCTTTTAATTGAAGATATTCTACGGTTAATCTGGTTGTTTCATAACATTGATGTCGGTAGCAAAATTTGTGTGCTTCTGAATGATTTTGACAACACTGACCATCAATTTTACAATGCGATTTGGTGATATCAGATTTTTGAATATGACGTTCCGGAATTCCGTGGTATGAAAAAATTAAATGGTCGTATTTAAATCCGTTTAAACTTTCTTTTAAGCTATCTCCTAAAACTTTTATGTATTCTGGTTTGTTGTAAAATGCAGGGAAATCAACAATTGTTATTTGTGGGAAATATTTCTTTCTGACTTCCTCCACTTTCACCAAAATGGTTTCGGTTGTAGCCATTGCAAACTGCGGATAAAGAGGCAGAATAAGCACTTCTGTAACTCCTTTATTTGCCAATTCTGCAATACCAAATTGAATACTCGGATTTCCGTAACGCATCGCTAATACGACAGGAATATCGGTTTTAGGAGAAACTTTATCTCTTAATCTTTCCGACAATACAATTAAAGGAGAGCCTTCATTCCACCAAACTTTTTGATAGGCAGCGGCTGATTTCTCAGGTCTGGTTCTAAGAATAATTCCTTTAACTAATAATAGACGGGATAAATATGGGATATCAATAACCCTTTCATCCATTAAAAATTCTGCTAAATATTTTTTTACATCTTTTTTAGTTGGGCTGTCTGGCGACCCTAAATTTACTAAAAGAACTCCTTTTTTACTCAATTTTACTTAATTTATGTAGTGAATATTGTTTTGGTGTAATTCCAAATTTTCGTTTAAAGGCGGCAATAAAATGAGTGGCAGAACTATATCCGACTTCACCTGCAATTTCATTAATATTTTGCTGATTGTCATCTAATAATTTACGTGCAAATTCCATTTTATAATGAAACAAATAGGTAAAAACGGGCAAACCATAATGTTCTTTAAATCCTTCCTTTAATTTTTTAATATTTAAACCCACTTCTTCAGATAAATCTTCCAAAGAGGGGGGATTAATCATATCTTTGATGATAATTTCCCGAACTTTCTTAAGTTTTGAAATATCTGTAGAGTTAGGAACAAAAGGACATTGTTCAATAGTTGGATCTACAGCATCATTGAAATAAATTGATAAAATTTCATAAATCTTTCCTCTGTAAAATAAGGTTTGCAATGATTTTTTAATCTTATTATCGATGATTTGTTCTAAATGGGTGGCAATTTCAGCATTGAAAACTTTTGGAGTTATAATGGGTTGATTGCTTTTAAAATTATTAAAAATGGCTATTTCTTCATCATCAACATTGAAAATATTATGGAAATGATTGATGTTAATAAAAATGGCTAACATTTCTGAATCAGCTTTAATGTCAAAAAATAAATTAATTGGTACGTCTTTAAAAAACACTAAATAAGAATTATAAGCATCAATTTGTACGCTGCAATGAGGCATATTAAAAGCAACATTAGAACTTCCCTTTAGACTGAAGAAAAATTGAATGTAATTTGAATCAATTTGGTGAGTTGATTTGATACTTTCAGCCGATTCATTTTTAAGATGTAAAATCAACTTATTATTGCTGTCATTACAAATAAGTTCAGTATTTTTGTCGATAGTTTTTGAGTTCATCTTTCGTGAATTTGAGTACAAAATAACCATTAATTTTTCATAAAAATACTGATTTTTATCATTAAATCACTGTTTTTATGATTTAAATCAGTAAATTCGTTATTCGATATTTATTGTGCTTTTAGCGATATATTTTTTAAATATCTAATGTTACATTTGTTGCGTAAAAATAAAATTTAAGTCCATGTTGCAAGGAATTACAACCAAAACACTTTACAATGTAGGGTTGAGTTATAAAAAGGCAGATGTTGCCACTCGTGGAAATTTCAGTATTTCAAAAGAAGATCAAAAAACTTTATTAGAAACGGCTAAAAAAAGAGGTATAAAAGGTATTTATGTACTTTCTACCTGTAATAGAACTGAAATATTCGGTTTTTCGGATCATCCATTTCAGTTAATTGATTTGTTGTGTAAGTTTTCAAAAGGAACTGTTGAAGAGTTTATAAAAGTCGCGCATATCAACAAGAACAACCATGCGGTTAGCCATCTTTTTAGAATAGCAACTGGTTTAGAAAGTCAAATTTTAGGCGATTATGAAATTGTCGGTCAGTTAAAAGAAGCTTACTATTTAGCAAAAGAACTGAATACGTTGAATGTTTATCTAGAACGTATCTTTAATTTGGCGCTTCAAGCCAGCAAAGAAGTTAAGAACACTACCGATTTAAGTTCTGGAACCACCACTGTCTCTTATGCGGCTGTTCAATATATTAAAGATCATGTTGCCGATTTTTCCGATAAAAAAATAGTGCTTTATGGCTTAGGCGATATCGGGAAAAATACTGCCAAAAACATTGTAGAATATTTTCAACATTTCAACATTACAATTGTCAATAGAACTTTTGAAAAAGCTGCTGATTTTGCCAATAAGCACCAATTAAATGTGGCATCTCATTCAGAATTGAAATCAATTATCAGCGAAACAGATATTCTGATAGTTGCAACCAGCGCTCCGCAACCCACCATTACCGAAGAATTTTTGGTTAATCATAAAAATTTGTTGATTTTAGATTTAGCTATCCCTAGAAATGTTGAACCATCGTTGGGAGAAAAATCTGGTATTACTTTAATAGATGTGGATGAATTATCAAAAGAAACCGATAAAACCATCGAAAAAAGGCAACAGCAAGTTCCGATTGCAGAAGCTGTCATCAGTAAATATATGCAAGAATTAGACGAGTGGTTAGCATTCAGACGACTTACTCCAGCTTTAAATTCGCTTAAAAAATCGTTAGAAACTATTCAGCAGGAAGTTATTGAGCATCATCAGAAAAAATATGAAACGTTCAATGCGGAACATGCAGAAATGGTTACTTCACAAATCGTTAATAGAATCACAGCACAATTTGCCCGCCATTTAAAAGATGAAAATACACAAGTAAACAAAAGTATTGAGATGATGCAAAAAGTGTTTAATTTACAAGAAGAATCAATCAATGCATAAAATTATTAGAATAGGAACCCGTTCAAGTGAACTCGCTTTATGGCAAGCAAATTTAGTAGCAAAACAATTAAAAGATAAAGGATATAATTCAGAAATAGTTGAAATCGATTCAAAAGGAGATATCGTTTTAGATAAACCGCTGTACCGTTTAGGTGTAGTTGGTGTATTTACCAGAAATTTAGATATCGCCATGTTAAAAGGAGAAATTGATGTCGCAGTTCATTCCTTAAAAGATGTCCCAACCGATTTGCCCGAAGGAATTGTTCAAGCTGCAGTTTTAGAACGCGCCAATTACCACGATATTTTGGTGTTTAAAAATGATATTGATTTTTTAAATGAAGAAAATGCGATTCTTGCCACCGGGAGTTTGCGCAGAAAAGCCCAATGGCTCGATAAATATCCAACTCATACAGTGGTAGATTTAAGAGGAAATGTAAATACGCGACTTCAAAAACTGCAAGATAATTTTTGGAATGGCGCTATTTTTGCCGCTGCAGGATTAGAACGTATCAATCTTTTGCCTAAAAATCATATTGTTTTAGATTGGATGTTACCTGCACCGGCTCAAGGAGCCATTATGATAACTGCCCTTGAAAAAGATGCCGGAATTCTTCAAATCTGTGCTCAGTTAAATCATCAAAACACAGCGATTGCCGTAAATATGGAACGTGAGTTTTTGAATACGATGGAGGGCGGATGTACCGCTCCAATTGCTGCTTTAGCGATAATTGAAAAGGATGTTGTTATTTTTAGAGGTGCTTTATTTAGTTTGGATGGAAGCCATAAACTAGAGTTTTTAGAAAGAATTCAGTTGAATGAAATTAAAGATACAGGAAAAATTTGCGCTGAAAAAATGCTGGAAAATGGTGGCGCTAAGATGATGGCAGCAATTAAAATGGAGATGAATAAATAATTTTTGTTGATGAAGAGTCCGGAAATTCAAATATTATCAACCAAAAAATTGACAGCATTGCAACGCAATTTGTTAAAATATCCATTGATATTAATTGATGAAGATTTTGTAAAAATAGAGTTTGTTGAAATTCAAAAAGAAGATATTAAATATTGTTCATCAACTGTAATTTTCACCAGTCAAAATGCCGTAAAAAGTTTGTTAGATGACCTTGAAAAAAGCGAATTATGCTTTGAAAAAATATTTTGCGTTGGTGAAAAAACAAAACAATATTTAGAAAAGAACAACTTTGAAGTAACACATTTTGAGCATTACAGCAAAAATTTAGCCGATTATATTGTAAATCAAAAAGAAATTAATGAAGTAACTTTTTTTTGCGGAAACAGTCGGTTAGATGAACTTCCAAATACATTAAAAACCAATCATATTAAAGTAAATGAAGTGGTTGTTTATAAAACAGTCCTCAATCAAATACCAATTACAAATACGTTTGATGGCATTTTATTTTTCAGTCCATCGGGTGTTCAAAGTTATTTAATGGCAAAAAATTCAGTTAAACCTAAAGCATTTTGTATCGGTACAACCACTGCTTTATCTGCTTCTAATTATTTTAATGAAATAGTTGTTGTTGATAATCCAACCATAGAAGATGTTATTCATAAAGTAAATCAATATTATGTTTAGAACCAGAAGACTTAGAAAAAACGAAAATATTCGTCGATTAGTAAGAGAAAATAAATTATCTGTTGATGATTTAATTTATCCTTTATTTATTGAAGAAGGAGAAAATATTGAGAAAGAAATTGCTTCCATGCCCGGTATCAAACGTTTTTCTTTGGATAGAATTAAATCAGAACTGGATGAAGTAGCCGAATTAAAAATTCCGGCGGTTTTATTATTCGGAATACCGGCAGCAAAAGATGATTCAGGTTCAGAAACTTGGAATGATAATGGCGTCATTCAACAGGCTATTCGATATATCAAGAAAAATTATCCAAGTTTATATGTCATTACCGATGTTTGTTTTTGCGAATATACTTCGCACGGACATTGCGGTATCATCCACGATAACGATGTTGATAATGATGCTACTTTGCCCAATATTGCCAAACAGGTTATTTCACATGTAAAAGCCGGAGCAGATATGGTGGCGCCATCAGGAATGATGGATGGAACCATTCAAACCATTCGTGAAGCTTTGGATGAATCAGGTTTTTATCAAATTCCGATTATGTCGTACGCTGTGAAATTTTCATCTGCTTATTACGGGCCGTTTAGGGATGCTGCCGATTCTGCACCCACTTTTGGGGATAGAAAAACCTATCAAATGGATCCCGCAAATAGAAGAGAAGCCATGCTTGAAGCAGGTTATGATGATTTGGAAGGTGCCGATATTTTAATGGTAAAACCTGCATTATCGTATTTGGATATCATTAGAGATGTTCGCAACGAGTTTGATAAACCCGTTGCCTGTTACAATGTAAGTGGTGAATATGCCATGATTAAAGCAGCCGCAGAAAAAGGTTGGATTGATGGCGAAAAAGTGATGATGGAAACCTTGCTTTCTATGAAACGCGCCGGTGCCGATATCATTATCACCTATTTTGCAAAAGAAGTAGCTAAAGTTTTAAAAAACAGTTAATAAGATTTTAATGGAAAAGATTTTTAAAAAATCAGAAAAATTATACCAAGAAGGTTTGGTGCATTTGGTGGGAGCGGTAAACTCACCAGTTAGAGCATTTAAATCGGTAGGAGGAAATCCCTTGTTCATCAAAAAAGCAAAAGGAAGCACCATTATTGATGCAGATGGAAATCGTTATGTTGATTATGTTCTTTCATACGGACCCATGATTTTAGGTCATCGACATAAAAAAGTGCAAAAAGCTATTATGAAGGCGTTGAAAAATGGCTATTCTTTTGGTGCGTCATCAGAAGATGAAATAAAATTGGCTAAAATTATTTGTGATGCATTTCCATCTACAGATAAAGTTCGCTTTGTAAACTCAGGAACTGAGGCTGTTTTCAGTGCCATTCGTTTGGCGCGTGCTTTTGCAGAAAAAGATAAAATCATCAAGTTTTCGGGTTGTTATCACGGACATTCAGATTCGCTTTTGGTGGCTGCCGGTTCCGGACTTGCTACTTTAAGTATTCCCGGAAGTAAAGGAGTTCCTGCGGATGCCGTAAAAGATACCTTGATTGCAGAATACAATAATATTGAAAGTGTGAAGCAACTGATTGCGCAGCATAAAGATATTGCCGCGGTAATTATTGAGCCGGTTGCCGGAAATATGGGCGTGGTGCTGCCAAAAGACAACTTCTTAAAAGAGTTGAAAATCTTGTTAGATGAACATCATATTTTATTGATTGCTGATGAGGTAATGACCGGTTTCCGTTCCAAATTTGGAGGAGCCATTGACTTTTTTGATGTACAACCAGACATCGTTTGCTTGGGTAAAGTAATCGGTGGAGGTTTTCCCGTTGGAGCGTATGCCGCCAGAAATGAAATTATGGAAATGGTTTCACCTTTAGGTCCGGTGTATCAAGCGGGAACTTTATCGGGTAATCCAATTGCGATGGCTTCCGGTATTGCCACGTTAAAAGAACTAAAAAAACAAAATCCGTATGATCAATTTAATTTAAATGCGGAGAGATTAGAACAAATCATATTAGATGCTGCTAAAGAAAATGGCATTGATGTAGTGGTAAACCGATTTGGTTCGATGATCAATCCGTTCTTTACAAAAGAAGAAGTAATAGATTTTAAATCAGCTCAAACAAGTGATACAGAAGCATTTGGAATTTTCTTCTGGGAATTAATTCAAAACGGATTGTTTATTCCGCCTTCCCAATTTGAATCATGGTTTTTATCATCCGCTTTAACAGAAGAAGATTTTGAAAAAACAACAAAAGCAATCAATGCCGCGATGAAGAAAGTGGCGGAATCAAGAAAATAGTATCAAGTATCTGGTATCAAGTATCTGGTATCAAGTATCAAATACAAGTGGATTAAATTAAGATAATTATATGCACAATTTTAAGGAATTAAATAGTTGGAAAGAAGCAAAAGATTTAAGTGTCTTAATTATTAAGTTAACTTCGACCTTTCCTATTTCTGAAATCTATGGAATTTCAGCTCAAATTAATAGAGCCGCAGTTTCAATTCCTTCAAACATTGCAGAGGGAGCAGGGAGAAATGGTGATAAAGATTTTGCAAGATTTATAGGAATCGCAATTGGTTCTTCCTTTGAACTAGAAACGCAACTTATTATTGCAAATGAACTTTCCTATTTGAATAATGAAAAATCTGACGAATTGATATTGAAGTTAAATAGTATTCAAAAAATGCTGGTTAATTTCCAAAAACATTTAAGTAAATAATTGTATCACGTTTCTAGTATTTAGTATCAAGACAGATGAATGTTATGAATACCAGATACCAGATACCAGATACCAGATACCATAAAGAAATGATAAAAAACGATTTATTTTTAAGAGCCCTAAAAGGAGAAACAGTAGAGCGTCCACCGGTTTGGTTGATGCGTCAGGCAGGAAGATATTTACCGGAATTTATTGCATTACGTGACCAATATGACTTTTTTACCCGATGTCAAACGCCGGAATTAGCGTCAGAAATTACGGTTCAACCCATCAGAAGATATGGAATGGATGCCGCTATTTTATTTTCTGATATACTGGTGGTTCCTCAAGCCATGGATATTGAAGTGATTATGAAAGAAAATACAGGACCTTTCATTCCAAAGCCAATTCGTTCTCAAAAAGACGTGGATGCTATTCAAATTCCGGATGTAAATATTGAATTAGGTTATGTAATGGAAGCCATCAAAATGACCAAAGAAATGTTGAATGATGACATTCCGCTCATCGGTTTTGCTGGCTCACCGTGGACAATTTTATGTTATGTAGTTCAAGGTCAGGGTTCAAAATCGTATGATATTGCTAAAGGATTTTGTTTTGAACATCCAGCTGCAGCACATATGTTATTGCAAAAAATTACCGATACAACTATTGCATATCTAAAAGCAAAAGTAGCGGCTGGTGTAAATGCAGTTCAAGTTTTTGATAGCTGGGGAGGAATGTTATCTCCAGTTGATTATCAAGAATTTTCATGGAAATACATCAACCAAATTATAGAAGCGTTAAAAGATGATGCTCCTGTAATTGCCTTTGGTAAAGGTTGTTGGTTTGCATTGGAAGAAATGTCTAAATCTAATGCTTCTGCCTTAGGAGTAGATTGGACGATTACTCCGAAAATGGCACGTCAGTTAACCGGTGGAAATATTACATTACAAGGTAATTTTGATCCATCACGCTTATTATCACCACCGGCAGTTATCAAGAAAATGGTTACAGAAATGATTGATGAATTTGGAAAAGATAAATTAGTGGCTAATCTTGGGCATGGTATTTTGCCAAATATACCTTTAGATAATGCCAAAGCATTTGTTGATGCTGTTAAGGAATATCAAGTTAAAAATTAAAAATGAATAATTAAAAAGTGATAAGAAATAATAATTTTAATTTTTGACTTTTAACTTTTCAACTTTATTACATTATTACTTTTCAACTTTAAACAATTTAAAATGAACACAAAACTAATTCAAAAATACAATATTCCCGGACCTCGTTATACGAGTTATCCGACCGTTCCATTTTGGGATGCAGAAGGAATAGCTATGGAAGATTGGAAGAAAACGCTTGTAAAATCGTTTAATGAAAGTAATGATGAAGAAGGGATTAGTCTTTACATTCATTTGCCCTATTGTGAGAGTTTATGTACGTTTTGTGCGTGTCATAAGCGAATTACGAAACAACATTCAGTAGAAGATCCGTATATCGATACTCTTTTAAAAGAATGGGATTTATATTGTGACTTATTCGATAAAAAACCAAAAATCAGAGAAATTCATTTAGGTGGAGGAACACCCACATTTTTTTCTGCTGAAAATTTAGAGCGATTAATTAACGGATTGTTTAAACGTGCTGAAAAATTTGAAATTTATGATTTCAGTTTTGAAGGCCACCCAAATAAAACATCTGAAAAACAACTGCAAACTATGTTTGATTTAGGGTTCAGACGCAATAGTTTCGGTATTCAAGATTATGATCCAAAAGTTCAAATAGCAATTCATAGAATTCAATCATTTGAGCAAGTAAAGTCGGTTCATGAATTATCAAGAGAGATTGGTTATCAATCGATTGGGCATGATTTAATCTTTGGATTGCCATTTCAAAATGAAGTGAGTATTCGAAATACCATTAAAAATACCGTTGCTTTAAGACCCGATAGAATTGCATATTATAGTTATGCTCATGTGCCTTGGATTAAAGGTGTTGGGCAACGTGGTTTTGAAGATCAAGATTTACCTAAAGATGAAGAAAAACGTTATTTATACGAATTAGGCAAGCAACTTTTTTTTGATGCTGGATATGTTGAAGTTGGAATGGATCATTTTGCTTTACCAACTGATTCATTATGTAAAGCGATGAAAAAAAAGACTTTACATCGTAATTTCATGGGTTATACCGCCGGAAAAACACAATTGATGATTGGTTTAGGCGTGTCTTCAATCAGTGATTCCTGGTATAGTTTTGCTCAAAATGAGAAGAAGGAAGAAGATTATATGGAGCGGGTAAACAATGGAGAATTACCAATTTTCAGAGGCCATTTATTAACTCAAAAAGATTTAATTGTTAGAAAGCACATTTTAAACATTATGTGTCATTTGGAAACGAATTGGGATGATGTAAACATGCGGTTAGAAGAAATGCCACAAATAATTAAACGGTTAGACGAACTAATTCAAGATAAAGTGTTGAGAGTAGAAGGTAGTACTTTAAAAGTTTCTGATGAAGGAAGAATGTTTATTCGTAATATTTGTATGGCTTTTGATTTGAGATTAATTGAAAATCAACCGGAAATTAGAATTTTTTCGATGACTATTTAAAGTAAAGCACTGAAATAGTTCTCCTTTTTTTTTACGTTAAATAAGAAAATCTTATGGTTTAATATCATTAAATGATAGCACCCCTTTTTTAACTACTTTTAATAATCCGTAAATTTGTATTCTAAAAATAAACGATAATGGCAAAAGTTGAGATTAAACTCCCTAAAATGGGTGAAAGCGTTTCTGAAGCAACCCTAACCACATGGTTAAAAAATGTGGGAGATACTATAAAATTAGATGACGGTATTGCAGAAGTAGCTACCGATAAGGTAGATACTGAAGTGCCAAGTGAAATTGAGGGCGTTTTAGTTGAACAACTTTTTAAAGTAGGAGATATTCTTAAGGTTGATCAGGCGTTTGCGATTGTGGAAATTGAAGGAGCTGATAGTTCAGAAGTAGTTAATGTTCCTGAAATTATAGAAATGAAACAAGAAGAAATTAAAGTTGAAAGCCCTTCAATTAACAATAGTATTGATACTTCAAATCAGGGTACGGATAAATTTTATTCACCTTTAGTTAAAAATATTGCTGCAAAAGAAAATATTTCTTTAGCTGAACTAGATGCTGTTAAAGGTTCAGGATCAGATAATCGCTTAACCAAAAATGATTTATTAGAGTATTTAAAAATCAGAAATAATGTTAATCAAACTCAAACAGTTCAAGTTGTAGAAGCAGCCGAAGTTAAAAAGATTGCGAGTACTCCAATTACTATTTCATCTGGAGATGAAATTATTGAAATGACGCGTATGGGTAAATTGATTTCACAACACATGACGCATTCAGTCCATACATCTGCTCATGTACAATCATTTATTGAAGTTGATGTAACCAATATGGTGAAGTGGAGAGAGAAAGTAAAAAATAAATTTCAAAAAGCTGAAGGAGAGAAACTTACCTTTACACCTATATTATTACAAACAGTTGCAAAAACCTTACGTGATTACCCGATGATGAATATTTCTGTTGATGGTGATAATATCATTAAAAAGAAATCAATTAATTTAGGAATGGCAACTTCTTTGGATGATGGAAATTTAATAGTACCCGTAATCAAAAATGCTGATCAGTTAAATATTGTCGGGATGGCAAAATCTGTAAACGATTTGGCCAACAGAGCTAGAAATAATCAGTTAAAACCTGATGATATTCAAGGTGGAACTTTCACTGTTACTAATATTGGTTCCTTCGGAAGTATTTTTGGGACTCCAATTATTAACCAACCTCAAGTAGGAATTTTAGCATTGGGAGCTATCCGAAAAGTGCCTTCTGTAATTGAAACGGAAGATGGTGATTTTATCGGAATCAGACACAAAATGTATTTATCAATTTCTTATGACCATCGTGTTGTAAATGGTGCATTAGGAGGTTTATTTGTTAAAAGAGTTGCTGAGTATTTAGAACAATTTGACATCAATCAAGATATATAAAACAGCAATTAAATAGATTATGAGTTTTATTATATTTGTTTAATCATCAATTGAAAAAAGTGTGTTTATGGGATTAAAAACATTGGTAATTGGAGCTTCTCTTAACGAGGATAGATATTCAAATATGGCAGTTAGACTTTTAACTGATTATCAACATGAAGTAGTTGCTTTTGGATTAAAAAGTGGAGCTATTTCTGGTGTTTCTATAGATTCTGAGTTGAAAAATTATGAAAACATAGATACAGTTAGCATGTATTTAAATCCGACAAGACAAAAAGAATTTTACAATTACATCATTTCTTTAAAACCGCGAAGAGTTATCTTTAATCCGGGAACTGAAAATAATGAATTTCAGCAACTTTTATTTAAAGAAGGAATTCAATTTGAAGAAGCTTGTACTTTGGTGCTTTTAAGAACGAATCAATTCGACAACTAATTTTTAGATTTTTCTAATCCATCTTTTTAGTTTGATAATTACTGAAAACTTACTAATCAGCCGGGAAAATTTCAAAAACTTTTCCTTCTTCAGCCAAATGAGTATTCTCAAAAAATGCAGAAGCCTCTTGTTGAAATCGAGTTAAATCTCTATACCGACTGGAATAATGTCCCAAAATAAGTGTTTTAACCAGGGCTTGTTGAGCAATCATTCCTGCTTCTTCAGCAGTTGAATGCATGGTTGTTTTAGCTGTTTCTTTTTTGTCTTTTAAAAAAGTGCTTTCGTGGTATAATAAATCTACATTTTTGATGATAGGAACAATTTCCGGGTCATAAATAGTATCACTGCAAAAAGCATAACAAATTGGTTTTGACGGAAGCGTTGTGAGTAAATCATTGTTGATAATTGTTCCTTTTTCAGAAATAAAATCATTTCCTTTTTTGATGTTATGATAATGACAAATTTCAATTTCCGGATATTTTAAAATGGCTGTCATATTTAAGTGTAATTCTTTCGGAGATTTTTCTTTAAATAGAAATCCGTTGGTATAAACTCTATGTTTTAAAGGGATTGTTTCAACGGTTATTTTGTCATCTTCAAAAATTAATTCACTTTTTTTACTTCCCAATTCATGAAATATCAGCGGATATTTTGTCCATGAATTTGATAATTTAAATTGAAGCGTTACAATTTCTTTAATACCTTTTGGTCCGTAAATATGAAGTTCCTGTTCTCTGTTATAAAGGTTAAAAGTAGATAATAAACCCACTAATCCGAAAAAATGATCACCGTGTAAATGCGATATAAATATATGATTTATTCTGGAAAATTTAATTTTATATTTTCTTAACTGAACCTGAGTTCCTTCTCCGCAATCAATTAAAAAAGAGTGATTTTTAATGTCTAAAAATTGAGCGGTTGGATGTGCGAAAGTACGGGGTGTTGCAGAATGACAACCTAAAATAGTGAGTTTTAGACTCATTTAATGACTAATCTTTTGGAGATTATTTCGTTGGTTGTTTGTAGTGAATATAGATACATACCGGGATTTAAGTCATTTTTATAAAAGTCAAATTGATTCTCTCCTTTTTGAACATTTAACTTATCTGAAAAAACAGTTTTTCCTAATAGATTTTTTATGGTAAAAGAAACTTCTTGATCTTTAACCGATATAAAAGAAATGGTAGTTTTAACACTAAATGGATTGGGTGAAGCAATTATTTCTGAAATAGTTGGTGGTATTTGAGATAATTGCACATCGATATAACCTAATTTTAATGAAGTAAAATCAGCCATACCAAAAACAAAAGTTGTTGTTAAAAAGATAAGAATAAAAAGTATTTTTTTCATCAATAAGCAATTGTTTTAAAATCCTAAATCACGTTCAATATCCTCCATTTCTAAAATATCTTTTGCTTCAGTTAGGGTAGGAGCAACTATTAATTCGTCAGGCAAATCATCAAAATCTATACCATTTACAATTATTATAAAAGACAACTTTTTGTTTCGATGTTTTTCTGATACCTTCAAAAATACAAATAAATCTTTTAAATTGATGTTAAAATTTTTAGAAAAATCAATAATAAGATGTTCATCCTGAATTTCTTCGTACTTTTCATTGAAATCATTGAAGAATAAGTCAACCGTTTTTTCTTCGGGTTGAATAAAAGTGTACAATTTTTTTTTTGTTATTTTCATCAATTGCGTTTAATTTTTTCTGCTAATAAATAAATAACTGCCATCCTCACTGCTACCCCATTTTCTACTTGATTTAAAATTACAGAATGTTCAGAATCAGCCACATCACTTGTAATTTCTACTCCGCGATTTATAGGTCCAGGATGCATCAATACAATCTTTTTATCCAAAGAATCTAACATTTTTTTATTGATGCCAAAAAGTTGTGTGTATTCTCTTACTGAAGGAAAATAATTGATATCCATTCGTTCATGCTGAACTCTTAAAACATTGGCAACATCACACCATTGAAGCGCTTTTCGAATATCTGTTTCAACTTCAACTCCCAAACTTGTAATATGCTTAGGGATTAAAGTCAACGGGCCGCAAACTTTTATTTGAGCTCCTTGTAATTTAAGCGCAAAAATATTGGATAGCGCCACTCTAGAATGAAGAATATCACCAACAATAACCACTTTCTTACCGGAAACTTCTCCTAAATTTTCTTGAATGGTATAAGAATCCAGCAAAGCTTGAGTTGGATGTTCATGGGTTCCGTCACCCGCATTGATAATAGTTGCGCCTACATTTTTTGATAAGAAAACTCCAGCTCCAACATAAGGATGTCGCATCACTATCATATCTACTTTCATAGAAAGGATATTGTTGGCAGTATCAATTAAAGTTTCGCCTTTAGAAACAGAAGATTGACTTGCAGAAAAGTTGATAACATCTGCAGAAAGTCTTTTTTCGGCCAATTCAAAAGATAATTTGGTGCGAGTACTATTTTCAAAAAATAAATTGGCAATCGTAATATCTCTTAAAGAGGGAACTTTTTTGATGGGTCTATTAATGATTTCCTTAAAATGAGTAGCGGTTTTAAAAATAAGTTCGATATCATTTTTGTTGAGGTCTTTGATGCCTAATAAATGAGGTACGCTTAATGAGTTCATTTTACGAAATATTAGTGATATAAACGGCGTCTTGCTGGTCTCTTTCTGTCCAAAATATTTTTACTTTTTCTTGGTTGATAACATCAACTTGTCGGCCACTGTAATCTGGTTGAATAGGAAGTTCCCTGCTAAATCGTCTGTCAATTAACACCATTAATTCAATGGTTTTTGGTCGTCCAAAAGATTGAATAGCCGTTAATGCAGCTCTAATGCTTCTGCCAGAAAATAATACATCATCAATAAAAACCACATTTTTATTTTCAACAACAAAATCAATGTTTGTTTTATTGGCTTCTAAAGGTTTATCACTACGTCTAAAATCATCTCTATAAAAAGTGATATCCAGTTGACCGTATAAAATATCATTTAATTGATAATCATTTTTTAAAATTGAAATCAATCTTTCAGCTAAAAAAACGCCTCTAGGTTGTAATCCAATTAAAACGGTATTTTCTAAATTTGGGTGATTTTCAATTAATTGACAAGCGAGTCGATGTAAAATTATTTGAATTTCAGATGAGTTGATAAGAATTTTATGACCCATAATTGCTTTCAAATCGTTGGTTTTACAAATGTAACATTTTTCTGTTAATTAATTTGTTAAAAAGATTTTTACCTTTTAACCTTTGATTTTAACGGTTGTTGTAATTTTATTTCAGATTAATATCAATATATAATGACTGATAGTACTTCGGATGACAATATGTTTTCTATAGAAAAATTTGAATCAATGTTAAAAACCAATGAGGTTTATTTCTTTGATTCAGAAGAGTTTGTTGATATTATTCATCATTATTTTGATATTGGAAAAGACAATCTTGCCAATCAGGCCATTAAATTAGGATTAACACAACATCCTAGCTCTTTTGAGTTGAAATTATTGAAAGCTGAACAACTAATTAATGAAGACAAAACAGAAGAAGCAAATTTATTATTAAATGAATTGTATCATATTGAGCCAACTCATGAACAATTATTTTTATTAAAAGCGACGATGTTTTCTAAAAATTTACAGTTTAAAAAGGCTATTCAAATGCTGCGAAAAGCATTAAAATATACAGATGATGAAGCTGAGGTTTTATTCTTAATTGGCATGGAGTTTATGTATCAAGAAGAATATGATGAAGCTGAAAAATATTTTAGAGCAGTTTTAGCCATTGATTCTGATGATGATCAGGTATTAAATAATCTCATTTTTTGTTATGAAATTCAAGAACGATATGCTGTTGCAGAAGATTTTTTACTTGAGTATATAGAGCAAAGTCCGTATAGTGAAGTAGCTTGGTTTCAATTAGGAAAACAATACTATGCTCAAAAAAAATATCATGATGCTATAAAAGCATATGAATATGCATTGGTTATAGAGGATAGATTTGTTGGTGCATATATTGAAAAAGGAAAAACATTTGAAAAACTTAAAAAGTATGAAGATGCTATTTATAATTATACGATTACCTTAAAATTAGAAGATCCTTCTGCTTATATATATTTTAAAATTGGCAAATGTTATGAAGGTTTAAACTCATTTGAAAAAGCAGTCATTTTTCACAGAAAAGCTGTTCATGAAGATCCTCAGTTTGAAAAAAGTTGGTTGGCTTTAATAAAATTATTTATCAAAAAAAATCAATTTCAAAATGCTTTATTCGTTGTTGAAAATGCCATAGAAATTGATGAGTATAATTCACAGTTTTTAAAAAATAAAGAAAAAATACTTCAACAGCTAAATAGAAATATTCCTCTTTAAATTTTTTAATAATTGATAATGAATAATAATAAGCAATAGGCAGTTAGCAGTATCAGTTATCAGTAGGTAATAGGTGTTGTAAGCATATAATGCAATAAAGTTAAAAAGTTATGCCTTATTCATTTCCAAATTTCTTTATTTATTTTTAATTGTCCATTGTTAATTATCAATTGTCCATTTTACATACTCAATACTCAAATCTAAGATAATTGATATTAATTTTCGTATTAATAAAATAGTACATTTGTTTTTAAAAAAATAAAAATGAAAATAAGAACTGTTAAAGACTATTTTATCATTACGCTTAAAGGAATTGCTATGGGCGCCGCCGATGTTGTTCCGGGGGTTTCCGGCGGAACCATTGCTTTTATTTCCGGCATTTACGAAGAGCTGTTAGAAACCATCAATGCTTTCAACTTTGGATTGATTAAAGTTTTTAAATCTGGAGGCATCAAAAAAGTTTGGAAAGCCATTAATGGCAATTTTTTAATTTCGCTTTTATCGGGTATATTTTTGAGTATCATTTCATTGGCAAAATCAATTTCTTGGTTGTTAGAAAATAAACCAATTTTGGTTTGGTCATTTTTCTTCGGATTGGTCTTAGCCAGTATATTTTTTGTAGGAAAACAAATAGCCCAATGGAATTATAAAATTTTTATCGGACTTATAATTGGCGCCATATTTGCCTATTTTATTACGATTCTCAGACCGATGGTTACTGAAAGTTCATCCAGTCTGTTTTATTTTTTTGCGGGTTCTTTAGCCATCATTGCCATGATTTTACCCGGCATTTCAGGTTCTTTTATTTTAGTATTATTAGGCGCTTATAAACCAATATTACAAGCAATTCATGAAAAAAACCTGCAATTACTTTTAATTGTTGCAGCCGGTGCAGTTGTTGGTTTACTCAGTTTTTCTCGCATCTTAAAATGGTTATTCAATCATTACAAAAATTTAACTTTGGCGGTTTTAACCGGATTTTTAATAGGGTCACTCAATAAAATTTGGCCTTGGAAAGAGGTGTTAGAAACCAAAGAAATCAACGGAAAGTTAATCGTTTTAAACGAACAAAGTATCTCGCCGTATAATTATGCAGGCGATAATCAACTTTTTTATGCTTTGGCTTTAGCTTTATTCGGATTTTTACTTATATTGATACTCGAAAAAATGGCTGCCAATAAATCTGTTTATTAATGATAAAAAACCGCTCGTTACTCGATAATGTAACCTTGTTTTTCAAGGGATTATTGATGGGTGCTGCCAATAAAGTACCCGGAGTTTCCGGCGGAATGGTTTCTTTTGTCTTGAATTTTTATGAAGAAATGATTTATTCATTTCAAAAAGTAAACAAAAAGGCCTTTAAACTATTGCTGAACGGCAGGTTCAAAAGTTTTCATAATTATATCAATGGCGATTTTTTATTCTTAATTATTGCCGGTAATGTAGTCAGTTATTTCAGCATTTCATTAATCATAGATTACTATTTGTTACATTACGAATTGTACGTTTGGAGTGTTTTTTTCGGATTGATAATTGGATCTATTTACTACATCAGTAAAGGTTTTGATGATTGGACTTCTAAAAATATTACGGCATCAATCATTGGAATATCAATCGGTGTTGCCATCAGTTTTATGAATCCTGCTAAGGGAAATGACAATTTGTGGTTTGTGTTTTTCTGCGGAATTATCGGCGTTACCGGAATGACTTTGCCTGGTTTATCGGGCTCATTTATACTGATTTTATTGGGAAATTATGTCTTGCTTTTGGTCGATTCTGTAACCGAACTTTACAATACCATTATTGAAATTTTAACCGGCGATTTCAGTTTTATCAGCAATCCGCCAAGAATTAGATATTTACAAATTATCACCGTTTTTACAGCCGGTTCAACTTTCGGATTGGTGGTAACATCCCATATTTTAGGATATATTTTAAAACGATGGCATCAATTGGTAACTGCTCTAATTATCGGATTTATTACCGGTTCTTTAGGCATTGTTTGGCCATGGAAAAATGTAATTTATAAAATAGAAGATGGACATTTTCTTTTTGGTAAAATGGGAAATAAAGTAGTAGAGAGTTACCAAAGATATCTGCCAAATTTTACTTCAACAGAAACATGGTATGCCATTTTATTTATTTTCCTCGGATTTTTATTGGTTTTAATATTGGATTATTATGGACAAAAATTGCGGGCAAGAAAAGCAAAACGTTAGTTTCGGATTGATAGGAAAAAATATTCCGTATTCATTCTCCAAAAAATATTTTACAGAAAAATTTCATCAGTTAAATTTAACGAATCACGAATTTCATAATTTTGATATAGACGATTTAGATAAATTGCCAGTTGTTTTAAAAAATTATCCAAATTTAAAAGGATTGAGTGTAACAATACCTTATAAAGAACAAATCATCAATTTATTAGATGAAATATCGCCGGAAGCTGAAGAAATAAGAGCGGTCAACTGTGTCAAAATAATCAATCAAACACGGATTGGATACAATACAGATATTTTCGGATTTGAAAATTCTTTTAAATCCTTACTGAAACCAACACATCAAAAAGCGATGGTTTTAGGAACCGGTGGCGCTTCAAAAGCCATCAAATTTGTTTTAAAAAAATTGGACATTCCATTTATTTCGGTGTCTAGAAACCCTAAAAAAACGCATGAAATCTCTTATAATTCATTAACTGATAAGGTGATGAAAGATTATCAAATTATTATTAATTGTACGCCTGTCGGAACATTTCCATCAGTAAATGAATTTCCGCAAATTCCCTATGAAAGTTTAACATCAAATCATTTTTTGTTTGATTTAATTTATAATCCTTCTGAAACAATGTTTCTTGCAAAAGGAAAAGAAAGAGGCGCTTTGATTAAAAATGGATTGGAAATGTTGGAACTTCAAGCTGAAAAATCTTGGGAAATTTGGTCAGAGTAATAGCTTAATTTCAAATACTTGGCAATTAATCTTCAAAGAGGTTAAATAAAAAGAGAATTTTTCGTTTCTTTGTTAACCGCAAAATATCTATTAGATATAGTGTGTATTTAGGAACCTTAAACATTATAAAATGTTAGAAAACATTCAAGAAAATCTGCACGAGTCAGAGGTAAGTCCCGAAACTGTTCATGAACAGGAAATCGAAAAAACGGAAGAAAAAGAAGAATTAGATTTAGAAGTTGCTGTTAATGAAGATGTTGTAGTAAACGAGCAAGCACCTCCAATAGGAGCTGAAAATCCTACTGAAGAAAATCTGACAGTTTCAATACCAGATGTTATAGATTATTCATCTATGACGATGGAACAACTTTTAGCTGAGCTTCAAACAATATTAAACAATTATGAAGTTCATGAAATTAAGCGAAATATCGACTTAATTAAAAAGGAGTTTAATAAAAAACACAGTCAACTGCTTCAAGAAACTAAAAAAGCATTTTTAGAGGATGGAAATGAATCTATCGATTTTCATTTCAACAATCCTTTAAAACAAGAATTTGACAGTTTATATGCAGATTATGCTACAGAACGCAGAAAATATTACACTGAACTTGATGCAGCATTAAAACAAAATTTAACTGCAAGAACTGCCATCATTGAGCAACTTAAAAACTTAATTGACGATGGCGATTCATCGGTTATGTATAAAGATTTTAAAAATCTTCAGCAACGGTGGAATGAAATTGGCGCAGTACCCAGAAATAGATATAATGATACTTGGAAAACTTACCAACATCATGTGGAGCGTTTTTACGATTTATTACATATCAACAAAGATTTAAGAGATTTAGACTTTAGGCATAATCTCGAAGAAAAACAAAAATTGATTGTTGTTGCTGAAGGATTATTTCAAAGTGACGATATTGAGTATGCGTTTAGGGAGCTTCAAATGTTGCATAAAGTTTGGAAAGAGTTGGGCCCTGTTGATCGCGAACACAGAGATGAAGTTTGGGAACAGTTCAGCAATCTTACCAAGGCAATTCATGATAAAAGACAAGATTTTTACAAAGGATTAAAAGAAGGTTTTGAAGAAAATATTATTAAAAAAGAGCACTTAATTGCAGCGATAAAAGCCATAGATTTTACGCAAAATAAAACACATTCTGACTGGCAAAAATGCATTACTAAAATTGAACAATTTCGCAAAGAATTTATTGAAATCACTAATATCCCTCGTAAAAAAAATGATGAATTGTGGAATAAATTTAAAGATGCTACTCGCGCTTTTAATAAAGGAAAAAACGATTTTTATAAAGAAATCAAACATGAACAGCAAGATAATTTATCTTTGAAAATACAGTTGGTTGAAAAAGCAAAAGCTTTAAAAGATAGCGAAGATTTAGAAAAAACTGCTGAAATATTAAAAAAAATTCAGTTAGATTGGAAGAAAATTGGTCATGTCCCCAAAAAATATTCTGATAAACTTTGGAAAGAATTTAAAGATGCTTGCAATGATTTCTTTAATAGATATCATAAAGTTCAGGATGCAGACAATCAAGAGCAATTAGTTTCATTTTCAAAGAAAAAAGAATTTTATGAGCAATTCAAAAATAGGGTAGATGCAGATGAAGAAATTCCTTATGAAGAGTTGAAAGAAATTATCAATCAATGGAGAAATTTAGGCAGTTTACCTCATAATCTCAAACACATTGAAATTAAATTTAATAAACTTTTAGATAAAGTATTTGGTAAGCTTTCAATTGATAGCAATACTAAAGAAATACTCAAGTTTAAAAATATTATGGAGAGCTTCTTACAGCAAAAAAATTACCGTAAATTAGATAATGAACAATTGTTTTTACGCAAGAAAATTGAAGATATTACCCGAGAGGTAAAACAATTAGAAAATAATGTCAGTTTTATTTCAAACGCAACAGAAGATAATCCGTTCATTATGAAAGTGCGAAAGGATATCGAAAAAAATCAAGAAAATTTAGAGTTGTGGAAAGAGAAACTCAAGTTCTTAGCCGGCTTAGATTATTAAATAAAAAAATCCCGTATAAATGCACTGCCCCCAAATAGTGTCTAACTTTTTGGGTGCAGTCTAAAACGGGATTTTTTATTGTTATTTAACGATATACTTTTTGACCAAATCTATATAACCTTGTTTGGCTTCATCTTCGCTTAATCTGGTGAGCTGCAACCAGGCATTGAGCTTAAAAGCATTAATCAGTTCAACATTACTATTAGCTGATTTGTAATTTGATCCACTTGTTGCTTGTTTGTAATAAGCATAAAGTTTCAACATAACATCTGGCGGTAATTTTATAGATGATGAAGATGCTTTTAAAAAAGCTGTTTCAAATTCTTTATCTAAATCTGTCTTCATGTAGATCAACTATTTGGAAGCAATAATATCAATTCCTCCTTTTACTTTCTGATTTAAATGTACGTTTAATTTTGTATTTAATGGCAGATAAATATCAATTCTTGAACCAAATTTAATAAATCCGGCATCAGTTCCTTGTACAACTTGCATTCCTTCAACGGCATAATTTACGATTCTTTTGGCTAAAGCACCGGCAATTTGACGGTATAAAACATCGCCAAAAACTTCATTTTCAATAACAATAGTAGTTCTTTCATTTTCTGTTGATGCCTTCGGATGCCAGGCAACTAAATATTTTCCGGGATGATATTTGCTGTATTTCACCAATCCACTCATTATATAACGGGTAACATGAACATTGATAGGCGACATAAAAATGGAAACCTGTAAGCGTTTATCTTTGAAATATTCGGGTTCAAAAACTTCTTCAATAACCACCACTTTACCATCAACAGGAACAATAATTTGTTGCTTGTTGATGTTTGTATTTATCTTCGGATTTCTAAAAAATTGTAAAATCAACACATAGAATAACAATATGACAATAGACAAAACACTTTGCAGCCAAGGTAATTCTACATAACTATCGACTAGTAATACAGATCCACCGGCAAAAAATGAGGAAATTGCTATTATTTTAAAACCTTCTTTATGAAACATTATATGATATAAATTGTAAGTAAATAAATATAAATGGCGCTGCAAATATAACACTATCAAGTCGATCTAAAAAACCACCATGACCCGGAATAAAATCTCCGCTATCTTTAACGCCTGCCTGTCTTTTAAACATCGATTCAATTAAATCTCCCAACACTCCAAAAGTGCTCACAATAAAAGCAATCACAAACCATTGTAAAAGTGTATAGGAATCAAAAAAAGTGGATAAAATATAGCTTCCTGCAAAAGCAGCAAGCATACCGCCTAAAAATCCTTCAATGGTTTTATTGGGAGAAATACGTTCTAATAATTTATGTTTTCCAAAATTGCTTCCAATAATGTACGCAAAAGTATCATTGGTCCAAATTAAAAGAAAAACACCCAGAATTGTTGTGTTGATGTATTGAATATTCGGATTTAAAAAAGGTATTTGCGCAATTAAAGTAAACGGAACCGCAATATAAATTACCGATAAAAATATCTTTCCTAAATGGTTGACAACTTCTTCTTTTTTATAGAAGAGGATTGATACAAAAGTGACAAAAATTGTTAAAAACAGCAAAACTCCCGCATATCGAAATAAACCAATATAAGGAACTTCTTCAACATTAAAAATATTTCCAAAAATAAACATCATCACCCCAATTATATAGGGAAATACACTCTTTAATTTTATTAAACGGTTAAATTCGTAAATGCAGAAAAGCATTAAAATAAAAAAAAGTCCAATAAAGGTAAGTTTGTGAAAAAGAATGCAAAAAATGAGCGTTCCTGCAAACCAAAAAGCAGACTTAGCACGGGTTAAAAAGTTTTTCATATTATAAATCTTCTACTAAAAGCAAATATAGGTTTTTAGAATTAGTATATCCGTAATTTAAAAAATTGTCATTTTGCATGGGAGTAAAATTTTTGATAGCACCAATATTTGTCGGGATATTTCCACGGTTTCTGTTATTGATACCACACAAACCATCGCTTGTAGTATTTACAATTTGACTTGTTTTGGCATAAACGATGAAATGATTAGAAAAATCAGCTAATTTATGTTCTTTTAACTGATTGGAAGAAAATAATAAGCTGCCATTTTCAGATATAAGCTGCTCACATTTTGTCAAAAATGGAGAATTTTCATTGATTACGTTTATTAAATTAATCGGAATTGTACTTGTAAATTGAATTAAAGTTGAATCAAAACAAGTGATACTATACCAATGATTTTCTTTGACAATTTGATGAAGGTTATTTAAAGCTTCTTCCGGAGATGTACAGTACAAAAATTTACCTCCATTATTGATGAAGTTATGAACAAAAAAATCATCTAAAGATAAGTTAACGGGATGTTCTTTGATCTCCTTTTCTTCAGATGATTTATTTCGAAAATTAAATAATTGTTCTAATTTTTTTAAAAAACTCATTTTTACCGCCGAATAGGCTCAAAAATACAAAAAGTATTGATTTATTCGGCAGTATCTGTTGAATTTTCAAGTGTTTCAGCAGAATTATTTTCGTTTAATTTTGTAGTTTTAATTTCTTTTTTATCCTCTACTTCTTTTTCAAAAGGTCTTTTCCCAAAAATCAATTCTAAATCATCTTTAAAAATGACTTCTTTTTCCAAAAGTTGTTCCGCTAAAGCGGTTAGTTTATCTTTATTTTCAGATAAAATTTCAAGAGCTCGTGAATATTGTTTTTCAATTAAAATTGAAATTTCTTTATCTATAGTTTGAGCGGTTTCTTCACTATAAGGTTTAGAAAAAGTATATTCTGCTTGATTTGATGAATCATAATAGGTAATATTCCCTAATTTTTCATTCAATCCATAAATAGTAACCATGGCTCTGGCTTGTTTAGTAACTTTTTCTAAATCGCTTAACGCGCCGGTTGAAATTTTATCGAAAATAATTTTTTCAGCAGCTCTGCCACCTAAAGTTGCACACATTTCATCTAACATTTGATCTGTTTGAACAATCATGCGTTCTTCTGGCAAATACCAAGCAGCGCCTAATGATTGACCACGCGGAACAATAGTAACTTTTACCAACGGAGCAGCATGTTCTAATAACCAACTTACCGTTGCATGGCCGGCCTCATGAAAAGCAATAGTGCGTTTTTCTCCTTTTGTGATGATTTTATTTTTCTTTTCTAATCCGCCAACAATACGATCAACAGCATCTAGAAAGTCTTGATGTTCCACTGCTTTTTTACCTTTTCTGGCGGCAATTAAAGCAGCTTCATTACAAACATTAGCAATATCAGCACCAGAGAAACCGGGAGTTTGTTTTGATAAAAACTCAACATCAACGCTTTCATCAATTTTAATAGGTTTTAAATGAACTGCAAATATTTCTGCCCTTTCATGTAGGTCGGGTAAATCGACATAAATTTGGCGGTCAAATCGACCCGCTCTCAACAGTGCTTTATCTAACACATCAGCTCGGTTGGTAGCCGCTAAAACAATGACGTTGGAGTCTGTTCCAAATCCATCCATTTCGGTTAATAACTGATTTAAAGTACTTTCTCTTTCATCATTTCCACCTGTAAAATTACTTTTACCACGCGCTCTTCCAATGGCATCAATTTCATCAATAAAAATAATTGAGGGTGCTTTTTGTTGCGCTTGTTTAAATAAATCGCGCACTCTTGAGGCACCAACACCCACAAACATCTCCACAAAATCTGAACCTGATAAGGAGTAAAAAGGGACATGAGCTTCGCCGGCTACCGCTTTTGCCAATAAAGTTTTTCCGGTACCCGGAGGTCCCACTAATAAAGCGCCTTTGGGTATTTTACCGCCTAAAGCAGTATATTTTTCCGGGTTTTTAAGAAAATCTACTATTTCTTGTACCTCTTCTTTGGCACCTTCCAATCCGGCTACATCTTTAAAAGTGGTTTTCACTAAAGTGTCTTGATCAAACAATTTGGCTTTTGATTTTCCGATGTTGAAAATTTGTCCACCTCCGCCTCCGGCACCGCCAGACATTCTTCGCATAAAATAAAGCCAAACTCCTATAAAAAGTAGAATGGGCAAAAAGCTGATTAAAATCTCACTCCATTTACTCGATTCTTCAAATTTAACTTCAACAGGATGTCCTTTTTCACTTTCTTTTTGCAAAAATTCTTGAAAAAGTTTTAAATCGCCGTATTGTAATTGGTAATTTGGTCCCATATTTGGGGTACCAAAAACACCTTTTTTGGCATTTTTTTTATGAATTTCTTTTTCTAATGCTTGAGAAGTTAAATAAACACCTGCGGTTCTATCTTGTGCAAAAACTACTATTTTTTGAACATCATTATCGTTTAAATATTTTTCAAAATTGGTGAGTGAAATTTTGAAATTTTCATCACTTGAGCCAGAATTTTGAAAAAACATGAGAATAAGGAATACAAAAGCAGCCGTATAAAACCAATTGATGTTGAATTTTGGTTTCTGAGTCAATTTTCCTTTTTTATCTTGATTGTCTGGTGTATTCATCTATATATTTTAAATTGAAGATAATAATATTTTATGATATATGCGTTATTGTTGCGTCGCCCCAAAGCCCTTCAATATCGTAAAATTCGCGAGTTTTCTTTTGAAAAACATGAACCACCACATTGATATAATCTAACAAAACCCATTCAGCGTTTTGTTCGCCTTCTACATGCCAAGGATGGTCTTTGAGTTGTTTGCCGGTTAATTTTTGAACTGCGCCCGTAATAGCATTTACGTGTGTATTGGAGGTTCCGGAGCAAATTATAAAATAATCACATACTGAGTTTTCAATTTTTCTTAAATCGAGCAATTGTACTTCCTGTCCTTTTACTTCATCAATTCCCTTTAAAATTACTGAGATTAAACTGTCTATACTTTTTGTTTTTTTTGTCATTAAAAAATTTTTAGTTTTGATGCAAAGTTATTGTTTTTTTACTTGTAAATTACAGATTCAATCGAAGCCATAATTTTCACGATGAATATAATCAAACTTAATGCCATTGATTCTACCAATGAATTTCTAAAAAGATTAAAGAGAGAAACTCCTCTAATTGATTTTACTGTTGTTACAGCTGAATTTCAAACAAAAGGAAAAGGTCAGATGGACACTGTTTGGGATTCTGAATCTGGTAAGAATTTGATGGTGAGTGTTTTAAAAAAACTTGATCATTTAGATGTTTCCTTGCAATTTTATATAAGTATAGCCACTTCATTGGCAGTTTATAAAACCTTAAAACAATTTATTCCTGAAAAATTAGCCGTTAAATGGCCAAACGACATTTTGTCAGATAATTATAAAATTGCCGGTATCTTAATTGAAAATTCGGTTACCGGTCATCAAATTTCCAACACCATTATTGGAATAGGAATCAATGTGAATCAGTTGAATTTTTCTTCAGCAATTCAAAAAGTGACTTCTCTTCAACTGTTGCTCAAAGCTGAAGTCAATCGGGATTTAGTATTGAATTTACTTTTAATCAACTTAGAAAATGAGCTTTCAAGAGTTATACAATATGATTTTGAAGCGCTGAAAAATGAATATGAAAGTTTATTGTATAAAAAAGGAATTCCTACGATGTTTGAAGACCATAGAAATTCAAAATTTGCAGGAATTATTAAAAGTGTTTCAGAATCCGGTAAACTCACAGTTGAAATAGAAAATAACGGGTTAAAATCATTCAGTTTAAAAGAAATCAAATTCTTGTAAACTTAAAGTTTATCCATATTTTCTGATAAAGTATCAATAAATTTTGAAAGTGGCCCTTTTAACATCATCGCCATCATCGGATTAAAATTTCCATCAAAAAATAATTGAATAGCTGATTGTGAATCATTTAATTCATCAATTTGAGCTGTTAAAGTAAATGGTAATTTACTGCTTGCTGCACCCAAAACTATTTTATGATAAGGTTCTTTTTCTTTCAACACCAATCTAATTTCCGGCATTCCTTTTAAAGCAAAAACAAATGAATTTTCATCAGCCTCAAATTTTTCTGTTGATGAAGGCATTATTTGCTTAAAATTTTCAACATTGGTTAATAAGTCAAAAAGTTCTTTTGATGATTTATTGACGTTTTTTTTTTGACTTTCTAAATTCATATTTTATTCTTTAATTCAACCATCTACTTGGTTTTTTACACCAATTATTTAAAGCATCTATTTCTTTTTCTGATATGTAATTACTATCTAAAGCTTGTTCAATTAATATTGGATAATTACTTAAAGTTAGTAGTTTTACATTTTCATTATTGAAATTTTGAGCCGATTCTTCAAATTCATAAGAAAAAATAGCGACCATTCCTTTGACATTTGCCCCGGCTTCTTTTAAAGCATTCACGGCATTTAAACTACTTTTTCCGGTACTGATCAAATCTTCAATGACCACCACATTACTCCCTTTTTCTAAAAATCCTTCAATCTGGTTTTGTTTTCCATGACTTTTTGGCTCTGGTCGAACATATACAAAAGGAAGTCCTAATTCTTCTGCAACCAAAACGCCAATTCCAATCGCTCCGGTAGCTACACCGGCAATTACATCAGGTTTGCCAAATTCTTCCATAATGAGTTTGGCAAAATTCTGACGGATATGATTTCGAATCATTGGATAAGACAGAATAATTCTGTTATCACAATAAATGGGTGATTTCCAACCAGATGCCCATGTAAATGGATTAGAAGGTTGAATTTTTACGGCTTTAATCTGCAAAAGTAACTCAGCAATTTTTTTTGCAATATCTTTGTCTTTTATCATGCTGCAAATGTATAAAGTTTTTGTAAAAGAATATCCAATCATATTAACGGATTCAAAAAATAATCTGAATCATATCATTATAATACCTTTTGAGTCTGTTGAAATTGAAAAAATGGTATCACTTTTAGAACAAGATTTAATGAAAGAAATTTACCTTTATCATCCTGATTTAGAGTTGATGTGGACTAAATTTCAATCCTATTTTAAAGTAATCGAAGCGGCTGGCGGATTGGTCAAAAATGAATTTGATGAAGTTTTAATGATTTATCGTTTTGATAAGTGGGATCTTCCAAAAGGTAAAATTGATAAAAGAGAAACGCGCGAGACGACCGCTTTAAGAGAGGTTAAAGAGGAATGTAATGTAAAAAATTTAGAGATTGTAAAACCATTAAGTACTACTTATCATATTTACTCTGAAAATGAAAATGAACGAGTTTTAAAAATTTCACATTGGTTTGAAATGAAAAGTACATCAGCAGAAAATTTAATTCCGCAAAAAGAGGAAGGCATTACAATAGTAAAATATATCGATAAAAATATGCGGAATGAGATATTGTGTAACACTTATACCAATATCAAAATTTTGTTTGATGAAGTACAATTTAAACAGTAGTTTTGCGTTTGAAATTTAATGTTGTAAGAAATAGAAATTGAATGAAAAATATCAATCGTTTTACAGTCCTTTATTATCAATATCTTAAAAGAACAGGGCTTTTCCGATTTTTAGTTCGTAATATCATCAACCTTTCAGTCATTATAGCTGTAGTTGTTGCTTTAGTTTATTTTGTGGAAAGATATATCATTACAACCAAAGAAGTTTTTATTCATATTGTTGATAATGTGAGTGGTATTTATGTGTATTTGCTTTTTGGTTTATCGGAAACTTTTCTTGGGTTAATTCCGCCAGATTTATTTATTGTTTGGGCTGAACCGGAAGCTACTACGATGGGGATTAGCCCTTGGTGGATTGTTTTTTTACTATCAGTTTTATCGTATGTGGGTGGTTTATTGGCCTTTTTTATAGGAAGATTTTTAAACAGAATTCCGGCAGTAAACACTTGGTTATTGACCAAACATCAAAAATTAGTGATTAATTTGCAAAAATGGGGCGGAATTTTTATTGTTTTTGCGGCACTTCTTCCCTTGCCTTATTCTATGGCTACGCTTTTAGCCGGCTTAACTTCTTATCCGCTAAAATGGTTGTTATATCTCGGGGTTTTTAGAATTCTTCGTTTCTTTATTTATGCGATTTTTCTTTTTTACTTTTTTTAGAAGTGTATTTTTAAATGGCTGTAAAGCTACTCGTTATTCTAAAACTACTTTCGGAACTAAAGCTGAAACATCACCATTATTTCTGATAATATCACGAATAATACTTGAACTGATAAAAGAAGTTCTTGCACTTGTCAATAAAAAGATGGTTTCAATTTTAGACATCACACGATTGGTATGTGCAATGGCTTTTTCAAACTCAAAATCAGCAGGATTTCGTAATCCTCTTAAAATATAATCGATGTTATTTTTTTTGCAAAAATCAACGGTTAAACCTTGGTAAGTTGTAATTTCTATTTTATCAATCCCTTTAAAAGTTTTTTCTATAAAATGAATGCGTTGCTCCAACGAAAACATATATTTTTTATCGTAATTATTGCCAATGGCGATAACAATTTTATCAAATAAAGGAATCGCCCGTTGAATGATATCTACATGCCCGAGCGTAATTGGATCAAAAGAACCCGGAAAAACCACTTTTTTCATATTTTTTATTTTAAAGCCATTTCAATGGCATTGGTAAATAATGCTGTTTGTGAAATTCCGGCTTTTGCTGCTTGTTGCGGTAAAATACTTTCTTGTGTTAAACCCGGAACGGTATTCATTTCTAAAAAATAAGGTTCATCGCCAATTAAAATAAATTCAGATCTTGTAAATCCCTTCATATTTAACGAAATATACAGTTTTTTAGCTATTTTCTCCGTATTTTCTTGTTGTTTTTTTGAAATACGGGCTGGTGTAATTTCTTGCGATTTCCCCAAATATTTAGCTTCATAATCAAAAAATTCATTTTCAGAAACAATTTCGGTGATGGGCAATACCACAACTTCGTTGTTGTATTCAATAACGCCCACAGAAACTTCGGTTCCGTCTAAAAAAGATTCAATCAAAATTTCAGTGTCTTCGGCAAAAGCTTTTTCAATAGCATTTTTTAACTGATGTTGTTCATTTACTTTTGATATTCCAAAGCTAGAACCTGCATTATTTGGTTTTACAAAACACGGCAAACTTACTTTTTTTATAATTTCGGTTTCATCAATAGTTTTCCCTTTATTTAAATAATAAGAAACGGCTGTTTTTGCCCCATAAGATTTGGCGACACTTAAACAATCACGTTTGTTAAAGGTAAGTGCCATTTGATAAAAAGAAGCAGAAGTATGTTTAATTCCTAATAATTTAAAATAAGCTAAAATAGTTCCGTCTTCGCCGGGAGTTCCATGAATTGCATTAAATACAACATCAAAAGTGATTGTTTTGCCATTAATAGTCGCAGAAAAATCATGTTTATTGATAGGAAATTCATTGCCATTTTCATCGACCAAAACCCATTTATCGATTAAAATATGAACACGAAAAGAGTTAAATAAGTTTCTATCGATATTGTTATAAACCATTTCGCCACTCTTGAGTGAAATGTCAACTTCCGAAGAGTAACCTCCCATGATAATGGCTACATTTTTTTTCATATAAGTAATTTTGCCTAAAGACAAATTTATCAAAATATACTAATAACTATCTTATCCTTTGTTATCTTTGTTCAAAACATTGAAAAAAATATGAGTTTTATTAATTTTCTTAAGAGTAAAGAGTTTTTAAATCAGTTAATTCTTGCAGTAATTGCACTGTTTTTATTTGTAATTGTGGCACTTTTTTGGTTGAAATTTAAAACAAATCATTATCAAAAAATTGAAGTTCCTGCATTGGTTGGGGTTGAGATGGAACAGGCTGAAGCGCTTTTATCTAATCTTGATTTACGCTATGAAGTGATAGATTCTACCAAATACAATCCCGAATTTCCAGGAAATTCAGTAATAGAGCAAAGTCCGATAGCCGGCAGTTTTGTAAAAGAAAATCGAAAAATATATTTAAAATTAAATCCGTCATCCTATGAATTGATATCGGTTCCAGATGTTTATGGTAAAACAAATCGACAAGCAACAGCTTTACTTTTATCGGTTGGTTATAGAGTGGGTGAAAATCCGACCTATGTAAATGATATTGCTTTAGATGTAGTTCGCGGATTATTATATAACGGAAAGGAAGTTAAGGCTGGTCAAAAAATACCCAGAAATTCAAAGTTGGAATTTATTTTAGGCGATGGTGGAAATCCGGTTAAAAAAGATAGTACAATAATCATAGAAGAAGCAGATGGAGGATTTTAAATTGGAAGAATTAGAACAAGAAGAACTTTACGAACATTATAAATACACAGCTACACAAGGTCAGGAACCTTTGAGAGTCGATAAATTTTTGATGAACTTCATCGAAAATGCCACACGAAATAAAGTACAGCAAGCTATCAAAGCGGGCAATGTTTTGGTCAATGAACAAACGGTAAAAGCCAATTACAAAGTCAAGCCATTTGATGTGATTCGGGTAGTTTTGGCGCATCCGCCACATGAAAATTTGTTGGTTCCGGAAGATATTCCGCTAGATATTGTTTTTGAAGATGATGAAGTGATAGTGGTTAATAAACCTGCCGGAATGGTAGTGCATCCCGGTCATGGAAATTATTCTGGGACTTTGGTAAACGGATTGATTTTTCACATCGAAAAGTTGCCAAAAAACAGTAATGAACGTCCCGGATTGGTGCATCGTATTGATAAAGATACCAGCGGATTGTTGGTAGTTGCAAAGTCCGATTTTACCATGGCTCATCTCGCCAAACAATTTTTTGACAAAAAAACAAATCGAGTGTATAATGCGTTGGTATGGGGAAATGTAGAAAATGATGAAGGAACTATTGAAGGTCATATCGGCAGAAGTTTAAAAAACCGACTTCAAATGAGCGTTTTTCCCAATGGTGAACACGGTAAACCAGCCATTACACATTATAAAGTTTTGGAACGTTTTAATTATGTTACCTTAGTTGAATGTCGTTTAGAAACTGGTAGAACGCATCAAATTAGAGCGCATTTTAAACACATTGGTCACACCTTGTTTAATGATGAGCGTTATGGTGGAGATCAAGTTTTAAAAGGAACCACTTTTACCAAATACAAACAGTTTGTGGAAAATTGCTTTAAAGTGTTGCCGCGACAGGCATTACACGCCAAAACACTCGGATTCAGGCATCCCATCACTAAAGAGATGCTGAATTTTGATTCTAATTTGCCACAAGATATGTTGGATGTGTTAGAAAAATGGCGCAATTATACGCTGAATCAGAAAGATGAATCATGAAACCATTTGATATCCACAATTGGAATAGAGTAAATCAATATCAATTTTTTAAAAATTTTGATGATCCCTATTTTGGTCTCACTTGTAATTTAGATATAACTAATTTATACCGCTATTGCAAGGAAAATAAAGTGTCGTTTTCATTGGCATGTTTATTTTATGCGATGAAAGCTGCCAATGAAATAACTGAATTTCGATTGAGAATTGTCAATGATGAAGTGGTTGAATTTGATTCGATTGAAATTGGTTCTACTTTTTTAAACGATGATAATTCATTCTTTTTTGGACTTTTCAATAATGAAAAAACACTTTTTGATTTTGATGCCAAAGGAAAAGAAATCGTAAATAAATTTAAAACCGATAAAATTTTTGAAGAACATTGGGATAAAATTGATTTGATTTTTGGATCAACCATTCCGTGGATTTCTTTCACATCCATTAAACACGCCAAAAATAAGGAACGCGAAAAAAGCGGTATTCCTAAATTTGTTTTTGGTAAAAGATTTCAACAAAATGATAAACTGTTACTGCCATTTGCCGTAGAAGTTCATCACGCATTAATGGATGGATTTCATGTGGGGCAATTGGTGGAAAAATTTCAACAAAAAATTGATAATCTAAGTTAAAGAAAAAACAATGGACAAATTTAAAATGCTGATATCACCGGCCAAATCAATGGATTTTGAAACAATCATTGATTATAATAAATTTACTGCGCCACTTTTCTTAAATCAATCAGCTAAAATCAATGAAGTTTTAAAAAAGAAATTGCCTAAACAATTGATTGATTTAATGGGAATTTCTGAAAAATTGGCAGAGTTGAATTGGACTCGAAATCAGGAATGGACATCCATAAATACCCAAGAAAATGCCAAACAAGCTGTTTTTGCTTTTACGGGTGATGTTTATCAAGGTATCAATATTCAGAATTATACAGCCAATCAACTCGAAATTTTACAAGATAAATTGAGAATTTTATCTGGACTTTACGGAATTTTAAAACCCTTAGATTTAATTCAGCCCCACCGTTTAGAAATGGGAACCAAACTAAAAGTCAATCAAAATATCGATTTATATCATTTTTGGAAATCCACTGTTACCCATCAACTAAATGAAGAACTTGCTGAAAATGATTATCTTATCAATTTAGCAAGTCAAGAATATTTTAAAGTAATCGATAAAAAAATATTAAAAGTAAAAAATATCATCACCCCAGAATTTAAAGATTATAAAAACGGAGAACTTAAAATGATTTCCTTTTTTGCCAAAAAAGCACGCGGAATGATGGTTCGTTATATCGTTCAACATCATATCGAAACAATCGAAGATTTAAAAGGTTTTAATAAGGAAGGATATGCTTTTGATGCTACTTTATCAACAAATATGAAATTGGTTTTTACCCGATAAAAATCATTTTTAAACTATTTTTTTATTGCATCAATCAATTTAAATAATGGTATTAAAAGAAAAAGAAAACATTGTAAATTGTTGATTATTTAAATATTAGTCTTTTTCTTTTATCTTTTATATTCTGTCTATATTCTTTCGTCTGCTTCATATTTAGACGATGTTAAAAGTGTCAAAATGGCATAAATTATCATCCATAATGGCATTGAATTGACCTAAAAGTCGCTTGGCATAATGATTGACTCATGTTTTCTGAATTTAATTTAAAAATCAGATTAAAAACATATAGTTATGAGTAAAATAATTGGAATCGATTTAGGAACAACCAACTCTTGTGTTTCTGTAATGGAAGGAAATGAGGCAGTAGTAATTCCTAATGCAGAGGGAAAAAGAACCACGCCATCTATTGTTGCATTTGTTGAAGGCGGCGAAAGAAAAGTAGGTGATCCTGCTAAAAGACAGGCAGTTACCAATCCAACTAAAACGATTTATTCTATCAAACGTTTTATGGGGAATAAATTTTCTGAATCATTAAAAGAAGCAGAAAGAGTTCCTTTTAAAGTTATAAAAGGGGATAATGATACACCAAGAGTTGATATCGATGGTCGTTTTTATTCGCCTCAAGAAATTTCTGCCATGGTACTTCAAAAAATGAAAAAAACCGCAGAAGATTATTTGGGAACTACTGTAACCGAAGCGGTTGTAACCGTTCCGGCATATTTTAATGATGCGCAAAGGCAAGCTACCAAAGAAGCTGCTGAAATTGCCGGTTTAACAGTTCGTAGAATTATCAACGAACCAACTGCGGCTGCTTTAGCTTATGGAATCGACAAAAAAGGAAAAGATGAGAAAATTGCGGTGTATGATTTAGGTGGCGGAACTTTTGATATTTCGATCTTAGAGGTTGGTGATGGCGTTTTTGAAGTGCTTTCTACCAACGGAGATACCCATTTAGGTGGTGATGATTTTGACCAAGTAATTATTGATTGGTTAGCGACTGAATTTAAAAATGAAGAAGGCGTTGATTTGAAATCAGATCCGATGGCTTTACAACGTTTAAAAGAAGCCGCAGAAAAAGCAAAAATCGAATTATCTTCTGCTGCTCAGACAGAAATCAATCTTCCGTATGTAACGGCTACTGCTTCCGGACCTAAACATTTGGTTAAAACCTTGACCAGATCAAATTTTGAAAAATTGGCAGATAATTTAATCAAGCGTTCTATGGAGCCGGTTAAAAAAGCTTTGAGTGATGCCGGTTTATCAACTAGAGATATTGATGAGGTTATTTTAGTGGGCGGTTCAACGCGTATTCCTAGAATTCAAGAAGAGGTTCAAAAATTCTTCGGAAAAGAACCGCATAAAGGAGTGAATCCTGATGAGGTAGTCGCCATTGGAGCCGCCATTCAAGGGGGAGTTTTGTCTGGTGATGTAAAAGATGTATTGTTGTTAGACGTTACGCCTTTATCTTTAGGTATTGAAACTATGGGAAGTGTGTTTACTAAATTGATTGATGCCAATACGACGATTCCTACCAAAAAATCACAAGTATTTTCAACAGCAGCAGATAATCAACCATCGGTTGAAATTCATGTGTTACAAGGAGAAAGAGCGATGGCACATGACAATAAAACCATTGGTCGTTTTCATTTAGACGGATTACCACCGGCACAAAGAGGAGTTCCTCAAATTGAAGTAACTTTTGATATTGCAGCGAATGGATTGATAAAAGTTTCTGCCTTAGATAAAGCAACCAATAAATCTCAGGAAATTAGAATTGAAGCTTCCTCTGGATTGACAGAAGAAGAAATCAAAAAAATGAAACATGAAGCTGAAGTTAATGCTGATGCCGATAAAGCAGCTCGTGAAAAAGTTGAAAAAATAAATGCCGCCGATTCCATGATTTTCCAAACAGAAAAACAGTTAAAAGAGTTTGGGGATAAACTTTCTGAGGATAAAAAAGCACCTATTGAAGCTGCTTTAGAAGAATTAAAAAAAGCTTTTGAAACTAAAGATGTTGCTATCATTGAACCTGCGATGGATAAAATTAATGAGGCTTGGAAAGTTGCATCAGAAGAAATGTACAAAGCGCAGGCTGAAAGTCAGACAGGAGCACCAGAGGAACCAACTCATACAAGTGCAGATGACAAATCTGACAACGTTCAGGATGTAGATTTTGAAGAAGTGAAATAAATTATTAATTATATTTATTAAATCAAAAATGCCCGGCTAAAAGCTGGGCATTTTCTTTATTCAAACAAAACTTTAAAAAATAATTAATAGTCAACAATGAAATATAAAGATTGGTATTACTACCAAAAATTAACTAAATATAAATGAATTTCTAGAGCTGAATCTTCTTCTTTCGTTCCAAGAAGCGCTTCTGAAATTTTTAAAAACAAATACGTGTAATTTTTGTTTTCCTTCCGATAATGTATTCTTAACTAGTGTTTTCATAAGGTCGAATTTTATAGTTCTAAATTCTGATACAAATGTACAAATTAGTTTTGAATTAAAAAACAAAATATTGCGGATAAATCAAAAAAATAGTTTTAAAACATCATTAATATTTAAAATACATAACGAAAACGTTATATATTAAGAATAATGTAATTTAAACGAATGTTTGTTAAATAAAAAATCCTGCATTTTGCAGGATTTTTACGGTAAAGAAAATAGGATTTTTAGAAACAATATCTATTTTCTTCAATTACGGTATCTGCAATGGTATTTCTCAATGCAATAGCGTTAGGTAAATTGGTGTATTTAGTAAATCTTTTCAATCCCATCAACATCACACGTTGCTCATCACCTTCAGCAAAATAAACAATAGCTTCTTTTCCTTTTTTTGAACTTAATTCAACGGCATTAAATAGATTTAATTTTGCCATAGCTATTCTTGCTGCGCATTCAGTTTCTGATGTCATAGCTACTAATTTTTCAGTTTTCAAAATGGTAGATTCAGCCATGTAAATTTCCATCATAATTTCTGCAGCAGCTAAAATTAATTGTTGATGTTTTTCTAAATCCATTCCGTAAGTTTGAACAGCTTTACCTGCAATCATTAAGAAAGCCTTTTTCAATTTTGTTATCATTTCTTTTTCTTCAGTAAATAATACTGAATAATCTGGAGTTTCAAAAGAAGGAATTCCTAATAAACTATTGCCAACTTCCATGGCCGGAGTCATCAAATCCAACTCGCCTTTAAATGCTCTTTTCAATAACATTCCAACGGTCAACAATCGGTTAATTTCATTGGTTCCTTCATATATTCTCGGTATACGTGCATCTCTCCAAGCAGATTCCATCGGTGTGTCTTTTGAAAATCCCATTCCGCCAAAAATTTGGATTCCTTCATCGGCAGTATATTGAATAGCTTCTGATACATAGACTTTTAACATGGCGCACTCAATTGCAAATTCTTCAACACCATTTAATTCTGCTTCTTGATGAGGTTGACCTTCTGCTAATAATTCATCTATTTTAGTTTGGATATTTTTACCGGCTCTATAAATAGCACTTTCACTTACATATGCTTTGGCAGCCATTTCAGCTAATTTATATTTGATGGCACCAAACTGCGCAATGGGCACATTGAACTGAACGCGCTCATTTGCATATTTTACAGCTTCTGTAATTACTCGACGTTGTGCATCCATACATCCAGATGCTAATTTAATTCGTCCTACATTTAACGAGTTTAAAGCAATTTTAAATCCATGGTTACGGCCTCCAAGTAAATTTTCAACCGGAACTTTTGTTTCATTAAAGAATACTTGACGAGTCGATGAAGAGTGGATTCCCAATTTATCTTCTTCTTCTCCTAAAACAATTCCGTTCGGATTGTTTGGATCGTATTCAACGATAAAGGCAGTAATATTTTTATCATTTTCAATTCGTGCAAAAACAATCATTAAGCTGCAAAAACCGGCATTACTAATCCACATTTTTTGACCGCTAATTGAATAATATTTACCGTCTTCAGATAATACTGCTTTTGTTTTACCGGAATTGGCATCACTACCGGCTTCCGGTTCTGTTAAACAATAGGCGCCAAACCACTCGCCTGTAGCGAGTTTAGGAATGTATTTTTGCCGTTGTTCTTCATTGCCATACAATAAAATTGGCATGGTACCAATTCCGGTATGTGCTCCGTAAGCAGTAGATAATGATCCTGTTGCGCCAGATATATAATCACAAACGAGTAATGTTGATACAAATCCCATGCCCATACCGCCGTATTGTTCCGGTATAGAGATTCCTAAAAAACCAAGTTCCCCTGCTTTTTCCATTATTTCTTTAGTAAACGCGTAATCTTTGTGTTCAAATCGCTCTTTATTTGGCCAAATTTCGCGGTCTACAAATTCTTTAACCGCATCTTTCATCATTTGTTGTTCTTCTGTAAATTCTTCGGTAATAAAAATATCGGCACTTTTTACCTCTTTGATTAAGAATTCACCACCTTTTAATGTATTTTCCATTTGTATATTTTGTTATTTTAAAAGTTCATAAACTGCTGCGGCACCTTGACCGGTTCCTACACACATTGTTACTATACCATATTTGTTTTTTCTTCTTTCCATTTCATTGAATAACTGAACGGATAGTTTTGCGCCGGTACAACCTAACGGATGACCTAATGCAATTGCTCCGCCATTAACATTAACAATATCCTGATTTAAATCTAACTCACGCATTACCGCCAACGATTGAGAGGCAAATGCTTCGTTTAATTCGAATAAATCAATATTATTTAGACTTAAACCAGCTTGTTTCAGTGCTTTCGGAATGGCTTTAACTGGTCCAATTCCCATAATTCTTGGTTCAACACCAACGGCAGCGTAAGAAGCCATTCGTGCTATTGGCTCTAGGTTTAATTCTTTTACCATTTCTTCACTCATCACCAATACAAAAGCTGCACCATCGCTCATTTGAGATGAATTTCCGGCAGTAACACTTCCTCCGTTTGCGAAAACAGGTCGTAATTTGGCTAAAGCAGCTATTGAAGTATCTTTACGAGGTCCTTCATCAACAGTTACCTTGTAGTTTTTAGTTTTTTTCTTTCCATTTTCATCTAAGAAAATTTGTTCAACTGAAATAGGAGCAATGCCACTGCTAAATAAATTATTTTCAATAGCTTTTATTGCTTTTTGATGTGAGTTATAAGCAAATTCATCTTGATCTTCTCTCGAAATATTGAATTGATTGGCCACGGCTTCTGCGGTTAAACCCATTCCCCAATAATAATCTTCGTGTCCTTGTTTGGCAAGTTCGTAGTTTGGAACGGGTCTGTAACCTCCCATCGGGATGTAACTCATGCTTTCTACCCCGCCTGCAATGATACAATCTGCCATTCCGCTTTGAATTTTTGCTACGGCGATACTGATGGTTTCTACACCAGAAGCGCAATACCGATTGACTGTTACACCAGGAACATCTTCTACTTTTAATCCCATCAAAGAAATTAATCGACCCATATTGAGTCCTTGTTCTGCCTCGGGCATGGCATTTCCTACAATTACATCATCAATTCTGGTTTTGTCTAATTGCGGAAATTCTTTTAATAGATAATCGATGGTTTCTGCCGCTAATTCATCGGGTCTTTTAAATCGAAAAAGACCTTTTGGTGCTTTTCCAACGGCTGTTCTGTATCCTTTTACTATATATGCTGTTTTCATATCCTCTCCCTAACCCTCTCCTTAGGAGAGGGAATTTTGCGGGTTATTTGTTTAAGTTATACTTCATTTATTTAATTAAGTCTCCCTCTTGGGGAGATTTAGAGGGGATTTAATTACGTAAAGGTTTCCCTGTTTTTAACATATGTTCAATACGCTCTAAGGTCTTTCTTTCGGTGAATAAAGACATAATGGCTTCGCGTTCTAGATCTAATAAATATTGTTCAGAAACATAGGTTGGCTCGGATAAATCTCCGCCAGCCATAATATATCCTAATTTATTTGCGATTTTTTTATCGTGTTCTGAAGCAAATTTTCCTTTCTCTAAACTATCGGTTCCCACCATAAACATTCCCAATGCCTGTTGGCCATAAACCAATGCTTTTTTAGGAACCGGTTGTGTGTAACCATCTTCTAACATTTGAATAGCATGACGTTTAGCAGTTGCCAATTGAAGCTCTTTACCTACAACAACAATATCTTTATGATGTTGGAAAAATCCTAAATCAAATGCTTCATGTGCTGAAGTAGCTACTTTGGCAGTTGCTACGTTGATAAAATAATCGCGCAGTTTATTGAGTTTAACGTCATCTTTTAATAAGCCCTCAGAAGCTCTTAAAGCCATTTCTTTTGAGCCCGCTCCGCCCGGAATAATTCCAACTCCAAATTCTACCAATCCGATATAAGTTTCTGCCGCAGCAACTACTTTATCGGCGTGCATACTCATTTCACAAGCACCGCCAAAGGTAAATCCGTGAGGAGCTGCAATTGTTGGAATGGAAGAATAACGCAAACGCATTACGGTATCTTGGAAATATTTTACGCTAAAGTTTAATTCATCGTATTCTTGTTCAACAGCCATCATAAAAGCCATCGCTAAATTGGCTCCAACTGAGAAATTTGGACCTTGATTTCCTAAAATAACTGCTTCATATTCGGTTTCTGCCAAATCAATTCCTTTGTTGATAGCTTGCAACACGCCGCCTCCCAACGTATTCATTTTAGATTGAAATTCTACATTTAAAACACCATCGCCTAAATGTTGAATAGAAGCATCATTATTTTTCCAGATGGTTTTTGCTTCGCGGATATTGTCTAAAATGATGAAACTATCTTGTCCCGGAATTTTAATTTGTGTTTTTGATGGGATATCATAATAATAATTGGCGCCATTTTTTACCGTATAAAATGAAGTATTTCCGGTGGATAACATTTCGCTTACCCAAGTATTTGGAGTATAACCTTCGGCTTTCATCATTTCAATTCCTTTTTCAATTCCGATGGAATCCCAAATTTGGAATGGTCCGTGTTCCCAACCAAATCCTGCTTTCATAGCATCATCAATACGATATAATTCATCAGAAATTTCCGGAATTCTATTGGTAACATATTGGAACATGGATGACAATGTCTTGCGGTAAAAATCACCTGCTTTATCTTTTCCTTTTACTAAAACTTTAAAACGATCAATCACTTTCTCAATCGTTTTCGTAGATTCTAAAGTAGAAAAGCTAACTTTTTTTGATGGACGATATTCTAAAGTGTTTAAATCTAACACTAAAATATCCTTGCTGTCTTTTGCTTTTTTGAAAAATCCTTGTCCGGTTTTACTTCCCAACAAATTATTATCCATCATTGTTTGTACAAAATCAGGAATTTTAAAGCTATCATGCATTTCATCATTTTTGGCATTGTTGTAAACACCATTAGAAGTGTGCACCAAAGTGTCCAATCCAACTACATCTACCGTGCGGAAAGTAGCAGATTTTGGTCTTCCAATTACCGGTCCGCTAAGTTTATCAACTTCTTCAACACTTAATCCTAAATCTTTTACGATATGGAAAAGACTCATAATTCCGAAAATACCGATTCTATTACCGATAAATGCCGGTGTATCTTTTGCTAAAACCGAAGTTTTTCCCAAGAATTTTGTGCCATACATCATTAAGAAATCAGTTACTTCCTGTTTGCAATTAGATCCCGGAACAACTTCAAATAATTTTAAATATCGAGGCGGATTGAAAAAGTGGGTAACTGCAAAATGTTTTTGAAAATCTTCACTTCTTCCTTCATTCATAAATTGAATAGGAATTCCAGAAGTGTTAGAAGTTATTAAAGTACCGGGTTTGCGGTATTTTTCAATATTTTCAAAAACTTGTTTTTTGATGTCTAAACGTTCAACAACAACTTCAATGATCCAATCAACGTCTTTTATTTTTGGTAAATCATCATCTAAATTACCGGTAGAAATTCTAGAGGCAAATTTTTGATCATAAATAGGTGATGGCTTAGATTTTAACGAAGTCGTTAAACTTTCGTCGACCAATCTGTTTCGAACAGCTTTGCTTTCGAGTGTAAGGCCTTTAGCTTTTTCAGCATCATTCAATGCTCTTGGAATGATGTCTAAAAGTAAAACCTCTACCCCAATATTGGCAAAGTGACAAGCAATTCCAGACCCCATAATTCCGGATCCAATAATCGCTACTTTTTTTATTCTCCTTTTTTCCATATAGTGTTGTTGAGTTTATTTAACTATTAAAGATTTGTTTTTTTTCTATTAGATTCATGATGACTTCAATTACTTCAAAAAAATGTTTGATTTTTTCTTCAGCAATATTTTGTCTGATGACTTCATTAAATCGTTTTACGGTTGCCTTGGAATCATTGCGTTTTTCTTTACCAAAATCAGTCAACTTAATCAGAACTCCTCTTTTATCATTCGGATTGGGCTCTCTGTAAATGACTCCTTTTTCTTCCATACTTTTTAAAATTCGAGATAAACTGGTTGCTTCCATGCCCATTAAAGGGCCTAATGAAGTGGATGGAGTACCGTTTTCGTAATCAATACTTAATAAAACAAAGGCGGTCGCCATTGTGCTATCGTGTTTAGCAGCTTGTTCATTATACATTTTTGCAACAGCTTGCCAAGTGGCTCTAAGAGCATGATCAATTGTAATTTCCTTTTTTTGCATACACAAATATAAAAAAATATATTATGCATGCATAATAAAATTAATAAATTCATCATTAATATTAAATCGTTATTTTTGTTCTTAATTTACCCCTATAAATTCGTATTATTAATAAAAAAAGAGTTAAATGAGTCCTATTTTAACAGTAAACAATGTAGATAAATCTTTCGGTAACTTTAAGGCACTCAATAAAGTATCATTAGAAGTTGAGAAAGGAACCATTTTCGGATTGTTGGGTCCCAATGGTGCCGGAAAAACAACTCTCATTCGCATTATTAATCAAATTACTTTACCGGATGCGGGTGAAATTTATTTTGATGGGAAGAAATTACATCCCAATGATGTGTATCAATTAGGTTATCTTCCAGAAGAACGTGGGTTATACAAATCGATGAAAGTTGGTGAGCAAGCCATGTATTTAGCACAGTTAAAAGGCTTATCAAAACAAGAAGCTTTAAAGCGATTAAAATTTTGGATGGAAAAATTTGAAATTGAAAGTTGGTGGAATAAAAAAGTGGAAGAACTTTCTAAAGGAATGGCACAAAAATTACAATTTATTGTAACCGTTCTTCATCAACCAAAATTATTAATACTGGATGAACCTTTTAGTGGTTTTGACCCGATAAATGCCAATCTTATTAAAGATGAAATTTTGAAGTTGAAAGAAGATGGAACTACCATTATATTTTCTACACATCGAATGGAATCGGTTGAAGAGTTGTGTGATTATATTGCACTGATTGATAAATCGAATTTGATTTTAGAAGGAAATGTGAATGATATCAAGAAAAAATACAAATCAAATTTATTTGAAGTTGGATTGCAAACAGATCATCATGATATGATTTTTAAGCAATTATCAGCACAGTTTGAAGTGAATTATTCTCAATTTAAATCGATTCATAATGATTTAAAAATGACGATTAAGTTACCCGAAAATCTATCGCAAAATGAATTAATTACGCTGCTTACCCAAAAAGCAACCGTAAATCATTTTATAGAAGTGGTTCCAACAGTCAATGAAATTTTTATTAAAGCAGTTCAAGAAAATTAATATGAAATCGCCATGTTTGCAAAAAAACAATTGCAAAGCAATTACTGAATACTGAAACAAATAAAATATAGTGAAGTAAACTTTGATGAAAATATTTTAATCAAATTGGCGAAACGTTAGTTCGTGAATACCAAAAAGAAAAATAAATAACGAATGAACAATTCCATATGACAAATGAAAAACAAATAAAATATTCACATTATGAATAAGTTAGCATTAATTATCCGACGCGAGTTTTTAGCGAAAGTCAGAAACAAAACCTTTATAATCATGACTTTTTTAAGTCCGTTATTGATAATAGGTTTTACAGCATTGATTGTTTTTTTAGGAAAAATGAACAATGATAAAGCAAAAATTATTGCTTATGTTGACGAATCTCAGTTGTTTGTTTCACAAGATTTTGAACCAAGTGAAGATGTAACATTTATAGATTTTACCGGATTTAACCTTGATTCAGCTAAAGTTGAAGCTGCAAAAAATTATATTTATGGATTATTATACATTCCTAAAAAAGACAGTTTAAATCAAATTGCACAAGATTTACAATTTTTTTCCAATGAATCACCCAATAGTTCCATTGTTAGAAATATAGAACGTAGAGTT
Organism: Flavobacteriaceae bacterium; assembly: GCA_030683815.1. GTDB lineage: Bacteria > Bacteroidota > Bacteroidia > Flavobacteriales > Flavobacteriaceae > JAGXRT01. Next base: position 199,027 of record JAUXPJ010000014.1, read on the forward strand.
GAAAACCGTTTAGGAATCATTAAACTGAATGAAATGGGAATTGCTTCTGATCAAATTGAACAAGCTAAATTTAAAGCAGACCTAAAATTGAGCAATTTTACAGGAGAAGCTCGCTCCAAATTTGTCAATGAAATGAAAGCGATTGTTGGTTCAATTGCGGGTTATTTTATCATGTTATTTATCATTATATATGGCACAATGGTGATGAGAAGTGTTATTGAAGAAAAAACCAGTAGAATAGTTGAAGTAATTATATCCTCTGTAAAACCATTTCAGTTGATGATGGGAAAAGTTTTAGGAACTGCCTTGGCAGGAATACTTCAGTTCCTAATCTGGGTAGCTGTAATTACCGGAATATTTTTCTTTTTGATTGCTTTTTTTGATGTTAATTTAGCAGAAAATCAAACAAAACTAACGACAGATCAAATGGCGATGATGACCAACTCATCAGATCAAGTTCAGTTAGTAATGATGGAATTTATGAATTTACCATTATTATCAATTTTATTATTGTACCTCTTTTATTTCCTCGGTGGATTTTTATTGTATAGCGCCATGTACGCAGCAATTGGAGCTGCAGTTGATAATGAAACGGATACGCAACAGTTTATGATGCCTGTTGTAATGCCTTTGATATTAGGTATTTATGTCGGATTTGCAACGGTGTTAAATGATCCGCATGGTCCTGTTTCAGTAGTGTTTTCTCATATTCCGTTTACTTCACCAATTGTAATGTTAATGCGAATTCCGTTTGGAGTTCCTTGGTGGGAAATTATCGTTTCAATGAGTATATTAATTTTATCCTTTATCTTTATGATATGGTTTGCATCGAAAATTTACCGAATCGGAATATTGATGTACGGGAAAAAACCTACTTATAAAGATTTATATAAATGGTTGAAATATTGATTTCTGGTAACAGGTATCAGGTATCGAGTATCAAGTATGTGAATTCTGACAACATTTCAACATTATTACTTTACAACTTTATAAACTTTAAACTTTTAACAAAAGAATATGTCCAAAATATTAATAATTGAAGACGAACAATCTATCAGAAGAGTATTGAAGAAAATTATATCTGAAGAAAATAAAACCTATGAAGTTGATGAAGCTGAAGATGGATTGGAGGGTTTGGATATGATTCAGAATATAGATTATGATTTAATTCTGTGTGACATTAAAATGCCAAAAATTGATGGTGTTGAGGTCTTAGAGAAAGTTAGAAAAACAAAACCTGAAATTCCGGTGGTTATGATTTCCGGTCATGGTGATTTAGATATGGCTGTTAAAACGATGAGAATGGGTGCTTTTGATTATATCTCAAAACCACCCGATTTAAATCGCTTGTTAAATACCGTTCGCAATGCTTTAGATCGCAAAGAATTAGTAGTTGAAAATAAAAATCTGAAGAAAAAAATCAGTCAAAAATATGAAATGATTGGTGAAAGCAAGGCGATTCAACACATCAAAAATTTGATTGAGAAAGTTTCTCCAACTGATGCTCGTGTTTTAATAGTTGGTTCAAACGGAACGGGAAAAGAACTTGTTGCGCATTGGATTCATGAAAAAAGCGAACGCGCTAAATATCCAATGATAGAAGTGAATTGCGCTGCAATTCCGTCAGAATTGATTGAAAGTGAGTTGTTTGGCCATGTAAAAGGTTCGTTTACCAGCGCTAATAGAGATCGAGCAGGAAAGTTTGAAGCAGCCAATGGCGGAACTATTTTTCTCGATGAAATTGGCGATATGAGTCTTTCGGCTCAGGCAAAAGTGCTGAGAGCGTTACAAGAAAATAAAATAACTCGTGTAGGTTGTGATAAAGACATTAAAGTTGATGTTAGAGTGATTGCAGCTACTAATAAAGATTTAAAAAACGAAATATCTGAAGGGAAGTTTAGAGAAGATTTATTTCACCGATTAGCCGTAATTATTATCGAAGTTCCAAAATTGAATGATAGAAGAGATGATATTCCCCTTTTGATAGAATATTTTGCTCGTAAAATTGCAGATGAACAAGGAATTGCAGTAAAAAAGTTCTCTTCTAACGCAGTAAAATTATTACAAGAATACGATTGGACAGGAAATATTAGAGAACTGAGAAATGTAGTGGAACGTTTGATTATCCTTGGAAATGAAGAAATTACTGAGTCCGATGTAAAACTTTTTGCCAGTAAATAAGATAATTTTTAGCATTTAATAAATGAACAATTATCAAGTTAAAAACAATATAAAACTAAAGAATATAAGCACAATTGAGCTTGTTAAAGATGCTGGTAGACGGCTTAAAAAAGTGAGAAAAGAAATTGGTAAACTTCAAAATACAATGTATGCCGAGGCTAAATATTCAGTTTTAATTTGTTTACAAGGAATGGATACTTCCGGAAAAGACAGTCTTATTAAAGAGGTTTTTAAAGATGTAAATGCACAAGGAGTAGTTGTTCATAGTTTTAAAGGTCCAAGTGAAGATGAATTAAAACACGATTATATTTGGCGTCATTATATTGCTTTACCTGAGCGCGGAAAAATTGGGGTTTTTAATAGAACTCATTATGAAAATGTATTAGTAACAAGGGTTCATCCAGCATATATTTTAGGCGAAAATATTCCGTCAATTAAAAGTTTAGATGATTTAAACGATGATTTTTACCATCAAAGAATGGAAGAAATCAACAATTTTGAAAAACATATTGCCGATAATGGAACCATTATTTTAAAATTCTTTTTAAATCTATCTAAACAAGAGCAAAAAAATAGATTACTAAGAAGATTGGATTTAAAGGAAAAGAATTGGAAATTTTCTCCCGGTGATTTAAAAGAACGAAAACTTTGGGATCAATATCAAGATTGTTATCAAGAGATACTTAATAGAACATCAAAAGAACACGCTCCGTGGTTTGTTGTTCCTGCCGATGATAAACCTACTGTTCGCTTAATTGTAGCCCAAATAATTTTAGAGAACTTGCGAAAATATAATTTTAAAGAACCTGAATTACCTGAAAAATATAAGGCAGAAATTGAAAATTATAGAATTCAACTTCATAAAGAATAGATTTTATCGATTTGATATTTGTTAAACATCAAGTTAAAAAACCGTTCAATTTTAGAATCCTACTTTACAAATAGTATATTTGTTGTTTAATATTTATAACATTCATAATGGAGTTAAAATTAGAGAAACCTATTATATTTTTTGATTTAGAAACAACGGGAATTGATATTGCAAGAGATCGAATTGTTGAAATTTCCATTTTAAAAATATTTCCAAACGGAAATAAGGAAAGTAAAACTTGGTTGGTAAATCCGGAGATGGAAATCCCTGCATCATCCATTGCAATCCATGGAATTACCAACGAAAAAGTAGCCAATGAGCCTACTTTTAAAGAAATTGTACTAGATGTAAATACATTAATTGATGGTTGTGATTTTGCCGGTTTCAATTCCAACCGCTTCGATATTCCAATTTTAGCTGAGGAAATGTTGCGTTCAGATGTTGAATTTTCAATGGAAGGAAGAGTAGCCATTGATGTGCAAACAATTTTTCATAAGATGGAACAACGTACTTTAAGTGCGGCGTATAAATTTTATTGTGATAAATCATTAGAAAATGCCCATTCTGCAGAAGCTGATACGTTGGCAACTTATGAAATTTTATTGGGTCAGTTGGATAAATACGATGAATTAGAAAATGATGTTAAGTTTTTAAGCGAATTTTCCTCGCATAGAGGTAGAGCCGATTTTGCCGGTTTCATTTTGTTTGATGATGAAGGCGATGAAATATTTTCTTTCGGAAAACACAAAGGAAGAAAAGTGAAAGAAATTCTAGAATCTGAACAAGGTTATTATAGTTGGATTTTAAATGCAGATTTCCCTTTGTACACCAAACAAGTGCTGAAAAATATAAAATTGAGATTAAATCAAAAAGATACTCCTAAAAAAAAATCGATTAAAAGTGAACCTCCAACTGAGGATCAATTAGAAGAACTAAGAAAAAAATTTAATAACAAATAATAAAGATATGTATGTAGATTTTAGTGAATTGCCCAAAAATGCTAAGGTTTGGATTTTTCAATCAACCAGAAAATTTACTGATGATGAAATTTTGAAAATCAATGAACTTTTGATTTCATTTGTCGCAAATTGGAAAGATCATGGTAAAAATGTAACGGGGTCGTTTATAATTAAATATCAACAGTTTATTGTTATTGCATTAGATAATAATGAAAGAAATGTTCCTGGTTGTGTTACCGACGCCTCTATACGAGTATTAAGAGAAATTGAAGGTTTGTACCATGTTGATTTACTCAATAAATTCAATACAACTTACAGGGAAAATGGTTCCATAAACATAGTGAAATTAGCGGAGTTTCAAAAATTGGTTAAAGAATCTAAAATAACCTCAGATACCATTGTATTTAATGGAATGGTTAGTTCTGTAAAAGATTTTGAATCGCTTTGGGAAGTTCCGGCAATACAAAGTTGGCATCAGCGTTATTTTAATTAATCAATGATATTTTTTTGAGTGAAAAGCAAAGTTTCAATTTTATTTTATTTGAGTTTTTTTGTAGTTTTTACTGCTCATACCCAATCTATAAAATTAGAAAATAAGCAAGATTTTGTCCAAAAAAAATGGGCAGATAGTATTTTAAAAACCTTATCAGTTGAGCAAAAAATAGGTCAACTTTTTATGATAGCCGCTTATTCTAATATGGATGAAAAGCATTATCAAACTACAGAAAATTTAGTTCAACAATACCAGTTGGGCGGATTAATTTTCATGCAAGGAACTCCGTTAAAACAGGCAGAATTAACCAATCGATATCAACAAAAATCAAAAATTCCTTTATTAATTGGGTTTGATGGAGAATGGGGTTTGTCCATGCGTTTAAAAGAATCGTATCAATATCCCTGGAATATGACTTTAGGAGCCATCAGAGATAATGATTTGATTGAGCAATTTGGACAACAATTAGGTCGGCAACTCAAGAGAATTGGAGTTCATGTCAATTTTGCACCGGTGGTTGATGTCAATACAAATCCGTTGAATCCTATCATCGGAAATCGTTCTTTTGGTGAAAATAAAGTCAATGTAGCAGAAAAAGCGATGGCTTTTACCAAAGGAATTCAAAGTGAACGCATTTTGGCAAGTGCCAAACATTTTCCCGGCCATGGAGATACGGATAAAGATTCGCATAAAACCTTACCAACGATATCTTTTGATGCCTCTAGAATAGATTCGGTTGAATTATATCCATACAAAAAACTGATAGAATCTGGTATTGGAAGTGTTATGGTTGCCCATTTAAATGTCCCAAGTTTAGATACTGTTAAAAATATACCTTCCACTTTATCCTATAAAATTGTAACCGAATTATTAAAAGAAAAACTAGCTTATAATGGTTTAATTTTTACTGATGCGTTGAATATGAAAGGCGTTTTAAATGGTGGTGAATCCGGTTCGGTCGAACTTGCCGCTTTTTTAGCGGGGAATGATATGTTGTTGTTCTCAGAAAAAATTCAAGAAGCTATTGCCAAAATTAAATTAGCTGTTGATAATGGAATTATTTCAGATGAAAGATTGAATTATTCTGTTAGAAAAATATTAGAGACAAAATATTGGGTCGGATTAAATAATTTTAAACCAATTGTTTTAGACGGATTACAAGAAGCTGTTAACGCTATTGAAAATGAAGTTTTACACCGAAAATTGATTGAAAATTCTGTGACATTATTGCTCAATAAAGACGAATTATTTCCAATCCAACATTTAGAAAAACAACGCATCGCATATGTAAAAATGGGAGATGCAGACCATTTGCCATTTCTAAATATGCTTCAGAATTATGCAATAGTAACTCCGGTTGAAATTACTTCTAAAGATTCTATCTTAGATAAGTTATCAGCATTTAATTTGGTAATAGTTGGATACCATAAAGCGGATGACCATCCATGGAGAAATCATAAATTGAGTGAAACAGAGTTGAATTTGTTAGATGAAATTGCTAAAAAAAACAATGCTATTGTTTCCATCTTTGCCAATCCATATAGCTTATTGGAGATTAATAGTTTTCAGCAAATTAAAGGACTGGTATTGGCTTATCAAAACAGTAAATTATCACAAGAAATTACTGCTCAAATGTTGTTTGGCGCTCATGAAACTAAAGGGAAAATCCCTGTTTCCGTCAAAAATGAATTTTATGAAGGATACGGATTATTATCGAGTAATTTAAGTCGATTATCTTACGGAATTCCGGAAGAAGTCGGGATGAGTCGACAAAAACTAGCCGAAATTGACAGTATTGCAACTCAGGTCATCAGCCAAGAAATGGCTCCCGGATTGCAAATTTTAGTGGCTCGTGAAGGAAAAGTGATTTTTCAAAAAAGTTACGGATTTCAGACCTATGAAAAAATACAAGCGGTAAAAAATACGGATGTATATGATTTGGCTTCCTTAACCAAAATTCTAGCCACTTTGCCTTTGTTGATGGAATTAGAAGAAAAAGGGAAAATTGAGTTAGATGATAAATTAAGTCATCTTTTACCCGAATACCGCAATTCTAACAAGAAAAAAATTACCGTAAAAGAGATGCTTTCTCATCATGCAAGACTCCAAGCATGGATTCCTTTTTATACCAAAACACTCCAAAAAGAAACTAAAATTCCGGATACAAAATATTACAGTTTAACTAAAAATAGGTCATTTGAAGTTAAAGTGGCCAAAAATTTATATCTGCGCACTGATTATTTAGATTCTATCAATGCCATCATTGAAGATTCAAAATTGCTTCCTAAAAAAGAATACAAATACAGTGATTTACCCTATTATATTTTTAAACAATATATCGAAAAAAAATACGATAAAAGCTTGGATGAATTGACTTCAACCCACTTTTATAATGCACTCGGAGCAAATAGATTAACGTATTTACCGCTTCAAAAAATGGATTCTTTAGCAATCATTCCATCGGAAATTGATACCTATTATCGCCATCAAATTTTAAGAGGAAATGTGCACGATATGGGCGCAGCAATGCAAGGTGGAGTGGGCGGTCATGCAGGATTATTTGGTAATGCGAACGATGTAGCCAAAATGATGCAACTCTACTTACAGAAAGGATTTTACGGCGGACATCGATATTTTAACAATCAAACTATTGAAAAATTCAATACACGCTATTTTGAAGCCGATGGAAATAGAAGGGCTTTGGGCTTTGATAAACCCCAATTAAATGGTGAAAATGCCAATACCTGCGGATGCGTTTCTCAAGAAAGTTTCGGACATAGCGGCTTTACAGGGACTTACGCTTGGGCTGATCCGGAAAGTCAGATTGTTTATGTTTTTCTATCCAACAGAACCTATCCGACGATGGAAAATAATAAGTTGATCAAAGAGGAAATCAGAACGAAGATTCAGAAAATCATTCAAGACGCTATTATTAAGTAGATGTTGTATTATATTTGAAATTAAAAGTTTTTATTTATGAAAAAACATCTACATGTATTATTATTAGGGTTGATAACTTTGATTTTATTTTTCCTATTTATAAAGTTTGTAGTTTTCAGTATTTCATATGCATCTTTGTTTGCTTCATTATTTTTATTTGCTTTTGGAATTAGTACAAGAAAAATTCAAATTTCTAAACTTGTTAAATTATTCTATTTAACACTTCCGATTTCTTTACTTTCATTACTTTTTATTCTCGAAGCACCTAATTTATTATTTCTCATTCCATTCTATTTTTTGATAACATACTTTGGATTGATTTTTGAAAAGAGTAAAATTCCTATTTCTATTATTACCATTGTAATATCATTAATATTTTCATTATACCTGATTCCAAAACTACTATTTGATAGTTTAAGTATGGAAATTAAAAAAGAGAATATAGATTATCAATTAGTTGATTTAAAGGAAAATAAAATTATCACTAAGGAAGAAAATTTAGGAAATATTTTAGTTCTTTCTTTTTTTAATACTTGGTGCAGCCCATGTATAAAAGAGTTTCCTGATCTTGAAAGATTACAAAGAAAATATAAATCAGAAAATGTCAAAATTGTTTTAGTTTGTGCTGGTGAAATGGATACAAAACAAAAAGTGATAGATTTTTATGTAAAAAGACAATTAGAACTTGATTTATTATGGTATGATGAAGATTCTAAATTTTATAAAGAAAATGGATTTTCAGGTGTTCCATCAATGTTAATTTTAGATAAAAAAGGAAATATACGACACAAACATTCGGGCTATAACGAAGGAATGAATTTAGATTCTCAACTTTCAGGTATTATTGAAAAACTAATAAAAGAGTAAACAATATTGAAAAAATATTTGTTATAACGCTGATATACATTCTACTTTATACTTAATAGATTGTCTTACCCATTAAAAAAAGCAACACTTTGAACAGCCACTAATCCGGCAGTTTCGGTGCGCAAACGGCTTTCTCCTAAAGTTACCGGTACAAATTTTTGCTGGATGGCGAGTTTAATTTCTTCCGGGGAAAAATCGCCTTCGGGACCAATTAAAACAGTTATTTTTTGGTTTTTTCCCAACTCATTTTTAAATGATTTTCGATCGGTTTCATCACAATGTGCCATGAATAATTGTCCGTCATGTGGCAATTTTAAAAATGATTTCAGTGTTTGCAGTTCATTTAATTTAGGAAGTTGAAACTTAAGCGATTGTTTCATGGCGCCTTCCAGAATTTTGTCTAACCGTTCATTTTTTAACACTTTTCTTTCAGAGCGTGCACATAGAATAGGGGTGATTTCATCAATACCAATTTCTGCAGCTTTCTCTATAAACCATTCTAATCTGTCCATATTTTTGGTTGGAGCGATGGCTATATGCAAATAATAATTCCAAGGTTTAGTTTTTTGTTCAACAAGTTCAATTTGAACAATACAATGACTGGCAAGTGCCGAAGAAATTCTCCCCGAAAACAACATTCCATTTCCATTGGTGATGTGTAAAATATCACCTTCTTTTTTTCTTAAAACCCTAACAATATGTTTACTTTCGGTTTTATCAAATCGAAATTCTTTAGTGTCAATGCTTAAAGTAGGGTCGTAAAAAAGTTGCATAATTTCTTAAATTTTAAAGGTCTTTCCGGTAAGTTCTTCTGCGTTTGTGAATGATTGGATTGAAGTTTTTCCACAATAAATGAATTGCAGTATTATCTTCTAATTCGGGAGTTCTTATAAATTTAGTGATACCTCTTTTTACAAAAACTTTGAAAAATTCTGAAAAAATAATCGCCACCAATCCTTTATTTTGCCAGTCGGGATGGATACCAATTAAATAAAAAACAACTTCTTTGGAGCTTTTTTGAGCTTTTAATAAATGGTAGAATCCGAAAGGAAATAATTTTCCATTGGTCTTTTGCAGTGCTTCAGCATAGTTAGGCATGGTAATGGCAAAAGCCAACAAATTTCCATCTTTATCAGCCACATATTTAATGTATTCAGGGTCTATTAAACCGATGTATTTTTTCTTGAAATAAGCTATTTGAACATCAGAAATTGGTACAAATGAGGATAGTTTTGAATAAGAAGTATTGAATAATTCAAACATTTTATCCACATAAGGCATCAGTTCTTTTATGCTTTTAAAATTAAGAATATGTAATTGATACCGATCTTTTAACAAAGCTGCCATTCTCTGATAATTTTCAGGATGCACATCATTCATACTGAAATAACTCTCTATCCATTCTTTGGCTTTTACAAATCCCAATTGTTCTAAATGATCTTTGTAATAAGCGTGATTATACCAGGTAATAGCGGTGCTAACTTGATCAAATCCCTCTGAAAGAACTCCAACTTTATCGAGATTTGAAAATCCGACAGGACCTTCCATAAATTCTAATTGGTGAGATTTTCCTATTTCTGCTACTTTATCCAAAAGTGCTTTAGAAACTTCAATATCATCCACAAAATCAAACCATCCGAAGCGCATTTTTTTAATTTGCTGATCATTCACTTCTGTCCAATTAATAATAGCAGCAACGCGTCCGACAATTTTCTCGTCTTTATAAGCTAAAAAGTAATGTGCAATAGCATGTTCAAATACCGGATTTTTAGTTTTGTCAAAACTCTCAATTTCATCATTGATGAGCGGAGGAACCCAATACGGATTGTTTTTATACAGCAAAAACGGAAATTTGACAAATGATATCATTTCCTTTTCAGCAGTAATTTCTTTAACAGTAATCATGGTTTTTAAAATTCTTTCTTTTTGTATCGTTTTTTAAAAATACGTTTAAAAAATGGTTCCCGCTGAATTTCGATGGTTTCTTCATCGGCTGTATTTAAATCAGTATAAGAATCGATATGGCGATCTAAACGCCATGAAAATCCTGCTGAAAAGGTTGGGTTTTTCAAATCTACATTCAAGGCATTTCGGTAAGAAATATCCAATTGTAAATGCTGATTTACGAGATATCCCAAACCGATTCCGGCAAAAAATTCATCGCTATAATCATTAAAATTCCCTTCATTTTCTGCAAAAATTGACCAATCTTGGTGCAAAACATAAGTTACTGTTAAGATGTATTGATAATTGGATTTCGTTTTATCAGTTAATTTATCACCTATAATATTGGTAATGACATTAAATCTTGGACTCAATTCATTGTGTAATAAAATACCAACTTTTGGCGTAATTCCGGGATCTTTATAATCGGGTCCAACAAAATTGGTATTGACACCGGCATAAACTCCAACTGATGGAATTAAACGTTTCCAGTCATAAGCCATTCTGCGTTTCCAACTTCTAACTTCCGTAGATTTATCATCATATTCTTGTCTGTAAATTAAATATTTTGCTCCAATTGTTAAATCGCTGATACCGTATGATTTATAATTATTTGGTATATGTAAAACATCTTTTTTAACATCATCATATCTATAGGAAACATCGGCTACAAACTCTAATTTTTCCATAAATTTTCCATATCTGATGGATAAATTAGTGCCAAAAGAAGACACATCAGAAAAATGAGTATAGGTTTTGTCTTCATAAAAAAATCCAGTTTCAAATTGGAGAACATCAGTTCCGACACTAAACGGACTTTTGGACAAACTTGGTCTGTTAGAATTGATAATATCAGTATATTGAGAAAATATATTGGTTGTACAAAAGAGAAAAAATAGGGCAATCCGTAAATTTTGCATAAAAGATGAGTTTGATAGTCAAATATAAGATTTTATAAGATTAATCGTTTTAAGTTGCGGGCAAATTCTTAATTTTGGAGTCGATATTAAATTAAAAAACACATTTATTTATGTTAGCATTATTGAGATTGTTATTTATTGTTTTATTGATTTATTATATAATTAAGATTATTGGTCGAATATTTTTTCCAATTCTCTTAAAAAAAATGGTGAGTAAAGCAGAACAAAGAATGAAAGATCAACAACAAAAACAGTATCAAAATACAACAGAAACCAAAGTAGGGGAAACAGTTATTGATAAAAAACCGCAACAATCAAAAACTGATAAAAAAGTTGGTGAATATATTGATTACGAAGAGATTGATTAATAAAAGAAACTATGAATTTTAGAAAGAGTATTCCTTATTTTATTGCTATTGCAACTTTTATAATTGTTTCATTAGTATATTTTCATCCCGTTTTAGAGGGGAAAAAAATATTTCAGAGTGATATTCAGCAATTTATAGGAATGTCAAAAGAAGTTGCTGATTATCGAAAAGCCAATGATACTGAACCTTATTGGACTAATGCTGCTTTTGGAGGAATGCCTACATATCAGTTAAGTTCTTATTATCCAAATGATTATATTAAAAAATTGGACAGTGTTCTGCGTTTTTTACCGCGCCCGGCTGATTATCTTTTTCTTTATTTTCTAGGATTTTTCATTTTGTTAATGGTTTTAAAGGTAGATTATAAATTGGCCATTCTAGGAAGTTTAGCTTTTGGTTTTTCTACTTATTTGATCATAATTCTCGGAGTTGGACACAATGCAAAAGCACATGCTATTGCGTATATGCCAATGGTTTTAGCCGGAATTTTATGGACTTTTCAAAGAAAATACCTTTTCGGATTTTTACTAACTACTTTTGCTTTGGCTTTAGAAATACAGGCAAGCCATATTCAAATGACCTATTATTTGATGTTTTTAGTGCTGTTTATAGGATTGTTTTACCTGATAGAAGCTTATAAAACCAATCAACTGCAAGTATTTTTTAAATCGGTTGGAATTTTAACAGTGGCAGCTATTTTAGCAGTCGGGCTAAATTTGACTTCTTTGTTAGCTACAAAAGAATATGCAGATTTTAGCACCCGAAGTAAAAGTGAATTGACCATAACGCCCGATGGAACTGCAAAAGAAGCAACTTCAGGTTTAAATTATGATTATATTACCGAGTACAGTTATGGGAAATTAGAAACCTTTAACGTGTTTATCCCACGTTTTATGGGTGGAGCCAATAACGAAAAGTTAGATACAGATTCACATTTATACGAGTTTTTAAGTGAAAATGTAAATCCACTTCAAGCTAAAGAATTTGTAAATAACGCTCCAACTTATTGGGGAACTCAACCAATTGTTGCCGCTCCGGCTTATATCGGAGCAGTTATTATTTTTCTTTTTGTCTTGAGTTTGTTTTTATTAAAAGGACCACTTAAAAAGGGTTTAATCGGCGCCATTATTGTTGCTTTATTGTTAAGTTGGGGAAAGAATTTCAATTTATTAACCGATTTCTTTATCCAATATGTTCCGTTATACAACAAATTCAGAGCGGTATCATCTATTCAGGTAATTATAGAATTAGCCATTCCGTTATTAGCCATTTTAGGTTTGCACCAATTTTTAATGAAGGATGAATCAAAAGAATTCAAACAAAAAGCAGTTTTAAAATCATTTTATATCACCGGTGGAATTGCGCTTTTCTTTGTGCTATTTGGCAGTTCATTATTCGGATTTAATGGTTTAAACGATGCTTATTTCGACAGTATGTTAGACGGAATTTCAGAAGCGTTGATATTAGATCGCAAAGCGATGTTGGTTTCTGATAGTTTTAGAACTTTTGTTTTTGTCGGATTATCAACAGCTGTTTTATGGTTTTATTTGAAAGATAAAATCAAAAGAGATTGGGTAATAGCCATTTTTATCATGTTGATTTTGGTTGATATGATTTCTATCGACAAAAAGTATGTGAATCAAGATAGTTTTGTATCTGCGAAACGTGTTGAAAAACCTTTTCAAGCTTCACCAATTGATGTGGAAATCATGAAAGATAAAACGCATTATCGAGTGGCCAATTTTGCTGTCAATCCGATGAATGATGGAAGCACTTCTTATTTTCATAAGTCAATTGGCGGTTATCATGCGGCAAAACCGGGTAGATATCAAGAATTATATGATTTTCATATCGCTAAAAATAATGAGGAAGTATTGAATATGCTGAATACTAAATATATTATTTTTCCTGATGAATCTAATCAAATTCAAGTAGTTAAAAATCCTGAAATAAATGGAAATGCCTGGTTTGCAGATTCTTTGACAGTAGTTCAAAATGCCAATCAAGAAATGATGGCATTGAAAAACATGAACACAAAAACTACGGCTGTTGTTCGTCAGGAAGATGTGAAAATTTTACGGGTAAACACTAATGAAAGAGATTCTTTAGCAACAATTGAATTAGTTGAATATCAACCCAATTATTTAAAATATTTGTTTAAAAGTAATACCGAACAACAAGTAATTTTTTCTGAAATGTATTACAAAAATGGTTGGAATGCTTATGTTGATGGAAAATTAACACCTCATATCAGAGCAAATTATGTGTTGAGAGCGATGAAAGTTGCTGCCGGCCATCATCAAATTGAATTTAAGTTTGAACCAACCGTCATTAAAAAAGGAAGTGTTTTAACCCTAATTTCTCTTGGATTTTTGGGTGTATTAACTTTTACCGGATTTTGGTTTCATCAGAAAAAGCAGCAAAATTAATCCAAAGAAAAGTTCATCAATTTCATCATTTTTAAAAATCCGGCTTTATTTCTGACAGAAATGTTAATTGTTTTACCGTTAGTGAGTGTTACTTTACCGTCTAAATGTGAATATTCTTTTACATGCCTCAGATTTAATAAGGTGGATCGATGAACACGGCTAAAAGTAGTTTGAGAAAACAAGTTTTCAAATTTCGCCAAATTATAAGAAGTTAAAAATTCTTTCGTATCCAGAGTATAAAAAGTTGTATAAGCACCATCGGCTTCGCAATAAGTGATATCATCAAGCTTAAGAACTTTAAATTCACCTGAACCTGTTGGTAACACAATAGTGTTATTTTCGTTTTCAATTTGATGTTTAAAAGCGAGATAATTTTCTAAATTAAATCTACTTTTTTTGCTTAAATATCGGTCAATTACTTCCTTAAATTGATTTTCTTGTATTGGTTTGTTTAAATAATAGAATGCAAAATAATCCATTGCTTTTTCTTTATAATCTAACAGGCCAGTTGTAAAAATGATTTCAAAATTGGTATTTTGACTGAAATAATCTAATATATCAAATCCGGTTCCGCCATTAATTTGGATATCTAAAAACACCAATTCAGGATTGTTGAGTTCAATCAATTCAATACCACTTTTAACACTATCAGCAGTTCCAATAATTTTAATTTGATCAGAATAATGGGCGTTTATGATATTACTGAGATGATTAAAGGCGTGAATCTCATCTTCAATTATAATAGCATGGATCATAAACGCTGTTTTACAGATAGATAAGTGGAATTCTTAATTCTACCTTGATTCCCGCTAAATTAGGAAATTCATCTGATAAATTGTTCATCGTAATAAAACTATCTGAACATTTTTTATCATTCATCAACATCAAACGTTCATCAATGTTATGAAGTGAAATACCTCCATCTTTAGATTTACTTTCGGTTGAAGTAATTCCGTTTCCGTTATCGGTTATGGTGCAAATTAAAAATTCATCGTCTTCAATAGCTAAATCTATTTGTATGGTAGGATTTGGATGGTCTGATTCTAAACCGTGTCTGATACAATTTTCGATGATTGGTTGAAGAATCATTGGTGGAATTTTAACAGATTCTAAATCATCTGAATTTAAATCGTTTAAATTGATTTTGAAAACTAAATCATTTTGATATTTAAGGGAGTTTAACTCAACAAAATAATCGAGAATACTCAACTCTTTTTGCAGCGAAATAAGATTTGATTTGGTTGATTGTAACACCAGGTTTACCAAATTTGAAAACGAAAATAGATTTTTAAGTGCTTTTTCTTTTTCACCTTTAGAAATTAACTCAATAATCATGGTTAATAAATTATTGATAAAGTGGGGATTCATTTGGGCATTTAAGGCCTTAAAACGCAGATTGCTTATTTTTTCATCAATTTCTTTTTGTTTTTTAAGGTCATTAATTCTCTTAAAATACCAGCTATACAAACCTCCAAAAACAACTAATATGACAAATATTCTAAAAATCCAGGTATGGTAAAATGGGCGTTTAATTTTAAATGAATATTGATAAATATCAGTACTTTCAATACCATTTTTGGTAATCGATTTCAGCTCAAATGTATAATTTCCAAAAGGTAAGGTTGAATACCTGATACTATTATTTTTTGTACCGATCCATTCATCTTCCAAACCAATTAATCGATATTTAAAACTGATATTGCCAATACTTTTAAATGAAATTCCTGAAAAATTAAATTGAATATTGTTGTTATTACTGGAAAACTCCTGATTGTTGTCTAAAGAAATGACATTATTATCTAAAATAATCTCATTAATATGCACTGTTGGAACTTCAAAAAGATTTTTTTTGGATTTTAAATCGATAATATTCAATCCTTTAGAAGTGGCGACATAGGCAAATCCATCAGTAACAAAGCAGTTTCTGACATCGTTAGTGTTTAATCCTTCAGAAATAGTATAAGAATCAATACATATCGGTTTAAAATCATTGTCAATTTTAACGCTATTTAAACCATAGTTAGTAGAAATCCAAAGCACATTATTAGGTGCAACAAATATGGTTTTTATAGAATTACTCAACAAACCACTTCGTTTATTGATGACGGAGAGTTTTCCATTTTTTAGAAAACCAACACCTTTTGAATTGGTAGCAATTAAAATACCATTGTTATAACTTTCAAGATCTGTAATAATTGTGGAGTTAAAATCGCCTTTTAAATCAGGTTTTTGTACTTTATTTTGATATAAAAAATGAAGACCATTGGTGCTTCCGAACCAAATAGTATCACTTTTGTTTTGTAAAACGGCTGTGGTACGATTGCTGTAAACTAAGTTGGTTTTTTTTGTATTGGTATTTGCTTTAAAAATACCACCTGCATTTGCAATTAAGGTAGAATTACCACTAAATGACAATGCTTTAAAACTTTTCTGAGTTTCACAATTTCCTTTTAAGTCATCTTTTGAAACAATTTTTGTAACATTTAATTGGTCATCTATGGTAATATAATTACTGTTACTTAATAAATGAATTTTGTTGTTATGTATTTTACCAACTCTAGCTCTATCTGATATTTGATTTTTATTTAACGAAATAGTGTTAGTGTGTTTTAAGGTTTTTTTGTTTAAAACTAAAATTTTACCGGAACTATTCCCCATAAAAATATGATTGTTTAAAATAGTAACCGTATATAAATCATTGTCTATAGTATTTTCAAAATTAATACTGGTTGTATTATTATCAGGGAAAAGCACCACTCCGTTAGACATGGTTCCGACCCATATGTTTTTTTCACGATCTTGAAATGCACGTGTGGGTTGATAATTTTGAAGAATTGGAATAGGATTTTCTAACTGCTGATTTTTATTAAAAATAAAGGCACCTTTATTGAGATTAGTTACCCAATAATTATTGTCAAAAGAATAGGTTTTGAAAAGAAGATTTCCAGTTGAATTATTATTTTTTGGAATTATATAGTTATATATTTTGCCAATATCTTTATCTAAATCTTTTAATAAACTGGAGGTAGATTGTTTTATTTTTTCGATTTGAACATCACTTATGTTATTTAGATTTTTTAATTCAATCCAATTCTCATTAGGTTTAGTGATATTTAATGTATATATCTTATTAAAATTATTTATTGATGTTGATGTTGCTATAAGTACTTCATTAGATTTTGTCTCCAAAAAAAATTTAGATTTTTCATTAAATCCGGCATTGGTTTTGACATTATATTTACTAACTTGATTCTCAGTATTCAATTTAAATACACTAAAATTAGAATCCAAAAACCAAATATTTTTTTTACTGTCTTCAAAAACATCAACAATTAAAGAATTGAATTTTAACTGATTTAAAAAAGGGGTATTTTCTTGATTGAAAATGGAATTATTAAATAAAAAACCAATTTTTTCATTAAAACCAATAAGCCAAATTCTTTGTTTTGAATCTTTAAATAATTGTAAAATTTCATTATCTGGCAATCCATCTTCAATAGTAAAATTTTTAAAACTGTTTCCATCATATTTTGATAAACCATAATCGGTGGCAAAAAGCAAATTTCCTTGAGAGTCTTGAGTTATTTCATATATAGTATTACTTGGCAACCCATCATTAATAGTAAATTGTGTTAATCCCGGAATTTGTGCATTTGTAGAGATAAAAAACCAAACACCCACTAATAAGCAAAGTGTCTTTTGAGTAAAAACGATAGAAAGTCGGTTTTTCATTGCTCAAATATAGTATAAAATTACCAAAATATAACGCTTGTAAAGAAAACGGCTACGCTTGTAAAATTGTTCTTGCTTTTAAAATTTTATGCAGTAATTTAGTATCATAAAACTGAAAAAAGGGTATAGCACTACATATTTTTTCTAAGAAAGTTTTAAAAGTTAATAAGATTCAATACAATTTTGGGGGAAATTATATTGAAAAAGAAAAGTAAAATCAACCAGCTATACCTTTTTTCTTTTTTTGTTCACTTCATCAACCTCAATTATTTTATTTAAACATTTTGACAAGATTAAATTCTTATTTTTGTCCTTCAAATTTACTTTAATGAAAATTGGAATGATTTTAGACAAAACATTTCCTCCCGATCCAAGAGTGGAGAATGAAGCTATTGCTTTAATTCAAAATGGTTATGAGGTTTTTTTGTTTTGTTTAACTTATGGCAATCAGTTATTGGATGAAAATTATAAAGGAATTAAAGTAAAAAGATATATTTCAAATAAATTGATTTACAAACTATCGGCTTTATCTTATACATTTCCTTTTTACAGATTTTTATTGCAGAAAAAAGTCGCCCATTTTATCCAATCAAATCAGATTGAAGCGCTTCATATACACGATATTACCATAGCAGAAACTGTTTTTAGAGCAAATTCCTGCACCAATCTTCCGGTAGTTTTAGATTTACATGATAATCTGCCGGAGATTATGAAATTATATCCTCATCTTCAAAAATTTCCCGGAAAATACTTGATTTTTCCAAAAAGATGGAAAAAAAAGGAAGCAACATTTGTTAAAAAAGCCACTAAAGTAATTACCGTTTCTCAAGAATTTATGGATGAAGTTAAAAATCGATTAAAACTTCCCCATGAAAAAATGGTATTAGTTCCCAATACCGTTAGCGAAGCATTTTATAAAAAAGCAGTAATTGATGATGCCATTTTAGATAGATATAAAAATGATTTTGTAATACTGTATTTGGGTGATACCGGATTGAGAAGAGGATTGCCAACCGCTATTGCTACTATGCCAGAACTAAAAAACCAAATTTCCAATATAAAATTGGTAATTGTTGGGAAAAATACCACCGATTCAATACTTAAAGAGCAAGTAAAATCATTAAATATAGAGGATGTTGTCGATTTTCAAGGATGGCAAAATGTGACATTATTTCCGTCTTATATTATAGCGAGCGCCATTTGTATCAGTCCGCTGGATAGAAATATACAACACGATGTGGCGTACGCCAACAAACTTTTTCAATATATGAGTTTTGGAAAGCCGGTTTTGGTGAGCAATGCCATCGCCCAAAAAAATCTGATAGAAAGAACGCAAAGCGGATTGGTTCATTTAGAGAAAGATGCCGATGATTTTACCGAAAAAGTATTACAATTGTATCGAAATAAAGAACTTGCAGAACAATTGGGCAAAAATGGAAAACGTTTTGTGGAAGAAGAATTTTGCTGGGAAAAAGTTTCCGGAAACTTAATAAAACTGTACGACGAATTAACATGATAAAAGCCCTGATCATTACTTATTATTGGCCACCCTCCGGTGGTTCCGGCGTTCAGCGCTGGCTGAAGTTTGTAAAATGTTTGCGCGATTTTGACATTGAGCCCATTATCTATACCGTTGAAAATCCGGACTATGTATTTAATGATGATTCATTATTAAGTGATATACCTGATAGTATTGAAATTTTAAAACAGCCCATTTGGGAGCCGTATCAAATTGTTAATTTATTTTCTAAGCAAAAAGTTGAAAGTGCCGGATTTTTAGGTCAAAACAATTCAATATTAGGAAAGATTAAAAATTATATTCGGGCGAATTATTTTATTCCCGATGCTCGAATGTTTTGGATAAATCCATCAGTAAAATTTCTCAAAAAATACCTCAAAGAAAATAAAGTTGACCTTATTATTTCTACCGGTCCGCCACACAGTTTACATCTTATCGGCTTAAAATTAAAAGAACAATTAGGAGTCAAATGGATAGCCGATTTTAGGGATCCTTGGACTGAGATTGATTATTTTCACCATTTGCCACTTACAGAAAAGAGTCGTAAAAAACATCATCAATTAGAGCAAAATGTGTTGAAAAATGCTGATGAAATAATTGTTGTAGGTAATTCTATGAAAGAAAATTATTCGAAATTTTCTAACAATATTACCGTAATTACGAATGGTTATGATACCGAAAATTCAAATGAAAAAGTACCACTCGATCAAAAGTTTTCGATAACACATATAGGTTTGATGAATGCCGATAGAAATCACCCCTTTTTTTGGAAGGTTTTATCAGAGTTTTCTGCTGATAATGAATCCTTTAAAAATGATTTAGAAATCAAATTAATCGGCAAAGTAGATGAAACTGTTTTGAAATCTATTCAAGATTTAGGATTGCAATCAAATTTGAATTTAATTCCATACATACCGCATGATGAGGTGATTAACTGTCAGTTAACATCACAAATACTACTACTTTCTATCAACAACGTTCCAGCCGCTAAAGGAATTATCACCGGTAAAGTGTTTGAATATTTACAGTCCAAACGACCCATTTTAGCCATTGCGCCTTTAGATGGAGATTTGGCTGCAATATTAAAAGAAACCAATGCCGGTGAAGTAATCAATTTTGATGATGAAACTACTTTGAGAATGGCTTTAGAAACTTTTTACAAAAGCTATCAACAAAATGATTTGCAAGTAAAATCATCTCATTATCAGGAATATCATCGCAAAAATTTGACACGGCAATTGTCAGTGCTGATAAAAAAATGTGTACGACAGTAAATAAATCGGTATTTTTAAACGAAATTACGGCTGATAAAATAAACTTGATTATAACAAAATGAAAAAAATAGTGACTGTTTTAGGAGCGCGACCTCAATTTATAAAAGCGGCTGTTTTAAGTAGAATTATCAATAAATATTCTGAAATTGAGGAAGTTATAGTCCATACAGGTCAACATTTTGATATTAATATGAGTCAGGTTTTTTTTGACGAAATGGAAATTCCTGCACCAAAATACAATTTAAACATTCACAGTTTGCAACACGGAGCGATGACCGGTCAGATGTTAGCAAAAATTGAAGCGATTTTGATGAATGAAAAACCGGATGCCGTGGTAGTTTATGGCGATACCAATTCAACTTTATCAGGTGCTTTAGCCGCTAAAAAACTACCTGTAAAAGTGGTACATATTGAAGCGGGGTTGCGTTCTTTCAATATGAAAATGCCTGAAGAAATTAATAGAATTATCACCGATAGATTGTCAGATTTGCTACTGTGCCCAACCGATTCTGCAATTGCTAATTTGAATGCAGAAGGTTTTCATAATTTTCCTGCAAAAGTGGTTAAAACGGGTGATATTATGAAAGATGCGGTAACTTTTTACAGCGAAAAATCGGCTGAAAAATCGACCATAATGAAAAATTTGGTACTAGAATCTGATAATTTTGTGTTGGCAACCATACATCGACAAGAAAATACGGATCATCTTGAAAATTTGAACAGTATTTTTAAGGGCTTGGAATCCATTTCTAAAGAGATGAAAGTGGTTTTTCCTATTCATCCTAGGACACGACAAATATTAGAAAAATATCAATATAATTTTAATATTACGATGATTAATCCGGTGGGTTATTTTGATATGTTGGAATTGCTAAAACACTGTAAATTAGTGATTACAGATAGTGGCGGACTCCAAAAAGAAGCTTATTTTAATCAGAAATTTTGCATTATTGCACGCGAAGAAACAGAGTGGGTTGAGTTGGTTGAAAACGGTTTGGCTAAAATAGTTGGAAGTGATTCACAAAATATTGTTGAAGCTTTTAATTTTTTTAAACAAAGAACTTTTAATTCAGCTACAGAATTGTATGGAAATAATGTGGGAGAGCAAATTTATGCTGAAATTAAATCATTGCTTTATTCGTAAAAAATGGGAATAGTCATAAAACAATCCTTTAAAAATACTTTAATTATCTTCTTGGGATTTGCCATTGGCGGCCTTAATGTATTGTTTTTATTTACTCATTTTCTGGATAAAGATTACTACGGATTAATCACTTTTTTGCTCTCTGCCGCCAATATTGTATTGCCTTTAATGGTGTTGGGAATGCAGCACACCGTTGTTAAATTTTATTCAAGTTATAGAGATAAAGAATTGCAAGATGGTTTTTTAATTACCAGTTTATTGTTGCCATTATTAGTGATCATTCCGGTCGGAATTTTTGGGATGTTTGCTTATGAATATATGGCTGATTTGATTTCTGTTCAAAATCCGATTATCAAAAAATACACCTATTTAATCTTTTTGGTATCCATTTTTATGGGATACTTTGAAGTTTTTTATGCTTGGACCAAAGTACAGTTTCAATCTGTTGTTGGGAATTTTATCAAAGAAGTTTTTGTTCGTTTTATGACTTCTATTTTATTGATGGCAGTTTATTTTGGCTGGTTAACCAATGAACAATTTATTTATGCGGTTATTTGCGTCTATTTTTTGCAGGTTTTGGTTATGTTTTTATATGCCATCACTGTTTATAAACCGAAATTTAAATTGGTAATTCCGCCAAACATCAAAGAAATTTTATCATTTTCTGCTTATATTATTATGGCAGGATCTGCCGGAACCATCTTGTTGGAAATTGACAAATTTATGATTCCTCAAATGAAACAGATTGCTGAAGTGGCCTATTATTCTGTCGGTATTTATATCGCAACGGTGGTTGCTTTACCCACCAGAGCAATGCAGCAAATTATCACTCCAATCACTGCTAAGGAACTGAATGAGAATAATTTGAGTGAAGTTGAAAAATTGTATAAATCGAGCTCTATTAATTTATTGATTATTGGTGGATTGTTGTTTTTGCTCATCAACCTAAATTTAGCTGATATGTATTTAATCATCAACAAGCCGGAATTTGCCAACGGATTTTGGATTGTTTTATTTATTTCCATGGCAAAATTATATGAAATGGCTTTAGGGACAGGTAACGCGATTATTTCCAATTCTGCTTATTATCGCATCTATTTTTATCTATCATTAGCAATGGCTTTAGCTGTTATATTTTTAAATAAATGGTTAATTGGTTTATTGGGAATTGACGGAGCGGCGATTGCAACTTTTTTGGTAGTTTTTCTGTTTAATACCATTAAAATTTTCTTTATCCGTCTCAAATTTGATGTTCAACCTTTTTCAATTAATTCTGTAAAGATGGTGTTAGTCACAACCATTTTGTTATTACTGTTTTTAAAGGTTGAATTTACTTTTAATCCGTTTATATCAATTATTCTAAAAAGTAGTATTATTGGAATTCTGTATTTTATTATAGTTTATTTTTGGAAATTATCAGCTGAATTTAATGGATTTGTCAATAAAATAATAAAGACCTGTTTATAAATTTATAAAATAAAAAATCCCGATTTTCTCGGGATTTTTTGTCATTAATTACTATACGGTCTTCTTTTTTTTAGAGGTTCCACTTGTTTGTTTTTATAAGTAGTTTCATTGTTGTTGTCTCTATAAGAAACTTCTTTTTTATGTTTAATTTCCTTGTAATCTCTTTGAGAATTCTCATATTGATTTCTGTCATACTGATCTCTATTTTCATACATATCTCGATTTCTCATATGATTATCATTGTAAGAATATTGTCTTCCATGAGATTTTTTATAACTGTAATGACGGTGATTATCATTGATATAACCTATATATTGTATTCTATTCATTGGGTGATAAACAATATCTAGGTAACCCATTCTATGAATCATCCCGTGATTATAATAAATATTTACTGAACCAATTCTTGAAACTTTTCCAAATCGATTGTAATCGATAAAAACATTTTCAATTCTATAAATATTTCCGTAACGGTCTTGTTCAATTCTAACTGGTAAGTTTTTACCTAATCTAACATGACCATTTTTAAATCGGAAACTTAAATCTATATGTCTAGGATATAATATTTCAAATTCGAATTTCCCATCTGGAAATACAAAAAATAGAATGTCATTTTCTTCAAATTCAATGGGTCTATAATTATTATAGTAACCATCATCAATAAAATTGATAGTTGAAGCTGAAATTGTTGGCATTAAAAATCCTAATCCTATAATTAAAAGTGCTAATTTTTTCATAATCGTATTCTTTAAAATGATATCTACTCTATAAGCTTTTCGACTTCCGCTTGATGAGTAAAATTCAAAGAACGTGCCAAATATTTTTACAATTAATAATAAATAGTTTAAACAACTATAAATCAGTTAGTAGTAATTGAAATAAAATAAGAAATTTGAAATTTTTGGTTGAAATATTATTGTTTTGAATGATGATTATCAATCGCTTTACGGACACTTCCGTATTTTAAGAGTAATTTTTGGGCTTCATCTAAGGCAATTCGAAGTTCAGCTGCAATCATTATACTGCCGCGTTCTATGAGTTTTTGGTTGGTCAATTGCATATCAATCATTTTATTGTCTTTTATTTTTCCAAGTTTAATCATGGCAGCAGTAGAAATCATATTCAAAACTAATTTCTGTGCAGTTCCTGCTTTCATACGTGAACTTCCGGTTACAAATTCAGGTCCCACAGTAACAACAATAGGAAATTTTGCCAATTTTGAAAGTGGACTAGCCAAATTCATAGTGATACAACCGGTGCTGATTCTGTGTTGATTGGCTTTTTCAAGGGCGCCTAATACATATGGAGTAGTTCCGGAAGCTGCAATTCCTATAAGAACATCTTTATCAGAAATTAGATATGATTGTAAATCAATCCAACCTTGTTCTATTGAATCTTCAGCATTTTCTACCGCTTTACGAATAGCCTTATCGCCACCGGCAATAATTCCAATCACTAAATCATCATTTACTCCAAAAGTTGGTGGACATTCAGATGCATCAACAATACCTAATCTGCCACTTGTACCAGATCCTATATAAAATAATCGCCCACCGTTTTGAAGTTTGAAAACAATTTCTGTAACCAAAATTTCAATTTGAGGAATTGCTTTTTCAACTGCCAGCGGAATTGTTTTATCTTCTTGGTTGATGCTCATTAACAACTCATTGACACTCATTTTTTCTAAATGATTGTAATTAGAAGGTTTCTCTGTAGTTTTTTCAAATTCCATGATTCAAAGGTATAAAAAAAGCTCCAACGTTAATTGAAGCTTTAAAGTAAGTTTAATTAAAAAAGTAAACTTTACATCATGTTTTACTCAGGCAATTGATGCAATGATATTATTTAAAGTATCACTTGGTCTCATCGCTTTTTGAATTAAGTTTTCATCAAATTTATAATATCCGCCAATATTTACAGGTTTTCCTTGAACATTGTTTAACTCGTTAACAATCTTACTTTCATTCGCTTCAAATGCTGCAGCAACTTTTGTAAATTGATTTTTTAATTCAGCATCTTTGTTTTGATTGGCTAAAGCTTGAGCCCAATACATGGCTAAATAGAAGTGACTCCCTCTGTTATCTAATTCATTTACTTTTGGAGAAGGGGACTTTCCGTTATCTAAAAATTTATCGGTTGCTTCATCTAAAGTTTCAGCAAATACCAGAGCTTTTGGGTTGTTATAGTTTTGACCTAAATGTTCTAAAGAAACTCCTAATGCTAAAAATTCACCCAAAGAATCCCATCTTAAATGTCCCTCTTTAACAAATTGTTGAACGTGCTTAGGTGCAGATCCTCCGGCACCAGTCTCAAATAACCCACCACCATTCATTAGAGGAATAATTGATAACATTTTTGCACTTGTTCCTAATTCAAGAATCGGAAATAAATCGGTTAAATAATCGCGTAATACATTTCCTGTAACGGAAATGGTATCTAAACCTTCTTTTACTCTTTTTAAAGTATAAATGGCAGCTTCTTCAGGAGCCATTATTTTAATGGCTAAACCAGTTGTATCGTGATGAGGTAGGTATAAGTTTACTTTCTCTATCATTTGGGCATCATGAGCTCTGTTTTTATCTAACCAAAATACAGTCGGTGTGTTTGTAATTCTTGCTCTATTTACAGCAAGTTTTATCCAATCTTGAATAGCTTCATCTTTTGCCTGACACATTCTCCAAATATCACCCTTTTCTACTGTATGCTCCAACAATGTTTTTCCTGATGCACCTACCACTTTTACGATACCATTTGCTTGAATTTCAAAGGTTTTATCGTGAGAACCGTATTCTTCTGCTTTTTGAGCCATTAATCCAACGTTTGGAACGGTACCCATAGTGGCAGGATTAAATGCGCCGTGTTCTTTACAAAAATCAATGGTTGCCTGATAAACCCCTGCATAAGTACTATCAGGAATAACTGCTTTAGTGTCTTGTTGTTTTCCTTCTGCATTCCACATTTGTCCTGAAGTACGAATCATTGCCGGCATAGAAGCATCTACGATTACATCATTAGGTGCGTGAAGATTGGTAATTCCTTTATCAGAATCTACCATAGCAATGGCTGGTCCGTTTTCTAAACAAGATTTGATATCTGCTTCAATTTCCAATTTTTGATTTTCCGGTAAAAGTTGAATTTTACTCACTAAATCGCCAAAACCATTGTTTACATCAACTCCAAGTTCTTTGATTAAGGCACTGTGTTTTTTAAAAACATCTTTAAAAAATAGAGAAACTGCATGTCCAAAAATAATTGGATCAGAAATCTTCATCATAGTTGCTTTCATATGTAATGAAAACAATACATTTTTAGCTTTAGCATCTTTAATTTGTTCATCCAAGAAATTTATTAATGCTTTTTTACTCATCAATGTAGCATCAATAACCTCTCCCGCCAGCAAAGATATTTTTTCTTTTAAAATTGTAGAGTGTCCATTTTGATCAATAAATTCAATTTTAACATCGGTATCATTTGAAACAGTTACTGATTTTTCATTACTAAAAAAATCACCGTCATCCATAGTAGCAACGTGCGTTTTAGAATCTGCAAACCAAATTCCCATAGAATGTGGATTCTTTTTGGCAAAATTCTTAACTGATTTTGGTGCTCTGCGATCGGCATTTCCTTCACGTAAAACCGGATTTACCGCAGAACCTTTTACACTGTTGTATTTTTTCTGAATTTCTCTTTCTTCATGGGTTACAGTTTCTGCCGGATAATTTGGAATGGCATAACCTAATGATTGCAGTTCTTTAATGGCTGTAATTAATTGTGGCACAGAAGCAGAAATATTGGGTAATTTAATGATATTTGCTTCCGGAGTTTTAGCTAATTCACCCAGCTCAGCTAAATCATCAGAAATTCGTTGTTCTGGCGTTAATCTTTCGGGAAATAAAGCTAGAATTCTCCCTGCCAAGGATATGTCTTTGGTTATTACTTCAATACCAGATGATTTGGTGAAAGCTTCAACTATTGGTAATAATGAATAGGTGGCTAGAGCAGGTGCTTCATCTGTTATAGTGTAAATAATTTTAGGTGATTTACTCATAATATTTTTATGTTGTTTGCACAGTAATTATAAATTATAGTGTTGTTTGTTAGGTGTTTAAAATATTTACAAAGATATTAAATAAATGCCCTAAAATGAGGTAAATAAATGATATTAATCAAAGCTATTATTTTATATAATCATAAAAATTGACTTCTAAAAATGTGAAAATGAAAATAGGGTTGTTAAATGAGTTCAATGAGACTTAAAGCAAAAAACCGTTTCAATTGAAACGGCTTTTTGATAAGTATGTAAGTTAAAGATAAATTATCTTCTTCTTTTTTCCTGAATTTTAGCTTTTTTACCGGTAAGTTCTCTAAAGTAGAAAATACGAGCTCTACGCACTTTACCACTTTTATTCAATTCAATTTTTTGAATTGCGGGCATGTTAACCGGAAAAATACGCTCAACACCCACAGTTCCAGACATTTTGCGAATGGTAAATGTTTCAGTTGGACCTTGTCCGTTACGTTGAATTACCACTCCTTTAAAAAACTGTGTTCTTGTTTTTTCTCCCTCTTTAATTTCATAGTAAACAGTTATAGTATCACCTGCACCAAATTGAGGAAAGTCTTTTTTAGTAATAAATTCGTCGTGTACAAATTTAATTAAATCGTTCATTTTCAATTATTTTATTGTTAAGCTGAAAGCAACTTTCACGATTATCGTCAGAGGTTGGTTTAGCGATTGCAAATTTATAAAAACTTTTGAGATTATAAACCTGTTTTGCAAATAAACTTTTAATCGATAAAAGGAATCTAAGATTTAATCCGACGGTAATATATCTGAAATAAAAAATGTGAATAATTGTTGATTATAATAACAGTCTTTTATCTTTTTTCTATATTTCTTTTATCTGGCTAAAAACCTAATCTTCCAGTAAATCTGGTCTGATGAGTTGTGTTCTTTCCATTGCTTTTTGTGATCGCCATTCATCAATTTTGGCAAAATTACCTGAAAGTAAAATATCTGGTACTTTATGTCCTTTATAATCTGAAGGACGCGTATAGACAGGTGGTGCCAATAAATTATCTTGAAAAGAATCGGAAAGGGCAGAGGTTTCATCATTTAAAACACCCGGAATTAAACGGATGATACTATCGCATAAAACAGCAGCGCCCAATTCGCCGCCACTCAATACATAATCGCCGATAGAAATTTCTTTGGTAATGAATAAATCGCGAACGCGTTGATCCACTCCTTTATAATGTCCCGCTAAAATGATGATGTTTTTTAATAACGACAATTGATTCGCCATCGCTTGATTAAGTGTTGGCGCATCGGGTGTCATATAAACAATTTCATCGTAATTTTGTTCGCTTTTTAACTTTGAAATACATTTATCAATCGGTTCAATCATCATCACCATTCCAGATCCGCCGCCAAATTGGGTGTCATCAATTTGTTTGTATTTGTTTTTGGAGTAATCACGCAGGTTGTGAAAATAAACTTCAACAATACCTTTGTCAATGGCGCGTTTGATGATAGAATGCTCAAACGGACTTTTAATCAATTCGGGTAAAACGGTGATGATATCGATTCGCATGGGGCAAAGATAATTAACAATGAACAATGGATAATTAAAAATTAAAAATTAAAAATTAAAAATGAATAATTTAAAAAATATTGAGTATTGTGAAAACTTTAAACTTTAAACAAAAGAAACTTTAAACCTACTGCCTACTGCCTAAACCCAAATCTATATAAAAGCTTTTATCATTCGGTCAACCTCATAAAAATCTTTTTTTAATTCGATATTTTTGAAATGATATTTTTTTAATAAATTGATCATTTCATTTCCAAGATATTGATTGATTTCAAAATAAAGTTGTCCGTTTTTGGTTAGATGACTTTTGGCTAATGATGCAATTTTATCGTAAAAAAGTAGCGGGTTTTCATCATCTACAAACAATGCAATTTCAGGTTCGTTTTCTAAAATATTTTTTTTCATTTGATGTTTTTCTTGTAACCTCACATAAGGCGGATTGCTGACAATAATATCAAATTGTTGTGTCAGCAATTCGGTTTCAAGAATATTAATATTTTCAAAATGGATATGAACGCTGTTTAAATCGGCATTTTTCTGAGCAATTTTTAAAGCTTTTTCGGAAATGTCACAAGCAAAAACGGTAGCATTTGGAATATTTTTAGCCAATGAAATGGCAATACAACCGCTTCCGGAACCTATATCTAAAATTTTAATTGAATTTTTCGGATGATTTTTACAATCATTAATAATCCATTGAACTAATTCTTCCGTTTCCGGACGCGGAATCAACACATTTTTATCGACTTTAAAAGTTAGCCCATAAAATTCGATTTCACCAATGATATATTGTATGGGAATTTCTTTTTTTAATTGATGTAAAGCATCGTTAAAAAATAATAATTCATCAGTTTTTAATTCGGTGGATGGATTTAAAGCTGTATCGATTTGTTTTATACCAAAATGTTGTAAAATAATTTTATAAAAACTTTCAATTTCCTGTAAGGGATAGATTTGTTTTAACTCCTCTAAAAAAAACGTTTTATAAGTTTTTATTTTCATCAATAAATTATAAATCTTTAAGCATCCAAACCGGGCAGGAGTAGTGACCGGTATCGCCCATGGGTTTGTCTAAATAATTAAAACCAACTTTTTGATAGAGTTTTTGTGCATCTTTCATATAAGGCATGGTTTCTAAATAGCATTTTTCAAAACCAGATTCTTTGGCTTTATCCAAACAAACTTTCATCAGTTTTTGCCCAATTCCCAATCCTCTAATTTTAGATGAAAAATACATTTTTTGAAGCTCACAAACATTACCTTCAAAATTGTCGAGTTGTTTAATGCCAGCTCCACCAAGTAATTCGCCATCAACTTCGACTACAAAATAAGTTGCTTTTCCAACATCATAAGTTTGGTACATCATATCCAGCGCAACATCGGCATAAGCAGTTCCAACTTTTGGCACACCAAATTCAATCAAAACATCACGTATCACTTGTGCAATTTGCGGATTATCATTTATGTTGATTTCTCTAATTAAAACCTCATTTGGAATCATAATATTGTATTATTTTTACGGCGTGAAGATACACGAAAAATATATAAATCGCTGTATAGAATTGGCTAAAAACGGCTTTGGCACTACCTATCCAAATCCGATGGTGGGCGCTGTAATTGTTTATGAAGGTCAAATAATTGGCGAAAGTTGGCATCAAAAAGCGGGAAATCCGCATGCCGAAGTTTACGCTATAAAATCAGTAAAAAATAAGGAATTATTAAAAAAATCAACAATTTATGTAAATCTGGAGCCCTGTTCACATCACGGAAAAACGCCTCCTTGCAGTGATTTAATTGTTAGTTCAGAAATTCCGAATGTTGTGATTGGAGCATTGGATACCAATAGTTTGGTCAGCGGAAAAGGTGTAGCGCATTTGCGAAAAAATGAGTGTAAAGTTGAGGTGGGTGTTTTAGAACAAGAATGTTTAGAATTGAATAAACGATTTTATACGTTTCACGACCAAAAAAGACCTTATATCATTTTAAAATGGGCGCAAACTGCAGATGGATTTATAGATATTTTAAGAGAAGTGAATGATTTAAAAGAAGCCCGTCCCAATTGGATTTCCAATGAATATTCCCGTCAACTGGTGCATCAGTGGAGAACAGAGGAAGCTGCTGTTTTAGTAGGAACGGAAACTGTTTTGAAAGATAATCCGAAGTTAAATTCCAGAAATTGGTCGGGCAATAATCCAGTCCGCATCATTTTGGATAAATCATTAAGAATCCCTTTAACGTACCATATTTTTGATGGATTGGTTAAAACCATTGTTTTTATTGATAAATCTACTAAAGTAAATCAGCTATATTCAAATATTCCAAATTTAGTTTTAGAACCCATTAATTTTGAAGAAGCTGTTATTGGACAACTTTTGGGAGTTCTATTTAAACATGAAATTCAATCGGTTATTGTAGAAGGAGGAAAGCAACTTTTAGAGAGTTTTATCCAGCAAAATTATTGGGATGAAGCGCGTGTTTTTACTGGAAAAAACACCTTTGATAATGGTGTAAAAGCACCTAAAATCAACGGAATAAAACAAACTGAAATAAACATTTTTGGAGATACTTTAATTGTTTATAAAAATCCATCTGAAAAATGATATACTTATTGTTAAGCGTTTTATTTGCGAGTTCACTTTTTGTAATCTTAAAATATTTTGAAAAGTATCAAGTTAATAATTTTCAAGCCATAGTGGTCAATTATTTTGTGGCTTTTTCGATGGGTTTTTTATTGAGTGATAAAACTGTTTCTGTTGATTTTATTATTTCAAAATCATGGTTTTTTGGCTCTGTAATACTCGGAATTTTATTTATCACTATTTTTAATGTTACGGCTTTAGCGGCTCAACGAGGCGGATTGTCAGTGGCTTCTGTAGCCGGTAAAATGAGTTTGGTTATTCCGGTTTTATTCGGAATTATAGTTTACAATGAGTCATTCGGAATTTTTAAATTGATAGGAATTTTACTCGCTTTATTGGCAGTTTATCTTACTTCCAAAAAGAGAAGCGGAGTAGCGTTGAATAAATCGATAATGATGCTTACGCTCATTTTATTTTTGGGCGCTGGAATTATCGATACATTGGTAAAATATATCGAAATTAATTATGTGGCAGCCAATGAATTAACCTATTATATTGCTACCACATTTTTAATAGCGGGTTGTATTGGAATTGTAATTTTAATGTTTCAACTCTTATTTAAAAAAGCGAGAATTAAAACTAAAAATGTGATTGGCGGATTGGTTTTAGGAATACCGAACTACTTTTCGCTTTACTTTTTGATAAAAGCTTTGCAACTGCCCACCATGGAAAGTTCTACCATTTTTACCATCAATAATGTGATGATTGTTATGTTAACAAGTATCCTCGGAATTGTTTTATTTAAAGAACAATTAACGTTCAATAATAAAATCGGAATTTTACTTTCTGTGTTAGCGATTTTGATGTTTTATTTTTAGAATTCGCTTTTAATCATTTCGGTTGGGATTAATATTTATTTTTTGCTCATTTCATACATTTCTACCACATTTTCTCCGGTTGATTTTTTGTATCCCCTAAACATACCTGATGAGTTGAAATCCCAGGCCACATTGCCATTTTTATCTAAAACAATTGCACCGCCCTCGCCGCCTAATTTGCTAATCTGATTAAAAATTACTTCTTTCAGCGCTTTTTGAGCCGAGAAGTTTTTGTATTTCATTAAGTTAGAAATTTCATGCGCCGCCACAGTTCTGATATAATATTCACCCGTTCCGGTACAAGAAACACCACAAGTTTCATTATTGGCATAATTTCCTGCGCCAATAATAGGAGTATCGCCAATACGTCCGTATTTTTTATTGGTCATTCCGCCGGTTGAAGTTCCGGCAGCAATATTTCCGAAGCGGTCAAGAGCTACTGCGCCAACTGTTCCGTATTTATGGTCATCTATAAAATAATTTATTTTTTGATGCTCGCTCGAATTGTGATCTAATTTCATTTCTTCTTTTCCCTGTAATTTCATCAGTTGATTATATCGTTTTGGAGTGAAAAAATAATCACTTTCTACCATTTCCAGATTGAATTTTTTAGCGATGATTTCAGCGCCTTTTCCAGAAAGTAATACATGAGAAGTGCTATCCATCACCATTCGAGCAGCCAAAATTGGATTTTTAATATGATTTACTCCTGCAACGGCACCTGCTTTTAGATTGCTTCCATCCATAATAGAAGCGTCCATTTCCTGTTTTCCTTCACTGTTAAAAACTGCTCCTTTACCGGCATTAAACAAGGGTGAATTCTCCATAATAATGATGGCTGCCTGAACGGCTTCTAAAGAAGTCCCTCCTTTTTCTAAAATTACATAACCCGCATCCAACGCTTCTTGAAGTGTATTTTTATAAGCCAATTCTTGCTCTGTGGTAAAAAATCTTTTTTCTACGCCGCCGGCTCCACCGTGAATTACAATGGCTAAAGGGTTTTTGGGAGTTTCAGCAAGTGTTAATTTTTCAGATTGAGGGGAACACGAAATTAAAAACAGCAATCCGATTGAGATGATAGATAATTTATTCATGGTTTAGAGGATTAAAAAATCAAATATAGCATATTTAAACAAAAACTATCCGATTCATAAACCGTATATTTGGACTGTACTATGGAAATCAAAAAAGACACCTATAAAACCATTTTAAATCCTTCGGAAGGATTAATTTACAAAGAAAAAGGAAGTAAATTTTTAGGATTTGCTTTTCCAATTTCTAATGAAGACGATGTAAAAGTATATATTGTGATGTTAAAAAAACAACATCACACGGCTAAACATTGGTGCTTTGCTTGGCAAATTGGTGTTGAAAACCCTCAATATAGAGTAAATGATGGTGGTGAACCACATAATAGCGCCGGACAACCGATTTACGGACAAATACAATCTTTTGATTTAACCAATGTTTTAGTAGTGGTAGTTCGGTATTTTGGAGGAACAAAATTAGGAGTTGGCGGATTGATTTCTGCCTATAAAACAGCCGCTCAATACGCACTGGATACATCAGAAATAATAGAAAAATATATTGAAATCAATTTTAAAATTGTGGTTGATTATCCAAATCTCAATAAAATAATGCGATTTACTAAAGAACATCAAATAATAATTACACATCAAAATATGGAAATTGATTGTGAAATATATTTTGCAATTCGCAAATCGGAATTTGAAAAATACAATACGATAATATCGGCATTACATTATTTAAAATATTTTAGTTTTAGTTAAAATAGGGGTTTATTTTTTTTAAAAGTAACTGTGGAGCCTTAGTAGGTTTATTTTTGGCAATATCTACAAAAACCAAAGAGGTAGATCCTGTAACCAAAAGTTCTTCCATTTCATTAAACAGTTCATATGTAAATTCAATTCTTGCTCCAGGTTTTTTGGTTAAAGTAGTTTTAAGTGTTAATAAGTCATCATACTTAGCAGGTTTTAAATAATTTATTTGAAGATTTATTACAGGAAGTATCATGCCATTTTCTTCCATTGATTTATATGAAATTCCTAAGTTTCTCAGCCATTCAACTCTTCCAACTTCAAAATACGTAGCATAATTGCCATAATAAACATAGCCCATTTGGTCAGTTTCGCTATATCGAACTCTAAATTGTGTAAGGTGTAAAATCATTCTAAATTAGTTTTAAAAATTCAGTCTAGTATATACGAAAAAAAAACTACAAAATCAATAGTGAAAATATTTTTTTATAACAAAATATATTCACAAATTTGTGAAACTAGGAAAGAGAAAAATTTCTCCCTAAAACAGACTGACTAACTAATCAAATTTAATTAAATGCTAAAGACTGCGGAAACAGTTTGGATGGAATGTTTATCTTTCATTAAAGATAATATTAAACCCCAAGCTTACAAAACATGGTTTGAGCCTATAAAGCCCATCAAAGTTTCCGGCAATGTATTAACGATTCAAGTTCCGACCAAATTTTTCTATGAATGGCTTGAAGAACACTATATTAAAATTTTAAGAGTTGCATTAGTTAGAGAATTAGGAAAAGATGCCAAGTTGATTTATGATGTAAAAATGGAAAATAATTACAGTAATAACAATCCGCATACTGTAAGATTTCCGAGTTCAAATCGTAATCCAATTCCTGATCAAAGAGTAACTGTGCCAGTTGAATTAAATAAAAAAGAGTTACGCAATCCATTTATAATTCCTGGAATTCAAAAAGTTAAAGTAGAATCTCAACTCAATCCTAATTATAGTTTTGATAATTTTATTGAAGGAGATTCTAATAGATTAGCGCGCTCTGCCGGGATTGCAGTTGCTAATAAACCGGGCGGTACAGCTTTTAACCCATTGTTAATTTATGGCGGTGTTGGTTTAGGAAAAACACATTTAGCCCATGCTATTGGTGTTGAAATTAAAGAAAAATACCCCGAAAAAACAGTTTTATATATTTCATCCGAAAAGTTTACACAACAATTTATAGATTCTGTTAAAAATAATACGCGTAATGATTTCATTCATTTTTATCAGATGATTGATGTGTTACTGATTGATGATGTTCAATTTTTATCAGGAAAAACAGGAACTCAAGATGTCTTTTTCCACATTTTCAATCATTTACATCAAAACGGGAAACAATTGGTTTTAACATCAGATAAAGCACCTGTTGATATGCAAGATATTGAACAACGCTTGCTGTCTCGCTTTAAATGGGGACTTTCGGCTGAGTTGCAAACACCTGATTATGAGACTCGTATTGCAATTCTTGAGAATAAAATGTATAGAGATGGATTGGAAATACCTCAAGATATTGTGGAATATATTGCCAAAAATATCAAATCTAATGTTAGAGAAATTGAAGGAGTTTTAATTTCATTAGTGGCTCAAGCATCGTTTAACAGAAAGGAATATTCACTTGCGTTGACAAAACAAATTGTTGATAAATTTGTTAAGAACACCAAACGAGAAATTTCTATTGATTACATTCAAAAAGTTGTTTCTAATTATTTTGAAATTGATGTTGCAACTTTACAATCAAATACCAGAAAACGTCATGTGGTACAAGCCCGTCAATTAGCAATGTATTTCTCTAAAAAAATGACTAAATCTTCATTGGCAAGTATTGGTTCTCAAATTGGAAAACGTGATCACGCAACAGTATTACATGCTTGTAAAACAGTTGATAATTTATCAGAAACTGATAAACAATTCAAAAGATACGTTGAAGAAATTTCCAAAAAATTATCTTTTTAAATTTCGATGATTAAAATTTTAATGGTTTGTTTAGGGAATATTTGCAGGTCGCCCTTGGCTGAAGGTATTTTAAAATCAAAAGTTAATTCGTTGGAAGTATTGGTAGATTCGGCTGGTACAAGTGACTTTCATCAAGGCGATTTACCCGATTCCCGTTCTATACAAATTGCCAAAAAATATGGTATTGATATTACTGATCAACGTTCTAGACCCTTCAAAATAAGTGACTTTGACGCTTTTGACATTATTTATGTAATGGATAAATCTAATTATCAAAATATTTTAAATTTGGCTAAAAATGAATCAGATAAGCAAAAAGTTAAATTAATATTATCTGAAATTAATTGGAGCAAATCTACTGAAGTTCCAGATCCGTATAATAGTGGAGAAAAAGGATTTGATCAGGTTTTTAAGATGTTAGATGAAGCATGTGCAATTATTTCAAGTAAACTAAATGATGCAAAATAAAGGTAAACTCTATTTAATTCCGACAACATTAGGTGAAAATGACCCGATGGAAGTTTTGCCTATTAGTGTGAGAAATACTATTTTGTTGCTCGATAGTTTTATTGTTGAAAATGAAAAAACTGCCCGAAGATTTATCAAAAATATTTGTCCGGAGAAAAATCAACAAATACTCAAATTCAATTTAATTGATAAACACTCAGATAGTAATTTATATGAAAGTTACTTAGATGAATGTTTTTCAGGAACCTCTGTTGGGGTAATTTCTGAAGCTGGAGTTCCCGGAATTGCTGATCCCGGAGCAGAAATTGTAAAAATTGCGCATCGTAAAAATATTCAAGTTATTCCTTTGGTAGGCCCATCGTCTATTTTATTGGCGATGATGAGTTCCGGATTTAACGGACAAAATTTTGCTTTTAATGGTTATTTGCCAATTGATTTTAATGAACGGAAAAGTAAAATTAGATTGCTGGAGAAACAATCCAAAGAAAATAATCAAGCACAAATATTTATTGAAACACCTTTTAGAAATAATAAATTATTGGATGATTTAGTTCATACTTTGGCGCCATTTACAAAACTTTGTATTGCGGCTGATTTAACGCTTCCTACAGAATATATTCAAACAAATTCAATCAAAGAATGGAAAAATAAAAAGGTCGATTTACACAAACGACCGGCTATTTTTATTATCCAACAAGAGTAATTATTCGGTGTAAAAGTCAATTGATGAATTTTTTTCAGCATCAATGACAGAAGTATCATAACCTTCAAATCGCTTTATAAAATGCCTTATACTTGTTCCGAAATTATCTTGGAATCGAATATTTCCATTATTTATAAGATAATTTTTAACATTGGCTGGACCAGCCAAATGAGCTGCTGCTATTATGCCGGATTCAGTTATTAAAGTACCATTTATTTTTTTGCCAACATAATGCTTAATCTCTTTTTTAAGAAACCATTTATTAGCGGCAACATAAGCCTTAAAAACTTTTTCTTGTAATTCCGGCGAGCTTAAGAAATCATCAGTATTATCAACTCCATAAATTCTAATGGTGTATTTGCTAAACTGATATTTACCCAAGTATCCGTATTTACTAACAGATTTATAATTGTTGTTGGACTCTTTTTTACCGATAGCATTTCTAAAATCAACGAATGATTTTCCAACTAAAAGCATTGATGAATTCACATTTGATTCAGTTTCATTTGGAACAGAATGCAGGGTAAACTCTTTAACCAAAGGTTCTAGTTTCAACGGGCTAAAACGAGCCAGTTCACGACCTGAAAAAGTGGAAGCAGACACGATGGCTAAAAATACCAAGAGGTATATAAAGAATTTTTTAGTCATAGTTTATTTTATCTTAATCGATAAAATTAAGCGACAAAGGTATTATTTATTCTGAGATAAACAAATATTCTAAGTTCTTTTAAAATACATCTATCTGAAAATCAGAATTATGATTGATTTTAAGTTGATGTTTTATTGATTAATACCTTGATTATTTAGCCACTTTTGATATTTAACCGCATTGCGATTGTGTTCACTTAAAGTGGTTGCAAACAAATGAGAACCAATATTTTCTGTACTGGCACACATATAAAAATAATCGTGTTTTGGCGCATTTAGCACGGCATCGATGGAAGAAATATCCGGCATTGAAATTAATCCCGGAGGCAATCCAATATTTTTATAAGTATTATAAGGAGAATCGATTAAAAGATGTTTTTTAAAAACGCGTTTAATAATAGTATCTTGATTTGTTTTTAATTTAATGGAATAAACGATAGTTGGATCGGCTTGTAATGGCCAACCGGATTTTAATCGATTGAGATAAAGTCTTGCCACTAAAGTTCTTTCTGAAACTAAAGCGGTTTCTTTTTGTACAATTGAAGCTAATATTTGAACTTGAATGGGAGTTAAATTAAGGGTTTTAGCTTTTTCAATTCGCTCTAA
This sequence comes from Flavobacteriaceae bacterium, assembly GCA_030683815.1. GTDB lineage: Bacteria > Bacteroidota > Bacteroidia > Flavobacteriales > Flavobacteriaceae > JAGXRT01. The sequence continues at coordinate 237,394 of JAUXPJ010000014.1, forward strand.
ATTCCAAAATGCATGATATTCGTCAAGCATTTTTTTGAGGAACTTATCAGCAGAAATATTCCAATAAATTTCATAACTATTAGGAATATACATAGCCAAAGCCGTTTCGGTGTTAAATCCATTTTCCTTTAAGAATACCGTATTTTTCATTTCTTCCAATAAAGAAATAGAATCAAATTCCATATCCAAGGAAATTCTGCCTGCAAGTTTTTCCAAGGTATCTTGATTGTTAAATGTCAGATTTATAGGAGATTGCCTTCCGATAACTAAAATTCTTAAAATGGTTAAATTACTCATCCCTTTTTCAAGTCTATAACTCCCCGGTTTGATTGTTTTTATTTTTCCAACAATGTTTAACATCGCTTTAAAAGTAAATGGATTGCGGAGATATTGATCAGCAGAATTTACTATTTGGCTTACTTCAACATCGGATGTTACTGATAATCGACCATTTTCTTTGACATTGGATTTCCAAATAAAGTAATAAAGTAATAGGCATGAAAATAAAACTAAAAACAGCAATTTTAGAAAAATTTTTTTAGAAAAAATCATGGAATTACACATTAATAAGTTGAAGAAATAATTCGTCGTGAAATTTACCGTTATAAAAATTCCAATCTTTTTTGATGCCGGAAACTTTGAATCGAGCCGATTCAAACAATTTGATGCTCCTTAGATTTTCTGCACCAACACAGGCAAATAATTGATAGATATCCAAATGATTAAAAGCGTGTTTTATGATTAGCTGAAGTGCTTCAGAAGCATATCCATTTCCCTGAAATTTATTTAATACCAGAATTCCAATACCAGCTCTTTTATGCTTTGGATTGTAATCGTATAAATCAATCATGCCAATAGGTTTGTCATTTTCTATTAAAGCAATAATTAACCGGAGTTGCTTTATTTCATAGATGTCTAAATGTGCGTTTTCCAAGTATTTTTTTAGAAGATATTTAGAAAATGGTTGTTGTGTATGACTCACTTGCCAAAAATCCTCATCGTTTTCGTTTTCGAATAAGAAAGACAAATCTTCAGGTTCCAATGCTCTTAAATATACGGATTTTCCCAGAAGTGCTTTCATCTAATTTTAATTTCACCATTAAACACAAAAGTAGCCGGACCTTTTAGGAATACATTGGTATATTGATTATTTTCTTTTTGAAAAGAAACTGCTAATTTACCTCCCAAAGTCTCCATAATTAATGAAGTATTATCGGTCATTTTAGCATCATACATGGCTACAGCAACAGCAGTTGCGCCCGTTCCGCAAGCCAGTGTTTCATCTTCAACACCGCGTTCATAGGTTCTGATTTTAAAATGATTTTCAGTTACTTTTTCCACAAAATTTACGTTTGATCCTTGTTCAAAGTATGGAGCACCATTTCTAATTTTTCTACCCTCTGAGACTACATTACATAAGTTGATATGAGTTGTTAAAATAATGTGATGAGGCGAACCTGAATTGACAAAATAATGATCTTGATGATGTTGAACATTTTGAATATCAATCATTTGTAATTTAACATCTTTGCCTTCAATTGTTGCGAAATGTTTGCCATCAATCGCTTCAAAAGCAGTTTCTTTATCAAACAAACCAACTTTATGTGCAAAAGCAACAATACAGCGACCACCATTACCGCACATAGTACTTTCATTTCCATCAGAATTGAAATAAATCATTTTAAAATCAAATTCAGTTGATTTTTCTAAAAGGATAAGCCCATCAGCTCCGATTCCAAACTTTCTGTCACATAATTTTTCAATAAGTTGTGGTGCATTTTTAGGAAATAAATCCTCACGATTGTCAATAATGATAAAATCATTTCCGGCACCTTGATATTTTTGAAAAGCAATTGTCATCATAGTGCAAATATAATGAAACTGATTATAAATAATCTTCATACTTTGTAGGATGAATATTTTACATAAAAAATGAGCTGAATTGTTAAAATTCGTTAAATCATCGTTAATAGCTTGTTAAATCAATTTATTTATTCTTTTGATGTATTAATTTTGAGGAATAAATTAAATTATCAACATTAGTGCTGGTGCGTTAAAAAAATAGTTTAATCATCAAAAATATTATATTGATGTTCATTGACATTTTGATTGTTTTGAAAGTCGTTCAATAATTGACTTATCGGAGTTTTGTCAAAAGCAGATATGCTTAAAATTTGCATAATCTGATAAATTGACAACTCACTTTTCACAGATTTTTTTACATAAGCAACGATTAAATAAGTGCAAATAGCTATCCAAATATGTGTTTTGACTGCGTTTTGAGAATGTCCCCAAAGTTTTTTAATTACTAAATTTTGCTTTATCCATTTAAAAAATGTTTCTATTTGCCACCTGTTTTTATAAATATACGATACTTCAAGAGCTGTTACTTCAAAATTATTTGTCATAAAAACAAGATAATTGTCTTTTTCTGCATCGTAATACTCTATCAAGCGAAGTTTTTCAGGATAAAATTTTTTCGATTTTGCAATAGTTAGTTCGATTATTTTATCAGCTCTTAAGCCTGTTGATTCATCAATATTAAAATTTTGTTCTATAATAGTGTATTTTAAACTCGATTTTGCTCTTGTAACAAAGTAAGAATCAAAAGTATTGATACGATATAATGCTTTAAAATCAACGTAGGCTTTATCCATTATATAAATGGCATCTGGCTCGGGAATAATTAGGTCAAGTACATTGCTATCGTGGTATTTACCATCTGTAACAAGAATAAAACTCGGAATACTGCCTCGTAAATTAAGTAAAGTGTGCATCTTTACTGCTCCACGACTGTATTTTCCTTCAGCCCAAGTTAAGAGATTAATGCTACAGGAAATGGTTGTTGAATCTAATGCATACAGTTCATTATCAATTGATAAATTAGGTACTTCACTGCTTTTGTAAAGAGGGCGTACTAATTCAATTAGATGATTACCAAAATCAGAAAAAATCTGCCAATCACGTTTTTCGTTGGCTCGAGACAAAGTGGTATGACTCACATAATTTTTAATCCCTAAATGATACAACTTGTTATTATGAGCTTTAAGACACAAACAAATATCACGTAAGGAGTTGAGATTAGTAAGTTGTCCAAAAAATAACTGAATAAATTGATTCCAACAATTAAGTTCTCGCACCCGATAATTACCGTTGTACTTGGTAACAATTTTTTCAAACTCATATCTATTCACAAAATCTAATAATTGGGAAAATATATATTTACCTGAATTCATAATTTTACACTTTTAAATGTAAAATCATAAACTTTCAAATCAAATCAAAAAATCAAAGAACGTCTATATGCTTATATAAATCAATACATTACAAACAAAAAAAGAAAATTAACGCACCAGCACTATATCAACATTATGAAAAAAGCCATTGAATTATTAATTGTTTCAGTTTTGGGAGGTTGCATAACTTTAGGGGCTCACTTGTATATAACAAGAAATTCTTCTGGGTTACCAACTATTTCTACTGATAAAAAAGGAACATTAATCCCAGCAAATTTCAATCAAAATGCTTTGTATGCAGCAGAAAACACCGATTTTATTAAAGTTGCAGAAGAATCGCTCAATGCTGTAGTGCACGTAAAAAATATCAGTATTCAAACGGTAAGAGATCCTTTTACCGAATATTTTTACGGAAGAAGTGCTGAGCGGAAATTTGAGCAAATTGGGACTGGAAGCGGAGTGATTATTTCATCAGACGGTTATATTGTTACTAATAATCATGTAGTGCAAAATGCTACGGATATTGAAATTACGCTTAATAATAAGAAAAAATATAAAGCAAAATTAGTTGGAACAGACGCTAATAATGATATTGCTTTGATTAAAATTGATGCCAAAGAAATGCCTTATATTCCTTTTGGAAATTCTGATAATGTTAGAGTGGGAGAGTGGGTTTTAGCGGTTGGCAATCCGTATAATTTAACATCAACTGTAACAGCCGGAATTGTAAGCGCCAAAGGGCGTGATTTAGGCGGGAACAACAATATTGATTCTTTTATTCAAACGGATGCTGCTGTTAATCAGGGGAATAGTGGTGGGGCTTTAGTGAATACGAGAGGCGAGTTAATAGGAATTAATACAGCTATTTCATCTTTAAATGGCGGATTTGTGGGTTATTCTTTTGCAATTCCATCCAATATTGCTAAAAAAATTATTGGAGATTTAATAGAATTTGGAAGTGTTCAAAGAGCTTATTTGGGAATTTATTATGAAGAATTAACCAATGAAAAAGCCAAGGCTTTAAAAGTGGAATCTGTTGAAGGAATTTTAATAACAAGGATTATAGAAAATGGAGCTGCAAAAGAAGCCGGATTATTTGAAAATGACATCATTGTAAAGATTAATGATAACAAAATAGCAAAGTTTGGTGATTTAAACGGACAACTAAAATCAAAGCGTCCAGGAGATATCATTAAAATAACGGTGATGAGAAAAGGTTCTCCACGAGAATTAAATGTAAAATTAAAAAATCAGTTCGGAAAAGTAGATATAGGTAAATTTGATTTTACACAGTTTTATATAGGTGAAGTAAAACCGATTGGAACTCAAGAAATTTCCAAGTTCAAAATAAACAATGGATTAAAAATTCAAAAAATTACGAATGCTATTTTAAAAGACAGATTTGGAATTAAAAACGGTGATATTATTTTAGGTATTGACGATAATGTTGTTAACACAGAAAAAGACTTAGAATATTATTTGGAAAAAGGTCAAAATAAACAGTATGTTATTTTACAAATTCTTACGGGAAATGGTCAGTTAGAATATGTTCCAATCAAAATAAATTAATCTAAAAAATGATAAAATATAAATCCCGTAAAAAACGGGATTTTTTTATGCGAAAAAATTTTACGAAAACGTTTGAAATTTATACATTTGTCAAAAAAATAAGATGACTACAAATCAATTTTACGAAACACAACTGAACTATCAAACTGAAAAAAGAAAGGCAACAGTTGAATTTATTAAAATCATTAGTGATTTATGGTATGATAATTCTGTCGAGTTAATTCTTTTCAGGAATCAATTAATCGATAGAAATGTAAGTGAAATTTTAAATTTATTGGAATATTCGAGAGAATTTGTTCAAAAACCTATTTCAATTTTTGATGCAGTTGAAATTGCTCAGGCAATTAAAGATTTAAAAATTTCTTTAGCTAAAATTGATATCGGCAAATTAGTTTATGAATTCCATTTAGAGAAAAAGAAAGTAACCAAAAAAGAATTTGTAGAAACTAAATTATTTGGGGCTTTCGAACCAAAAGAGATAAAACCAAAAGATGTAGTTCTTTATGGTTTTGGAAGAATCGGTCGTTTATTAGCCAGAGAATTAATGGCCAAAACCGGAAGTGGAAATCAGTTGCGTTTAAGAGCTATTGTGACCAGAGGTGCCATTGATGCGGTTACTTTAGAAAAAAGAGCTTCTCTACTGAGATTAGATTCGGTACACGGTGATTTTCCGGGAACTGTTCAGGTTGATATTGAGAATAAATCTTTAATAATTGACGGAACAACTGTTCATATGATTTCAGCCAATATCCCTGAAGAAACAGATTATACTCAATATGGCGTAAATGATGCTTTGTTGATTGATAATTCAGGTGCCTATAGAGATCAAGAAGGATTGGGAAGACATTTAAAAGCCAACGGAATTTCAAAAGTGTTGTTTACAGCTCCGGGAAAAGATATTCCGAATATTGTTTATGGCGTAAATCATAAAGAATTTAATCCGGATGAATTGGATATTTTCTCGGCAGCTTCCTGTACAACCAATGCCATTACACCGGTTTTAAAAGTGATTGAGGATAGTTTCGGAATTGTAAACGGACATTTAGAAACCATCCATGCTTATACCAATGACCAAAATTTGGTGGATAATTTCCATAAAAAATACCGAAGAGGAAGGGCCGCCGCTTTAAATATGGTGATTACTGAAACGGGTGCCGGAAGTGCCGTTTCTTTAGCGATTCCTTCTTTAAAAGGAAAACTTACGTCAAATGCTATTCGAGTTCCGGTTCCTAATGGTTCTCTGGTAGTGTTAAATTTGAGGATTGACATTCCGGCCAGTAAAGATACCATCAACGCAACGATGAAAAAATATGCTTTAGAGGGCGATTTGGTTGAACAAATCAAATATTCATTAAACAATGAATTGGTTTCTTCTGATATTGTAGGAACATCTGCTCCAGCCATTTTTGATAGTAATGCCACAATAGCTACCAACGATGGTAAAAATATTGTGTTATATGTGTGGTATGATAATGAGTATGGATATAGCCATCAAGTAATTCGTTTGGCTAAGTATATTGCTAAAGTGCAACGATTTTCTTATTACTAATATACTTCATAAAAAAACCGTCCCGATTATTCATCGGGACGGTTTTTTATATAAAATTAAAATGTTTAGATAAAAATAATCTGAGTTCCTTCAATATCAGCTCTTTCGTAAAAATCTCCAATAGTTAAAACACCATCTAATTCATCAATTAAATCTTTTTCTTCTAATTTAAACATATCTACTGCCAATTTACAAGCCCATAATTTACAGCCCGAAGCCGATAAAATTTCGATAAACTCATCTACAGGAGGCATATCTAATTTTTCCATTTCTTTTTTCATCATCATCGATGCAAAGGCTTCCATTCCCGGTAAACCACCTAACATGGTTGGCATTGGCATTGCCGGATTACCTACGGTAGCTACTTTTAAATTTTTCAATTTCTTTTTAGTGATGGCATCCAAGCCAAAAAAAGTAAAGAAAATTTCGGCTTCGATACCTTCCATTCTTGCACCGTTAGCCATTACCATTGCAGCGTAAACACTGTCAATGTGCGCTTTAGACAAGATGAAAAGCATTTTTTTTACAACTGATTTACTCATTGTTTTGTTTTTTTAAGATTAAATACAACTTTGTGGTTTAGGGATACCGGCAATTCTGGTAGCTTTTTTCAAAGGTCCGCCTGGGAATAAAGCGTAAAATTCTTTAATGTCAACCACACCACTACTTTTTACCCCTCTAACGGATAATGATACTCCATTTTTGAATTGAGTTTGAACCCATTCAATTACTTTGAAATGAGCATCGGTTAATTCAACTTCTTCTTCTTTGGCAATAGCTAAAGCAACCTCTTTATCCCATTGAGATAAATTTGTTAAATATCCGTCATCTGTTAGGTTTATTGTTTTACCTGCAACGTTTAATTCCATAATATTAAATTTTATTTTATATTCATTTTTTTATTAACGTTTTATATCAAAAATTTTGCCCTTAAAGCTCATATTTCTTGATACAAATGGTATTGGGATTCCTTTTAGGAGCATATTCCAGTAAATCCATCTAAAAGCTAATTTTCCCCAATGGTTAAGGACACTTTCTTTTAAAAGTGATAAAGGACCAATACCGGCAAAAGGGAAGGTGCCATGAACGGGTTCTGTAACATAATTAAAATCAATTAATAACGCTTTATTATGACCTGTTTCTATGAAACAGTTAGCGTGCCCATCAAATTCTTCTTTTAAGGTATATCCATTTATATATAGAATTATATTATCCGTCAAAGTTTCTGCTTGAAAATGGGCTACTGAACCGGCTTTTGAGGCAGGTACATTTGTTGCGTCTCCGATTACAAAAATATTCTCATGTGCTTCAGATTGTAAGGTGTGTTTGTGAGTTGGAACAAAATTTAATTCATCGCCCATGCCCGAACGTTTAATTAAATCATCACCCATATTGGTTGGTATGGTAACTAATAAATCAAATGGAATTGACTTCCCTTCAAAATCTACCAATTCTTTTTTTTCATTATCAACCATTTCAATAGAAAAGTCAGGTATCATTTTGATATTTTTTTCTTCTAGAAGATAACTTAATGCCGTTGAACAAGTAGGTTTTGTAAAAGCACCTGTAAGTGGTGTAACATAGGTGATTTCAACCTTATCTCTCATTCCTTTTTCTCTAAAAAATGAATCTGCCAAAAAGGAAAATTCTAAGGGAGCTACCGGACATTTGATGGGCATTTCGGTTAAATGCACAACTAATTCCCCACCTTTCCACTCTCTTAATTTATTGCGCAGAGCCAAAGCTCCTTCGAAAGTATAAAAATCAAAAATATCCTTTTTCCAAAGTGGCCCTAAAAGCCCTTCAGTTTCTTCCGGAGCAATTTTAGAACCTGTTGCAATAATTAAAATATCATATTGAATGATTTCATCTACTAATTCAACCTTATTTTCTTGAGGAAGAATTCTTTCAATTTTTTTTTGGATATAGTTTACTCCTTTGGGAATAAATTTCTTTCCTACTTTTTTAACCTGGTCTTCTGAATAAGTATCAAAAGGCAGAAATAAAAAACCTGGTTGGTAATAATGTGTTTTAAATTGATCAACAATGGTGATTTTCCATTGATTTTGTTTTAATTTTGGTCTAAGGTGGTTTGCCATCATTGTTCCGGCAGTCCCAGCTCCAAGTATTAATAAATTCTTCATATGTTGTTTTTTGATATAGATAAAATTTTGTTTAACTTAAATATTGCTAAATTGCCTACAAATTTACTGTCTTTATAAGGAATAAAACAATTTGCAAAGTATTTATATTTAGATGTGTAACATAGGTTGCAATGCATGTTTTAATTCAGTAAAAATTAAAGAGATAAAAGAATTTTAATACCTATTTTTAAACAATAAATAAGTAGTATGAATAACACTTTAGAGCAGATTAATGCTTTACGAGAAGAATTACATCAGCACAATTATTATTATTACGTTTTAGATAGACCAATCATATCTGATTTTGATTTTGATTTAAAATTAAAAAAGTTACAAGCTTTAGAAGATTTACATCCCGAATATTTTGATGAAAATTCACCAACTCAACGAGTGGGAGGTCAAATTACCAAGAATTTTGAAACAGTAACGCATCAAAATAGAATGTATTCTTTGGATAATTCGTATTCAAAAGAAGATTTATTGGAGTGGGAGAAGCGAAATATAAAACTATTGGGAACTGATAAAATTACTTATACCTGCGAATTAAAATTTGACGGCGCATCGATTAATCTAACCTATAAAAACAATCAACTGGAAAGAGCCGTAACTCGCGGAGACGGATTTCAAGGTGATAATGTTACTCAAAATATTAAAACCATTAAGTCGATTCCTTTAAAATTAAAGAATTCAACTGATTATTCGTTTGAAATTCGAGGTGAAATAATTTTACCCATTGATGGATTCAATAAAATGAATCTGGAAAGGATTGAAGCCGGAGAAGATCCTTTTATGAATCCGCGAAATACTGCAAGCGGAAGTTTAAAATTACAGGATAGTACGGAAGTCGCTAAACGGCCTTTGGATTGTTTGTTATATCAAATTATTGGTGATAATTTACCTTATAAAACCCATTTTGATAATTTACAGTTTGCTAAAAAAATGGGTTTTAAAATTCCTGATTCTGTAAAAGTTGCTGAAAATTTAACCGAAGTTTTCCAATTTATTGATGAATGGGATCAAAAACGACTAACACTTCCGTATGAAACAGATGGAGTTGTGGTGAAAATAAATAGTATCGATCAACAAGAAGAGTTGGGATATACCGCCAAATCGCCTCGATGGGCCATTGCTTATAAGTACAAAACAGAGCAGGTTGCCACTCGTTTGTTAAGTGTAGATTATCAGGTTGGAAGAACCGGCGCCATTACTCCGGTAGCCAATTTAGAACCGGTGCCATTGGGTGGAACGATTGTCAAAAGAGCCTCACTTCACAATGCCGATCAAATAGAGAAATTGGATTTACACCTAAACGATGAAGTTTACGTAGAGAAGGGTGGAGAAATTATCCCCAAAATTGTGGGAGTAAATGAATTAAGCAGAAATAATGAAGCTCAAAGAGTTCAATATATTACGCATTGCCCGGAGTGTCAAACAGCATTAGTGAGAACAGAAGGCGATGCCAAACATTTTTGCCCCAATGAATATGGTTGTCCGCCACAAATTACCGGTCGGATTATTCATTTTATCAGCCGAAAAGCGATGAATATTGATGGGTTGGGAGCAGAGACGGTGGAGTTGCTTTTCAAAAATAAATTAATCTATGATTTTGCTGATTTATATGATTTAAAAGTAGCACAACTTATTCCGTTAGAAAGAATGGCCGAAAAATCGGCACAAAACATTGCTGACGGACTGATTAAATCCAAAGAGATTCCCTTTGAAAAAGTATTATTTGCCATCGGAATCAGATTTGTTGGTGAAACGGTCTCTAAAAAATTGGCCAAACATTTTAAATCGATGGATTATATGATGAGTGCCTCTTATGATGCATTAATCACAGTCGATGAAATTGGCGATAGAATTGCCCAAAGTATCGTAGAGTTTTCTAATAATATAGCCAATCAACAGCTCATCAATAGGTTAAAATCCTATGGTTTACAGTTTGAAATTAAAGAGGATACGTCAAATAAAACATCCGAAAAATTAAAAAACTTAGTATTTGTTGTTTCCGGCGTATTTGAAAAAGTAAGTAGAGAAGAATTAAAGCAATCTATTGAACAAAATGGCGGTAAAGTTGGAAGTTCCATTTCTTCTAAAACAAATTATGTAGTTGCCGGAGAAAATATGGGTCCGAGTAAACGCACAAAAGCGGAAGATCTAAAAATACCGATTATTTCGGAAAATGATTTTTTTGAGATGATTCAAGAATAATTAATTAATTTTAATAATAAAAATTGCCCGAATTAATCGGGCAATTCCTTAGATAGTTGGATAATAACTATTGATCAAACTTCCTTTTTTTCATCAATAGGAATTTTAACTGTCGATTAAAATTTTACCTGTAATTGAACTAAGATGGCATCATTGTCAATTTCGTAAGATTCAACTTTGTATTGATAGTTAAGTTGCAAACGTGTGGCATTATTGATATAATAATTTACACCCAAGGTCACGATTTCGTTCATGTTCATAGAATAATCTAAACTAGTGTCAAAATATTCATATTTATAAACGGGTTCAATATTCCATTTAGTCATATAAGATGCAGTAACATAAGCTCCTTGTCTTCTTGGGCCTAAAGTAGCAGGAGCACCGCCGCAACCACCACTAGATGCAGCGTTATAAGCGCCTTCATCGTAAATGTATTCACCAACCACTTTGAAGTTTTTGTATTTTGCTTCGGCATCTGCACCAAAAGTGGTTCTGTCGTCATCATTGTTAGTCGGGAATCCATAGCGAAAACTACCACCCACAGTTAAGAAATCAAATGCTTTGTATGAAACTCTACCACTTACATCTTTTTTCTTGTTATTGTCAACAGTACTAATTCCGCTTCCATTTTGCAAAGCAATCGCGTAACGCAATTTGGTGTCTTTATTTCCACCTAACCACATCAAACCTAAGTCGCGTTGAGGCGCTACTAATTGGTCAGAAATCATGGATCTTTCAATCGTTGTTAAACCGTTACAGGCAGTATTTACTTCTAAACCGAATGGTTGTTTAAATTGTCCTAATGAAAACTTAGCCCAATCGTTTTTATGATAGGTAATAAACGCATCCAATAAATAAACACTTCCATTAGCGCTTAACAACGGAGCAGTTTCCAATACTACATAATAGGTAAAATCTTTGGCTACAGCTCCTGTAACGCCAACTCTTGCTCTTTTGAATTTAAAAGTATTTGCATCATCAAATACGCTATAGTCATATTGTGCTTGAAGAAATCCAAAAACTTTGATTTTTGAATCACCTGCTTTCGCCTCAGTTTTTTCTTCCTTGGCTTTATCATCACCTTCATCACATCCTTGCGCAAACAATTGGTTGCTTTGGATGATGAAAATGAACGCCAGTAATAACATTAATTTATTTTTCATAAGTAAATTATTAATTGGTTACTGTAGGATAAGATTTAATTCTAGAGGCAACCCATTTGTTTCCTGAAGGTGGTGCTGGCCAGAATGGATTATCATTCCATAAACCATTCATACCGAAATTCATTGAAAAAGCATTATAGCCCATTACTCTTAAAAATGCAGTAACTACTCCAGATGTTTGACCGGTGTAGCAATAAGTAACTACCTGAGCCGTTGGTGATGGATTAATGTTTAAATGGTTGTTTAAAGCCAATGTTAAAGGTTGAATTCTGTAAGAAGTGGTAAAGTGACCATAACCGGCATAATCAGCGGCAATTTTGTAATTGTTAAGATAATAACCTGATGGATTTGCAACTACTGCGGCTGGAGTTACTGTTTTAGTACCATCAGCAACAACTGCTTCAACACGTTGTTTTAAAATGGCTAATCCGTCAGTTGCTGTACTTGTAATAGTTGGAGGATCATAAGATGGAGGTGTTGGAGGTGTAGCGACGTTTGTCCAGTTAGCACTTCCGGAAACAAGATTTCCAGTACCGGCGGTATATTTATCAAAAGTTGGATTCCAACCAGACATACCCCATTTCAGCGCTCTGGTGTTTTTAAATCCGTATAAACGCAATAAGGCAGTTGCATAAGTAGCAGTTTGACCTGTATAGCAAATTACTAAAATATCTTTAGTGTTTCCCGCGGCTTTAGCAGCAGTTGCATCCGTTAAAATATTGGCAAAGGCAACGTTTTTGGCACCGGCAACTCTACCTGTAGCAAAATCAGCAGCAGATCTTAAGTCCATAATGTAATAAGTATTCAAAAATGCAGTTACATCTGCTGAAGCAGCAGGCGCATCTACCACAAATGAAATTCCATCAGTTGATGTTAAAATTTTGTCTAAATCAAGATTATTCGCTACAACATAATCTTTTAAAGTGTTAAACTTAGGTGTACTATTGTCAACAGCATCTACTCCTCTGTCACAAGAAGTTAGTAAGAACATCGGAATCATCAAAAGCCCGATCAATAATAGTGATAAATTTTTCATTTTTTCTAATTTTAAATTAATTTTGGTTGTTTTTCAATTGGTTATCTCCTCTTTTTTTAGAGGTTTATTGTTATTCACAACCTGGAGCTGCTAACTCTTTAGTTGCTACTGGGAATTCATTAATTTCTGAGGGTGTAAAAGCATTCCAACCTTCACCTTTTTTAACTAAGATGTTGTTCATATACCCGTTAGCTCCATAGGCTAAGTTTCCAACATTGTAACCTAACAGATGTAAATAAGCAACAATATGTGCAGATGTTTGACCTGTAGCACACGATACAATAATTCTTTTGTCTTTTGGCAAAGTGGTTAAATCATCTGCTAAATTAAAAGCTTTTTTAGGCTCGTAACATACAGAACCGGGAATGTGTCCATTATTGTACATTTCTTCATTCCAATAGCTTACGATATAATAGTTAGCAGGATTTGCAAATACATCTTCCGGTTTGGTAATAAAATCTTTGTAAACGGTGGCAATAGCCATTTCTGCTCTTGCTTTAAGAATTTCTTTTGCATCGGTTTTACCGGTTGTGAGTACTGGTGTGTCTCTTTTAGCCGGCATTGGGTTTGACTTGGTTTCTAATTGATCAGCAAAAGCATTTGAAGTATTTTTAGTCCAAATGTTTTGAGCAAAACTTTTGCCCCAAGAACTCATTCCCCATTTTAAAGTAAAAACATTGTTGTAACCCATAATTCTTAAAACAGCGCTGTAATAAGCAGCTGATTGCCCGGAATAACAAACGATAGCGATTTTATCGTAATTGGCCGGTTTAATTTTCTTGTCAAAATATTTAACTAAATCTTCAGATTTAACATTAACGGCTCCTTTGATACGTCCTTTATCAAAGTCAGTATCTTTTCTGATATCAATAACTAAGTATTTAGAATTTTTTAAGTTTTCTTTAATTTCAGTTGCATTGATCATTGAAGGCGCTTCGGTATTGATATAATTTCCATTGGCTTCTAAATAATCAACTAAAACTTTAAACTCATCGGTACTTTGTGCGTGTATTTGGTAACTACTCATCACAGTTGTAGTAGTTAAAATAAATGCAAATAATAAATGTGATAATTTTCTCATGATTTTTAATTTGATTTTTACATTATTAATAAGATTTACCTCTTATTTTTTGATACTATAAAAGTAGAGCTCACTTTTGTCAGTTTTTATGATAATTGTCATATTTTTAAGATTTATTTGTAACTTATGTTACTATAACTATTTGAAAATGAGAATGTAATAAATGTTACACAAGATATTTTAAAATGAAGTTGAAGGATTTATTTTATCGTGATTTTTTAAAAAATGTAATGTGAAATGATTGATATCGAATAAGAAAGAGGATGTATAAAAAGGCATCCTCTTTCAATTTAATAAATTGAATAAACTAAAAAAACAAATTTAACATCCTCCTTCTTCAACTTCAACTTTTACTTTTTTTACAGGAGTCACTTTTTTTATTGCTGTTTTAAGTGGCTCTATTGTTACCGGCTCCATTTTAACTTCATTACTTTTCTTAATATATGCGGCA
>JAUXPJ010000022.1 GCA_030683815.1 Flavobacteriaceae bacterium
ACAAATTTAACATCCTCCTTCTTCAACTTCAACTTTTACTTTTTTTACAGGAGTCACTTTTTTTATTGCTGTTTTAAGTGGCTCTATTGTTACCGGCTCCATTTTAACTTCATTACTTTTCTTAATATATGCGGCAATATCTATCGGAAGATTTTCTGCATTAAAAGGAGTTATTTCAAAATTGTTGTTTACTAGCGCTGTTTTTGCGTTTAGAATCTTAACATTTTCAATTCCTAACATAGAAAGTAACTGCCAACTTGCTAGTGGCATCATGAGGTGAATCTCCATAAAAAACAATTTTTTTTGGCATCTTTTCCAATTTTCTTGAATAGGCTCAATAACTTTCTATTCAATTAATACCTCATCAAATTTTTTATGTTTTGCTTGTTGAAGCAGAGATTTTTTTGGAGGTGTAAGATCTTTAAGCATTCCTTTAGCTGAACTAAAAAGTATTGTTTTCCAACGGTTAGACGACAACTTGTCAAGCCTCAAAAAAGAAGCAAAAGAACGATTATATTACAAGTTTGTAGTCGTTTCATAAAATGGCATATAATTGAGCATTAAGTGTAACTGGTACAAGAAATAAAAGAATTCTGATTTTTAGAGATAAGGCGACTCCTGAGTAAGATTAAAAACAAAGAACCATTTTATTGCATCACTTTAATAACCACACGTCGGTTTTTGGCCCTGCCATCCGCTGTTGTATTGTCGGCTATCGGCAACGATGGCCCAAAACCTTTTGCTGAAAGTCGGCGACTGTCAATTCCCTGTTTTACCAAATAATCAACGATACTGTTTGCACGGGTCTGACTTAGTTTGTTATTAAGCTTCGAACTTCCTGTATTGTCTGAATGTCCTTGTATCTCAAGCTTTGTTTCGGTATTGTCTTTAAGAAATTGTATTAATTTATCCAGATCCGTTGAAAAAGCAGTATTAACAGTTGCTTTGCCAACTTCAAAATAAATATTGTTCAGCACAATGCTTTGTCCCACTTTTGCTTCTTCAATGGCCAATTCTAAATTGACATAAAGCGTTGTGCTTCTGCTTAAACCTTTCGTGCTTACTTTAACAATGTTAGAGATATAACTGGCCTTTTTTCCAACAAGCGTAAAATCACTTTCAGCTTCCAGTTGAGATTGAAAAATACCATTTTCCGAATTACTTTGTACGGAAATCATAGTCTGTTTTGTATCGTTGGTGATTTTGATAACCACATTGCCTTCAGGAATATTTTGGGTTTTATTGATAACAACGCCTTTTAGGGAAAACTGCGGATCGTTGTGGTTTAAGCTGATGTTGATTTGATTTTCATCAGTCTCAAAAGCTTCTTTTTCAATATTTTGGGTTGAAGAATTGACACGATTTAACAAACCTGTAACGCTATAATCTGAAGGAGCCATTGAAGAGAAAATAGCTTTTCCGTCGGCACTGGTAAACGCATTTCGTTTTTGATTGTTAGGTCCGTCAAGCGTAACTTCCACATTGGATAAAGGCAAGCCTGTAGCTTCATCATAAACAAAAATGACTATATTTTTGTTTGGGATTGCTTTTTTTAACGGTTCAGCTAATTTTTCGGCATCAACCAATTTTGCAGGTTCCGTTTTATTTTTACCGATGCTTACACCGATACCAATCGTGTAATAAAAATGATTATTAACAGATGAACTCAACGCATAACGGTACTGCATATTGGTAAAAACAAAAGCTTCATTAAATACATTGAACTGCAATCCGGCACCAACAGGAACATAAAAACCTGTTTTGCCTTGATACAAAGAAAACCCAACACCACTTGAAATATATGGTACAAGCGTATGACGGTCTGTAAGCAATTTTAAATTCAGTGCAGCATTAGCATCCAGTAAAAATTGATTGCTGCCGTTGGTGGAGCCATCTTTATAAAGATAATCCGTCCAACTGCCATCAAGTGTAGCTACAAAATCAATTTTATTACGAATTCCCTTTAAGTAGTTGATTCCAAATCCCGTTTGCATATCGCTCATTTTACTCCAAAGTTGATTCTTAAGCACCTTGTTTAAGGAACTTGTTTTAATTTGCTGTGCGGTATTAAAATCGTTATAAAATACATGAAATGCCAAGGTTGAAGGCTTTCTTTCTTGCGGTACTTGGGCAGCTAGTTGTAGCCCCAAAATTCCCAAAACGATGATACTGATGATTTTTTTCATTCCTTTTTATTTAATCTTCGTTCTTTTTGTTCTTATCGCCAGCGCCCATTTGGTTTATGATGGTGAAAACGGCCGGTTCACTTCTTCCCTGAATATTCATATCATTACTTGGAATGGGGTGTCCTTCCATGTCGAGTGTTTGTACTGTCCAGATAAATTTTTGGTTGGCCGTGTTATCTAACATCGGCAGATTAGTTCTCCATACATACTGCGTCATACCGTGCAAAGCGGGTTCATCTAAAATGGGATAGTTACCTCGAAAAGCTTGCATTGGTGTTTGTCCGGGCAGAATTTCAAAAACCTGAACACGATAAGTGGGAAGTTCCGATGTATTTGGAATTAATCCCGTCCAGCGAAAAGTAATCAAACTTTGCGCAACACGCGCGTCCAATTCAGTACCATCAGCCGGAACCATTAATTTAGGTAATTGGTAAGAGGTGATAAAAAAAGGATGGGTTTGACGTGCGAACACCACATCTCCTGAAACATTCACTACTTCAACTTTTAATTGGTATTGACCAGCAATCAAGCGTCCGGTGCGTTGAAGTGTGTTTTGCACTTTTCCCGACAAAACTAAATTTTGCAATTGTAAGGCATCAGCCATGGTAAACAGGTTTACGCCTACTTTTAAAGTATAAACCCGTGATGCATTTATATTTGAGGCACCAATAATACTTCCGCTTTCATCCAATAAAGTTGTTCTTAGTTTAACTTGAGCATCGCCTTGTACAGGTCCTTGCATATAAGTGATAATCATTTGTCCGTTTATCGGATTTACCCATTGCGACAACCAAGGTTGCGGCCTGCTGTTTAAAGCCAAGTTTACGGTAATTTGCGACTGGGCGATTTGTATAATTAGGAAAAATCCAAGGGCTGCTGTTAAATTATATCTTTTCATTTCAGTTGAATATTCGTTAGTTTTTCTAAAATTTATAAAGCAATCCTGTCCGCATGGTCGTCTCAAAATACTGCGGATTGCCCGAGTAAATAGGAATTAAGGAGTTTCCAGGCAATTCTGTTCCAAATTTGAAAACATTGGCCGTCATAGAAAATTGCCAAGACAGTTTTTTATAAATTTCCCATTCATAGCCCGCGGTAGCCAATAAATTTTTATTGGCGGTAAAAGGTTTCATGGTGGTTAGGTTGTATTGCAACTGACCTTTCAAATTAAATTTTTGGTTGACCTTCCATTTCATTCCACTGGAAGCAGTAACCAAAGTAAGATCAATTGAAGGTGCTGTATTTTTGAACCACATTAAACTAAAATCCGGACTTATTTTTTTGTCGAAAAATGTTGGAACGTAAAGAAGCAACGCCGTTTGCGTATTGTTATGAGTGGTAACAAATATGATGGTTTCATCATAGGTACTCTTGGTGTAAGTGGCGCTTATCAAATGACTCATTTTAGTGCTGCTCCAACTATAGGAAGGATTTACACTGAGTTCATTGCTCACGCTTTTATATCCCGACAAGTCTGGGGCATTATATCCAAAATTATTAAAACTTAAATTTAAGCTGAGTCGGTCACTAAATTGTGTAAAGACATTCACATTGGCAATGATTTGCCTGGTTTTATCGGGACCAGAAGTACGGCTGAGGTTACCAAAGCGCTCTCCGATACTGGCAACCACATTCATTTTCTTTTTCCAAGCGTTAAACCTTGCATCAATTAAATAATCAATCAAGTCGTTATTCATAAAAGGATATCCTGCTGTAAAATAGCCAGCGCCAAAATATTTAAATTTGGTGCCTATTTCCCAATCTTGTCCTTTTTTAGCGATGCCCAATAAAACTGCATTATCTTTAGAAGAAGAAATATGAGCGTCGATAAAGGGTTTAAAATCTTCAACCGGTACAGAGGATAACGGTGTGTTTAAATTCAGCGTATGAAAACTTTGTCCGAGTTCCATATGATATTTCCATCCGTTTTCTGAATTGGCCGTGGTTAAAAATGTAACGACCATATTTTCCTGAGGATCAATGGGAGATAAAGGCGGCGACGATACAGAATTGCGTTTGTCTATAGATTTTACAAAATTGAAGCCGGTAAAATAGCTGCCTTCTTTTTCAAGGCCAAGTTGTGCCATCCACTGTTTGCGTTGGTAAGCGCCAATTACGCCATCGGGATTTGGAAGTGTTGGTGCTTCATAGTTGACAGAACTTTGCGATACGCCTTTAAATAATTTAATCCTAAATTTTCCTGGGGATAAGTTAAGGCCGTAACCAAAAACACCCAAATCTCCAGTACTCAAATCGCTGTATTTTAAGGTTTGTGTTCCTAGCAGCAATTCTGTAGTTCCAATTTTGGGACGCAAACCAAAATTATTCGCTGGGTTTGTTAAAAATTGCCACACACTTTGTTTCGTTCCGGCTGGTGTGGTAAAATTAGTTATCATGGGACTGAAATTAAAGTTCATCGGAATTTCCCATTTGCCAACAGAAAAAGTTGGATTGAAGGAATATCGCACTAAATTCCAAGGTTTTCTGGCGGAATAAAAATCGGGTACGGCCGGATTTGGATTTTTATCGAGCCCATAACCTTCATACCATATTCCCATATCGCCTTTTATAGAAAATGCATATTTCTTTTCTTGTGCGTTTGCTTGTAAACCAAGCAACAAAATAATGATTACTGCCGTTTGTTTGAGTTGCTTCATTGGTTTATTGATTAAATATTATTTTGCTTAATGATGAAACATAAATCTTTCATTTTGCTTATTTTCTAAAATTCATAAAAAATATAAATAGCATTTTAAAATTGAAATTTTAACCTCAACCTTCTTTTGTTATCTAATAATTACTGTACTGCTAATTTTTGACTGTCCGCCATCTTTAGTGAATACTTTAACCGCATAACTGTTCATTTCTTTGCCAACAGGCTCTTTAAAAAGAAGTTTGGTTGTGTTTTTATACTGAATTAAATTGCCTTTTTTATCTGCTTTGTAAATTACAAAATAGGTATTGTCATTCAAGAATTCATATTCCCAGGAAAGTGAAATATCCTTATCGTCCTTTTTAATTAAAAGGTTTTTAATTGGTGGCCTTACCCCATTGTCAAATGGTTTCCCATAAACGGGTTTCGCATATTCAGAGAATAAATTACTGTCGTCCTTTGCGCGTAAGGAATAGAAATAAACTGTAGCTTGCTTTAATTTTTTATCAATATAAGATGTTAGCTTATTGTCCAATTTACTGAGCAATTCCCAAGGCGCTTCCGCTTTTAATTTTCGATAGATATATTGTTCCACAACATCTTCACTTTCGCTTAATGCAAAATGCAGTTCGATTTCATTTTGTCTAACAATTACATTTTTGAATACCGGTGTTGTTGGTGGAATCTTATCCGGACGTTTCACTTTTAATATTTCAGAAGATTCCGATTGGTTAAAATTGTAGTCGAGAGCAATAATTTTATAATAAATATAAGGCGTGAGTGAGTTTAAAGTAACCGTATCCCTGAAAATTATTTGAATTGGCTTTATGATTGAATCATTTTCACTAAAACCTTCACGAATCAAGGAAAATTCATGTTCATCGCTGTTGGACTTGTACAATCTGTAACCCATTAAATCTATTTCTTTGTTTAACTCAATGTTTATGGTAACAATGCCCAAAGAATCTATTTTTCCTGAAATAAATTTAGGTTTCACGGGCGGAATTGAATCTGTAATAGTCACAAAAGCCGGTGTAGAAGAGCTTATATTTCCGCTGGTGTCAATTGCCTGAATCACATAATAATTGCTTTTTACGCCGCTAAAAGTTTTATCGGTGTAACTTCTAATGTTTTTGGGCAATAAATTTTGATGCAGAATTTGAAAATTTCCATCATTGGTTTCGCCACGAGCGACTATAAATCCTTTTAAATCACTATCTATAGGATCGGTAATATTCCACTCAATTAATACCTCATCAAATTTTTCATGTTTGGCTTTTATGAGCAGCGGTTTTTTTGGAGGCGTAAGATCTTTGGGCATTGCTTTTGCTGAACCAAAAAGAATTTTTTCACCAAAAGGATTGTGTCCATAAAAACGATATTCATACCATTGGTAATTTGTTAAATTTTCGTCTTTATAGCCATTGCGATTTGATGTTTCACCCAGCGTGTATACAGGCGTTTCATTCAACGGTTCATATTTTCCGGTTTTGTTGTTTTTTCGTTCAACCAAAGCGCCAGAAACCATATCGTTTTCTTCCCAAAGAAAAGACAGTTCTTTATCGCCTGTTACCGTGTATATTTTTCTTTCGTCTTGTTTTTTATTTACGGCAGTTTCAATATTAAAAGGCAATCCAACAACTTTATAAGAAGATTTTGGTTCTTTGCTTAATTTAATCCGATACAAGTAATTTTTATCCTTTTGGACGCTTTTGTCTGTATATGACAATCCAATTGCTTCGGCTACATCCTTATCTTTAATGGCATTCATCACAAAAATTAAGTATTCGAAATCTTCCTTGCTTTTTTGTTCTTTCATTTCTTTTATGCCATCATCAAAATTGAATTTTCCTCCAGTTTGTTTTTCTATATTGTCAAAAAAGTCTTTTGCAAGGTTTAAATTATGCTTTGTTTCTTCGTTTCCTTTTGAAAAAGCTACAGTCCATTGCGCTTCATTATATGGAAAAACTTCAGCAATACTGATATATTTTATGTCCTCTTCTACTTTTATTTCTTCGGATATTTCTGCTCTTTCCACTACAAAACCATTTTTTATGCCGGAATATAAAATAGATTTCTTGTCGGGGAAAAATCGCATTTCTACTGCATTGTCTTCGGGTAAGTAACGAGCAACCATATTGATAATGCTTGTTGGCTGTTCCTCATTGCTTTCTTGTGCATTTATGCTTGAAAAAAACATAAATAGTGCCATTGATAGGATCGAATATTTATTTATAGATTTTTTCATTTGTTGCTTTTATTTTTATTATTGATTGAGTTTACATTAACAATTTCCATAGGCCCTGTTCTGAAAGTTTTGGTTACTGTATGCGTAACAGGACTTCCATTTGATTTTAGCGCATTTACCCAAGCGTTATTTTTATATTCTTTTAAATTGGCTGTCACAATAATTTTATACCATTTATTTACCTCAAGAGAATTTACGACAGCGGCCGGTTCTGGCGGTAAATTATCATATTCGCCGGCTTGAGGAGCAGGATAAAACGTTTGCAATGCGGTATTTTTCGACAAACTAACATTGCTGATATTATTAGGTACATTGCTTACAGGCATACTGGCAATTTGCTGAACAGCTGATTGTGGGGTGAGTGACTTATTTTTGCTTTTTGGGGCAAGCGCCACATTGGTTTGCGTTTGAACCTGAATTGAACCAAGTTTTACATACAAATATTCCCCTAAATTATTTTTACTGAATTTTTTATTGATGGTTGCGTAAACGCCGGTAGTTTCATTTTTTTCTTGAAGCGTTACATTGGTCACCAATTTAAATGTTCTGTTGATGATGCTTCCGCTACTTTGCTGTTCAGAAATATCAAAATCCTCATTTAGCGGTAAGCCGTATTTTACGGCAATTGGCATGGTTGCGGGAAAATTATAGGTTGTTCCTGGATGCACATATTTTATCAATAGTTGTTCCTGGTCTTTCGCAGCATCTTGTTGTGCAATTGCAGGTCCAGTGCTTGCTGGCTGTGTTGTATCACTACTCCCACAGTTATCTCCCCAATTAAAAGATTTGTTAAACGATTGGTTTACAAGATAATTGTTTATTAGATGTGTACATGGAGCCGTAGGATTTTTCCAAGTTTTATCCGAACAATCCCAAGGGGCAAATGTATGAGCTTTAGCAGTCCAATGACCAATTTTTATATTTCCCTGAACGGCACCGGCCACATAAGTTGGTCTTGGAAATTTAGCATCTAACCAACCCCCAACTTTTACATTGGCTAAATTCCATGTGTCAGTTCCTTTAATAACTTTTGCGGCTGCGTCAACATAAAAGCCAATATTTCCTCTTGCTCTCCAACCATTTAAGCCAATGCGTTGTGAAGGATTGGCACAATTTTGACCAAGGTATTCCATCATGCTTAAGTTGACTTCTGCTCCTGAAGCCAGTATAAGATTTAAATAGTATCCATTTACAATATGTTCATTAAAATTTTTATCGATTTTTATTCCAACGCCTAAAGCAAAACCTCTTCCAGTCGCAGAATTACCATCTACGCCAGGAAATGAAGGTATGTCTGGATATTCCTTTACAACATTATAATAGCTGGATCTAAAACCTTCCGTGAAACCATTTACAGGAGCTTTAATGTCATTTCCAAACATTAAATATTCATATAAATTTGCACCAAAAATAGTTACTGTATTCGTATCTGTAGGTTCTCCAAATTTAAAAAACCATTTGTTGGTTTTACCGTTTGTGTCCAAGGTTAAATCAACAGGGCTTGGCGTAGTGATTGGTGGCGCATTTACAGTAACGGCCGCATACATATAAAAATGTTTATCCGGAAAATTATAGTCGGCAATAACACTTCCTTTAATTTGCGCTTTATTTCTGTCTATTTGGGGAAGTAAAGGTGCACCAATATAAAAATCACCTGTAAAACCAATATTATACATTCCTTGGCCTGCCGAGAATTGTCCGTTTAAACCAACATCGGCATTAAAGGTTTCAACTTTAGGCGTGGTTCCAATCACAGCAAGCACTTTAAATCCTAAAGTGCCTTTTTTAGGCGTAAAGTCATATTTTTTTGTAGTGTTATTTATGGTCGCCAACATATTGTTTGAGGCTCCGCCTCCAAAGCCATAGAAAGCAACTCCAGGTAAAAATGGCAAGCCAGGTTGAAAAATTGCTGCAGCTTCCACACGCCAATATCTGTAGGTTGAGGAATGAAGATAACTGGTGTTTCCAAATTCGGCCAAAGCTGAAATACTCACTTTTGGAGCTTTAAAGGTGGCTTGAAGTGTTCCTTTAAAACCATTTCCAAAAACGGGATCGTCATTTCTAAATTGAATAGTTCCATCAATAGAAACGGCCGGCAAATTTGCATAAACACTGATGTCGGAAATACTGGTTCCAATATATTTTGGTTTAAATTTTCCCAATCCCGAAGCATTTTGATTGTCTTCAATTGCCAATTCCACGGCCAATTTAGATTGCCCTCCCACATCTGTTGACAGGTTAAAAATTACGTCAAAATTTAATTTTCCATGAAGTAACTGACTGCCTGCAGTTGGCAATTGCTTAAATCCGATATTGTCAATGGTAACCGGAAAATTTGCCAAGAATTTTTGGGGACTCGCAAATGACCATGCGCCCGCATTGAAAGTAAATTTATTGCTTGCCAAACTTGAGTCATAATTCATTGCAATCCCTTGAAACCCTAAGTTCATATTTACATTTTTCACCGGCCCTAATTTCACGTTGTTCCACACGAAATTTCCGTTGAGCATTGTTTGAAATGTCTTTTTGTTTTTATCAACATAGGCAACAATATTTGAGGTTTGTGCTAAAGTCATAACGCCTTTTAACAAATGCGCTTCAATTGGGCCTGTCGGCTCAATGGTTAATTGAAAATAGCTTGTTTGAGAAGGCAATTGCGCGTTATTGAACAGCGCGATGTATTTTAATGGATTTTGGATAGAATCTGCTTTGCTTACCGGCAATCCAATTCGGCCTTTAACACTTGCTTCAACAAGTGAACTCGATTCAATTTCTACATGAACCGTATCAATGCTCGCAACCAAATCGGCTACGTTTGCGTTTGGAAACTGAACAACATTGGTAGCTTCCGCAAACAGCGTAATACCTGTATTGTCAATAATCATGTTTTGAACTGAAATTTGAGGCTTGCCGCCCGAATGGGTTTGCCAAGTTGTGGGCATTTCCACAACAAGTTCTTTCATATAAAAACCCCTGAATAAGTTGCTTGTTTCTCCATCATAATTTTGCGGAAAGGTGATGCTGGGCGGATTTAAAACATCCGACATATCGTAAGACAAACTATCTGCCAACACCGTCATTCCTTGTGCGGAAACTATTTCAGATTTATCCAAAGTGCCTGTTAAAACCAAATCATTCCAAGCAGTGCCTAAAGCAAATAGTTTTGCCTTGGATTTTGAGATTCCGTCATCAGGAGAAGGCAATAACCAATCTCTCGTAAACTCAGAATGTATTTCGATTCCAAATTGCGAAAATCCATTTTCACCCCATTCAACAAAACAACCCGTATTTGAATTTGTGGGTTTTTTAAAGGTGAAATTAATTTTAGGATTTGCAATAATGGTGACATCTTCAACAAGTTCTATTCTATTGGGAGGCATTTTAATATTACTGGGATGAAACTCTATGTTTTTAGCAATAAAACCAACCAATTGAACAGGATTTCCCCAGTCTTGCGGCGTAGTTTTAGTGGTTATTAAGTTGAATTCAGATTTATTGTTTCTAAAAACCATTTCACTAATCGCCAATTGATCACCATTTGGGAAATTAAGTCCCAAGGGCAATTTCACCGGAGTTATAACTTCTGTTAAATTATTATAGGGTATTGTTTGATTGATTTTGCTTTCAACCCAAGTTACCATACTTGAAGCCATATTATTTGCCCAAGGATTGTTTGCCGCAATTTCTAAAGCCCAATCTTGCGGATAAACAGGTGCTGTATCATCAATTTCTGCTGAAATTTTTCCTGTGAGCAATTTTTTATTGGTATCAACAGTAATACTGTCAAATTTAACGCTCACCCGTGCCTTTAACCAGTTTATGAAGGCTGTTCCTTTACCTGAAAATTTATTGGTGCCGCTAATTTGTGTAGTAATAATGGCAAATTCACCATTGTAACCGGCATAAATGGTGTCATTAGCCGCAATATTTCCTGTTGCTACTTCTTCCTCATCATCAACAGGCAAAGATTTTGTATTGTTTGGCGCTGCTTTATTTACTGCAAACTGAAAAGGGCTGCTCATTCCTTTATTTTCCCCAATTGGCACTCCTTCCCGGTTCAACGCTTGCACATTCCAAACAAAATCGCAGAGGTATGGTGGCTTGCAAGGATCATCTACAATATTATTTATGACAATTTGTGTCATATTGTCAACATCTTTGGCAATAATAGGTTGGTTTACTTGCATGGCTTGTGTACCCGTTTGACCTTGCATCAATTGCCAAACTTTTAAACGGTAAGTTACCGGCTCTTGTGGTTTTGGAATTACGGGAGTCCAGCGGAAAGTCATTGGTTTTTTCAAGTCGGAATCGACTAATTCAGTACCATTTGCCGGTGCTAAAGCCAGCGGTGGCTGATAGGATTTATGTTCGGTTTCTTTTATGGCAAAAGACTTACAGGATTCGCCAATTAAAACTTGGCCAACAGCGCCATCGGCATAGAATTGTACACAAAATTCATAATTGCCGGATTTTAAAACACAAGCCTTACCTAATAAGTTAAGCGCTGTTTCGCCCGACCATACTTTAGCGGGTGAATTAAAATTACTTGCCGGCGCATTTGCCTTGGTATAGCTGCCACAAACGGCACCACCGCCTTTTATTGAAACCAAAATGCTGCTTTCCATGACCATTGGCGACACTTTTCCATATTCCATTCTGGTTTGTGCAGAAATCATGAGCGGCGGCATAGATTTGGACCATTCGGCAATATTTGCATCAGGATTGGCCGGCAGCGAAATGTTAATGCCGGTAATAAGATTGGTTTGCGCAAAACCCTGAAAAGTAATTGCCAATAATAGAAGCACAAGTTGTTTCTTCATAACTGTTCTGTTTTATTTTATGATTTCACCATTTCTGATTTTTATGGAAGTTTTGTCCTTTAACATTTTGATAGATGATTTTAGCTTTTCTATTTTTTCTGAGGGAACATTTGGGTCGTTTTCAAGATCGGCGATGGCTTCTTCTATAGAGTTGTATTCTTTTACATTAACATCATCTGTATACTTCTTTAAAATTAAAAGAGGTGCGGAAACAGTATGCTTTTTTGTAAATAAACCCATCAACTTTTTTAAAGTATTCAATATGTTGTCTTAAATTTTTGTTTAAAGCTATATACAATGGCACGTTGTTACAATAGCTAACAAGCGTACGGTATATATTGATAAATGAACGGTAGGTATTTGTAATTAATCGGTAAGTAAAGAAAGGGTACGAGATTCTGTAATAATAATTTTATAGAGGGGCGCCGGAAGAGAAACAATTACTTCAGTTCCGTGAGAGTTGTTGTTACGACTGCTTAGATCTTCAAACATGATTGGCTGGGGAAGTTGCATTTTTGTACTCAGTAATCTGAGACGTTCTTCGATAATCTGTATCCCTTTTGATATGTGATCTTCTTTTTTATGTTTCTTTGCTTCTTTAATTCCTATTCCATTATCGGTAACTTTAATCATTAATGATCTGCAGATTATTGAATCGATATCTACATCTTCAAATGAAAATGAAATTGTTACCAATCCTTTACTGCCGGAATTGATTATTCCATGCCAAAGCGTATTTTCTACAAATGGCTGGATAATCATATTGGGTATCATTATAGAGTTAGTGTCAACATCGGCTGCAGCGTTAATTTCATAGGAAAAACTTTCCTGAAATCTTAACTTCTCAAGATCGAGATAAAGTTGAAGCCGGTTAATTTCTTCTGATAAAAGAATAAATCCGCTTCCTGCCGTATCAAGATTTTTTCTTATAAGTTTAGCCATCATTGCAATATAATCGTTTGCTTCTTCATTTCTATTGCAATTGATTAAATATTGAACCGAGTTTAGTGCATTATAAATAAAATGTGGGTTCATCATTGCAGATAATGCCTGATGTTTAAGCTCATTAATCCTTTCGGTTAATTCTAATTCTTCCTTAATCTTTTTATTTTTCAATTTCAAACGCCAAGTTACAAATGAGATAGAGACAAGTACAATTACTAATATTCTACCTAGCTTAAACCAGATAGTTTCATTGTAACGAGGTTCAACTTCGAAACGGAGATTGTATGGTTTTCCCCAGCCACTATTTTGAGATTTAGCCATAATCTGCAGTTCATATTTTCCATTCTTTAGAGAGATGAAATTAAGGAAATCATGTTCCGTTTCAACCCACTCACCTCCATTAAATTTATATTTATACTTTACCGAGCCTGGTGAAGAAAAGTTTAATGCCTTAAAGTTGATGGATACATCATGTTGTTTTGGCTCAAAAACTAAATGGTTATAACTTGTGTAAACTGTATCACCTGCCTGTATGCTGATTATTTTTACATTAAGAGAAAGAGGAACATAGTTGTCAAATAAATTGATATCAAGAAAGGATATCCCGTTACTTGTGCCGATATAAAGAAAGTTTTTTTCCCTGTCATAGAAAAGAGAGTACACTTCATTTGATGGAAGACCGGTTTGCTTGTTAAGATGTTTAATTGAATTACCATCAAATAAATAAAGCCCCTTCATATTTCCAATCCAAATCCTGTTCTTGTTATCTGAAGTAAGCGAAGTTGAAGATGATAAATCGTACCCCTTAATATTTGTGTAACCGGAAACCGAGTTATTTGTAAGGTTATAACTTGCAATTCCTTTATCACCTGCAAACCAGACATTATTTTTACTATCCTGAATGATTGAGTTTATTCTTGAATTCAGAATCGGATTAGATGGAAAAAAAGATTTCTTCCATATTGCTACGTCGTCAGACGGGTTAACTACCTTGCATAAACCAAGACCTGTTCCTATCCAGACATTCTTTTGTGTATCTTCAAAAATTTCGTTAACGCGGTTTACGTTAGAACTATCTCCGAAAATAGTGAACAGGTAAGATTGGTCCTTTTCATAGTCAAGATCTCTTTGAATTCTTATGGAATTTTTCCCTGTTCCAAATAGGTATAGTCCGTTGCCAGTTTTACAGATTGATAATCGATCCAACATGTGTATCTTCATTCCCTTGTGAGAAATATTTTCCATTTCATCTCTACCAAACGAGCCGCAGACATAAAAATCGTTATTAATATTTTTAATACTGTATATATATTCTGTTAACGTTTTTGCCGAATTGCTTTTGATATAATCGAATTTTCCGTTTTCTAAAATGTTAATGCCGTTAAAGGTACCAATCAATAATTTACCGGAACTTTCTTTCACAATGGAATAAACACTATTACTGCTCATTCCGTCATTTTCATTATAGTTTTTTAGATAAAGATTATTTATACAATAAACGCCTTTGCCGAATGTACTCACCCAGATATTTCCTTCATTATCTTCAAGATAATTATTTACAAGTGTATTTTGCAGATCCATTTTACTTCCGATATCAATGATTTTATCTAAACCATTCGGAATGAAAAAGAAACCTCTGTTCATAATAGAAAACCAAAGATTATTATTTTTATCTCTTAAAATTGTCGTTACATCATTATTATCTGCGTATAAATTTATTTTATAGCGCCTTATTACATTATTATTTTTTATCCTGTAGATCATCCCTTTTGTACCGATAAAGTAACTGCCGTCATCACCCTGTGTAAGACAATAAACAGCAGTATCCGGTAAGCCGTTTATTTGCAACCTGATAAGAGTATCATTTTTTAAATTGAATAATCCACTTTGGGTTAAAGCCATTATTTTACCATTTGGCAATAGTTCTAATTTATTTATATAAATGGGAGATGTATTGAAAATATTAGTAACCAGTCCGCCGATTTTTTTTTTACTGATAGAATTTATTTCCCCCCGACTGCGATAGGCGTATAATTTTTGTTCATCTTTTCCTGCTTTGACAAGTAATAAATAGGACAGAGCAAAACTTTTCCCGTCAATCTCACTGCAATAGTTTTCAATCCTGCCATTTCTTAAAACATTAACCCCTTTTTCATAATTACCGATATACAACTCACCCTTATTTCCCTCTGCCAGAGAAATTATAGAATTGGAATTAAGTCCCTCTTTTGTCCTAAATGTAGTAAAGTGTTTTCCGTCAAACCTGCTCATTCCGTTTAACGTAGCGAACCAAATAAAACCGTTTCGATCCTGAATAATATTATAAACAGTTGAAGAAGCCAAACCGTCAGATGAAGTGTAATGATAATAAGAAGGTGTCTGCGAACAAAGTTGGGTGAACTGAAGCAAACTGATTACGACAAGTACAAATAATTTATTAAGCATATTCAGAAAATAATTTTAATGAATAACATTAATCAATAAATAAAAAATGTTTAACTCTCTCTTGATGATTTATTTTTTTGGGCAGTTTCTGCATTTCTCACAAAGATTGAAATTAATTCTTTGCATTTGGTAATACTTTTATCAACTTTTGCAAAATCTTTAACAAAAGGTTTTCTTCGGATAATTTGTAATGCAACGTGTGTCTCTTTCAGTTCTTTGAGGCATATTTTCATCTTATGAATAAAATCATTGCGTGATTCCGCGACTTGTGCTTCAC
The DNA here is from genome assembly GCA_030683815.1 of Flavobacteriaceae bacterium. Classification (GTDB taxonomy): domain Bacteria; phylum Bacteroidota; class Bacteroidia; order Flavobacteriales; family Flavobacteriaceae; genus JAGXRT01. The sequence goes on from JAUXPJ010000022.1 coordinate 15,575, forward strand.
CATAATTAAATGCAGGCGATGTGCCTGAACGAATCAATTGACCTGCTATATGATTTCCTGCCTTGGTATTGGACAGAATTTCAACAATGTCAATAATCGGAAGTGTGAACCGAATCAGCCTTTCTTCCAGATCATATTTCTTATTGCATTCACTCATCCTTTTTCACTTTTTCATTATTCATTTCTTGTTATATGTTTTTCATTCCTTTTTCAGTCCAAAACAACATCTTAAGAGTAGTTACAAAAATATTTTAAGCATATTCAGACTACATTTAGCACGGCTTTTATTTTCTGAATAAATTCAGGAGCTTTCCGGCGTGATATCTCAACCTTGCTGCCGTCTGACATCGAGACAAAGTTTCCGCTGAGGTTTGAATATTCATTAATATACTTCAGATTAATCAGATGCGATTTGTGAATTCTGAAAAATTTTTCACTCGGCAGGGAATCCTCAAAATCTTTTAATGTGCGGGAAACTATCGTATTTTTTCCACCTTTCATTACTACTGTTGTATAACACCCATCTGCTTCAAGACGTACGATATCATCAATAACAAGTACATTGAATCCATGAGATGCAGGAATTACTAATTTATCTGTTTCGTGAACGGTTTCGACTTTAATCTTCTTATTTTTTATGGATAAAAGTTTTTTAACAGTCTGCTTAAGTTCTTTAATATTTACAGGTTTAAGAAGATAATCTGTGGCGCCGACTTTTATAGCGTTGATTCCAAATTCATCATGAGCGCTGACGAATACAACCATAAACTTCCGATCATCGTATTCATCAAGGAAATCAAATCCGTCAAGTACTGGCATATTAATATCGAGGAACACCACATCCGGCTTATGAACATTTACAAATTCCATTGCGACAACCACAGAATCCGCACATCCTAGAATTTCAATCTCATGACAATAATTTTCAATAATTTTCTTAAGGTTCTCTCTTCCATGAAGTTCATCATCAACTATTATTGCCGTTAGCTTAGTAAATACACTTTGTAAAGACATGATTCTTTGGTTTAATTTGTATTGTAAAATGACACATATTTAAAATAAATTGTTACAGCATTCTTTAATTTTTTTACTACAATCAGAAATAATTTAGACATACTCAACGCTTGTTAAGTTGATAACCGTGATGTATTTAACTTTATCTCCATTTATAATCTAACCCACTTCATATACTGGGCTAAATTAGTACGCTGTTAAAATACTGTTTTTTTGTTTATTATTTTTATTATACCCGATTAAAAACTTCAGAGAGAAATCTGTTCATTATTCTTTTAAAAAATAACTGTCAAAAATTAAGCACATTTATTGAATCTGATTACTTTGAAGTTTATATTATTGGGAATTCTGTGATGTTTCTGATAGAGCCTTGTTGCGAGAAATATTTGAACATAAATTATGTAATTCGATGCAGAAAAAGGGCTGAAACCCTGTTTATTGTAAAACTTTAGATGAGTGTTTTGTATTGAAAAGTTTAAATTCTCTTAATTTTCCATTAAAACCATACGCATAATGGTGCGCATAAAAAAAAATCACAATTTTTATATCGTAACTTCTTGATATATGGGTATTCATCGCGAGAGCCGAACCAACGATTCTCTGATTTAGAGTCAGATACTTTGCCAACTGAGCTAGTAGCCGTAAAATCAATTCTTGGTTGAACTATTGCAATTGAAGCATAAAAAAGGGAAATTCATTTGAATTTCTCTTAAGGCACCCCTCCCAAAAAAACTAAAAAACAAATTTAACATCCTCCTTCTTCAACTTCAACTTTTACTTTTTTTACAGGAGTCACTTTTTTTATTGCTGTTTTAAGTGGCTCTATTGTTACCGGCTCCATTTTAACTTCATTACTTTTCTTAATATATGCGGCA
>JAUXPJ010000001.1 GCA_030683815.1 Flavobacteriaceae bacterium
GCTGGTTTTGCGGTGTGTAATTGAGCATAAGTGCAAACTTTTAAACATAAAAATAAGGAATCCTTTGCATTTATCCAAATAAATAACAACCTAATTTGCTGATTAATAGCATTTTTATATATTTTCAGCAAGCCCTATTTAGAATTTGTTAGAAATATTTTTTATTTCAGTTATTTGGGCTAGTGTAATTAACAGCATCCGTGTACTAATTTGCGATATACACATTCGTATTGAGGCAAAATATTGTCTTGACAAAATTGTTTAGAGTGATTAAAAGCATTGAGTTTAAACTGATTCAATGTTGCATCATCAGCTAAAATTTTGAGAGCATTATTTACCATATCCTCTATATTGCCAACATCACTTAAATAACCGGTAATTCCGTGGATATTTACTTCACTTAAACCGCCTGCATTACTGGAAATTACCGGAGTTTTTGCGGCCATCGCCTCCAAAGCGGCCAATCCAAAACTCTCAGTTTCAGAAGGTAATAAAAACAAATCAGCATGACATAAGAGTCTGTTTACATCATCCGTTTTACCTAAAAAATAGACTTTCTCTTGAATTCCGTATGTTTTTACTAATTTTTCAACTCCCTCTCGTAAAGGACCATCGCCTATCATCAATAGTTTAGATTTAATTTTTTGTTGAATTTTATGAAAGATTTCTATTACATCATCAACCCTTTTTACCGGTCTGAAATTACTGGTATGTACAATAATTCGCTCATCGTCATTAGCCAAATTAGCTCTATTGCATTTGCCAAATTGTTCATCCGGATATTTTTCAAAATCTATAAAATTATAGATTACGTCAATTTCTTTTTTGATGTCAAACAAACGCAGAGTATCGTTTTTAAGACTTTGTGAAACCGAGGTAACCGCATCAGAATTATTGATACTGAACTCGACAGCGGTTTTATAATCAGGATGACTGCCAACTAAGGTAATATCGGTTCCGTGTAAAGTAGTTGCCACTTTTATATTGATTCCTTTTTCTTTCAATATTTGCTTTGCCATAAAGGCCGCATAAGCGTGAGGAATGGCATAATGAACGTGTAAAATTTGAATTCCATATTGAACAACAACTTCTACCATTTTACTGGAAAGAGCCAGTTCATATGGTTGATAAAGAAATAAAGGATATTCCTCTACAAAAACTTCATGAAAATGTAAATTTTTAGTCATAAAATCCAATCGCACCGGTTGATTGTAAGTAATAAAATGCACTTCATGACCTTTGTTGGCTAAAGCCATTCCAAGTTCTGTTGCTACTACTCCACTTCCCCCATAAGTAGGATAACAAACAATTCCGATTTTCATCATAATAATTTATATTTAATGATAAAGATACTATTTACCAGACGAAAGAATATAGATAAAAGATAAAAGCCAATTAGAAATCTATTGATTATTACATTCTATTTTTCCTATATATTTCTATCGTTTTAATATTTAGAAAACTGAGTTCTATATACTATTCATTAATTCACTTGTTTTCGATACGTTCCGATAAATCGGAACACTCAAACTGACATAAATTTTTATAAATAGAACTCAGCTTTTAGGTAAAAAAATTCCACTTTGAGTGGAACTTGTATTATTAGTAATCTCCTAATGTTACGGGATTTTGAGCTAAACCACTTTCTAATTGTGCATCACTTGGTGGTTTTCCGTGCCAAGCATGTGTATTCATCATAAAATCAACTCCGTTACCCATTTCAGAGTGCAATAACACACAAACCGGTTTTCCTTTTCCTGTATATGATTTTGCTTCATTCATTCCGTTGATGATACTTTCAATATCATTTCCTTTAAAAATATCTAAAACAATAAATCCGAATGCTTCAAATTTAGCTCTTAAATCGCCCAATGAAACAACATCATCAGTAGCACCATCAATTTGTTTTTTATTATAATCGATGGCAGCAATATAATTATCTACTTTTTTGGCAGATGCAAACATGGCTGCTTCCCAAATCTGACCTTCTTGCAATTCTCCATCACCGTGTAAACTATATACTAAATGCGTATCGTTATTTAATTTTTTAGCCAAAGCAGCGCCAATTGCAACACTCATTCCCTGTCCAAGAGAACCGGAAGAGATACGAATACCGGGCAAATGGTCATGAGTGGTTGGATGTCCTTGTAAACGTGTATTTAATTTTCTGAAAGAGGATAATTCGCTTATCGGAAAAAATCCGCTACGCGCTAAAACACTATAAAATGCCGGAGTTATATGTCCGTTTGACAAGAAAAAGAGGTCTTCATTTTTGCCATCCATATCAAAATCAGTAGAATAATCCATGATTTCTTGATATAATACGGTTAAAAATTCATTACAACCCAATGATCCACCGGGATGTCCTGATTGAACTCCGTGAACCATGCGTAAAATATCTCTTCTAATTTGTTGTGAAAAATCTTGTAAGTGTTGGATATGAGCCATTATTTTAATTTTGGTGCAAAAATAAACTAAATATTAGGAGTATACAACCGCATAAAAATCAGAAAGGAACATTGTCATCCAAACCTTCAAAAGCATCATCAGGATTTACCGTTCTGTTGGGTGAAATATTATCAGAATCTGTATTCATTTTTGAATGGAAAACGGTTACAAATCCTTCATCTAAATCAGTAAAATGAGCTAGATGATCAACAAATTTCAATCGGATATTGTCTAATCCGCCGTTACGGTGTTTTGCGATGATAAATTCTGCCTGACCTTGACAGGGAGTTTTTTCATCATCATCCCATTCTACAAATTTGTAATATTCCGGTCGATAAATAAAAGAAACAATATCGGCGTCTTGTTCAATAGCACCGGATTCTCTTAAGTCGGATAGCATCGGGCGTTTATGGCCGGATCTGGCTTCAACCTGACGAGAAAGCTGAGATAAAGCAATAATCGGAATATTTAGTTCCTTGGCCAGTGCTTTTAAATTTCTTGAAATAGTTGAAATTTCCTGCTCACGATTTCCGGTATTTTTATTGGAACCGGTTGTCATTAACTGTAAATAATCAATCACAATTAATTTGATGCCGTGTTGAGAAACCAATCGTCTGGCTTTAGCGCGTAAATCAAAAACGGATAAAGCGGGCTGATCATCAATAAATATAGGTGCTTTGGATAAGTTTTCCACTTTAACCTGAAGTAATTCCCATTCAAATTTTTCTAAATTTCCTTTTCGCAACTTGCTTGATTCTAAGTTTGTTTCACTGGAAATCATACGGGTAATCAGCTGAACTGATGACATTTCTAATGAAAATACCGCTACCGGAATATTTTTAGTAATGGCAATATTTTTTGCCATAGAAATTACAAACGCAGTTTTCCCCATCCCCGGTCGAGCAGCAATAATAATTAAATCGGATGGTTGCCAACCCGCAGTTAATTTATCAATTTGAGAAAATCCGGATGGAACACCGCTTAATCCTTCTTTATTGGAAATGGCTTGAATTTTATCTAAAGCCTGACGAACTAATACTTCGGCCGGCTCTGCCGTTTTCTTGAAATTTCCTTGAGTAACTTCAAATAACTTACTTTCGGCATCATCTAATAAATCAAAAACATCGATGGTTTCATCATAAGCTTCTTCAATTAAATCACTGGAAATTGAAATTAATTTACGCTGAATAAATTTTTGAAGGATAATTCGCGCATGGTATTCAATATGTGCCGATGAAGAAACTTTTTGAGTGAGTGAAACCAAATAATAATCACCTCCAATTTTATCTAATTTACCATGAGTTCTTAACTGATTGGAAACCGTCAATAAATCGGTAGGTTTTGCCTCGTGAAATAAAGTAATAATTGCAGAGAAAATATCTTGATGAGCTTCTTTATAGAAAGCTTCTGGATGGAGTAAATCAATCACCTCCACAACCCCTTTTTTATCAATCATCATAGCACCCAAAACAGCTTCTTCCAAATCAACTGCCTGTGGCGGAATTTTTCCTTTTTCCAGATTAATTATTTTACTGGTTTTAAAGCTTTTAACGGCTTGTGATTTTAAATCTTCCATAAAACGAAAATAGAGAATTATGGATGAAAATCTACTATATAATTTTTATTTTTTTATGAACAGACTGTTAAAAAAAAAGATGTTTTGTTAATAACTTGTTTAGGTGAATAGAATAAGAAATGTAATTTTATGAATTATATGGAAAAACAAAGGCTCAATATTTTTTTAGCAATATTATTGCTTGCTCAAATCTTTTTTCTGAAATGGATTTCAAACAATATTGATTTGGTAGAGAATTGTTATTCTGCCGTTTTGTATCCTTTTATATCTAATATTTCTAGATTCTTTTTTAACTTATTCAGCTTCTCGGTTGGAGATGTATTCTACACATTACTGGCAATTTATATTATTTATAATCTTTATAAAGTACTTAAAAAGAAAAAGCTTTTTAAGTTTGAAACTTCTATTAAGCTATTGGCATTTTTATCAGTTATTTTGTTTCTTTTTAATTTTTTATGGGGATTTAACTATTACAGAAAACCATTATCACAACAATTAAATATTGAGAAAACATTGTTTACAACAGAAGAATTAGAAGAATTTGCAATACAACTTATTACTGATATCAACAAAATACAGCATGAAATTACACAAAACGATTCTCTAAAAGTTATTATTCCTTATAATAAGGATTCTATTTATCAATTAAGTGTTGAAGGTTATTTAAAGTTAAATTCAACCTATCCTTTTTTGAGAACACCTAATTTAAAGGTCAAAAATTCATTATTTAGCACGCCACTCAGTTATATGGGATTTGCAGGTTATCTCAATCCTTTTACCAATGAAGCTCAAGTAAACAGCAAAATACCATTGGTTTCATTGATTGCTACAAGTTGTCATGAAATAGGTCATCAAGTTGGTTTTGGAGCCGAATATGAGGCTAATATGCTATCCTATTTGGTTGCTGTAAATCATGATAATATGTATTTTCAATACGCTGGAAAATTTATGGCACTCAGATATACCTTAAATGAATTGTATTTGGCTGATGAAAATCTTTATCAAAAATATTTTTCTACAATCAACAATGGAATAATAAAAAACATGGAAGAATCCCAAGTTTTTTGGGAGCAATATCAAAATCCTCTGGAACCATTTTTTAAAGCATTTTATGATATATTTCTGAAATCAAACGCTCAAAAAGAAGGCATCAAAAGCTATAAAAAAGTGGTAGGTTTGATGATTAATTATCAACAAAAATCTAAATGAAATGTTAAATAATTAACTTTTATTAGGTTTAAAAACTCCTTTTGTTATATTTATTCGCTTTAAAATCAGTTTCAAATGAAAAAATTAAATTCTTTATTGATGGTATTCCTATTTACAAGTGTTTTATTTGCGCAGGAATATTTTCCTAAAAATGATGGAGTACATCAAAAAAATCTCAATTACACCGCATTTATCAATGCAAAAATTTATATTACTCCTACTGAAATAGTAGAAAACGCTACATTGCTGATTCAAGATAAAAAAGTGGTGGCAGTTGGATTAAATGTTAAAATTCCAACAAATACCAATGTCATCGATTTAAAAGGAAAATATATTTATCCTTCATTTATTGATATGTACACCGATTTTGGGATGGAAAAGCTGCGTGCCCAGCGTAATTTTTTTGCATCTGCTCAGTATGATTCCAAAAAAGACGGCTATTATTGGAATGAACATTTAAAACCGGAATTCAATGCTTTTGAAACTTTTAAATATGATGATAAAAAAGCTGAAGAATATTTACAAGCCGGATTTGGAGTTGTTGGAACCCATTTACAAGATGGAGTTGCGCGCGGAACAGGTTTATTGGTAGCTCTTAATAACTTTGATAATAATAACACTCGATTTTTATCAAGTAAAATAACACAGCATTTCGGATTTACCAGAAGCGCCAATTCTTCTCAGTCATATCCTTCTTCTTTGATGGGAATGATTGCTTTGCTAAAACAATTTTATCACGATGCCAATTGGTATAAAAACGGGAATTCAACCGTAAAAGATTTATCAATAGAAGCTTTGGCAGCTAACCAAACTTTGATTCAAATATTTGATGCAGGTGATAAATTTAACAGTTTAAGAGCCGATAAAATTGGTAATGAATTTGGAGTGAATTATATTTTAAAGGGTTCGGGCAATGAATTTGAAAGCATTCAGGAAATTAAAAATACCAAGACTTCCTTTATTATTCCGGTTAATTTTCCCGAGCCGTATGATGTTGCTGATCCTTTTTTAACTAATCAATTAGAATTAAGTGATTTAAGAGAATGGAATCAAGCGCCTTTTAATCTAAAGATATTATCAGATAATCAAATTAATTTTGCCATTACTACCGATGGATTAAAATCGTTAAAATCATTTAAAACCAATGTGAATAAAGCCATTCAGCTCGGATTTGACAAAACCAAAGCGTTAGAATCTTTAACTGTAATTCCGGCAAATTTATTAGGAAAATCTAATGAAATCGGCACTTTAAAAATGGGATATTTAGCCAATTTTATCATCACTTCAGGTGAAGTATTTGACGAAAAAACGACACTTTATGAAAACTGGGTTCAAGGTAAAAAATATGTGGTGAATGATTTTACCGTAAAAGATATCCGCGGCACTTACCTCCTAACGCTTAATAATGAAGAATTTAATTGGAAAATTGAAGGAGAACTCTCCAAATTAAAATCAGAACTCATCAGTAAAGATTCAACTAAAATTGCTTCTACTTTAAATTATGCTGATGGTTGGATTTCTCTTTTAATCACCCAAAAAGAAAAAGAAAAATCAATTTATACCAGACTGACAGGTTTAGTTGTTAATGTTGATAATTTGAATGGAGATGCCATTTTACCTGAAGGTAATAAAATGGTTTGGAATGCAAAAAAAATAAATGAATTTAAAGAGAAATCAGAAAAAAAAGCAGACCAAACTATACCTAAATTATTTCCGGCAACTTATCCAAATACTTCATTTGGGGCTTTAGAAAAGGCTCGTCAAGAAAATATCTTAATTAAAAATACAACCATTTGGACCAATGAAAAAGAAGGTGTTCTGAGCAATATAGATATTTTGTTGAAAAATGGAAAAATTGCTCAGATTGGTAAAAATTTAACCGATGCAACAGCTAAAATAATTGACGGAACAGGAAAACATGTAACACCGGGAATTATTGATGAACACTCTCATATTGCCATTGCACAAGGTGTAAATGAAGGAGGTAACAACTCCAGTGCAGAGGTTTCAATCCAAGATGTCTTAAATTCTGAAGACATCAATATCTATAGAAATTTAGCGGGTGGAGTAACTATTTCTCAACTTTTACATGGTTCTGCCAATCCTATTGGAGGACAATCGGCCATCATTAAATTAAAATGGGGTCTTGCTCCCGATGAATTGTTATATCCAAATCAACCAAAATTCATCAAATTTGCTTTAGGAGAAAACGTGAAACAATCAAATTTTAGAGCTTCAAATCCTACTCGTTTTCCACAATCAAGAATGGGTGTTGAACAAGTGTTTAATGATTATTTTCAACGTGCTAAAGAATATGATTTAGCTTGGAAAAAGTACAATCAATTATCGTCAAAAGAAAAAGCTAAAACAAAAGCTCCTCGTTATGATATTGAAATGAATACGATTGCTGAGATTTTAAATAAAGAACGACTTATTACGTGTCATTCTTATGTGCAATCGGAAATTACAATGCTGATGAACCTTACTGAAAAATTCGATTTTAACGTAAGAATATTTACCCATATTTTAGAAGGATATAAAGTAGCAGATATGATGAAATCTCACGGTGCGGGAGGATCTACCTTCTCAGATTGGTGGGCTTATAAATATGAAGTAAAAGATGCAATTCCGTATAATGGCACCATTATGCACAATCAAGGAGTTGTTGTTGCCTTTAATTCTGATGATGCTGAAATGTCCAGAAGATTAAATCAAGAAGCTGCAAAAGCAGTAAAATATGGCGGAATTTCTGAAGAAGATGCGTTGAAATTTGTAACTTTAAATCCGGCAATTTTATTAAAGATTGATGATAAAGTTGGAAGTTTAAAAGTAGGTAAAGATGCCGATATCGTTTTGTGGAATGATCATCCTTTATCAATATATGCAAAACCTTTAAAAACAATTATTGAAGGAACAATTTATTACGATGTAGAAAAAGATGAAAAACTTCGTGAACAAAACAATGTCGAACGCAATGAACTCATCAATTTGATGTTACAGGAAAAAAATAAAGGAAACAATACTCAAATACCTCAAAGAAAACAACCTACACTATACCATTGTGATACTTTAGAAGAATTTACCAACGCTGAACATATACATTAATAACTATGAACACATTTAAAAATATCAAAATAATATTGGGACTTTTGATGCTAACTACATCATTAATTGCTCAACAAACTCCCGCTCTAAAACAAGTTAAATCTGTTTTAATTATGAATGCGGTTGCTCATATCGGTAACGGACAAGTTATTGAAAACAGTGCTATTGGGTTTAGAAATGGGAAAATTACCATGGTAGCCGATGCCCGCGTAATTCGATTAGCAGCCAATGCCTACGATACTATAATTTATGCCGGCGGTAAACACGTTTATCCTGGATTTATTTCTCCAAACTCAACTTTGGGATTGGTAGAAATAGATGCTGTAAATGCTTCTGATGATAAGGGCGAATTGGGCGATTTAAAACCGCATATCAGAAGTATTATCGCTTATAATGCAGAATCACAAGTCGTAGAAAGTGTGCGTCCCAATGGTATTTTAATAGCGCAAATAACACCTCGTGGCGGTAGAATTTCCGGTACTTCTTCCATTGTACAATTGGATGCATGGAATTGGAAAGATGCTGTTATAAAAGAAGATGATGGCATTCATTTAAATTGGCCGGCAACTTTTAGCAGAGGCGGATTTAGAAGTGAAATCAGAACTTTAGAACCCAATAAAGATTATGCTAAACAAACCGAAGAAGTTGTTACATTTTTTAACGATTCTAAAACTTATTTAAAAGGAAAACAAGCTGAAAAAAATGTAGTTTTTGAATCGATGAATGGTTTATTTGATGGTAAAAAAACTTTGTTTATTCATACCAATGAAGAGAAATCTATCATTGATGCTGTTCAATTTGCCAAATCACAAGGAGTTCCTAAAATGGTCATTGTGGGGGGATACGAAGCTTATAAAGTTGCTGATTTATTAAAAGATAATAAGGTGGCAGTTTTACTTCGCAGAGTTCACGATTTACCTGTAATGGCTAATGATGATGTTGATTTACCCTACAAATTAGCCAAATTATTAACCGATAAAGGTGTTTTAGTTGGCTTAGAAAACAGCGGAGGTATGGAAAGAATGAATACCCGTAATCTCCCTTTTTATGCCGGAACAACTGCCGCTTACGGATTAACTAAGGAACAAGCTTTAAGTTTAATCACTTTTAATACCGCTAAAATATTAGGGATTGATCAATTTTGCGGCACTTTGGAAGAAGGAAAAGATGCTACTTTATTTATATCAGAGGGTGATGCTTTAGACATGAGAACCAATCAGTTAACCTTTGCATTTATACAGGGAAGAAAAATCAGTTTGGAAACATATCAAACCCAATTATTTAAAAGATATACAGAAAAATATAAAAATCAATAGATTAACAGAAATTTAAGAGCAGTCTAATCCGACTGCTTTTTTTATTTTTGCATTTTATAATTAAGCATGAAATGAGCATAACGGTAACGTGATACAAACAAAGATGAAGATTTATGCGAATTCCATATGGCAGAAAAAAATCAATAATAATTTGCATATGAAACAAATTACAAGCGTTCATAATCAGTGGGTAAAGAACCTTTTAAAACTTCAAGAAAAATCGAGTGAACGAAAGAAAGAAGGTCGTTTTATGATTGAGGGAATTAAAGAAATACAATTAGCCATCAAAGGAAACTATCAATTAAAAACATTGATATTTTGTAAGCAAATTATTCCTCAAACTGATGTTGAACAACTTTTTAATATAAATACTGATGAAACTGATTTGATAGAAATCTCTTTGGAGATATATCAAAAACTGGCATATAGAACTACTACTGAAGGTGTTTTGGCGGTAGCTGTTCCAAAATCACATCATTTATCCGATTTAAAATTTAGGACTGAAAATCCGCTGATTTTAGTAGCCGAAGCACCTGAAAAACCGGGAAATATCGGTGCAATTCTCAGAACTGCAGATGTGGCAAATTTGGATGCGGTTATTATTGCCAATCCGAAAACGGATTTATACAATCCGAATATCATTCGCTCCAGCGTTGGTGGCGTATTTACCAATCAGATTGCGGTTGGAAGTACCACAGAAATTATCAGCTATTTAAAAAATCATCAAATTAATATTTTTTGTGCAGCATTGAGCGCTTCCATTCCATATCATACTGCCAATTTTTTAAATCCAACAGCAATTGTTGTAGGAACTGAAGCTACCGGATTGAGCGAGGAGTGGTTAAAAAAGGCGCATCAAAATATAATTATACCCATGGATGGAAAAATTGACTCAATTAATGTGTCAGTGTCAGCAGCAATTCTTATTTTTGAAGCAAAAAGACAACGTAATTTTATTTAAGTTTTGGGGAAATACTTTTTATTGATAGTTCTATGTTTAACTTTTACAGTTGCTGCTGCTGAAACAGAGCGCAACTTAATGGAGCGCGATTCTATCATTGAGTTCAAATTGGACTCGTTAAAGATGACGACATTTCAAGATATTTTAGAACAACAATTTGAAAAGTATGACCATGTTAGATATCGATATGCAGGCGGAGATGAAAAGGGCTTTGATTGTTCCGGTTTTGTAACTACTGTTTTTCAAAATCTTTTTGAAATGAAACTTCCACGTTCTTCGCGCGATATGGTAAAAGTTGGCGAAGAAGTCTCAAAAGAGGACCTTCAAATTGGCGATTTGGTAATTTTTAAACCACCGGGATACAGCCATGTTGGTATTTATTTGGGCGATGGCGTTTTTATGCACAGTTCAACAAAACTAGGTGTTACAAAATCATCAATAGACAGTACTTACTGGAAAAAATATTACCGAACCTCAAGGCGTGTTTTAAACCCAATTCAATAAATGACAGCAACTTTCGTGTTTTATGCTATAATCGGGATATTAGTGTTAAATTTTATCTTCGATAAATGGTTAGATTATTTGAATTTTCAACATTTTACTGATGAGATTCCAAATGAATTGGAAGATGTTTATGATGAGGAACAGTACCTTAAATCACAGAACTATAAAAAAGTAACTTATCATTTTTCGTTATTGATTTCTTTAATTTCCTTTTTGGTAATTTTGGGATTTCTATTTTTTGATGGATTTGCTTTTGTCGATAATTTTACACGAAAATTTACAACTAATGAAACACTGGTTTCGTTATTATTTTTCGGGATATTATCAATCGGAAGTATCATTTTAACGACTCCTATTTCCTATTATAAAACTTTTGTCATTGAAGAAAAATTCGGTTTCAATAAAACCACCAAAAAATTATTTTTCATCGATAAAATAAAAGGAATTATACTTTCTACTATTATTGGCGGACTTATTTTATTCATCATCATACTTTTTTACAATTATTTCGGTCACCATTTTTGGATATATGCTTTGGCTCTGATTACATTATTTTCTGTACTGATGAATATGTTTTATTCAACTTTAATCGTGCCGCTTTTTAACAAACAAACACCCTTAGAAGATGGTGAATTAAAAGAAGCGCTCAAAGCTTTTGTTCAAAAAGCTGGTTTTAAATTAGATCAATTATTTGTAATTGACGGTTCTAAAAGAAGCACCAAAGCCAATGCTTATTTTAGTGGTTTCGGACCTAAAAAAAGAGTTGTTTTATATGATACACTTATAAATGATTTAGAAACGGAAGAAATTGTGGCTGTTTTAGCACATGAAGTCGGGCATTACAAGCGCAAACACATCATTTATAATTTTTTCATCGGTACAATTCTGACTGCAATTACCCTTTATTTATTGTCTATTTTTATTAATAGTGAATTATTAGCTCAAGCTTTAGGAGTTGCAATTCCAAACTTTCATATTGGAATGGTCGCTTTCGGGCTTCTTTACACACCTATTTCTGAAATTACAGGTTTATTGAATAATATAATTTCCAGAAAATTTGAATATCAGGCAGATAATTATGCCAATAATTTCGGATTGGGAAAATCTTTAATCAGCGGATTAAAGAAATTATCAAAAAATAACTTAAGTAATTTAACACCACATAGTTGGTATGTTTTTATTCACTATTCTCACCCTACTCTATTACAACGTTTTAAAAACTTGAATTGAATTTTACTTTGTACTTATTGTTTCTTGGAATATTTATGTTAATTTAGGGTATGCCGTATAAAATAAACATAGAGGAGGAAAATAAAGAAATAGCCATTAGGTATAAAGATTTACTTAAGGGTGCTTATCAAACATTAAGTGATAAGGATAAAAAAGCCATCAGAAAAGCGTTTGATTTTGCTGTAGAGGCGCATAGTAATCAGCGAAGAAAAACCGGTGAACCTTATATTTATCACTCAATTGCTGTGGCAAAAATTGTTGCCTATGAAATTGGTTTGGGCGCAGTATCAATTATAGCCGCACTTTTACATGATGTTGTTGAAGATACCAAATATACACTTGATGACATTCAGCAAAATTTTGGTGATACGGTCACAAAAATTGTTGATGGTTTAACTAAAATCTCCAATCTCAATCAGGATATTGACACCTCTGTCCAGGCAGAGAATTTCAGAAAAATGCTACTGACTTTAAATGAAGATGTTCGTGTTATTCTTATCAAAATAGCCGACAGATATCACAATATGCTTACAATGGATGCAATGGCACCTCATAAGCAATTAAAAATTGCTTCAGAAACGCTTTATATTTACGCTCCTTTAGCACACCGATTAGGATTATTTAATATAAAAAGTGAGTTAGAAGATTTAGGATTAAAATATACTGAACCTGATGTTTACAATGATATCGTCAACAAAATTCAAGAATCTAAAGAAAAGCAAAATGAGTATATCAAATCATTTACTGATATTATTAAAAACTCATTAGAAAATGAAGGTTTTGAATTTACCATAAAAGGACGTACAAAATCTATTTTTTCTATCCGCAAAAAGATGCTGAAACAAGAAGTTTCTTTTGATGAAGTGTACGATAAATTTGCCATTAGAATTATTTATAAATCAAAAGATAAAAGTGAAAAATTTGACGCTTGGAAAATATATTCCATAGTTACTGATCATTTTCAGCCAAATCCCGCTCGCCTTCGTGATTGGATAACACAACCAAAATCAACAGGTTATGAATCTTTGCACACCACGGTTATGGGTCCAAAAGGACATTGGGTTGAAGTTCAAATTCGCTCAAACAGAATGGATGAGATTGCTGAAAAAGGTTATGCCGCCCATTTTAAATATAAGCAAGTTGACAGTAAAGAGACAGAAAGTGGTTTAGAAGGATGGTTAAACAGATTGAGAGAATCGTTAGAAAATAATGAATCATCTGCAATTGATTTTCTGGAGGATTTTAAACTGAATCTATATGCAAAAGAAATTTATGTTTTCACACCTAACGGCGATTTAAAATCATTACCTAAAGATTCAACTGCGCTAGATTTTGCTTTTGCTATCCATACCCAAGTAGGATTTCATTGTAGAGGCGCACGGGTAAACAGAAAATTAGTACCTATTAGTTATGTTTTAAACAGTGGTGATCAAGTTGAAATTATCACTTCTCCAAATCAAAAACCAAATGCGAGGTGGTTAGATATTGCTCAAACTGCCCGTGCCAGAGCTAGAATTAAATCGGCATTAAAAGAAGATCAAAAGCAAATAGCGCTTGATGGTAAAGAAATTTTAACCAGAAAATTACGTCATTTAAGAATTACTTTAGATGAGAATACTTTAAATGAATTGGTTAATTTTTTCAAACTTAAAACTAGTTTCGATTTATATTACAGGGCTGGAGTTGGAAGTATAGAAAATACAATGCTAAAAGCTTTTGTTGCTCAAAAATCTAATCCGATTATCAATTTCTTTAAAAGAAAAATCAAAAAACCAAAGATTTCTGAACATATTGATCAAGAAGAAATAAGTACAAAATATGATTTATTAGTTTTTGGAAACGAAGAAGAACATTTAGACTATTCATTGGCAAAATGCTGTAGTCCTATACCCGGAGATAAAGTTTTCGGTTTTATAACCGTTAACGAAGGAATTAAAATTCACAGAAATGATTGTCCAAATGCAGTTAGTATGCAGGCTAAATTTGTTTATCGTGTTATCAAAGCTAAATGGATAGATTCAACTCAAGAAGATTTTACTGCTATTTTAAAAATATTTGGAAATGACAATGTCGGAATGGTAAATAATATAACCAGGATCATTTCAAACAATATGAATGTGAATATCCAAAGTATTAATATTGAAGGGCATCAAGGTGTATTTGAAGGAAACGTAACTGTTAAAGTAAAAAATAAAACTCAATTAACAAAACTTATAGATAGTATAAAACGAATTGAAGGTGTTGAAAAAGTTACAAGAATTTATAAGCATTAACCCTTCTAATATCTCAATTTAAATTATCTTAGTAAACTGATAAAACAAGTTGTGTTATAATTCCAAACCGTTAAATCATGAATAAAATTAACCATCAAGAAATCGTTAAAAATGTTTTTATTAACTTTTTAGAAAATAATAACCATCGAAAAACACCCGAACGATTTGCAATTCTTCAAGAAATTTATGATTTAGAAGAACATTTTGATGTAGAATCCTTATACATCCAAATGAAAAATAAAAAATATCAAGTTAGTCGAGCTACTTTATATAACACCATTGAACTTTTATTAGAATGTGGCTTGGTGCGTAAACATCAATTTGGTCAAAATCAGGCACATTATGAAAAATGTTTTTTTGATAAACAACATGATCATTTAATTTTAACAGATTCAGGTGAAGTTATTGAATTTTGTGATCCGAGAATTCATGTCATAAAAAAATCAATAGAAGATATTTTTAATGTTGATATTAACAATCATTCGCTGTACTTTTACGCCACAAAAAAGAAATCAGAATAAATTTAAAAAACAAATAAAATGACTGTAGATATACTACTCGGATTGCAATGGGGTGATGAAGGAAAAGGTAAAATTGTAGATGTTCTTACTCAAAAATATGATATTATTGCTAGATTTCAGGGTGGTCCAAATGCTGGACATACCTTAATATTTGATAGTAAAAAATATGTTTTACACACCATTCCATCAGGAATATTTCATAAAAAAGCCAGAAACGTTATTGGAAATGGTGTAGTAATTGATCCGGTTATTTTTAACAAAGAACTCGAAAAATTAGGACTTCTTGATGATGATTATCAAAGAAGATTATTTATTTCAAGAAAAGCGCATATTATTTTACCAACACATCGTTTATTGGATGCTGCCTCCGAAGCCTTAAAAGGAAAAGAGAAAATTGGTTCAACTTTGAAAGGAATTGGACCAACTTATATGGATAAAACCGGTAGAAATGGGCTCCGAATTGGAGATTTGGAATTATCAGATTGGAAAACACGTTATGAAACGCTCAAAAATAAACATTTAAAATTATTGGAGTTCTATGATTCAAAAATTGAATTTAATTTAGATGAATTAGAAAAAGAATTTTTTAATGCCATTGCCAGATTAAACTCTTTTAATTTTATAGATAGTGAAGAATTTTTAAATTCAGCTCTTCAAATTGGAAAAACAATTTTGGCCGAAGGTGCTCAAGGTTCATTATTGGATGTTGATTTCGGAACTTATCCTTTTGTTACCTCTTCAACCACAACAGCTGCCGGTGCCTGTATAGGTTTAG
The DNA here is from genome assembly GCA_030683815.1 of Flavobacteriaceae bacterium. Classification (GTDB taxonomy): domain Bacteria; phylum Bacteroidota; class Bacteroidia; order Flavobacteriales; family Flavobacteriaceae; genus JAGXRT01. The sequence goes on from JAUXPJ010000001.1 coordinate 15,919, forward strand.
GAATTGCCCCCAATAAAATTAAAGAAGTACTCGGTATTTTTAAAGCCTATACAACCAGAGTTGGTTCTGGTCCATTTCCTACCGAATTATTTGATGAAGTTGGAGCCGATATGGGTAGAATTGGAAATGAATTTGGGGCAACAACAGGCAGACCAAGACGTTGCGGTTGGTTAGATTTGGTTGCCCTTAAATACGCTGTTCAAATAAACGGAGTTACACAATTAATTATGATGAAAGGCGATGTGCTTTCCGGATTTAAAACTTTGAAAATTTGTACATCCTATATTTATAAAGGCAATGAGATACAGCATCTTCCCTACAATATTGAACAGGAAAATGTTACACCGGTTTATACTGAGTTTAAAGGATGGGAAGCTGATTTAACAACCTTAAAAAATGCAAATGAATTTCCTGATAATTTTAAAGATTATATCAAGTTTATTGAAAACTTTGTAAATGTTCCTATAAAAATTGTATCTGTTGGACCTGACAGAACACAAACAATTCATATATAACAATAAACGCTCTTTATTGAGCGTTTTTTTATATCCAAAACTATTATCATTTTAGTATTTTTGTATAAAAATCAAACACTTGAGAAATTATATACTTCTTTTTTTATTGTTATCCATCACATTGACCTCATTCGGACAACGTAAAAAAATTAAATTAATTCACGCTGATAATACTTTTAAAAACGAAGAAAAATATCCGAATGCCATCGTTTTATTGGGAAATGTTTTTGTTGAACATGAGGGATTTACCTTGCGTTGCCAGCAAGCACTTTTATATCCGGATGTGAATATCATCCAAGCGGTTGGCGATGTGTTTTTAAATCAGGGAGATACCATTACACAATCCAGTAAATATGTTGATTATAACGGTAACACTCAAAAAGCAGTATCATGGGGAAAAGTAGTTTTAAAAGACCCACAGATGACTTTAACAACAGATACCCTGCATTTTAATAGAGCTGAACAACATTTGTATTATCGAAATAGTGCCACTATCAAAGACCAAACCAATACCTTAAAAAGTACTATCGGAAATTATTATTTAATCAACAAAAAATTTCAGGCAGTTCATAAAGTCGAAATTACCAGTCCGAATAACAGATTAGTTTCCAATCATTTAGATTATTTTACAAATACCGGAAAGGCATACTTGTTTGGATCTTCAACCATCTACAGCAAAGAAAGTACCGTGTACACCGAAAAGGGATTTCATGATACTCGAACAAAAATTTCGCATGCCGTAAAAAATTCTAATATCAAATATAAGGATAGAGTTATTAAAGCCGATAGTTTATATTATCACCAATTAAACGGATTTATTTCTGCAACAAGAAATTTGATAATAACAGATTCTATCAATAAAACAGTCATCAAAGGTGGATATGCTGAGTATTTTGAAAGAAAAGATTCAGCTTATGTTATTCAAAAACCAGTTGCGATTATATTGGCTGAAAAAGATTCCATGTATATGCACGGCGAAAAAATGATGGTAGTCGGTAAATCCAATGAACGAAAAATTAAAGCATATCATAAAGTAAAAATATTCAAGTCTGATTTACAAGGAAAATGTGATTCAATTTATAGCAATCAGGCAACCGGAATTACTAAAATGATTCATAAACCCATACTTTGGTCTGATGGAAATCAAGTTACGGGCGATACTATTTATCTGATTTCCAATGTCAAAACAAGTAAATTAGATTCTTTAAAAGTGATTAATAATGCCTTTGTAATTCAAAAAGATTCAAGTGGTTATAATCAGATTAAAGGGAAAAATATATTGGGAAAATTCATTGAAAATAAACTCAAAAAAATCAGGGTTAATGGAAATGGAGAAGTCATCAATCATTTAAGAAATGATGAGGAAGAATTGGTTGGAATATTAAAAATGAAATGCAGCGAAATCGAATTTGAGTTAGGAGATAACTCGATTAATTTTATTGATTTTTTAAGAAAACCAGACGGTCTCACCTATCCCCCGTCCAAATTTCCAAAAGAATTAGAGTTATTTAAAGGATTTTTATGGCGAGATAAGGAACGTCCAAAAACTAAAGATGATATTTTTGTTTACGATATTGAATGATGGAATCAAATCAAGAATTATTTTTTAAACATCAGGCACAAACTACGCCACATCCGTTAGCTATTGAAATTTCTTATGCTAAAGGATCTTATATTTATGATATCAATGGAAAAAAATATCTTGATTTTGTAGCCGGCATTTCTGCAAATACGCTGGGACACAACAATCCAAAAGTGAATGATGCTGTTAAAAATCAGGTAGATCAATACATGCACGTAATGGTTTATGGTGAATTTATTCAGCAGCCACAAGTAGCACTTGCTTCTTTATTAGCCAAAAATTTACCAGAAAGTTTAAACTGTGTTTATTTAACAAATTCAGGAACCGAAGCCACTGAAGGATCTTTGAAATTAGCTAAAAGAGTAACCGGAAGAAGTGAAATTATTGCAGCCAATTTGGCGTATCACGGTAATACGCAAGGTTCTATGAGCGTTTGTGGAGCTGAAAAACAAAATCGTGCTTTCAGACCATTAGTACCCGGAATTAAATTTATTGAATTCAATAATGTTGCTGATTTAGATAAAATAACCAATAAAACTGCCGCGGTTATTTTAGAAACTATCCAAGGAGGAGCCGGATTTATTGAGCCGGTAAATAATTATCTATCCAAAGTGAAACAACGATGTGAGGAAGTGGGCGCTTTACTCATTTTGGATGAAATTCAAACCGGTATTGGACGTACCGGAAAATTATACGGATTTCAACATTATGGCGTTACTCCCGATATTTTTGTCACCGGAAAAGGTTTAGGCGGAGGAATGCCCATTGGAGCATTTATTTCTTCCTATGAAAATATGAGTCTTTTAAAAGAACATCCAAAATTAGGACATATTACCACTTTTGGCGGGCATCCTGTAATTGCTGCTGCCGGTGTGGCAACGCTTAAAGAAGTTACCGAAACCGATTTGATGCATCAAGTGATAGAAAAAGAAAAATTATTCAGAAAATTATTGGTACATCCAAAGATCAAAGAAATTAGAGGAACCGGACTGATGTTGGCCGCAATGGTTGAAAGTGCCGATTTTGCTACTCAAGTAATTTTAAAATGTCTTGATAACGGACTAATTTTATTCTGGTTGTTGTTTGATGGAACCGCCATTCGAATTACTCCTCCCCTCACTATTTCTGCACAAGAAATTGAGGAAGGATGTAAAATTATCCTAAAAACTTTGGACGAAATTTAAGATTTTCATTATGTGGCAGACTACAACAAAGATATAATGAAAATACAATCTATTACCGTTGAAATTAAAAGTTAAATTGATAAAATAAACCAATTATTGTTTTAACAGTTCGTCTAATTGACTTCTCACTTTTGAACTATTCCAATTAGCTGCCCCTGTTTTTTTGATGACAATTTCTCCCTTTTTATTGATTAAATAAGTTGTTGGAATACTTTGGGTTGATAATAAATCGGGCTCTCTGCTGCTCATATTATAGATGGGTAAATTGTAATTGTTTTTATCCATAAATGGCATTACTTTTTCGGTCCCTTCCGAAGTAACAAAAACAAAAACAACTTGATCTTTATAATCATTATATAAATCTTGTAAACTAGGCATTTCTGCAATGCATGGGGGACACCAGGTTGCCCAAATATTTATAATAACTACCTTATTTTTAGCGGTTTCAAAATCTAAATCAGTGGTATTTATCCCTTTTAATTGCCAATTATAATTAGTCAATTTTGCTCTGTTTCCTACATTTTCCATGGATGGAGAAAAGGCAACTTGACGCATAATCCACGCTCGAGATTTAGGGTATATAACTAAAGCTAGAGCCACTATGAATAAGATATTCGATATCATTTTTCGGTTAAATTGCATATGTTTTTGTTTAATAAGCAAGAAACTCCTTTTTGGAGCTTCTTACTTATATAAATTTATTTTTAATTATTCTGTTTTTTGATTAAATTCAAAGCACTCCCTGCTTTAAACCATTCAATCTGACCTTCATTATAAGAATGATTAGCTAAAATTGAATCTTTTGTTCCATCTTCATGAACAATTTCTATCGTCAAAGGTTTTCCTGGAGTGAAATCAACTAAATCGATAAAGTTGAAAGTATCATTTTCCATAATTTTATCATAATCAGCTTCATTGGCAAATGTTAAGCCCAACATTCCCTGTTTTTTAAGATTGGTTTCATGAATACGCGCAAATGATTTTACCAAAACAACTTTAACGCCTAAATGACGAGGTTGCATAGCGGCATGTTCTCTGGAAGATCCTTCTCCATAATTATGATCACCTACCACAATTGTCGGAATTTGATTTGCTTTATAAACCCTTTGAACATCTGGAACAGCTCCATATTCACCAGTTAACTGATTTTTGACTAAATTGGTTTTTTGATTAAAAGCATTTACCGCTCCTATTAAAGTATTATTGGCAATATTGTCTAAATGCCCACGGAAACGCAACCAAGGTCCGGCCATTGAAATATGATCGGTAGTACATTTTCCAAATGCTTTAATCAATAATTTAGCACTGGTGATATTTTTACCATCCCAAGCTTGGAAAGGTTCTAACAATTGTAATCTTTCAGAATTAGCGGCTACTTTTACTTCAACTTTACTTCCGTCTTCGGCAGGAGCGATAAATCCGGCATCTTCTACATCAAATCCCAAGAGTGGTAATTCAAAACCCGATGGTTCATCGAGTTTAACAGCTACCCCATTTTCATTGATTAATGTATCGGTTAACGGATTAAAATCCAATCGACCGGCAATGGCTAAAGCAGTTACAATTTCTGGTGAACCTACAAAAGCTAAGGTATTTGGATTTCCATCAGCCCGTTTAGCAAAGTTTCTATTGAATGAGTGTACAATGGTATTTCTTTCTTGTTTTTCAGCTCCTACTCTATCCCACATTCCGATACACGGTCCGCAAGCATTGGCAAAAACAGTTGCTCCAATGGTATCAAAAATTTTGATAAATCCGTCTCTTTCAACCGTGTACCGAACCTGTTCAGAACCGGGAGTAATCATGAATTCTGCCTTGGTTTTTAAGTTCTTATCTGCTACTTGTTTAGCTAAAGAAGCTGCTCTGGAAATATCTTCATACGATGAATTGGTACAAGAGCCAATTAATCCAACTTCAATATCCAATGGCCAATTATTTTTGATGGCTTCCTCTTTCATTTTTGAAATTGGAGTTGCTAAATCTGGTGTAAATGGTCCGTTTAAATGTGGCTCCAATTCAGATAAATTGATTTCTATCACTTGATCAAAATACAATTCCGGATTTTGATAAACCTCAGGGTCTGCAGTTAAATATTCTTTAACGACATTGGCAGCATCGGCAACATCACTTCTATCTGTAGAACGTAAGTAGCGTTCCATTGATTCATCATAACCAAAAGTTGAAGTAGTTGCGCCAACTTCTGCGCCCATATTACAAATAGTTCCTTTTCCTGTACAAGAAAGTGAAATAGCTCCCTCACCAAAATATTCGATAATAGCGCCAGTTCCTCCTTTAACAGTTAAAATACCTGCCACTTTAAGAATAATATCTTTCGGAGCTGTCCAGCCCGATAATTTTCCGGTAAGTTTTACCCCAATTAATTTAGGAAATTTTAATTCCCAAGCCATACCAGCCATTACATCAACAGCGTCAGCTCCTCCCACTCCAATAGCAATCATTCCTAATCCACCGGCATTTACGGTATGTGAATCTGTTCCTATCATCATTCCGCCCGGAAATGCATAATTTTCTAATACTACTTGATGGATAATCCCTGCTCCCGGTTTCCAAAATCCGATTCCGTATTTATTGGAAACAGATTCTAAGAAATTAAAAACTTCATTACTGCTTTCATTAGCGCGTTTTAAATCGGTGGCAGCATCAACTTTTGCCTGAATTAAATGGTCGCAATGAACCGTAGTTGGAACCGCAACTGTTTTTTTACCGGCATGCATAAATTGCAATAAAGCCATTTGAGCGGTTGCATCTTGACAGGCAATTCGATCTGGTGCAAAATCTACATAATCTTTACCTCTTTCAAAGGCAGTTACAGTTTTACCATCCCAAAGATGATTATAAAGTATTTTTTCTGATAATGTCAAAGGTTTTCCAACTATTTCTCTCGCTTTATCAACTCGATCTTTCATCTGGTTGTAAACGCCATGAATCATTTCAATATCAAAGGCCATATTTTTTATTTTTAAGTTGTTAAATCAATTATTTTGCAAAATTAAGCAAATCAATTTAAAATTAAAAATCTTTAATAGATTAGTTCAATATTTAAAAATTATTGAAGTTTTTATTAATTATGATGAATTTAATTTCTAATAATGAAATATTCGTTAAAAATATTAAGTATTATTCAATTTGAAATACCATCACTTTAACCTATTCAAATGTTCTGTTTGAAATCGCTTTTTTATTTGATAAAATTGACCGATTTCGTTTTGACAATAAACATCATTTTAACGAAATAAAAAGAATTTTAGAGATAAAAAAAGTAGATCTGTAAGCCGGATTCTGTTTCTTAAAACTTCGCAAACTCAGTTTTTTTTAGAATTCTTATCATTTATCTAAACTAATAATTACTTATCAGTTTTAGCTGCCTACCCCTTGAAATTGAGCGAGTAACTCTTAAACTTCAATATACATGGCATTTCACCGCATAGAGTTTACCTGATTTCACTACAGCCGAACTGTACATCCTTTCTGTTGCACTTGTCCTCGGTTCACACCGGGCGGTCATTATCCGCTATGCTACTCTATGGTGTCCGGACTTTCCTCTCCGATTTATCGGAGCGATAAGACGATCTACTTTTTGCAAAGGTACAAATTATAAACAAAAAAACCCACTCAAGAATGAGTGGGAAAATTGCTATGAAAAAGAAAAAGTACCATCAGAATAATCTGATGATGGGACAAATATAATAAGTTAATTATTTTAATGCAAATATTTTTTCATTTTTTTTCATGAAAACATATCTTTTACTTTATCAAAAAAAGATTTATCAGTACTACTGGGGTTTGGAATAAAATTTTCGTCATGTAACATTTCTTCAAAGAAATCTTTTTGTTTCTTTGAAAGTGTTTTTGGAGTCCAAACATTAACATGAATTAACAAATCACCTTCTCCATAATGTTCTATACTTGGTAATCCTTTTCCTCTTAAACGAAGAATTTTTCCGGATTGAGTTCCTTCATCTATTTTAATTTTAACTTTTCCTGTTACTGTTTCTATTTCCTTATTAACACCTAAAGCTGCTTCCGGAAAACTGATGTATAAATCATAATGTAAATTAGAACCTTCACGTTTTAATTTTTCATGTTCAATTTCTTCAATAATTACAATTAAATCGCCAGAAACGAAATTTGAACCGGGCGCATCATTACCTTTTCCGGTTACTTTTAATTGAACGCCATCAGAAACTCCCGGCGGAATTTTAATGGAAACGGTTTCTTCTTGAAGAATCAATCCATTTTCATCTGAACCTGTTGGTTTATAATTGAGTTGTTGTCCGGCACCATGACATGATGGACAAGTACTGCTCGTTTGCATTCTGCCTAAAATAGTTTGTGCAACTCGCATAACCTGACCGCTGCCATTACAAGTACCGCAGGTTTTATAGGTTACACCACCTGCCTGAACTTTTCTTTTAACTTTAACCTTTTTCTCTACACCTTTTGCAATTTCCTCTAAAGTCAATTTTACACGAATCCTTAAATTGCTTCCTTTAACGCGAACTCTTCCACTTGATCTTCCTCCACCTCCAAAAGCACTTCCAAAAATATCTCCAAACTGACTGAAAATATCTTCCATATTCATATGTCCGCCATAATGACCTCCTCCGCCGCCATTTTCAAAAGCGGCATGCCCGTATTGGTCATATCGCGCTTTTTTATTGTCATCACTTAAAACCTCATAAGCTTCGGCTGCCAATTTAAATTTTTCTTCGGCCTCTTTATTATTCGGATTTTTATCCGGGTGAAATTCAATAGCTTTTTTGCGGTACGCTTTTTTGATTTCAGCCGCATTGGCTGATTTATTAATTCCCAATATTTCGTAATAATCTTGCTTCATTTTATATTTTTTATTGTCCTGTTATTACTTTAGGAAAACGGATAATTTTATCACCTAATTTGTAACCTTTTTCAATTACTTCTACAATTTTTCCCTTTAATTCAGGTGTTGGAGCAGGAATTATGGTAATGGCTTCATGTTGATCAGCATTAAAAATATCACCAGATTTAACCACAATCTCCTCTAAGCCTTTTTGTTTAAGAGTTGATTTAAATTTATTTTGAATCAATTCTACCCCTTTCAATAAATTTTTGTCCTTTACTTTTGTAATTTCAGCAACAGCTCTGTCAAAATCATCCAAAATAGGAATCAAAACGGTCATCAATTCTTGATTGGCTGTTTTGTAAAGCTCTATCCTTTCTTTAGAAGTTCTTCTTTTGTAGTTTTCAAATTCTGCAAAAAGTCGAAGAAATTTATCTTTTTCAAGTATTAATAAATCTGCATCAGAAATTACTTCTTCAACCTTTTCTTCTTCATTTATTTGTTCAAGCGTTTCCTGAGTTTCTACAATATCCTCAAATTTTGACTTTTCTGCTTCTTTTTTAGCTTTTTCGTTCATAAATTAACTGCTTATATTTTTAATGATTTTTTCCAGCAAATTCATTGCCATAATTTAAAAAGTGTCAAATTGTCATTATAAAAAATTCCCGCTAAGAGCGGGAAAATATCAATCTATTCTTTCGATTTTAGCTCCGATTGCACGCAATCGTTCGTCAATTCGTTCATATCCCCTATCGATTTGCTCAATATTTTGGATGATACTGGTTCCTTTTGCTGATAATGCAGCGATTAACAATGAAACACCGGCTCTAATATCTGGTGAAGATAAAGTTGCTCCTCTTAAAGGATATTCGTGGTTCATTCCTATAACTGTAGCGCGATGTGGGTCACAAAGGATTATTTTAGCTCCCATATCAATTAGTTTATCAACAAAAAACAAGCGGCTTTCAAACATTTTTTGATGAATCAAAACACTCCCATTTGCTTGGGTAGCAACTACTAAAACAATGCTCAATAAATCGGGTGTAAATCCCGGCCAAGGCGCATCTGAAACGGTTAAAATAGAACCGTCAATATACTTTTGAATTTTATAGTTTTTTTGAGCCGGAATATAAATATCATTACCTTTTCGTTCTAATTTAATTCCTAATTTTTGAAATACTCGCGGAATAATTCCTAAATTATCCCAACTTACATTTTTGATGGTCAGTTCTGATTTTGTAATCGCAGCCATCCCGATCCAACTACCAATTTCAATCATATCCGGCAAAATGTGATGTGTACATCCGTGAAGATTTTTAACTCCTTCTATGGTCAGCAAGTTGGAACCTATTCCTTCTATATGAGCTCCCATACTATTCAGCATTTTACATAGTTGTTGAATGTAAGGTTCGCAAGCAGCATTGTAAACAGTGGTAGTTCCTTTAGCCAAAACGGCTGCCATAATGATATTGGCTGTTCCGGTTACTGAAGCTTCATCAAGTAACATTGAAGTTCCTTTTAACTCTTTTGCTTCTACTCCATAGAAATGTTCTTCTTCGTTGAAACGAAATTTAGCTCCTAAATTGATAAAACCTTCAAAGTGCGTATCCAATCTTCTTCGACCAATTTTATCGCCTCCGGGACGTGGAATGTATCCCTTTCCGAAGCGACCCAATAAAGGACCTACCAACATGATGGATCCTCTTAACGAACTTCCATCTCTCTTAAATTCTTCTGATTCTAAATATTTTAAATTGATATCATCAGCTTGAAATTCATATGAATTGGAATCAAGTTTATTGACTTTAACGCCTAATTCACCTAAAATAAATATTAATTTATTGACATCTAAAATATTTGGAATGTTGTGAATGATAACTTTTTCTGGAGTCAGTAAAACAGCACAAACAATTTGTAGGGCTTCATTCTTGGCTCCTTGCGGTGTAATTTCACCGGATAAAGGAAAACCTCCTTCAATTTTAAATTTTGCCATAGACTAATTTCTTGATTTTTTTGAGAAATGTTTTTTTGATTTTGTAAAACTTTTCTTTTGTTTTGAATCAATTGGGACATCAACTGTAAGTTCCGTAGTTTCCGGTAGTGATAAATTTCCTTTAGATAATTCATTTAAATGTGTCAATATTACTTTGTCATCAACGGTATCTTTATTCCATAAAAGATAACATTTTTTCATATGATTTGCGATGGTCAAAATCAATAAATCTTTCATTTCATTATCTTCCCAACCAATGGCAACGTCAATCATAATTTGGATATTATTTCCGTAAAATCTATATTTTGATGCTGACTTTGGATAAGCTAAACGCTCAGGTTTTTCTAACAATACTTCTTTCGTAAGCTTTTCGTAGGGCGCATCAACATCCAATTCAAAATTGGACATGATAAATAGCTGATCCCAAAGTTTGTGTTTAAAATCAGGAACATCTCTTAAATGGGGTTGTAAATTTCCCATTACATCAATAATAGCCAATGCCATTGTATTGCGTTCTTCTTTGCTTTCCAGGGTTTTACAATGATTGATTATTTTCTGAATATGGCGTCCATATTCCGGTATTATCAAATGTTCCCTTTCGGTGTTGTATTCTAGTTCAAAATCCATAGAAGTGTATTTTAACTTATGAGGAAAGTTATTTTTTTTAATTAAAGATGCAAATTAACACATTTATTTGGGTTTCACAATTATATCAGTTGCAGTTTAGCAAACTGAAGCAATAATTTTTTGATACCTGCATTTTCAAATTTTATTTCAGCTTTTCTATTGGGGCCTGTACCATCTAAACTTAAAACTTCTCCTTTTCCAAAGGTTTCATGAATAACAAAACTTCCCATTTGAATATTGGCAATTTCACCTTGAGTTTTGGGTTTTATTTCAGATACTTTCTTTAGATTTTTTGGAATATTTATCGATATTTTTGGTTGAATTACCGGATTTTTTGTTTCAAAAATATCAGGTTTTAAAAAGCTTGAAGTTCTTGATGAGTTGTTATTATTTTTTTGTTTACCGATGAATTCGGTGTACTTATCATCGATTTCTTCAATAAATCTACTGGGCTCAGTATCATTAAATTGACCCCATCTACTTCTATAAAGAGAATAAGTAACATATACCTTAATTTCTGCACGCGTCAACGCAACATAAAATAACCGGCGTTCTTCTTCAATTTCACTTCTGGTGTTGATACTCATGGCCGATGGAAATAAATTTTCTTCCAATCCAACAATATAAACCACTTTAAATTCCAATCCTTTTGCCATATGAACGGTCATCAAAGAAACCGTATTTTTGGCTTCGGGATCTTCTTTGTCAAAATCGGTGGCTAAGGCAACATTTTGAAGAAAATTGGTAAGCGATGTGTCTCCATCCGCTAAATCTTGTTGTTCGATGATAAAAAAGCGAATTCCGTTGAGCAACTCCTCCACATTTTCTATTCTGCCGGTCGATTCAAAAGCATCTTCTTTCTTTAATTCATTGATTAAAAATGTTTTATTTACTACCTGATTGGCAACTTCAAAAGCATCATCAGTTTGAGAAAAGATTTTTAAACTTTTGATGAGCATCGCAAAATCTGACAATTTTTGTCTGGTTCCTGAATTGATGCCAACATCTATTTTTTCAATGTTTTCGGCGATATAGAATAAAGAAACGTTTAATTCATTGGCTTTGACAATAAGTCGGTCAATAGTTGTCTGCCCGATTCCTCTGGCCGGATAATTGATAATTCGTTTAAACGCTTCTTCATCGTTGTGGTTAATAATCAGCCGTAAATACGCCAATATATCTTTCACTTCTTTTCTCAGATAAAAAGAAACGCCACCGTAAATTCGGTATTTGATATTCTTTTTTCTAAGGGCTTCCTCAATGGCTCTAGACTGTGCATTGGTGCGGTAAAGTACCGCAAAATCTGTATTTTGAAGTTGATGTTGCATCTGATTTTCAAAAATGGAACTTGCTACAAAATTCCCTTCTTCGGCTTCAGAATGGGTTTGAATTATTTTGATTTTTTCACCTTCATCATTGCCTGTCCAAATGGTTTTATCGAGTTTGGTTTTGTTATTTTCAATAACACTATTGGCGGCCGATACAATATTTTTAGTGGATCGATAATTTTGTTCTAATTTAAATATTTTGATATCAGCATAATCTTTCTGAAAATTGAGAATATTTTGAATGTTTGCACCCCGAAAAGCATAAATACTTTGAGAATCGTCACCCACTACACAAATATTCTGAAAACGATCTGCCAAAGCTCTGACAATTAAGTATTGTGAATGGTTTGTATCTTGATACTCATCAACCAAAATATATCTAAATCTGTTTTGATATTTTGCCAATACTTCCGGGAAACGCGCTAAAAGTTCATTGGTTCTGAGTAATAAATCGTCAAAATCCATGGCACCGGCTTTAAAACAACGATCCACATATTGCTGATATACTTCACCCATTTTTGGTCTCATTGCGGCATTATCAGCCTCAATTAACTCAGGTGAATTATAATAGGCTTTTACGGTAATGAGGTTGTTTTTGTACTTAGAAATCCGACCAAAAACTTGCTTTGGTTTATAAATTTCTTTGTCTAATTGCAGTTCTTTGATGATTGAAGTAATTAATTTTACAGAATCATCGGTGTCATAAATGGTAAAATTGGATGGAAATCCGAGTTTATCAGCTTCAAAACGAAGAATTTTGGCAAAAACCGCATGGAAAGTTCCCATCCAGATATTTTTTGCTTCACTCTCGCCTACCACACCGGCAATTCTATTTTTCATTTCTCTTGCCGCTTTATTGGTAAACGTGAGTGACAAAATTTGAAAAGGATCAACACCTTGTTGAATTAAATAAGCGATTTTATAGGTTAAAACACGGGTTTTTCCTGAACCTGCTCCGGCAATTATCATCATCGGACCTTCTTTCTGTAAGACGGCTTCTTGTTGTGGCGGGTTCAATAGATTTAAATAATTTTCCAACGGATTTTTTTGTTTTCAAAAGTACCATTACTATCTATAAAATACAATTAAAGTTGTTGACAACTATAATTTGAGAATTTGGAAATTTGAAAATTTGGAAATGAACTTAGAAACTAAGATTAAAAACAGAAGATTAAGGAAAAAGTTTTTAAATTCTATAATGATTTAAGGCAGTATAAATAATTGACAATGAATAATTTATAATGATAAATTAAAAGTTAAAAATAATTCACCTAATCAACTATTGCCCAATACCTAATTCCTATATATCACAAATTGAAATAGATAATAAAAACACAATCCACTAAATAAAATAAGATTTGCCAAGAGATTGTACCAATTGAAATTTGGAATGATTTCTTTAAAAATCCAACTGTAGAAACCTTGACCAAATAGCAGTAATTCGGCGGTTAATACGCCTGTTAAAAATAGGAAAAAAGCAATTTTACTTCCTGTATTTAGTTTTAATTGAGTATAAAATTGAATAAATAATATCAGCAGCAAACTCATAAAAAGCAAGGTAAATAAATGCAAATATCCAATGATTAAATACGATTTTAATGCGATAGATTTTTGAATAATTTCAGGAAATGAGGATGCTAATTGCGCCAATACTTTGAGTGAATAGGCGGCAGTTATCACATAAATAATGATTTTCTGAATCGATATCAATTTGATTTTTGAAATTATTTTCCACATCAATGGAATCAAATAAGACAATGAAATTACCTGAATGAATGCGGCTATAAAACCTATGATATTAAAAACAGGAGAAACATCACTCCAAAGAATTGACAATATATAAGCCGGAATACAAGCTATGTTGGTCAATACAAAAAAGTTTGTTGCTTTTTTTAATAAATCGGCTGATAATTGCTCTTGGAAATAATTCAGAAAAATTCCGAATAAGGCAAAAACAAAAAATCCGTTGTATAAAAAATGTAAATAAAAATAGATTCCGTTATAATACAATGATGTTTTTCCGATAGTTGCTATAATGGGTCCTATTGCCCAAATGGCTAAACTTGAAATCAGATAGTAATAAACCGCCCATTTTACAAATTTAACTGAAATTAAATTCGTTTTATTTTCATTTAAATCTTTTAAAAAATGAAAGCAATACACATAAGATGTTAAACCGAAAATAGCCAGAAATGTTATCGAAAATATTTTATATCCTTGTAAAGGGAAACTGATAAACATACCTAAAATGCTAATAGCCAATATTATAAATACTATTTGATAGACTCCTTTATTATTTTGATTTTCACTTAAAAACAGATGATTCAAAAAGGATATTGTTGCCAAAAAACCCCATCCCAAAAAAGCTACATGAGAATGACCTTGAGTGAGCCAAGTATGAACAATATTTTCAAAAGGCAAAAAGAAATTAATCCTCAATAAAAGTCCGTAAAGTGCTGATATCAAAAAAAATAAAAAAGAAATATGGAGTTTTGCTTTGGTGCTCATCATTTGAGTTCATTTTTTAAACACACAAATAAACTAATTTTAGATTTTTAAAACAAAAAAAGGCTGTCTTTTCAGACAACCTCTTTAAAACAAAGTTTGGTAAATATTATTAATTTAATTTATAACTAAATCCAATCATCAATAAATCCGTCGTCATTTTGTAAGAAACTTCACTTCCTGGAATTGCTCCAAGCGGATTCGTCGGACCAGCCATCATTGGGTTGTACATTGGGCCGGCTGTTGATCCATTACTGTCTCCGTGATGATAAACACCATTTAAGGTTAGTTGATCGCTAAACTCGTATCCGAAACCAAATTGGTAAGCATTTTTAATAATTGCAGTTGCCGGAGTAGAGAAAAACGCCAATTCAGGTTTAATTGGGTTACTGCTGTAAGTATATCCAACTCTTAAAGGTAATTTATTAATTCCTTTATACTGAACTCCCATAGAAAGTATTTGAATATCTTCCCAGCCGAAACCTTTTACTGAACCAAATTGAGTCCAACCAGATTGGTCAAATCCGTTGGTATTACTATAATCAACATGACGGTAATCCAATGCAAAATCAAAATTATTGGTTGAATAACCTGCTCCTACTGAATAAACAGCAGGATAATTCATGTTAAATGAATTATCTCCTTTTGAACCATCAAGGTAAGTATTTTCAAAGTTAAAATCAGTGAAATATTGAGGTGATTTGTAATTAGCTCCTAATTTGAATCCGTTATCTCCTTGGTAAAAAATACCAACTTGTCCGCCATAACCAAAAGCCGGCGTTTTATCGGTATAAGGATATCCGGCCATAGATGGATTTGCAGTAGGGTTTGGGCCTAATTGTAGATTAGCATAGTTCAACGTTGGTGAAAATCCGATAGAAACTTTTTTAGAAATTTCATAAGCGTAACTAAATCCTAGCTGTAATAACATGTAGTCTGAGTGCAATAAACCAAATCCTCCTGCCGCTTGCGGATAATTTATTGGATTTGAATTGATCATCGGGTTAAAAGTTGGACTCATTGGGTTATTGGCTTCTTCCGGAAACTTAACTCCAAATCCGCTAATTCCAAAAGCAGATACACCATAAGTGTGTTTGCTGTCTGCTTTACCCCAAACATAAGCAATTGAAGGCATAGGAGAAATTCCTTTATCATCTTTGGTTGTTCCGGAAACGGCAGGTGCTCCAGGACCTAACATTCCCGCAGGTAATTTAGAGCTCAATTCTGGAGAGCCGGAGAAAGCACCAATATTCACAGATAAAATTTTTCCTTTAAACGTTGAAAGTGCCGCAGGATTCCATTGTAAAGCACCATTAATGTCCAAAGGTTGTGCAGTTGCAGCTCCACCCATTGACATATTTACTGCACCAACACCTTGCATTAAATGTCCAACCTGAGCAAAGGTGACAACACTAAAAAATAAAATAAAAATTTTAATAAAAGTTTTCATAATTTATGATTTTTAATTTGATTTTCCATATGTAACATATGTTACATAAAATTAGGTTTAACAATTTAATAATCAATATGTTATAAACATATTTTGATCATTTAAAAATCAAATTTAAGATGCTTTATTGATACATTTTATGACAAAAATCATGTTATTAAAATTTTTATTTTACACGTTTTATTTCTTTTTCCAACCCTATTTAATCTATTTAAATAGTTGAAAAAATGAGCTTTAACTCCTTAAAATTTAAGATGAATTCCTGCAAAAAGATTTCTCCCTTTGGTAGAATATCCTAAATTTTCAATAAATTTTTCATTTAAAAGGTTATTGATATCGATAAAAAAGTTCAATCGGTCTTTAATAATTGCTGTTTTGAAACCTAAATTAAGGAGTTGATAAGCCTCTAAATTGACGATGGTGGCCGGATAATCTCTAAAATCTTGTGCAGTTCTTTTTCCATTATATTGATATTGTGCTGAAATTGAAGTTTTAGAATTAATATAATAATCAACAAAAGCGTTCCATTTTACCTTTGGTATCAGGAAACTATTTTGTTTATCCAAATTTGTGTAGATATGATTAATTTTTACATTAAAGTTATCAGTAAACTTATATGTCAAATCATTTTCAATTCCGCTGAAAAATTGTTTTCCATCTTGATTGTAATAATAGGATTCCCAGGTAGTAAAATCAGTATAAAAACCGATTTTGTCAGTTTCTTCTCTATAGAAATAGGTCTGATTAAAAGTTAATTTTTTATCTGATAACTGAATATCATAGCCCAATTCGTAAGTTGTTGATTCCTCCGGATTTAAATCAAGATTACCATAAAAAGAATATAATTGGTATAAGCTAGGCGTAATATAAGCCGTACTGACAGAGCCCATTAAATTTATGTTAACTTTTGGAGTTGAAATAAAATAGGAAGGATTGATATTGTAAACCGTATAATTTCCATATTTTTCATGAATATTGAGTCTTCCGCCAAGGTTCAAATTGAATCCGGTTTTTCCTTGATATACGGCGGTAACATAAGGATCAACCATATAAAAATTGGCAGTTTCTTTATCTAAATTATCATAGGATGTAGTATAATCGGTATTGTGTTGTTGATAATCAAAACCGGTTATTAAATTCCAACTTTGTCCAAGAGTAATTTTATTAAAAACATCTGCAGTCATACTTTCTGATTTAAATTCGGATGATCCATATTCATTGATATCATTTCTGTTGATGGTTTTAAAAGCGACGTTTCCTTTTAATTCTCCTTTGCTAAACTGATAAACCGGACTTAAACCAATCATTATTTCTTTATTTTCATATTGGTTGATATCAGAATCTGTAAAACCAAAATCATAATCGTGTTTAATATGGCGAATAACTCCTAATCCGTTAATAGAAAATTGATTAGAAAAAGCATGTCCAACTTTTGCCATATAATTGAGCTGTTGAAAAGAATCAGATTCCATTTTTTCATTCGTTTCTGTAGATGCTTCTGACATTCCATCGTAAGAAGCATTAGAAAAAGAAAAAAGATAAGATGTTTTGTTTTTTGAACCGCTTACATCTACAGATTGGGTGTATTTATTAATAGCATAGTCATTTTTATTTGACGTGTTATTAGTTCCTAAACCGAACATTGCATTGCCTTTAAAACCTTCCTTTGACGGCTTTTTTAAAGTGATGTTAATAACCCCAGCTGCTGCTCCACTACCATACAAAGTACTCGCTGCGCCTTTCATAATTTCAATAGATTCAACTTGTTGAAGCGCTAAAAGATTTAAATCATACGAAAAATTGATACCTGATGGATCCGTAACCGGTATTCCATCAATCAATACCAGAAGTTGGTGACTTCTCCCACCTCTGACATAATAACCGAGATTTTTGCCGGCATTACTGTTTGTTCCATTTATTTCAATTCCAGTAATTTGATTTAGCAATACTGCAACTGATTGAAATGGCATTTTTTCAATGGTTTCTTTCGTAATTGTAACTACCGTTTTTCCAACATTTTCTTTTTTTACCGGAAATTTAGTAGCAATTACAACAACTTCATCAAGTGCTTCAACTTTTTCTGTTGATGCTTCTTGCGCATAAAAATTACTTGTTGCAAAAACAGAAACCGCAACAAACGTTTTAAAAATTAAATTTTTCATCAATCTTATTTTTTATTGATGTTAATAAATGAATCAGGTGAAATAAAGTACAGAAAATCCGTACCCAAACCTTTCTCCCGAAAGTTTGAACTACTCTGATTATGGCAGGTCTCCTGGCTCATCGATTTGTTACGACCTTCCCATTCAAACGAACAGTGGTAAACAGAATGTAACAAATATTAAATCGATTTACAGTTGCGGGAACAGCCTCAGTTTTACACTGAATTCCCTTTTAATTCACGCTGTTAAAAAGCTTCGAAACCAAAATCAAGTCAAAGATACTTTTTTTAAAATAATATAAAAGGAAATGTATTTAATCTTTCTCAACAGAATATTAAAAAATGTATCATAAAAAGTTTGTTAATTAATCTTAATTACTATTTTTGTTATTATAAAAGATAAAAAGGTCTTAAATACATTTATTCAATTAACTAACAAATTTTAAAAACATGTTATCTAAAAAACAAGCAAGGACTTTCTTTCTGGGTGGTACATTAGTGACTTTTCTAATTTTTATTGGACTTACTATTTACTCCTTTTCTGAAGGAAACGATCAAACCAATCAAGAAAATCTTACAGAATCCGCTGTAAGAGGTAAAAAAATCTGGGAAAAAAATAACTGTATGGGTTGTCATACATTATTGGGTGAAGGAGCTTATTACGCTCCAGAATTGACTAAAGTCGTAGATAGATTAAATATCAGATACGATGGTAAAGGCGAAGAAGTGATTAAAAGTATTTTAACATCAAAAATACCGTGGCAACTTAATGGCAGAAAGATGGTCGCTTATGGGATGACTAAACAAGAAGCGGAAGATGTTGTTGCCTTTTTTAATTGGATTGGAAAAATTGATTTAAATGGCTTTGATAGAGTAGTTTCTCCTTTAGCCAAAGACAAAATTAACAACTAAACTAAAAAATATTATGAAATATAAATCACAAAAAGTAGCCTATTGGTTTTTTGCCTTATCAATGCTATTATTAGTATTACAAATTACCTATGGTTTTATTATGGGCTTTGCCCGTATCGGTTTTGATAATTTACATGAATTTATTCCTTTTAATACTGCAAGAGCAGTACATACAAACTTATTGGTAGTTTGGTTATTATCCGGTTTTATGGGAGCTGCTTATTATATTATTCCGGAAGAAGCCCAAAAGGAATTGGTAAGTGTCAAATTAGCTTATGTTCAATTAATCAGTTTAGCTTTAGTTGGAGTTACCGCAGTTATTGGTTTTCACTTTAATATTTGGGAAGGAAGAAAATTTTTAGAAATACCAAGACCTTTAGATTATTTAGTAGTTATTAATGTACTGCTTTTTTTAGGACTTATTTTAATTACACTTTTTAAAGGAAAAAGACAAACAACTACTGCCTTAGTACTTTCTATGGGACTTTTATTTGCTGCCCTACTCTACTTACCCGGTATGTTACCATTTGACAGTCAAGTGAAAGATTCATTTTTCCGTTGGTGGGTTGTACATTTATGGGTAGAAGGTGTTTGGGAATTAATTATGGGAGGTATCTTATCATTCTTATTAATCAAACTTACAGGTGTAGATAGAGAAGTTATTGAAAAATGGTTATACGTAATTGTTGGTTTAACTTTTCTTTCTGGAGTTTTAGGTACCGGACATCACTATTATTACATTGGTGTCAATAAAATTTGGATTATTGTTGGTGGAATATTCTCAGCTCTTGAACCATTAGCATTTTTAGCCATGGCATTATTTGCTGTCAATATGTATAGAAAAGGAGAGAAAAAACATCCCAACAAATTGGCGTTGTATTGGACATTAGGTGCGGCAATAGTGGCATTTGTTGGAGCCGGTTTATTAGGATTTGCCCATACCCTACCACAAACAAATCTTTACACTCACGGAACTTTAGTGACGGCCATGCACGGACATTTAGCATTTTGGGGAGCTTATGGTATGATAGTGTTGGCAATAATTAGTTATAGCTTACCCAATTTAACCGGCAGGAAATTATTTGACAGTTCTCGAGGTAGAATGGCTTTTTGGTTGTCTAATATTGGAATGATTGGAATGACTGTTGCTTTTGGAGTAGCCGGGGTAGCTCAGGTATATTTGGAAAGAAAGTTTAAAATGGACTTTATGCTGGTACAAAAAGAAATTGGTATTCACTTTGTAGTATTAGTAATATGTGCTTCCATTTTTGCAACAGGGATCATACTTTATATTGTTGATTTTATTAAACACGGTCAGCCAACTGATGAAGCATTAGAAATAAAGAATTAAGTATCATATAATTTAAAACCGGATTCTCAGAAAATAAGTTTTAATTGATTTTAATTAATTCAAAAATTCTGAAAATCTGGTTTTTTTATTCCATAATTATTAGAAACAGTATATGAAAAATGAAGCTCCATATTACCACATTGTAGGAAAAGAGGTCGATGTATTTGAACATGCTTTTAAAAACAAACTGCCTATGTTGTTAAAGGGACCGACAGGCACAGGAAAATCAAGGTTTATTGAGTATATGGCCTATCAATCAGATAAAAAATTAATTACCATAAGTTGCCATGAAGAAACCTCTTCAACAGATTTAATTGGACGGTATATCATAAAAGGCGCTGAGACTATTTGGTTAGACGGGCCATTAACAAAAGCGGTTAAAGAAGGTGCCATTATTTATTTGGATGAAATTGCCGAAGCAAGACCTGATGTAATCGTGGCAATTCACTCATTAACAGACCACAGACGTGAATTATTTATTGATAAATTAGGTGAAACTGTAAAAGCACATGAAGATTTTATGTTGATAGCATCGTTTAATCCAGGGTATCAACGCGGATTTAAAGAATTAAAACCATCTACCAGACAACGATTTATAGCCCTTTCATTTGAATATCCTGAAGCGAAAATTGAAATTGAAATTTTAATCAATGAAACTGGAATCGATATTGCGGATGCTAAAAAACTAGTCAATATTGCAACTAAAATCAGAAATTTAACAGAGTTAGGTTTAGCCGAAACCGTTTCTACCCGATTATTGGTTGATGCAGCTAAATTAATTCACAGTGGTTTACCTAAACGGCTTTCAGTTGATGTTGCTGTCGTAGAACCATTATCTGATGATATTGAAGTGGTGGCTGCGCTAAAAGATTTATGCCATTTAATGATATAAATTAGTATATAGTGTTGAGTAGTCAGTATTTAGAGGTTAAAATAATTATTGTTTTTAAACCTTTCAGCATAATGGTTCTCAATACTCAATACTAAATTCTCAATACTAGAAAAATGTTTGAACCTGATGAATATCTCTTTACAAAATTTGCTCACTACTTCAAAAGAAGAAGTTTAAAAAAGCAGGAAAACAAAGCGCATGCCGTAAAATTAATCGATATAAAACCAAGGTTAACCATTTTTGCCAGAGCCATTACGGGTAAATCTATTGAAATATTTGAGGCAGAAAGAGAAGGCGGTTATAAAAACAATAATTATTTTTTACCTCCCCAATTTTCAGAATTCTCCACTGCAGAAGAAAACCTCTCTTTTTATTTGTTTAGAACCTTGTATTTATCTGTTCAAAAGAATTTAGATTTAAATTGGTTTGATACTTTAGAGCATAAATTAGCAGCATCTCAATTAAAAGCTTTTGAAACTTCAACCCGGGTTTTAGAAGCTATGTTTGAACAATTTCCTGTCACAAAAGAATATCACTCAAAATTTTATCAGTTTTATGAAGAGCAGGCAAAAGATAAACAAGCAGATTTTAGTTTTATTTATGGCAAATGGATGCACAACACTTTCGAAGAAGATTCTGACAATAAATTGAATAATTTTAGTGAAAAGATTAAAAAAGCCCCGGAAGAACGGGCTAAAACAATTTTAAAATCGAAAGCTGTCGAAGAAATTATTTCAATTGAAGTCGATAAAAAACAACAAGAAGATGCCGTATTACAACATCAATTTGAAAAAGTAGAAACTGCGGATGAATTTAGCGGCAATTGGAAAGATTTTGACGGAGATGATGAACTAAATGATCATCAAAATGCGCTAGATGAAATTAATATGAAATTTACAGTTCGGGTAAATGATGCGGCACATTCTGTTTATCAGGCTGATTTTATGGAGAATACCACCATTTCAGAAAGTACGGAAGTTGATGCTTTAGGCTATCACATTGCGTATGATGAATGGGATTATACCAAACGAAATTATAAAGAAAAATTCTGTAAGGTTTATCCCAAGACAATCTTAAAAACGGATATTGATTATTACAAAAACACCATTCTGAAAAACAATTCAACCTTAATCGGATTGCGTAAAATGTTGACTACTGTTAACAATAAATATCAGCAACAAAGAAGACAAACTGATGGAAATGAATTTGATATTGACGCTATTACAGATTTGTTTGTGGACGTGAATTCCGGTCATACACCTTCAGAAAACATCTATTTATCTAAACGGAAAAAAGAAAAAGATTTGTCCATTTTATTATTGTTAGACATCAGTTTATCTAGTGATGCTTATGCGGCCGGTAATAAAGTAATCGATGTGGAAAAACAGGTTTCAATTTTATTCGGTGAAATTTTGAATGAATTTAATATTGATTTTTCAATTGATTGTTTTTACTCAAATACGCGAAATAATTCATCTTACTTAACTATTAAAGGTTTTAATGATGATTGGAGCAAAGCAAAATATAAAGTGGGTACGGTTGAACCAAGTGGATATACCAGAATTGGCGTGGCCTTACGCCATTCAGGAGCTTTGTTAGATCAGCGCAATACCAAAAATAAATGGGTGATTTTAATCTCAGATGGGAAACCTAATGATTATGATAAATACGAAGGAAAATACGGCATTAATGATGTAAAGCAGGCCTTAAGAGAATTAAATGAGCGTCAAATCAATTCTTATGCCTTAGCAATTGAAGCACAGGCAAAATACTATTTACCGCAAATGTTTGGTCAAAATCATTATCAAATATTAACCACACCGGTTGAATTGCTCAAGTCTTTAGTCAAATTATACGAAAAAATTAAACATCAAAACTAAAATGGATTTAACTGTCAAAAATTATAAAAATATTTACTATCCACCGGGTGGTATTTTAATATGGATAATCATTTTTCTTGAATTAATAACTTTTGGAATGGCACTGATTGCCATGGTTTTTTACGGTAAAGATGAACCCGAAATTTTCCATCAATCCAGGTTATTGTTAAACACTGCTTATGGTGCCATCAATACACTTTTCTTAATTACGAGTGGTTTTTTTATGGCAGAATCCCTTCATTATTTTAAAAAAGGAAATGTTCAAAAATCTATCTGGTTTTTAAAACTCACCATGTTGGGAGGATTATTGTTTCTGGGATTAAAAAGTTTGGAATATTACGATAAAATAGAAGCCGGATTAACTTTAAGTTACAATACTTTTTTCTCTTTTTACTGGATGCTTACTCTATTTCATGTCATTCATGTACTTGTTGGATTGGTCATTTTATGCACTGTTTATCTCAGTTTACGGAAGAAACAACATCAGGTAAACCTGGAAGATTTTGAAGCTGGTGCTGCATTTTGGCATATGTGTGATCTCATTTGGTTATTGTTATTTCCCATCATTTATTTAATTTTTTAAATGGATAAAGTTATGAATCTTAAAATATTATTTGCCTTATTAGGATTGACCTTTATTACGGCGGTTTTAGCTTCTCAAAAACTGTTGATACATTATACGATAGAAATAATTATCATTCTTTCTATTTTAAAATTTTATGGTGTTGTTTTTTATTTTATGGAACTAAAAGAGGCACATCTGTTTTGGAAAACTTCTATTTTTATATTCACTTTCTTATTTGCAATAATTACCGTAATTATGATCTAAAATTGCTGTCAAAATTTTATCTTCGTAAAATAAATGGTATTTTAAAATATCGTTAATCAAACTTATTAATTATTTGATATAAACATGAGAATTGAATCGGATATAAAATTGGGTTTTAAAGATGTAATGATTCGTCCAAAACGTTCCACATTAAATTCCCGTTCGCAAGTTTCTTTAATTCGGAAATTCCAATTTTTACATACCCAGACAACTTGGGAGGGTGTGCCAATAATGGCCGCCAATATGGATACGGTTGGCACTTTTGCCATGGCTAAAAAGTTGGCGGAATTCAATATGTTTACCGCCATTCACAAGCATTACACTTTGAATCAGTGGAAATCATTTATGAATTCTATTGATGATACTGTTTTAAATAATATTTCTGTAAGTACCGGAACCGGTAAAAAAGATGAAGATAAATTAGCGCAGTTGATGAATGAATTTCCGGCACTTCGTTTTATTTGTATTGATGTTGCCAACGGTTACTCTGAACATTTTGTCGAATTTGTAAAACGTACCCGCGAAAAATATCCTGATAAGGTAATCATTGCCGGAAATGTGGTAACGGGCGAAATGGTCGAAGAACTTTTACTGTCCGGTGCCGATATTGTAAAAGTAGGAATTGGTCCGGGTTCGGTTTGTACCACTCGTGTAAAAACCGGTGTTGGTTATCCGCAACTCTCTGCTATTATTGAATGTGCTGATGCCGCTCACGGTTTGGGCGGACAAATTATTTCTGATGGCGGATGCGCCGTTCCGGGTGATGTGGCAAAAGCTTTTGGAGGCGGAGCAGATTTTGTGATGTTGGGCGGTATGTTTTCCGGACATGAAGAAAGCGGTGGCCAAATAGTGGAAGATAATGGTGTAAAATTCAAACTGTTTTACGGAATGAGTTCTGAAACCGCCATGAAAAAACATACCGGAAGTATTGCTGAATACCGCGCATCCGAAGGAAAAACAGTTAAAGTTCCGTTTAAAGGACATGTAGAAAATACAGTACAAGATATTTTAGGAGGCATTCGTTCTACTTGTACTTATGTTGGAGCAGCTCATTTAAAAGAATTGACCAAAAGAACCACTTTTATCAGAGTGCAAGAACAGCACAATCAAATTTATACTGAATAAATTAGTAGCCGTCTTATAACGGCTATTTTTTTAAAACTTAAAAATAATGATACATTTTTTAAAATACTTTTTTATTTCAATATTGATATTCAGTTGCCATTCCAATTCATCTAAAGAGAACAGGAATATAATTGAATCAAAGAAATCATCTTTAAAATACACCAAAAATGTAGAAATGATTACTTACGGTGATTATCAAGAAGTAATCATTAAAAATCCCATCAATCAGTATGAAATAATTTATTATTTAGTTGATTCCCATAAAGATATTCCAAAGAATTTGGAAGGAAAAAAAATTATCAGAACCCCATTAAATAAAATAGTGGTTACCAGTACTACTCATATAGCGATGTTAGAATTATTGGGAGTAGAAAAATCATTGATCGGATTTCCACAAACTTATTTTGTATCATCCGAAAAAACTCGACAAAGAATTGATAGCGGATTAATAAAAGAATTAGGAAATGTACAACAATTGAATACTGAAATTCTCTTGATTATCAAACCTGATTTAATCATGACATTTGAAATTTCCGGTTCAAATAAGACAATGCAAGAACTTGATAAAAAGGGGTTTAACATTTTAGTAAATACCGATTGGCTAGAGGAAACTCCTTTAGGTCGCGTTGAGTGGATAAAATTATACGGAGCTTTATTTGATAAACAGGAAAAAGCTGACAGTTTGTTTAAATCCATTGAAAAAAATTATTTAGATGCTGTTAAAATTGCACAAAAAGCCACCAAGAAACCAAGTATTTTGTCGGGTATTGTTTTTAATGATGTTTGGAATTTGCCCGCAGGAAAAAGCTTGGAAGCGCAATTGTTAAAAGATGCCAACACGCATTATTTATGGAGCGATACTGAGGGAACAGGAAGTTTATCTTTAAGTATTGAGGCCGTGTTAAATAAAGCTAAAGATGCTGATATTTGGGTAGCTTCCGGAATTTATACTTCAAGAACTGATTTAACCAACAGCAATGGATTATACCAATATTTTAATCCAATTAAAAAGAAACAGGTTTATTCGTATGCACATTTACGTGGTAAAACCGGTGGATATATTTATTTTGAAACCGCTCCTATCCGACCCGATTTAGTATTAAAAGACCTCATAAAAATAGCGCATCCGGAGTTGATGCGCCATTATGATTTTACGTTTTATAAACGTCTAGAAAAATAAGTTTTTCCATTATTTTTTCAATGCTTTTAGTATCCTTTCTGGCGTGATGGGCATTTGATGTACTCTCGCACCTGAAGCGTGGAAAACGGCATTGGCAATGGCGCCACCAACACAAATAATAGCAGGTTCTCCACCGCCTTGTGGCGGTGATTCCATATCCTCAACAAAAACCGATTCAATTGCAGGAGTCACCGAAAAACGTGTAATCTCATAATTATGGAAATTATGAGTTTTTACCTCACCCCCATTAAACTGAATATCTTCGTAAAGCGCATAACCCAATCCCATAGTCAGACCACCTTCAGTTTGAACAGTGGCACCATGTGGATTTACAACCTGCCCCATATCTTGTGCACATACCATTCTTAAAGGAGTTACAACTCCCGATTCTGGATCAACCTCTACTTCTGAGATAAGCGCTACATAAGTTCCGGCATCAACACCAAGCGCAATTCCGCAACCTTTGTTTATTCCAGTTTTAGCAGAAGTATACCCAAACGTTTTAGCTGCGAGCCGAAGGGTGCGTTCCATTTTTGCATCTGAAATATTCTTAAGTCTTAATTCTAAAGGGTCCATACCAATTTTATCAGCTAGTATATCAATATGTGATTCACGCGCAAAAGTAGTCGAATTATTACCGGGCGCTCTCCATGCACCAACCCCAAATGGATGTATATTTTTTTTATCGTAAAGTGCTGATCGCAAATTGGTAATGCCGTAAAAATCATTTACTCCACGGCTTCCTGCGCAATATATCTGATATTTCCAAGCTGAAATTTTACCATCGTTTTTTACACCGGCCTTAATTTGCATTACAGCAGCCGGACGGAACATATTGTACATAAACTCCTCTTTTCTAGTCCAAGCTAACTGAACTGGAACACCGGCTTTTTTGGCAAGTAAAGCAGCTTCAACAATCTGATTCCCATAAATTTTACCTCCAAAACCTCCCCCTAGCAACACTTGTTTTACATGTACCTTTTCGAGAGGCATATCCAATTTTCTCGACAATTCTTGACGCGTTCCAAAAGGTGTTTGAGTTGATGCCCAAATAATTAGTTTATCACCATCGAATTGAACGGTAGCGGAATGAGTTTCCATCGGAGCGTGGGATTTATATCCATCGTGGTATTCAAATTCAGCGGCATAATCTGCTTCATTAAATCCTGTTGTAAGATTACCCTTTTCTTCAACTATACTAGTTTCAACAGCATTCTGAACGAGATACTTAAAAATGGTTTCATCGTTGGCTAAAACTTCAGGAGTTGACCAAGTGGTTTTTATGGCTTGTTGAGCCTTCATTGCAACCGTTGGATTTGTATGCAATGCCGCAACCAAATCATCAATTATAATGATTTTAACACCTTCTATAGCTTCTGCCTTAATTGAATCTACTGAAAGTAATTTACTTCCATGCGCTGATGGCCTACTGATTGACGCATATAGCATATCAGGGAGTTGGATATCTCCTGCATACTTAGCTTGTCCGGTTACTTTTAGCTTAGCATTTGTAGCATTAATTGGATTACCTACCTGTTTGTATTCATTTATTTTTTTGAAAATTGGTGGTTTGTTTATGGTTTTAACGATTTTTTTGCCTTTAGTAAGAGCACCATAACTTATTTTAATTGAGTTATCTAAA
The DNA here is from genome assembly GCA_030683815.1 of Flavobacteriaceae bacterium. Taxonomy (GTDB): domain Bacteria; phylum Bacteroidota; class Bacteroidia; order Flavobacteriales; family Flavobacteriaceae; genus JAGXRT01. The sequence goes on from JAUXPJ010000001.1 coordinate 43,915, forward strand.
ATTTTTACCACAGTTCCAGCTTCCGTTTTCAGCTCATTTTCTGGAACTTTCATTTGAGCAGCCGCCAATTTAATTAATTCCATTCGGGCTTCAACAGCAGCAGCTCTCAAAATAGGATCAAAAAATCGGGTAGTCAAAGAACCCCAAGTACCAGCATCGTAAGGACACAAATCAGTATCACCCATAATCATCTCAACGCTATCTAAGGTTACTTCTAATTCTTCTGCTAATACCTGAGCGAGTGATGTTGTAATCCCTTGCCCCATCTCAATTTTTCCGGTATAACATTCAACTTTACCATCTTCTCTTATTCGTATGTAGGCATTAAAATCTAGCTCCTCATTATTATCTTCTGCTTCATCTTCCATAGCAAAAGCTTTATATTTACCTATCGTAAATATGATAATTAGTCCACCACCTAATTTCTTGATAAAATCACGACGATTATGTCTAAAGATGTTTAGAGTATCGACATCGCCAAAGTATATTTTGTTAATTTCTTTTGAGTTCATAATTTGTTCCCTCCTTTCATTTCTTGAGCAGCTGATTCAATTGCTTTGGTTATACTGTTATAGGAACCACAGCGGCAAAGGTTATCATTCATTCCATTGATAATTTGTTTGTGGCTTGGATTTGGGATTGTATTTAAAAGTCCTACCGCATTCATTATCATACCGGGAGTACAAAATCCACACTGTTGTGCATCATGCCTGATGAATGATTCTTGTACAGGATGAAGTTTGCCATCCTGCGCTAAACCTTCAATAGTAGTTACATTTTTACCTTCAATTTTTTTAACAGTCAAACTGCACGATCGTTCAGCAATACCATCAACCAAAATGGTACAAGTACCGCAAAACCCAATACTACAGCCATGTTTTGTTCCTGTTAAACCCAACTCAGTTCGTATCACCCACAATAGTGTTTGTGAGGTGTCTGTTTCAAGTTCTATTGGTCTTCCGTTGAGTGAAAACTTAATTTTTTCCTTCATAACTATAATTTATTAATTAGATAAGTTACTTTTTAAGAATGAATTTTTCATGCAATTTTTTTCTAATTATTGATGTAGAGAGATTCCACTTTATAATCCTCAGGAGTATCAATATCTTTTAAAATAATATCGGTTTCAACCTTTATTTCAAGTATATCCTGACTATTTTTTAAGAACAATTCACGCAAACCTACTTCCGGATTTAGTTCATTAATCTGCTGTTTGTATTTTGTGCTAATTAAAACCGGATGCCCACGCTTATTACCAAAAGTAGGTATAATCAAACCTTTATTGGTTTTTTGAAAAGTTGTGATTAATCGGTTAATAATTGCTTCAGAAACCATCGGTTGATCACCCAATAAGATAATTATTCCATCGGTTTTCTGATCAACAGCTGAAACTCCTGCTTGCACCGATGATAGCATTCCATCTTCAAAACTTTTGTTTTCAACCAAATCAACCAAACAATTTGTCAATTCTTCTTTAACCTCCTTCTTATGACTTCCTATAACTACAATAGTTTGACTAGAATTTGAATTCAACGATTTATTAACAATCGATTTTATTATTGAAGTTTTCTGATAAGGTAAAAGCAGTTTCTGCTTTCCCATTCGCGTACTTTTTCCCGCAGCCAGAACGATGCAACTCACTTTTTTTCGCTTTCCCAAAAAATTTAACTCATACCTCTTTTTAATGAGTTGTGCCGTTATGCTGATGGCGATTTCATTAACAGTTTTTGAATGAATATCCAGTCCGATGGGGCTATGAATAAAATTCCATTCTTCTTCACTTGCCCAAGCTTCTTCGATAAATTTCTTTTTCATCAGCACAGATTTTCGCTTACTGCCGATGACTCCGATATAAGCAGCATCAGACTGCATGCAACATCGTAGTGCTTCTTTATCCGTTCGATGTCCCTGTGTGGCAATCACAATGTAGAATTCTGATGTAATCTTTAGTGATTTAAAACCCTCGTTTAGTGGCTTACAAATAACTTGTGACGCTTCAGGAAAGCGCTTTGAATTGGTGAGTTCCGCTCTATTGTCTAGTACTGCAACTTCAAAATCAGCTAAATGAGCCATCTTACAAAGCGCCTGTCCAATATGACCCGCGCCAACAATTATAAGTTGGGTCGACGGATTAATGGGTTCTATAAATAAAGATATTTCATTTGTTGGTTTTTTCTCACGATTATATGTTGCTTCAATCCAGCAGGATTTTCGTTTTACAATAATTTTGTTAAAATTAAGCTGGTTTGAATTTAAAATAGTATCAATATTTTCAGGGATTGATTGGTTTTGTTCAATCCAATATTTTTCAATTAATAAATGCTGTTTGTCTTGTTTTTTGAATAGTGTCAATAGAACTCCTCTTTTATGTCTATCGAGGGAATCAATCAATTTTAAATACACATTTAAATGCTGTTTTGGATTGGAATCTATAGAAAACAATGCTCTACCACCGCATATTGCTCCCACTTCATCTTCGATATCAGCATCGAAATTCACTAATTGTATGATATTCATTTGATTTTCAAAAGCTAATGCCGCGGCTTTTTGAGCATGAGTTTCCAATAATCCACCTCCCAAGGTTCCAAGAAGAACTTTATCTTTGTCAAATAGAGCCATTGCACCCGGTATTTGTGGTGCAGATCCTTTGGTAGCAAGCAAACTTCCAATCTGAATATCAGAACCTGATTGTAATTTTTCAACAAGCTGGTGGTAGATGGTCTTCATTTTTTTCGATAAGTTCTTTGTAATACTATCTAGTTATATCAAATTTAGGTCTAAATTTTTGAACTTCCAACAGTTAAATTTTCAAGAAATTACTTCTTCAATTTGGTATTAATTGATTTTGCTCCGGTTAAACTATTTTTCAACACTTAATTAATCAAAATGAGCTTAAAATAGATTTAAAAAATGGCGCATCCGGAGTTGATGCGCCATTATGATTTTACGTTTTATCAATTGTTAGAATAAGAGCGTCTGACCTTCTTCATCTGTAATGATATCATCAGTATCAGCAATTGGAAAACTATTTTCCTCATCTGATTCAACTTCTATTATTTCTTCATCAACAACTTCCACTTCTTCTACATGAGGAGCTTCATAAGGAAGTGATTCTAAAACGTTTACTTGTTTTATTTTATCGGTAGTTAATTGATTTCCAGTAGCTTTAATACCTTTTACCGCAATAAATTCTTCAAGGTTTACAGTCAGATTTTCCTTTCCTTTTCCACTTAAAATAACCTCAGCCATCGGGCGATAATCGGTCAAAACAATTTCTAATTGTGATTTGGGATGATCGGTAATAAATACTTCTTCTTTGTTCGGATTTTCAATCATAAATCGCTTTACAAAATAGCGTTCTTTTTCACCATCAAAATAAATAGCTGAAATAGGTTTCAGCGGATCCCATTTTTCAATCACAATCGTATCTGCTTCAAAATGCATCGTTAATTCCGGTGTTTGCACTTTTATTTTACCGGATTGGGTTATCAACATTAATTTATCTTCAGGTCTAAACTCGCCCAATAATTCTCCTCTTTCATCCACATTTAAGCGTTGAACGGTATCATCGTACCATATTTTACGTGGACGAAGCGTTGAAATTCCTTTTTCTTTCAGTTCAATTTTCTTGACACCGTATTTGGTAACCAAATTTCCTTTAGAACTTCTTCCTTTAATCGCCAATTCAGAAAAATCAATTTCCCATTTTAATTTTTTGACAGAACCGGACGGCCGTAAATAAATAGTCACTACTTCGGCTTCACCATTGGGATTGGCAGAGAAATACAACAAAGCAGAATCTTTGCTGCCGTTGGTCAAATCGTATTCTTTATCGCGGGTAATTCCGCTTACATTAAAGCGTTTCATATAACCAGGACCACGACTTCCATCGCGGTAAATCAGGTTATAAATAGTGCGTTTATCATCTTTTTTAAAGACATCTACATGAATAATATCTTTACCCACAAAAGTTTTGGCACTTATTTTGGTAACCGTCATAGCACCATTTCTGCGGAAAACAATGATATCATCAATATCAGAACAATCACATACAAATTCATCTTTTTTAAGCGAATTTCCAATAAAACCTTCTTCTCTGTTCACGTAGAGTTTGGTATTGTTCATCGCCACTTTGGCCGCTACAATTTCATCAAAAACCCTGATTTCGGTTTTGCGCTCTTTTCCTTTGCCGTACTTGGTTTTGAGTTGCTGGAAATAAGCAATGGCAAAATCGATTAAATTTGCCAAATGATGTTTGAGTTCGGCAATTTTATCTTCCAAAGATTCAATCAATTGATTGGCTTTATCACTGTCAAATTTAGATATTCTCTTAATTTTTATTTCTGTTAATTTAACGATATCATCTTCAATAACAGCTCTTTTTAAATGCTTGACATATGGTTGCAAACCCAAGTCAATTGCTTTAATCACACCTTCCCAAGTGGTTTCTTCTTCAATATCGCGGTAAATGCGATGTTCAATAAAAATACGCTCTAAGGAGGCAAAATGCCATTGGTCTTCCAACTCACCCAATTGAAACTCCAATTCTTTGCGCAACAATTCAACCGTATGATCAGTAGAAATTTTCAATACTTCAGAAACACCAATAAATATGGGTTTATTATTTTCAATCACACAGCATAAAGGCGAAATAGACGACTCACAATTGGTAAACGCAAAAAGCGCATCTATGGTTTTATCGGGTGATACACCAACCGGCAAATGCACCAATATTTCAACCTCTGCGGCGGTATTGTCTTCAATTTTCTTGATTTTTATCTTTCCTTTATCATTTGCTTTTAAAATAGAATCGATTAAAGAGGAAGTGGTAGCACCAAAAGGAATTTCGGTAATGACCAAAGTTTGCTTATCGAGTTGTGAGATTTTTGCCCGAACTCTAATTTTTCCACCACGCAATCCGTCGTTATAATTGGAAATATCAATAATACCACCTGTTAAAAAATCGGGATATAATTCAAACGGCTTTCCTTTTAATATTTTAATCGATGCCTCAATTAATTCAATAAAATTGTGCGGTAAGACTTTAGTTGAAAGTCCTACTGCAATTCCTTCTGCACCTTGGTTGAGCAATAGTGGAAATTTGATGGGTAAATCGATGGGTTCTTTTCTTCTGCCGTCATAGGATGCCTGCCAAACGGTAATTTTGGGATTAAACACCACTTCAAGTGCAAACTTAGACAAACGCGCTTCGATATATCGTGGGGCTGCCGCTCCGTCACCGGTCAAGATATTTCCCCAGTTTCCCTGCATATCAATTAAGAGCTCTTTTTGTCCTAATTGTGTCATGGCGTCGGCAATACTGGCATCACCATGCGGATGGTATTGCATGGTGTGTCCCACTAAATTCGCCACTTTGTTGTATCGTCCGTCATCCAAATCCTTCATCGACTGTAAAATACGGCGTTGCACCGGCTTTAATCCGTCAGAAATAGCGGGAACGGCGCGTTCTAAGATTACATACGAGGCATAATCTAAAAACCATTCCTTAAACATTCCTGTTACTTTGGTGATGGTTTCTTGTGGTTGTTGTGAAAAATCGTCGTTTATATTCTCTTCTTGCATCTTATTCTACTACGGTATCAAGTTCTACTTTTAAATTATCGATGATAAACTCCTGGCGTTCCGGGGTATTTTTTCCCATATAGAAGGTCAGTAATTGTTCAATCGACATTTCTCTATCCAACATTACCGGTGCTAAACGGATGTCTTTTCCGATAAAATGTTGAAATTCATTGGGTGATATTTCTCCCAATCCTTTAAATCGGGTGATTTCCGGTTTGCCTTTTAATTTTTGAATGGCATCCCTTTTTTCTTCTTCAGAATAACAATAAAAAGTATCTTTTTTATCACGAACACGGAATAAAGGTGTTTCTAAAATATAAAGATGACCTTCTTTGATGACTTCCGGGAAATATTGCAAGAAAAAAGTGATGAGCAATAAACGGATGTGCATTCCGTCAACGTCAGCATCCGTAGCAATTACCACATTATTGTAACGCAAATTTTCAATTCCTTCTTCAATATCTAAAGCGGCTTGCAGCAAGTTAAATTCTTCATTTTCATAGACCACTTTTTTATCCATTTCAAAGGTATTCAGCGGTTTACCGCGCAAACTGAATACTGCCTGAGAATTCACATCCCTTGATTTGGTGATAGAACCACTTGCAGAATCTCCTTCGGTAATGAATAAGGTACTTTCTAAGCGGTTTTCTTTTTTAAAATCGTTGAGATGAACTCTGCAATCGCGTAATTTTTTATTGTGTAAACTCGCTTTTTTAGCGCGTTCTTTGGCTAATTTTCTGATGCCGGAAAGTTCTTTGCGCTCGTGTTCAGCTTGCAGAATTTTACGTTGGATGAGCTCTGCAACATCCTGATTTTTATGCAGATAATTATCGAGGTGTTTTTTGAGAAAATCGCCTATATAAGTTCGAACAGATGGCAATCCATCGCCCATTTCTGTAGAGCCCAATTTGGTTTTGGTCTGACTTTCAAAAACAGGTTCCATCACCTTAATACTGATGGCACTTACTATTGATTTTCTAATATCAGATGCCTCATAATTTTTACCGAAATATTCGCGGATAGTTTTGACCAGCGCTTCGCGAAAAGCATTTTGATGTGTGCCGCCTTGGGTGGTATGCTGCCCGTTTACAAACGAATGAAACTCTTCGCTGTATTGTGATTTACTGTGCGTTAAGGCCACTTCAATATCCTCTCCCTTTAAGTGGATAATTGGATAAAGCATATCATCATCCGAAATATTTTCTTGCAGTAAATCTTTTAATCCGTATTCTGAAAAGTATTTTTCACCGTTAAAAATAATGGTCAATCCCAAATTTAAGTACACGTAATTTTTAATCATTTTTACGACGTACTCGCTTCTGTATTTATATTTTAAGAAGATGGTATCATCCGGAATAAAGATGGTTCTGGTTCCTTTTCTGTTGGATGATGGCTCTATTTTAAAATCTTCGGTCAGTTCACCTTTAGAAAATTCAGCCACTTTCATTTGCTCATCGCGGATTGATTCTACTCTAAAAAACGATGACAAAGCGTTGACAGCTTTACTTCCTACCCCATTTAAACCCACCGATTTTTTAAAAGCTTTTGAATCGTATTTTCCGCCGGTATTCATTTTAGATACTACATCCACCACTTTTCCTAAGGGAATTCCACGACCGTAATCGCGCACCGTTACCGTGTGATCTTTAATCGTTATTTCGATGGTTTTACCGGTACCCATCACAAATTCATCGATGGAATTGTCAATGGTCTCTTTTAATAAAATGTAGATTCCGTCATCCGGTGAAGAACCATCGCCTAATTTCCCAATATACATTCCGGGACGCATACGAATATGTTCCTTCCAGTCGAGCGAGCGAATATTGTCTTCGGTATAGTTAATTTCTTTTGTCATAAATCCTTTTCTGTTGAAGTGGTGCTAAAGTACTATTTCATCTTATAAAATAAAAAAAGTCTGCCAAAAAATTATCAACAGACTTCAAAGATATTTTTTATTGTATCATTTTTACACATTAAATCTGAAATGCATCACATCTCCATCTTTTACGATGTACTCTTTTCCTTCAACACGCATCTTCCCTACTTCTTTAACTTTAGCTTCGCTTCCGTAGGTGGTATAATCATCATAAGCAATTACTTCGGCACGGATAAAGCCCTTTTCAAAATCGGTATGAATAACACCGGCCGCTTTTGGTGCAGTATCTCCTTTGTGGATGGTCCAAGCGCGTACTTCTTTTTTACCCGCCGTAAAATAGGTTTGCAGATTTAAAAGCTTATAAGCCGAGCGGATTAATTTTGAAGCGCCGGGTTCATCCAAACCCAAATCGGATAAGAATAATTTTTTTTCTTCATAGGTTTCTAATTCGGCGATATCGGCCTCTGTAGCAACAGCCAAAACTAACAATTCTGCATTTTCATCTTTGATGGCTTCTTTAACGGCATCCACATATTGATTTCCAGAAACAGCAGATGCTTCATCAACATTACATACATACAAAACCGGTTTATCAGTTATAAATTGTACCGGAGTAATAAATTCTTTGCGCTCATCATCAGTAAAATCAATTGCTCTGACAGAAACAGCACTTTCCAATCCGTTTTTGGCTTTCATCAGCGCCACTTCTTCTTTTTGGGCTTCTTTATTACCTGTTTTAGCAGCGCGTTTTACTTTTTCTAATCGCTTATCAACCGTTTCTAAATCTTTTAACTGCAATTCAATATCAATGATTTCTTTATCACGAACCGGATTTATTTTGGCTTCGACATGGATAATATTATCATTGTCAAAACAACGCAACACATGAATAATAGCATCTGTTTCTCTGATATTTGCCAAAAACTGATTTCCTAATCCTTCTCCTTTACTGGCTCCTTTTACCAATCCGGCGATATCTACAATATCAACAGTTGCGGGTAAAACGCGTTCCGGATTCACCAATTCTTCTAATTTTTGCAAACGTTTATCAGGTACATTTACCACGCCGATATTGGGTTCAATAGTACAAAACGGGAAATTGGCCGATTGTGCTTTGGCATTTGACAAACAATTAAATAAAGTTGATTTTCCTACATTGGGCAATCCTACAATTCCAGCTTTCATCTAAATAAAAATATTGATTTTAAAAGTGTGCAAATATACGGAATTAATAATTTAAAATTAAAGTATCTGGTATCTGGTATCAGGATTAAAAATTTACTATATTAAGCATTTGGTATGTCATTAGTTTTTGTTAAAAGTTTGAAATTTATAAAATTGTAAAGTTGTTTTGATTCAATCTTTAATCAGATACTTTATACCAGATACCTGATACCAGATACAAAAAAATCAATTTAGATTTAATACAACAAAATTAAATAAACACTCTTTTTATTTCATAATTTTTAGTAGTTTCGTTATACATTAACTAACAAAATACCTACATCAATGAAAAAAAATTATTTTTTATTGTGTTTTGCTTTGATTTCTTTTAGCATCACACAAGCTCAACAACTTATTTCCGGAAGTGTTAAAGACCCATCCGGTGCTCTTTTGCCTGGAGCCAATGTATTGGTAAAAGGTACCGATAAAGGAACTACTACTGATTTTAACGGAAAATTTCAGTTAAATGTTTCTCAAGGAGTTACACTAGAATTCAGTTATGTTGGCTATCAGACCAAAGACGTCAAAGTCGATGAAAAAAGTATTTATAATATCACTTTAGAAAGTGGTGAACAATTGAAAGAAGTAACAGTAGTAGGATCTCGTAGTGCAAAGAGAACCGCTGTAGATACGCCTGTCCCTGTTGATATTATTAATATCAGCGAATTGGCAAGCCAAAACGGGCAGGTAGAAATTACTCAAATTTTACAATACGCAGCGCCTTCTTTTAACGCAACCAAACAATCGGGCTCTGATGGTGCAGACCATATCGTACCGGCTTCATTAAGAGGTTTAGGTCCAGATCAAACACTCGTTTTAATCAACGGAAAAAGAAGACATCAATCATCTTTGGTTAACATTTTTGGAACGCGTGGCAGAGGGAATTCAGGAACAGATTTAAATGCCATTCCGGTGGCTGCCATCAAAAGAATTGAGGTTTTAAGAGATGGTGCCTCTGCTCAGTACGGTTCAGATGCCATTGCGGGTGTTATCAATATTGTTTTGAATGACAATACCGATGGATTGGTTGGCGGAATCACTTATGGTGCTTACAGCACTGCAATTGGAAAGGGTTGGGAAGATGCTGCCGGCGAAACTTTATACAATGTGGAAGGAAAAAACAGATTAGACGGAAAAGACAAAAATTTTGATGGGGCAACTGCCAAATTTGATTTAAACTATGGAATGAAACTCGGTGAAAAAGGATTTGTAAACTTTACCGCCGAATTATTTTCTAAAGATAAAACATTGCGTCCGGGATTTTCATGGAGAAAAGGATACGGAAGTGCAGGTGTAGATGCGCTTAACTTTATGGTGAATGCATCTTTGCCTCTTTCCGATAAAACAGAAATTTATACTTTTGGAGGCAGAAATTTCAGAGATACCAATGCCAATGCTTTTTCTAGAGAGAGTTATGCAGATGGAGACAACCGCTCTGTTCCGAGTTTGTATCCAAACGGATTTACGCCTCAAATTACTTCTGAAATTATTGATGGATCTATTGCTACAGGGATAAAGCACCAATTGAATAACGGTTGGAATATCGATTTTAGCAATACTTACGGGAAAAACAAATTTGATTACATCATCAAAAACAGTAACAATGCATCCATGAAAACTGCCTCTCCTACTACTTTTGATGCGGGTGGTCACAGTTTATCTCAAAATACCATCAACCTTGATTTTAACAAATATTTTGACAATTCACTGGAAGGAATCAGTTTGGCATTTGGAGCAGAATTTAGAACCGAAAACTTTATTATTTTTTCCGGTGAAACGGCTTCTTATGCCTTGTATGATATCAACGGAGTGCCAATTACCAATCCGGCAACTCAAACGGTTGCAGTTGACAGTAACGGAGATGATTTACCGGGTGGCTCACAAGGATTTCCGGGATACAGCCCTGATAATGAAGTGGATGAAAGCAGAAATAATTTAGGAATTTATACGGATGCTGAGTTTAATTTAAGCGATAATTTCTTAGTTGGAGTGGCGCTGCGTTATGAAAATTACAGCGATTTCGGAAGCACTTTTAACTACAAATTAGCCGGTAGATATAAAGTAGGTAATGATTTAACTTTTAGAGGTTCTGTTTCTACCGGATTCAGAGCGCCCTCCTTGGCACAACTTTATTACAACCTGATTTTTACCAATATTGTCAATGGAGAATCTTTACCTTCCCTGCTTTCTGCCAACAACAGTCCGGTTACCAAATCTTTCGGTATTCAACAATTAACAGAAGAAAAAGCAGTGAATGGAAGCATCGGATTTACCTATAAAAAAGGTGGATTTACGGCAACAGTTGATGCTTATTCCATTAGCGTTGATGACAGAATTGTTTTAACTGATAATTTTGATGCATCCGATTTAGGATTAGGCGTTGATGCTGCTCAATTCTTTGCCAATGGTGCAGATACCAGAACTCAAGGAATTGATTTTGTATTTACTTATAACACAAAAATCAATGATAACAGTTCATTTAATGTTGGCTTTGTAGGAAATATGAATGAGTTAAAAATTGATAAAATTCACAATGGTGCTTTAAATGAATTTACTTTTTTCAGTCCGTTCTCCAGAGCGTATTTAAAAGCTGCTGCACCCGATTATAAACTCGGATTAAACCTTGGATATAAGCACGATAAATTTACTGCCAATGCGATGTTTACCCAGTTTAGCCAAGTTGAATTACAAGATTTTCAGTGGGTAGATACTCCTGCAACAACGCAAGCAGAAGCCGATGCTTTATATGCTGTAGCTACTGATATTTACAAAAAAGCGATGACGGTTGATTTAAATCTTTCTTATCAATTTTCTAAATCGATTAGTTTTACTGTTGGCGGAAATAATATTTTTAATCAATATGCCACACCGCAATTTGACGGTTGGACCGATCAGGGAGGTTTGATGGATTCTGTTCAGATGGGATCTGACGGCGCTTATTTCTTCGGAAAATTAGGGTTTAAGTTTTAATTGATTACATTCGTTTTTTAAGAAACCGTCCCGAAATGATAATTTGAGGCGGTTTTTTTATTGATAGTTTATCATGTTTGTAATGTTTGCCCTGAGCTTGTCGAAGGGTTGTAATGTTTGTAATGTATATACTTTATAACTTTTTAACTTTATAACTTTATAACACCTATATAGAATAATTCTAAATTAGCTTGATCTCCTTGTTTAGTATCAAATAATTTCTATATTTGGTTTCCCTCAAAATTGAACTTGAATTGCTAACAAAACTTTCTTAAAAAAAGAGCGATGGTTTTACTATTGATTTTATTTTGATAAAATTTAGTGGGTTTTGTGACTCACCACAGAGAAGCTGTAATTTCAATTGTAAAATTATTAATCTGTATAAACCCGACGAAAGAATATAGATAATAGATAAAAGAACGCATTGGGTGCAATTAGTTTTTAATAATTACACCCAATGGGTTAAAAGCCAATTATGATAAGAATTAATTGTTTATCATATTTTCTTTTCCCTGTATATTATTTTTTATTTAATAACTAAAATCAGGTTGATGGATGCATTGGGAAGCCAACATAAAAAAACACCGCGGTGAAAGCAGAATTGTTGTTTATTTTGAAAAAAATGCAAAATTAATAACAAGAATCAAGCAATTTGATGGAGCACGCTGGAGTCAGCAACTCAAAGCATGGCATTTGCCGGATAATGAAGCAAATCGGCATCATTTTAATTTAATAACAATCTCAAAAGAACCATCAGAAGAAGGTAAAAAAGCACTTCATTTTTTTAAACAATGGCTACAATCTAGGCGATACAGCATCAATACCATCAAAACATACAGCGAGGCCTTACATTCTTTTTTGATATTTTTTAGCGATAAACCGATTCATGAAATTTCTAATATTGATGTAATCTATTATAACAATCAATATATTTTAAAGAAAGAATTATCGGCCTCTTATCAAAATCAGATTGTAAATGCCATCAAATTATATTTTAAAACCCAACAAAATATCAAGTTAGATTTAGAAAAAATTCATCGACCTAAAAGAGAAAAATTATTACCCAATGTACTGAGCAAAGAAGATGTAAAAAAAATCATTTTTGCCCACAGCAATCCGAAACATACGATGATGCTATCCTTAATATACAGTTGCGGATTGAGACGTAGCGAATTATTGAATTTGAAACCGGCTGATATTGATTCAAAAAGATACATCATTATCATTAGACAATCAAAAGGCAAAAAAGACAGAATTGCCCCTTTGAGTGAAAAAATTATTTCTATGTTGCGAGAATATTACCGGCTGTCTAAACCAACTACTTGGTTATTTGAGGGACAAAAAAAAGGAGCGCAATATTCTGAAAAGAGTTTGCAAAGCGTTTTAAAACAAGCTGTTGAAAAGTGTCGCATCAAAAAACCGGTTACTTTGCATTGGTTGCGTCATAGTTATGCGACTCATTTATTAGAATCGGGAACTGATTTGAGGTACATACAAGAGTTGTTGGGACATAACAGTAGCCGAACTACAGAAATTTACACCCATGTAAGCACCAAAAGTTTGCAAAATATTAAAAGTCCGTTTGATGATTTATAAAACCAAAATTTATTTATATTTGATAAAAATAAAACTAAGACAAATCAGACCTATACAACTAGATTTGATATCAAATGGATGAAAAAAACAGACGTATAAACAAGTTGTGTGTAAGCTAAAAAAAACAAATAATAGAATGCACTATAGAATTGGAAACTACAAGGATTTAGAAAAATTAAGAGAATTGGGAATTAAATCTTGGTCACAGTACCGAAATGAATTGACTAATGAAAATTGGAATAAGTTATTTGAAAGTTTAAACAATTCAGAAACTTATATTGAGTTACTTGATAAATCAGAGTGTTTGATTTGTGAAAATGATAATGGAGAAATAATTGGTATGGCGTTTTTAGTTTCTAAGGGAAATCCGACTGAAATATATGATGAAAAATGGTGTTACATCAGATTTGTTTCTGTAAATCCCAATTATAGAGGAAAAGGAATTGGAGAGGAATTGACAAGAAAGTGTATTGAAATTGCTCAAAAAAATAATGAGCAAATTATGGCTCTGCATACTTCTGAAATAATGAAAGGCGCAAGACATCTTTACGAAAAAATCGGATTCAAAATCCTTAAAGAAATTGAACCAAGACTAGGTGTAAAATACTGGCTGTACACGCTCGAACTAAAGGAGATAAATGAAAAGCCTACACACAACACTTCATAAAATTTATGCTTAAATTGGAACTGGTACAAACCGACAAACATTCAATAATAATATTGCTACGTCCGAAAAATCTCCGATTTTTAAGTCGCACAAATCTTATAAAAACTCGTTGGGTGCAAGTGTAAAAGACGACCGTGCAACGACAAACGAACGGACTGACACAGGAAAAAGTAAACCATTTTGACAAGTGAAAAAGGACATAGAAACGATATACCAATTGGACAACAAGTAAGCCGACACTCATTGCCGACCCTTCTGTATTTTTTATTTTTCCCACCGCACTTTTTTTTAATTCAATTTTATGCCAACCGCACGGTCAAGCACATTTGGTTTTTGCCGACACACAACCAAACGCTGAAAAACCAAAAGAGCTTGCCCTTTCCCACCGCACCCAAACAGGACGATAATTTAAACACTCATTTAGTGAGATATTAAATGTTTATGCTTAGTTTTGTCAATCATAAACAAGTTCAAGAATGAACCGAATAAAAGACGTTTTAGAACAGAAAGGAATTAAACAGAAATGGTTAGCTGAACAATTAGGCAAGAGTTACAATATGGTAAACTCGTATGCCCAAAACAGACGACAACCAAGTTTAGAGGACTTATACAAGATTGCTGAAATCCTTGGTATTGAAGTCAAAGAATTATTAATTGAAAGAAAAGCACACTAAAATATGGACGGAACAAGTCTGACACCCGAACAAGAAAAAATAAACGCTTTGCGACAGGTATTGCCTGAAGCTTTTAGCGAAGGTAAAATTGATTGGGAAAAGCTAAAAGCCACACTGGGCGAAGATATAAACTTTGCCAACGAACGCTATGTACTCAATTGGGCAGGGAAAAGTGATGCCTTTAAAGTATTGCAAATGCCAACAACTAAGACATTGATTCCTGCCAAAGAGGAAAGCGTAAACTTTGACGATACCCAAAACATTTTTATTGAAGGCGAAAACTTGGAAGTACTGAAAGTATTACAAAAAAGCTACTTCGGCAAAGTAAAAATGATTTACATAGACCCACCTTACAACACAGGCAACGATTCTTTTATTTACCCCGACAAGTTTAGCGAAAGCAAAGCCGATTATGAAAAACGTGTAGGCGACAAAGACGAAGAAGGCTATATGACAAAAGACGGTATGTTCAAAAAAAACAGCAAAGAAAACGGACAATACCACAGCAATTGGCTCAATATGATGATGCCACGTTTGTATTTGGCTAAAAACTTACTCCGACAAGATGGGGTAATTTTTGTATCAATAGACGACAACGAAGTGCATAACCTCAGGTTGTTGATGAATGAAATTTTTGGGGAAGAGAATTTTGTGGCGGAATTAATTTGGGAGAAAAAAACAGGTGCCTCTGACGCAAAAACTATTGCAACAACAACTGAATATGTCATTGTATTTTCCAAAAATAATTTGGAGTTAATAAGTTCATTTTCAAAAAACAAAGAATCTTATGATTTGAATAGGTATAAACATAAGGACCAGTATTTTGAAAAAAGAGGTCTATTTTATTTCGACAATTTAGATAGAGGTGGTTTACGTTATAGCGATTCACTCAATTTTCTAATTGAAGGCGAAAATGGTAAAAGAACATATCCGAATGGAAGAACAGAGTTTGTTAATGATGGTTGGATTTGGAAGTGGGGTAAAGAAAAAGTAAAATGGGGTTTTGAGAATGGTTTTTTAGAAATTAAAGAATCAACTACAAAGGAAAGCGGGTATGCGGTCTATTACAAGAATTACCTCAATGTAGACAATGAAGATAATCCTATTGAAAGGTCAGCACCATTAAAAAACTTAATATTAGGAGTGAAAAATCAAGATGGCTCTTCTGATATAAAAGATATTTTCAACGCAAGATATTTCGATTATCCAAAGCCCGTAAAATACATTAAAATCATTCTCAAATACATTGAACTTAACCAAAGTGATATAGTTTTAGATTTCTTTTCAGGAAGTGGCACTACCGCCCACGCAGTAATGGATTTAAACAAAGAAGACGGAGGCAACCGAAAATACATTTGCGTACAATTACCTGAATTGATTGACGAAAAAAGTGAAGCGTACAAAGCAGGTTACTTAACCATTGCAGATATTTCAAAAGAAAGAATAACCAGAGCAGGAAAAAAAATACAAGAGGAAATAAAAACTGAAATAAAGAAAATAGAAGCTGAAATCAAAAAACTGCAAGGCGAATTACCAACAGAAGAAAACAAAGTAGAAATTGAAAATCTGCAATCAAAAATCAAAAATCTGCAATCCCAAGATTTAGGCTTCAAAGTATTAAAATTAGACGACAGCAACTTCAAGCAATGGCAACAAATAGAGGGCAAAGATGCCCAAGCGCTTGCCGAGCAAATGAAATTGTTTGTTGACCCTGTTTCTGAATCTGCCACCATTGAAAATATGGTATATGAACTATTATTAAAAAGTGGTAAAAACTTGAACAGCGTGGCAACTCCCCTCTTGAGAGGGGTTGGGGGTGTGTTTTGTATAAACCAAAATGAGTTGATTTTAATGCTTGAAAAAGCAACACAAGAAATCATTAATACCGTAATTGCCGAAAAGCCAATCAAAGTTATTGCATTAGACAAACTTTTTAAAGGAAACGACCAGTTAAAAACAAATACCGTACTGCAAATGAAAGATGCAGGAATTGAATTTAAAACAATATAGCTATGCTTCAAAATATAAAAATAGAAGGATTTAAGTCTATCAAAACATTGGATTTGAAACTAAGTCCAATAAACCTATTGATAGGTTCAAATGGGGTTGGTAAGTCCAATTTCATTTCCTTTTTCAAGTTGGTAAATAACATCTACGAACAAAGGCTTCAACATTACTCCTTGAAAAGTGGTGTTGACAATTTGCTTCATTATGGTCGCAAAAACACTACTGAAATAAAGGGTTATTTGAATTTTGGCAATAATGCTTATCAATTTAATTTGTTACCATCTGACGAAGGCTCTTTGTTTATTGGCAGAGAAGATAGTCTATTAAATTATCAAACTCAATACAGTAAGACTTTCTATGAAGAAAACATAAAAGAAAGTTTAATCAAGGGGTCTTCAACCCAAAGAAATAAATATTTAAGTGAACATCTTGAAAGCTACAAAATTTACCATTTTCACGATACAAGTAGTTCAGCCCCTTTACGTTCTAAAGCCAATACCAATGACAATAGAAGTTTAAAAGAAGATGGCGGTAATCTACCTGCTTATTTATATTACTTGCAAGAGAAACACCCTTTGAATTTTAAACGAATAGAAAAAATTATACAATCGGTTGTTCCTTTTTTTGATAGGTTTAACTTATCTCCTGCTTTTTTAGATGAAGAAAAAATTCTCTTAGAATGGACTGAAAAAGAGCATCCTGAAACGTACTTTAATGCCAATCATTTATCTGATGGTAGTTTACGTTTTATTGCATTAGTTACTTTATTGATGCAACCCAAACTGCCAAAGGTTATCATTATTGATGAACCTGAATTGGGATTACATCCAACTGCCATAAACAAACTATCAGGTCTGATAAAATCTGCCGCAGCAAAAGATTGTCAAGTTATTGTTTCAACACAATCCGTAACGCTACTTAATAATTTTGAAGCCGAAGACATCATTACGGTTGACAAGGAAGATAATCAGTCAGTTTTCAGAAGGTTGGACAAGGAAGTGTTAAGCAATTGGATAGAAGATTATTCAATTGGTGAATTATGGACAAAAAGTATCATTAAAGGACAGCCACTATGAAAAGATTAATAATAGTAGTAGAAGGCGATACTGAAAAAGAATTTGTTGATAAAGTATTAAGTCCTTATTTATATGCAAAAGGCTTGCTAAGTGTGAATTGTTTTAAAATAAAACATACCAAAGGTGGATTGACAAAATACCAGCATCTAAAAACAGATTTAATTAACTGTGTTTATGAAAGCAATGTATTGGTTTCGACTTTAATTGATTTTTATGCATTACCTAAAGATTTTCCTAAGTATGAAGAAGCAAAGACAATTGTTAATAGAGCAAATAGATTGGCTTTTTTGGAAAAAGCAATTGTAGAAGATTTAGAAGCAGAAAAAGGAAAAGCTTTTCCAAATTTGCTACCATACATTCAACTTCACGAATTTGAAGCCTTAGTTTTTTCTTCAATAGATGCAATCAAGTCACTCTACTCAAATGAAGATGCAAAATTCAATGAGTTAGAAAAAATAATGGAAGCACATCCAAATCCTGAAGATATTAATGACAAACCAGAAACAGCCCCTTCAAAAAGACTAAAAAATGACCAATTAATCAGAGGTTATAATAAAGTTAATGATGGAATTATGATAATTGAAGAAGCGGGTATTGATACAGTTCTAAGAAAATGTCCGAGATTTAATAATTGGGTAGAAACATTAATTGAAAAAGTAAAAGAATGAAATTAACGTTTGAATCCAATCTCAACTATCAGCAGGAAGCCATAAAATCCATAACGGATTTGTTTGAAGGGCAACCGTTGGAAGATTCTATTTTAGAATTTAACCTAAAAGAAGAAGGTACTTTGAATTTGATAAATGGAGTTAGCAACAACCTTATTTTATCAGAAGAACAAATTCTCACCAATCTGCAAGGTATACAAGCAAACAATGAAATTAAGGTTTCAGAGGAGTTGGATGGTATGCACTTTTCGGTAGAAATGGAAACAGGCACAGGAAAAACGTATGTTTATCTACGTTCCATTTACGAACTGAATAAACTGTACGGTTTCAAGAAGTTTGTAATTGTCGTTCCTTCGGTAGCTATTCGTGAAGGGGTTTTGAAAAATTTAGAAATAACACACGAGCATTTCCAAACACTTTACGATAACGTGCCTGTTAATTTTCAGGTCTATGATAGCACTAAAGTTTCCACCTTGAGAGGTTTTGCAACCACAAACAACATAGAAGTTTTAGTAATCAACATTGATTCATTTGCCAAAGATGAAAACATTATCAATAAACCCAATGATAAGCTGAACGGACAAAAACCAGTTGAGTTTATTCAGGCTACCCACCCTATTGTAATTGTGGACGAGCCACAAAATATGGAAACCGAAAAGCGAATTGCAGCTATTGAAAACCTGAAAGCACTTTGTACGCTTCGCTACTCGGCAACTCACAGAAACCAATACAATCTTACTTACAGCTTAAACCCTGTAAAAGCGTATGATTTAGGATTGGTAAAACAAATTGAGGTTGACTCTATCATTGAAGAAAATGCCTACAATGATGCTTTTGTTTCGGTAGAATCAATCACAGCAACAAAAACCAAAGTAACCGCAAAAGTCTCCATAAATAGCAACGAAAACGGAGGCGTAAAAAAGAAAACCATAACTGTAAAAGTTGGAGATGATTTATACAAATTATCCAACGAGAGAGAAATCTATGTAGATGGCTATATCATTGAAGAAATTGATGCAGTAAACCAGTGTATTTCCATTTCAAACGGAAACTTATTGTACAAAGGTGATAGCCAAGGCGGATTGACTGATGAAGTAATGAAGTTTCAAATCCGTAAAACAATTGAAGAACATTTGAAGAAAGAAAAGCGACTTAATAAATTAGGCATTAAAGTTTTGTCGTTGTTCTTTATTGATAAAGTAGCGAATTACCGTAGTTATGATTCAGCAGGTATTGCAGTAAAAGGAAAGTTTGCCAATTGGTTTGAAGAAATTTATCAAGAGTATATTTCAAAACCAGCTTTCAAAGAGTTAGATAAGTTTTCAGTTGAAGAAACGCACAACGGTTATTTTTCGCAAGACAGCAAAGGAAAAGTAAAAGACACTTCAGGAGAAACCAAAGCAGATGACGACACTTACAGTTTGATAATGAAAGACAAAGAAAAATTGTTGGGCTTAGATAATTCTTTGCGTTTCATTTTTTCACATTCCGCACTTCGAGAAGGTTGGGACAACCCAAATGTATTTCAGATTTGCACTTTGAACGAAACCAAGTCAGACATTAAAAAACGCCAGGAAATTGGTAGAGGTTTGCGTTTGGCAATTGACCAAACAGGAAAACGAACATATGACCAAAACATTAACCGCTTAACTGTAATTGCAAATGAAGCGTATGACGATTTTGCCAAAGCACTACAAAAAGAAATTGAAGAAGATTGCGGAGTAGCTTTTACAGGCAGAATAAAAAACAAGCAAACAAGAACGGCTATTAAATATCGCAAAGGTTTTGAAGCCGACCCGAAATTTTTGGAGATATGGGAAAAACTGAAAAAGAAAACAACGTACCGAGTTGATTATAAAACAGACGAGCTAATTACTTTGGCTGCAAAAGCCATAAAAGATTTGCCTGAGATTAAATCGCCATCCATTCGTTCTACAAAGATTGGTATTACAATGACGGACGAAGGCGTAGGCACAAACTATGTTGGTGAGAAAGTAGAATCTTATGGAGGTTACTCTTGGAAAATCCCTGATGTTTTGGGCTACATACAAAGCAAAACAGAATTAACACGTTCCACCATTGAAGAAATATTAAGTAAGTCGGGCAGAATTGAGGATATTATTATCAATCCGCAATTGTTTTTAGACTTGGCTACAACAGCTATAAAACGGACGTTGTATGATTTAATGATTGACGGAATAAAATATCAAAAAATCGGTGGTTCGGAATATGAAATGGCATTGTTTGAAGCCCAGGAGTTGGAAGTATATCTTAACGACTTTTCGTTTAAAGTTTCAGACCCTTCAAAAACCATTTATGAAGAATTTGTTCCATTAGATTCGGGAGTTGAAAGCAAGTTTGCACAAGACTGCGAAACCAGCGAACAAATAAAATTCTATTTCAAATTACCAAATTGGTTTAAAATCCCCACACCGATAGGGAATTACAACCCTGATTGGGCATTGGTATTTGAGGACGACAAGAAAATATATTTTGTAGCCGAAACCAAAGACACAGGAACGCCACAAGTTGACTTAACAAAACTAAGTGGAGATGAACAAATGAAAATCAAATGCGGTAAAGCACACTTTAACGAGTTTGAGGATTTAGAATATAAGGTAGTAAACAAAGTAGGACAATTAATTGAATAATGGCTGTTTCGTTAGCCATATCATCAGCCGTTTCATTTTTAGTGGGTCAAATTATTGATTTCACTGCTCAGAAAGGTATTGAAAAAATTGTCCAAAAGGTATTTCCTAATGATAGTTATGCTACCGAACTCACAAGAATTATTTACAAAACCATTGAAGAATTTGAAAAGAAAAATTCTGCAATAAAAGACGGAAACAAATTTCCATTTTACCATTCAGAGATTCTTTTGGATCATTACTCAATGTATGTTCTTTTCAACGAAGAAAAACATTCTAAAGAAAAGTTGCAAAATGAGTTAAAGACTAATCCAAACATAATTGAGCCTAACAATGAGCAATTAGCAAATTTTTACGAACTCTTCAAAACCAATGCAAATAGCAATGAATACTTGAAAAAACTATTTGTAGAAGAGAATTACAAAGAAAGAATTTTTGACATCTCAAAGAATCTTCAAGTAATTGATAAAAAGTTAGACTCTGTTCTTGATAGCTTAAAAAAGTTAGAAACTTTAAAATCTGCAAAGGCAAAATTTAAAGTTAATGCAGAAAAGTTTGTTCTCCCCTCTTTTGAATTATTGGAAGCCGATTATTATTTTTTCTTGCAAGAGGAAATTGAGCAAATAAACAATTGCGTTGAAAGAATTAAAACCGATTCTGAAAA
This sequence comes from Flavobacteriaceae bacterium, assembly GCA_030683815.1. Classification (GTDB taxonomy): domain Bacteria; phylum Bacteroidota; class Bacteroidia; order Flavobacteriales; family Flavobacteriaceae; genus JAGXRT01. Next base: position 65,568 of record JAUXPJ010000001.1, read on the forward strand.
TTATTTTCTATTAACAGGCTATCCTTCGACAGGTAAAACAATTTCTACTTTAAAAATAACTGAACAATTAACCAAAATCAGTTATGAGGTTTTTTATCTAAATATTTCCCAAAATCTGAATTTCGATAAGTTTAAAAGCGACTTGAATAAACTTAGCGATAGAGAAAATATAGTTTTCATTATTGAAGATATACACTTGAATCTGACTTTTGGAGCTGAATTACTTACACTAGAAGAAGAATTTCCGACCTTCAAGTTTATTATTACCTCTCGTTTTCTAAGTGCAGATGTTAGAAGGGATGTTCAAAACAATATTGATATTTTTAAGCAACTCGAAGGAAGTAATCTAAAATTAGAATCCTTCAACACTCCTCAATATATTTACAAAAAATCAATTGGAATTATTTCAAACTGTAAATCTTATCTTGAAAGTCAAGGCATACAACGTGAAATTGGAGATATTAAAAAGGCGGTAGAAAACACACAAAGCAATCTTTACAAACTTTCTTGGATGTTGCAGTATTGGTCATACAAAGATGTACCACTATCTGAAATAACTGAAAAGACCATTGAGGACTATATTTATGATATTTATTTAAACGGATTAAGCCAGTCCGAATTAAATAAAATTCAACAGTTTGCTACATTGTATGCATATGAAATTGAATTTTTGGCAGACCGCCATCAAATCGAAGCATCAAAAAAGAAAGGTTTATTATTTAAGAACGAAAACAATTTTCATTCTTTTATGCATTCAATGTTTGCAAGGTTACTACTTGATTCCATCTTTCGAGCAAATGCAACGCTTAATGCGAGATATAGAAATGATAGAAACGCCCTTTATTTAAAAAATATTGAGGATTATCTGAATGAAGTAATTGGAGACTCTGACAGTTTTGTAGATAATATTTATAGTTTCCTTTACAACATTGGAATATCTGACAATATTAACCTATTTAACAAGATTTTGTCTAGTGAAACTGTTAAGAAACAGTTTTTCAAATACGTTTATGATTCCAAACAAATGGATTCAGACCAATTGGTTAACTTAATTCAGTTAATCAGAATTTTTGCCAAGCGTAGCTTTGAGGATTATTGCAATAGCCTTTATTTCAGCAACCGTAACTTAATAGAAATATTAAAAAGAGGCACAAAAAACGCTTCGGCAATATCATACATTGAAACCCACAAAAACAATTTCAATGATTTAAAAAACAAAAATGTTTTAGCTCCATTTAAACCTAATGAATTAAAAGAGGTTTTTAGAAAAGCATCATTAAACAGTCTAACATTGACAATTAGACTTCTCCCAAACAATGAATTAAGAACAAAAACAATTAATGCTTTGAGTGTTGAGGAATGGAAGCAAAAGTTCAATTCCGATATTCACTTTGGCATTTATGGCAATTCACTTGCAGAACTTAAAAAGGTAAAGCCAGAACTTGCCACAGCAATTCTAAAAACAGTTGAGATAAAAAGAGTTTCAGCAAAAATTCACTATCAAAAGTTTGATTACATCACAAAAACATTAAGTGAATTAAAAGAGATTGATTTTGCAACAACTTCCGAAATATTGTCTTCAGTTGATATTAAAGTCCTTAAAAGAAAATCTAAAAAAGCATCTGTAGAGCAAATAGGAATTGGGCTATCTCGTTTGTATGATATTGACCAGTCTATTTCAAAAGAAATATTTGAGGAATTAGATGTTGAATTTTTATCAAACTTATTTGAAGATAAACCTTTAACGGCATTTGGTCATATTCTAAAGGAATTTAAAAAAGTTGAACCCTCAAAGGCTCAAAATTTAATCCGTCACACATTAGAAAAGGAATTTGTTATAAGCAAACTGAACTCTGCAAAAATTACGCCTGTTGATTTATTCACTTTTTACCTCTTGTTTTCGCAGCTTGATGTCAGAAAGGAAGGAAAAGAATTATTAAAAAAAGTCAATCTTGATATTATTGAAGGTAGGGTCACAAGTTCAAACATTAAACATTCGGTTCAGTTAGTAAATGCAATAAATGAAATTGACCCTTCCTATGGTAAAAAGTTGGTAAAACTTATTCCAGACGAAAAACTAATAAAAACAATAAACGACAGCAATACGGAAATTACAGATTTACCTTCAATTTTCTTGTATTTGAAAAATGTTGATTTTAATAATGCAAAAAGGATTTACAACTTAGTTGACAACATAACCATAATCAAAAAATGTCTTGTTAGAAGATTTAGAATTCAACCAATTTTCAACTCTATCAAACCGCTATATAATCTTGACAAAGAAAAAACTATTGATTTAGTGAATAATCTTTTTGCTCATAATGTTTTCAAAAGTAAAATTCAAGAGGCTGACATAGAAAATTTTATAAATAGCGTAAGTATTGCTTTTAACATTAATGAAGAAATAGCAGAAAAAATTATTGCTACATATTCCGAAAGCCTTTCAGGTGCAAATAATGGAGGAATTCAGTTTGCAAAATTTGCAGATGCGCTATACAGACTAAGCAAGATAAATAAAAAGGTAGTAGATACTTTACTCAATTCTTTCATTCCAAGACTTGAAAAAGACATTCATTCTCTAACTTTTTACCAATTGAAAGCAGGTTTATGTGCATTGGCAAAGGTTGACAATGTTTTAGCGACAAGACTTATAAAGATGATACCAACAGAAGAACTAAAGAAAAAATCAGAAGTTCTTTTAGTTGACAAGAAAAATATTGAAGGGCAACTTGGAGAAATTAAATGTGTAAATACTGAAATATGGAAAATATTAAAAGACCATTTGAAATAAGCCAACGCATTTTGCAAGCACATTGCCAAAGCCACACGAGCCAACGCTACAACCAAAGCTTTGTCAAAGAGCTTGCAAAGCCAACGCAAGGAAAAATTGAATTAAAAAAAATCTCCTCCCCTTCTAAAAATAAAAAATACGTAAACGCACAGACCAACACGACAAAGACAATGACTAAAACGCAACAAGGACAATGGTTTACAGACACGGAGGACAAGAACACCAGCACCCAATCGAGTAGACGGCTCCGCCAGAAACTGACGGAGTGCGCCTCTCACACCACCGTGCGTACGGGTCACGTACACGGCGGTTCGTAAAATGATGGGTTAAGCATTATGTAAATGTCCAACATTGCTTTGTATCCTCTTTG
>JAUXPJ010000008.1 GCA_030683815.1 Flavobacteriaceae bacterium
GAGGTTATCCAAACGGATAACCTCATTTTTTTTATAGGTACGGCGCTGTTCGTTCCGATGGTATCGGAACTCGGTTCGCCGCCTTGTCTCGAACCCTCAACAGAAATGTTGAGGGTTTTTTTATGAAAAAAATTAGTGAAATCTTTATTTAAAAATCACTTTTTCACCGGTTTAGCATCAAATTTAAAATAGTAAAAGGAATTGAATGGCATTATCTTTAAATTAATAATTTGTTAAAGAAAAGATAAAGCACTTTTTTTGGTTTTAACTTCATATAATTTTAACTTAGCGTTTTTACATAAAACATTTTAAAATGCTTAAGCTTAAAAAGATATTTTTTACAATTTTACTCTGCTCTTTTTTTCAAATTGCATATGCTCAGAATCCACTTTTGCAATCTGGGCCAATGGTGGGTTATTCTGAAATGAAAGAGGTAATGCTTTGGGTTCAAACCAAAGAGGCTGCTTCTGTTCAGATTAATTATTTTGAACAAAGCCAACCCCAACAAATTTTTAAAACCGAAATAATTGAAACCGAAAAAAAATCCGGCTTTACTGCTCATTTATTGGCAGACCAAGTTTCGCCGGATAAGAAATATACTTATGAAGTTTTAATAAATAACAAAAAACAAGTTTTTCCTTACCCTTTAGAATTTCAAACGCAGGTTTTATGGAGATACAGAACCAATCCTCCAACTTTTAAATTTGCTTTGGGAAGTTGCGTTTACATCAACCAACCGGAAACAGACCGCCCCGGCAAACCTTACGGTGGAAATTATGAAATTTTTAACAGCATTCATCAGCAAAAACCTGATTTTATGCTTTGGACCGGAGATAATATTTATTTGAGAGAACCGGATTGGAATACATGGACAGGCATAATTCATAGAAATACCAATACCCGTTCAACACCGGAAATGCAACCACTATTGGCTTCTTCTCACAATTATGCAATTTGGGATGATCATGATTTCGGACCGAATGACGCAGATAGAAGTTTTACAGGAAAGAAATTAACAACTGAAGCTTTCAAACTTTTTTGGGCAAATCTTAACTATGGTGCCGGCGATACAGAAGGTATAACAGGAAGTTTTGAGTGGGGCGATTGCCAGTTTTTTATGATGGATAATCGTTATTATAAAGCACCAAATGATTTAAAAGTTGCGGATAAACCTTATTATGGTGAAAAGCAATTAAAATGGTTGATTGATGCACTGACTTATAGCAGCGCTACTTTTAAATTTATTGTTTCAGGAGGACAGGTATTAAACCCTGCAACGGTATTTGAAAATTATTCAAATTATTCTGTAGAAAGAAAGCAACTCTTGGATGCCATTAAATTAAATAATATTTCAGGAGTAATTTTTATAACAGGAGACAGGCATCATACGGAGCTTACTAAAATAGGCTCAATGTACGATCTTACTGTTTCTCCCCTAACGTCGGGTGCCGCCAACCCAAGAGATGATGAAAATGCTTTTAGAATACCGGGTACATTGGTGAAAGAAAGAAACTTTGCCACTATCGAAGTAAAAGGAACAAAACAGGAAAGGATTTTGACAATTCGTGTGATGGATGTTTCAGGTAAAGAACTTTGGAATAAAGATATTGCTGCGAAAGACTTAAAACCCTGATTTTTTAAGATTTTTTATTAGACAAATTTTTTAAGAGAATTTAACACTTCTGTATTGAGTAATGGATACAGAAAGAATATTCGCATTCCATTTATTCAGGACTCTTTAATACTGAAAAAAGGAATCATTTAAACTTTAAACTTCACAAATCCTTTTCTTTCAATTGTCTAATACCCTAATGCCATTAAAAAAACAAGCAACTAAATTACCAACATTTGTGCTAAAAACTATATATTTGTTAGCATCGGTTTTATAAGAAAATGCGCATTTATACCATCCAAAATACACTATGAACACACCTCAAAAAACACTGGACTGGGATTTAGTCATAAAAGGAGACACCTCCCTGTTAGATGTCAAATTTAAAGATCTTTGGCACTACCGTGATTTGCTGTATATGTTGGTAAAGAGAGATTTTGTCAGTTTTTACATATTAAAAAACAAAATTGAATTTTATTTTGATAATTTTTATGTTCCCAAATTAACTCCAATGCAATGTGAAACTAGGGAAAGAAATATGTTGCCCAAAAAAATGGGGAGAGGCTGGTTAATACCGTTAGACATTGATGAATATATTTATGATTTTAAAACAATTTCTAATTATTTGAAAAGATATTGGTATTTAACAATTTTTTTTAAATCTTATTGGAGTTTTAAAACTTACATGGAATAATGTTAAGTATTGTCATCCCCTTTTATAAACTCACTTTTTTTGAAGCTACGCTACAATCGTTATCTTTTCAAACAGACAAACGCTTTAAAGTTTACATTGGTGATGATGCCAGCTCAGAGAATCCTGCTTTAATATTGAAAAAATTTCAAGGTCTATTTGATTTTGAATATAAACGTTTCGATAACAATTTAGGAAGTATCTCTTTAGTAAAACAATGGGAACGCTGTATTGCCTTAACAAATAATGGGGAGTGGATTATGATACTGGGCGATGATGATGTATTAAGTAAAAATGTTGTTCATGAATTTTACAATAACCTAAATGAAATTAATGAATTTAATATTAATGTTGTGAAATTCTCAACAGTTGTAATAGATGAATTAGGCAAACCAATTTCCAAAGTTTTTAAAAATAATAAAATATTAAAATCAACAGAGGCTCTTTATGATAAATTAAATCATAAATCACGCTCTTCTTTAAGTGAACATTTTTTTAGAAAATCTGAATATGAAAAGCATAAATTTAAAAATTATGATATAGCTTGGCATTCTGATGATATGGCCTGGTTAGAATTTTCTAATTTTAAATATATTTATTGTATAAATAGTGCATCTATTTCAATTAGAGTCTCAGAAAAAAGTATTTCAGGAAGTAAAACAAATACTATTAGAAAAAATGTTGCATCATTCCATTTTTACAATGATTTAATTAATAAACACTTAAGTGAATTTAATTGGGCTCAAAGAAAATTAGTGATACAATATTATGAATTTAAAACAGTAATAGTTAAAAGAAAATCTTTGAAAATTTATATAAAATTATTCTGGTTATATGCGCGTGATTTTCATTTTATTACTATTTTAAGATTTACTTTCAGATTTATTTTTAAACATAAAAATTGAAATAATCCCTTAATCTAGTTATGATATTTGTATTTTATTAATCTGGTCAAAAAATATTTTAAATAAATGTTTACAATTACCGTAATCATCCCCACCTACAACAGGGCGCATCTTATTACCAGAGCCATAAAAAGCGTGCTTAACCAAACCAATTCGAATTGGGAATTGATTATTGTTGATGATGGCAGTAAAGACAATACAAAAGAAGTTATAATACCTTATCTAAAAGATTATAGAATTAAATATTTTTTCCGGGAAAATCAAGGTGTCTGTTCGGCAAGAAATTATGGTGCATCAAGTGCAAGCGGTGAATTTTTAATTTTTTTAGATAGTGATGATGTTTTATTAAACAAATCGTTAAGTGTTTTTAATAACTACATTGACAACAATCCTTCTTCAGAAGTTATTTTAGGGGGTATAAAAGTTGTAAATCAACAACAGCAAAAGGAGGAGATTGCTATCCCGAATTCATCTCAAAAAATACCTGGTTTTCTAGCAGGATCTTTTTGTATAAATAAAATTTTATTTAATAGTTTAGACGGTTATGACGTTAACTTAAACTATTCTGAAAATACCGATTTAATATTAAGAATAATTAAGTCAAAAGCAAAATTATTTTATTTAAATGACATCGTATTAATTTACAATAAATCCTGTAAGAATCAAACCAATAATCGTTCAGAAAATATATATCAAGCAGCTATCTATATATTAGAAAAACATAAAGAAATATTTAATAGTGATAAAAAAATTAAAGCGTTGTACCTTGGTGTAGCTGCGCATAATGCTTTAAAACTAAAAAATAAAACAATAGCTTTACGTTTAAATCATCAGGCATTTTTAACACATCCAACATTAAAAAGATTATTGAAATATGTAGTTTATAGTATAAATTTTAATAGATAAAATGAAATTTGCCGGCTTTATTATGACTTTTGAACGGGAACATTTATTGATGAATACCATTGATAAAATATTCCGGCAAACTATGCCGCCCGAAAAATTATTGGTGGTTGATAACAGTTGCTCTTATAAAACAAGGGAATTAATTTCAACAATAAATAATCCGCTATTGCAATATTATCGAGTAGGATATAATTCAGGGCCGGCGGGAGCCGCTAAAATAGGCTTAAAAGTATTGGCAGACCAAGGGTATGATTGGATTTATTGGGGTGATGATGATGACCCGCCCATATTTAATGACACTTTTGAAATACTGCTTAATTTGGCTAAAGAAAATTCTGAATGCGGTTGTGTAGGTGCGGTTGGTCAGTATTTTAACAGGAAGAAAGGTGTGATAGTAAGAGTGCCCGATGAAATACTTAATACAAAAGGCTTTCTTAAAGTTCATACCATTGCAGGCGGCATGACCAAAATAGTTAATGGAGCTGTTCTAAGAAACTGCCAAATTTACCCTGATGAAAAGTTATTTTTTGGTTTTGAAGAGTTAGATTTTGATTTAAAATTGCAGAAGTTAAATTACACCCTTTTAACAGATAAGGCACTCTATTTAAGACATAGGAAAACCAGTGGAAGAATTAATTTTAAACGAAATTTATTGCCTAAAAAAAAGAATGTAAATATAGGGCGCGAGTACTATTCAACCAGAAATTTATATAAAATATATTGGAATCATCATTTATATCTGGCACTGTTATATAACATTTTTAAAAATAGTTTAAAATTGTTTTGGGCATTACGTTTTGGGTATAAGTATGGGTATAACATTAGTAGAATTCATTTGCTTGCATTCTCTCATTTTTTAATGAATAAATATGGTTATTATAAGTTGAATAAATGAGTACAAAATATAAAATAGTATACCTTATAGACACCCTTCAAACCGGTGGTGCAGAAAAAAGTTTGGTAGAGATGGCAGTTGCCAATAAACAGGTGCAATCGTATTTTATCACACTCTATACCGGAAATGCATTAGCGCCCATCTTAGAAGAACACAACATACCCTTGTTTGCTTTAAACAGTAACCGTAAATATGGTTTTAAAGAGGCGGTAAAGAAAATTATACCTATTATTCAAGAAATACAACCAGATCTCATTCATACCACTCTTTTTAGAGCGGATATGGTGGGCAGGTTATTAAAAAGTCATTTTAACATTCCGTTAATCAGCAGTATTGTTTCTAATTCATACCTAGAAGAACGCTATGAACATTTGTCATTACCGGGTAAGCTTAAATTGTATGCAGTCCAGTGGTATGACCGTAGAACGGCACCCGGCGTGAATTTATTTATAGCTAATTCTGAAACCGTTAAAGCCAGCAATGCACAATTTTTAAAAGTGCCATTATCAAAAATAAAAGTAATTTACAGAGGTCGAATGGCTGAAGTGTTTAACAATGTTAATACCAATAAATTAGAAAACCTAAAAAAAGACCTTGGCGCATCAGGTAAAAAAGTGTTGCTAAATGTTAGTAGGTTGCTGGATAGTAAAGGTCAATTAGATTTAATTAATGCGTTTGCTGCGGTCGTTTTGCAGCACCCCAATGCTCTACTGCTAATTGCAGGTGAGGGCCCGTTTCGAAATATAGTAGATCAGCAAATTAAAACCTTAGGTTTGCAAGATAAAGTACACCTGCTTGGTAACCGAAATGATGTACCCGAGCTTTTAGCTTTAGCTCATGTTTTTGTATTTCCATCCTATTACGAGGGCTTACCCGGTGCCATACTGGAAGCTATGTTTGCCAAAAAAATTATTATTTGTTCTGATATTCCGGAAAATAAAGAGTGTGTAAGTGAAGCAAGTGCCGTTTTTTTTAAAAAGGGTCTAATAAACGATTTAGCCGATAAAATAAATCACGTACTTTTACAACAAGAAGCCTATATGTCTAGAGCCTTAGAGGCTGAAAAAATAGCGCATCAAAAATTTGATATAGATATTATGGTTCAACAGTATAATAATGTTTATCAACAACTAATTCAACATTATAAATCTTGAAAATACTCCAGCTAATACAACAATCCCAGTTGCGAGGTGCCGAGCTGTTCACTTGTCAGCTTTCTCAGCATTTAAGTCAATTGGGACATCAGGTATTGTTGGTAAAAGTGTTTAAGGGTGTGGCAGTATTGCCTTTTAACGGTTCCATCGTATCTTTAGGAGGGAATAAAAAGAGGAGATGGGTAGATGTGATAGCGTGGTACAGGTTGTCAATACTTATTAAAACTTTTCAACCCGATCTTATACAAACCAATGCCGGTGATACGCTTAAATATGCCGTTATATCTAAATGGCTTTTTGGTTGGAAAACACCCATAATAGTAAGAAATGCCAGCATGGTTGGCAGGTATTTAACTACTGCCATACATCTGAAAATAAATGCCTTCTTTTATAAAAAAGCAATCTATGTAATCGCCGTTTCCAAGGCTTCTGAAAAAGATTTGTTGCAACATTTTCCTTTTCTAAAAGCTTATACCACTGTTATACCCGTGGGCATTGAAGAGGTTAATTGTGTTAAAATGGAACTCGATCCACCTAAAAGGAAACATATCCTGCACGTGGGTGGTTTTACTTATGAGAAAAATCATATAGGTTTATTGCGTATTTTTAAAAGGGTACTGGAAGTTCATAAAGAGGCACACCTTCATTTGTTGGGAGATGGTCCCTTATTGAAAAACACTAAACAGTGTGCCAAAGAATGGGGTATTGATAAGCATTGTACTTTTTACGGTGCGGTGAGCAACCCCATTAGCTATATGAAAGCAGCCGATGTAGTTGTGCTGCCTAGTATTATAGAGGGGATACCTGCGGTACTTTTAGAAGCGATGTACGCTAAAACTCCTGTAGTAACCTATGAGGTGGGTGGCATTGCAGAAGTACTTGTTAATCAACAAACAGGTTATTTAATACCCAGTGGTGATGAAAATGCTTTTGCTGAAACCATTGGCAACCTATTAACCAATCCAGATTCTAACTTGCCGGAAAATGCGTATCAGCAGGTTTGCCAACAGTTTGCCAATACAAAGATTGCCCAACGTTTTGAAGCGATCTATAAACAGCTACTCAATGAACAAAATTAAAATTTTACATATCATTAAATCTTTGGGTCGCGGTGGGGCAGAAATGCTGTTGCCAGAAACGCTTAAAGTACATGACCAAGAATTCTTTGAGTTTCATTATATCTATTTTTTACCTTGTAAAAATCAATTGGTAGAAGCCATAGAAACAGCAGGTGGCAAAGTCAGCTGTTTTTCTGCCAACAACAACCTGATGCTATTATTACAATACCCAAAGATTATTAAGTACTGCCGTAAACATAAAATTCAGTTAATTCATGCACACTTACCTTGGGCAGGTATAGTGGCTAGAATTGCAGGTTATCTGGTAAAAATACCCGTTATCTACACCGAACACAATAATTTTAACAGATATCATTTTGCTACCAGATTATTAAGCACCTTAACGTATCAATGGCAGTCTTTGGTGATAGCAGTTTCTGAAGAAGTTAAAAAAGTTATTGAAGACAGGAAATTATTCAGTAAGGTTATTTATCAGCCTAATGGTGTAAATGCCGATTTTTTTAAAAAAGCAAATCGCCCTCAAGAAAATAGAGAACTGGATAGTATAGTAAAAAATAAAAAAGTGATTGGAACGGTGGCGGTATTCAGACCCCAAAAACGCTTAGATCTTTTTCTAAAAATGGCTAAAGAATTATATCGTTTAGATAGTAATTATGTATTTTTATTGGTTGGTGATGGTCCCGAAGCACAAAAGCTGAGAGCCATAAAGGAAAAAGAGTCTTTAGATTACGTTCATTTTATGGGGTTACAAGAAAATCCAAAAACCATACTACAGTATTTAGACGGATTTGTAATCACAAGTGATTTTGAAGGCTTACCAGTGGCTTTATTAGAAGCGATGAGTATGGAAATAATTCCTTTTTGCAGAAATGTGGGCGGTATAGGGGCTGTAATTAAGAATAATAAAAACGGTATTTTGTTAGAAAATGCCAACCCTAACCAAATGGCTACCATTATTCACGAGGTTTTTGAATCAGATGAAACCACTCTTAACAATTTAGGAAAAGAAGCACGAAATACAATAATGGATAACTACAGTATTCAAACCATGGTATCTGGTTTAGAGAACATTTATTTAATTTATGTAATCGATGAAAATAACCTATACAAGGGGGGAAGATAAACATCTGAAAGCCATCGTTGCGCTGTTTGAACTTTGCCTTTTTAAGCAGGGAGGTTCCCCTTCTGTTGAATTCTGGAAATGGAAGCATCATGAAAATCCTGCAGGAGTTTCGCCGATTATTTTAGCATGGGATTGTGACAGATTAATAGGTATACGAGCATTTATGAGATACTCATTTATGAACAATCATAAGGAGTTAAGCTGTTATAGAGCAGTTGATACCGCTATACATCCAGCCTATAGAGGGAGGGGCATTTTTACAAAACTGACCATGCAACTGGTTCAGCAATTAGCGGAAACAGCCACAAATAACTTTATTTTTAACACACCTAATGAAAAAAGTAAATCAGGGTATTTAAAAATGGGTTGGGAAGTATGGGGTAAGCCTACTGTTTTTCTGTGGCCATATCTTAATTTTAATCCTTTTTTAAACAATGATAACGATATCAAAGCATTAGCAACATTTAATTTTGAAACGATAAGCACCAAAAAAACAGATCAATTTGTAATCTATAAGGATAAATCTTATTTTAAATGGCGCTATCAAGATATTCCAATTAAAAAATATGGTTTAACTCAGTTTAATAACGGTAATCAGCATCTGGTGGTAATTTACCATAAAATAAGAAGAGGGCTATTTGCAGAAAATAGAATCTGTGATATTATTAAAAACAATGAGGCAGTAAATTCACTGACTAATAAAGAATGCAGGCTCTTATCAAGAAAATTAAAAGGGCATTTTATAACCTATATATCATCAGCTAAACTAGGAGCTGGTTTTTCCATACAAAAATGGGCACCTGAAATAACCTACAGAAACTTTCAGTCCAATGCAAAAAAATATAAAATGGATGAATTTAATTTTAACTTAGCCGAATTGGAATTGTTTTAAATATGTGCGGAATTTTTGGTTATTTAGGTAAATTAGAGGAACATCAGAAAAAGGGTATTTCAAATAAATTGAAACATCGAGGACCGGATGCTCAAAATTTTATGGTTTGGAACAATAACCTAACATTATTTCATTCGCGCCTTAGCATCATTGATATACAGGGTGGCAACCAGCCTTTTTGCACTAAAAATGTGGCTCTGGTATTTAATGGAGAAATTTATAATTATAAAGAGTTAATTAAGCGACATCATTTAATACTAAAATCAAATTCAGATACTGAAGTAATTATACGGCTATATGAACGTTATGGTGTGGATGCCTTTCAACTTTTAGACGGGATGTTTGCTATTGGATTGATAGATGCCGTCTCCCAAAAAATACAGCTGGTCAGAGATCGAGTTGGAAAGAAACCTCTATATTTTTCTTCAACCCCTACTTTTATGTTTGCCAGTGAAATGGGTGTTTTATTACAAGCAGGTGCATCAAAAAATATTGATTTACAAGAGGTAAGAACCTATATAGATAAAGGATTTATTTCAGGAGAAAAAACCATTTATAATCATATAAAAGAAGTGTTGCCGGGTCATTTCTACACCTTTAGCACCAATGGTGAATTTGAATCGAGCCATTGTTTTTGGTCTTATGAGGAACAAATGAATACAACAGTTCAAATCACAGATGAAAAAGAAGCGCTAATTAAAATAGACAAAGCGCTATATCAAGCAGTTGAGAAAAGAGTTTTGGCAAGTGATCTTGAAGTAGGTGCTTTTTTAAGTGGAGGGATAGACAGTGCCCTTGTATGTAGTTATGCCCAACAAATAAATCCGACATTGAGAACTTTTACGGTAAAATCAGAAGATAGTTTTGATGAATCATTAATAGCCGCTTCGATTGCCAAACAATTAAATACCAAGCATACCACAATACACATCAACTATGACAATTTAAAAAATGAATATGAATCGATTGTAAATGCGTATGGAGAACCCATTATAGATGAAAGTATAATTCCGTCATATTATGTGTCTAAAGAAGCAAAAAATTATATAAGTGTTATTTTAAATGGCGATGGCGGAGATGAAATTATGGGTGGATATCGGAGACATGTACTGTACAGATACTATCACATTTTAAAGAAATTAAAAATCCCAATAAACCTTATTTCGCAATATTCAAAAGGTAATAAGAATAAATTCAGTTATAAAAACTATTTAAACAGGTTAAACGTATTTTTAAATTTGGAGGAACATAATCGTTATTACGGAGCCAGCACCGATTTATTCTTTGATACACCCGGGATAACTAGAAGTAGCGATTATTTTTGGGATAAAGTAATGGACATCCAATGTAATAATAAATTGGAAGAAGTGTTAATTTGGGATTTTTTAGGAATCTTACCAAAAATATTACTTAAAAAAATTGATATTGCTACCATGCAGCATGCATTAGAGGGTCGTTCCCCTTTTTTAGATACTAAAGTTGTTGAAACGGCACTTTCTATAGATGCTTCTTTAAAAATAAAAGGGACAAACACCAAATATATATTACGTAAATTAGCCCAACAAAGAATTAACGGGGATGTTTATAAATACCCCAAAAGAGGATTTGATATTCCATTAAAAAAGTTAATTGAACATGATTTAAAAGAGTTGGCAGGTGATTATTTATATAGTTCAAACCCTTTTTATAGTTCTATATTAGATCCTAATTTTATTAAGAATTACTATTTGAAACCAAATAATAGAATTAATGAAATTAAGAGGCATAAAGGCTTATACGCTTTGTTGAATCTTGAAATTTGGCATAAGAATTTACAATGAAAAATGGATTAAAATAATTATGGAAATAATAATATTAATAGGGATATTATTTTTTTTGACTACAATACTAATCAATAGTGTTTCATTAAGACATCAATCAATTGATAAATCGTTATTAATAAAACTATTTTGGTATCATTTGGGTTTTGCTTTAATATATTACACCTACGCCACCTATTATCCTTCCGATTCCAACCAATATTATGCAGAAGCATCAGAGGTAAGTTTGCAATGGATGCTATTTTTTGAATCTGGCACTAAATTTGTTATTTTTTTAGCAACTCCAATTGTGAAATTAGGCTTATCATTTTTAGCCACGATGCTTATTTTTTCGTGGATGGGATATATAGGTTTTATATATGCTTATTTGTTTTTCAAAGAAAACATACCCATAAAGGTGAGGGTGTTTGGACGTTATGATTTATTAACCATTTTACTGTTTTTACCCAATATGCATTTTTGGACTGCCTCTTTAGGTAAAGGTTCTATAATTTTTATGGGTATCATGATGTTTGTATACGCAGTAAAATCCCCACATAATAGGTTGTTAATTTTAGTAATAGGAGCGTTTTTTGTTTATATGATTCGACCTCATGTAATGTTGTTTGTATTAGCTGGTGTTATGATTGGATTATTAACAGGTAAAGAACGAATAAGCCCGATGTTAAAAGTAGCAATGTTGCTATCTTCAATAATCTTTTTATACATGGCGCAAGGTGCCATCTTAGAGGTGGCTAACCTACAAGATTCTACCAATGTAGTAGAAGATTTTGAAACGTTTTCTTCACAGCGCTCACAGTCATTATCCGAAGCCAGCTCAGGAGTACAGATGAGTGACTATCCGTTACCTCTTAAATTGCTGACATTTTGGTTTAGACCCTTGTTTTTTGATGCACCGGGAGTATTAGGGTACTTTAGCTCTCTAGAAAACTTGTTGTACTTGTTGTTATTTGCCAAAATAATGAACAGACGCTTTGCCGGTTTTATTATGAAGGCTCCTTATTTGGTTAAAATGGCCGCCATTACTTTTTTGGTTTCTTCTTTTGCAATGACCTTTGTAATGGCTAACTTAGGCATCATGATGCGGCAGAAGTCGATGGTAATGTATTTTGGTTTTTTTGTGGTGTACTACTTTTTGGCACTTGAAAAATATCAGCGCATAAAGAGGTATAACCAACATTTAAAAACCCAATGAAAAACGGAGTACTAGTCATATCACTTGATTTTGAACTGATGTGGGGATCATTTGATCATAGTGCTGTACCTGACAAAAAACAGTATTTTACAAATACCCTCTATGCGCTTCCTAAATTATTGGATTCCTTGGTAAAAAACCAAATGAAGGCTACATGGGCAACAGTTGGGATGTTGATGAATGATAACTGGGATGAGTGGTCATCAAGAATGCCATCCCACCTGCCAACCTATCATAATCAGAAGTTAAATTCGTATGAGTTTGGTTTTGAACAAAGAAAAGAAGGTTATGAGAAGTTTTTCTTTGCACCCTCTTTTGTTCGGAATATTGTGCAAGCAGATAACCAAGAATTGGGAACCCATACCTATGCGCATTATTATTGTTTAGAACCCGGACAGAATAGTACACAATTTAAGGCAGATTTGGAACTGGCACTAAAAATGGCACAAAAGTTTGAGGTACCAATACGTTCACTGGTTTTTCCAAAAAATCAGGTAAACACTCAGTATCTTGAGGAGTGTTCTAAAAAGGGTATTACAACAGTACGTTCTAATCCAAATGTATGGTATTGGAATATGAACACTCCAGAAACGCTATTCAAAAAAATAATCAGAACTTCAGATGCGTACATTCCGTTAAGGAGTCACTCCTATCCCATTAATTCTATATGCAACCAGCCACTTACAGCACAACCGGCGAGTCGGTTTTTTAGACCACAACATCGTTTTGAACTGTTAAACAGACTACGTTTAGATAGAATTAAAAATGAAATTATGGAGGCAGCTAAGAAGGGTCATGTATATCATTTATGGTGGCATCCGCATAATTTTGGTATCGATCCCAAAGGATCATTAAAAGCACTGGAAGAAATTATATGGCTTTTTCTTTATTGCAAAGAAACATACGGTATGCAAAGTAAGATGATGAAAGAAATAAATCCTATACTTTAACTGATTTGGAGAAAAAAAAGAAGTTAATCAGAATAACCACTGTTCCCTTATCTCTAAAAAAATTATTAGAGGGTCAGTTGGGTTTTATAAATGGGTTTTATAAAGTAACGGCCATGTGTTCCGATCTTAACTCATTAAAAGAAGTGGGAAAACAAGAAGATGTTGCTATTTATGAACTGCCTCTTAAACGCACCATTAACCCTTTCTTAGACCTATATGCGATTTTAAAATTGTATAGTTTTCTTAGAAAAGAGCAGCCCTTTATCGTTCATACCCATACGCCCAAAGCAGGATTGGTAGGAATGTTGGCAGCTTGGTTGGCAAGGGTACCCCATCGGCTGCATACGGTGGCAGGCTTGCCTTTATTAGAAACAAATGATTTAAAAAGGTTCATATTAGATGCGGTAGAAAAATTGACCTATGCGTGTGCTACTCATATCTATCCAAATTCTTATGGTTTATACAACATTATATTAGAAAATAAGTACACCACCGCTAAAAAACTAAACGTAATTGCCAACGGTAGTTCTAACGGTATCAATACCGCTTATTTTAGTCCAAAGACTGTTACTGAAGTACAAAAAAAGATCCTGCGCTTTGAGCTGGATATTAACGAACATGATTTTGTATTTATTTTTGTGGGTCGTCTGGTAGGCGATAAAGGCATCAACGAACTGGTGGCTGCCTTTCAAATGTTACAAAACCAACAACAGGCAACGGGCAACAGAGAAAAGACAACAGACTTCTCACTGTCATCCCGAGCGGAGTCAATGGATACTTCTCTCTTCTCACTGTCATCCCGAGCGGAGTCGAGGGACACATCTCACAACATCAAACTGCTATTAGTGGGGCCTTTAGAGTCAGATTTATACCCCTTATTACCTAATACCTTAGCCAATATTGCGAGTGATTATAACATCCTATCCGTAGGTTATCAAAATGATATACGCCCCTACTTGGTGATATCCAATGCCTTAGTGTTCCCAAGTTACCGCGAAGGTTTCCCTAATGTGGTGATGCAGGCCGGTGCTATGGGATTGCCGAGTATTGTTACCAACATCAACGGTTGTAATGAAATTATTATAGAAGGGGTTAACGGAACCATCATCCCCGTAAAAAACACCCAAGCGCTGGTGGAAGCCATGCAAAAAATGGTTTCAGACACGACCTACCACAACCACTTACAGCAAAACGCCCGAGCTATGATAATGGAACGCTTTGAACAACAACAAGTGTGGGAAGCCTTATTGGCTGAGTATCACCGATTAGAAAAAACCATATTGAAACGTTAATACGTTTAAACTTAAATATAGAAAAATCTACGTTATCCTTTGTCACACTGTATAGCCGGAGAGTAGGTACAGGATCTTCTAAAACAACAACGGGACGTTGAACCCGGTTCAATTTGTACCGGAATAATCATACTTTAACTAAACTTTATTTTACAAGCCATTTTGCTACTAAAAAGTAGGATAATAAACTTCTCAAATATATACTACTTTCTTCTCTGAAAAGAAAGGATATACCTTACAATTTGTACGGCAAAACCCTACATAAAAGACAATTAGCTTGATTAGTTTTATAAATGTTGTTTTAAGCCAAAATTTGAGGAATTATTTAATCATAGAAAAAGAGTAAACCATCATCAACTTCCTAATTCCAATTGATTTTTTACCAAATTAAAATAATCTCTTTTGTTGTTTACAAGTTCTTTATGATTTCCATTTTCTACTATTTCACCATTTTGAAGTACAATTATTTGGTTTGCATTTTTAACTGTACTTAAACGATGTGCAATAATTACAACTGTTTTCCCCTTAAAAAACTCCTGTAGGTTATCATGTATTACTTTTTCATTTTCGGCATCTAAAGCAGAGGTGGCTTCATCAAAAAATATATAATGTGGGTTTTTATAAACGGCTCTTGCAATGAGTAGGCGTTGTTTTTGTCCGCCTGAAATGCCATTACCAGATGCCCCAATTTTTGTATTGAACTTTAATGGTAAAGATTCTATAAAAGTTTCAATATTGGCAATTTTAATAGCATTTTTAAGATTTTCTTTATCAATATTCTCATCTCCTGTGGCTATATTTCTTTCAATAGAATCAGAAAAAATAAAACCATCTTGCATTACCACACCACAATTTTCCCGTAAACTTTTGGGAGAAATATTCTTAATATTTTCAGAATTAAAAAAAGTTCACCCTGTGTTGGTTCGTAGAACTTTAACAACAATTTCATTAATGTAGTTTTACCACTACCACTTGCACCAACTATAGCAGTTATCTTTCCTTTTGGAATGTTGAAATTGATATTTTTCAGTACAAACGGAGATTTAGGTCCTTCATATTGAAAACTTACATTCTTAAATTCAATTCCAGTATTTTTATATGAAATTAAAGGAATGGATATTCCGGAGCAAAGTGAACAGTTATTTTGATTCTGATTTTAGGTTATATTAAGTGTCGAAAATCACTTAGTATGGCCAATAAATCAATAGGATCCGTTATGATACGAGAAATCATCAGAATGAAAGATAAAGGACTATCTCATAGTCAAATATCTAAAAACCTTGGAAAATCAAGGACAACTATAGTAAAATACCTAACTGCTTTTGAGCTCTCGGGGCTGAAAAACAAAGAACTTCTGGAGCTTTGTTCAGAAGATTTGTATGATCTTTTTGAGGCTCAAAACGCAATACTTCCCAGCGACAAAGACGTCATTCACCGCGATTTATATGCTTTTTTTCCATACGTAGACAAAGAGTTAAAACGTGTTGGGGTTACTCGATTTATCCTTTGGCAGGAGTATAAGCAAAAGTATCCCCAGGGAATTATGTACAGCCAGTTTTGTGATCATTACAGCCGTTGGAACAAGAAAACCCAGGGTTATATGCCCACTGTTTATAAAGCTGGAGAGAAATTATTCATTGATTATGCCGGCAAGAAACTGCACGTTATTGATCCTCAAACGGGTGAAATAAAAGCCGTGGAAGTCTTTGTGGGTACTCTTGGATCGAGCCAATATACTTATGTCGAAGCCTCTTTCACCCAGCGGGTTCCCGATTTTCTAAATAGCATCCAGAATTGCCTTCACTTCTTTGGAGGTGTTCCTGGCTGTATTGTTCCAGATAACCTCAAATCGGCAGTGACAAAGGCCGATAAATACGAACCCTTCATCAACGAACAGTTTGCTGGATTTGCCTCCCATTATGATACCTCAATACTGTCTGCACGTCCTTTAAAACCTAAAGATAAATCCTTGGTCGAAGGTGCGGTAAACATCTCCTATACCCGAATTTATGCCGCCTTGCGCAACAAAGAGTTTTTTAGTCCTGCGGCACTCAACCAAGCGATAAAGGAACTGTTAGCGGGTTATAATGCCGCCCCTTTTCAGAAGAAAGCACACAGCCGATTGGACTTGTTCCAAGAAATAGAAAAACAGGCACTTAAGCCGCTTCCGTTAGATAAGTATGAACTCAAGCAATACAAAATTGCTACGGTACAGAAAAACTGCCATGTCTTTTATGCTCCTGACAAAAACTATTATAGCGCTCCGTATGCCTTTATCGGAAAAAAAGTGAAACTGATTCTGAGCCAAAATACCGTTGAAATCTACCACAACCAAAGCCGTATCGCCTTGCATGTCCGAAGCCAAAAACCTTATGCCTATCTGACTGTAAAAGAGCACATGCCAGTTAGTCACACCTACAATACCGATTGGAGTCCGGACTATTTTGTGAGTTGGGCAGCGCGCATTGGCTCTTCCGCAAAGGAATGCATCGAGACAATATTGCAAAGAAAAAACTATCCAGAACAAAATTACAAAAGCTGTATGGGTATTCTAAATTTATCGGGAAAAACAGGAAAAGAACGTTTAAACAACGCCTGCAAAAGAGCCCTGCTTTATGAGGCCGTGGGCTATAATCAAATCAAAAACATACTCGAAAGAGGACTAGACAAACAACTCGAAGCAGCTGTGCCTGTTGAGACTGTAGTCATTTTGCATGAGAATATCAGAGGACCAGAATATTTTGCCTAACCATTTAAATTAAAAACAATTATGAACACCAATGCCACAATTGAAAAGATGCAAAAGATGCGTCTAAACGGAATGAAACGCGCTTATGAATCTTCGTTTGAAACCAGAAACCAGGACACCTTTACCAATGATGAGTTTATTGTCTGGCTTATCGAATCCGAGGATAATCAAAGAAACAACAGCAGGACAGAGCGATTGTTAAAAAATGCCCGCTTCCATTATCAGGCCGTCATAGAAGAAATCAACTATGCTCCAGATAGGGAATTAGACAGAAATCTGCTCACAAGACTCTCGGATTGTTCGTTTATGGATCGCCATGAAAATATAATTATTACCGGTTGCACCGGAACAGGAAAAAGCTTTTTGGCAACAGCATTGGGCTACCAATGCTGTATCAAAGGCTATAAGGTGGTGTATTACAATCTTGGAAAGCTCTTCAATAAATTAATGATGGCCAAGGCCGATGGCTCCTATATGAAGGAATTAAGTAAAATTGAGAACCAGGACCTATTAATTATTGATGACTTTGGATTGCAGGCCATCAACAATGAAAAACAGCTTATTTTAATGGATTTGATTGAAGACCGACATCATAAAAAATCAACTATTTTTTGCTCCCAGCTCCCAGTGAAAAATTGGTACGATTTAATAGAAGAAAAAACAATAGCCGATGCTATTTTGGATCGAATTATTCACTCCGCAATCCGCTTTGAATTGAAGGGAGAATCAATGAGAAAAAAAATGAAAAACAACTAAAAAATTTTGTCTAATTTTATAATCAGAAATCACCATCAAAATAACTGTCCAGTTTAGTCCGGAATAGGGTGTACACTTTCACCGGAATAAGCAGCATAGGTTTTACCAAATAATAAACAGAGCAATTTTGCTCTATTAACTAATTAAATTTTAAAAAAATGAAAAAAATAATTTTAAGTATGCTATTAGTTTTAGCAACTACATTTAGTTTTGCAGGGAGTGATACAACCAATATCCAATTAGCAGAAACAGAATACACCTGTGTTACAGTACACACTTCATGTGGCATTACAGGTGTTGCATGTGGAAAAAGTATTGGAGGACTTATTGACGCTGCAATAGACCTTGATGATTGGATGTGTGGTGAATAAGGACAATAAATAATAAGACAAACAGGTAGTTAAAAACTACCTGTTTATTAACCTAAAAAATTTAAAACAATGATAAAAAAAATAACATTTGCACTACTTTTATTAAGTTACAGTCATATATACAGTCAAGACATTGTCGTAGAAAACGCTTCATATAAAGCATTGTATAACCTTACTTATTTGAAAGATTCTACCAATATTCAAAAGAAAAGTAGCGAGAAAATGGCTCTCCTTCTCGGAAAAAAGTATGCTCATTTTCAGAGTGAAAATGACAGATTTAATGATTCATTAAATGATCATCTATCCAACAATAAAAAATACGATGCACAAACAGCTGTTAATATGGCTTTGACATTAAAGAAAAATACCATATTCAAATACAAAATAGTTAAATCGTTAAATGAGATTATAGTCATTGATAAAATCTTTACTGATAAATTTTATTATAAGGAGCAACAAAAATTAAATTGGGTAATTACGGTTGAAACCAAACAAATTAACAGTTATTTATGCCAAAAGGCAACCACTTCTTATGCCGGCAGAAATTACATTGCTTGGTTTACCAATTCAATTCCCATTAACGAGGGTCCTTATAAATTCAATGGACTTCCAGGTTTAATAATTGAAATACACGATACCAGAATGCATTATCATTTTGAGTTGTTGAGTTTAGAAGTATACAATAATAATTTTACAGTTGATTTAAAGAGCATTCAAGAAACGAGTAAAAAAGAGTTTTATAAGGCATCCACCAATTTTAAAAAGGATATTGTTGGCCAATTAGAGCAGCGCGGATATTCTTTTGATGATGCTATTACTACTCAAATGAAGCGAAGTGTTAAAAATAGTAGAAACAATGATATTGAATTAAAAATTGATTAAGACAGGAATTACTCGAATTCTTTTAGTGCTTGGGTTGCTATTATTTTATATAATTGGTTTTTCCCAAACTACCATAGAGGGAAAAATAATTGATGAAAAGAATCAACCACTTTCGGGTACAACTATAACAGTAACTAAAATTAATGAAGCTGTTGTAATTGCTTATACTATTACTGCTAATGAGGGTAGTTACACGCTTGGTGTTAATTCAAAACTAGACTCCATACAATTTAATATATCGCATTTGGGTTATGCTAAACTTGTAAAAAAAATAATCAATAAAAATCAAACGATAAATTTTAAGCTTCAAGAATCCGATGAAAAATTAAAGGAAGTATTTATTAAATCAATTCCTATTACAAAAAAAGGGGACACTATTAATTACACAGTTAGTGCATTTAAAGAACAAAAGGATAGAGTAATCGCCGATGTATTAAAAAAAATGCCTGGGATTGAGGTATTAACTGATGGAAGGATATTGTATCAGGGCAAGCCTATTGTTAAATATTATATTGAAGGATTGGATTTATTAGAGGGCAGATACAATCTTGCCAATAATAACTTACCCGCTGATGCGGTTACTAAAGTGCAAATTCTTGAAAATCATCAACCAATAAAGATTTTAGACAGTCTGGTATATTCCGACAAAGCGGCATTAAACATCAAACTAAAAAAGAATATTACACTTACAGGCACTGCAAAATTAGGCGTAGGTAACTATCCTTTTTTGTGGGATACCAATGTAACACCCATGTTATTTACTAAAAAACAACAAATGATAACTTCTTATCAAACAAATAATACTGGTAATGACCTCTCTAACGAATTAAAAATACTAACCTTAGAAGATTTGTTAGACCAAGTAGAGGGGAATCACGAGAAAAAAGATTGGGTAGCAATACAACCGTTATCATCGCCTCCATTTTCTGCTAAACGCTGGCTGGATAACAATGTTCATATGTTAACAACAAATTATTTGGTTCGATTGAAAAAGGAAGTCGATTTAAAAGTGAATTTATCCTACATCAACGATTTTCAAAAACAAACTGGAATAACCCAAACCACATTTTATATCCCAAATGACACTATTAGTATTATCGAAAATACAAAAAATAAGTTGTTTTTAAATTCCTTAAAAAGCAGGTTTATTTTAACTAAAAACACGTCTGAAAATTATTTTAAAAACACTTTTGAAGTGAATAGATACTGGGATTCTAATAGCGGTATTATCTCCTCAAATGACGAAGAAATTAATCAAAAAGTTTCAAATCCATTTACATCAATCAGCAACAGAATAAAGTGGATTCAAGCTTTTGGTAAAAAATTAATAACGATAAATTCCGTTACTATATATACTAATACACCCCAAGATTTAACCGTTACTCCAGGTTACTTTGAAGATCTTCTAAATAGCGCAAATCCCTATGATAAAACCCATCAAAAAATATACTTATCAAATTTTTATTCTAATAACGCTGTGAGTTTTACAAAGGGATATGGCAGATTTACATTTATACCTAAAATTGGTTTGAAGCTTCAAAATCAGCAACTGGATAGCCGAATTACTATTTTTGAAAATCTTTCATTTGATGAGCTTAGCGGTAATTACCAAAATAATTTAAGTTATAATAACACTTCTTTTTATACGATACTGAATACTCAGTATAAATATAAAAATTGGAATTTTGAATTGGAAACTCCGTTTAAATTTCTGGGATTTGACATTTCTGATGCTGATTTAAACAAAGCCCAAAAACTAAATCGTTTAACATTTGAACCGAGGGTGTATATTAGAAATGATATAAATGCATTCTTAAAAACAACTTTTACGGTGAGTTCTAAGAAAGATTTTGGTGAGATAAATCAGCTGTATTATGGCTATATATTAAATAATTATAGAGGTCTAAAGCGATATGATACTCCAATTTTAGAAATTGATAAAAAAAATATTGCATTAGGTTTAAACTATAGAAATCCAATAAAATCAGTTTTTGCCAATGCTTCTTATTCGGCAAGTTATGCATCACAAAATTTAATGTTTGGTAATTTAATTAATAGTAATGGCACTGCTACTTTCAGCTTTATTGAAAAAGACAATTCAAGTAATCATCAAAATATTAGTTTAAGTGCCAGTAAATATTTTAGTACTTTAAAAACAACACTTACCATAATGTCAAATACTTCAACAGATAAAAGACAACAATTAGTAAATGGAATCCTCACCAATAGTACCTCAAAAAACAATCAGATTAATGGTAAAATAAATACCGAAATAACAGCATGGATAAGTCTTAATTACAAAAGTAACTTTTCAGTGTTAAACACCTCATTTAATCATCAATCGTTTGATAAAATTATTATGCAAGAACATTTGTGGCATTTTAGTTTTTATCCAACATCAAATCAATACATCGGATTTGATACAGAATTTTATAAAAATAACGGATCTGGTAAAAATCAAGAATACTATTTTCTAAACCTAAATTATAGATATACGCTTAAAAAAAACAAAACAGACT
Organism: Flavobacteriaceae bacterium; assembly: GCA_030683815.1. Taxonomy (GTDB): domain Bacteria; phylum Bacteroidota; class Bacteroidia; order Flavobacteriales; family Flavobacteriaceae; genus JAGXRT01. The sequence continues at coordinate 21,792 of JAUXPJ010000008.1, forward strand.
TTGAATTGAATTGGAATAATATACTAAATACAAAAGAGTTTACAACGATTTATAATAATACATTTTTGTACACACAAAGTACCTATGTGCTTAGATCATCACAAATATTAGCAAGTGTCAAATTTAACTTCTAGTGGTTTTTATAGATTTTTTTTAATTACTTAGATTCATTTAACAAAAGAATACTAGCTCTTCTTAATAAAAATGACAAAGTGCTAATGCTAATATACAAACAGGAAGTTTTCATAGAAATTAAAACTAAACCTTATCTTATTAAACTAAAATGGCCTCTTCTTTCTTTGGTATTCCCTTTAGAATCTATCAATAAAACACTGAACCAATAGTCAGATGCCGGGAGTGGAGTTCCTTTAAAATAACCATCCCATCCTTTACTTGTTGGATTAATTTTAGCAACTATTTTCCCGTATCTGTTGTAAATATGGATTAGTGAATTTGGATAAAATTGATTGTTAACCCCAATTACATTCCAATAATCATTATAACCATCATTGTTTGGCGTAAAAAATTTGGGGTAGCCAATTACAGACACATCAAGTTTTGTAGTGCCACAATTGTTTTTATCATTCAGCGGTTCAGTTTTAAAAAATGAACAGCCATTTATTTCTCTGCAGCTATTCAAAATTCCATTTTCCATTGTACACTCCCAAAGAAATACGTATTTTAGGTCCGAAATTAGGAAAAGGATTTATGTATATAAACTGGTTTAAACCAAGTATTGATTTTGTACTGGCTTTAACGGGCTTGGTTATAGGAGCGCCCTTGTTATTTATTTTAACCTTAATATTATTCATTGCCAATAGAGGTACTCCATTTTTTTTACAGAATCGTCCGGGTAAAAACAAAAAGTTATTTAAGATTATTAAGTTTAAAACCATGAATGATGCCACGGATGCTCATGGAAATCTTTTACCGGACGAGCAACGTATCACCCGTATTGGGGCATTGATACGTAAGAGTTCTTTAGATGAATTGTTGCAATTAATAAATATTTTAAAAGGAGATATGAGTTTAGTAGGGCCAAGACCTCTGTTATCAGAATACTTAGACCAATATATGCCAACTCAGGCACGTCGACACGAAGTAAAACCGGGTATTACGGGTTGGGCACAGGTTAATGGTCGTAATTCTATAAGTTGGGCACAAAAATGGGCTCATGATGTATGGTATGTAGATAACATCAGCTGTTGGTTAGATATGAGCATACTATTTAAAACCATTGTCAAAGTCCTAAAAATGGAAGGAATTAACACCATAGCGTAATCATAAGATTTTATGAAATAGCCATGTTTGCAAAAATACAATTGCGAAGCAATCACTGAACACCAAAACAAATAAAATTCAGTAAAGTAAACATTGATGAAGAAATTTCAATTAAATTGGCGTATTCCATCCCGATTTATCGGGGCAGGTTATGACAAATAAAACTAAATAAATAGCTGCATATGAAAAAAGAGGTAGTTTTATACGGAGCCAGTGGTCACTGTAAGGTGGTTATTGAAGCACTTCAATTGCAGGAAGTTGTGATTAATAAAGTACTGGACGACCACCCAAAACAACAAGAGATTTTGAATATACCTATTCAAAAGCCTAGTGTTCTTAATGGGAAGCTACTTAAAAATATTATTATAACCATCGGGAATAATAAAACCCGTAAGAAAATTTCGGCCGATTTAAACGCAGGGTATGCCAGGGCTTTACATCCTAAAGCGATTATTTCCAGATATTGTTCTATCGGTGATGGAAGTGTAGTATTGGCAGGAGCTGTGATTAATGCCGATACAGCCGTTGGTAATCATTGTATTATAAACACCTTAGCGGTAATAGAACACGATTGTAAAATTGCAGATTTTGTTCATATCTCACCAAAGGTTTCTTTAGCTGGTAATGTAACTATTGGCGAGGGTGCTCATATAGGTATCGGAGCCTTTGTGATTCCCGGAATAACCATTGGCAAATGGAGTACCATTGGTGCAGGAGCGGTTATTTTAAAGGATGTACCTGATTATGCCGTAGTGGTGGGTAATCCCGGTAAGGTAATAAAATATAACCTTAAAGATGAATAAACCAAAGATTTGGCTTTCCTCTCCTCATATGGGAGGCGGAGAACAAAAGTATATAAAGGAGGCTTTTGCGGCTAATTGGGTAGCACCTTTGGGCCCTAATGTAACCGGTTTTGAGCATGATCTGGAAACCTATTTAGGAAAGGAAATGTCAGTTGCTGCTTTAAGCAGCGGTACCGCCGCTTTACATTTGGCATTGCTGTTATTAGGAATACAACATGGCGATGAGGTTATTTGTCAAAGCTTTACCTTTTCTGCATCTGCCAACCCGATTGTGTATGTAGGAGCTGCCCCTGTTTTTATTGATAGCGAACGGGATACCTGGAATATGTGTCCAATAGCTTTGGAACAAGCTATTGTCGATAGAATAGCTAAAGGTAAAATACCTACTGCTATTGTCTTGGTACATTTATATGGAATGCCGGCTAAATTAGAAGAAATATTAGAGCTTGCCAAACGGTACAATATTCCTGTAATAGAAGATGCTGCGGAAGCACTGGGTTCTTCTTATAAAGGACAAAAATGCGGTACCTTCGGCGATTTTGGCATCTTATCGTTTAACGGAAATAAAATCATTACCACCTCTGGGGGTGGAGCATTAGTGGCATCTTCAAAAGAATTAAAAGATAAAGCTGTTTTTTTAGCTACTCAAGCCCGAGATGTTGCGCCTCATTACCAACATTCGCACATCGGATATAATTACCGGATGTCTAATATTTTGGCGGGCATTGGTAGGGGACAAATGGAGGTTTTAGAGGCACATATTGATTTAAGAAGAGGGATGCATCAATTTTATGACAATTATTTTAAGAACATTCGGGGAGCAACCTTATTAAAGGAGCCGACCGATGCATATTTTTCTAATCATTGGTTGAGTGCTGTTATTTTAGATCCTGCTATATGTAACGGAAAAAGCAGTGAAAAACTACGTTTGGTCTTAGAAGCTGAAAATATTGAAAGTCGTCCTTTGTGGAAACCGATGCACCTGCAACCCATATTTGAATCATACCCTTATTATGGGGAGAAGACAGCAGAACAACTTTTTAACAATGGCTTGTGCTTGCCTTCGGGATCTAACTTAACAACTTTAGATAAAGAACGCATTTTGAAAGTTTTTAATGCATTTTTTTAGAGTTTTTAAAGTATCTATAGTCTTTTCAGTGCATTTACCTACTCTGAAACAAAAATATTGAATAACCGCCAATGGTAAAAAAGATTAGAGCATTAGTAGGCTGATTGCAGTTACATACTGTTGTCAAGAACTTTGAGCGATATCCCGAGACGGATAATTTTAGGATTAGATATGAGTTAATAATTATCTTTAATCATATATAAATTCAACTTAATTTAGCACATCAGTTGTAATAATTTTGTTTAATATTAAAATTTAACGGAATTTAGTACCTTTGATAAAATAATCCTTTGTAGATGCCTTATATACACCATTATAAAATATTTATCACGTTATTTTTGTTGCTTTACCAAAATGTTTACTCTCAGGATGAGAAGAGTCAATGGGTTGTTGGTGCCGGTATCAATTTTGTTGACATCAGGCATTCACTTGATGTTGGAGAAACCGTTCAAGATTATTTTGATTTAGAAGATTCAAATATCTTTGGAAATTATTTTAAATTTTCTGTTGGAAAGTATCTGGATGAAGGATTATCCCTTCAAGTATCGCCATCCTTTAATACCATTGCAAAAGGATGGTATTATCCCACTACAGGAAGAACGATTAAGGAATCATTTTTTGCTATAGATGCAAAAATAAAGTATAATATACTATACAATTATTATGATACTGGGATATTTGATCCTTTTATATTGGTTGGATTAGGGTATTCTAAGATTGGAGAGAAGTCTAATTCTAATGTTGGAGCCGGTTATGGCTTTAATGTTTGGATTAATACTCATTTAGGATTGTCGTTTCAGTCTGATTATAATCATTTTTTTGAAGGAACTCAAACAGATTATTTTCAACATTCTATAGGATTCATATACCGATTTGGAGACAGGGGGTCATATGGTTGGAATAATCGTTAACGCAATAGGGGTATTAATTTATATTCAAATTTTCAGCATAGTAATTAGTCATCAAGAAGTAAAAGTAAGCCTTACATCGGGATGCGCTGAACCGGCTGTCAGCTCAATAATTTTTTTCCTGCTTTTCCAATTTTTTAAAATGTGTTCTCTAGCGTAAGCTTCTTCTTTGGCGGGAAATTTTTCTTTATAAACAAGTTGCCCTCTAGCTAAAAATTATTCTATAAACAAAATTTGAATTTTCTACAATTAAAATTTATCTCCAAGAACTTTATAAGTAGGGTCTTTCCAAACATTGACATCAATGATACTATCTGCATTTTTAAGGAGTTTTATGCAGTCATTACTTAAATGCTTCAAGTGAATTTTCTTCCCTACTTTTAAATAACGTTCTGTTAACTTATTTAATGCTTCAATAGCAGACATATCAACCACTCTACTTTCTGCAAAATCTATAATCACTTCTTCAGGATCATTAAGTACATCAAACTTTTCGTTAAAAGCAGTCGTAGAACCAAAAAATAGCGGACCATAAATTTCATAGTGCTTAGTACCGTTCTCATCAATATGTTTTCTTGCTCTAATTCGTTTGGCGTTATCCCAAGCAAATACCAACGCAGCAATTATAATTCCTACTAAAACGGCTAGAGCTAAATTATGTAATACAACTGTAACTAAAGTAACCAATACCATAACAAAAACATCTGACTTTGGCATTTTAGTAAAGGTTCTTAAACTTGCCCATTCAAAAGTTCCAATAGCAACCATTATCATCAAGCCTGTTAATGCAGCCATAGGAAGTTTTTCGATATAACCAGCGCCAAACATTATAAAAATTAATAACATTACGGCTGCAATAATTCCAGATAATCTGGCTCTTGCTCCGGATGAAACATTGATTAAACTTTGACCAAGCATTGCACAGCCACCCATTCCTGAAAATACTCCTGACAGAATATTTGCTGCACCTTGTGCAACTGCTTCTTTGTTACTTCTACCTCTTGTTTCAGTAATTTCATCAATAATGTTAAGTGTAAGCAAACTTTCAATTAAACCAACTCCAGCCATAATAGCTGCATAAGGAAAAATTAAAGCTACTGTTTCAAAATTCAACGGAACACTAGGAATATGAAATGGAGGGAATCCTCCTTGAATAGATGCTATATCACCAACTGTTTTAGTATCAATATTAAAGAATACTACAATACCAAAAACAACTAAAATAGCTACTAATGATGCGGGAATCAATTTGGTTAATTTTGGCAACCCACCAATAATTATCATCGTAAGTAAAACTAAACCAAGTAATATAAATAAAGATTGACCAGTTAACCAATTACCTGATATATCTTTAAATTGGTTTAATTGTGACATAAGAATGATGATTGCCAATCCATTGACAAATCCAAAAATAACAGGATGTGGAACCAATCTCATTAATTTACCTAATCTGAAAGCCCCTGCTAGAATTTGAAGAATACCTGCCAAAACAACCGTTGCAAAAACATATTCCACACCGTGAGATATTGCTAAAGAAACAATTACAACTGCAACGGCACCTGTTGCGCCTGAAATCATCCCAGGACGTCCTCCAAAAATAGCAGTTACCAAACCCATTACAAAGGCAGCATATAGTCCTGTTAAAGGAGATAATCCAGCAATTAAAGCGAATGCCACAGCTTCGGGAACTAAAGCAAGCGCAACGGTTAAACCAGATAATATTTCAGTTTTATAATCTACTTTTTGAGATAAATCAAATAAATTTAAATACTTTTTCATACTAATTTTATAAAAGTTAAACATCATAGAAATGCCATTTCTGGCAGATAAAATAAATCAACTCCATGAAAACTCACAGCTTAAAAGCGAAGAAAAAAACATGGAATTATATTGAAATTTTATTTTTCTAAAGAGTTTGCAAAACTATGAATAAAATTTAAAAAAATACTGCACATTAAGAAAATCAACAATTATCATTCAATAACTACTATAATGCTGACTGCTACTATTGCTAATCAAACAATATAATATCATTTTTGATTTTTGAATGATAAAAAACCTGTTAGCAATGACTAACAGGTTTTTTATCAAATCATTAAAACTTACAAACTACACTTCAACAGTTTCTGTTGCCAGTTGTTCTTTTTGAGTAGCCAACGAAACCACATAAATCACAATTACTGAAATGGTAAATGAAATAATAGCTGGATTTTCCAATCGGTGAATTGCATCGGCAGAGTCTAATCCGTAACGATCCCACATGGTTGGAGAGGTTAAGATAATCGCCAAAGCAGAAACAATCCCCGCAATAATAGAGGCAATAATTCCTTTTGCGGTTGTTTTACTCCAGAAAAGAATGAACAATATGGCCGGTAAATTGGCTGATGCAGCTACTGCAAAAGCCCATCCAACAAGGAAAGAAACATTCATTCCTTTAAAGGAAATTCCCAATCCTATGGCCAGAATTCCAACAGCAAAGGCAGCAATTTTTCCTGCTTTTACTTTTTGTTCATCCGACGGATTGCGCTGCATATAATTATCATACAAATCATGCGCAATTGCACCCGATGAGGCAATAATTAAACCGGCAACTGTTCCTAAAATGGTAGAAAAAGCGACCGCAGAAATAATGGAAAATATTCCAACTCCAAAAGCTTTGGCCAATAATGGTGCAGACATATTACTACTCTCCACATCAAAAACACCGTTTACCGCTGCTCCAAGTCCCATAAAAAGTGTTAAAATATAAAAAGTACCGATAGCCGCAATCGCCAAAATGGTTGATTTACGCGCATCGCGCTGACTTGGAACGGTGTAATAACGAATTAAAATGTGTGGTAAAGCAGCAGTTCCCAAGAAAAGTGCCAACATCAATGAAATAAAATCAATTTTATCCCACAATGTAGAACCTTTTCCAATTTTATATTTTAATCCAGGCAACATAAAATCTTTCCCTGAGGTATAATTTTGATAATAAGCAGCAACTTTTTTGCCGTTGTCTTTAAATTTCAACTCGGTAAGGCGAACAATTTCTCCATTTTCAATAGCTGAAAGGAATTCAAACGGCCCAACGGGTCCGGTTTTTTCTACTTCTTTTCCATCAACAACAATTTTGCTCATGTGACCGACTTGGTAAAATTTCCCATTTTCTTTAAATTCGCCATTGTAAAGTAAATCACCTTTTTCATCCTCAGCAATAGAGAGCATTTCGCTTACTTTATAAGCGCCCTCTTTTTCAACCACATTAAACCAACGGGCAATGCCTTCTTTTTCTAATTTAACTACCTCAATTCCTTTAACTGCTTGTTGGTCTTTTACTTCATAACCATCAACGGCAATCACTTTTCCGTTTTCAACTTGAGCATCAAAAAGCATGTATTCTTTGAATTTCATATCGCCAATGGATGGTTTTAAATTTAAACCATTGTTGAAAATATAAATAGAAAGTATGGTTGAAAAAACAATTAAAAGTCCACCTTTGATAAACTGAACATAAGTTGTTGAAGTCATTCCGGCGGTTGCCACAATAAAAATTACGATAATTCCGACCAGTACTACGCCTACCCAATGTGGAAGTCCGAGTAATGGTGTAACCAAATCACCGGCGCCCACCATTTGCGGAATTAAATAAAATATGGAAATAACCAAGGTACTGATGGCGGCAGCTAAAGTGATTCCTCTATTATTAAATTTTGAATTTAAAGCATCAGTAAAAGTATATTTCCCGAGTCTTTTCATGGGTTCTGCCACTAAAAACAGTGCGACAATCCATCCGGCTAAAAATCCGATAGAATATAAAAATCCGTCAAAGCCAACCATGGCAATCATCCCGCAAATTCCTAAAAAGGAAGCGGCACTTAAATAATCGCCGGCAAAAGCAACGCCATTTACAGCCCAGTGAATTTGACCACCAGCCGCATAATAACTGCTGGCCGACTTGGTTTTACGTGCAAAATAAAATGAAAGTCCGATTACAAATGTTACAAATAACAAGAAAAAGACTATGGCGATGTATGAAACTCCGTATATCATGCTTTCTCTTCTTTATTGAGTTGATTTTCGTAACGTGTACAAATTGCGTTGTAAATAATTCCGAGAACAACAGCAAAAACAATGAGTCCGATTCCGTAAACGATTGCTAAATTTTGTCCAAAAACTTTGATACTCAGCAATTCATAATTGAAAACGCCGATGGCTACAAAGCCGGCGTAAAAAATAAAATAGAGAAAGAAAAACCAAACACCTAATCTGGCTTTCTTTTTTGAGGCAAGGTCCACACCAAGCTCTACTGTAGGTCCGTGATGCATAATTTATGAAGGATTAATTATTATTTTTTTGATTGATATGATTTTGCGTTATTAAGAGACCATAAAATTATTTCATTTAAATCATTTAATACATGACTTTTAGCATGTTTTATTGATTGAATTTATTTTATTTAACGCGTCTGGTGCAATTATTAAAAACGTCAGTTCGAGTGTTCCGAATCCTGAGCAGAGCCGAAGGGTCGGAATGTATCGAGAACCGTTTTTAAATGAAATTTTTCTTGTTCTCGATACGATCCCGCTTTTGGGCGAGATCACTCGAACTGACGAAAAATTATGATCAAAAACTAATTGCATCCAACGGGTTTATTTAATCTGATAACAACCTGTTTATCAATATTTATATCGTTGATAAAAAAAGATTATCGGTAATTTAGAAACTGTAAATTACAGAAAACAACAAACGAAGGTTTGCCGCTTCATTGATTTTCGCAGTTGGATACAGTGATGATTTATCTTGAATTTCTCCAAAATTATTTCTAATATTTCCATAGCCCGCCATTGTATATTCGGTTTCAAAAGCAAATTTCATTTTCTTTTCAGTATAAACGGCTCTTGGCGAAACACGAAAAACATAGTCAATATTGGCGCCTCTGGTGTAGTACGATTTAGCAGATTGCGGATTGTAAATTTCATCATCAGCTCCTAAGTTTTTGGTAAATCCGCTAAACAAAGCATATTGAATTTTTGAGGTTCCTTTGGTCATGATCTCCGTCCAAAATGACATATTGTTAATGGTTGTATAAGTTCTATAATCGTAGCTGATTAAATCATTCAAATTGGAAGGTTTTTTTAAGGCATATCCGCCCAACATCATGGCATCAAACATATTGGCACCGTAAACGCCTTCTACTTTCAACGTTAATTTTTCGTTGTCATATCGAGCATAAGCCATCGCAGTCAGTCCTTTAACTCTTCCATTTTCTACATAACTACTGTCTGTTTTTAGGCGCGGTAAAAGTTCTTTGTAGCCAAGTCCGCCACCCACTAATAATTTATTAAAACGATAACTTGACTGCAATTGTAAATCTGGAATTGCAGCATTTCTCAGCGAAGTGCTTCCACCGAAACTGGCAAAATCGCGTTGCGATAATAAGGAGCCACTCACACTAAAATTTCCCTCTTTATGGGTTAATTTCACTTGTGGATTTCTAGAAAAAACGGTAAAAGGAACTCCGGTATTAAATGAAATAACTTCCGGAAAACACTCGGTGATAAACATAGGATGCCAAGTTTGACCAAAAAGCAATTCGGTTTTTTTCCAATTTAATTTGGTGATGGCATGCCGCAATCTGAATCCGTTGATATCGCCATCGCTATGACCAAAAAATTCACCTTCTATCATTCCTGATGATTTGGCACCCAAAACTTCAGGACCTGTTATCATTCCGGTTAACCTTGTTTGGATAGCAAGCATGTTTAAACTTGAAGCCGCATTGATATCTTTTCCTGTTTTATCGATTAATTTATTTTCAGGATACAGTAAAAAATGACCCTCTCGGGCGGTAACAGTTTGACGGGTATCAAAGAAATAATCTGCTTTAACAAATCCTTTCCATTGAATTCCAAAATCTTGTGAAAAGGTGATTAAGGTTGACTGTAGAGCCCACCATAAAAGTATATATATTTTCATTTTAATAGTTAGTTGATGATTAAAAAATAATAGCGAAATTAAGGATTAAATCAATAAATAGCTTAATAATTGCCGATTATTCTTTTTATGAAATAATAATTAATCGTATTTTATTAAATCGATAAAATGAAAAATGTTGATGGTTAAAAAATAAAACAATTTATTTGTATTACTAAAAAATAAGGGAATAAAATACTGTTGAAGTAGTAAAATAAAAAAATGAAAAATTTAATCGATATATATTTTGTAATAAAAAAAACTCGATTATATTTGCACTCTCAACGGGCAATTAGCTCAGCTGGTTCAGAGCACCTCGTTTACACCGAGGGGGTCGGGGGTTCGAACCCCTCATTGCCCACCAAAAAATTAAAATCCTGCAAGAAATTGCAGGTTTTTTTTATAAATTCATTCACAGGCTTTTTAAAAACTATGACAAAGGCAATTCAGCTACCACAAAGGTACTTCCGCCCACAAAAATTAAATCATTTTCTTGGGCAACAGATTTTGCCCTATTTAATGCCTCTTCAACTGAAGAATAAACATTTCCCTGTAAGCCAAATTTCTGAGCTTCTTGGTGCAGCATTACTGCCTCTAAACCACGTGGAATGTCAGGTTTGCAAAAATAATACAGTGCATTTTTAGGGAACATCGGTAAAATGACAGCCAAATTTTTATCATTTACCATTCCCAAAACAATATGCAATTGCTCAAATTTTTCTTCTTGAAGTTGATTCAAAACATAGGTCAAACCTTCTTTATTATGAGCGGTATCGCAAATAATTTTTGGTTTTTCTTGAAGGATTTGCCAACGACCCATTAAACTGGTGTTTTTTATTACGTTTAATAGTCCGTTTTTTAAATGATGTTCGCCAATTTCGACTCCTTTATCCTGTAATATTTTAACAGTTTGAGCCACCGTTTTCACATTGTTCTTCTGATAATTTCCTTTTAAAGAAGTTTGATAGGATTCATGAATTAATTGATCTGCAATAAACAAACCTGCTTTCATCTCAAAAGCTTTTTGTTCAAATATTTTGATTACTTCCTCTTGCCGTTCACCAATTACAACGGGAATATTTTTCTTGATAATTCCGGCTTTTTCTGCTGCAATTAAAGGAAGTGTATCGCCTAAAAACTGCATATGGTCGTAGCCAATATTGGTGATGACAGAAACTATGGGCGTTATAATATTGGTAGAATCCAATCGACCGCCGAGACCAACTTCAATGACAGCAAAATCTACTTTTTGTATAGCAAAATGATGAAACGCCATTCCGACTGTCATCTCAAAAAATGACAATTTTTGATGCTCCAAAAAATCTTTATTATTATCAATGAATTTTATGACTTCATCTTCGGAAATCATTTCACCATTGATTCGGATACGCTCTCTAAAATCTTTTAAATGTGGTGAGGTGTACAATCCAACTTTATATCCGGCTTCCATTAAAACCGAAGCTAACATATGACTGGTAGAACCTTTGCCATTGGTTCCGCCAACGTGTATAGATTTAAATTTGTTCTGCGGATTATCTAAATGATGGGCAAAAATCAAGGTATTGGTCAAATCTTTTTTAAATGCGGATGCCCCAATGCGGTGAAACATTGGTAATTGCGCAAACATCCAATCAAGTGTTTCTTGATAATTCATGGGTAATTATTGTGATATAGAAAATCGGTAGCGAATATACCCAATTTGTTTTGAAGTTGCATTGCTATCCGGCTGCCAAGTCGTTTTTAAAGCTGCTATTTTAGCTTCAGATTTTAAACATTCTGCTGAGTTAGTAGTGCCTTTAACTCCGGGTATCGCATTGATCACATTTCCGCCTCTATCAACTTCAATTTGAACAACTACCAGTCCAACTTCATCACAGATATAATTTGGCTTGGGTTTGTTTAATGGTTTTCTATTTCCCAATTGATAATCTCCTCCACCGCCATTTCCGCCAGAACCATAATATCCTTTAGCATTTGGATCTCCATCAATTTTACCTTTATCTCCCGCTTGATTATCATCTCCTTCGCCACCGGTGGTTTTTCCATCAGATTTCTGACCTTTTAAAATGCTGCTCAAAGCATCAGAAGTTGACTTATCTGGTGTCGGATTTGGTTTTTGAACCGGTGTGGGTTTAGTTTCTGTTTCGGCGGAAGATTTTTTAACGGGCTTTTCTTTAATCACCAAAGCATCTTCCATATCTTGGGTAACTGCTTTTTCTATTACTTTCGCAGGAACTGCCGGTGATGATATTTGCCGTGTTGGCTCGGGGATTGATTGAATTGCCTCGGTAGGTTGATTTTCTCCTTGTCCAACATCTGATGTTCCAAAATTAATGGCAATACCAAATTCTTTTGGCGGATCCCAATATGATAATCCAAACATGAGTGCACTTATAACAAACAGTACCAAAATAACGGTTGTTATAATAGCTGATTTGCGTTTATGTTCGTTATCTAAAAAACTCATTTAAATTTTTATTTCGGTCTAACTGCTAAAATGACTTTATACTTATTTCGATTGGCAATATCCATAATCGTAACGGCATATTCAATTGGCACCCCTTCTTCGGCTCTCAAAATAAGGGAAGGATTTTCTTCAGATACCAATAAAGCAGCTAATTCTTGCTCTACAGTTTCTATGGATGATGGCTTGTTATCAATAAAATATTCCAAATTTTTGGTAATTGTAATTGAAACAGCTTTTTTATTCTCCGTTTTCCCTTCAGCTTTTGGCAATAAAATATCTAATGCACTTGTAGTTACCAAGGTTGAAGTAATCATGAAAAATATCAATAACAGAAAAACGATATCAGTCATTGACGACATGTTAAACTCCGGACTTATTTTATTTCTTCCTCTGATGTTCATTTTTTTTAATGATTAAAAGATTAAAAGATTAAAAGATTGAAATTGCTGTGTTCAACTAATAAGTGCTGCAGATTCATAAAAAATTTACAATCTTTTAATTTTTAAATTCGTCTAAACCGGTTCATTTAATAAATCTAAAAACTCCAAAGATTTAGCTTCCATTTGATAAACTACTTTATCGGTTTTTACAACTAAATGATTATACGCCATAAAAGAAATTATCCCTACAATTAATCCGGCAACAGTGGTTGTCATTGCAGTGTACAAACCATCTGACAACATTTTGATATCAATTTGACCGCCCGCATTTGCTATTTGATGGATGGCAATAATCATACCTATAACTGTACCTAAAAATCCTAACATAGGAGCTGCTCCGGCAATAGTAGCAATAACACTCACATTTTTTTCGAGGTTATAAATTTCTAATTTTCCGGCATTTTCAATGGCAGTATTAATATCAGCTAAAGGTTTTCCAATACGAGAAATTCCTTTTTCCACCAATCTGGCGCTAGGGGAATTGGTTTTAGCACAAACCATTTTTGCCGCATCTAACTTTCCGTTTGTCACCAAATCTTTAATTTGATTCATAAAATCTTTATCAATTTGAGATGCTGACTTGATGGCAAAATAACGTTCAAAATAGATGTACAGTGAAACTGCCAATAATATAAAAAGTAATCCGATGATAATTTGACCACCTACACCACCATTTACAACTAACTCATAAATTGAAAGTTTTTTTTCTACTGATACAGCTTCTTGAACTAATTGTTGTACAGCTTCTGTTTCTTGTTGAATAATTAACAGCATATAAAATTTGTTTGATTAATTTATTAACGAAAATACGATATGTAAATTGTATTATAACATATCAATAAAAAAAAACGAAAAAAATCTCGGCCTTAATATTGTATTAAGATCGTTCTAATTAAAATAAATGCGCCTGAACCACCCAGAAAACCAAGTAAAGCTATCCAAGAAATATTTTTTAAGTACCAAAAGAAATCTATTTTTTCCATTCCCATAGCAACAACTCCTGCTGCTGAACCAATAATTAACATACTACCTCCGGTTCCGGCAGAAAATGCTATAAAATGCCATAAAGGATTATCAACACTTTCGGAATACATCCCAATACTTGCCGCTACCAAAGGCACATTATCAATAACTGCAGAACCAAATCCTAATGACATTACTACTAAATCGATATTTGGAATTGCTACATTTAACCATTCGGCAAAATGAAATAAATTACCAACCGATTCTAAGGCGGCAACTGCCATTAAGATTCCTAAGAAAAATAAAATACTGGGCATTTCAACTTTAGTTAATGCCTTATGTAAGGGACTCTGATGAACAGGTTTTACATCTTCATCATCCGGAGAAGTCATTCTAAGTTTTCTATTACATAATATTTCAGCGACTAAAGCTATAATTGATAGAGAAAACATCATCCCCAAATATGGTGGTAAATGAGTAATTGTTTTAAAAACAGGCACAAAAATAATTCCTCCTAATCCTAAAATCAACATCAATAAACTGTATTTAGCGGTTTTTTCTTCTTTAATTTTTACCGATTCAAGATTTCCTTTAAATATGGGTAAAAAAGAAGCTATGGAAGCTGGAATTACGATCGCAATAACTGAAGGAATAAACAGGTGTAAAATTAAATTTACAGAGGTTACTTTGTTGGCAATCCACAACATAGTTGTAGTAACATCACCAATTGGAGACCATGCTCCGCCGGCATTGGCTGCAATGACTATTAAACTGGCATACCAAATTCGAAGTGTTTTATCATGAATTAATTTTCTCAAAATTGAGATCAAAATAATAGTGGCCGTCAGATTATCGATTACTGCAGATAAAAAGAATCCGAGAATTGAAAAAACCCAAATAAGTTTGCGTTTGTTTTGCGTTTTAACAAATCCTTTGATTGCAGAAAATCCATCAAAATAATCAATGATTTCTACAATTGTCATTGCCCCAATCAAGAAGATTAATATTTCGGCAGTTTTGCCAAAATGATGTAATAAGGTTTCTTCAAAATGAGATGGGACTAATTGATTTAAGGATTCATCTACCATAAATACATTGAGATGACCTAAAGAAATAACAGCCCACATCAAGGCCATCATGGTTAATGCCGGAATTAGTTTGTCAAATTTCAGCGAGTGCTCTAAAGTGATAACAATATATCCAACGATAAATAAAAGGAATAATAGATTTTCCATTTTTTAAGTAACTTAAATTTTTAAAGTTTGATTTAATCCTAAAAATGGATATTATAATATTGTTGAAATAGTCTTTACTTGACTAAGTTCTGAAGGTAACATGAGGTATATTATTATTTATTTTCATATTCTTTAAGGTCAATATCTAAACCAACTATAAGGAATATTTATTTTCAATATTTTAAGAACAATTTGTCTTCACAACTTAAACTTGCATCAGCTAAATCAACTAGCTATATCGTCGCATTTTTAAGTATAGCAAATGTAATAAATGTATTTAAATATTAATAGATGATAAAAAAAACCGAGAAATTTTTCTCGGTTTTTATATTTATAATTTTAATACAATAATATTCTCATCCCCATAAAAGCAATGGCTCCTGCAATATATCCTAAAAATGCTAACCACGAAAATTTTCTCAAGTACCAGAAAAAATCTATTTTTTCCATTCCCATAGCAACAACACCCGCAGCAGAACCAATAATTAACATACTACCACCGGTTCCTGCAGCATAAGCAATAAAATGCCAAATTGGATCATCTAACTGATTTGGAAACATCCCAATACTAGCGGCTACTAACGGCACATTATCAATTACAGCTGAGGCACCTCCCAATAAAATAATTACTAAATCGGAAACTTGAGCAGAAGCTAATTCAGTACCTATCATAGGAGTTGATACTTGTAACCAATTGGCAAATCCGAATAAAAATCCTAAAGATTCTAGAGCGGCTACCGCCATTAAAATTCCCAAGAAAAATAGGATACTCGGCATTTCAATTTTAGTCAATGCCGTATGAATTGGACCATGTTGGGAAGCTTTATCAGATTCTTCATCAAAAGTTGTTAAAGCAATTTTTCTGTTACTAAAAATTTCAGCAAAAAGAGCTACTACTGATAACGACAACATCATCCCAACGTAAGGAGGTAAATGGGTTACGGTTTTAAAAATAGGAACAAATATAATAGCGCCTAAACCGAGGTATAACATAATAGCGCTGTATTTATCTCCCTTTTCAGTTTCTTCATTTTCTACATCAGTAATATTTCCTTTAAAAGCAGGCATAAAAGAGGCAATTGCTGCAGGTACAACTGCAGAGAAAAATGATGGAATTAACAAATGTGATGTCAATTGTAGGGCGCTTACTTTATTAGCAATCCACAACATCGTTGTGGTTACATCACCAATAGGAGACCATGCGCCACCGGAATTGGCCGCAATCACAATAATACCGGCGTACCAAATTCTGTCTTCTCTGCTGCTCATTATTTTTCTGAGGATGGAAATCAATACAATAGTAGCGGTAAGATTATCAATAATGGCAGAAAGTATAAAGGCCAAACCGGTGAAAATCCATAATAATATTGTTTTATCTTTAGTTTTAACAAAACCTTTGATGGTTGAAAACCCGTTAAAATAATCGATAATTTCAACAATGGTCATCGCGCCAATCAAGAAAATAAGAATTTCAGCAGTTTTGCCTAAATGATGCAGAATAATTTCTTCTAAATGAGTTGGGACTAAAACCCGTAATGCAGTATCAACATTAAAAACATCTAAATGTCCTAAGGCAATCATTGCCCACATAATGGCCATCATAGCCAATGCCGGAATGAGTTTGTCAATTTTAAAGGTGTGTTCTAAAGTTATAGAAAGATAACCTAAAATGAAAATGAGAATTATTAATGATTCCATGATTATTATTTATCGATTTTTTTAATTTTTTTTAAATAATTGGCTAATATACAAACTATGGATAATAAATTAATCCACTGCAATGATCTTTTGTAGCACCGGTTACACTTTTAAGACAATTAATTTTATTTTCCATTTTTAAAAGTCCTAAAAAACCAAAAATAAGCGCTTCTTTGAAATTGATAAGATTCGCTGATGGGATTTCAATTTCACATTGAGCGTGAAACTTAATCCTGTTGATGAGATAAGAATTAAATGCACCGCCTCCTGTTATTAATATTTGTTTTGATGGATTTACTTTTTCTGCAATTTTTACAGCGATATGTTCAACAAAAGTTCGTAAAATATCTTTTTCTGACAATGAGAAACAATTTATTATTGGAAATATTTCTGAATTTACAAATTCCATTCCCAATGATTTAGGAGCTGTATTTTTGTAAAAAGAGATTTCATTTAGTGAATTTAACAGCTCTTGATGAACAATTCCTTCGGAAGAAAATTTTCCGTTTTTATCAAAAGGAACGCCCATTTTTTCGGCATAATGATTTAAAACCACATTTACCGGACAAATATCGAATGCTTTTCTTTCGCCATTTTCTTGAAAGGAAATATTGGCAAATCCGCCCAAATTTAAGCAATAATCATACTCGGAAAACAACAATAAATCACCTATTGGAACTAACGGAGCCCCTTGTCCTCCAAAAGCAACATCTTGCGAACGAAAATCACAAACTACTTTTTGGTTTGTTGCGGCAGCAATACTGGCGCCATCTCCAATTTGTAAAGTATATTTTTTGGAAGGATTATGAAAAATGGTATGTCCGTGACTTGCTATAAAATCAATCTCTTTAATTGAAAATTCATGGATGAAATCATTGATTAATCGGCCCAAATAACAGCCATATTCAAAATGCAATAAAGTGATTTCTTCTGCGGTTGCATCAAATGCATTTTTTAGTTTAACACGCCATTCTTCAGAATAAAAATACGTTTTAGCATGGTGAATTTTGTATTCATAGTTACTTCCCAGCTTAAAAGTTACGTGCACCAAATCTACACCATCTAATGATGTGCCGCTCATCTGACCGATAACCTGCCAAGTTTTGTGTTCCATAATTTTGTAAAAATACAAATCGCTTTTAATTAAATTAGTATCTTTGAGCACTTAAAAAATAATTAATTATACAACAATATATTATGGATTTTAGCTTAACTGAAGAACAAATAATGATTCGCGATGCCGCTCGTGATTTTGCGCAAACCGAATTACTCCCCGGCGTAATTGAACGTGATGAACATCAAAAATTTCCTGCTGAACAAATTAAAAAAATGGGAGAACTTGGTTTCCTCGGAATGATGGTTGACCCAAAATACGGTGGTAGTGGATTAGACACCGTTTCTTATGTTTTGGCGATGGAAGAAATTTCTAAGATTGATGCTTCAGCTTCTGTGGTGATGTCTGTAAATAATTCATTAGTTTGCTGGGGACTGGAAACTTACGGAACAGAAGATCAAAAACAAAAATATTTGGTTCCACTTGCTAAAGGAGAAATTATCGGTGCATTTTGTTTAAGCGAGCCAGAAGCCGGTTCTGATGCTACTTCGCAAAGAACAACAGCTGTTGATATGGGTGATTATTACTTAGTAAACGGCACCAAAAACTGGATTACAAACGGTGGTACAGCCAGCGTTTATTTGGTAATTGCACAAACTGATGTAGCTAAAGGGCATAAAGGCATCAATGCATTGATTTTAGAAAAAGGAATGCCTGGATTTGAAGTAGGACCTAAAGAAAATAAATTAGGAATTCGCGGTTCTGATACCCATTCTTTAATGTTTACCGATGTTAAAGTTCCTAAAGAAAATAGAATTGGTGAAGATGGCTTCGGATTTAAATTTGCCATGAAAACCTTAGCGGGAGGAAGAATCGGTATAGCATCACAAGCGCTGGGAATTGCTTCAGGAGCATATGAATTAGCTTTAAATTATTCAAAAGAACGTAAAGCTTTCGGGAAACCAATTAGCGAACATCAAGCTATTGCATTCAAATTGGCGGATATGGCCACTGCAATTGAAGCGATCCGCCATTTATGTATGAAAGCTGCTTGGGATAAGGATCAACATCAAAATTATGATTTATCCGGAGCAATGGCAAAATTATTTGCTGCGGATTCTGCCATGTGGATTGCTACAGAAGCAGTTCAAATTCACGGTGGATACGGTTATGTAAAAGAATATCATGTAGAGCGATTGATGCGCGATGCTAAAATTACTCAGATTTACGAAGGAACTTCAGAAATTCAGAAAATTGTTATTTCAAGAGGTGTTTTAAACGAATAATTACTTCCCCTTTTATAATGTTAAAAGATACCCACCCCACTAGTCCTATCTTTTGTTAATTTTTTAGAATTCTGAAATTTAATCAAAAAGATGGATTAGCAAGCGTATATGTATTCTCAGGTTCAAGACAACTGAAAGCCAACAACAGCCAACTGATAACAAGTTTTTATTTAAACAACTTTCCCCAAAATGATTTTTTAGTTTCTTTAGACCCATAACCGTATCCATAACCGTATCCATAACCATAGCCGTATCCTTTTTTACTGTCGGTGGCATTTAAAACAATGGCCATATTTTTAAGTCTGTTCTCTTTATAAATAGCTTCGGGGATACTTAATAATCGTTTGTCCAAAAAGTTGGCTCTCAGTACATATATAAATAAATCGGCGTATTTCCCCAGCATTAAGGTGTCTGTTACTAAACTTATTGGTGCCGTATCTACTACAATAAAATCGTACTGTTGACTTACTTCATCCAACAGTTTTTGAACTTTTTTACTAGTTAACATTTCGGCCGGATTAGGAGGTACGACACCCGATACAATTACATCTAAATGATCTATACCATCTACCGATTTAATGAGTTCCTTAACTTCTATAGTGGCATCTTTTAAAAAGTGGGTAATGCCTAAAGTGTTTTGAATTCCTAAATAGTTATGGAGTTTTGGGTTTCTTAAATCCATCCCAATAACTAACACTTTTTTGCTGAAATTAGCCAAAGTTATCGCTAAATTGGCAGCTATAAATGATTTGCCTTCTCCGGCAATAGTGGACGTGACAAAAATAGTATACCCCTTTTCACGGTTGTCAGGAAGCATAAAATCTAAATTGGTTCTGATTAATCGCAAAGCTTCTGCGGTACCTGATCGGTCGTCTTTATTAATTAAGAAATATTTTTGGTCTTTAGTGGTTTCTGCAAAAGGGACATCTCCTAAAAATGGAATTTTTAAGGCTTTCTCTACATCTTTTCTAAAATGAATTTTAGTGTCTAATAAATTTTTGAGGTATATTACTACACCCGGAATGATGAGACCCATTAATAAGGCCGTTAGTAAAACAGAATTTCTTTTAGGATATACCGGAACGTTAGAGCTATGCGCTTTTTCAATTATTTTGGCATTTGATACGGTAACTGCTAAAGAAATAGCGGTCTCTTCTCTTTTTTGTAATAAATACAGGTATAATGATTCTTTAATTTGCTGTTGCCGTTGTATGCCTCTGAATTCACGTTCTTGTCTAGGAACCGTTGCAATTTTGGCATTGGCTTTAGCCTCTTGTTTTGATAATTCTCCGGTGGTTATTTGAAGTGATGTTTTTAAGTTTACCAAACTCTTTAACATGACCTCTTTAAGTTTCGATAGTTGCTCATTAAGGTTGATGATCATCGGATTCTTTTCACTCGAACTTTTTAGTAAGCGGTTGCGTTCTAACACCAATTCATTGTGTTTAGCAAATGTAGCGCTTAATGAAGGATCTGAAAATCCTACATTGGCAGGAATTAAATCATAGTTGGTTTTCTGATTGATAATATTATCACTCATGAAATCAATTAAACGCAATTGCATATTGGCTTCAACGATTCTTCTCTCGAAAGAAGAAGCATTATCCATAAAAGATTTAGCTTCTGAAGAAATATCGGTTAGGTTATTGGATGTTTTAAATGATTCGGCATTTTGTTCTACATCCGATAATTCATCATTAATCAGGAGTAAACGTTCATTGATAAATTTTGCGGTATTTGAAGCAATTAAATTTTTGTCACTAATGGCATCTTTGTTGTACTGCTGTACCAGATTGTCCAATATAGATTTTCCTTTTAGAATGTTACTGGTATTTAGTTTTAGATTGATGACGTTTGATCCTTTATTAGCAGTATTGATATTGACAGATGCTTTTAAAACATCTACTACATTTGGTATCGGAACTACAGTTACTTCCACTTCTTTACCCATATAAGCGTTAAATGTCAACGGATTTTTAGTTATTAAAACGGTTCCCAAACTCGTTTCCAGGGCATGATCAAAGGATCCTGATTTTTGCTGTTCTCTGTTTCCGTCCGCAATTTGAAATGAACTATCATTCGTTATTTGTACTAAAAAAGTACCAATAGAAGTTATATCTAAACTATCTTGGTTAATAAGGGAAAGTTGGAAAGGACTGTCTTGAAATAATTCCTTTTTAATAGGATATCGTTGCTCGAAATAGTTTATATGAAGACCTAATTCTTTAACCACATTACTGATTAAGGTTCTAGATTTAAGGACCTCTATTTCGTTTTCAACATCATTTTTGATGCCAGAATACATATCTAAGTCGCGAAGTGCCGAAAACTCGGAAAAACTGCTTTTATCAGTTTTTATCAAGATAGAAGTGGAAACTTCATAGAGTGGAGTGGTATATTTTAAATATATATACGCTGCCATTACCACAAGAAAGACGCTTATTACAAACCATTTCCAATGGACCAAATACTTGTCTAATTGATCTCTTAAATTGGTTGATTCATTCCAATAATCATCATATTCAAATGGCGGACGATTGTGCTCCATGGGGGTTATTTAATTATAAATGCGTAAATAGTCAGTAACATAGATATAATAGGAAAATACAGTGATGTATTAGCACCTACACTCGATGATTGAATTCTTGTATTGGTCGGTTCTACATAAATCACATCATTTTGTTTAAGGTAGTATGTGGGTGAGGTGAATATATCTTTTTTGGTTAGATCTACTCGAATATACGATTTTTCAAAATTAACATCGCGTATGACCAAGATGTTATTTCGTTTGCCAGAGATAGCTAAATCTCCCGCTAATCCTATGGCTTCAATAATTGTCAGTCGTTCATTGGGTATGGTAAAGGTTCCTGGTGATTTAACTTCACCTAAAATGGTTATTTTGAAATTGACAATTTCAATTTGCACTATCGGATTATTAACATATACACTTAATTTTTCTTTTAATACCTGTATAGCATCAGATTTTTTCAAACCACCTAATTTAATCTCGCCTAAGATTGGAAAATCAATATATCCCTCGTTGTTAATTAAGTAATTGATGTTGTTAGACCCACTATTATTGGCTGCCATTGAATTTAAATTAAAAGGTCTGGCGGCTTCCATATCAAATGCTGATATGGTAATGCTTAACAAATCATCGGGTTGAAAAATGGTTTCAAAAGACACTCTGCTTTCTTGTTCTGTTCCTTCTTTAACATCCTGAAAATAAATGATATTTTTTTTAGAAGTACAAGAAGAAAGTACGATGGTACTGATGAGTATGAAAACTAAAAAACGTAATGTTTTTGGGCTTGTTTTTTTCATTTAATGAATTTTGACCAATTTACAATAAATTACTTTTTTTGATTTATTTTTTTTAAAATTCTTTTAGTTTTTATTGCGCTGTAATTCTCATTTAAAGGTTTATTCTTTAATGAACATGCGTTAACATCCAATTATGATACAATTATCCAGTACCAAATATAGTCATAAAGGACAACAGTCAGGTTCATTAGGGATGCTTCGCTTTTCTTTATAAACCTTTTCTGCATAACATCAAAGTTCTTTTAAACTCAATGCCCCTTTTTCGGCTAAAAGAACAACAACCTGTGTAAAGATCTTTCGCAACTGTTCGTTTAAGCGCTCACCTCTGAAGACATTAATCGTACCATGGTCTGGTTTACTCTGATTGCTAGGCCACATAAAATGAACATTCTTTTTTGAAGCTTATTCTATTTTTTTTGAAGAATAAAGATTGCGCAAGTACGAATAAACCGGCACTTTCAACAGCATACGCGGATGATAACTCGAAGTTCCGCCTCCTTTGCGGCTTTTCTCTAATGAGGTGAGGTCTATTTGATCAATAATATGATTGACAACTCGAACAGGATGATTTGCAGGAACTTAATCATCATAACTTGGCGGTAGTAAACTGAGTTGTTCCTGATTATGAGTCTTAAAAATAATTTTTCTTGACATGACCAAAAATACAAAATACCAAAATGATAAAATCTTTATTTCTTTTTCAGATTTTTATTGTAATTTTTATCACCGCGTGTTTTAGGTTTTTTGTACTTTTTGGCTAACTCTCTACGATAAGATCCTCCTTGATTGGTTTTTTTATTCTTCTCGCTTTTTTCATGGAAGCCACGTTCAGTAGTATCAACCTTTGAAGTTCTATTATGTGTTTCAATAATTATGGGTCGTTCTTCAGGCGTTAATTGAGTTGAAATTTCAACTTCTGATGGAAAATCAACTATCGGAATTTCATAAGACATCAAGCTTTCAATAGCATCTTTGTATGTTTTTTCTTTATCGGTATAAAACAAAATCGATTTTCCCAATTGCTCTGCTCTTCCTGTTCTGCCAATGCGATGCATATAATTTTCGGGAAAATGAGGTGTATCAAAATTGACAACATGCGATATTTTGTCCAAATCCAAACCGCGCGCCATCACATCGGTTGCAATGATAATTCTGTTGATTCCCTGATTAAATTGCTGGATGGATCTAATTCTGTAATTCTGAGTTTTATTGGAATGAATGATACAGGTTTCTGATCCAAATTGAGGTTCTATAAGTTCAAAAACCCGGTCAGCATTTTTTTTGTCCGAAACAAAAACCAACACTTTGCTGAATTCATTTTTATCTTTTAACAGCTGTTTTAACAAATTTACTTTGGTGTAAAAATTTTGAACCTTGTAACATTGCTGTGCGATATTTTCTAGTGGAGTTCCGCTTACTGCAATAGAAATTTTAACCGGCGACTTAAAAAAATCATCGATTAAAGCATCGATATCTTCTGTCATCGTTGCAGAATACATGATGTTTTGTCGGCGCTCGGGCAATAACTCAAAAATATTGGTCAATTGAAAACGAAATCCTAAATCAAGCATTACATCAACCTCATCAATCACCAATTTATTGACCGATTTTAACTGCAAAACCCTACTGACTGTTAAGTCATAAAGTCGCCCGGGAGTTGCCACCAAAATATCTGTACCTTCAACAATCTGTTGTTTTTGAGTATTGATATTTACACCACCATAAACTCCTAAGGTTTTAATATTCATATATTTAGTAAAACTTTCAATCTGCTCTACCACTTGTAAAACCAATTCGCGGGTAGGAACTAAAATCAGAACTCTCGGATTCACTTGCTTTGAAAATTTTAAATCCTGTAAAATGGGAAGCATATAAGCCAAGGTTTTTCCGGTACCGGTTTGCGCAATTCCTACCACATCTTTACCGGAAAGAATGACCGGAAATGACGCTGACTGTATCGGAGTTGGCATGTCAAATCCCAATTCTGCAATGGCATTATGCAAATGTTTGTTGAGATTAAAATGTTCGAAATGATTCATTCATCAGTATTTGTTGCAAAAGTAGTGCTTTTAATCTTTACGATTCTTAATCGATAATAATTTGAGATGATTAAATAAAAATTAATAGCTGTATTTGCGTAAATTGCATAAAAATTGAAAACCATGGGATTAACCAATAATGATGTCATAAAAAAAATTAGAGTTGCCTTACAACTGCGCGATGAAGATATAGTTGAAATCCTAAAATTGGTAGATTTTAAAATTTCTAAAAGCGAATTGGGGGCATTTTTTAGAAAAGAAGATCATCCAAATTACAAAAAACTGGAAGATCAAATTTTACGAAATTTCTTAAATGGCTTGATTATTTATAAAAGAGGTCCGATGGAGAAAAAAGATTCACCTCCTCATAAAAAAGTTTAAAAGGTTTATTACTTATTAGATTTTAAATATAATTTCTCTACTTTTTCTCTGGCCCAAGGCGTTTTTCTCAAAAATGTAAGGCTTGATTTGATGGATGGATTGTCATTAAAACATTTAATGTTAATCATATAGCCCAATTTTTCCCAACCGTATTTGGTGACCAAAAATTCTAAAATATCAGCCAATTTAACCCCGTGTAACGGATTGTTTGGTTGTTCTTTTGGGGTATCTGAGTTATTTGTCATATAGCAAAAGTACCAATTCTTTAATGATTATAAAACCAATAAACCCTGAGTTCTCAAAGTGTCAATAGGTTTTGAATACCAAAATAATTCAAAATCTTCAAACTGATTTTCAAAGTCAGATTTTAACGCTCCAAAATTCATAAAGTTTTTTTGATGAATTGAAAGTCGCTCTAAAGCGCCCAGTAACCATTCTCCTTTTTCTTTTTCCATTTTCAATTCAATATGATTTGTTTTATTGTGAAAAGTAAGTTGCAACATAGGTTTACTTTGACCTTTTTTCGATTTTGTATAGGCTGATATCAATGGGACATTGCCTATCCAAATAACTTTAGCTGAAGGTTTTATGTTGAAATATTCATCAGCATCCAAGCAATTTTGCACATAATCTTTTTGAATGCTTGTTTTAGGAATATTAAAATCAAACCATTCTTGCAATGAAAAATCAAAACAAATTCCGTGCATAAAATTGTATAAAGATTTTTTTAAACCGAAGCTAAATTGATCATGATTGATGCCCGTTTTGTCTTCAAATTCAATATCATTATTAGCGAAAGAAATCTCTTTATAATTGGGTTTAATATGATATGCTGATGGATTCATCCCAATCGGACTGTGGGTTGTGAGTGCAAACTGATGCCAGAAACCAGATTGAATAATCCCGAGTTCGAACATTTGTCGGACCATTTCTAAACTATCGACCGTTTCTTGAACAGTTTGAGTTGGGAAACCATACATTAAATAAGCATGAACCATAACACCCGATTCTGTAAAATTGCGTGTTACTTGCGCCACTTGTTCTACAGTAACTCCCTTTTTAATCAAAGAAAGCAATCGATCCGATGCAACTTCTAATCCGCCGGATACAGCGATACAGCCAGAAGTTTGGAGTAATTTGCACAAATCTTGAGTGAAACTTTTTTCAAACCGAATATTAGTCCACCAGGTAACAGTTAATTTTCTTCTGATAATTTCAATCGCCACTTCTCTCATCAATGCCGGCGGAGCGGCTTCATCAACAAAATGAAATCCTCTCTCGCCTGTCTGTGCTATTATTTGCTCCATTCTGTCAACAATTAAAGAAGCGGCTATCGGTTCGTAAATTTTAATATAATCTAAAGAAATATCGCAAAAAGTACATTTACCCCAGTAACAACCGTGAGCCATGGTGAGTTTATTCCAACGCCCATCACTCCATAAACTATGCATCGGATTCGCAATTTCTATAACCGAAATATATTGATTGAGCAATAAATCGGTATAATTTGGAGTTCCTGTTTCAGTTTGCGGATAATCTTTTTTCAAGGAATTGTTGTAGTAAACTACTTCATTATTTTCCTTTAAAAAGGTTCTTTTAAAAATAGTTGAATTGGAATTGCCGGTTCTTAAAATATTTTCACATAACAATTCTAAGGGTAACTCTCCATCATCTAAAGTGATAAAATCAAAGAAATCGAAAACGCTGATATCTGAAATTGACCTTAATTCAGTATTAGGAAAACCACCGCCCATGGCAATTTTAATAGTTGGATAATTATTTTTAATCCATTGAGCACATCGAAAAGCACTGTAAAGATTTCCAGGAAACGGCACCGAAAAACAAACTAATTGAGGATTTAAAATTTTGATTTTTTGGTCTAGAATTTTCAAAGTAATCTCATCAATAAAAGTGATTTCCTCCTGCAAATTGGCGTATAATTCATCAAAAGAATTGGCGCTTTTACCCAGCTTTTCCGCATATCGACTAAATCCGAAGTTCTCATCAACACATTCAACAATAAAATCTGATAAATCTTCCAAATATAAAGTGGCCAAATGTTTTGCCTTGTCTTGCATTCCCATGGTTCCAAAAGCCCAATTCAACTCTTCTGGTTGTTCAAATCTGGAAGCTTGAGGAAGGAAATTTTCGGTGCAGATTTGTCGGACAATAGTTTGATTTTTTCCTTGTAAAAAGGAAATTATATCTTCGATGATGTTGATATAATCTGATTTTAAAGCAAAAATTCTTTGTGAATTCGGCGATTGAATCTTATCATTTTGTTTGGCAAACTCAAACATGTTTTGGAGTCCGCTCTTGGAGAAAAGTGCTAGAATTACTTCTATTCCTAAATCTATTTGAAAAGCAGCAATGTTTTTTGTGTTTAAAAAACCTTTTAAATAAGCCGTTGCCGGATACGGAGTGTTTAATTGTGTAAACGGCGGGGTTATAAGAAGGAGTTCTTTCAATGGATTCGAAATTTATACAAATATAATTTTTAGTTGTTAAAAAGTAATAAAGTAATAAAGTTAGAATGTTGAAAAGTTAAAAAGCAGCAAATATTGAGAAACATTTAACTTTAAACAAAAGAAACTTTAAACTCAGTGCCTATGGGCAAATTCCTAAAGTTAAAAACTAAAATACTTCTTATTTTTTTTAATGATTTTTCCATTAATTATTTATGAAAAAAAGAATGTATCAACTTCATTAATTCATCTTTTATGATGGGTTTTGAAATATAGGCATTGCATTGTCCCTCTTTTATTGCTTTATCCCCTTCGGTTGAAAAAGCATAGGCAGATTGAGCAATGATAATCACCTCTTCGTTAAATTGACGGATTTGCCGCGTAGCTTCATAACCATTCATTTCTGACATTTTTATATCCATCAAAATTAAATCAATATCAGGATTTGTACGACAAGCTGCTATGGCTTCAATGCCTGTTTTTGCATGTAAAATTTCCGGATTAATTTCATCGAGTAAAGTACTTAACAACAGGTCAGAGATTTCATCATCTTCTACAATTAAAATTTTTAGTTTTTTAATTTGATATGTATTTTCGGTGACTTCTGTAGGGTTTTCAAGATGGCGCTTCTCCTTTTCTTCTTTATGATGAGGAATGGTAAAATAAAATACGGTGCCTTTTCCTACCTCAGATTCTAACCAAATTGCTCCATCCAATATTTCTACGTATGCTTTTGCGATAGGTAATCCCAAGCCGGATCCTTCATAATTTCGGGTAAGTGAATCACTGCCTTGTCTAAACCTTTCAAAAATAAATTCTTCGTGTTCTTGTGGAATGCCCACTCCGGTATCTTTTACAAAAAATTCAACATTGTCGTCTTTTTTGGTACAACCAAACTCAATAGTTCCGGCTTGGGTAAATTTTATGGAGTTTTTAATGAGATTGGTTAAAATGGTATGGAGTTTTTCGCGGTCTGTTTCTAAAATACGTTCTTCTACAGTCAAATTATTTTTTAAAAATAGCTGTAGTTTCTTTTTCTCCACTTCCGGTTGAAAGAAGTCATACAGTTCTTCCATCAAATCATTTACATTTGTTTCTGAAACTATTTTTTCAACAATTCCTGCTTCTATTTTGGAAATATTCATAATATTATGAATGGTATTGAGCATGCGGACGCCACTTTTTTCTATAATACCGATATACATTTGCTGTTTTGCTCCGGTAAGATTAGGTTCTTGAAGTAACTCACAAAAACCCAAAATTCCGTTCATGGGCGTTCTAATTTCATGGGATATATTGGCGAGGAAGGCTGATTTTAAACGATCATTTTCTTCGGCTTTATCTTTAGCGGCAATTAATTCAATATTGGTTTGCTCTAATACCGCAGTTCTTTCCTTCACTTTTTCTTCTAAAATTAGATTCTGATCTTCTAATTGTTGATGCAGATAGAGGGCTTTAAGTAAATTTCTAATTCGAAGCTCCACTTCAATTAAATCGAACGGTTTGATCAAAAAATCAGTAGCTCCATTGGCGAGTGCTTGTTGTTTTGTTTCTGTTTTAGCATCGGCAGTCAGTACCAAAATGGGCAAAAAAGTGTTGGTTGGAATGAGTGCTTTCAACTGTTCCATCACCTGAAATCCGTTGAGATGAGGCATCATTAGATCTAGTAGAATCAAATGAGGTTTAAAGGAAACGAACAAATCTGCCACTTTTCGAGGGTCTGTAGTAGTTATGTAATTGATGTATCCTGTCATATCAAGCAATCCTGTAAGCACATCAATATTCTGTTGTTGATCATCAACTATTAGAATGTTTGCATTTTTTAAGGTTGAATTTATCATTGTTTTGTTTTTTAGGTACTTGATATCAGGTATTATTCATCTTTAATCAAATTATTTTTTTTACCACTTAGGTACTTGGTTCACTCAGTTTCACCGAGGTTTTTCTATGTGTTTCTTAGTGTCTTAGTGGTTTTTCTTTTTTTACTACTTGGATCCTTCGACTCCGTTCAGGACACGACTTTTATCTTTAATCTTTGTTCTATTTTCTTTTTTATTGTCAATTATTTCTTGATACCAGATACCAGATACCAGATACTTTAAAACATTAAATATTCATCAATTACTTTCAAAAACTCCAGTACATTCAACGGTTTGGTTAAATATGCTTTGGCGCCTGATTTTAGTAACTTTTCTATTTGTTTTTCCATGGCATCGGCACTTAAAATAATCACTGGAATATTTTTTGTTTCTGTTTCTTTTTGCAACAATTCCAATACTTTACTGCCGTGAATATCGGGTAAATCGAGATCGAGCAGAATTAAATCCGGTTTGTAATCAACAGCCAATTTTATCGCATTTTTACCATACAAATTGGTGATTAATTTAATTGACGGGCGTTGTGTGTCTATGATTTGTTTGACCAATTGTTGGTTAGAAATATTATTTTCTATGTATAAAAGTGTTCCAACTTTAGTATTATTATTTGTTGCTGATGCTTCAAAAACAATTTCTCTTTCATGACGTTCCATCTGACCTTCACATTGTAAAAGTTCTATCCAAAAGGTACTTCCTTTGTCCACTTTACTTTCTACGCCAATAGTTCCGTGCATCGCTTCCATCAGCTTTTTAGCAACGGCTAATCCAAGTCCGGTTCCTTCTATTTCTGAAATCTCTGCACCGATGCGTTGAAACGGGTTAAAAAGTTTATGCAGCTCATCTGATGGAATTCCTTTGCCTGTATCGCTCACACAAATTTTAATATATTCTCCATTATTGATAACTTCTACTTTTACCGTTCCTCCATGGCTATTATATTTTATGGCATTGCTGATGACGTTCAGCAGCACTTGTTTTAATTTTTGATGATCCGCTTTTACGAAAAGTGTATTATTCTCTGATGGCACTAATTCGAGTTTAATATCACTTTCTTCAGCAAAGGGATGGCTGACAGCAAATGTTTTCAGAATAATTTCGCTGAGTTGGATTGGTTCTAAAGAGCAGGTAAATTTACCGGGTTCTATTTTTGAAAGTTCTAACACTTCATTGACTAAGTTAAGTAAGTGTTTTCCACTTTTCTGAATTTGATCAATGCCTTTTTTTTGGGTCGGATTAAGTTCTCCCATTTCTAACAATTGAGCAAAACCCAAGATGCCATTTAGCGGTGTTCTAAGTTCGTGGCTTACACGTGAAAAAAAATCTCTTTTTGTAGCAGTTGCCAGTTCTAAATCATTTTTTGCTTTGATCAATTCCAATTCTGTTCGTTTGCGTTCTTCAATTTCATCGCTTAGATTATTATTTATAAGCGCTAATTGTTGAGTTCTTTCTTCAACTTTTTGTTCTAGAGACATGTTTAGGTTAATGATTTCGGTTTCGTATTTCTTTTTTTCGGTGATGTCCCTGACGATGGCTTGTACAAATGTCTTGCCTCCATATTCAATTTTATTTAAGCTCACTTCAGCATCAAAAAGAGAACCGTCAAGTTGACAATGGATCCATTCAAAAATCTGTGACTTACCTTTTAGTGCAGCCGTAATTTTTTCAATAGCTTTATGAGCGGATAAACGTCCGTCCGGTTGATATTCTGGTGAGAATTCAATTGGAGAATGCCCTACAATATCTTTCATTGAACAACCAAACATTTTCTCGGTTTGGGTATTACAGTCAATAAAGAGTTGACCATCCATTATAAAGATTGCATCATTGGCTGAATCAAACAGTGTTTTAAATTTGATTTCACTTTTTTTAATTTCTTCCTCTGCTTGTTTCTTTTCGGTGATGTCAAGCCAATAACCAATAATTTCTTTCGGAGCGCCGTTTTCATCGTTTACTAATTTTAAGGAATCTGACATCCATCTCCAAGAATCATCTTTATGTTTAAATCGATATTGATGATGATATTCTCCATTTTCAAATAGCTTGGTAAGTCCTGAAGAAACGATCTCTTTATCATCAGGATGAATATTCATTGCCAGAAATCCGGGAATCTTTAAAAATTCTTTACTGTCATAACCAAGATGTTCTTTAATATTCTCGCTTATATAGGTTGCATCAAAATTTCCGAATGCCTGACAAGTGTATATCATTGCCGGAGCATTTTCTAATAACAGATTTAATTGATGATTTACTAATTTAAGTTGTTTTTGCGATTCTTGCAGCGTTTTTTCTGTTGCAATATGGGCATTTACTTCTAATTCAAGCGCTCGATTTTTTTGAATCGTTTTTTTACGTCCTTTGCGCAACAAGTTTTCAACAGGTAGCCAAAGAAGAATGAGTACGAGAATTAAAAGACCAAAATACAATTTGCTGCGTTTTGCCTCTTGTTGCAGTTGCGCTTGTTGCTGACCGGTTTCCAGCTCGTGCAGTTTGATAAATTCTAAAAGCGCTTTGGTATAGATTGCTTTTTGTTGAGTATATTCGTTGCTAGTTATAAGAACGAGCGCTTCGGTTGATTTTTTGTTGTGAATCAATTCGAAAATACGGTTTTCCATTACCACAAGCTGCTTATTGGCATTGTTGATTATTTCAAGTTTCTGACCAAGTATTCCTTCACTGTCTAACTCAATCATTTCTTTGATGGCTTTGTCCAATCTTGGTTCAAAAAGTCGGTATCGTTCTTCCCATTTCAGATTACCTGTAGTTGCCGCCAGCAAAGCAGCATTTGAAAGAACTTCATCGTAAAAACGGATATCGGTCGTGTTGCTATTGGCTATTTGTGTATGAATAGAATTTTCGAGCGCTTTGTCCAATATATTTTTCATGTGAATTCCAAGCGCAATTGCCAACGTTGCGGAAATCACAATTGCATGGAACAAAAACAGATTGGAGTTTTTGAATTTATTGAAATTGAATTTTGTCATTTTTTTGTATCTGGTACTTGGTACTTGTAATAGCTCATTGTTTCTTACTATATTTTAACTTTCACTTCGATTCAGCTCAGTGACCTGACTTTCACCTTTATCCCTTAACCTTTTTTCATGAACTTCCCTGATTGGTGTTGACCGGTTTTTAATTGTTAATTGCTTTTTTCTTGTCAATTATTTCTTGATACCAGATACCAGATACCAGATACCAGATACCAGATACTTTTAAACATTTAAACATTCATCTATTGCTTTCAACAACTCCAGCACATCCAATGGTTTGGTTAAATACAATTTAGCCCCCATTATCAGTGACTTTTCTATTTGTTTTTCCATGGCATCGGCGCTTAATATTACTACCGGAATTGATTTTGTTTCAGTGTCTTTTAGTAATAATTTTAATACTTCACTGCCGTGAATATCGGGTAAATTGAGATCGAGCAGAATTAAATCCGGTTTGTAATCCTTGGCTAGTTTAACGGTGTTTTTACCGAACGTTTCGGTTATTAAATTAATAGAAGGCCGTTGTGTGTCTATAATTTGTTTAACTAATTGTTGATTAGAAATGTTATTTTCAATGTACAAAAGAGTTCCGCTAACATTTACTGTTTTAGTGTCCGGCTTTATGAAATCCCCATTTCGTTCGTGGCGTTCTATCTGACCTTCAATTTGTGGCAGTTCAATCCAAAAGGTACTTCCTACACCTGGTTCACTTTCTAAACCAATGCTTCCATTCATCGCTTCCATCAATTTTTTAGCAACTGCTAATCCAAGTCCTGTTCCTTCAATTTCTGAAATACCAACTCCAATTCGTTGGAAAGGGCTATAAAGTTTATGTAATTCATCAGGGCTAATGCCGTTTCCGGTATCTGTAATAGAAATCCTTGCTGTTTCATTTTGGATATTCGCTACTTTTACCGTTACCAAACCGCCTTCTTTATTGTATTTTACGGCGTTGTTAACTATGTTCAGCAACACTTGTTTTAACTTTTGATGATCGGCTTTTACAAAAAGATCATTGTTGGGTGAGCTTTCCAATTCGAGTTTTATGGAGCGTTCCAGTGCAAAATAATTAAGTATATCCAATGTTTCTCCAAGAACTTTTTGAAGTTGAATCGGTTCTATGGAAATTGACAGTTTTCCCGCTTCAATACGTGACAAATCAAGCACTTCATTGATTAAATTGAGTAAGTGTTTGCCACTTTTCATGATATGATCAACACCTTTTTTGTGGGCTGGATTCAGTTCTCCCATGCTCATCAATTGGGTAAAACCAAGAATTGAATTTAACGGAGTGCGAAGTTCGTGACTCATGCGCGATAAGAATTCACTCTTGGCAATATTGGCTCTTTCGGCCTCGGTTTTGGCATTTTTAATTTCTTCTTCCGCTTTTTTACGTTCGGTAATATCAATAATACTGGTCAAAATTAGTGTTTCATTATTAATGCGGATGGGATTCAAACCAACTTCAATCGGAATTTTGGAACCGTCTTTTTTCAAACCGAATAAATCGCGATTATTTCCCATTTTGCGTTCCGTTGGATGAGAGGTAAAATCAGAATGTAGATTTACATGATTCATTTCGCTTGCATTGGGAACTAACATTTCTATTTTCTTTCCAATCAATTCGTCTCGTTCATATCCAAAATAATTCTCTGTTTGCTTATTGATCAATTGGATGGTTCCTGATGAATCAACCAAAATAATGGCATTGGGTGCTGACTCTACTACCAATTTAAATCGATCTTCTATCTGTCTGCGTTCTTCCATTTCTTTCAGAAGATTTTCATTAGTTTCTGCAAGCTGTTCGGTTCTTTCTTCCACTTTTATCTCAAGTTCGGCATTCATGTTGCGAATTTGTTCTTCATTTCGTTTACGGGTAATCGCTAAACTCGCCAATGAAACGACCGATTTTAAGAGTTCTATTTCTTCGTTTAGTGGTGTTTGTGGTTCACGGTGATAAATTGCAAAAGTCCCCAAGACATTATTTTCGGCATCGAGTATGGGTTCTGACCAACAAGACCTTAGATTAGCCCGCTGAGTTAATTCGGTGTATGCAGCCCAGTTTGGATGGGTAAGCAAATCTTCTGCAATTATCCTGATTTTTGTAGATGCCGCGGCTCCACAAGAACCAACTTTTTCACCAATCTCAATTCCTTCAATTGCTTGATTATAAAATTCGGGTAAACTTGGTGCAGCCCCGTTCAGCAAGTGTTTTCCTTCATCATCTAGAAGAAGAATAGAACAGAGCGAAGTCGGATCTTCTTCTTCTACCGATTTAACAATTTGTTCAAGAATAGTTGGAAGTGGTACTCCTGTAATGATAGCTTCCAGTATTTCACTTTGTCTGTGTTTTTGGTTTTCCGCTTTTTTGCGTTCGGTAATGTCATTTACAAGGACAAGACGTGCTTGCCGATTTTCGAATTTCAGATCATGTGAATGAATCTCCACAAAGATGATCGTTCCATCGTTTAATTTGTGGCGCCAAATCCCGGATTCTTGTATTTTATTTGTTGCTTCAGCAATATTTAGATTCAAAGATGGTACATCCTCTGGAGGACGAATGTCTTTCAGTGTCATGGATAAAAATGTTGCTCTTGTATATCCATACTTTTTTACAGCCGTATTGTTTACATCCAAAAAACGAAAGGTTTCCAAATCGTATACCCACATGGGTTGCGGATTTGACTCAAACAACTTTCTGAAATGCAGTTCACTGGTACGCAGTGCTTCTTCTACTTGTTTGCGTTCAGTAATATCCTCACCGGAACTTAATGTTCCGGTTGGCTTTCCTTCAGCATTGCGCAGTAAAATATTATGCCATTCAATTAATCGTTCTTCTCCATTTTTATTGACAATAGGAATTTCGTAAAATTCAAGCGCTTCAATTTTACCTTCCATTATTTTTTTGAAGCCGCTATGAGCACCATCCACTAAATTTTTAGGAAGAAAAGATTTGAACCAATCTTTACCAACAATTTCATTTTCAGAATAGCCAAGAACTTCGCAACCTTTTATATTTATTTTGGAAACTTTTCCGGTGCTGTCAAGCAGTACTAACATTACACCGGCAGTATCTAAATATTGGTTGGCTTTATCACGTTCTTGAATTACCTTCTCTTCAGATTGTTTTAACTCGGCTGTCCTTTCTTCCACTATTTCTTCAAGATCTTCTAACAAGGTTAGTAGTTCTTTTTGTGCTTTTCTTTTACCGGAGATATCTGTTTTTACAAAAAGAAACATCAGGGCAAGCAAAAAAATCTGAAACAAAAAACCAATGAAGATTACGTTTTGCGTTTGCGCCATCCGTTCATCTTCTGCTTTATTACGCAGTGATAACAGCTGGTTTTGTTCTGCAATCATTTGATCTTTTATGGTACGGATACTATCGGTAAGATTTTGACCTCTTCCGGCTTCAATTAGTAGAATAGCTTCTGTTATCCCTTTCGATTTCCGTACGTTAACCGCAAGATCAGATCTTTCAATTTTCTCAATAATTAATCGCTCAAGTGTATTTATGTCGTATTGCTGATTAGGATTGTCTTTTGTAAGATTGCGTAAGCCGGCAATTTGTTCCGGTATATTCCGCTTGGCTTCAACCATCTTTTTTAAAAAATATTCCTTTCCACTGAGTAAAAATCCACGCGAACCGGTTTCTATATCAATTGTGGCTGTAAGTATATTTTCAACTTGATTTTTAACAATATGTATATGTTGGACTAAATCAACGGCTTCGTGCATGGATCGAAGGTTCGAAACAAAGAGGAACGAAACAAAAACAATAATTGTAGCAGAGATTGTAAGCCCTGCAAAAAGTTTTTGTTCTACCGCAAACTTATACGCAATACGCCGGCGAATTGTAAAATAAATACCAAGACACAGCGCTATAAATAAAGTTGCTGCATTAACAGCCATCCCGTAGTATCCGGTGGCTCCGGCAGAATCGGAAAAACCAGAAACAAAATTCAGCAGCCCCACCGCACTTATTGAAAAAGCAGCCATTAAGCAGAATTCAATAAAGTAGTTTAGGCGGGGACGATGCAGTGAGAGATAAAATAACACCATGCCAAGTAAAACAAAATTAATCGCAGCATTGAAGGCTATACGGCTTGGATGAGGAACAAATCCGGTTGTATCCTCAACACTGAATAGCAGTTCGTCAATTCCAAAATCCGGCAAAAAGATAAACTCTGCCAGCGTAAGAAATGCAGCGAGAATAATCAGTGATGAAAAAATGCGTGACAGCCATTTTGTAATCGGATTTGAAAATTGCAGAAGCAGAAGCGTTAAACCGGAAAGGAGAAAAAATACTGCGCCATTGGGTTTCATGGTTACTGCACCCAACCCAAACGTTTTGAGAATGGTAATGTCCAATTGCCAGCCAATTAAAACCAAAAGACCTGCGATAGCGGTACTGATAGATGCAATTAAAGCTGCAGTTGATTGCGAAAATTTTGGAAACATATGATACGATTTTATGTTATTTCTATTTTCATAGTATTACACTTACTGCATTTATAAAGTACAGACCATTGCACCCGACTTAATGGTTTGAGGGAAAACGTATTAAGCACCTACTAATTTAAGTAATTTTATTAATAAATTTAATAATTCATAAAAAAAATGTTATTTATTGCTAATTATTCTTATTTTTAGGTGATTATTTTTAGATTATTTATGCATTTTGAAATACTTTTCTTTTTTTATAAAATTTCTGCTTCTTAAAACAGAAGTTTTAAATTGCTAAGATTCGCTTATTAAAAAACCTTATATAGATGATACTTTTGAAATGCCCGATAAAACAGTTGCTTTATTAATTCGGTTTTTAGAACAAAATAATGGGGAATTATCAAAACGATCCGGAAATAAAGAGCTGGAGGTTTTGACAGATAAAGAAATTGCTGAAATAGAAAAAGTATATAAAGAACTAATGAATAATTAAAAATGCCTAATGACCATTGTTTAATGCTAAAATGTTTTAATTTGTACTCGTTGAGTGCAAATAATTATACCAGACAAGTTTATTTACTGAAGAAGTACCTTTCGTTGCTATGAAAATACACTGTCTTTTTGTGATATTCATTTTATTAATTTCTTGTAAAAAAGAAAAACCCGCTGAAATTATTCAGCCACCCAAAATTGAAATTACCGAAGCGGGTAAAATCATCCCTATTGATGCTGTGGCAATCGCTGCAATAAATGATTCTTGTGTGATTAATTTTTATAAAACCAACCACAACAAAACGTTTTGGCTGGCTGATGCAAATCGAAAAAAACTCTTGGCGTTATTTAATTCTATTGAAGATGAAGGTTTATTTAAAGAGGATTTTGATTTTAAAAAAATACAAATTTCGGAGAAATCCATCCACCAATCCTCCGATTATGATTTGGTTTTGTATGATCTTTTATTGACCGAAAACTTGCATCGTTTCATTCAACAAGCGGCAAAAGGAAATCTTTATCCGAAGCAATTATACACCGATTGGGAATTGAAAGAAAATGATATTGATTTGACCGAATTACTGTTGAATTTTCAAAAAAAAGATTCCTTTGATTTTGCTTTAAAAACCGTTAGACCGCAACATATTGTTTATCATCAATTGCAAGAAGCGCTGAAAATAATACACACTTTACCTAAAGAAGAATATCAAAAAATTGAACTAAAAAATAAATTGGTGTTGAATGATACCAATGAAGTTTTAATCGAAATCAAGAAAAAACTTATTTTTTGGAAAGATTTGAAACCCGTAGATTCTCTTACGAACATTTATGATACGATTACCGAATTGGCAGTGAAAAAATTTCAAATGCGCCACGGACTTGCGCCCGATGGAGTTATTGGTATTGGAACAATTCATGCGCTGAATTTTACTAAAGCGCAAAGAGAAGCACAAATTATTGCCAATATGGAACGCTGGCGGTGGTATCCAAGAAATTTTGAAAAAGAATATCTCATTGTTAACATTCCCGATTATACATTACACGTTATAAAAAACATGGATACAACGCGAACTCATAAAGTTATTGTGGGAAGAGCAGAAAGAAAAACACCTGTTTTATCATCTAAACTAAGTCATTTAATATTCAATCCAACGTGGACTGTTCCGCCTACCATCTTAAAAAAAGATGTAGTTCCGGCGGCGATTCGAGATCGAAATTATTTAAAGAATAAAAAAATTACGATGTTTGACACTCAAAATAAGGAGGTCAGTTTTGATAATTGGAATCCGAAGCAAGCCGGAAGTTATCGGTATGTTCAAAGTCCGGGTACTCATAATTCGTTGGGATTGGTCAAATTTATGTTCCCCAATCGGTTTTCAATTTATTTACACGATACCAATTCGCGCGGTTTTTTCGATCAGGAAATTCGAGCTTTGAGCTCCGGTTGTATTCGATTACAAAATCCGTTTGAATTAACCGAATATCTTTTAGATAATCCTGAAAAATGGAATTTGGAAAAAATAGAAGCAGCTATTAAAACAGGAAAAACAATAAAAGTACCTATTGAAAATCCGATTTTTATACATATTTTTTACTGGACTGCCTGGAGTGAAAACGGAAGGTTGCAATTTCGAGATGATTTATACAATTTAGATGCCGAATTGTATCAGAAATTGAAGAATAAAACCAGCCTGTAATTAATTTTTTTTAGACGGATAATACACAAAAAAGCACGATTTATCTTTGATGATGTTGATGATTTGTTGAGTGTTTTCAATCGGTACAGACGGGCAACCAAAACTTCTTCCCAACCGTCCATTTTGTTGTATAAATGATTCTGAAACATAATCAGCGCCATGAATTACAATGGCTCTATTTCTGGCATTATTGTTGATTCCGGTTTCTAAACCATCCAATCGCAGCGAAAAACCGTGTTTGCCAAAATAGGTTTCTCCGGTAGTATAAAACCCTAAACTACTCTTATGCGACTCTGATTTATTAGAAAATTGATTTGCAAATTCATTCCCTGAATTTTTGCCGTGAGCCACCAACGATTGAAACAAAATGATGTTATTTTTTACATCAATCACCCACAAACGTTTTACGGCTGAGGATAAGCTGAAATCGACCAAGGTTAAAAGATCTTTTTGAATGAGTCCTTTTTCTTTCAGTTTGTAAAATCCTTCCAAAGCATTGGAAAAACTTTCGAGTTGAGGAAGTTCAAAATTGTTTGTTTTTAAACTTTTGTAACTACTTTCTACACCCTCAACAACCGTTGTTTCAACTACTCTTGAAGTTTTTGGTGTTGGATTGCTTGAAAGGTTTGTTGTAAAAGCAAAAAGTCCAATCAGTAAAAAGGGAATTATTTTATAAATCAAAGTAATTTTAATGTTAAACTTGGGTTTGTACAAAGCAGGTGTTTATAATTGCTTGCAAAGCTACTTAAAATAATTTTTAAATTCAATAAGTCATTGGTTCTAATTAATTTAACTTTGAAAATTTAACAATCATGAAAATTTAATTTATTTATTCGTATGAAATAGCCATGTTTGCAAAAACACAAACTTTGATGAAAATATTTTAATCAAACTGGCGTATTCCATATGACATTATTAAAACAAATAAAATATTCACATATGAAAATAACTAATATCATTTTTGATTTCGGAGGTGTTTTGGTAGATTGGAACCCAAGGTATTTGTATGAAAATGTTTTTGATGATAAAGTTCAAATGGAATTTTTTCTTTCCAATATTTGTACCGAAGAATGGAATCTGCAACAAGATAAAGATCGGACACTCCAAGAAGGAACGCTGTTGCTTCAAAAACAATTTCCTGCATATAGTTCTTTGATTCAGCTATTTTATGATCAATGGGAAGTAATGCTCAAAGCAGAAATTACAGAAAATGTAAAACTGCTGCCGCAATTAAAAAAGAACTATCAACTTTTAGGACTTACAAATTGGTCTGCAGAAACCTTCCCGATAGCACTGAATCGATTTCCTTTTTTCGCCCAATTTGATGGGATTGTTGTTTCGGGTGAAGAAAAAATGATAAAACCCGATAAAGAAATTTTCTATTTGCTTTTAAATCGATATCAAATCAGTGCAAGCAATTCTCTATTTATTGATGACAATATCAACAATATCAAGGCAGCAAATGAAATTGGTTTTCACACCATTCACATCAAACCTACTATTATTTTGGAAGAGGAACTTAAAAAGATGAAAATTTTATAAAAGGATTTAGAATAAAAAAATCGTAAATAAATAACTATTTACGATTTTTATTAGTGGAGATGGAGGGAGTCGAACCCTCGTCCAAACAAGCAACCAAAGTACTTTCTACATGTTTATTTTTTGATTGATTTTCTTTTAACGGCTGACCAAAAACAACCCACCGTTAACCTAGTCTCTTATTTTTCAGAAAAAAGCCAAGACTTCTTTATTCCTATACCAACTTTTACGATGCCTCTTTGCTGAACGCGGTTAGTCATCGCTTTCAAGAGACATTTAGCTTCCCGACCTTGTCGGAACTAGGTTAATCTTACTTTATTCAGATTAAGCAGCTAAAGCGTAGTTATTCTCGCCGTTTAATTTTTGATACCCATTTTACGAGTAGAGCATCTTAGCTCGACATGCTTATACATCAATTGACCTTGCAGTCAAAACCGGTCATCCCCATATTTTCAATGAACAAGTCTGCAAATTTAGGAAAAACAATCCGAATTATTTTATACAATCATTTTTTCCCAATATCTTAGCAACAAACTTTATACCAAACACTAAAAATGAAGATAGCCATCATCAAAGAAAGGAAAAATCCACCAGATAAACGCGCCGTTTTACCGCCTCACATTTGTGCAGCATTGATGCATCAATTTCCGCAACTTACCATCAAAGTTGAAAGTTCTACTGATCGTGTTTTTTCTGATGATGATTATCAAAAAGAAGGGATTGAAGTTGCCAATGATGTTTCAGATTGCGATGTTTTATTGGGAGTTAAAGAGGTTCCAATCGCCCATTTAATCCCAAATAAAAAATATTTTTTATTTTCTCATACCATCAAAAAACAAGCGTATAATAAACCATTATTGAAAGCCATTTTAGAAAAAAATATTGAATTGTATGACCATGAAGTGATTACCAATGTTGATGGAATAAGATTAGTGGCTTTTGGCAGATATGCCGGAATTGTTGGTGCTTATAATGCTTTTAGAACCTATGGTTTAAAACATCAATTGTTTCAAATTCCAAAAGCGAATGTCCATTTTGATCAAAATGAATTGGTTGATGAGTTAAAAAATATAAAACTCAATCCTTTTAAAATAGTTCTAACAGGAACAGGAAGAGTGGGTAATGGTGTTAAAGAAATGTTGGATGCTATCCCAATTAAAGAAGTATCGGTAAATGAGTTTTTAAATCAAACTTTTTCAGAGCCCGTTTATGTGCAGATAGATGTACTGGATTATGCCAAACGAAAAGATGGAAAAATCCTCAATAACATCGATTTTTTCCAGAATCCGCAAGCATATGAAAATAATTTTGAACGATTTACTACTGTGGCTGATTTATACATTTCCGGTCATTTTCACAGCGATGGAGCGCCTATGATTATCTCCAATGAAATGATAAAAAATCCAAAATTTAAAATATCAGTCATTGCCGATATCAGTTGCGATTTAAACATCCCCATTGCATCTACAATTCGTTCTTCAACTATTGAAAATCCGATTTATGGTTACAGTAAAAAAGAATTAATTGAAATAGATTATCTTTCTCCTGATGCAATTGCAGTGATGGCCGTGGATAATTTACCATGCGAATTGCCAAAAGATTCATCTGATGGATTTGGAGAAAATTTTGCTAAATATGTGATTCCGGCTTTCTTTAATGATGATAAGGATGGCATCTTAAAAAGAGCCTTAATGACCCAAAACGGAAAATTGACAGAAAGGTTTAGTTACTTACAAGATTATGTCAACGAATGATAATTCATTTTTAAAAGAGTTTTTATAAGCTCTTTTTTTGTCATCAAAAATTGTTCCACATCATAGGTGAAATATTCAAAACCCTTATAGCCGTTCAAAAATATTTTTCAACAATAAATTGTTATCAACTATTTTGAACTTCTCTAAAGTCCATTTTATTATTGTGTAATTTTAAAATTCTAAAAAATTCACAAATATTTAAATGATTTTAAAATGATAGAAGAAATGGTTTTTACAGAAGTTTACAACTACAATGAGGTTCTCAAAGCTTCTTTGGCATATTTCAAGGGAGACGAATTAGCAGCTACAACTTGGATAAACAAATATGCTGTTAAGGATAAAAAAGGGAATTATTTAGAAAAATCACCCAATGATATGCATCATCGTATGGCAAAAGAATTTGCCCGTATCGAAGAAAAATATCGATTGAAATCCGTAAATAAAGATTTATCAACTTATGGTAAAAGCCGAGAAGAGCTGACCGAAGAAAAGATCTTCCATCTGTTTAAAGATTTTAAATATATTATTCCGCAGGGAAGTGTGATGTCAACTCTTGGAAATCACACCATGATTGCTTCACTTTCCAATTGTGTAGTAGTTCCTTCTTCACATGATTCATATGGCGGAATTTGCTATACCGACCAACAACTGGTGCAATTATTTAA
Source organism: Flavobacteriaceae bacterium (assembly GCA_030683815.1). Lineage (GTDB taxonomy): Bacteria > Bacteroidota > Bacteroidia > Flavobacteriales > Flavobacteriaceae > JAGXRT01. The sequence goes on from JAUXPJ010000008.1 coordinate 64,677, forward strand.
AAGACGCTGTGGGGTTGGAGTAGATTTATCTGGTTTGCGTCCAAAAGATGCTGAGGTTTCCAATGCTGCGGGTTCTACAACCGGTGCAGTTTCCTTTATGCATCGTTTTTCAAATACCACTAGAGAAGTGGCACAAAACGGTAGGAGAGGCGCTTTGATGTTAACAATGGATATCGCCCATCCTGATATTGAAGATTTTATCACCATCAAACAAGATTTGACAAAAGTAACCGGTGCTAACGTTTCTATCAGGCTTTCAGATGAATTTATGAATGCATTGATGAATGATGGCGATTTTACGTTGCGTTTTCCGATTGAAAGTCCCAATCCGAAATATACCAAAGTGGTAAAAGCAAAAGAATTGTGGGATACAATTATCAGTTGCGCTCATAACACTGCCGAACCCGGACTTATTTTTTGGGATCGCCAACACTATTATTCTACCTCTTCCATTTATCCCGGATTTAAAAATGAATCTACCAATCCTTGTTCTGAAATAGCGATGCAAGGCGGTGATAGTTGCCGATTAATCGCTGTTAATTTATTCAGTTTTGTCAACAACCCTTTTTCAGAAAATCCGACTTTTGATTTTGATAAACTCTATAAAGTGGTTTATGAAACACAACGATTGATGGATGATTTGGTTGATTTGGAATTAGAAGCTGTTGATAGAATATTCAATAAAATCATGAATGATGAAGAGCCACTTCACATCAAACAAATAGAAATAGATACTTGGAAATTACTCTATCAAACAGGAAAAAAAGGAAGAAGAACAGGTCTTGGATTTACCGGTTTAGCTGATGCCATTGCCGCATTAAATGTAAAATTTGATTCAGATAAAGCATTGACCATTGTTGATCAAATTATGAAAACAAAAATTACCGGAGAATTTGACAGTAGCATTGATATGGCAATTACCCGTGGCGCTTTTGAAGTTTTTAATCCGGAAATTGAAAAACAATCGGAATTTATTCAAATGATGTCGAATGAATTTCCAGATTTATACAATCGGATGATGACTTTTGGAAGAAGAAATATATCAATCAGTACCGTTGCACCAACTGGTACACTGAGTATGTTAGCCCAAACTTCTTCAGGAATTGAGCCCGTATTTTTACTTTCCTATAAAAGAAGAAGAAAAGTAAATCCGATGGAAGAAAAAGCTAAAATTGCTTTTGTAGATGATATGGGAGATTCCTTCGAAGAATTTGAGGTATATCACCAAAAACTGAAAATATGGATGGAAATCACCGGGAAAACTGATATAACAGAGAGTCCTTACGCCGGTTCAACCGCTCCTGAAATTGATTGGTTAAAACGAATTGAAATGCAGGCATTGGTTCAAAAATATACGACGCACTCAATAAGCTCTACCATTAATTTGCCCAACGATGTGAGTTTGGACGTAGTGAGCAATATCTACAAAGAATCCTGGAAACAAGGTTTAAAGGGAATTACTGTTTATCGTGATGGTGCAAGAAGCGGAATTTTAATTGCTTCGGATAAAAAACCCGAATCAATTGGTGAATGTTTTACAGAAACCTTTGCGCCTAAACGTCCTAAAAAATTAGAAGCAAAAGTGGTGCGTTTCCAAAATGATTATGAAAAATGGATTGCGGTTGTAGGTATTTTAGATGGCAAACCCTACGAGATTTTTACCGGAAAAATGGAAGGCGGATTTAACTTACCGCAATGGGTTGAAAAAGGTTGGGTAACTAAGAAAAAAGATAAAGACACCAAATCCAGATATGATTTTCAGTACGAAGATAAAGAGGGTTATAAGGTAACCGTTGAAGGATTATCGCGGTCTTTTGATAAAGAATATTGGAATTATGCCAAATTAATTTCAGGTGTTTTACGCCATGGTATGCCCATAACTTATGTAATTGAGTTAATCAATAATCTCAATTTATACGATGAAAATATCAACACCTGGAAAAACGGTTTAGCGCGTGCTTTAAAGATTTTTGTTCCTGATGGAACTGCGGCAGCAGATAAAAAATGTACTGAATGCGGCGATCCAAACGGATTGATTTATTCAGAAGGATGTTTAAAATGTAAAAGTTGTGGATACAATAAATGTGGTTAATATAATCACCCAAAAAGAGAAAAGCGAGTTTTAAACTCGCTTTTATTATTATTATTATTCAAAGGTATTGACCACTTTTCGAAGCGCCACTAAATTTGTCATGAGTTTTTCAAAATGATCTAAATGAAGCATATTAGCTCCGTCAGATTTGGCATTGGCCGGATCAAAATGGGTTTCTATAAAAATTCCGTCAACACCAACTGCAATTCCGGCGCGGGCAATGGTTTCAATCAAAGTGGGTTTTCCGCCTGTTACGCCACTTTCTTGATTGGGTTGTTGAAGTGAATGGGTTACATCTAAAATAGTAGGTGCAAATTTGCGCATTTCAGGAATTCCTCTAAAATCAACAATTAAATCTTGATAGCCAAACATGGTTCCTCTATCGGTGATTGTAACTTGACTGTTACCGCAATCCAACACTTTTTGAACACTGTGTTTCATCGCTCCGGGACTCATAAATTGTCCTTTTTTTAAATTGACTACTTTTCCGGTTTTTGCCGCTGCAATTACCAAATCAGTTTGACGCACCAAAAAAGCAGGAATCTGTAAAACATCTACATATGCAGCAGCTTTGGCAGCATCATCAATTTCATGGATATCCGTAACGGTCGGAACTTTAAAAGTTTCACTTACTTTTCGTAGTATTTTCAGCGCTTTTTCATCACCGATTCCGGTAAAACTATCAATTCTAGACCGATTGGCTTTTTTAAAACTTCCCTTAAAAATAAGTGGAATCTGCAATTTATCGGTTACTTTAACAAGGTGTTCAGCAATACGCATCGCCATTTCTTCACCTTCAATAGCGCAAGGTCCGGCTAACAAGAAAAAGTTTCCGCTCTCTGTATATTTTATTTGAGGAATCAAATTTAAATCCATAGAAAAGTTTTTGGCAAAAATACAAATTAATTTGAGGTTTGTTTCAATAAATCAACTTCAGATTTTTTATCAATAGAAACTCGCCATCTCATCAGATTGATTATTTTTACCATCAACTAACATATATTATATGCGAATTCATTTTATTGCAATAGGAGGCAGTGCCATGCACAATCTGGCATTAGCGCTTTATCATAAAGGATTTAAAATTACTGGAAGTGATGATGCAATTTTTGAACCATCCAAATCTAGATTAGACAAATTTGGATTATTACCCAATGAAATGGGTTGGTTTCCCAACAAAATAACTGCTGATTTGGAGGCAGTTATTTTAGGGATGCATGCTAAAGAGGACAATCCGGAATTGATAAAAGCGCAAGAGTTAGGATTAAAAATTTATTCTTATCCTGAATTTTTATATGAACAATCAAAAAATAAAACGAGGGTTGTAATTGGCGGCTCGCACGGAAAAACAACTATAACTTCTATGATTTTACATGTGATGAATTATCATCAACAAGCGGTAGATTTTATGGTGGGAGCACAGTTGGAAGGATTTGACACCATGGTTCATCTAACCAAAGAAAATGAATTTATGGTGTTGGAGGGTGATGAATATTTGACCTCACCCATTGATTTACGTCCGAAATTCCATTTGTACAAGCCAAATATGGCATTGCTGAGTGGTATTGCTTGGGATCATATCAATGTATTTCCAACCTTTGAAAATTATGCAGAACAGTTTAAGATTTTTATCGAAAGTATGACCGATGGAGGCGTATTAATTTACAATGAAGAAGATGTTGAAATAGTGAAATTGGCAAATAATACATTGCATACGATTAAAAAATTTCCCTACAAAACACCAGAATATGTCATCGAAAATTCAACCACCATTTTAAATACATCCTCAGGAAAAATTCCTTTAGAGATATTCGGGCATCATAATTTGCAAAATTTAGAAGGCGCCCGGTGGATTTGTTTGCACATGGGAATTGGTGAAGAAGATTTTTATGAGGCGATTGCATCCTTTAAAGGAGCGAGTAAACGTTTGGAAAAATTACATGAAACGACCAAAAATGTTTTGTTTAAAGATTTTGCGCATTCACCATCCAAAGTAAAAGCCACTACCCAATCTGTAAAAGAGCAATACGCTCAAAAACAATTAATTGCCTGTTTGGAATTGCATACGTATAGCAGTTTAAATGCCACTTTTTTAAAAGAATATGAAAATGCTTTAGACAGTGCAGCTGTTGCTATTGTTTATTACTCTCCTGATGCCGTGGCGATTAAAAGATTGGAAACAATATCTGAAAATCAAATTAAAGCAGCTTTTAAAAGAGATGATCTAGTGGTTTTTACAAATCCTACTGATTTTAAAGCGTATTTATTTTCTTTAGATTTTAATAATAAAGCATTGCTGATGATGAGTTCCGGAAATTACGGAAATTTAGATTTTGGTGAATTAAAAGATAAAATGAAAGTTTAATTCTTCTTCCAAAAATAAGGAGTAAACAAAATTAACACAGTAAATAGTTCTAGTCGACCTATTAACATCAGAAAAGAAGAAAATAATTTTGCGTGATCTGATAAATGAGCATAATTGTTTACCGGACCAACACTGCCAAGTGCCGGTCCCACATTGCTTAGCGATGAGGCAGCAGCACTCATGGCTGATATAAAATCCAATCCGAAAAAAGTAAGTACAATAGATCCAAGAATAAAAATGAGCATATATAAAACAAAAAAGGAAAGGATATTAAATACGATATGTTGATGAACCGATTTATTATCATACCGAACACGAATAACAGCATTGGGATGTAACAGTTTTTTGATTTCTAACAGACTATTTTTTATAATAATAATATGCCTAACAATTTTAACGCCACCTGCGGTAGAACCTGCAGAACCTCCAATCAGAAATAAAGAAAAGATGAAAATGGCAGCAAATGAATTCCACATCGTATAATCTGCACTTACAAATCCTGTGGTTGTTAAAATAGCTACTACTTGAAATAAAGCATGTCTAATGGCACTTTCAATTTCTCCAAATGGTTTTGAATCAACTATGGTAGTTTTAAATGTTGGGTCTTGAAAAAAGAAAATTAGTATAGTTGTGACTAAAGTTAGTCCAATAACTCCAAAAAAATAATACCTGAACTCTTCATTGCTAAACGCCTTTTTAAAATTCCCTTTCATCACTAAATAGATAAGCACAAAATTTGTTCCGGCCACAAACATAAAGAACGTAATAATGTATTGTATTAATGGGGTATTATTCCAATAGGCGATACTGGCATTCTTGGTAGAAAAACCACCGGTGCTCATGGTAGCCATGGAGTGATTAATGGAATCAAACCACGTCATTCCAGCCAGTTTCAACAATAAAAACTCTGCCATTGTCAATCCTAAATAAATGAGCCACAATCGTTTGGCAGTTTCCGTAATTCGCGGATGTAATTTGTCATACGTAATTCCGGGAGCTTCTGCCATAAACAATTGCATTCCTCCAATTCCCAACAAAGGTAAAATTGCGATGGTGAGAACGATAATTCCCATACCACCAATCCAATGAGTGGCACTTCTCCAAAATAAAATTCCTTTAGGCAGTGCTTCAATATTGTTAATTATAGTGGCTCCGGTAGTAGAGTAACCAGAAACAGTTTCAAATAAGGCGTCTGTAAAGGTGTGAATAGAATTGGTAAGTAAATAGGGTAGCGTACCTGTAACAGCCAATAAAACCCACCCAAATGTTACGATAAGATACCCATCTTTTTTACCTAAACTTTTTTGGGTGTTTCGATTAGAAAACCAAAGAATAAACCCGATTAAAATGGTGATGAATCCCGAAAATAAAATACCTTTAAAAGCATCTTCTTGATGATAATAACTGAAAGGCGCAGCCAATAACATAAAGAATCCGTTTAATATGGAAGCAAGTCCGAGAATATTGAAAATAATTTTAAAATTCAGGTTTTTCATCTGTTAGGAAAACAATTTTTCTACTTCTGAAATAGCTTCTGGTAAACAGAATACAATTATTTTATCGTTGGGTTGCAGTTGAAAATCACCAAAAGTCATTAATGGTTTCCCATTTCTGATGGCTCCTCCAAAAACTGCTTTGGATGTAATTGATAGGTCTTTTATTTGTTTGTTGACAATGATTGAATTTTCATTTACTTCAAACTCAAGAACTTCGGCATCAATATTGTGTAAGTTTGCCAATGCCAACACATTTCCTTTCCTGATATGTTTAAAGATACTACTGACAGCTAACAATTTTTTATTGATTAGGGTATCTATACCAATCGTTTTGGAAATATTGATATAGTCCATATTTTCAACCATGGCAATCGTTTTTTTAACGCCTTTAGATTTTGCTACTAAGCTAGACATGATATTGGTTTCAGAATTTCCGGTAACAGCGATAAAAACATCCATCTGTGAAATATTTTCTTCTTCCAATAAATCAACGTTTCTTCCATCTCCATGAACTACCAAAATGGAAGGATATTTTTCTGCCAATTCAAAAGCGCGTTCTTTTTTAGATTCGATGAGTTTTACGTTTAAATTTTCATGGCATAAATTTCGCGCTGATTTTTCACCAACGCGGCTTCCACCCAGAATCATGACATCTTTTATATGGTGTTGTTCTTTACCGATGAGTTTGTGTAATTTATTAAAACTGGTTGCATTGGTAGAAAAATACACTTGGTCATTAACTTTAAAAACGGTATGTCCTCGAGGGATTATGGTTTGATGATTATCTGCTGATTTGATCGCAATAATAATAAATTCAATATCGTTAAATTTATTTTTGGATTCTTGAACCGATAAACCAATCAAAGGTGAAGTATTGCTTAACAATCCTCCCAATATATTTAAAGAGCCATTTTCAAATTCAATAGAATCGTTAAAAGCTGATTGATGCACCAGCATTTTTATTTCATTTGCAGCTAATTCTTCCGGTGAAATAATAGAATCAATTCCTAATTCAACAAAATTAACCATATCATTTTTTAAAAATTCAGGATTTGAAATTCGGGCGATTGTTTTTTTGGCACCTAATTTTTTTCCTAAAACAGCAATGGTGAAATTAACTTCAGGAGATTCTGTTACTGCCAATAAAATATCAGCTTCATTAACTTTATATTCCTTTAAAAGTTTTATTGATGTAGCGTCACCTTTAATAGTAATGACATCTAATTTGGAGCTTACGTAATTTAACTTTTCAGTATTTTTATCAATGATGTAAATATCTTGCGATTCATAAGATAATAATTTAGCTAAATGGAAACCAACATCTCCCGCACCCGCAATGATAATTTTCATCTTTATATTTTTTATATTTTTTATTTAGTCAGATGGAATTCGGTAATTAAAAATCTGCTTTAATGTCGAGATCTTAACAAAACACCATTCATTTACTGAATAATTTAATGCAAATATAAAATTGTTTTAACTATAATATATAAATTTGATAAAAATTGCTTTTTATGAATTATCCGAAAAACTCCTTTTCCATCAAATCTTGGGCAGAAGATGATCGCCCTCGCGAAAAATTACTTTCCAAAGGAAAACAAGCCCTTTCAGACGCCGAACTCATTGCCATCTTAATTGGCTCCGGCTCTAGAAATGAAAGTGCCGTTGAATTATCAAAACGTATTTTAGCTTCCATCAACAATAATTTAAGCACATTGGGAAAGCTGTCTGTAGCTGATTTGATGAAATTTAAAGGAATTGGCGAAGCAAAAGCCATTTCTATTATTACCGCCCTTGAAATTGGCAGAAGAAGACGATTGGAAGAAGCATTGGAATTACCTAAAATAACCGGAAGCAAAGCCATTTTTGAAATTATGCAACCTTTAATTGGTGAACTGGCAACTGAAGAATTTTGGATTGTATATTTAAATAATTCCAATAAAGTGCTGCATAAAAGTCAGTTGAGTTCCGGCGGATTAACAGGTACCGTGGTGGATGTTCGCTTGGTTTTCAAAAAAGCGGTAGAAATTAACAGTACAGCCATCATTTTGTGTCACAACCATCCATCAGGAAATACAAAACCGAGTGATGCTGACATCCAACTCACTAAAAAAATGAAACTGGGCGGTGAAACACTCGATGTAAAAGTATTAGACCATTTGATTATCACAGAAAAAGCGTATTTTAGTTTTGCCGATGAAGGATTGATGTGAGCTAAAATAAATCATACAATAATTTCAATAAACCAACAAATTTCACAATCTTTGAGGGTGAATTCTAAAAAAGTTCAATTGTCGTTATGCTTTTAGTTTATACCCATAAAATAACGCCACGTGTTTCTTATATTTTTAAGCATATTTTTATTCGTATGTTGAATATTCCCATTCAATTTACCAGTAAAACAGAAGAGTTTATTCCTTATAAAGGACCCAAAATTTCGTATGCTGAAAAGCCCATTTTAGAAGAGATTTCTGTCAAACCACATTCACTGCTTTTTGAACAGGGTGTAAGTGATATTGAAATTTATGTAAGTGACTGGGAAAGTGTCCCCTGTTTTTTTCAAACAGCTGCTAAAGGAATTATTCCGTTTGATATTTTTGCTGCAAGTTTTTATTTAATCAGCAGATATGAGGAATATTTACCACATGTTTTAGATCAACACGCTCGTTTTTCGAGCGACGACGGTTTAGCTAAAAAACATCGTTTTCTTGAAAAACCAGTCATTGATATTTGGGCATTAAAATTATTGCAATTACTTAAAGACAGCTATCCGAATTTAATTTATCAAGAAAGGAAATTCAAATATTTATCCACCATCGATGTTGATTTGGCAATATCATTTAAACAAAAAGGAATTATTCGCTCTTTTATAGGATATTTTAAAGATATCATCAATTTTAATTTTGCAAATATCAAAATCAGAACTTTGGTGTTGTTAAATCTTCAAAAAGATCCTTTTGATACTTTTGATCAACTTCAAATAATTCAGGAAAAGTATCAAATAAATACTCATTTTTTCTTTCTTCTAGGTGATTATTCTGCCTTTGACACCAATAATTCTGTCAATAGTCCAAAGTTTCAATCGCTGATAAAATCGGTAGCAGATTTTGCAAAAGTCGGAATTCATCCTTCCTATTTTACCATGAAAAATTTTGAAAAATTAAAAAAGGAAGTAAAACGTCTGGAAGAAATTACCAACAGACCTGTAAAAATGAGTCGTCAGCATTTTCTTCGATTAAAATTACCCGATACTTATCATCATTTAATCGATTTAGAAATAGCAGAAGATTATACCATGGGTTACTCAAAATATCCCGGATTTAGGGCAAGTACTTGCACGCCTTTTTATTTTTATGATTTGGATTATGAAATCCAAACTCCGCTCAGAATTATTCCTTTTGCAGTGATGGACGCCACTTTAAATGATTATATGCAATTATCTCCCGAAGAGGGATACCGAAAAATAATTCAATTATTGGATGAAGTAAAGCGTGTAAATGGAACATTTGTAACTTTATTTCATAACGACACCCTTAGTGAAAATAAACGTTGGAAAGGTTGGAGCTCAATTTATGAACGCGTTGTTCAGCAATGTGTTGCCGTATGATAAGCTATGTAAAACACCAAGATTTAGATGTTGAAAAATACGATGCCTGTATTGAAAATGCATCTAATTCACGTATTTATGCTTTTTCTTGGTATTTGGATATTGTTACTGATCATTGGGATGCGCTTATTTTAAATGATTACGAAGCCGTAATGCCACTGCCTTGGCGAAGAAAATTCTTTATTTATTATATTTATCCGCCGGCTTGGACACAGCAATTGGGTGTGTTTTCATCAAAAGAAATTGATGAAACCTTACTTAAAGATTTTATCAATGCCATCCCCAAAAAGTTTAAAAAAATTACGATTCAGTTTAATTCAGGGAATCCGATTTCAGGGAAACAAGTGACCGAAAAAGTGAATTATATATTGAAGTTGAATCAATCGTATGAGGAGTTGTTTAAGAAGTTTAGGAAAGACAGAAGGGAAAGAATTAAGAAAAATGATGAAAAGAATAATTTAACAGAAGAAAATTTAGAAATAGAAAAATTATTCAGCATATTTAAAACAAATTATCACCATAAAATTGAACTATCTGAAATTGATTATTTGAAACTCAAATTGTTAATTAAAAAATCAGCCACTGTTGAAAGCGCAAACATTAAAATAATTTTAGATAAGGAAGATGATTTCATTAGAGCCGGTGCGGTTTTCTTAATTAATAAAGAAAGAATTATATATCTTTTTTCCTCACAAACCGACAAAGGCAGAAAGGCAAATTCGTTAAGTTCCATATTAAATAAGCTTATTAAAGAAAATTCAAATTCTGGTAAAATACTTGACTTTGAGGGTTCAATGCTCCCCAATATTGCCGATTTTTTTAAGAGTTTTGGCGCAGAAAAAGAGCTGTATTTTTTATATCAAAAACCTTTAAGATATCTTTTGTAGTAGAAAAGAAAAAGTAACATTGATAAAATTCCTGAAAACCACATGATTATTGCAGAGGTCATTCCGGCACCAAGAATGCCGTAAATAGGAATAAAATAATAGTTCAAAATAATATTGGAAATTAAAGAAACGCAGGCAATCCAAAAGTTTAAATGCGCTTTTCCGATAGCAGAGAGTAAATTTCCGAATAAACTTCTTAAAATAAAAACTCCGATAACCCCAATTGTCAGAATCATAAAAAGGTGATAATAAACAGTATAATTTTCGCCAAAAATCCTTAAAATATATTTCCCGAAAAAGAAAACACCTCCAAAAATAAAGATACTGATGAATGAAAAAAGGAGCGTAAAATTTTTGATGTAATTTTTAATAAAAATAGGATTATCAACATTTTCAGTTATTGAAACAAAATCGGTTGTAATTAAAATATTGGGAAGTATTAATAAGCTAAAAGGAATGATACCAACATACTTATAATGAGTTACTAATTGAGGGTCAATCAATAAATATCCAATTAAAATGATGTCAATTGCAAATAATAATTGAGTTGCAACATTTGCCAGACCGGCAAAAAAGCCATACATCCAAAAATCTTTATTAATAAAATTTATCGGCGGAATTTCGGAGGAGCTATAATTGTAATCTTTTGATTTAAAAATTAAGAAAGTAACCAGTGGAGAAAGTACAATAGCAAATACATAGCCATAAACCCCAAAATAATAACTTAAAATTAAAATATTTAGAATTTGAATACTGCTAAATGTAATATCCATCAAAGCAAACATCTTATTATTATATGTTATTCTAAATTTAATTTTTGAAATTTCAAACAGGAAATAGCTCAAAATAGAAACAGAGAGTAAGATCAAATATATAATAGAATCTTTTAATTTATAAGTAATAATCGGGCTAAAAATAATTGTTAAGATGATTAAATAAACAGACCATTTGACTCCTTTTTTTATTGTAATGTTATACAGGTTTAATTTCTCATTACAGGTAGGTAAAAAAGAACCATATCTTAATAAACTTTGCTGAACACCTAATCCTCCAAGAGGTATTAAGAAAGAAATGATGTTAAACGCAAATATGGCCAGACCCAATTCTTTATCGGGCAATATCATCAATGCAATCCATGAGCCAATAAAAGAAAAAAGCTTAGAGATTAACGTAGCTATGAATATATGACTACCAGACCTTTGAATGAAACCGGTTATGAAATGTTTAATTTGTTTCATCTACAGAATTGAATTATTGTACAATATTGAAAATTTCTCACAAATAGATTCGGGGCTGAAATTTTGAACAACATAATTGTGCATTTCTTTATCTGACGCCTTATTGAAATTATTTTTAATTTCAATGATTGCATCTAATAACTGCTTTTCATCTGAATTAATTAATATGCCAAAATTTTCAGGAAAATACTCTTTAATTCCTCCAACATTAGTTGAAATTACCGGTACTCCACAAGAAAATGATTCTAAAATAACACATGGTAAATTTTCAGATTTGCTAAATAGGATTAAAACTGAAGCACAATTTATTAATTTACTAAATTCTGAATGTGGTAAATGATTAACAATTTTAATCTGATTTATATTAAGATTATTGATTAATTTATCGTATTTCTGAACATTTTCGCCTACTAAGTAAAATGTAAATTTTAATGAAAGCAACTCTAGTTTTTTGATAACGTTTAAAATGCCAGGAACATTCTTAACATCAGCCATATTTGAAGCGTGCAGGATAATAAATTCCTTGTGCGGCTCCTTATTAGGAACGAAAAGATTGGTATTTACAACATTTGGTACCGGATGATAATTTCCGTTTAAACCTGTTTTATTCATTGAATTCCCTAAATTTTTTGTTACTGGTGCAATAAATTTTGAATTCTCAGCAATAATTTTTAATGTGAATTTTACAAAAGGATTAATTTTAGCGAAAAGATGTTCATGATAAATACTCCAATGCTCAGAAATGACAAAAGGTTTTTTTTTAAACCATTTTAAATACAAAGCGAAAATGCCTGCCGGATAAATTACGTTTAAATGAACAAGGTCAATCTCACTTACTTTTTTGTAAAGATCTAAATAAGTTGAAAAATATAAATAAATTTTTTTTAAAGGATTCTTAGTCGGTTTTATATACCCAATAAGAGTTCTGACATCATTTAAAGTATAATCAATAATTTCATTATTGTTTTTTAATTCTAAATCGGTAATTACATGAATGGCTGTAACAATGTGCTTTAAAGCAACAGCTTCAGCATGACGTTGAATAAAATCACCATTATAAGGCGAAACTCTGGATGGATACCAGCTATTTAAGAAAAGTATGTGTAGTTTATTTTTCAAAAAAATGAATTAAAGAAATGGTTTTGTGTATCAATTTGTTTAATAAATCCCTTATTTTTACCTTATGCAAATTAAACATATTTTTTTTGACCTCGACCATACCTTGTGGGATTTTGAAACTAATTCGGATTTAGCTTTTAAAAAAACTTTTCAAAACCTTCAATTTAAGGTAGATTTAACTAAGTTTTTAAACTATTACCGACCGATTAACCTAAAATATTGGAAACTATATCGCGAAGAAAAAGTAACCAAAACTCAATTGCGCTACGGACGGTTAAGAGAGACTTTTGATTTTCTAAAAATAGAAGTTACAGATGAATTAATCGAAGCAATATCAGTGGAATATATTCGCGTGTTGCCCGAAAACAACCAGCTTTTTGACGGAACCAATGAGATTTTAGAACATCTTTCCTTAAAATATCAAATGCATATTATAACTAACGGATTTCAAGAAGTACAGCATTTAAAGTTAGAAAAATCGGGAATTTCCCATTTTTTTAATCAGATAATTACTTCAGAAAGTGCAGGAGTTCAAAAACCACATCCGGATATTTTCCATCACGCCATGAATGTTGCCAATACCACCCCTCAAGAAAGTATCATGATAGGTGATAATTGGGAAGCCGATATTATGGGGGCTTATCACGCCGGAATGAATGTGATTTTTTTCAATTATCATCAAGAGCCAGTTGGTGAAAATATTAAAAGTATAACGCATTTATTGCAACTCAAACAATATCTTTAATTAAAATATCGTTAACTTTATGCTTTATAAATAAGTTTTATGTTCATTTTAATACTGAGTTCCTGCGTTAGTGAGGTAGATTTTAATCAATCTGACGACCTGTCGTTTCAGCCAACCCATATGGCATCTTTAGTACACTTCAATTTTGATCAGTATAAGTTTTTAGATAATTCTGGAAATGAAATTTACGTTATTTCAGAGAGTTCGTCGGCGCCACTTGTTACCGGTACTTTTGCAAAAGACTATCTTGCCAAAGTCGAAATTCAGTTCAAGATTTCGAATACTTTTAACAGAACCATGATTATTACACTTCAATTTTACAATGCCAACAACCAGCTTTCCTATCAATTTTTATCCATTACGATTCCGCCCAATTCCTCAAACAAAACCTATACAGAAGTAATTTCCGGCGTTGCTTTAAATAATTTTTTAATCGGTAATTTGGCGGTAATGCAAGTAATTTCAGTTCCAAATTCGGGCGCAATTATTAATACTGCAATTCCTAAAAACTTAAATGTTCAAGTATCGGGTCAATTTTATTCTAATATTCAAAATAGATGAAGAAATTTATTGGTTTGATATTCACCTTATTGACAGCAGTTATTTTTGCTCAAAACAAACCAATTCTCTATAATTTTGATCAGTTGCCACAAACTTTATTATTGAATCCGGGTGAAAAAGTATCTCAGAAATGGCACGCAGGGGTTCCATTTTTGTCTGGAATTACAGTTCAATATGGATCTACGGAATTAAAATTAATAAATATTTTGTCAGATGATAAAATTCTAATACACGACAAATTTAGAAATGTTATTTACGATCTAAAACCGAATGATTTTGCTATAATAAATCAGCAATTGGAGCTTTTAAATGTTGGTTTTCGCTTACAAAATCAAATAGATTTTTTATCTTTTGGATTGTATGAAGAATTGGATGCCATTGTTTATTATCCTAAAGATTTAGCTGAACTTTTTTATGATGGAAATAATATTTTAAATAAAGAATATTCTTTTAAAGATTTAAATTTCAAGACAGAATTATTGTCTGTTTTTCACGTAGGAATTTCAAGAAAAATAGATGATGATTGGCAAATAGGTTCCCGCTTAAAAATTTATTCTAGTTTTTTTAATATACAAACCAGTAGAAATAGTGGGGTTTATTATACTAAAAAAGGAATAAACAATCCATATGCACATTTTTTAAATGGAATGAGTGGTTCAATAAAAACCTCAGGAATTTTTTTGCCTGCAGGAACTGAAATAGATAAATTTTATGTAATTGATAAAATGATGTTAGGTGGAAATTTAGGCGCAGGGCTGGATTTTGGTTTTACTTTTAAACCAACTCAAAATTGGGTATTAAATGGAAGCATCATTGATTTAGGATTTATATATAACTCCAAAAATATTCGCTCTTTTAAATTAAATGAAAATTATGATTATGAAGGAGTTGAGCCTCCTTTTGACCCAAATGTTCCGGAAGATTATTGGGAGGAAATAATAGATAATTTTAATATTGTTAAAGAAAATACTGAGTATAAAAAATCGTACATTTCTTATCGACCAATAAAAATAAACGCTATGGCAAAATACGAATTTGGCGAAGATCGTTTTGTTGATTGTTACGATACAGAAGTAGATCCGGGTTATTTTAATGCTGTCGGGGCTCATTTATTTACAGTATTTAGACCTATAGCTCCACAAATTGCCGCTACCGTATTTTATGAACGAAAATTTAATAAAAGTCTGCGTGCAAAAGCTACTTATACGATTGATTCGTTTTCGTCTAATAATTTAGGAATCGGAGTTTCAGCCAAAATCGGGAAATTCAATATATACGGAATGTTTGATAATTTGTTGGGATATCAAAATTTAGCTAAAACAGACGGAGCTTCTTTTCAATTGGGAATGAATATTATTGTTCCCTAAAATTTTGTAGTTTTAACAATCAATTTAAATGGATGAATTATGCAAATTAGAAATATAATTTTTGGAATGATTTTACTGATGATTACCACTGTTTTTTCTCAAAGTAAATTAAATGCTTATAAATATATTATTGCTCCAAAACAATTTGATTTTCAAAAATATCATGATTCCTATCAGATAAATTCGTTGACAAAATTTCTCTTTGAAAAACAAGGATTCGTAGTTTTGTATAGTGATGAATCCTTTCCTGTCGAATTGAAAGAAAATCCTTGTTTGGCACTTAATGTTAAATTGATTGACCATTCAAATATGCTTAAAACTAAATTGGTTTTGGAGCTTAAGAACTGTTTAAATCAAATTGTTTTGCAATCACCAGAGGCAATTAGCCGGGAAAAAGAGTTGAAAAAAGGATTTCATGAAGCAATCAGAAAGGCTTTTGAAACGGTTGAAAATGAAGGATATTCTTTTACTCCAAAAGCAATTTTAAAGGAAAGGCAAGAAGTGACAGAAAAAGTTGCAGTTGCAGCAGATCAAAAACCTATCCCAGAAGAAGCGGTCGTTGCCGATGAAATAATAATTGAAAAGCCTATGCTAACAGAACCGAAGTATCAAGAAAAAGTACCGGTAATTGCTGAAATTCCAAAAATTAAATCATCATTCTCTGTTGAAGGTGTTTTTCAATCGGACACTCAAACACTTTCTATCCAAAAGCAAGGGAATCAATTTGTGGTTTCAGATGGTAAAAACAATGTAATCGGAATTTTATATCCTACTTCACAAGCCAATTATTTTATTATAAAATGGCTGCAAAATGATGACAATCAGCCAAAACTTACTTTTTTAAATCAGGAAGGACATTTGTTAATTGATGATACAGCAACGGTAATTGTTTTTAAAAGAAAAAGTTTGTAAAGTTTATAAAGTTTGAATGTTCATAAAGTTCTTAATGTTAAAACGTTTATACTTTACAACTTTCAACACTTTTACTGGCTCAGGGCAGGCATTTTAACATTTAACATTTAACATTTAACATTCAAAATTTAACATTTAACATTTCCTAATACCCATACTTGTCTTTCCAGCGATTCCTTAAAAACTCCCTCGCTAACGCGAGCATCTTGCTCGTGTAGATAAAAACAAATAAAAAGGTTTTGTTCGAGCGTGACGTTCTCATCAGCTGGGGGAAAAAGTACATAATGTTCATAAAGTTAAAACGTTTATACTTTACAACTTTCAATATTTTAAAATTCAACATTCAGCATTTAAAATTCAACATTTTCTAATAGAAGTATTTATCCTTCCATCGTTTTTTTAAAAAATCACGGAAAGCATTTTCTTTGGTATTGTTGCCGGGTTCGTATAATTTAGTATTGCTGATTGCTTCCGGTAAAAATTCTTGTTCGATAAAATTCTGCTCATAACTATGGGCGTATTGATAATTTTTACCGTAATCTAATTCCTTCATCAATTTAGTTGGTGCATTTCGTAAATGTAACGGAACGGGTAAATCTCCCGTTTGCCGTACCAATTGCTGTGCTTCTTTAATAGCCATATAAGACGCATTACTTTTTGGTGAAGTGGCTAAATAAATAGCGCACTGACTTAGAATAATTCTTGATTCTGGATATCCAATGGTGTGAACCGCCTGAAAAGTGTTGTTAGCCATGATTAAGGCCGTTGGATTCGCATTGCCGATATCTTCTGATGCCAAAATTAACAAACGTCGGGCAATAAACTTAACATCTTCACCGCCTTCAATCATTCTAGCTAACCAATAAATAGCCGCATTTGGATCGCTTCCTCTTATCGATTTGATAAAAGCCGATATGATATCGTAATGTTGTTCGCCAACTTTATCGTACAGTACGGTATTTTTCTGTACTTTTTGCATCACCATCTCGTTGGTAATTTTAATCGGGCTGTTTTCTGAATTGATAATCAGTTCAAAAATATTGAGCAATCTTCTTGCGTCA
The DNA here is from genome assembly GCA_030683815.1 of Flavobacteriaceae bacterium. GTDB lineage: Bacteria > Bacteroidota > Bacteroidia > Flavobacteriales > Flavobacteriaceae > JAGXRT01. The sequence goes on from JAUXPJ010000008.1 coordinate 82,127, forward strand.
CCACCCGAAAGTTGTAACAAAGCTTCGGTTTCTTTAAGTTTGATTTCCTTTTTTTTGATTTCAACATCTGTTTCCATCGCATTTTGCAGCAGTAATTCTAAATGCTTTCTTTCTAAAGGATTCAAGATGTACACCTGACAACGCGATAATAAGGCAGAAATCACTTCAAAACTCGGATTTTCAGTTGTAGCTCCAATTAAGGTGATAATTCCTTTTTCTACAGCTCCCAACAAAGAATCTTGTTGTGATTTGCTAAACCGATGAATTTCATCAATAAATAAAATAGGATTTTTAGCAGCAAATAATCCGGTGTTTTGTTTCGCTTTTTCAATAATTTCTCTCACATCTTTAACGCCGGCATTGATGGCACTCAAAGTATAAAAAGGGCGTTTAGATTCGTGCGCAATAATTTGAGCTAGTGTAGTTTTTCCAACTCCAGGAGGACCCCAAAACAGGAGAGAGGGAATGTGTCCGCTAAATAAATGTTGCGTAATAATTCCTTTTTCACCCACCAAATGTTCTTGTCCGATAAAATCAGCTAATTGTTGAGGTCGGAGTCGTTCTGCTAAAGGTGTATTCATGAATGTAAATGTACAAATTGTTGTAAAGTTTGAATGTAATAATGTAATAAAGTTAGAATGTTCATAATGTTTATAAAGTTTGAATGTTAAAAGTTTAAATGTTAAAAGTTTAAAAGTGTCTTTGGTTATCAGTTTTCTGTTCCCTGTTCATGGTTCCCCGTTTTTTATTCTCATGCCGAATTTTGATTTATCAAAAGAGGCATCTCTTATGTTCATTTAACCCTATTTGCTTTTCGCTATTTTTTCGCTACTTAATTATCAATTTTAAAAAAATACTTACTTTTAAACATTATTACATTTAAACTTTTCAACGTCAATAAATGAATCAAGAAAAATCTTTTCAATTCTCAACAAAAACATTGCTACTCCCATTATTATTAATTTTTACGATGTGGTTTGTTTATTGGTTTGAAATTACTTTTGGATATAATTTTAACGATTTTGGCATATATCCGAGAACACTTTCCGGTTTAAAAGGAATCCTTTTTTCTCCTTTTATTCATGCCAATGCTCAGCATTTATTCAATAATTCAATTCCATTGTTAGTATTACTTTTGGCTTTGGGATATTTTTATCAATCAATTGCTGTCAAAGTTTTGTTATTTGGTTGGATAGGAACAGGAATATTAACGTGGTTTGTTGCCCGATTATCATTTCACATTGGTGCTAGCGGAATTGTATATATGTTGGTGAGTTTTATTTTTTTTAGCGGGATATTCAGAAAGTATTATCGCTTGATAGCTGTTTCTTTAGCGGTCATTTTTTTATACGGAAGTTTGGCTTGGTATTTATTTCCTATTGAAAAAGGGATCTCTTTTGAAGGACACGCTGCGGGATTTATCACAGGATTTTTATTGGCTATTCTATACAGGCATCAAGGTCATCAAAAAGAAGAAATCGTTTGGACTAAAACAGAGTTCGATGAATTATTTGATGAAAACGGAAACTTACGAAGTTCATAAAGTTTGTAATGTTCATAAAGTTTGAATGTTCATAAAGTTAAAAGGTTTATACTTTACAACATTCAATATTTCAACATCCAACATTCAACATCCAACATTCAACATCCAACATTTAACATTTAAACTTTAAACATTCAAACTGCGCTGGCGCACTACTTCATACAAAAAAGCTCCGCAAGCAACAGAAACATTTAAAGATTCAATAGTTCCCAATAATGGTAATTTTACTTTATGATTTGCTAATTTTAATACCGATGGATTAACGCCTCGATCTTCAGAACCCATCACAATAGCAATAGCTTTGTTGAAATCTACATCGTAAATAGTTTCCTCCGTTTTTTCAGTAGCGGCTACAATAGTAATATCAGCCGCTTGTAGTTGAAAAATAGCATCTTTGATATGATCAACCCTACAAATTGGAACCTTAAAAGCAGCGCCGGAAGATGTTTTGACAGCATCAGCATTAAGCGGTGCACTTCCTTGTTTTTGTGTAATAATTCCATCGACACCGGTACATTCAGCAGTTCTGATGATGGCACCAAAATTGCGGACATCAGTAATTTGATCTAACAATAAAAATAGTGGTTTTTTATCGGATGTTTCAAATTGAGCAATCAACTCTTCGAGATTAGCATATTTTATAATAGAAGTAACAGCTACAACTCCTTGGTGGTTTCCTTGTTTTGATAAATAATTGAGTTTCTCAATAGGAACGTGACTCATAGGAATTTGTTCTTTCTTGATGAGTTTCATCAACTCAGAGGCCAAGGTGCCGCTTAAACCTTTTTGAATATATAGTTTTTCAATCGCAATTTCAGATTGTATAGCTTCAATGATAGCTCTTAAGCCAAAAATAGTGTTGTTATTTTCCATATTGCAAAGGTATTAATCATATTTAAATTAATATACTCGTTGGGTGTAAAAATTAAGATTAAAAAATTCTTAAAAATTTAAAGTTTCACAGCTGTTTCTATTAAAAATTAACATTTTTTTCACACAAATTTAACGTTTGAAAAATATGTAATTAATAGGCTATATTCATTTCATTATATTTAATCTATAAAGGTAAAATAGATATAAAATTAAGTTTACAATAATATATTAACATAATTTATTAAAACTAAAGTGTTTTAAAATTGATATTTTAACAAAAATTTTAATGAATGATATTAATAATAATAAAATATGTAATTTAGACCCGATTTTACTTAATGAAAAAAAGTTTTTCTTCATTAGAAAACCAAAAAATCAAACTAAATTTTTAACTATTATTTATTAACTAAATTTTTAACTATGAGAAAATTTACTTTTTGGCTTTCAGCTTTGGTTTTAGTTTTCGGACTAAACGTAGTTACTGCTCAAACAAAAGTAATTTCGGGTAAAGTATCCGACGCAAGCGGTGCCTTACCGGGAGTAAGTGTGGTCATCAAAGGAACCACCAAAGGAACTCAAACCGATTTCGATGGAAAGTATTCTATCTCGGCAAATGTTGGAGACGTACTTCAATATAGCTTTGTAGGGATGGAAACTCAATCAAAAACGGTAGGGGTCTCCAATCTAATTAATGTTACCCTATTAGATAGCAACATACTGCAAGAAGTGGTTGTGATGGGGTATACCTCTAGAGGTAAAAATGAGATTACAGGTTCTACTGTGCAATTAAAAGGAGAAAGCATCAGTAATGTGCCCGTAGTAAGCATTGATCAAGCTTTACAAGGTAAAGTTGCAGGTTTAACCGTTAACTCTTCATCAGGTACTCCTGGATCTACCCAAGATATTAGAATTAGAGGGGTAGGTTCAATTACAGCGGGTAATGACCCTCTTTATGTTATCGATGGAGTTCCGGTAATTAGCGGTAATTTTTCAGGTTCTACTGCCAGAAGTTCATTAACAGCCCTTGCAGCAATTAACAGTAATGATATTGAAAGTATTACGGTTTTAAAAGATGCTTCGGCTACATCAGCATTTGGAGCAAGAGGTTCCAATGGTGTAATAGTAATTACAACAAAATCGGGAAAAAGCGGGAAAACTAAATTCAAAATTACGAATAGCGTAGGTTTTCAAAATGATGCGGTTGAAGGTAATAAACCACTTACTGGAGCACAAAGAAAAGAACTTTATTTAGAAGCGCTTTACAATACTTTAGGAGCGGTAAACGGATTTACTAAAGCGGGGGCGTTTGCATGGTTACAGGCAAATCCCGTAAATGATAGAGGAGCTTTGTTAAAATGGGATGGAACGGAATACGAATGGGGAAAATTAGTGGCGAATAAAGATGCTTCAGTGATGAATTTTGACATATCTGCAACTGGAGGTACTGAAGATTCGAATTTTTATGCTTCATTAGGTTATAATAAAACAGAAGCGACTGTAAAACACAGTGATTTTGAAAGAATTACAGGATCATTAAACTTTAACAAAAAATTTACTGATAAAGTTAAGTTTTCTGCCAACTTAAATGCTTCCAATACCTTACAAAATGGATTTTTAGAAGGAGCAGGATATTTTGGAAGTCCACACCTTACAAAATATTTTATGAGACCATGGGCTAATCCTTATAATGCAGATGGTACTTATAATATTACTACCTTAGGAACTTCCATACATAATACTCTTTTTACAATGGAGAATAACATAGCCAGAAATGACTTAACAAGAGCTATTGTGAATTCTTCTTTGGATTGGGAAATTATAGATAACCTAAAATTTAAAACTTTAGTTGGTTTAGACTATAACATTGCAAATTATAAACAATATTTACATCCATGGCATGGAGATGGTATTTCGGTTAATGGATCTGCTGCTAATTCAATTATTAGGAATTTTAACCAAGTTTTCCAAAACTCCTTAGATTATAGCTTTAAAATTGCTGAAGATCATAATTTTGCAGCTAAAGCTTTAGTTGAGTATCAATCAAATAAATACAATTATTTATATGGGTATGGTACTAATTTCCCTGCACTTGGTTTAACAAATATTGCTAATGCACCAACAAATCAAGCTGCAACTTCATCATTTTCTGATTGGTATAATTTATCATACTTAGGGATGCTAAATTATAACTTTGCTGGGAAATATATTGCAGATTTTACATATCGTCGAGAAGGATCATCCAGATTTGCTCCCGGATTAAGATTTGGAGACTTCTGGTCTGTAGGTGCTGCATGGAACCTCCATAAAGAAAGCTTTATAAATGATATTAATTTTATTAATGAATTAAGACTACGAGGTTCTTATGGTCTCAGCGGTAGTAATGCAATTGATATTAACGCTTACCAGGCATTGTTAGCTTATGATGCTGATTATGCGGGTTCTGGTGCAATTTATCCAAGTCAATTTGGTAATTCTAATTTAACTTGGGAAAAAAATAAAAATTACGATGTTGGGGTTGACTTTAAGTTGTTCAATAAATTAAGTGGCTCTGTCGCTTATTTCAATAAAGAAACTTATGATTTATTACAAAGCGTTCCATTGTCGTTAAGTTCAGGTCACACAAGTCTTATTCAAAATGTTGGAACTGTTGTGAATAAAGGTGTTGAAGTGGAATTAACGTATGATATTTTTAATTCTAAAGATTTCAACTGGTCTGTTTCAGGTCACTATGCTACTTTAAATAATGAAGTTACAGAATTAGCATTAGATGGTACAGGGACTCCAATAAATATTGAAAGCGCAACTACTATCGTTAAGGTAGGAGAACCTATTAGAGCTTGGAATATGCAAACATGGGCTGGTGTAAATCCTGCTACAGGGCAGCCACAATGGTATATAAATGGTGTAGATGGCGATGTTACCAGCACCTATACATTGGCAAAAAAAGCATTACAAGGGGGTAGTGCAATCCCTGAATATTCTGGTGGATTTTCAACACATTTAGATTTTAAAGGGTTCTTTGTGGATGCGAGTATTTACATTGCTGGTGGGCATAAAGTTTATGAAAACTGGGGTAATTTTACTACACAGTCTGGATGGAATTCACTTTCAACATATAACGGAGTTCAACAGTTATTAAATAGATGGCAACAACCCGGAGATATTACAGATGTGCCTAAAATGGTATGGAATGGTACCGGTGATAATTCTTCTCAAGTTTCATCAAGATTTTTATATGATGGAGATTATATAAGAATGAAAGACCTTGTAATTGGATATAATGTGCCAAGCAATGTTTTAGAATCTATATTTTTTGATGGGATTACTTTCTCTGTAAGAGGAACAAATTTATTTACATGGGTAAAAGATGACAGATTAAAATATGATCCTGAAACAAGAGCTGATGGGTTTACTCAACTTATCACGCCTCCCGTAAAATCAGTAGTTTTTGGTTTAAATTTAAATTTTTAAAAAAATGAAAAGTAAAATATATTTAATGATCGCTTCATTTGTACTATTAGGAAGTGTCCTATCGTGTACAGAAGATGATCTTGACCCAACACTTGCTCAATCTAAAGCAGTTGAAACAAGTATTACTGAACTAGCCGATTTAACCGGTATTTTAAATGGTGCTTTTAATCGAATGACAAGTGCTTTTTATTATGGTAGAGATTTTATTATAATTAACGAAATTCGATCTGATAACGCGTTTTCAAGTGCTGTTTCTAATAGATTTCCAAGTGTTTCAAAAATGGAATTGTTACCAACAGATGCTTATGCAAGAGATACTTGGACTCAAATTTATGCTGTTATTGCTTCTAGTAATATTCTTATTGGTCAAGATTTAACCAAAATTAATGGAGACGAAACCAAGAAAAAACATGTTGTCGGACAAGCTTATGCGTTAAGAGCCTTAGCACATTTTGATTTGTTAAAACTTTATGGACAACAACATGTAACCGGAGGTAATGATTTAGGAATTCCTTATGTATTTAAGTATAAAGGAGAAGATTTGTATCCTAAAAGAAACACAGTAGCTGAAGTTAAAAAATTCATCAATGATGATTTAGACAAAGCCTTAACCTTATTATCAGCAACTTTAGATACCAGAAAAGACTTTGTAACTATACAAGCGGTAAATGCTTTAAAATCAAGAGTAGCTATTTACTTTAAAGATTGGGCTGTTGCCAAAACCGCTTGCGAAGCTGTTATCAATTCTAATAAATTTTCTATCGCTGCATCAACAGGTTACGCGGCTACCTGGATAGCTAAACAACCTTCAAATTCTATTTTTGAATTAGCTTATAGTGCTACAGATCATCAAGGTATTAACGGATTATATCAAATCTACAATAATACCGCATACGGTGATATTGAAGCTTTACAAAACTTAAAAGATGTATTTGATTCTGGCGATGTTAGAGCAACAACCGCAATGATTGGTTTGGATGCTAAAGGTAAGTTAAGAAACCTTGGTAAATATCGTTCACCAACATTTGCAGATAATATTTTCTTAATTAGATACGAAGAAGTAATTTTAAATTATGCTGAAGCATTATTTAGAATTAATGCTGCTGATGCGAATGCCTTAACGCGTTTAAACAGTATTACCTCAAATAGAGGTGCAGTAGCTTATACAGTAGTTAATGAAGCTAATATTTTACAAGAAAGAAGAAGAGAATTATGTTTTGAAGGTTTCCGTTTTGATGATTTAGCCCGGACTGGCAGAAATATTCCATTAGTTGATGCAGTTAGACAAACACATGGCGGTCCTGCTTATGGCAGCTATAATTATGCATTTCCTATTCCGACTAATGAAATTAATGCCAACTCAAATATGGTACAAAACAAAGGATATTAAGAATAATAAAATTTTAATATTTTTAAATTGTTAAGGGCTGCCTACTGGCAGCCCTTTTTTATTATGAATAGTCATATTTTTTTTTGGAATAATCTATATTAGTATTTGTTAAATTTAATATTTTTTTCACATAAATTTAACATTTGAAAAATGCGTAATTAATAGGCAATATTCATTTCATTATATTCAATCCATAAGAATAAAATGGATTAAAATTAAGTTTACAATAATATATTAACATAATTTATTAAAGCTGAAGTGTTTTAAAATTGATGTTTTAACAAAAATTTTAACGAATGGTTTTAAGATTAAAAAAATATGTAATTTAGACCCGATTTTATTTTGTGAAAGAATGTATTTCTTCATTAAAATAACAAAAAATCAAACTAAATTTTTTAACTATTATTAACTAAATTTTTTAACTTATGAGAAAATTTACTTTTTGGCTTTCAGCTTTGGTTTTAGTTTTCGGACTAAACGTAGTTACTGCTCAAACAAAAGTAATTTCGGGTAAAGTAACCGATGCAAGCGGTGCCTTACCGGGAGTAAGTGTGGTCATCAAAGGAACCACCAAAGGAACTCAAACCGATTTCGATGGAAAGTATTCTATCTCGGCAAATGTTGGAGACGTACTTCAATATAGCTTTGTAGGGATGGAAACTTCTTCTAAAACTGTAGGAGCTGCCAGTGTAATCGACGTAAAAATGACCGAAAGTGCTTTAGCATTGGAAGAGGTTGTTGTAGTTGGTTACGGTACGCAAAAGAAACGTGAGGTAACTGGCTCTATTTCCCAGGTAAAAGGAAATGAGATTGCTTCTCTAGCAACCCCAAGTTTTGAGTCTCAATTAGCGGGTAGAGCTGCAGGGGTTCAAGTTACTGCACAATCAGGAATCTTAGGAGAAACTCCACGTATCCGTATTAGGGGAATAGGTTCTATTTCTTCCGGAACATACCCATTGATTGTGGTAGACGGTGTCCCAATTTTTACCGGAAGTATGGGGGGATATGCTTCTGCAAACGGTTTAGGTGATATCAATCCTGCAGACATTGAGTCTATGGAAATCCTAAAAGATGGTTCTGCTACAGCAATTTACGGTTCTAGAGCAGCTAATGGAGTTGTACTGATTACTACTAAAAAAGGTAAAGGCAGTAGATTTACAGTTAACTATAACAACTATGTAGGTATCGCTTCTCCAGTTGAGTTCTTAGATTTATTAGAAACCCCCGATTTTCTTACTATTTCAAATGAAAAAAGAACGAATGTTGGTAAAGCTCCATGGGCTATTGGTAATGAGTACAATACTGATTGGCAAAAAGCAGTGTTAAGAGATAATGCTTTTCAACAAGATCATAGTTTATCAATGTCGGGCTCAAGCGAAAAATCAAACTATTATTTTTCTTTAGGTTATAGTACACAAGAGGGTGTAACAATTCCTAATGATATGACACGTTACTCAATCAGAGCTAACGTAGATCAAAAAGTGAAAGATTGGTTAACTATTGGGACAAATATTGCTGTTACTCAAACAGATTATAATGGATTAAATACGGGTGCAAACTCATTGTCTGGAAACATATTCAATGCAATGCGTCAACATCCAAACATACCTATATATAACCCTGCTCACCCAACCGGTTACAATATAGATTTAGTTGATCCAAGAGTTGTTGGAAGATGGCAGAATACAACCTTAGCTGAATCAAATATTACAAATATTGTATATGTTTTAGATCATAATGTTATTAATTCTAAGGTAAACAGAACTCTTGCTAATGTATTTGCAGATGTGACCATTCTGCCGTCATTGCGTTACAAAGCACAAGCTAGTGTTGATAAAGGGTTAACGGAAGGATTTTTATATTATAATTCTACACATGGTGATGGTGCTGGTTCAGGAGGAGTTATTAGAAATAACTTTTTAAACGCTACTCGTTGGAACTGGCAAAATATTCTTTCTTTTAATCAAACATTTGCTGACAGTCATAATTTAGCAATAGTATTAATTAATGAATATCAAAATCAAAAAGTAAATAGTTTTTTTGCCGGAGGTAATGGATTATCTAATGACTTTTTTAATGAGAACTTAATTTCCGGTTCTGTTACAACTCAACTCTCAGGCGGTTCATTGTCTGATAAAGGATTTGTTTCATATGCTTCTCGTTTAAACTACAACTACAAAGGAAAATACTTCGTACAAGGATCTGTTCGTTATGATGGTATTTCTGATTTACCTGAAGCTAATAAATGGGGTCTTTTCCCAGGAGCTTCTGTAGGGTGGACCATCTCTAAAGAATCGTTTATGGAATCTTTACAAGATGTTGTTTCTGACTTCAAATTAAGAGCATCTTATGCAGAAGTAGGTAACGTGTCTATTGGAGAAACTCCATATTTAGGATTATTTAGTAATTTTAAATATGCTGATAATAACGGTATCGCTTTCTCACAAATGGGTAATGACCAGTTAAAATGGGAAACCAGTACCAAGTATGACGTTGGATTTGATGCTTCCTTCTTTAATGGTAAATTTAAATTAGGATTTGATTATTTCTTGAATGATCAGGATGGATTAATTTTACTAGTTCCAACAGCTCCTTCTTTGGGAATTCCAAATAATCAGGTAGCTATGAACATTGGAAGAATTAAAAATCATGGTTATGAATTTACAGCAGAAGCTACTTTAATGAATTCTGACAATTTTAATTGGACTGTTGATGCTAATTTATCTTTAGTAGATAATGAAGTTAAACAACTTGTAGGAGGCAATGATATAATATCTGCCGATAATTATAACATATTAAGAGAAGGTGAATCAATGTACAAATTATGGGGTTTTAGTTATTGGGGAGTAAACCCAGCCAACGGTAATCCTGTTTACTATAAAGCCGATGGTACATTAGTACAAGGAAACATTGCTACAAGTAATTACAAAGTATTTAACCCTTCAGATCCTACTAATATAGCTACTGCTTCTTCTTTAACTAATGCCGATAAAACATTTATTGGAAATGTTTTACCTACTTACTTTGGAGCATTTAACTCTAAAATGACGTATAAAGACTTTGATTTTGGATTTATGGTTCGTTTTAGTGGAGGAAATGATATTCATAACACAACACGTAGAAATTTATTAAATCAAGGATTTACTAACAATGGTACTGAGATTTTAGGTAGATGGCAAAGTGTTGCAAATCCCGGTGATGGATGGACACCAAAACTTGACGAATCAAAAGATGCATTTATTAATTTAACATCTTCTCCTTCATCTCGTTTTGTTGAGAAAGGTGATTATATTAAATTAGATAATGTTACTTTAGGGTATTCTTTGCCAAAGTCTTTATTAAATAAAGCTGGAATCGATAAATTAAGAATATTTGTTCAAGGACAAAATCTATTTATGATTACTGATTATTCAGGTTTAGATCCTGAAATGGAATCTCTAGGTGTTGATTGGAATGGCAATCCTCGTCAAAAGGTTATTACTATGGGTATTAACTTGAGCTTATAATTGATAAACTATAATAATTATGAAAAATATATTTAAATTGTTTAAACATTATTCAAAATTGACTTTACTGCCAGTTTTGATGATGGGAATCATACTATCTTCATGTAGTGATGATATAATTGATGTTGCACCATATACAAGTGTATCTGAAGCTTCGGCATTTTCAACCCCTTCTTTAATAGATTTATCTGTTAATGGGATGTATCAAGCTGCTCAAATTGGACTGTTTAACGGTGTCGGCAGAGGATATCCTTTTGGAGCTGCTTTTGTACAGCAAGGTGATAATAGAGGTGAAGATGTTATAAACCTAGAAGCTTTTTATAGAATAACTTATCAAGCAACTTATGATCCTGGTACTGCTAATAATGTATATTACTGGGTAGATACCTATCGTTTAATTAACAGAGCTAATATTGTTATTGATGGTGTTACAAAAGCGGTGGCTGCCGGTGTTATCACTGCAGCAAAGGGAGATGATTATATAGGAGAAGCATTATACTTTAGAGCCATTGCTCATATGGAGTTGTTGTTCCATTTTGCAAAACCCTATAAATTTACTTCTGGAGCGACTCACCTTGGTGTGCCTTATAGAGATGTTCCTTATACCACACTTGAAAATATTGAAATCGGAACAAAACAGGCAAGGAATACTGTTAAAGAATGTTATGATAAAATAATAGCAGATTTAGATCTTGCAGAAACTAAAATGATCACTAAAGATTCTAGATCAGGAAATTCAAAAATCACTAGAGCTACTAAAGAAGCAGCAATAGCCATGAAAACACGTGCATACTTGCATATGGGTAATTGGGATAAAGTAATTACTGAAGGAACTAAATTAAATGGAAAATATACATTAACATCTTCTCCTAATGGTCCGTTTTTATTGAGTTACAGTAATACCGAATCAGTTTTTTCAATTGAACAATCTGCAACCAACAATCCTGGTGTGAATGCCGCTTTAGCATCTCAATATAAAACGCGATTGTTAGTATGTATTAGTCCTATTATTTGGAGAGATTCAGAATGGTTAGTTGATGATAAAAGAAGATTTGAAAATCAGACAACAACTGCGCCGGTAATAATAGCTAATGATGCTATGGTATTTTCAAATGGAAATAAAAAGTTTACCAATAAATACAAAGATGGTTCAACTTATACAGATGGCGCACCGGTAATTCGTTATGCAGAAGTAGTGTTGAATATGGCAGAAGCCTATGCACGTAAAGCTACACCAGATTTAACCAATGCTTTAACGCGATTAAATTTAGTGAGAAATAGAGCGTTGGCAATTCCTGCTACACAAGCTCATACAGCCCTTACTTTAGATACGCAAACTAAAATGGTGAATGCTATTCTTAAAGAGCGTAGAATTGAGTTCTTGATGGAAGGTCGTCGTTGGCCAGATATCCACCGGTTACAACATGAGACTATTGGAGGTATTTCTGGAATCCCTGCAAAATTAGCAACTGGGCATCCTCCGGCAACTGCATTCAATTTAGGGACTCCTTATACAGGGCCTTATGGAGAGGCTGCGATTCCTTATTCAGACTTTAGATTTTTATGGCCAATTCCTTCTTTGGAAACAAATGCCAATCCTACTTTGGCAGCCCAACAGAATCCTGGGTATTAATTTTTATGAAAAGCGTTCTTCGGAACGCTTTTTTTATTTCAGATTTTTGATGTTTTATGAATTGTAAAAGTTTGCTATTTTGGGGGTACTAACAAAGTTTTTGTGTCGGTCAGGTAAATAAATTAAACTTTATGATTTCAGTCAAACTACCATATCAATAGGTAAATTTATACAGAAGATGCTATTAACCTGAGTTCGATTTAAGGAAAAGAAGAAAAGAAGAAGTAGGCAAGGAGAAACTAAATTGTTTGTTCCACATATAGTAAAAATAAGTAACCATTAAAAATTAAGAGAAAAAAGAAAACCCCGAAATTTCGGGGTTTTCTATAATTGAGTAAATAATTAGTATTTAAATTATCTTATTTCAAGTTAGCTGGCCAAAGTTTGCCATCGGTACGTGTAAGTGTAACTGTACCACCTTCTCCCCAGGTATTATCCCATTTATAAGTTAATTTATTCCCGGTAACCACTACGTTCCATAATTTGTAGGTATCTCCGTATTGATCAGAACCAGCATAGGCTAATTTACCGCAAGCTTCTTTTAAAGTAATGCCCTTAGCATAATCTCCGGTTGAACCATAACCCCAATCCCACCAACCAAAGTCGGCACCTGGAAGAATACTGTACGTTACACCATCAACTCTTTTAAATTCACCTCCAGTTAAGGAAACTGAACCTCCATAAGGAGTGCCTCTGAAAGTAAAATTAGTTTGGAAAATATCAAATTTAGAAACTAAATCTGATGGGCATACTAAAGAAACTGTCCATCTAAACGGAGAATTGTACACTCCAGATTGTACATTAGCTGAAGTATTGCTATTTGTGAACTCTTGTCCATCTGACAGTTTCAAAACTAAACGTACAATTACTGCGTCACTACCATCCATTTGAGCTGCTGTTATTCCTAAAGCCGCCATAGCTTCTGTAGCAGTAACTACCAGTGTGGTAGTTGAGCCTAAAGTAAACTGAGTACCAGCTATAGTTTTTAACAGTTTCTCGGCAACGGTTGTTGTTCCGTTAGCTGGTGTGTTATCTTTATAACCCACGTAAACATCAACCTGTGAAATACTTACTTTGTCAGCATTGTAGGTTGGAACTAATTTAGCTTCAAATTTAGCATTTGCCAAATCATTAAAGTTAATAGTTCCAGAAACTATCGTTGTAGTTAAATAAGCACCATTAGGTAATTCAGAAAATAGCGGAGCTACTTTATCCTCATCTGTACAAGCAGTAAATACTGCTAGTACAAAGAGTAAACTGAATATATATTTTATATTTTTCATTTCTATATAATTTTACTAATTAATAAATCCAGCTGGATTAGTATCCCAGAACACTTGAACTGTATTTGTTTTTTGTGTAGCATTAGTATTAAGCACCACGTAGTCATTCGGATATAAGAATGTTCTATAGAACACACCTGACACAGGTTCTCTCGTTGGTTGTAAGTTAGCAGGGAAACCAGTTCTTCTATAGTTATTATAAGCTTCCATTCCATTACCCCAAAGAGCAATGTAATACTCTTTTTGTAAAATTTGATTTTTGTTGGAAGCAGCATCCCATGCAGCTGATACAAAGTTTACATAATCTGTAATTTGTGTTGCTGAAATAGCTACTGCACTAGCATCAAGCGGTACAAAAGTATTAACTGTCTCAAACGAACGACGAATAGCAGTTTGCATACTTGTTTTTGCCAAAGCAGGGTTTGAAGCAAGAGCATTCTCTGCTAACATAAAGTGAGTATAGGTAGATAATAAGATTGGCGTATAACCAGCACCTTTAGCTCCTTGTGAACCACTTGTTTTAGTAGATCCACCAGCCCCGGCGTCATATTTCCCTCCACCTGGGTATAAACCGTACACTGTTCTCTTAGTTCCATCTGGTGGAATACCTGAATTATCACCATGGTCTCTACCCCAGTAACCCATGGCATTGGTATAAGGTTTCCCAGGATAAGGGTAATCTAAAGTACAATAAGGAATGCCTATAGAAGTGTTGTAAATACTTTTCTTGCTGGTATAATGCGCAGGATAGCTAAATGCAACACAATCTAAAGTAAATGAATCCTCATTAGTAGCATCAGTATCTTGACGGTAGAAATAGAACTTAGCTCTAGGGTCTACAGTTCCTTTTTCAGCAACCAATGTCCACAAAAAAGAGTTAGACATATAATCACCATTCTCAGTTTCATAATGTTGAGTATAGAATGGGTGGCGTGTATTAGGATTGCTTCTATTGGCACCATATTTAAATACAAAGTCTTTTGCTTGTGTATCAATATAATTACCAGAAGCTACAATAGCATTTATAGCGGCAGTTGAATTAAATGAAGCATCAGCACGTACAGTATTATACATTTTTATTTTCAATGTATTTGCCATCGCAATCCAGTTAGCCTTGACTCCATTGTAGAACAAGTCATTTTTAGGGGTTCCTAAAGCCATTTTGTTTAAATCTACTATAGCTTCATCAATTAATTTGAACATTTCTTGGTAAATAAATTTACCGTCATCTGCTTTAGGATTAAAATTGGTAGCACCTTGAACAGCTTCTGTATAAGGAACTTTTCCAAACATATCAACTAAAGTAACATAAGTGTATGCTTTTAATAATTTAGCAGCACCTGTGTGTACAAATTGTTGTTTAGCAGTAGCAGCCGGTAATAAGGCTTCAATGTCTGCCAATACCGTTGCATACGCAGTACTCCAAACTGCATCCATAGTAGATGGCTGGAAAGCGTTGTCATAGGTAGGTCCATACATATGGGTCATTCTAGTTACTTGCATACCAAAATCATTGGCGCGAAATACAAAGTTGGCAAATCCCAATTGTATGCTGTTAAATAGAAAGTCTGTGTCTACCAAATCAGGCGAAACGCTGTTTGGATTTTCCAGAATCTCTAATTCTGTGGTATTACAGGCCGAAGCAAAAACTAGGGCTGTAATTAATAATAAATTTCTAAATATTTTCATCTTACGTAGTTTTAATTATTAGAACGTTAATTTCAAATTGAATCCATACTTCTTAGCTGTTGGACCAGTAAGATAATCAAAACCTCTACCGTTACCAACTCCTAAACTTGACATTTCAGGATCAAAGTTTACGTATTTAGGGAAATTAACAGCTTTATACCATAAGTTTTGACCCACGAATGAAACTGATAATGATCCAAAAGGAGTTTTTTCAATAAATTTCTTTGGAACTTCATATGAAAGAAATACTTCTCTCAAACGAATTGTAGTTGCATCATGTACAGCTTCTTCATCGATAAAGAACCCGTTCATTTCAAAACCAAACTGAGTGGCATTAATTTGAATGTTGTTAGGTTGTCCATTTTGTAATACACCTTCCAATATGATTGTTTGATTACGATCAAAGTCTGTATCTTTAGATAAACCTCTTGAAATAGTAGACGATGTCGTTGTAGAATACATATCACCTCCATGGATATAATCTACTTGAGCTCCAAGAGAAAATCCTTTATAATTAAAGGAAGTAATCCCTGTTAATTTATAATCAGGATTTGGATCGCCTATCACATCAATTTCAGTGGCAGCTAAATAAGAACCTGTGGAAGCAACTATTTTATTGCCGTTATCATCACGAGCAATAACTGAACCTAACATAATGCCATAAGGCTGACCAGGTATTGCAAAGTTACCTAAGTTTGTAAATCCAGCAAAAGGCAATTGTTCAATACCATCAGATAAGGCATCAACTATATTTTCATTCATACTGAAGTTACCATTTAAGTTCCATGTAAAATCGCCAATTTTAACTGGCACTAAATTTAATCCTATTTCAATACCTCTACTGGAAATTGATGCGGCATTTACAGTGGTATTGGTAAATCCTGTTGATGGATCTAACTCTCTACCAATGATTAAGTCAGAAGATTGTTTATCATATAAGGATAGGTCTATGGAAACTCTATTCCTGAAGAATTTACCTTCAAATCCAATTTCTACCTCTTCAATTAACTCAGGTTTTAAATCTAAATTACCTACCTGATTAGATACAAAGTTTGTATTAATAACATTGCCGTTTCGCGGGTTAAGGAAAGCGTTGGTACCAGTTCCTAAACCAACTCTTGTTTCATAAGAGTCAGGGAAACCAGCTGAAGTACCATAACCTACACGGAATTTCATATAATTAATTTTATCAGATTTTAAACCTTCTATCAAATCTGTTGCGATAACTGATAAACTGGCAGAAGGATAAAATATAGAGTTATTAGCTTTCTCCAAACTTGATGCCCAGTCATTTCTACCTTGTAAGTTTAAGAACATATAGTTATGGTAAGCTAAAGTCAAAGATCCGTATGCACCAAGTTTATTGATTTCGTATTTGCTACTGGAGGCAACATGATTAATAAAGTTTTGGTGTGTCATTAAACCGAAAATAAACTGATTAGTACTTGTAGCAGATGAAAAATCTCTAGTTTCACGGTTTGCGTTAAATCCAATTACTCCTTCTAAATTGAAGATATCAGATAAGTCTTTGTTAAAATTCAAACTTAAAGTATGATCCCAAGTTGTGTTAATACGGAATGAAGTTGAAAGTAATCCGTCTGGAACTTGAGGTCCTCCACGGTTTATTTCATAACTTTGTTTTTGAGTATACGTATCAAATCCTACCGCATAGTTTAAATTCATCCAATCGTTTATCTTGTAGTTCAAGGTTGAATTGGTAAAGAAACGATTAACTATTTCATTATCACTTGCGTTAGCCACAGTCCAACGTGGATTTTGCATATCACCACCACCTCTATAATATACGTTTGCACCTGTTACCGGATTTTGAAACGGTAAATTCATTAAGTCTAAATTTCTTGGTGTGTAGAGTAAGTTAGCAAATAAAGAAGCATTACCAGCACCTGGGTTACTACCATAACCTGCTGCAGCAGGTGGCCCAACCTTACGAACTCCTGTATAGTTAAATGTGGAGTTCAAGGAGAAATTATTAGCTAATTCTGCGTATCCACCTAAGCTGAAAGCATCACGGTTGTACTTGTTTCCGGGAGTAAACCCTTCATCATCCGTATTACCGTAGTTAAAGTTATAAGAAACTTTATCGCCACGACCTGCAATTCCAATAGAGGTATTTCTAACAGTTCCAGTTCTGAAAAAATCTTCAATACCTGAGTAGGCTCGGTAAGGAACTCTAACTCCAATATACTCAGGGAAAGCGGCATTGTTAATAGAGCCACTTAAAGGATGAGGCACAGTCCCGTCTGCCCCAACACCTGAAGTACCGCCTCTAGTGTCAAAATGGGGACCCCAGTTGCTGAATGCAGCAGAGAATGAGTTTTGGAAACCATTACCGTAAGAATTTTGATACTCTGGTAAGTGAACTTCGTTAAAGAACAATGACTGGTTAAATGAAATCTCCATTTTTTTATTAATATTTCCACTATCACCACTCTTAGTAGTTACTAATACAACACCATTTCTACCTCTATCACCATAAAGAACCGTAGCACTTAAACCTTTTAAGATACTAATTTCTTTAATACTGGATGGGTCAATGTCTAAGAAACGGCTAGAGGTAGTAGAACCACCTGTAAACCCTCTATCATTGTTGGTATCAGTATTAAAAGGAATACCATCAACCACAAATAAAGGTTGGTTGCTACCTGTAATAGAGGTATAACCACGGATAATAATATTAGTTCCTGACCCAGAAATACCACTGGTTTGAGTGATATCTACCCCAGGAGCTTTACCAACTAAAGCGCGAGCAACATCTTGTTCCGGTTTGCTGCCAACAGTTTCAGAACCAATTGTAGTAACAGCATAACCCAATGCTTTTTTTTCTTTCTTAATACCGAAAGCAGTAACAACCACTTCTTCAAGTACGTTTGTACCAGACATAGTTAGGTTGAGTACGTTTGCAGCTCCAACCGTTTTGGTTTGAGTTTCCATACCCACAAAACTAAATTGCAGTACGGCTCCTTGCCGTGCCTTAATGGTGTACTTTCCATCAAAATCAGTTACCGCTCCGGTAGATGTGCCTGAAATGACAACACTAACTCCCGGTAACGGACCGGTTTCATCTGAAACAGTACCCGTAATCGTTTTTTCTTGCGCAAAGGATATCTGCACAAAAAGCACTAATAATAGCGCCAGAATACCATTAAACTTTGTTTTCATTGTATAATTATTTGAATTAATTAGTTCAAAAATCTTAAAAAAAAGTTAATAAACCTAATGATATGTGAAAATAATGTTAAAAGAAGATAAGTAATGCAGTAAATACATTTAATAATCAATAATAAAGCAAATAATAGTAATAGTTTTAAACTTTTTGTAATAAAAAAAGACCCTGCAATCGCAGGGTCTTTCAAAAATATAAAGGGTTGATTCTAATTAGAATTTATCCCAGAATAATTTAGTGGTTAATAAGTCACCACCAACAGCAGAAGCTGCTGAAGTATAATTAGCACCATTTAAAGTGTGTTCTCCAATTGGATATGTAAATCTACGTGGAACAACGTTAACGGCACCCGTAGGAGGGGCAACTAAAGCCGGATAATCTAATCTTCTGAATTCTGTCCATGCATTAAATCCTTGGTTGTATAAAGCAATCCATTTTTGAGTACCAATTTTTTGTTTCCAAGTACCTGGTGCAGTTGTATAAGCAACGCTAGGTTGTAATAAATAAACACCGGATCCAGAAACACCATAATAATCAAAAGAAGCAGCAATTGCCGCATTGTAATGTGCTTCAGCATTGGCTGGAGTTCCAACTAAAGAACGCTCAGCTGCCTCTGCCAACATAAATTTGACATTAGCATAATCTAATACAACGTGTGGTAATGTAGATACATAGAACATACTTCCTATGTGAGAAAATAAAGCATAAGAATTATTAGCACCATAAGGAGCTCCTTTGATTACTCCACCAACAGGGTCTCTATAATAAACATTAACTCTAGGATCATTAAGTCCATTCATTGCATCTACCAATGGTGCTGCTGCAACGAAATCTAAACGTCCACTTTGAACCAAATCTACCCACATTGGGTTGGTGTTAGGTGTAGCATTTAAATATTGGAACAAAGCATTGTCAGCATTAGAAGTAAATACTCCGGATGTAACTGCAGATTGTACAGTAGCAGCTCCTAAAGTAGCGTCAGCATCATAAATGATAAGCCCCATTCTCAATTTAAATGAGTTAGCGAATTTTTTCCATTTAGCAACATTTCCGCCATACATAATATCAGCAGCTCCAAAGCTTGAACCGGCAGCATCCATTTTAGTGATAGCAGCTGATAAACGAGCGATTAAAGCAACATAAACAGTTTTACCATCGTCGTATTTTGGAAGTACATTAGTGAAGTCTAATGCTTCAGTATAAGGAATATTTCCAAAAGTTTCTACTAAAGTAGCATAAGCATAAACATTCATTACTTCGATGATAGCCAATTGATTTTTAAGTTGAGTAGCTCCTGCAGTTCCAACTGTTGGAGTTGCACTTAAAACTTTAGCACTTTCATCCAAATCTTTTAAAACATCTCTGTACATAGCTGCCCAAAGGTTATCCGGGATTTTTCTGTCAGCAATGTTATAGTTAGCTTCTTCAGGATAGGTTGTAGCCGTAACCTGTTGCGCAAATTGTCTCCAAACGTTTCTATTAACGTTGATGCTCGCCATATAATCTACCATGTTCTTTTGTGCACCAGTGAAAAATGTTTCTCCGGCAGCCACGGTGGCGTTCTTCGTATCTTTATTTAGATCCTCTAAGTTGTCAGAACAAGAGAATACCAAGAAAAGAGTTAATAATAAAATTGATATTTTTTTCATAATGTACTATTATTAAAATTGAATTTTTACGTTGAAACCTAAGTCACGAGTTGCAGGCATCACACCACTTTGGTATCCTTGTAAATTTCCTGAGCTTAAACCTGCTTCTGGATCAGCGTGAGGAATGTTTTTGTCAATAATCCAAAGATTAGAACCAATAACGCTTAACTGTACTGCGCTAACAAAACTATTTTCCAATACTTTTGAAGGAACTGTGTAAGAAAATGCAACTTCTCTTAATTTCACATAAGAAGCATCGTAAATATGTTGTTTACTTACGGCTCTACTGTATCCTAATGCATGTCCGTAGAAATTAAAATTAGATACCAATGTATTTGGAGTACCATCGGCTCTTACGCCAGATAAGATAATTCCTCCACCATCTGCTAAAGCAGCACGTTTTTCAACACCATTGAAGTTTAAGCCGGCAGTTTCTGCATATAAACCCGTAGCATAACCATACCAAGTATCCAAAGAGAAAATATCTCCACCTTTTTGTACATCAATTAAGAAACTTAAATTAAAGTTTTTGTAACTGAATTTATTGTTGATACCGCCATTCCAATCCGGATTCATATTACCAATAACATTGTTGGTAGTAGTTGATTTTTGGTAAACAGCACCTCTTGATCCACCAGGAATAACAATTGGCTGACCATTTTCATGGTAAACAAAAGTAGTACCTTGGATAGTTCCATAAGGTTGACCAACAGTTGCGTTAATAGTAATACCGCCTTGGAAAGATCCTAATGGTAAGTTTTTCACTTTTTCATATAAAGAAATTACTTTGTTCTTATTTTGAGCCCAGTTTAGGTTAACATCCCATTTGAAATTATCATTTTTAAATGGAGTTGCAAAGAATGAAAGTTCAACCCCTTTATTTTCAATTTCACCGGCATTTACATATTTAGATGAGTAACCTGTTGCAGTAGAAATAGAAACAGGCATAATTTGATCTATAGTATTTGTTTTATACCAAGAAAAGTCAAATCCTAAACGTTTGTTTAAGAAAAACATTTCTAAACCAGCTTCAATACTTTTAGTAGATTCTGGTTTTAAATCAGGATTTAACTTAGTGCTGTTTACTGAGTAAATTTGATTTGCTCCAAATGGGTCTGGTTTATATAAAACATCTGTTAATTGACCAAAGCCGGCACTGTTTCCTACTTCAGCGTAATTAACACGTGCTTTACCAAAGGATAACCAATCAGCTTCTACTAATTCTGAGAAAATAATGCTCGTTGCTACAGAAGGATAGAAATAATTACTATTGTCTGCAGGTAATGTAGAAGAATGGTCATTTCTTCCGGTAACATCTAAATAGAACGTTTTATTGTATCCAATAGACAACATTCCATAAATACCATCAACTCCCACTTTTGAAGCTCCTTCAATTGGAGCAGATGGAGCACTAATAGAGTTAGAAATAGAAAATAAACGATCTACTATTAAACCTCCGTTAGTAGTAGCGTAGATCGATTTAGAACCGGTTCTTCTAACATTAGTACCGACAACTCCGTTTAAGTTAATTTTTTCGGTTAAATCTTTGTTGAAGTTTAGCATCAAATCATAGTTTAACTCTGCAAAATCAACATTATAACGTGTGTATTTTGCAGTAGGATTACTATGGTTGTTGATTCGTTCTTCTTGAATATAAGAATAGGTATCAACGGAAGCTTTTCCATCAATAGATAACCAATCATTAATTTTGTAGTTCAATGCCATATTGCCAAAGAAACGATTTCTACTATCTGTTTGGAAATTTTCATAACGCGTCCAATAAGGGTTATCCCAATATATTGGAGCTGGGTCATCAAACCATGATGGATTCCAAGTTACGTTTCTTCTGGTTTTAAAGTAGATGTCTTTTAATTCTTTTATATCTACGTTGGTTTGCCACCATTGTCTGAATGAAGTAATGATATTGTCGTTATAACCAGTTTCGTTGCGACCTTTAGCGTCAGATTTTACATAGTTGGCACTGGCAGAAACAGTTAATTTGTCGTTTAATTTAGACATAGCGTTTAAAGAGAACGTATTTCTTCTTAAATTACTATTAGGCATTAATCCATTTTGTAAGAAATTGGTGTATGCAAAACGATAGTTTCCAGTGTCTGTACTTCCTGCCATGGAGATATTGTTGTTATAAGTAACAGGAGTTTCAAAAAAGGTGTCTGGCATATTTTCTGCGGCCACCCAGGGGCGTTTTTGTAAATAGTAAGGAGAATCAGGATCTAAAGCATTCCAATGGTACACCATTAAACTAGGATCAAATTTTCCTCCAAAAGAAGCATCTTCCGTAAGTGGAACAATTAAATCATCAATTCCATCACCGTCAACATCTCCTTCATCAAAATAACCTGTGCTACCATAATAAGCTCCATAACCAGAACCGTAATCTTTTTGATATTTTACAAAAGTAGATTTGTCAAGTGAACCAATGGTTATACCAGAGTTAACAGTAATGTCCACTTTGTTATTTTTAGTTCCTTTTTTAGTCGTGATAATAATAGCACCATTAGCAGCTCTTGAACCGTAAAGTGCAGTTGCAGCGGCACCTTTTAATACGTTAATCGATTCAATATCATCCGAATTGATGTCGGACGCAAAGTTTCCATAATCAAAACCCGGCCTTGCCTGTTTTTGAGAAGCAGTATTTAAGTTGGCGTTACTCATAGGAACTCCATCTACCACAAATAACGCTTGGTTATCTCCGGTTAAGGAAGTGTTACCACGAATTACTACGTTGGTTGATCCACCCATGTTGGTGTTTCGCTTAATCTGTACACCAGCTACTTTACCTGATAAGGCATTTGCTAAGTTGTCAGATTTAACGGTAGAAACGTCATCTCCACCAACAGATTGAGAGGCATAGCCAAGTGATTTTTTCTCTCTAGAAATACCTAAAGCAGTAACTACTACTTCTTCTAAGACTTGAGATCCAGACATTGTTACGTTAATCACATTACCAGCACCTACAGTTTTGGTTTGGGTATCCACACCCACATAACTAAACTGCAATACAGCACCAGTTTTTGCTTTCAAGGTGTACTTCCCGTCAAAATCAGTAACTGTACCTGTGTTGGTTCCTATAATAAGAACACTAACACCCGGTAGAGGACCAGACTCATCAGAAACAGTACCCGTAATAGTCTTTTCTTGTGCAAAGGATATTTGCACGAATAGTGCTAATAAAAGCACCAAAATACCATTAAACTTTGTTTTCATTGTATAATTATTTGAATTAATTAGTTCAAAAGTCCTAAAATTATGTTAATAAAGCAACTTAAATTGAATAAAAATTAAGCAGAAGTTTAAAATAAAAGTAAATTAAGAAAAAAAATAGGATTGTGATAATAAAACAGGTAATATAATTGATATATTTTAAAAATTTTGCACCCATTTTAAATGCACTTTAGATTGATTAAAATCAAAAGAAGCGTTTGAAAACTTGCCGATACTGTAACTGATGTTTAAAAAACCTGAATTTACTTTAAATACATAGCCCAGCCCAATTCCGAGCATATCCAAGTTTATTTCATCAATTTTGTTTTTGGATTTGCCAAAATCAGTTATCGAATAAAAATAGGAATCAGCAGAAGTTACCAATCGATATTCCAGATTAAAAATACTGTAAGCCGAACTGAATAACTGATTTTCATTAAATCCTCTTATCGTATTGGTGCCTCCAATCAATATTAACTCATTCGTTAAAAAATATTTTCCAATCAGTTTTGCAGATTGATTTTGTAAAAAGAGATAATTTCGCGGATTAATTTCCCATGTGTAATTGATTAAAAATACTACTTTTTGTTGTGTTGAATTTTCAAGGGTGGTTTTTCGATTTCCGGTATAAGCGCCAAAAGAACTTTCAAATTGAGTTGGGAAAAATTGTTCTTTTTCTAATCGATAAGAATAGCTGAGACCGTAATATGTTTTTTTATAATCACTAATGAGCACATCATTGGAGGTGGTGAGTAAATCAGAAGTATAGGTTTCTATGGATGTTTTTATAGTATGCTGATTAATTCTATAAAGTAATCCGGCATTGAATGAGGTAGTTAAAAAAGTAGAATCTTGCTTGTGTAAGTCAAAACTTCCTTCTATGGTAAAAGGTAAATTAAAAATATAGGGTATGGAGGTGTTCAGTTGAAAAGAGGTTTGTTTTTGTGACGTATTTTGCCAGTGCATTGAAAGCTGTTCCCCTTTGTTAAAAAGATTGTTGAGTTGTACATCAACATATCCGTGAAGCTTTAATTTTGAGTTGTCTTCGGTATTGTTAAATCCGATTAAACCATCAAATTGATGCGCTTTTTTCTTATTTAAATAGAGGTAAACAATAGTAGAATCGTTGGTAAATAAAACGGCTGATTCTTTTAATTGATTAACAAAAGAAAGTCTTTGAATTGCTTTAGATGCTTTACTGATTTTTTGCTGATTAAAAGCAGTTCCTATTTTTAAAGGGGTACTATGCTTCAAAAATGAAAGCGGAAATTCTGAATAACCTTCAATGATAATTTTATCAATAGTCCTTTTTTTGGTATAGTTGATTTGAACAAAAGCAGACAGTTGATTGTTCTCTATTTTTTGGTTGATGATTTTTATTTCCACAAAAGAATATCCGTTTTCTTCAAAATGGGCGATAGTCGTTTTCAAAAAACTTGCTGTTTGTTCAATCGGAATGGTGATGGAATGCTTATCATCCAAAGAATTCAACCAAGGAATCAGCAGATTCTCATCAAAATAAAGTGTTATTTTCTCCAATACTTTTTCAATACTTAAGCTGTAATGATACATTTGATTCGAAGTTTCGATCAATTCCAGTTTTGGATTAAAAATACCTTTTTGTTCTAATTGAGTTAAAATCTTTTCAATTTCAGCCTGAATTTCTTTTTCACTGCTCAAAATAGGTTGATAGGTAACAGATTTAAATTTTTCCACAGAAATAGAATCCGTTGGCGTAATTTTTAACTGCCAATTTTGAGCATGGATAGATATAAAAATCAATCCAAAAAACAGTGTATATATATATGGTGTAAAAAGGGCTTTCAATAGGTTATTTTTAACACATTTTCAAGAATGAAAGATACAAAATCTACCCTATTTCAAAACTTTTAAAAATTTAATTATTAGGAGTTTGTTTAAAGAGAAAATATTTCTAACTTTGCAAACTCTTTAAAAATACGAGAGTTAAAAGAAAAACAAGTAATTAACAACAAATTAGTATGCCAACTATTCAACAATTAGTAAGAACAGGAAGAGCCAAATTAACTAAGAAGAGTAAATCGGCTGCTTTAGATTCTTGCCCACAACGAAGAGGGGTATGTACACGTGTTTACACAACAACGCCAAAAAAACCGAACTCAGCTATGCGTAAAGTAGCGCGTGTTCGTTTAACAAATGGCAATGAGGTAAATGCTTACATTCCTGGTGAAGGGCACAATCTGCAAGAGCACTCGATAGTATTAGTAAGAGGCGGAAGGGTAAAAGATTTACCAGGTGTTAGATACCACATTGTACGTGGTGCGTTAGATACTGCCGGAGTTAACGGTAGAAATCAACGAAGATCTAAATATGGTACTAAACGCCCTAAAAAGTAATTTTAAAACTTTTAATGTAAAGACATGAGAAAAAGAGCGGCCAAAAAAAGAATTCTTTTACCGGATCCAAAATTTAACGACCAGTTAGTAACACGTTTTGTAAACATGTTAATGTGGGATGGTAAAAAGTCTGTAGCTTTCAAAGTGTTTTACGATGCTTTAGAGATTGTAGAACAACGCAAACAAAATGAAGAAAAAACGTCCTTAGAAATTTGGAAAGATGCCCTATCTAACGTAATGCCACAAGTAGAAGTGCGCAGTCGTCGTGTAGGAGGTGCCACCTTCCAAATCCCTATGCAAATTAGACCAGATCGCAAAATATCTGTAGCGATGAAATGGTTGATTTTGTATGCCAGAAGACGTAACGAAAAATCGATGCCTAACAAATTAGCGGGAGAAATTCTATCTGCAGCCAAAGAAGAAGGTGCAGCAGTGAAAAAAAGAATGGATACCCATAAAATGGCAGAAGCTAACAAAGCATTCTCCCACTTTAGATTTTAATACAAAGAAATGGCAAGAGATTTAAGATATACAAGAAATATTGGAATTGCAGCACATATTGATGCAGGTAAAACCACCACCACAGAGCGGATTCTCTATTATACCGGAGTAAGCCACAAAATTGGTGAGGTACACGATGGTGCAGCAACAATGGACTGGATGGAGCAAGAGCAGGAAAGAGGTATTACCATCACTTCTGCCGCTACCCATTGTCAGTGGATATATAAAGGAGATAGTTACGCTGTTAATATAATCGATACCCCAGGGCACGTAGATTTTACCGTAGAGGTAGAGCGTTCTTTGCGCGTATTAGATGGTATGGTAGCTTTATTCAGTGCGGTTGATGGTGTAGAGCCGCAATCTGAAACTGTTTGGAGACAAGCTGATAAATATCGCGTTCCTAGAATTGGTTTCGTTAATAAAATGGACCGTCAAGGATCAGATTTTTTCAACGTTTGTACCCAAGTAAGAGAAATGTTAGGAGGAAATCCAGTGCCACTTCAAGTGCCGATTGGTGATGAAATTGATTTTAAAGGCGTAGTTGATCTAATCTCCAAAAAAGCAATCATCTGGAATGAAGAGGATATGGGAATGACTTTTACAGAAATTCCAATTCCTGCAGAATTATTAGATGATGTAAGTACATACAGATTAAAATTAATAGAAGCAGTTGCTGAATATGATGAAAAACTGTTAGAAAAATTCTTCGAAGATGAAGATTCTATCAGTGAAGATGAGATTATCGCTGCCTTAAGAGCAGCAACTATTGATATGAGTATCATTCCAATGCTTTGCGGTTCTTCTTTCAAAAACAAAGGAGTACAAACCATGTTGGATGCTGTGATGCGTTATTTGCCATCACCAATGGATGTTGAGGCAATTGAAGGTATCAATCCTGAAACTGAGCAACCAACAAGCAGACAACCAAGCGTAACCGAACCATTTTCATCTTTGGCATTTAAAATTGCTACCGATCCTTATGTAGGTCGTTTAGCGTTTTTCAGAGTTTATTCAGGCGCCTTAGATGCGGGCTCTTATGTGTACAATACCCGTTCTGAGAAAAAAGAACGTATCTCACGTATTTACCAAATGCACGCTAACAAACAAAACCCAATCGATAGAATCGAAGCAGGAGATATTGGAGCAGCAGTTGGATTTAAAGACATCAAAACAGGTGATACTTTGTGTGATGAAAAACACCCAATTGTATTAGAATCAATGTCATTTCCAGTACCGGTAATCGGTATTGCTGTTGAGCCAAAAACAAAGGCAGATGTTGATAAAATGGGTATGGCCTTAGCTAAGTTAGCAGAAGAAGATCCAACGTTCCAAGTAAAAACAGATCAAGCATCGGGTCAGACAATTATCTCAGGAATGGGTGAATTACACTTAGAGATTATTGTTGATCGTTTAAAACGTGAATTCAAAGTTGAGGTGAACGAAGGTCAGCCACAAGTAGAATACAAAGAAGCTTTAACAAAGTTTACTACCCAAAGAGAAGTTTACAAAAAGCAATCTGGTGGTCGTGGTAAATTTGGTGATATTGTATTTGAAATCGGACCGGCAGATGCAGGTGTTGTTGGCTTACAATTCGTTGATGAAGTTAAAGGAGGAAACGTTCCAAGAGAGTATATTCCAGCAGTAGAGAAAGGATTCAAAATGGCTATGCAAAATGGTCCATTAGCCGGATTTACTATGGATAGTATGAAAGTAACGTTGAAAGACGGTTCGTTCCACCCAGTAGATTCTGATGCACTTTCATTTGAATTAGCTGCTAAAATTGGATATAAATCTGCTTCTAAAGGAGCTGGTGCTGTTTTATTAGAGCCCATCATGAAATTGGAAGTGGTAACTCCTGAAGTAAATATGGGAGATGTTGTAGGTGACTTAAACAGACGTAGAGGTCAGGTTACAGATATGGATGACAGAGCTGGAGCTAAAGTAATTAAAGCACAAGTACCTCTTGCTGAAATGTTCGGGTATGTAACTACTTTAAGAACATTATCTTCTGGTAGAGCTACATCATCTATGGAATTTTTACACTATGCAGAAGCACCAGGTAATATTGCTGAAGCGGTAATTACAAAAGCTAAAGGTTAATCTCTTAATAAGAATAAGATGAGTCAAAAAATCAGAATAAAACTAAAATCATACGATCATATGTTGGTAGACAAGTCTGCCGAGAAGATCGTTAAAACAGTAAAAAGTACTGGTGCTATTGTAAATGGACCCATTCCACTTCCAACACACAAAAAAATCTTTACTGTATTGCGTTCTCCACACGTAAATAAAAAATCGAGAGAGCAATTCCAATTGAGTTCTTACAAACGTTTGTTAGATATTTATAGTTCATCATCAAAGACTATTGATGCCTTAATGAAGTTAGAACTTCCAAGCGGAGTTGAAGTAGAAATTAAAGTGTGATAACAACCCTTTTTATAAGGGTTTTTATCAAAGTAAAATAAAGAGTATTAATAATTAATAAATTATAGAATGTCTGGGTTAATAGGAAGAAAAATCGGCATGACCAGTATTTTTGACGAGAATGGGAAAAATATTCCATGTACCGTTATAGAAGCTGGTCCTTGTGTGGTTACCCAAGTCAGAACCGAAGAGGTAGACGGGTATAAAGCGTTACAACTTGGTTTCGATGACAAAGTAGAAGCTCGCACTACAAAAGCGTTGCAAGGTCACTTTAAAAAAGCTGGCACTACTGGAAAAAAGAAACTTGTTGAATTTAAATGGTTTGAAAAAGAGTACAATCTTGGAGATACCATTTTAGTTGATTTATTTGAAGAAGGTGAATTCGTAGATGTCATCGGAACTTCAAAAGGAAAAGGTTTTCAAGGAGTTGTTAAAAGACACGGTTTTGCCGGAGTTGGACAAGCAACGCATGGTCAACATAACAGATTAAGAGCTCCAGGTTCTGTGGGTGCTTCATCTTATCCGTCAAGAGTATTCAAAGGAATGCGTATGGCAGGAAGAATGGGTGGAGATAGAGTAACAGTACAAAATCTAAGAGTTTTAAAGGTAGTTCCAGAAAAGAACTTACTTGTAGTTAAGGGATGCGTTCCTGGTCATAAAAATTCTTACATAATTTTACAGAAATAATGAAAGTAGCAGTTTACGACATTACAGGAAAAGAAACAGGAAGACAAATTGAATTGTCTGACGATGTATTCGCAATTGAGCCAAATAAACACGCTGTTTATTTAGATGTAAAACAGCATTTGGCTAACAGAAGACAAGGTACCCACAAATCTAAAGAAAGAGCAGAAATTGCTGGGAGCACCCGTAAAATCAAAAAACAAAAAGGGACAGGTACAGCTCGTGCCGGTAGTATAAAATCTCCGGTATTTAGAGGAGGAGGAAGAGTTTTCGGTCCAAGACCAAAAGATTATTCTTTCAAATTAAACAAAAACCTTAAAAAATTGGCACGTAAATCAGCTTTAAGTTTACAAGCAAAACAAGATAACATTTTAGTGGTAGAAGATTTCGATTTTGAAACACCTAAAACTAAGAGTTTTGTTAACATTCTAAAAGCTTTTGGGATAGAAAATAAAAAGTCCCTATTCGTGTTGGGTGATTCAAATAATAATGTATATTTGTCATCACGAAATTTAGAAGGTGTAAAGGCTGTAACAAACTCAGGATTAAATACTTATAGTGTTATGAATGCTAGAAAAATTTTAATTGTTGAGAGTTCATTAGAAGGAATTGAATCAAATTTAAATAAATAGGTCGTAAGATGAGTATTTTAGTTAAACCTATTATAACGGAAAAAGCAACAAGCCATAGTGAGTTACACAACCGCTATACTTTTGTTGTTAATCAGAACTCTAATAAAATTGAAATTAAGAATGCTGTGGAGCAAACTTATGGAGTTTCTGTAGAAAAAGTAAGAACCATGAACTATCCTATTATCAGAAAAAGTAAGCATACTAAAAAAGGGGTAGTAGAAGGTAAAATTGGTGCTTATAAAAAAGCCATTGTTGAACTAGCAGAAGGTCAAAACATTGACTTTTACAGCAATATTTAATACGAAACGATAAAAATGTCAGTTAGAAAATTAAAACCAATAACACCAGGTCAGCGTTTTAGAGTAGTAAATGGCTTCGACACTATTACTACTGATAAGCCGGAAAAAAGTTTATTAGTTCCGAATAAAAGATCTGGAGGTCGAGACAATAAGGGTAAAATGACGATGCGCTACACAGGTGGTGGTCATAAAAGAAATTACCGTATTATTGATTTTAAAAGAGATAAATATGGTATCCCTGCAACTATAAAAACGATTGAGTATGATCCAAACCGTACAGCATTTATTGCATTATTGCATTATGCAGACGGTGAAAAAACATATATTATTGCTCAAAATGGTTTAGAAGTTGGTCAAACATTACTTTCCGGAAAAGGAATTTCTCCAGAGATTGGAAACACTATGTTTTTAAGTGATATTCCACTTGGTACAACCATTTCTTGTATCGAATTAAGACCAGGTCAAGGTGCTGTTATGGCTCGTAGTGCCGGTTCATTCGCACAATTAATGGCAAGAGAAGGGAAATACGTTACCGTAAAATTACCTTCAGGAGAAACCAGAATGATTTTAAATACTTGTATGGCAACTATTGGTGTTGTGTCTAATTCAGACCACCAGTTAATAGTTTCCGGTAAAGCAGGTAGAAGCAGATGGTTAGGAAGAAGACCAAGAACAAGACCGGTAGTTATGAACCCTGTAGATCATCCAATGGGTGGTGGTGAAGGTAAATCATCTGGAGGTCATCCAAGATCTAGAAACTTAATCCCTGCAAAAGGATATAAGACACGCTCTAGAACCAAGGCGAGTAATAAACATATTTTAGAACGTAGAAAAAAATAAGTAAGACATGGCACGTTCATTAAAAAAAGGACCTTACGTTTTTCGTAAATTAGAGAAAAAAGTTCAAGAAAATACAGATTCAGGAAAAAAGACTGTTATAAAGACATGGTCTAGAGCATCAATGATTATTCCTGATTTCGTTGGACAAACCATAGCAGTACATAACGGACGTCAGTTTATTCCGGTGTATGTTACTGAAAACATGGTAGGACATAAACTAGGCGAGTTTTCACCAACACGTCAATTCAGAGGACATGCTGGTGCTAAAAATAAAGGTAAAAAATAGTAGGAATTATGGGAGCTAGAAAAAAAGTCAGAGCTGACAAAATGAAAGAAGCTAAAAAGCAACTTGCTTTTGCAAAGCTTAATGGGTGTCCTACATCACCTAGAAAAATGCGTTTAGTTGCAGATTTAATAAGAGGTGTTCAAGTAGAAAGAGCACTTAATATATTAAAATTTAATCCTAAAGCAGCTTCAGTAAACTTAGAAAAGTTATTGCTATCAGCAATCGCTAACTGGCAAGCAAAAAATGCAGATGCCAACATTGAAGAAGCCGGATTACTTGTAAAAGAAATCACAGTTGATGGAGCCGGTATGTTAAAAAGATTAAGACCAGCACCGCAAGGCCGCGCACATAGAATTAGAAAGCGTTCAAACCACGTAACTATTGTGTTAGGATCTAATAATTTAATCAGTAATTTATCGAAATAGTATGGGACAAAAAACTAATCCAATAGGAAATCGTTTAGGAATTATCAGAGGATGGGATTCTAACTGGTATGGAGGAAATGACTATGGCGATAAAATTGCTGAAGATTACAAAATCAGAGAGTACATTGGTGCTCGTCTGGCAAAAGCAAGCATCTCTAGAATTATTATTGAGCGTACACTTAAACTTATAACCGTTACTATCACTACTGCAAGACCAGGTATTATTATTGGAAAAGGCGGGCAAGAGGTAGATAAGTTAAAAGAAGAGCTTAAGAAAATTACAGGTAAAGAAGTACAAATCAATATTTTTGAAATTAAACGCCCGGAAGTGGATGCGGTTATTGTTGCACAAGGTATTGCTCGTCAAATTGAAGGCCGAATTTCATACAGAAGAGCAATTAAAATGGCAATAGCAGCAGCAATGCGAATGAATGCTGAAGGAATTAAAGTTCAAATTTCAGGACGTTTAAACGGAGCAGAAATGGCACGCGCCGAGCACTTTAAAGAAGGAAGAATTCCTCTTTCTACTTTTAGGGCAGATATTGATTATGCACTGGCTGAAGCACACACCACCTATGGAAGATTAGGAATAAAAGTGTGGATTATGAAAGGCGAAGTTTACGGAAAAAGAGAATTATCACCGTTAGTTGGGTTAGCTAAAAAGCAGGCCAAAACTGGTAACGCTCCATCATCTAATAAACCACGTCGTAAAAAATAATTTTAAAAATTTAGACGGTTATGTTACAACCTAAAAGAGTTAAATTTCGTAAAGTACAGAAAGGCAAAGGAAATTTGTCAGGAAACTCTCAAAGAGGACACCAACTTTCCAACGGAACATTTGGTATCAAAACTTTAGAGCAAACATTTTTAACTTCCAGACAAATTGAAGCCGCTCGTATTGCAGCAACTCGTTATATGAAGAGAGAAGGACAGTTATGGATCAAAATATTTCCAGATAAGCCAATTACCAAAAAACCTCTTGAGGTTCGTATGGGTAAAGGAAAAGGTGCTCCAGAATATTTTGTGGCTGTTATTAAACCAGGAAGAATTATGTTTGAAGTAGGTGGAGTTTCTTTTGAAATTGCAAAAGAAGCGATGCGTTTAGCAGCTCAAAAACTTCCGGTTAAAACCAAATTTATTGTTGCTAGAGATTACGATAATGCTTAATTGAGACAAAAATGAAACAATCAGAAATTAAAGAATTATCTATAGCCGATTTGCAAGAGAAACTTGAATCATTCAAGAAAAACTATGCTGAACTCAAAATGGTTCATACCATTTCACCATTGGAAAAACCAATGCAAATAAGAACCATTAGAAAAACTGTTGCAAGATTAGCAACAGAATTAAAAAAAAGAGAAATACATTAATTGTTTTCAGTAAAAGATGGAAAATAGAAATCTTAGAAAAGAAAGAATTGGGGTAGTTGCCAGCAACAAAATGGACAAATCTATTGTTGTTGCCGAAGTTACAAGAACTAAACACCCTATGTACGGTAAATACGTGTTGAAAACAAAAAAATATGTTGCACACGATGAAAAAAATGATTGCAATATAGGTGATACCGTAAAAATAATGGAAACTCGTCCTTTAAGTAAAACTAAATGTTGGAGATTAGTTGAAATCCTAGAAAGAGCTAAATAATTATGTTACAAACTGAATCAAGATTAAAAGTAGCTGATAACACTGGAGCCAAAGAGGTTTTAGTAATACGCGTTTTAGGAGGTACAAAAAGACGTTACGCTTCGGTAGGTGATAAAATTGTAGTTACAATTAAAGAATCTACACCAAACGGAACCGTTAAAAAAGGTCAAGTATCCAGAGCAGTTGTTGTTCGTACTAAAAAAGAAGTAAGAAGAAAAGACGGATCTTATATCAGATTCGATGATAACGCCTGTGTTTTATTAAACGCAGCGGAAGAAATGAGAGGTACCCGTGTATTCGGACCTGTAGCAAGAGAACTTCGTGAAAAGCAGTTCATGAAAATTGTTTCACTGGCACCTGAAGTGCTTTAATAAAAATTTGAAAAGATGATAAAATTAAAGATCAAAACAGGAGATAAAGTTAGAGTAATTGCCGGTGATCACCGTGGTGAAGAAGGCAAAATAATAAAAGTACTTATTGAATCTAACAAAGCTATCGTTGAAGGAGTTAACATGATTTCTAAACATACCAAGCCAAGCGCAAACAATCCGCAAGGTGGAATTGTTAAAAAAGAAGCAGCTCTTAACATTTCTAATTTAATGTTAGTGGAAGACGGAAAAACAACCAGAGTAGGTTATCGTAATGAAGACGGAAAAAAGGTTAGATTTTCTAAAAAATCAGATAAAGCGATATAGAGATGACGTATATACCAAGACTTAAGCAAGAATATAAGAGTAGAATTATTCCGACTCTTAAAGAAGAATTTGGATACAAAAACATTATGATGTTACCAAAACTTCAGAAAATTGTGATTAGCAAAGGAGTTGGCGCTGCTGTTGCTGATAAAAAGTTAGTGGACCACGCGGTGGAAGAATTAACTAAAATTACAGGTCAAAAAGCAGTATCTACCATCTCTAAAAAAGACGTTGCAAACTTTAAATTACGTAAAGGAATGCCAATTGGTGCAAAAGTTACCTTAAGAGGCGTGAAAATGTACGAATTTTTAGATCGTTTGGTTACCGTTTCATTGCCACGTGTAAGAGATTTTCATGGTGTAAGCGCAACAGGTTTTGACGGTAGAGGAAATTATAACCTTGGAGTTACAGAACAAATCATTTTTCCGGAAATTGACATCGATAAAATCAATAAAATTTCAGGAATGGATATTACTTTTGTAACAACCGCTAAAACCGATACTGAAGCAAAATCACTATTAAGAGAATTAGGTTTACCATTTAAAAAGAATTAAGGAATGGCTAAAGAATCAATGAAAGCCCGTGAGGCTAAAAGACAAAAATTAGTAGCAAAATATGCTGCTAAGAGAAAAGAATTGAAAGCAGCAGGAGATTACGTTGCGTTACAGAGTATCCCTAAAAATGCGTCGCCGGTACGTTTGCACAATCGTTGTAAATTAACAGGAAGACCAAAAGGATATATACGCTTATTTGGATTATCCCGTGTTACATTCCGTGAAATGGCTAACCAAGGATTGATACCTGGAGTTAGAAAAGCCAGTTGGTAAATTATAAATTGGTTTCAGGTTTAACAATAAAGTTAAAAACCAAAACCGCAAATATAAATATATGAATACAGATCCAATAGCAGATTATTTAACAAGAATTAGAAATGCTGTAAGCGCAGGACATAGAGTTGTTGAAATACCTTCTTCAAATTTGAAGAAAGAAGTTACCAAGATATTATTTGTTCAAGGATATATTCTCAGCTATCAATTTAATGATGATACCGTACAAGGTACTATTAAAATAGCTTTGAAATATGACAAATTGACCAAAGAACCGGTAATCAAAAGTATTCAAAGAATCAGTACTCCGGGTCTTCGTAAATATGCAAGCGCTACAGAAATGCCACGAGTTTTAAACGGACTTGGAATTGCAATAGTATCAACCTCTAAAGGGGTGATGACTAACAAACAAGCTCGTCAGGAGAATATCGGAGGTGAAGTTTTATGTTACGTTTATTAATATAAGAATTAGTAAAGATGTCAAGAATAGGAAAAAACCCAATTAACATTATAGACGGAGTTACCGTTGATTTGAAAGACAACACCATTACCGTTAAAGGAAAATTGGGAGAATTATCTCAAGAAATAACAGATGTTACTGTTAATATCGAAGATGGAATTATCACTGTTGAAAGACCATCTGATGCAAAAGATCACCGTGCAAAACACGGTTTATACAGAGCATTAATCAGCAACATGATTCAAGGAGTGTCAACTGGATTTACGCTTAACTTAGAGTTGATAGGTGTTGGTTACAGAGCGAGTAATCAAGGTCAAAGACTAGAGTTAGCTTTAGGTTTTTCACACAATATTATTTTGGATGTTGCTCCAGAAGTATCTGTGGAAACAGTGAGTGAGAAAGGTAAAAATCCAATCATTAAATTAACTTCATTCGATAAGCAGTTATTAGGTCAGGTTGCGGCTAAAATCCGTGGATTCCGTAGACCGGAACCTTATAAAGGAAAAGGAGTTAAATTTGTAGGAGAAGTATTAAGAAGAAAAGCAGGTAAATCTGCATAATTAATCGTATTATGGCATTATCAAAGCTTGAAAGAAGACAACGAATTAAGCATAGAATCAGAAAAGTTATATATGGAACTGCAGAAACGCCTAGGCTTTCAGTATTCAGAAGTAATAAAGAAATTTATGCCCAATTAATTGATGATAACTCCGGTAAAACAATTTTATCAGCATCATCAAGAGATAAAGAAATAGATGCAAAAGGCAACAAAATAGAACAAGCAGTAGCTGTGGGTAAAGCAGTAGCTGACAAAGCGGTAAACGCTGGAGTTTCACAATGCGCTTTTGACAGAAATGGATATTTGTATCACGGTAGAGTAAAAGCTTTAGCAGACGCTGCAAGAGAAGCTGGTTTAAAATTTTAGGAAATTATGTATCAAAAATACAAAAACGTAGAAAGAGTAAAGCCTAGTGGATTAGAGCTTAAAGACCATTTAGTAGCTGTAAACAGAGTTACCAAAGTAACAAAAGGCGGTAGAACCTTCGGGTTCTCAGCAATTGTTGTTGTTGGTGATGGAAACAGTGTTGTTGGTCACGGACACGGTAAATCGAAAGATGTAGCTTCAGCAATTGCAAAAGCTATCGAAGATGCAAAAAAGAATTTAGTAAGAATTCCGATTATTGATCAATCATTACCACACGAACAAAAAGGAAAATACGGTGGAGCAAAAGTGTTTTTAAAACCTGCTGCTCATGGTACCGGAGTTATTGCTGGTGGTGCGGTACGCGCCGTACTGGAATCAGTTGGTGTACATGATGTATTATCAAAATCACAAGGTTCATCTAATGCACACAACGTAGTAAAAGCAACTTTTGATGCTTTATTACAATTGAGAAGTGCGCATTTAGTGGCACAACAAAGAGGAATTTCTTTAGAAAAAGTTTTTAAAGGATAAAATCAATAATACGATGGCAAAGATACAAGTAACACAAGTGAAAAGTAAAATCAACTGTCCAAAAAGACAAAAATTGACTTTAGAGGCGTTGGGCTTACGTAAGATTGATCAAATGGTGGAGCACGAAGCGACTTCATCAATCCTCGGAATGGTAAATAAAGTTAAACACTTAGTTTCTGTAAAAGAAATTTAATAATATTCGATATGAATTTAAATAACTTACAACCAGCAGAAGGATCTGTTAAAAAGGAAAAGAAAAGACTCGGAAGAGGTCAAGGTTCAGGCAAAGGAGGCACTGCCACTAAAGGTCATAAAGGACAAAAATCTCGTTCAGGTTATTCTAGAAAAGTAGGATTTGAAGGTGGGCAAATGCCACTTCAAAGACGTGTGCCTAAATTTGGTTTTACAAACATCAACCGTAAGGATTATGTTGGAATCAATTTAGATAAAATTCAAGAGCTGGTAGATAATGGTAGAATTACCGATCAACTAGATTTTGACACGATGTTGGAATATCGTTTAGCAACGAAAAATGATTTAGTTAAAATTTTAGGAAGAGGAGAGTTAAAAGCTAAACTAAAAGTATCTGGCCACAAATTCACAGCAACTGCTAAAGCTGCTATTGAAGCTGCAGGAGGAGAAGCAGTAACCCTATAAGCTCTGTAACTGAATGAAAAAATTTATCAAAACCATACAAGATATTTGGAAAATAGAAGAACTTAGAAATAAGCTTCTTCTTACTGTTGGTTTCTTGGTAGTGTACCGATTTGCAGCGCAAATTCCACTACCGGGAATTGATCCGGCTCAATTACAAGCATTACAAAGTAAATCAAGCGGTGGCGGATTATTGGATATTCTTAATATGTTTACCGGGGGTGCCTTTGCCAGTGCCTCTTTTATGGCATTAGGTATTATGCCTTATATTTCTGCTTCCATTGTTGTACAGTTAATGGGAATAGCAATTCCATATTTACAAAAACTACAAAAGGAAGGCGAAAGCGGTAGAAAAAGAATCAACCAAATTACACGTTGGTTAACTATTGCTATTACAGCGGTTCAGGGACCTGCGTATATTGCAAGTTTACCAAGTTTAGGAATTCCACATAGCGCATTTTTATTAGGAACAGGACCAATGTTCTGGTTTTCTTCAATGATTTTGTTAACTACAGGAACTGTATTTGCCATGTGGTTGGGTGAAAAAATTACTGATAAAGGTATCGGAAACGGTATTTCTTTATTAATTATGGTAGGTATTATTGCTCGTTTTCCAAGTGCGTTTATTCAAGAGTTTACCTCAAGAGTAACACAATCCAATGGTGGTGCCATTATGGTATTATTAGAAGTGATTATTTGGTTTGGGGTAATTTTGTTATCAATTTTATTAGTAACAGCTGTAAGAAAAATTCCTGTACAATATGCAAGAAGAACAGTAGCGGGTAATATAAAAGATATTGCAGGAGCTAGACAATATGTACCATTAAAATTGAACTCATCCGGAGTAATGCCAATCATTTTTGCACAAGCAATTATGTTTGTACCGGCAGCTTTATTAAGTGCATCATCATCAGAAACAATTGGAGCAATTTCACAAAGTTTTGTCGATATTAACGGATTAGGGTATAACTTATTATTTGCTTCCTTAATCATTATTTTCAGTTATTTTTATACAGCAATCTCTATTCCTACTAATAAAATGGCCGATGATTTAAAAAGAAGTGGTGGATTTATTCCTGGAATTAGACCTGGAAAAGAAACTGCAGATAAATTAGATGCTATTTTATCTAAGATTACATTACCTGGATCCGTGTTTTTAGCATTGATTGCCATATTTCCGGTAATTGTTGTTAAATTTGGAGTTCAACAATCATGGGCGTTGTTCTATGGAGGAACTTCCTTATTGATCTTAGTTGGTGTAGCAATAGATACTATTCAACAAATTAATTCACATTTGTTAAATCGTCATTATGACGGTCTAATGAAAACAGGTACTAAACGTAAAAACGTGGCATAATATGGCTAAACAAGCAGCAATACAACAAGATGGAACCATTACAGAAGCATTATCCAATGCGATGTTCCGTGTTGAGCTTGAAAACGGTCATATTGTAACGGCACACATTTCTGGTAAAATGCGTATGCATTATATCAAATTATTACCAGGTGATAAGGTGAAATTAGAAATGAGTCCATACGATTTAACAAAGGCTAGAATTACTTATAGATATTAAAGATAAAACGATGAAAGTTAGAACATCAGTAAAAAAAAGAAGTGCCGAGTGCAAAATTGTGCGTAGAAAAGGCAGATTATATGTAATCAATAAAAAGAATCCTAGATTTAAACAAAGACAAGGATAATTATGGCAAGAATAGCAGGTATTGACATCCCGAAAAACAAAAGAGGGGTAATTGCTTTAACCTATATTTATGGTATTGGCAGTAGCAGGGCTAAAGAAATTTTAGCAACTGCAAAAGTAAATGAAAACACTAAGGTATCAGATTGGTCCGATGATGAAATTGGACATATCCGTGAACAAGTAGGTGTTTACACTATTGAAGGTGAATTACGTTCAGAAGTTCAATTGAATATTAAGCGATTAATGGATATTGGATGCTACCGTGGTATTAGACATAGATCAGGTTTACCTTTAAGAGGTCAACGTACGAAAACTAATTCCAGAACCAGAAAAGGTAAGAGAAGAACTGTGGCTGGTAAAAAGAAAGCAACTAAATAATAAGTAGAAATAAAATGGCAAAGACAACATCAAAAAAGAGAAAAGTTATTATTGAAGCTATCGGTGAAGCACATATTACGGCATCTTTCAATAATATCATTATTTCTCTTACCAATAAAAAGGGAGATGTAATTTCATGGTCATCTGCAGGTAAAATGGGTTTCAGAGGTTCTAAAAAGAATACTCCTTATGCCGCGCAAGTTGCAGCAGAAGAGTGTTCAAAAGTAGCTTTTGAAGCAGGTTTACGTAAAGTTAAAGTTTACGTAAAAGGCCCTGGAAACGGTAGAGAATCTGCAATTAGATCAATCCATAATGGCGGTATCGAAGTAACAGAAATCATTGACGTTACTCCACTTCCACACAATGGATGCAGACCTCCAAAAAGAAGAAGAATATAATTAATAATTAAGTTTAATTTTTAGAAAGGATTTCGATTATCGAAGGATTTAAGCCTGAATTCATAATCCCTTTCAATTAAAAAAAGTAAAAATGGCAAGATATAGAGGACCACAAACAAAAATTGCACGTAAGTTTGGTGAGGCAATTTTCGGTGAAGATAAATCATTCGAAAAAAGAAATTACCCTCCAGGACAACACGGAAATTCAAGAAGAAGAGGAAAAAAATCTGAATACGCTGTTCAGCTGCAAGAAAAACAAAAAGCTAAATACACTTACGGTATATTAGAAAGACAATTCCGCAACCTCTTTGAAAAAGCTTCAGGAAGTAAAGGAATTACGGGTGAAGTTTTATTACAATTATGCGAAGCTCGTTTAGATAATGTTGTTTATCGTATGGGTATTTCTCCATCACGTAGAGCGGCACGTCAAATAGTTAATCACAGACATATTACAGTAAATGGTGATGTAGTTAATATTCCATCTTATACCCTAAAAAAAGGAGATGTAATTGCTGTAAGAGAGAAATCAAAATCACTTGAAGTTATTGAAAATTCATTAGCAAACAAAAACAATGTTTACGAGTGGTTAACATGGAATGATGAAACTAAACAAGGAACTTTTGTTAAAGTACCTGAAAGAGTTCAAATTCCTGAAAATATTAAAGAACAATTAATCGTAGAGTTGTACTCTAAATAATAACTAAGACACCAGTCAAACTATGGCAATTTTAAATTTTCAAAAGCCCGATAAAGTTATCATGATTAATTCTACCGATTTTGAAGGTAGATTTGAATTCAGACCGTTAGAACCAGGATATGGTTTAACAATCGGTAACGCTTTAAGAAGAGTATTGTTATCTTCACTTGAAGGATATGCCGTTACATCAATAAGAATTAGCGGTGTAGAGCATGAATTTTCTACCATTAGTGGTGTTGTAGAAGATGTTACCGAAATAATCCTCAATTTAAAACAAGTTCGCTTAAAAAAACAAATTGAAGATACAGATCGTGAAACGGTTTCATTAACACTTTCTGGAAAAGAACAAATTACTGCCGGTGATTTCCAAAAATTTATCTCAGGTTTTCAAGTATTAAATCCAGATTTAGTAATCTGTAATCTTGAAAAATCAGTGAAATTAGAAATGGAAATGACCATTGAAAAAGGGAGAGGATTTGTCCCGGCTGAAGAAAATAAAAAGTCTGGAATGCCAATAGGCACTATTTTTACCGACTCTATTTTTACTCCAATGATAAATGTAAAATTTGCTATTGAGGATTTTCGTGTTGAACAAAAAACAGACTACGAAAAATTAGTTCTGGATATTGTTACCAACGGATCAATCAATCCTCAAGATGCTTTAACCGAAGCCGCTAAAATATTAATTCATCACTTTATGTTGTTCTCTGATGAGAGAATAACTTTAGAGTCTGAAGTAATTGCTCAAACTGAAGCTTATGATGAAGAATCATTACATATGCGTCAGTTATTGAAAACTAAATTAGTTGATATGGATTTATCCGTTAGAGCACTTAATTGTTTAAAAGCAGCTGAAGTTGAAACACTGGGAGACTTGGTATCATTTAATAAAAACGACTTAATGAAATTCCGTAATTTCGGGAAGAAATCATTGACAGAGTTAGATGAGTTAGTTTATGGTAAAGGTCTGCACTTTGGAATGGATTTAAGTAAGTATAAATTGGATAAAGATTAATAAACCTTTACAGGTTTAAGAAAAGAATAAAAAATGAGACACGGTAAAAAATTCAATCACTTAAGTAGAAAAACAGCGCATAGAGGCGCCATGTTAGCTAATATGGCTTGTTCATTAATATTACACAAGCGTATTAATACCACTGTAGAAAAAGCAAAAGCTTTACGAGTATATGTAGAGCCACTAATTACAAAATCAAAAGCGGATACTACCAACAACAGAAGGGTTGTATTTAGCTACTTGAAAGATAAATATGCAGTAACTGAACTTTTCAAAGAAGTTTCAACTAAAGTTGCCGATAGACCGGGCGGATACCTTCGTATTATCAAATTAGGTAACAGACAAGGAGATAATGCCAATATGGCGATGGTGGAATTAGTAGATTATAACACCGTTTATAATCCTAAAGGAAACAAAAAAGTTACAAGAACAAGAAGAGGTAGAGCCAAGAAAACTACTGAAGCAGTTGTTGCAAATACTGAAACTCCAACAGCAGAATAAATGGATTTTCAATTATAATAAATATACAAAAAGGATAAACTCAAAAAGTTTATCCTTTTTTTTAAATTTGTAAATTAAGTTATATTATGGAATACAAAACTTTACCTAAAGCAATTTTACTTTTAGAAGACGGAACTCA
Organism: Flavobacteriaceae bacterium; assembly: GCA_030683815.1. Classification (GTDB taxonomy): domain Bacteria; phylum Bacteroidota; class Bacteroidia; order Flavobacteriales; family Flavobacteriaceae; genus JAGXRT01. The sequence continues at coordinate 124,603 of JAUXPJ010000008.1, forward strand.
ATTCGAAGGAAAATCTGTAATTGAAGGTACTTCTTTCGGAGAAATCTGTTTTAATACCGGAATGACCGGTTATCAAGAAATATTTACCGATCCTTCTTATAAAGGCCAACTGATGGTTGCAGCCAATGTTCATATCGGTAACTATGGAGTAAATACAGATGAAATGGAATCTGAGAGTATCAAAATTGCAGGTTTAATCTGTCGGAATTTTAGTTTTCCTTACTCAAGAGAAAGAGCCGATGATTCTTTATTTAATTGGCTTCAAAAACAAGGCTCAGTTGTTATTACTGATGTTGATACAAGAGCAGTTGTTCAATATATCAGAGAAAATGGGGTGATGAATGCAGTAATTACCAGCGAAATTGATAAGCTGGAAACCTTAAAAGAACAATTGAAAAAGATTCCAAGCATGAAAGGATTGGAATTGGCATCAACGGTTTCAACTAAAGAATCCTATTTTTTTGGCGATGAAAATGCAAGCTATAAAATTGCAGCCCTTGATTTGGGAATTAAGAAAAACATCCTTAGAAATTTAGCTAAGCGCAATTGTTATATTCAAGTTTTTCCGCACCATACACCATTTTCTGAAATGCAACAATGGAATCCAGATGGCTACTTTTTATCTAACGGCCCAGGTGATCCTGAACCTCTAAAAAATGCACAAGAAGTTGCTAAAAGCATTATAAAGAATGATTTACCGCTTTTCGGAATTTGTTTAGGTCATCAAGTCATTGCTTTGTCACAAGGCATCCCCACTTTGAAAATGCACAATGGCCACCGCGGAATCAATCATCCCGTTAAAAATTTAATCACCGGAAAAGGAGAAATCACTTCTCAAAATCACGGATTTGTTGTTGATAAAAAAGCCGTAGAAAATCATCCTGATTTTGAAGTAACTCATCTTCATTTAAACGATGATACCTTGGCCGGTATGCGCATGAAAAATAAAAATTGCTTTTCTGTTCAGTACCACCCGGAAGCAAGTCCGGGACCACATGATTCCTCTTATTTGTTTGATCAATTTATAGAGAATATTCAAAAAAGTAAAAAGTAAAATTTTCAACAAATTTATAGTAATGAAGTCGAAATCGTTATCGTATAAAACCATAATAATCAATTTGAAATAGACTCCAATTTCTTAACTTTACACTTCAAAAAACAATCAAAAAAAGATAAAAAAATGAGTATCATAATTAACATACATGCACGTCAAATTTTTGACTCCAGAGGAAATCCAACCATAGAGGTTGACGTAACTACCGAAAACGGAATTATGGGTAGAGCCGCAGTGCCATCCGGTGCTTCAACAGGTGAATATGAGGCAGTTGAATTGCGCGACGGTGGTAAAGATTATATGGGAAAAGGTGTCTTAAAAGCGATTCAAAATGTCAATGAAATCATTGCTCAGGAATTATTGGGAATTTCAGTTTTTGAACAAAATTTTATCGATAAAACCATGATTGCTTTAGATGGAACACCCAATAAAGAAAAATTAGGAGCCAATGCTATTTTGGGTGTTTCTTTGGCAGTAGCAAAAGCCGCCGCTAATGAATTAGAATTGCCATTGTATCGTTATGTTGGTGGGGTTTCTGCCAATACACTTCCGGTTCCGATGATGAATATCATCAACGGTGGATCTCATTCTGATGCGCCCATCGCTTTTCAAGAATTTATGATTATGCCCGTTAAAGCCAAAACTTTTACCGAAGCGATGAAAATGGGTACGGAAATTTTTCATCAACTTAAAAAGATTTTACACGACCGCAATTTAAGTACTGCAGTTGGAGATGAAGGTGGATTTGCACCCACTTTTAAAGGAACTGAAGATGCTTTGGATACCGTAATTTTGGCCATCGAAAAAGCAGGTTATAAATCGGGTGATGAAATAATGTTGGCTTTGGATGCGGCAGCTTCTGAATTTTATGTAGATGGAAAATACGATTACACTAAATTTGAAGGACCAAATGGAGCCGTAAGAACATCAGCAGAACAAGCTGCTTATTTAGCTGAATTATCACAAAAATATCCGATTATTTCCATTGAAGATGGAATGGATCAAAACGATTGGGAAGGATGGAAATTACTGACCGAAAAAATAGGCGATAAAGTACAGATTGTTGGCGATGATTTATTTGTAACCAATGTTGAAAAGTTATCGAAAGGAATTGCAGAAAAATCTGCCAATTCAATCTTAATTAAAGTAAATCAGATTGGAACGCTCACTGAAACGATTGCAGCCGTAAATATGGCTCATAACGCCGGATTTACTTCTGTGATGTCACATCGTTCCGGAGAAACAGAAGATAACACCATTGCAGACTTGGCTGTGGCGCTAAACACAGGTCAGATTAAAACCGGATCGGCCTCCAGAAGTGACCGAATGGCTAAATACAATCAGTTGTTGAGAATTGAAGAACAGCTGGGAGATACAGCGTATTTTCCCCAAGAAAAAGCTTTTAAAGTAAAGTTCTAAAATTTATAAATATATGATAAAAGTCAGGTTTTCACCTGACTTTTTTTTGTATCTTTAATAGCATTAAATACAAGCATTATTCAATAACTTTGAAAATATTATAACAAACAACTTTTTAAATTAATTATATATGTCAAACAAAGCTATATTAGAATATGATGGCAAAAAATATGAGTTTCCTGTTTATATCGGAACAGAAAATGAAATAGCCATTGATATTGAAAAATTAAGAGGTCAATCAGGTATTATTACCTTAGATCCCGGATTTAAAAACACTGGTTCTTGTAAAAGTGCCATCACTTTTTTAGATGGTGAAAAAGGAATTCTACAATACAGAGGTTACACTATCGAAGAACTTTCAGATAAATCTTCGTTTATTGAAGTAGCTTTCTTGCTTGTTTTTGGAGAATTACCAACAAAAGTTCAGCTCAATAAGTTTATTGCTGATATTAAAAAAGAGTCAATGGTGAGTGAAGAGATGAAAAACATCTTAGATGGTTTTCCAAGAAGTGCGCATCCAATGGGTGTTTTATCAGCTTTAACCAGCGCATTAACGGCCTTTAATCCAATTCCTGTAAATGTTAATTCACCAGAAGCAGTTTATAATGCTGTATGTAAGATAATTGGGAAATTTACTGTTATCTCAGCTTGGGCTTTTAGAAACACACAAGGATTACCATTAAATTATTCTGATAATTCAATTGATTTTGTAGAGAACTTCATGCAATTGATGTTTAGAATTCCAACTGAAAAATATATAGTTGCCCCAGCTGTTGTTAAAGCTATGGATCAATTACTTATTTTACATGAAGATCATGAACAAAATTGTTCTACAGCAACCGTAAGGGTTGTAGGATCTTCTCACGCCGGTTTATTTGCTTCTATTTCTGCAGGAGTTTCTGCCTTATGGGGACCACTTCATGGTGGAGCAAATCAAGCTGTAATTGAAATGTTGGAAGAAATTCAAAAAGATGGTGGAGATGTTGAAAAATTCATCTTAAAAGCAAAAGATCCTAATGATTCATTCCGTTTGATGGGATTCGGACATAGAGTTTACAAAAACTTTGATCCAAGGGCTAAAATCATCAAAAAAGCAGCTGATGATGTGTTAAGCCAATTAGGAATTAATGATCCAATTCTAAATATTGCAAAACACTTAGAAGAAGTAGCTTTAAAAGACGAGTATTTCATTTCTCGCAAATTGTATCCAAACGTAGATTTCTATTCAGGAATTATTTACAGAGCTTTAGGAATTCCAACCGATATGTTTACTGTTATGTTTGCAGTTGGACGTTTACCGGGTTGGATTGCGCAATGGTTAGAAATGCGCGAAAATAAAGAACCAATAGGACGCCCACGTCAATTGTATGTGGGAGCTACAAAACGTCCTTATGTCGATATCAATAAACGATAATAATTTATCAATTAATGAAAAGCCTTAAGTTTACTTGAGGCTTTTTTATATTTTTTTAAGTGGTTTAATCCGTGTATTTTTGTAAATCAAATTTTAATTTATGAAAAAGGTAATTGTAATTAAGAATAGATCTGATGTTGGAGCTGGAACCCGTGGTTCAGATTTAGGTATTGATGCCATCGAGATTGCTGCTATTGTAAAAGGCGATTATTACTTTAATCATTATCCGTTTGAAGATGTTCCAACAGAAAATGAAACCATTTATAACAAGGATAAAAACTCTTTTGCAAAACGAATTGGCAGCGTTTTGAATCAATGCAATCGGGTTTGTGAAAGTGTTCAGCGTAACTTAAAAAAGAATATGTTTCCCATTGTTTTATCGGGAGATCATTCTTCCGCATTAGGAAGTATCAGCGGAATTAAAGCTGCTTTTCCTGATAAAGAAATTGGAGTTGTTTGGATTGATGCGCATGCAGATATTCATTCTCCCTATACTTCGCCATCTGGAAATATACACGGAATGCCATTAGCGGCAGCTTTATCATTGGATAATCGTCAGCTGGAAATTAATAAAATTTCAAAAGAAACGGAACTTTGGTGGGAGAAAATGAAAAATGTTGGCATTCCCATTCCTAAAATTAAGTTTGATAATTTAGTGTATTTCGGCGTTAGAGATACCGAAGAATCGGAAAATATTACCATCGCTGCAAATAATATCAAAAATTACACTGTGCACGAAATGCGTTACAGAAGTTTTGATACCTGTCTAAATGAAGCAATTGAAAGACTGAACCATTGTGATTTGATTTATATCTCATTTGATGTAGATAGTATGGATTGTGATTTAGTTTCTGATGGTACCGGAACACCGGTTCCAAGAGGTTTTGATGCCGCCGAAGTAGCCGAAATTATGGTAAAATTTATTAAAACCGGAAAAGTTATCTGTTTTGAATTGGTAGAGGTAAATCCGTTATTAGATACCAAAGGAAATAAAATGGCAGAAACTGCCTTTGATATTTTAAGAAACATCACAGATACCATTGAAGTAATCAATAAAAAGAAAGTGAATGCATAGCGACCAAATAACCAACCATATTTTAATGATTCGTCCAGTTAATTTTAGGATGAATGAACAAACAGCCGTTAATAATTTTTATCAAAAATCATTAGCCCACTTATCGGCAGATGAAATTCAAGCTCAAGCTTTAAAAGAGTTTGACAATTTGGTTGAAGAACTGAAATCAAAAGGAGTGAATGTAATTGTTGTGGCTGATAAAGCTATTTCAAACACACCTGATTCTATTTTTCCTAATAACTGGATTTCTTTTCATGACAATGGCGATGTAGGTCTATATCCAATGTTTGCTCCCAACAGACGATTGGAAAGACGTGAAGATATATTGAACATTTTAGAAGAAAAAGGTTTTCTGATTGAAAATGTTATTGATTATTCATCTGCAGAAACCGATGAAATCTTTCTGGAAGGAACAGGAAGTATTGTTTTAGATCGCGAACATCAAAATGCCTATTGTGCGCTTTCGCCTCGTGCCGAGGAAGAACTATTTATTGAGTTTTGTGAAGATTTTGATTATAACCCGATTGTTTTTTCAGCATATCAAACTGTTGACGAAAAGAGAGAAAAAATATATCATACCAATGTGATGATATCAATAGGAAAGTCGTTTGCAATAGTTTGTCTGGATGCCATCGATGATTCAAAAGAGCGGAAAAATCTAATCCGACATCTTAAAGAAAGCGGAAAAGAGATTATTGGTATAACTGAAAAACAAGTCAGTCAGTTTACCGGAAATATGCTTCAAGTAAAAGGCGGAAACAATAAACCATATATAGTGATGAGTGAAAAAGCGTATCAATCGCTTAACCATCAGCAAATAAATCAATTAGAAAAGCACGGTGAAATTATTTACAGCGATGTTAGTACTATTGAAACTTGCGGAGGAGGAAGTGTTCGTTGTATGATGGCTGAAATATTTTTACCAAAGCATTTAGATTAAAAAGAAACTTTCGAAATTGGCGGTTTAATTTTTGGCACAATCATTTTGAACAACTAGATAGGATTAATTACCTTTGCAAATGCAAAATAAAGTATTAATTCTAGATTTCGGGTCACAATACACCCAATTGATTGCCCGTAGAGTGCGAGAGCTCCAAATTTATTGTGAAATAGTTCCTTTCAATCATCTTCCGGATAACATCGAAACATTTAAAGCGATCATTTTTTCTGGCAGTCCATTTTCTGTCCACAATCTTGATGCTCCACAAATTGACACTTCACTTTTTAGAGGAAAAATTCCATTGTTGGGTGTTTGTTACGGAGCTCAATATCTAGCACATACTTTAGGGGGTAAAGTAACACCTTCTAAAATAAGAGAATATGGCAGGGCAAATTTGAGTTATATAGAAAATAAACATCCACTTTTTGAAGGGATTGCAGAAAAATCTCAAGTTTGGATGAGTCACGGTGATACGATTGAAAAACTACCCGATAATTTTTTAAAAATTGCCAGTACTCATGATGTCGATTTTGCTGCCTATCAGATTGAAAATGAAAAAACGTATGCAATTCAGTTTCATCCGGAGGTTTATCACACCACTGATGGAATGCAATTACTCGATAATTTTTTGACTAAAATTGCTCATATAATTCCAGATTGGACTTCAGAATCTTTTATTGATGCTTCAATTCAAAAATTAAAAGATGAAATAGGAAATGATAAAGTAGTTTTAGGATTATCCGGTGGCGTAGATTCTACCGTTGCGGCGGTTTTATTAGATAAAGCCATTGGAAAAAATCTCTACTGTATTTTTGTAAATAATGGATTATTGCGAAAAAATGAATTTCAAAATGTATTAGAGCAATACAAACACCTAGGTCTAAATGTTAAAGGAGTTGATGCTTCGGCACGTTTTTTGGGTAAGTTGGCAGGAATAACTGATCCGGAAGAAAAACGAAAAATTATAGGAAATGAATTCATAAGCGTTTTTGATGATGAAGCGCACTTAATCGAAGATGTTTCATGGTTAGCTCAAGGAACCATTTATCCGGATGTAATTGAGTCAATCTCTGTAAATGGTCCGTCAGCAACCATTAAATCGCATCATAATGTTGGCGGATTGCCCGATTTTATGAAACTCAAAATAGTTGAACCATTACGTTCTTTATTTAAAGATGAAGTAAGAAGAGTAGGCGCCAAGTTAAGACTTGATGCTGAATTATTAGGAAGACATCCATTTCCGGGACCTGGATTGGCCATCAGAATTATAGGCGAAATAACTCCAGGAAATGTTCGACTAATACAAGAAGTAGATGCTATTTTTATTGACGGATTGAAACAGTGGAATTTATATAAAGAAGTTTGGCAGGCAGGCGCTATTTTATTGCCAATACATTCAGTAGGAGTGATGGGTGATGAACGTACTTATGAAAAAGTGGTAGCGCTTAGAGCCGTTTCGTCTACCGATGGGATGACTGCAGATTGGGTTAATTTACCGTATGAGTTTTTACAAGAAGTATCAAATAAAATTATTAATCAGGTAAAAGGAGTTAACAGAGTAGTTTATGATATCAGTTCAAAACCACCCGCAACTATTGAATGGGAATAATTCGTATTTTTAACAGGAAAAGAATTAAAAACTAATTGTAAAATGAAGAAATATTTCTTAATTGTGTTGATGTTTTTGCTCACCTTGTATTATGTTGAAGCACAAACTAAAAAGTATGTTTCTTATACCGTTAAAAAAGGAGAAACCATCAAAAGTATCGCTAAAGATTTAAATATATCTCCAAAAGAGTTGTATGAATTAAATCCGGATATTGATAGAAAACCTAAAGAAAACACAGTAATTCTGATTCCTGCAACCCATGTTGTTGAAACACCGTCTACAACAATTCAATATCACGTTCAGCCAAAAGAAACGCTTTATAATATTGCTAAAAGATATCAAACAACGATAGAAGAAATCATCAAATTAAATCCGATTTTGGTTGATGGTTTAAAAGATGGACAAATCATTTTAATTCCCGGAGCCAATTCTGCAGTAGGTCAAACCGAAAAAAAAGAAGAAATCTCTGCAAAAAAAATAATTCATATTATTGAAAAAGGGGATACTTTTTATAATGTTACCAAACGTTATCAAATATCAGAAGAAGAATTAATAGCTCAAAATCCGATTCTAAAAGATGGGTTTAATATAGGAGTTGAGTTGCATATCATTACCGATAAAAAAATCGAAACTAATTTTTCACAACCAAAACAAATTGTTAAAACACCCATGAATATTGCTTTTAAGTCTGGTAAATCTGTTAATGCAGTTTTGATGATGCCATTTAAGTTAAATGAAATTGAAGATGTTGCTATTCATTTTAACAATAGCACTTCTTTGTTGAATATTGCCGCCGAATTTTATCAAGGAGCGATGATTGCTATTGATTCACTTCGAAATCAAGGAGCCGCCATCAACTTAAAATCATTTGACTCAGAAAATAATGACGAAAAAATCACCTCAATTCTCAGAACTAATAATTTATCAAATACCGATGTTTATATCGGCCCATTATTTCTATCAAGTGCTCAAAAATTAGCCAAAAACATCACCAATGGATTTGTAATTGCCCCGATGAATTCTAAAGAGCATACTAAGTTTAGCGAAATTAATCTAATAAAATCCGGTGTTAGAAGTGAATTACTTGAAGATAGAATTCTGCAATTTATGAAACGAAATTTTGCCGGTCAAAATGTAATTGTTATTGGAGATAATAAACAGGGAACCAATAATGAAGCTGATAGAATTGCTTGGAAACTGAAATCAAATATTTCAATTGGTAATGTTACAATTTTAAAACCGAGCAGCGGATATATCACCAAACAACGATTTGAATCAGTTTTAAGTAGTCATAAGCAAAACTGGATTTTAATAGTTGGTGATGATAATATTGTGATAACAGATGCGGTAAATACCTATGGAATCGCAGATAAATCGATTGAAATCAGATTGTTTTCACTCAAAAATGAAGGCAATATTGAAAAAGCCAACAATGTTTATTTAGGTCGATTGAATTATACTTTTCCATCCGCAGAATACAGTGATTTTAACAATTTGAATGTGCAATCATTTGTAAACCAATATAAAGAAAAATACATTGCTCCGCCATCTTCCAATGCCATCAGGGGTTTTGATGTAACTTATGATATTTTGTTCAGAATGTTATTAAATGGTAATAATAACGCGAGTATTGATAATTATACATTTGACAGAATTGCGGCAAGATTTGATTATAGACCAACTTCAGTAACCGGATTTGAAAACAACGGAATTTTTATTTTAAAATATGAACCCGATTTGAGTTTAACTTTATTAGAATAAAAAAAGCGACTTAAGTCGCTTTTTTTATGGTTATATTTTCTTTAATTGTTGTTTCATCATTTTAATTTGATCGCCTAGCATATTGTGTTTGTCAAACTTTTTTGCTTCGGCCAACAATTCGGTTGCCTCTCTTTTACGTCGTTTGGTCATGGCAATTCCGGCTAAATTTAATTTAGCCATCGCAATATCATGATGCATGGATAATCCCAGTCCCAAAGCTTTTTTGAAGAGTTTTTCAGATTCAGTCAAATTGGTTTGTGAAATCATTAAACCGTGTAAAAAGTAAAAATAACCTTGTTGTTTTTGAATTAATGCACTCTCTGGTTTTTTAATATAGGCTAACCATTTTTTTGCACCTTCAAAATCTTGTTTACGCAATTTAAAAAAGGCCAATAAAATGAATTCATTTTTATAATAGAAGAACACTATAATTCCGGCAAAAAGCACCAAGGTAATTCCGTTCATAATATTTCCATCAATGAACTGAAAAACTGACCAAACAACAATGGCAAATGCAATAACCAGTTTAATATACTTGTGAAACATATTTTATTAAATTTTAAAAATGCAAAGTTACATTATTGCTGCTTGGTTTTTTTATCTTTTGTAAAACTTTTTGAATTTGAGATAAGCAAAAATTGAGATGACTGTAATAATTGCGATGGAATAATAGATAAAACTCGGAGTAATTACCTGATCACCGCTGGCATAAGAATGCAAACCGCTTAGGTAAAAGTTTACGCCAAAATAGGTCATCAATATTGATCCAAATGCTAAAACGGTCGCAAAATTAAAGGCAAATCGTCCTTTTAATCCAGGTACTAATCGCATATGTAAAACAAAAGCATAAACCATGATGCTGATTAATGCCCAAGTTTCTTTGGCGTCCCATCCCCAGTAACGGCCCCAACTTTCATTAGCCCATTGTCCGCCCAAGAAATTTCCAATAGTTAGCAATACTAAACCAACTATCAGTGCCATTTCATTAATGGTGGTTAACTCACTAATAGTAATATCTAATTTGTCTTTATTTTTATCTGTTGTAAAAATCATCAGCAACAAGGAAACCAACCCTAAAATCATTCCTAAAGCAAAGGGTCCGTAACTGGCAACAATTACCGATACGTGAATCATTAACCAATAAGAATTAAGAACTGGTGGTAAATTAGCAATTTCCGGATCCATCCAATTCCAATGTGCAATCATTAAAATCATTGAGGTTAAAAAGGCAGTAGAAGCAATGGTCAAAGAAGAACGCTTTCCGAAAATCAACCCAAAAAACATGGTTGCCCAAGCTACAAAAATAACGGATTCATACGCGTTACTCCAAGGTGCGCGACCACTGATATACCAACGCGTTGCCAAACCTAAAGTATGCATAACAAAGAATAAAATAATCAATGCAATACTTCCTTTGATAAGATAACTGATAAGTTTGTTGTTTTTGAATATTTGAATAATGACAAATAAGAACATCAAAACGCCGATGTACATATAGTAACTGAATAACTTTTTGAAAACATCATAATTGTTGTATAATATTTCATAGGTTATTTGTGATTCTTTTGGATACACTTTTGCGCCAAATTTTTTCTGAATAGTGAACAAACCGTCTAACAACTCATCAGATAATTTATAATTGTTGGTGCTGATGGATTCTTGTAAAGAAAGAGCATACATATGAAAAGATTTAGCGGCAATACTGTCTTTACCGGTATAATTTAATAATTGAGTTTCGTGTGGGGTAACCCATTTATTGTTTTTATCATCTTTGATGGGTAAAATATTAAGGATGGAACCTCCTAAAGCAGAGTACAATAAATTAACACGTTTGTCTATGTTTACAATATCTTTTTCAAATTTTCCTTTGTTATTCTTTTTGTTGGCTTCTTCTTGATAAGTTTGAAGTTTGTATTGTCCCATTTCATTGAAAAAATCGGCTAGACGAGCATATTTAGCATCTTCATCAACTCCTAAAATAGTACGAACTTTCGTATTTCCTTTTTCTAAATAAATTACTGGAATTTCAAACCAAGCGTAAGGATTAATAGTTAACGAAAGTAAAACTTGATCGGCATCATAACCTTTATAAGTATCTTGTTTACTTACTTTACGCAATAATTCTGATGCAAAAGTGTTGACAGGTTTCATTCTGCCACCCGCATCTTGAATCACTATTCGTCCAAATTTATCTGCATGTTCTTTAGAAACCATGTTTTTGGTTAAAAGCGAATCAATTTGGCTGTCATTTAATTGATGATTGTGTTGTTGTGAAAAAAGAATTGTTGAAATGAACAATAATGCAATCGTTAAAAATTTGGATTTTTTTAGTTCAACGTCTTTTAGTCTTTTTCTTAAATCAGCCATTCTTGTATTTTTCATCACCACCATTAAAATTAAACAGATGTATAACAAAGTATAACCAACATAAGTTATAAAGGTTCCCCAATAATCATGATTTACAGATAAAACCGTCTCTTCATATTCATCTGTAATACTATAACTTGATTGGAAAAATCTAAATCCGCGATAATCCAAAATATTATTCATAAAAATTCTGAAATCAAACTTTGTATCTTTATCTATAATAGTAACTTCACTGGCATATGACATAGCGCTTTCAGATCCCGGATATTTTTCCAATTGAAAATCATTAAGATGAACTGAAAAAGGTAAAAGATAAGTTCTTGAACCATAAACCATACTGAAATTTAGATTATCAACACTTATTAAAGTTGGATCTGCGGTGCGATATTGACCGCCAACTAAATTAACGCGTTCAGTTTTATTATTGGTTGTAACATCAAAAATAAGCATATCTGCATTGCCTGTATCTTGTTTTTGAGCGGTAGAAACGTAGTTAACTTTGGCTCTAAAAACTGGTTTTGGAACAACAAATTTCATTGCATTTACATGATTGTGATCGGTATGAGCATCCTCCATATTATGTCCTCCGATATTGTATAATGCAGCAATTTCAAAATTTTGTTCCACATCTTTTTCAAGCTTTCCTTTAAATTGATCAGCCATTCTTAAGAAAGTTCCGGCTTCTTTAGAAAATATTTTAAGTTGATTGTCAACCAATTTAAAATTGATGGTAACATTATCCGGACTGTCAAATCCAACTAAAGTTCCGTGGACATTTTTAGTGGTTCCTCTTTTGATTTTTTCATCATGTCGATGCCCATCTTCACTTGCTTCAACAAATAAAATATATTCATCACCAGAAATGTCATCAACTATTTGTTCTCCAACATTTGGTAAATAATCAACCAATTTAACTTTTACCTCTTGTCCTTTAAAATCTGTTGTAAAGCTGAAATTGTTTTTTTTGGCAGCACTTAAAAGCATTTTTTTATAAATGGTGTTTTTCTGATCTTTACCGTCATTAATGGTCAATTGTAGGAAAGCACCTTCAGAAAAAATTACATTTGAGCTTTCTCCTTCTTTAACTGATAAAAGCCCTTCATAACTAATATATCTGGTTATTCCGGCACCAACTAAAATGAATATAAATGAAAGATGGAGCATTAAACTAACCCATTTTTCTTTTCTGTAGAGTTTGTAAGTGAAAATATTTCCTATAAAATTGATGACAAAAAGGACCATAATTAATTCAAACCACCAAGCGTTATATACAATAACTCTTGCAGTTTGGGTTCCATAGTCATTTTCTATAAATGTTGCGACACCCATAGCTGTTGCAAAAACAACAAATAAAATAGCCATGAGTTGAGTTGAATATAAAAAGTTAAATATTTTTTTCATTTTTAACTGTATTAAAAGTTACACAAAAATAGGAATATTATTTTAATCAAAACCTGCGATAAATCATATAATTGACACAATATTTTGTTAATTTAGCAATGTTTTTAAACCTGATATTTTGTTTAAACGAACTCATGCCAAAGATGTTTATGTTTTAATTAAGGAAAGAGATTCTTTTTAAATTCCGTATTAATACTATTTTATCTTATTTAAACATCTAATTTATAACAAAATATATTTATTATGGAATTACCTTATGCAGAGCCATTTAAAATAAAAATGGTTGAACCAATACAAAATTCGACAAAAGTACAACGCCTTCAATGGATTAAAGAAGCCCATTATAATTTATTCAATTTATCATCAGATAAAGTATTCATTGATTTATTGACAGATTCCGGCACGGGTGCCATGAGTAATTATCAATGGGCAGAAATGATGTTAGGCGATGAAAGTTACGCCGGATCTTCATCTTTTCTTAAACTCAAAGAAACGGTTAAAAAAATCACCGGATTTGAATATTTTTTACCGACTCACCAAGGTAGAGCTGCAGAAAATGTGCTTTTTTCAGCCATGGTAAAAGAAGGAGATGTTGTACCGGGAAACTCACATTTCGACACCACCAAAGGTCACATTGAATTTAGAAAAGCTAAAGCCATTGATTGTACCATTAAAGAAGCGTTTGATGCCACAATTGATCATCCATTTAAGGGGAATTTAGATTTAAACCTTTTAGAAGATGTGCTTAAAAGCAATCCAAAAGAAAAAATTCCACTTGTTATTGTCACAATTACTTGTAATACTGCCGGCGGACAACCGGTTTCAATGGAAAATATTAAGGGAGTTTCAAAATTATGTAAGAAATATAAAATTCCGCTTTATTTTGATGCAGCTCGTTTTGCCGAAAATGCTTATTTTATCAAAAAAAGAGAAAAAGGATATGAACATAAAAACATCAAAGAAATTGTAAAAGAGTTTTTTGCTTATGGTGATGGAATGACCATGAGCGCCAAAAAAGACGGATTGGTAAATATGGGCGGATTTATAGCCTTGAATAACGAAGAAGTCTTTAAAAAAGCCATGGTTTTTAGCATCATGTTTGAAGGATTTATCACTTATGGCGGAATGAACGGGCGTGATATGGGAGCTTTATCCGTTGGATTAGATGAAGCTACTGAGTTTAGTTATTTAGAAAGTAGAGTAGAGCAAGTAGCTTATTTAGGAGCAAAAATAACGTCTTACGGAATACCTGTACAACAACCTTTTGGTGGTCATGCCATTTTTGTTGATGCTATTAAATTTTTACCCAATATTCCGAGAGAACAATTTACTGCCCAAACTTTAGCCATTGAATTATATATTGAAGGGGGAATTAGAGGAGTAGAAATTGGAACTATTTTAGCCGATAGAGATCCTGAAACGCGAGAAAATCGTTATCCGGTATTGGAATCAGTACGATTAGCAATTCCGAGAAGAACTTATACAAATAATCATATGAATTATATTGCTGCAGTTCTTAAAAATGTTTTTGATAGAAGAAATCAAATTACTTCTGGATATCGAATAGTGGAAGAAGCTCCAATCATGAGACATTTTACCGTAAAATTAGAGAAAATTTAATTTTTTTTAAGATTTTAATTGTAAATTTAGGGCTTGTGTTTATGGTATAAAAAAGATAAAAAGACCTTAAAATTTAAAATATTTTTTATATTTGATTAATAATAGTTATATCCTAAAACTAAAATAAAATGAAAAATCAATTTACAATTATCAGATTTATTGTTATCTTAGTGCTATTCATATCGTTAGCTTGTCAAAATGACAAGAAAGCTAAAGAAGAGAATCGGTCAAGCGCCGAAAGTGGAGCGGAGTCTAATAAAGGTCAAGCCTTTATTGAAGATGAGTCATCAACTCCCAATATATTAAAGATTGCGATTGGCTCTCCAGATCATTCAACATTGGTTGCTGCAGTTCAAGCGGCGCAACTGGAAAATGTATTAGTTAATGCTGGGCCATTAACTGTTTTTGCCCCAACCAATGAAGCGTTTAATAATTTACCTAAAGGAACTGTAGAAAATTTGCTAAAGCCGGAAAATAAAGAGGTATTAGCAAATATTATTAAGTATCATGCAACTCCGGGTAATTTATCAGTAGATTTTTTAAAAAAATTTAAAAAATTAGGTCAGGCAAACAATCAAGATGTTATTGTTGAGGTTATTGACGGAGAAGTATATGTAGGCGGTGCAAAAATAATTGGAAGTGTACCTGCCAGTAATGGTATTGTACATGTAGTTGATAAAGTAATATTACCCCCATCAAAATAAATTATAAATTAAAAAGTATCAAATTATGAAATTAAATTTTATTGCAATTGTTGTATCTATTGTGTTTTTAGCTGGTTGTGGAAATTCTGAAAAGAAAAATCAGGATGATAAATCAACTAGTGAGTCAGAAATGAAAGTATATGATAATCCTTTAGACGATAAAGGTATCGGTCCGGTAACCAGTTTAACATTGCCGAAAGAAATAAATCAAGAATTAGCTGCTAAAGGAAAAGAAATTTATGTCTTAAAATGTACTGCTTGTCATAAAGAAACTCAACGATTTATTGGTCCGGCTCCAGTTGGAATTTTTGAACGTCGTTCACCAGAATGGGTTATGAATATGATTTTAAATCCGGAAGAAATGGTGCAAAAAAATGCTATTGCAAAACAACTCCTTGCAGAATATATAGCACCTATGGCAAACCAAAATTTAACAGAAGATGAAGCTAGAGCAGTGGTTGAATATTTTAGAACTATTAAATAATAGAATTAACTAAACTCAAATAAAATGAAAACTTTATTTAAATCTACATTAACTTTACTCTCCATCATCATATTTTTTGGAAGTTGTGGTAAGGGAGAAAAAAAATCGGATGGTATATTAGCATCAAATGCTGCTGAAAAAGTATACGTAAAACCAGGTGAATTAGATGAGTATTATGCATTTGTTTCAGGAGGTTTTAGCGGTCAGTTAGCAGTTTACGGATTGCCTTCGGGAAGACTATTTAAAGTAATTCCTGTATTTTCTGTGGATCCTGAAAAAGCTTGGGGTTTTAATGAAGAAACAAAACCAATGTTAAACACTTCTCATGGATTTATCCCTTGGGATGATTCTCATCACCCAGATATTTCACAAACTGCCGGTGAATTGGATGGTAGATGGGTATTTATAAACGGAAACAACACGCCTCGAATCGCCAAAATTGATTTAACAACCTTTGAAACTACCGAAATTATTGAGTTGCCAAATAGTGCCGGTAATCACAGTTCTTCTTTTGTGACAGAAAATACCGAATATGTTGTGGCAGGAACCCGTTTCTCAGTTCCTGTACCTCAAAAAGATATGTCAATTAAAGAATATAAGGGCAATTTCAAAGGGGCTCTATCATTCATCAGTGTAGAACCAAAACACGGAAAAATGAATTTAGAATTTCAAATTCTGATGCCCGGATTTAACTATGATTTGGCACATCCCGGAAGAGGAAAATCACACGGATGGTTCTTTTTTACGACTTATAATACAGAGGAAGCCAATTCATTGTTAGAGGTAAATGCTTCTCAAAATGATGTTGATTATATCGCCGCAGTTAATTGGAAAAAAGCAGAGGAGTATGTGAAAGCAGGAAAAGGAAAAAAAATGCCCGCAAATTATGCTCATAATGTTTATGATGAAAATACACATACAGCCACTTCTACCATGAAAAAAGAAGTGTTGGTTTTAGATCCATCTGAATTACCCGGATTGGTTTATTTTTTACCAACTCCAAAGTCACCCCATGGTTGTGATGTGGATCCTTCAGGAGAATACATTGTTGGATCTGGAAAATTATCTGCCAATTTAACAGTACATTCATTTTCTAAAATGATAAAAGCAATTGAAAACAAAAAATTCTCCGGGCAAGCGTACAATATCCCGATTTTAAAATCGGAAGATATTCTTGGGGGGATAGTTGAACAAGCCGGTTTAGGTCCATTACATACAGAATTTGACGATAAAGGAAATGCTTATACCACATTTTTTATTACATCAGAAGTGGTGAAATGGAAATTAAAAACTTGGGAAGTTGTTGACAGAAAACCAACCTATTACTCTGTTGGTCACTTAATGATTCCTGGCGGAAATTCAAGAAAACCTAGCGGGAAATATTTGTTGGCGATGAATAAAATTACCAAAGATAGATATTTACCAACAGGACCAGAAGTAACACAATCCGCTCAATTATTTGATATCAGTGGCGAAAAAATGGAATTACTATTAGATTTTCCAACCATTGGAGAACCGCACTATGCAGCTGGTATTAGTGCAGATATTGTGATGAAAAATTCCAAAAAATATTATGATTTAAAAAACAATAAACACGAATTTGTGGCAAAATCTGAAGCCGAAACAAAAGTGGTAAGAAAAGGAAAAGATGTACATATTTATATGACTGCAATTAGAAGCCATTTTGCCCCAGATAATATTGAAGGTATAAAAGTAGGAGATCGGGTGTATTTTCATGTTACAAACTTAGAACAAGATTATGATGTCCCTCATGGTTTTGCTATAATTGGAGCTAATAATTCAGAGTTATTAATAATGCCGGGACAAACTGAAACTTTAGTTTGGGAACCTAAACAAGTGGGTATATGGCCTTTCTATTGTTCCGATTTCTGTTCAGCTTTACATCAAGAAATGCAAGGATATGTGAGAGTTTCACCCGCCAATTCTGATATAAAATTGTCTTGGTCATTAGGAGAGTAAGTTCTTTAAATCTTTTTTATAATTTCATTAAGTAACGAAAGTGGATAGGTATTTCCTATCCACTTTTCATTAAAATTAATCAAATGAAACGTTCAAAAATTATCATGATAATAGGAGCTTTAATGATGTTGTTGCTTTTCGTTTTTCCATTATACAATATCACTCTCGAAGCGCCTCAATATCCAGAACCTTTAGGAATGGATATTTGGATTAATAAAGTGACAGATCACAATCCGAATGATATTAAAAATATCAATTTAATGAACCATTATATTGGCATGAGAGATGTTCCAATAAAAATAAAAGAGTTTGAAATATTCCCAATTGTAATAATAATAATGGCCTCTTTGGGAGTGTTGATTGGATTAATTGGAAGAAGAAAATTATATCTGACTTGGGGAATTGTAATGATAATTTTAGGAATAGTAGGAATGTATGATTTTTATTTATGGCTGTACGATTATGGCCATAATTTGAATCCTCATGCAGCTATTAAAATTCCCGGACAAGGTTATATGCCACCACTTTTTGGAGCTAAATCTATCTTAAATTTTAATGCTATTTCATTGCCTATGACAGGTGCTTATTTTATGATAATTGGAATTATACTCTCTTTTATCGCCTTTTTTCAAGCTAAAAAAGAAGCCAAAAAGGTTTATCACTAAATACGGTTTTAAAAACTTTAACTGATGAAAAAAATAATATTAATTGTTTTTTCAATGGTATTTTTTGCCTCATGCAAAATTAAACCTAAAGAAATTAATTTTGGTCAAGATGCGTGTTATTTTTGTAAAATGACCATTGTAGATAAACCTTTTTCGTCAGAAATTGTTAATTCTAAAGGAAAAGTTTATGTTTATGATGCTATTGAATGTATGATAAAAAGTCTGGAAGTTGAAAATCTCGATGCTAAGCTCTATTTGGTTTATGATTATGAAAATACAACTGAATTTATGGATGCAACTAAATCTCATTTTATTATCAGTGATAAAATTAAAAGTCCGATGGGAGAAAATCTAGCAGCATTTCAAAGTAAAGCAACCGCCGAAAAATTTGTAAAAAATAATGGAGGAATACTGTTAAACTGGACTGAAATTAACGCCCGTTTTAAATTAAATGAAAAGTAAAAAATGGCTATTTTTTGTAATTTTAATAATTACAACACCTTTATTGGCAACAACAATAGAAGTTTGTAGTGATTGTCAAATTAAAACAATCAAAGCAGCTTTATCGGTTGCAAAACCCAATGACATTATCAAAGTTAAAAAGGGAGTTTATAAAGAAACCAATTTAATAATTGATAAATCATTGACAATTATTGGAGAAAATCAACCAACTATTGACGGACAGTTAAAAGGCGATATTTTTAAAATTAAATCAGATAAAGTAGTCATCAAAGGATTTAATATTATCAATGTTGGTAAAGATTTTGCCAATAGCAATACGGCAATTCGCGTTCAAAAAAGCAACAATTTTGAAATTTCTTATAATCGATTTGAAAACATCCTTTTTGCTGTTTACATAGAAAAATCATCCTACGGAAAAATCATCAACAATAAAATATTTGGAAATGCAAAAACCGAAATAAATTCTGGAAACGGAATTCATCTTTGGGATAGCAAACATATTTTAATCACTAATAACTACATAGAAAAAATGCGAGATGGAATTTATTTGGAGTTCGCAAGTAATTGTGAAGTGGTTAATAATTTCAGTACCAAAAATGTGCGCTACGGACTACATTTTATGTTTTCGAATGACAACAGTTATTTGAAAAATAAGTTTTTATCTAACGGTGCCGGCGTGGCAGTGATGTTTTCCAAAAGAATTAAAATGATGAACAATCAATTTCTTAAAAATTGGGGAACTGCATCTTACGGACTTTTATTAAAAGAAATAAATGATGCAGAAATTAAACACAATATTTTTGAAGAAAATACCATCGCTATCAATGTAGAAGGTTCTAATAGAATTGATTACGAAAATAATAACTTTACCAGAAATGGATGGGCATTAAAAGTGAGAGGAGCTTGTTATAATAACGTATTTAAAAAAAATAACTTTTTGTATAATTCTTTTGATGTGTCTTGGAACAGTAAAATGAATGATAATTTATTTGAACACAATTATTGGAGTGAGTATTCCGGCTATGATTTAGATAAAAATGGCGTAGGAGATGTGCCTTATAGACCCGTAAAATTATTCTCGTATATTGTCAATAAAACACCCGAAACAATTATATTATTACGCAGTTTATTCATCAATTTGGTCGATTTTTCAGAAAAAGTTACACCCGTTTTTACCCCTGATTTTTTAATTGATAATCAACCTCAAATGAAACCAATTTTATGATAACATTTCACGATGTAAAAAAGGACTTTGGAAAATTAGAAGTACTTAAAAAAATCAATCTTCAAATAAAAGAAGGAGGTATTTTTGCCATTTTAGGGCCAAACGGATCTGGAAAAACAACCTTGATTAAATCGATGTTAGGAATGGTAATTCCTCAAAGTGGCGCTATCAAAATTCACCATCAAAATATATTAAAGCATTGGAAATATCGCGAAAATATTGATTATTTACCTCAAATTGCCAACTTTCCTTCCAACTTAAAAGTGATAGAATTAATCAATATGATTAAAGACATCAGAAACGGAAATTGTCGTGATCAAGAATTAATTCAATTGTTCAGAATTACTCCTTTTTTAGATAAAAAACTGGGTCATTTATCAGGTGGAACAAAGCAACGCGTCAATTTAGTATTGGCATTTATGTTTGACAGTCCGTTAATTATTTTAGATGAACCAACATCTGGACTAGATCCTGTGGCTTTAATCACGCTCAAAGAATTAATCATCAAAAAAAAAGCAGCAGGAAAAACCATCATTATTACATCGCATATCATGAGTTTTGTTGAAGAAATTTCGGATGAAATTGTTTTTATTTTAGATGGAAATATCTATTTTCAAGGCACAATTTCAGCGTTGAAACATCAAACAAAACAAGATCATTTTGAATATGCAATTGCGTCAATTTTAAAAGAGAATTATGTTTAAAATATTAAAGTATAGTTTTTACGACCTTATCAGAAGTCGGTGGAGTTTTATTTATCTGATGTTTTATTTTTTATTGGGAGTTGTATTACTTTTTCTAAATAACAACCTGTCAAACGCAATAGTAACGCTTTTAAACGTTGTTACCGTTTTAGTTCCGTTAATCGGAACTATTTTTGGGGTGATGTATTACTATGATTCAAAAGAATTTACAGAGTTGTTATTGGCGCAGCCCATCAAAAGGTCGAACATATTTTTGGGTCAATATTTTGGTGTTGCGATTTCTTTATCCATCAGTTTAATTGTCGGATTGGGATTGCCTTTTATTTATTACGGTTTATTTATTTCTGATAAAATATTTGAATTTTTAACCTTGATAATTGTTGGAACTTTTTTAACTTTTATTTTTACGGCGATTTCGTTTTTTATCGCCATATCTTTTGAAAATAAAATCAAAGGGTTTGGTATTGCCATATTAGTTTGGCTGTTGTTGGCCGTAATTTACGATGGAATATTTTTAATTTCTTTAATTTATTTTGAGCAATATCCGCTTGATGTATTTTCGTTGGGGGCAGTAATGTTAAATCCTATAGATTTAGCCAGAACATTAATGTTGCTTAAACTTGATATTTCTGCATTATTGGGTTATACAGGCGCAGTGTTCAAAAAGTTTTTCGGAACCAATTTTGGTGTAATCTTATCGTACTTAATTTTAATCTTTTGGACGATTATTCCAATTTTGGGCATCGTTTGGAAATCAAACAAAAAAGATTTTTAGCTTATTTCAGCAATAAAATAACGGTTGATAAAATATATTCAACTCCAATAGCAATAACGATAAAACCGATGATGCGTGATAAACGTTTATCCCAACCAGGTTTTAAATTCATTTACTTTTTCCCGACTTACAATTACCTCATCCTCTTTATAGGTTGGTAAAATTATTTTCAGGCGAGAATTACTATAGGCCACAATATCTTTGATAGTTTCTAACGGAATTATAAACTTACGATTCACTCTAAAAAAAGCAGTAGGATTGAGCTCTGTTTCCAATTGTTCAAGGGTACATGTTAAAAGGTAATCTCGGTTATCTTTGGTGTGTAAATAAGTTCCTTTATTTTCACTGTAAAAACATTCCACATCTTCTATCGGAATCATTTTTAGATGTTCCCCAATTTTGATGGTAAAGCGTTTTTTATAAACCTTCTCTAACGGATTGGAGAACATTTGTTTAATCATATCAAAATCAACAGATAAATTTGGGATTGATTGATTTCGTGATTTGAATTTGTTGATGGCAGTTTCCAATTCTTCCTCATCAATGGGTTTTAACAAATAATCAATACTGTTAAGTTTGAAAGCCCTTAAAGCATATTCATCGTAAGCAGTGGTGAAAATTACAGCACTTTTAATATCAACTTGTTCAAATATTTCAAAAGATAAACCATCTGAAAGTTGAATGTCCAAAAATATCAAATCTGGATGTTCATTGTTAGAAAACCAATTGATGGCTTCTTCAACAGAATGTAAAAGTTGATTTACAGCTAAACCCAACTTTTCTAATTTGCGTTGTAAAAGTCGTGCTGCTGGTTTTTCGTCTTCGATGATTATTGTTGTCATTTTTCTCCATAAATCCCTCCAAGGGAGGGACTTCTATATTTAGTTTATATTAATTTAAGAAATTTTATTTTTTGGATTTATTTAAAGTCCTCCCTTTGGGAGGGTTGGGTGGGATTACTCCCATTTACTGTTCTTTTCTTTCTCCATCAATTCTTTGATTTTACGTTCTTCCCATTTTTTTCCTAGAAACAAATTTGGTAAAAAAACCGATAGTCCGTGTGCCAACAGTCCAATTCCCCAAAAAAATAAAGTAGTGAAATTTCTGAATTGAAAATAATGTTCACCCTCATCTAAATTTTGAATGTTTACAATAACAATCATGAGGTTAATAACTACATAAACTATGGTATGTATGTAAAATCCTTTAATTTTTTTTACTCGTTTCAATGCTTCTTGAAAACGAATTTCGTCAATATTGTTAATTGTTTTCATTGAATTTGTTGTTATTTTTTTCTTATTCTATAAACTCTTTTATCTTGCGTTCTTCCCATTCTTTATTTAGAAAAGGCATAAAATTAAAAACTTTCATGGCATGAAAAAACACGCCTAAACCCCATCCCAAAAGTGGATAAAAGAACCACAAATATACAGGCGAATAAATTAAATTTATGGCTATTAAAAATGTATTTACAATCATAAAAGAGATTAAATGATTG
Organism: Flavobacteriaceae bacterium; assembly: GCA_030683815.1. GTDB lineage: Bacteria > Bacteroidota > Bacteroidia > Flavobacteriales > Flavobacteriaceae > JAGXRT01. Next base: position 147,760 of record JAUXPJ010000008.1, read on the forward strand.
TAGAATCCTTTTATTGCTTTCACTTGTTTTTTTGCGCGATAGAATCTTTCGTACTCTTGATTTGTTTCCATAATCAGCTCCATTTATTGTTGTTGTTATTTTCTTTATTCAAAATTTCCTGAATCTTTTTTTCTTCCCAATCTTTGCTGTATCCAAAAGTTTCAAGTGCATGAAAAGTTAAACCCAATCCCCATCCCAACATAGGAAACCAAAACCAATAAAAATGAGGTGAGGTTTTAAGATTGATGAAAATCAAAAAAGGAATTACACAACAGTAAGCAACTAAATTTGAGTAAAATCCTTTTAACTTGTCAACGCGTTCTTTGGCTTTGATGTAAGTCATATTTTCATTGTATATATTTTTAGTTTCCATGTTTGAAATTTGTTTTGTTAATAAGGGTAATTTAATTTTAAAATGTGCTGTAGTTTCTTCAATCAAAACATTTCTGTCGGTTAAAATGGCATAGCGGTTTACAATATTTTGCAATCCAACTCCTTTTCTGGGTTGTAAAACTTCTTTTTTCTGAAGATTATTTTCAACTACCAGAAAATTGTCTTGCAAATAAATTTTGATATGCAAAGGTTTTTGTTCGCTAACAATATTATGTTTGATACAGTTTTCTAATAATAATTGCAATGATAATGGAACAACTTTGAACTCTGTTATTGCGAGGGACGAAGCAATCTCAATTTCAAAATTAATACTGTTTTCAAAACGCATTTTTAGTAAGTTCACATAAGTTTGGGCAAAATTCAATTCTTCCTGAACTGATACCAATTCTTTATCTTTTTGCTCTAATACATAGCGATAAATTTTTGATAAAGAAGTAGTAAATTTTTGTGCATTATCCGGATTTTCTTCAATGAGCGAACTCAACACATTTAAACTGTTGAACAAAAAATGTGGATCAATCTGACTTTTCAAACTTTCAAACTGAGCAGATGCTGTACTTGCGATAATTTTTTGTTCTTTGACTTTGTTTTCTTGAATGGCTTTATAAAAATAGAACGCATGAAAGGATAATGTTACAAATAAAGTTATAATAATTCCAACTAAATAGTTAGACATATTTTCTTTATTTAAGAATACCATCAATGAATTTCCTTCTACAATGACATCTTCAAAAAAACGCAGTAAAAAAATCACGAAAATGGAAATAAAAAATGAAGATAAAAAACCAATAAGTATCCGTTTAGGTGTAAACCTGTCTATAGAATATAGCTTATCCAAATAAATAAATATACTTGCATTTGCAAAATACAATGACAACCCATAAAGCATGGTATAACCAAAATCTATTAATAGATTAGAATCAAAATTGATATTATTTCCAGTTATCAATCGTATCAATAACAGTACTAAAAATATTGAAATTGAAATTACGATGGCTCTTGGAAATTCTTTTAGTAATTGGTTCATTTGTATTGTTTTTACTTTTAAAATCCTCACAGGTTTTTAAAACCAGAGAGGATAATAAATTTATTTTTCACAGGGTTTTAATGTTTCTAGAGCTCTTTCCAATCCCCATTTTGGATGAAAAATACTCTCTGGTTTAAAAGTAGCAAAAAGTTCGATTGATTTTGCAATTTGAGCGCAGATTGGTTTTGTATCTGTTCCAAAAAACTTTGCAGAACCCATTTCAAATTCTGCTTTACCAAAAACAACTCTCGGATTGTTTGGGGCAATTTGCTCCGCTTTTCCGTACAATTCCATTACTTTTCCCGAAAGTTTCATGCCATTAGTCATCGGATCAGAAGCAATCCAGGCCGTATGTATCATGGCTTGCATCACTAATAATTCAGCATTGTTAGGATTTTTTGCCAATTCAACATCCAACGCTAATTGAGCTTTAGTTAACAAAGCATTTAAAAGTGTTTTGTCATTGGTGCCAAATGCGCTTGTAGTATTTACCAAAGCCACATAATAATTGGGTAACCAATTGTCTTTTTCTACCGATGCAATTCTTTCAAACATGGCAGAAGCTTCTGTGTTTTTTCCTTCTCCCCAAAGAGAAAATGCTTTACCCATTCCTTGTTCGTAGGGTGTTTGTGAACTTACAATTGAAGTTACAAATAAAGCGATGATAACGATTTTTTTTGTCATGATATTATAGTTTTTAATGTTTATAAGTTGAAATGTTAGCATGTGTAATTGTTTTGATGAGTCAAATTTCAGTTGAAAAATGTGATTTTTAAAAAGAGTTTAACTGAGTTGTTGATTTTTGAGGATGAATTGTATATCGAATCTTTTTTGTAAATTTGATAAAAAACTGAAAATGAGTACCGCTGAATTAAAGTTGAAATTATTCCGAGAAATTGATACGCTTGAAAAATCTAAATTAGAACAAGTATATGGTCTTTTATTAAATTTCATCAATAAAGAAAATGATACTGAAGAATGGAATTCGCTTTCTAAAGCGCAACAAAAAGGATTAATTGATGCCATCGAAGAAATGAATATTTCAGACGGAGTTGATCATAAAGTTGTAATTGAAAAGTACAAAAAGAAATATGCTTAAACCAATAAAATGGTCTTTGTCTGCTGATGAAGATTTTGCCAAATTATTGGAATATCTAGATAGAAGATGGAATGCTCAGGTTTGTTTAAGATTCATAATTAAATTGGATAATTGTATATATTTAATTCAAAAAAATCCAAATCAATTTCCGGTTATTAATACAGAACTTCAAATAAGAAAGACAGTAGTTACTAAACAAAATTCAATTTATTACAGGGAAAAAGACAATAGAATTGAAATATTGCGTTTGTATGATTCTCGTCAAAACCCCGAAAATCTTAAACTTTAATTACAAATTCTCCAACTGATTCGTTTTCTTATTATTGCTGATAGTCCAAAAGAAACCGATAAAGAAAAAATGATCTGCCGCTTGCCCAATAGCACTGCGTTGAAATTGTCCATTTAAATCGGGTGAATTGGCATATTGATACCCAAAAACATTCTCTGTACCGAGGATATTGGAAACCGAGAAATACAGAATTTTTTGTTGCGAAATCAAATAAGCCCAGTTAAAACTCAAATTTTGATACGGTTTTGTTTTGCCGTTCATAAAGGTAGTTTCATTCGGATTGTTAAAAGGTCTGCCAGAATTCACCACATACGAAAATCCAATTTGCGATTTCCACTTTTCAATCCAATGTTTAGTCACCAAAGACAGCGTATGATCTGCTACAAAACTCGGTATCGCCTGATTGGGGAAATTCAAATAATTTCGTTTGGTATCAATAAAAGAATAAGAAACCCAATATTCTGTGTATTTGATCGATTTATTATCCCTCCAAAACAAATCAATTCCTTTGGCAAAACCCTTTCCTTCATTAGAATAAACCGAATTAAACTGCGCCATTTCGGTATCAAATTTCACTAAATCGCGATAATCTTTGTAATATGCTTCTGCTCTAAAAGTTCTTCGGTTAAAATTATATTGATAATTCAAAATATAATGTGTTGCTTTTTCGGTATCTAATTGGTTGGTGTATTTAATATAATTTGTTTTTGGGGTTTGTACAAAATCGCCGTAAGCCAATGAAAACTGACTGTTTTTAGAAACTTTATAGCCCATTGAAATTCTCGGTGAAATGCTAAATTCATCCAATAAACTATTTTGTGATGTTCTTGCGCCCAATTTCATCGCCCATTTTTTACTAAAGAAAATATCCGATTCTACATAGGTTGCAAAGATTGAATTATCATATCCAGATGAATATATATCACCTCTAAAAACTGTAAAATCTTCCTCAAAATCAGTAATGAAATAATCAAAACCGACATTTATTTTAATTCGTTCAGTAATTTTTTTTCCGATTTTTAATTTCAAATGAGCCGCATTTTCTTGATTGTCTAATTTATCATCATCAATTCCAATTTTATTAATTCCCAATCCGTAACTCAAACCAGTGTGTATATTCCAATTGTTTCCAAAAGTTCCTTTATAGGATGCGTTCCCATAAAAATTATCGTTTTGCAAATTGAAACGAACTTTTGCCGGCTGATTAATATCTTCTTGATTGAGGTCAAATTGTGAACCATCAAAAGCGGTGTAAATTTTTAACAATCCATTTTTAAATTGATGGCGATACACCATTTCGCCAGCCAGTGATTGATAGGGATTATTCCAATCAACCGATTGGGGAATTAATTGTTGATAAGGTTCCAAATTGATGTAAGCAGCATTAAAAGTTAACGAATTGTTGTTCCATTTTTGCGTATTTCCAATACCTAAACCCACCGTCATCAATGAAATATCGGTTTGTTCCTGCACGGCTTCATCAATGGTATTTAAAGTTAACACGCTAGAAAGCGCTTCTCCATATTCAGCACTGTATCCTCCTGTTGAAAAGGAAATTCCGCTGAATAAAAATGGTGAAAACCGACCCCGAGTGGGTAAATTATTAGCCGATGCTCCATACGGTTGTGCTACACGCAACCCATCTACAAAAGTTTGAGTTTCATCTGCTTCGCCACCACGAACAAACAAACGACCACTTTCTCCCACCGTTTGAGTCCCCGGCAAAGTAATTAACGCCCCAATAATATCACCGGCAGAGCCCGCAGTTGTGACGATATCCAAAGGTTTTAAAACGGATACTCTTGCTTTTTCCCCAGCTTCAAAAGTTCCGGCTGTGAGTACTACTGCATCTAAAGTATTTACACTTTCCTTTAGCTTAATGGTTTGATTTTGAAATCTACTGATGTCAATTTCTTTTTTAAAGGTTTCGTAAGACAGAAAACTTACCACCAGTGTTTTAGATCCTTTTCCTGTTGTTTTGAAAGTAAAATTGCCATTTTCATCGGTTGAAACTCCATCATAAGTTCCTTCTAAATAAACATTTGCTCCGGGAATTACAATTCCTTTTTCATCGGTAACTCTTCCTGAAATTGTAGATTGAGAAAAACTTTGAAGTCCAAAAAAGACAAGAATTACGGTAAAAATTGTTTTCATTAGTTTGGTTTTAAAGCCCAAAATTGTTCAAAAATTTTTACCTTAAAAATTTATTATGACCGAATTGTAGAATTTGATGGATGAGATGTAAAAAAGAATGTGTCTAAAAAAACATCAATTTAAAAAGATTTTTGATTTATTTGAGTATCAAAATAACGGTTGATAAAATATATTCAACTCCAATAGCAATAACGATAAAACCGATAATTCTTGACAAGGCATTGATACCCGATGAGCCCAACGCTTTTACAATTAATTGTGAACTGCGTAAAATAAAATATATTAAAACAGAAATAACTAAAATAGCTCCGGTTAAAATTCCTCTTTCTAAAACCTGAGTGTATTCTTGATGATAAGTAATTAAAAGAGAGATAGTTCCCGGTCCGGCCAACATCGGTATGGCTAGTGGAGTTAAAGAAACATCATCTTGCGACATCACTTCGGTGCTCATTGTTTCACTCATCCCTTTGTGTTGCGTAAATTTTCCTGTAAGTAGCGCAAAACCGGACGAAGCGATGATTAATCCACCTGCAATTTTTAATGAATTTAAACTGATTCCGAAAAACACCAATATAAATTTCCCTAAAAAGAAGGAAACAAACAAAATAATAAACACATTTACAGCCGTTGAAAATGCAATTTTATTGATTTCTTTTTTGGTTTTTGCTTTTGTTAAGCCAACAAAAATAGGAACAGTTCCCAACGGATTGATAACAGAAAAAATAGCGGCTAAAGCAATTAGAAATAAACTCATTTTATTTTTTTGGTAAAAGTAATGATATGTTTTAAAACCTGTATTAAGGAATCGTTATGATTCTGTTTTTTATATTAAATGGATATCCCATCCTAAATTCTTCCCACACGAGCGACAGCGAACTGGCGAAGCAAAGGGAAGGACTTCATTTTTTTCTTTTATCTATATACTTGATACCTGCTACCAGCTACTTAATACTTAATACTCATTTCTCAAATCTACTCAATAATGTTTCTAAAATATGAATGGCTGCAATCGTAATTTTAGTTCCGGGACCAAAAATTCCGGTTACCCCAACATTATTCAAATATTCATAATCTTGACTCGGAATTACACCTCCAACAACCACTAAAATATCACTTCTTCCGTAGTTTTTGAGTGCTGAAATTACTTGCGGTATCAATGTTTTATGTCCGGCAGCTAAAGAAGAAATTCCTAAAATATGCACATCATTTTCAACAGCTTGTTTAGCAACTTCTTTAGGCGTTTGGAATAGCGGGCCAATATCCACATCAAAACCTAAATCGGCAAAACTGGTGGCTACCACTTTTGCACCTCGGTCATGACCATCTTGCCCCATTTTTGCGACTAAAATTCGAGGTCTTCTACCTTCCATTTCCGCAAATTGATTAGCTAATTCAATAGCTTTATTGAATTCTTTATTATTTTTGATGGTTCTTGAATACACCCCTGAAATAGATTTTATATGAGCATGATAACGTCCAAAAGCAATTTCTAATGCATCTGAAATTTCTCCCAAAGTGGCTCTTTCTTTTGCTGCTTTTATAGCCAAATCTAATAAATTTCCATCACCTGTTTGTGCACAATGCGTTAAATTTGATAAAATTTCCTTTACTTTTTCTGTATTTCTCTTTGATTTAACCGATGTTAATCTGTTTATTTGATTTAATCTGACCGCATCATTGTCAACTTCTAAAATGCTTAATGGATCTTCTTCTTTTAACTGATAAGCATTTACCCCAACGATAATATCTTGTTCACTGTCAATTTTTGCTTGTTTAACTGCAGATGCTTCTTCTATCCGCATTTTAGGAATTCCAGCTTCAATCGCTTTTGTCATTCCGCCAATTTGCTCTACTTCCTGAATAAGTTCCCATGCTTTTGAAGCGATTTCTTCTGTTAATTGTTCTACAAAAGTTGAACCTGCCCAAGGGTCTACAGTTTTGGTGATGGCAGTTTCTTCTTGAATATAAATTTGAGTATTGCGTGCAATTCGTGCAGAAAAATCAGTTGGTAAAGCAATGGCTTCATCCAAGGCATTAGTATGTAAACTTTGAGTTCCGCCCAGTGCGGCCGCCATCGCTTCAATGGTGGTTCTGGCTACATTGTTAAAAGGATCTTGTTCAGTTAAACTCCATCCGCTAGTTTGACAATGAGTTCGCAATGACATAGAAGCTGGTTTCTTCGGATTGAATTGTTTCACCAATTTTGACCAAAGCATCCTGCCAGCTCTCAATTTTGCAATTTCTAAAAAGTGATTCATCCCAATCGCCCAAAAAAAGGAAAGCCTAGGCGCAAAATGATCAATATCTAATCCTGCGGCAATTCCGGTTTTAAGGTATTCTATTCCGTTTGCTAAGGTGTAAGCCAATTCAATTTCTGGAGTTGCACCTGCTTCTTGCATATGATATCCGGAGATAGAAATGGAATTGAATTTGGGCATTTTTTGGGTTGTAAATTCAAAAATATCCGCAATTATTTTCATCGATGGAGTAGGTGGATATATATAAGTATTTCGCACCATAAATTCCTTTAAGATATCATTTTGGATGGTGCCGGAAAGCAATTCTTGGGCAACTCCTTGTTCTTCTGCAGCAACAATATAAAAAGCCAAAATGGGTAATACAGCACCATTCATCGTCATGGAAACTGACATTTCATCAAGTGGAATTTGATCAAAAAGCACTTTCATGTCTTCAACAGAATCAATGGCAACACCTGCTTTTCCAACATCACCCTGAACACGTTCATGATCAGAATCATATCCGCGATGTGTGGCTAAATCAAAAGCAATAGAAAGCCCTTTTTGTCCTGCTGCCAGGTTTCTTCTATAAAAAGCGTTGCTTTCTTCTGCTGTGGAAAATCCGGCGTACTGACGGATTGTCCATGGTTTATTCACGTACATCGTTGAATAGGGTCCTCTTAAAAATGGAGGAATTCCTGCAGCAAAATCTTCGTGTTTTTGCTTTGAAACAACTTTATTGGTTATCTGGATTTGTATTTTAGAAAAATCCTTACGCTTCATGATCTAATCGATTTTGTTCATATTGCTCAGTTAATCGAGAAGGAATCATAGGGGAAATAAGTGTTTTTCTCACTTTTTTTCTCATAAAAGGATATATTTCAATATTCGATTTCATCCTATCAGATGGATTAGGATATTTATTGCTTCCTAATAAAATCAGTTTATTTTCATCAAAAAGTTCTTGTTCTTTTTGGGCGTTTTCACTTACTTTTCGTTGAATAATTCCCTCTTTTAATTGTTTTAAAAATCCGCCACTTTGCTCAATTTCTTTAAAAAGAGCCAATGCTTTTTCAGCCATTTGTTTAGTAATAGATTCAATATAATAAGTATTGTTAGCTATTTGACCGGCATCTTTAAAATAACTCTCTTCTTTTAAAATCAATAATTGATTACGGGCAATTCGTTCACCAAATTCATTTCGTTTACTAAAAACCCTGTCATAAGAAACATTAGAAATGGTTGTTACTCCACCCAAAATGGCACTCATACACTCTGTTGTTGAGCGAAGCAAATTAATGTTGTAATCATATAAAGTTTTATTGCGCAATGTAGGTTCTGCAAATATTTTGGGTTCTGCCGTCATATTGTATTCCATCAAAAGCAGCTCCCACAAATACCTAAAAGCTCTTAATTTTGAAATTTCGAAGAAATAATTGCTCCCTACCAAAAAATGAAATTGAATTTGAAGGGCAACTGAACTTCCAAAATGAGTTAAATATTCATTGGCTTGCGCTAAAGCATAAGCAATTTGCTGGATGTTGTTAGCTCCTGCATTTTGATAAACGGAGGTATTTACGCCAAATAAATATTGGTTTTTCTCTGTTAATTTGATGAGACTTTCAATAATCTCATGATCTTTTTTTAGATTGTGAAACCAATTTCCGGTTTCAGCCAAGTTTCCGATGAGGTCAAGATTATAAAAAATCTTTTTCCCTTTTAATTGTTTGATGAGTAGAGATAAAAATTCTTCATCCAAAAATTTAAAATCAAAATGAATTTCAGCGTTAGGAAAATTTTCAAAAATAGATTTCAGTAAAATACTTGAATTGATTTTATTTGGAATGATAAACTTAATAGATTGAGCTCCTCTTTTTAAAGAATCAAGCGCTATTGCATTGGCTTTTTTCTCATCAGAAATGTAAATGGTTTGACAAATTTTATAATCTTCTTTTAAATCTAAGACTTCAATTCTTTCAAATTCATCAGCATGGTAAAAAGGTTTGACAGTTATTCCATCTAAAGTATGAGTTAATAAAGTTTCATTAAAATCAGCACCTTTTAAATCAAATTGGATTTTCTGTTTCCATTGAGAAGCACTTACTGTATCGAATTCTTCAAATAGAAAATTATTCATGTCGATTATTTTATAGTATCATATTCAATTAAAAATAGATCTTCATTTTCTTTCTTCATTTTGTATTCTTCACGAGCAAATTTTTCTAGTTTTTTAGAATTTTTTAAATCTTCAATAACTTTTTTGTCTTGCTGAATTTCTTTGGAATAAAACTCTTCAGAGGATTCTAACTTTTCAATTTCATTATTTAACACCCGATGAGTTTCATAAGAGTTTTGATCAAAAAAGAGCATCCAAACAGCGAATCCTAAAGCAATTAGGAAATATTTGTTGGTTAAAAACCTAAATAATATTGTTTCTTTGAGCTGTTTGAAAGTCATAAATATTAAAGTTTATTACTGATTACAGTTCTGACAATATCAATCGCTACGGTATTGTAACGATCATTTGGGATGATAATATCAGCATACGTTTTGCTTGGTTCAATAAACTGCTGATGCATTGGTTTTAAAGTACTTTGATATCTGCCCAAAACCTCATTAATATCTCTTCCTCGTTCTTCCATGTCCCGCCTAACTCTTCGAATTAATCTTTCATCGGCATCAGCATGAACAAATACTTTAATATCAAACAAATCTCGCAAGGCTTTACTGTTAAAAATCAAAATTCCTTCGACAATGATTACATTTCTTGGATGTGTTTTATGGGTATCTTTGGTTCGGTTATGCGCTATAAAAGAATAAACCGGCTGCTCAATTACATTTCCTTTTTTAAGTTCAGCCACATGTTCAACTAACAAATCAAAGTCAATAGCATTGGGATAATCAAAATTAATTTTTGTTCGATCTTCATACGACAGATTTTCTGTTTCTTTATAATAAGAGTCTTGAGAAATGACACAAACCTCATCTGGTGGCAGTTCATGAAGAATTTGATTTACAACCGTTGTTTTCCCGCTTCCGGTTCCTCCGGCAATTCCAATTATAAGCATAAGTTGTCATTTTTTATACTTTACAAATTTAGGAAAATATAGTGAGTGAATAAGCTTGAAAATAAAAAAAGCCTTCAATTAAGAAAGCTTCTTTTTTTGAGCCGATAGAGGGGCTCGAACCCACGACCTGCTGATTACAAATCAGCTGCTCTAGCCAACTGAGCTACATCGGCAAAATTTGTCGGGGTGGCAGGATTCGAACCTGCGACCTCCTGCTCCCAAAGCAGGCGCGATAACCGGGCTACGCTACACCCCGTAAAAGTGTGTGCAAATATAGCACTTCTTGTAGTTTGCGCAAATGATTAATAGAAAATTATTTTATAAAGTCTAGAAATAGATTGTGAGAGTTCTTCTATTCCAATATTTCGACTTTTTCGTATACTTTCTTTACCATCAAAAAATACTAAAATTGTTGGTTCAATAAAAGCTGAATAATGTGCGGCTACATCTGGTAAATGTTGCATATCAACAAAATAAAAAGATATTTTTGGATAGTTATTTTGTATTAACTGATAAACTTTAGGCTCTAATGCTTCGCCCAATGAACATTTTGTTGTTGAAAAGAAAAGAAGAACTCCATCATTTTCGTCGATTATTTTTTTTGATTCTTCGAGAGAATTAAAAGTTTTATAAATCATTTTAATTTTTTATAAGGCTAAAATAGAATTATTTTAAATTATATTGATATTATAAAAAATGATATTCAATTAAGAGCAATGTGTTTAAAAGCATTAAATTTGTGTAAAATTTAAATATGATGTCAAATACAGTTGAAAAAATAAAGTGTCTTATCATAGGTTCCGGTCCTGCAGGATATACTGCAGCAATTTACGCGGCAAGAGCTGATTTAAAACCTGTTATGTACACAGGAATGCAAATGGGTGGTCAGTTAACTACGACTACTGAAGTAGATAATTTTCCGGGTTATCCAAATGGGGTTGATGGTAATGTGCTGATGGAAGATTTAAAAAATCAGGCGGAACGTTTCGGAACGGAAGTGCGTTTTGGGCTGGCAACAAAAGTTGAATTTAGCAAAGAAATAGGCGGAATTCATAAAGTTACTGTTGATGAATCGCACGTAATTGAAGCCAATACGGTTATTATTGCAACCGGAGCAACTGCTACTTATCTCGGTTTAGAAAGTGAACAGCGCTTAAGAGGTGGAGGCGTTTCGGCTTGTGCAACATGCGACGGATTTTTCTATAAAGGTCTTGATGTTATAGTTGTTGGCGCCGGTGATACCGCTGCAGAAGAAGCTACATATTTAGCTAATTTATGTACAAAAGTTACCATGTTGGTCAGAAGAGATGAAATGAGAGCTTCCAAAGCTATGCAAAATAGAGTTTTTAATACTAAAAATTTAGTGGTAAAATTCAATACTGAAATTGATGAAATATTAGGAGAAAAAGTGGTTGAAGGTGTTAGGGTAATCAACAATATCACCAAAGAAAAAGAAGTAATTCCGGTTTCTGGAGTATTTATTGCCATTGGTCATAAACCAAATACGGAGATTTTTAAAAATCAGTTAACAATGGATACTGTTGGTTATTTGATGACAGAAGGTAAAACTGCCAAAACTAATTTGCCTGGAGTTTTTGCGGCTGGAGATGTTCAAGATAAAGATTACCGACAAGCGGTAACTGCTGCAGGAACCGGTTGTATGGCCGCTTTGGATGCAGAAAGATATTTGGGTTCATTAGAATCATAAGTTAAAATATCCTCTAATAAAGAAGCCACGATTTTCGTGGCTTCTTGTGTTTTAAAAAAGTTTAGTAGATTTCTTTTTATAAATTTTTGCTTTTCCTTCTAATTTTTCTATTTCAATGGCAGGTTCATTATAAATAGATACGGCTGCTTTTTTTTCAGCAGCTATTTTAATGCTCTCAGTCACATTTACGGTAATCTTTGTTCTTGAATTAGCATTAATGATGGCTTTTTCAACTTTAAAATAATCACCTCTAAAAGTTCCGTTGTTAAAGGCGTTAATTTCTAAAGTTTTTCCGATTCCTTTGGCTGTAATAACACCATGATTTTTTATTTCGGCTGATAAAGAATCAATTTCTCCTTCTAATTTTAATTCACAAGATTCACTGATAATCGTTTTTAAGTCTTTTGAAAATACATGGAATTTTAAATCGGTGTTTTTAAATCCGTTAATCTTAAAATCATCTGCATCAATTTTCATATCAAAACCGGCATTATCAAATGCATTGATGGTCAGTGATTTTAAGATTATTCTGGTATCCGCATAAATATTGGCATTGTCATAAGCCGTAATTTTATTGAGTTTGTCGGTTACCGTAACAAACATCTTTAATTTGGTGCTCTTCGAAATTTTTTCTGACAGCTCAATTTTTAAAGTTTCACCCACTACGGTTGCTTGTACCGCAATTTGTAAATTTTCATCTGTTTCTACAGTGACAAAAGACGAGTTTCCTTGAAAAATATAGACATCAATATTGCCATTTATTTTCATCGATGTAAATTCAGTAATATCTCTACTTTGAGTATTGACTATTTTATTACCTTTTAATTTTCCTTGAGCAGATGAAATGATGGAGCTTGATAAAGCGAGGATTAGTAAAAATTGGATTTTAAGTTGCATAATATCGTCTTTAGTAATTTGTTATAAATGTATAAAAAAAAACCATCCCGCACATGCGGGATGGTTTTTTAGATTTAGTAATTTTTAACAAATTAATTTTTGTGAACACTTCCACCAGATGAGGTGTTTTTAATCAGTTTTTTCGGATTTCCTTCAAAATTGATACTCCCACCACTGCTTGCCGTGGCAATTAAAATTTCACTTGCATTAACATCAATACTGGCTCCGCTCGATGCTTTTGCCTCAACTTCTGCTGCTTCTAAACGATTGGCTCTGATGGTAGAACCGCTGGATGCTTTTGCCGTAAAATTGTTGGTTTTTCCGATAATTTTAATATTCGATCCGCTTGAGGCAGCACTGGTAATTTCATGGGCTACAATTTCAACCCGAATGCTCGATCCGCTACTTGATTTTAATTGAACAGATTCTGAGCGAATCGCATTTTCTGAAGTTAAAGATGCTCCGCTTGATGTACTTAATAAGCTAATATCTTTAGCTGTTACATATACATTTTTAGTGGATACTTTTCTAACATTTTTATCAAAATAGACTTCTAATACATTGTTGTTATTTACTTTCGTAACGAGAATATCTTGTAGATTTTCATCGGTTTCTACCGTAATTTTTTCATCGTTTCCTTGTGTTAAAATCAGATTGATTCCTTGGCTGACTTTAATTCCGTCAAATTTACTATTCAGATTTCGATCTTCGGTGGTAACCTGACTGTTCCCTTTTATTCCGGTTAATACACAAGATGTTGTGCTGATTAACATCAATAAAAGGACGGGAATTTTTACAATTGATTTCATATGTAGCTTATTTATTTAATTTTATTTGTCACCCCGATAAATCGGGACAAGTTATGTAATTCGCATTTCTTCATCATTGTTTGCATCTTATTTCTGTTATGCTCATTTCATTATTATTTATTTTTTGTTGATAGATTTTTAAATCATTTTAAAAGTTAAATTGATAAAACCCACTGTTTTTTATGGTTGATACGGTGTTCACCCACTTTAACTTTAGAAGTTTTACCATTTTCATTTACTTTGATATCAATTCCGTTAACATCAATTTTTAAATTTACATGATTATCTTCACTGTTATTTTTGATAATCTCGCTACAATCTAAACATTTCAATCCATCATCAGTCATTTGGAAATAATGTTTTACCATATCATCATCATAAATATCATCTGTATTTTCTACATTATTCAAATATGATTTGGTTGATTTATCCAAATAAATCAATGAATTTACTGGCAGAAAAACGGTGATTTCTACTTCTTGGCTTTGATAAATATTTTCTAAATCAGAAAGAAAATAACCATCTAATTGTAATTTGCCATCAACCAAATTAAATTTATATTCAATTTTTTCTGCAAATTCATTGGCTGTTTTTCTCGAATTTCCTTCGGCTTCTTTTCTGATTTTCACATACGCCAAATCGGAATCACTTTTTTCAAAATCTATTTTAATTTTGGTTGAATACAATTTTTCAACGCCATTATCTACAATTACTTCAAATCCGTAATTTTTCCGAAGTGATTTGGTATCTGCATATTGGTCATTTCCAAGCATTTTAATTTTAAGAGTATCAGAAATGATATGCGGTAAATCTTGATTTATAGTATGAAAACCATTATAAGCAGTATGAGTTGAATATTCTATTCCCGAATAAATGAGTCCTAAAATAGAAACAATCCATAAACCTAATAAGGTTAGTTTAAAAGTTCTACCCATAGATTTTGCACTGTTTGAAATAATTTTAATGCCTAACATAAAAAGGAATATAAAAGGAACTGCAATGGCGGTTAAAATGAAAATAATTAACAGCCAAACAGGTAAGGTCGATTTAAAGAAAAATGGAGGATAGGAAGCAAACTCTGACCCGATTCCTAACATCTCAAAAGTTCCTATTGAAAAACCACCAGCAATGGTTCCGAAAATGACAGCCGTTGCAATGATGATGATTAAGATACCGATAAACTTGCCGATTACCATAAAGATGGTTGCCAGTATTTTTCCTAAAGTATCCACTATTTCCTCGACTCCTGATTTGGCTCTAGAAAAATCAGTTCTTTTAATTTTTTCTCCGGCTTCGTTAATTCGATCGCCCAATTCATTAAATTCTTCCTTTATTTTGCGTTCTATATTACTTAGAGTAACTGCTTCGCCTTTCATCTGCAATTTTTCGGCGGTGGTTTTAGCTTCGGGAACTAAGATCCAGAAGATTAAGTATGCTAAAAATCCAAATCCAAATCCAAAAGCAAGTACCAACCATAGTATCCGAATCCAAATCACATCGATTCCAAAATAATGACCCAATCCGGAGGAAACTCCGCCTAAAATTTTATCATCGCCATCGCGGAATAATTTTTTAGAGGAATGTGATGCTTTATAAGTTGTTTTAGTTTCATTAAAAAGATCTTCGTCAAAGGTATAATCTTCGGGCTGACCCATCACTTTGATAATTTCATCAATGTGTTGTTCATTAATTACCTGACGTTCTTCTTTGATTTTTTCTGATAATAATTCGCTGATTCGCGCTTCTATATCAGTAATAATTTCGTCTTTACCATAAGGATCGTTACTTAGAGAGGCGTTGATGGCATCTAAATAGCGTCTTAATTTTTCATAAGCTAATTCATCTATATGAAAATAGATACCTCCTAAATTGATGTTGATTGTCTTATTCATTTTTTGTTGATTTTTTGTTGGTAATAAGCATAACTGCTTGGTGTAATTCATTCCAAGTGGTGTCTAATTCTTTCAGAAATATCTTACCGGTTTCAGTAAGTCCGTAATATTTTCGTGGAGGTCCGGAAGTTGATTCTTCCCATCGGTAATTGAGTAATCCGTCATTTTTTAAACGGGTTAAGAGTGGATAAACCGTTCCTTCAACAACCAGCATTTTAGCGTCTTTTAGCTGCGATAAAATCTCTGTGGTATAAGCATCCTCATGTTGTAAAACAGATAAAATGCAATATTCTAATACGCCTTTTCGCATTTGTGCTTTGGTGTTTTCAATGTTCATTGTAAACGTTTTTTAATTTTTATTTGATAAATCTAATTCTTAAAGGATATTTATACATGGCTCCTTCTTGTGCTTTTATGGATGCCATAATAATGACAATAAATTTAAATATTGTCATGGTTCCGAATAATAAGATGATTCCGAAAATAGAAAACCAACCTCCTGTTGAAAATAGGTGATTCATTTGTGCCATTTGTTCCATCTGTTCGAAACGCTCCATATGAGTTGCCCAATTGAAGATGGTTTTGAAGATTAATGGGAAAAGAGAAATAAAAAGAACAGTATAATACAGTAAAAAACTCAAATTAAAATTAACCGCTTCTTTTCCGTGATGGTTAACAAATTCACTTTCATCTTTTTTAAGATTCCATACGATTAAAGGAATAAGGATGCTTCCAAGCGGTATAAAATATCCCGAAAAAGCTGATAAATGAATCAAAAATGCATTGTTTTTTTCGTTAGTTGTTGTCATAATCAGATGGTTACATTATAATCTTATGCAAATATATGGTTAAAAGAAAGTATTATGCAATACAAAGTACTAAAAATTAACATATATTTAACATATAAATAATTTTCAATATGCTTAAATATTTAACTATATTGCCTGAAATTTGTACTAACTATGGAATTATCGGCTAAAAACCTCAATCGGTTTTTGATGTTTAAATTGCCTTCGGCTTTTTTGTGCGGAGTGAGTTTTAAAGAAATTGACAACAAACACGCCATCACCACGGTAACACACCGATGGATTAACCAAAATCCGTTTAATTCGATGTATTTTGCGGTACAATCAATGGCAGCAGAATTGGCTACTGGTGCCTTGGTCATCAAAAAAATCAAAGAAAGCAACAAGCCCATTTCGATGCTGGTTACCAATCATACCGGGAGTTTTTCTAAAAAAGCAACCGGAAAAATTACTTTTACTTGTTTGGATGGTGATTTAATTCAAAACGCTTTGGATGAAACTATCAAAACAGGCGAAGGGCAAACCATTAAAATGAAATCTATTGGTGTAAATGAAAGCGGAGAAGAAGTTTCTTCGTACGAATTTGAATGGAGTGTTAGATTGAAATCAAAATATTAATCAGATAATAGAATTTAGATAAAAGAAAAATGAAAAAATAGAAGTCTTTCCCTTTGCTTCGCCAGTTCGCTGTCGCTCGTGTGGGAAGGGTTTAGGATGGGATAAACAATTTATAATGAAAATTTAAAAATTCCCCTCTTGAGAGGGGTTAAGGTGTGTGTTTACTTTGGTAATGTACAGAAAAATACTTGATTGATTTTACCTTTTAAACTTTACAACATTTTAACATTATTACTTTAAAACTTCTTATACCTATATATTACCATCAATTTAATAAAAAGAGCTCCGAATTTTTGGAGCTCTTTTTTTATTCTTCTTTTTTAATTTTTTCTACAAATTTGTTGAGTTGCAATCCGTATTTTGATTGTTTTACTTTATCAGACATAGAGTTGTTAATGGTATCCAACAATTTAATATGTGCATTGTTCAATTGAGTGAGCGCCAAAAATGGTGCTATTTCATAATCGGCATGTTGTACTGCAAAATTGGTGGTAAATAAATAACGGCGTCTCAATAAATCATTGTATTCTTTTTGAACTTTTGCTGCCAATAATGGATTTTTTGCTTTGGCAGCCTTAAAATTACGTTCAATAAGTTCTAATTGACGATCGTTAAATTTGCGAATCATTGCTTGATGTTCTTCCAGATATTGTTGATTTTTCCCGCCCGAAACTTTAAATGCTGTTCCAAATCGGTCTAATCTGGAGTTGATGATAAATGACCCTTTTTCTCCAAAAAATTGGATTTTTTCTGTGGTATTATTGATTGATAGATAAAATATTTCCGGACTTTCTACAATTGTTTTAAGTTCAAAAGTATTAACACCATTTAAATGTGTAGAATCGACAGAAATCAACAAAGAGTCTTGTATTTTTTGTAAATAAACAGTTCCTTTTCTGAGTCCGTCAATAGTTCCTTTTACAGTCATTTGATTTTCCTTTTCTGATGAACAAGAAAAAAGTAAGCTAAATGTGATTACAGTGATAAAAATTCTTTTCATGTTATGGTTGTTAATTTAAGTATTGCAAATATGAATTTTTTTAAGCGAATAAACCAAATCTTAAGGTGATACAATTCGCATTAGTTCAGCAGTAAGCATGGCTCCATAAGTTCCGATAGCATAACCAAAAACAGCTAACAATACGCCAACAGTAGCTAATGATGGATGAAAAGCTGCAGCAACGATAGGTGCGGAGGCGGCTCCGCCAACATTGGCCTGACTTCCAACAGCTAAAAAGAAAAACGGTGCTTTAATCAATTTAGCTACAAGCAGTAAGAAAATAACGTGCATTGACATCCAAACAACACCAATAATTAACAATCCGGGATTTTCAACTATTTTAGATAAGTCCATTTTCATCCCGATGGTAGCCACCAAAATATAAATAAATACGCTTCCAATTTTACTGGCTCCGGCACCTTCATAAGATTTAAATTTAGTGTAGGAAAGTATAATTCCGATGATGGTTGCAATGGTAATCATCCAAAAAAATTGAGAACTGAGCGATGAAAATGAAGAGGTTTTATCGCTGATAATTTCAAAAGTTTCTACTAAATAATTGGAAATGCTGGTGGCTCCAAAATGAGCAATTCCAACGGTTGAAAAAGCAATGGATAAAATAATGATAATGTCTGTTAAAGTCGGAATTCTGGTCACTTTATCAGCAAAAGCAGCAACCTTTTTTTTCAGTTCTTCTATGGATGATGTATCCGCTTTTAGCCATTTGTCAATTTTTTCAGTTCTGCTGATCCCCATTAAGAGGATGGCCATCCACAAATTTCCGATGACAATATCAACCAAAACCATTCCGCCGTAATTTTTCGGATTGTACTGATAAATTTCCAGCATCGCTGCCTGATTTGGACCACCGCCAATCCAGCTTCCTGCAATGGTTGCCAAACCTCTCCAAACGGCATCGGGACCAGCGCCACCAACGGTTTCAGGTGAAAAGAATGAAATCAATAAAACAGCTAAGGGTCCACCTGCAATAATCCCGACCGTTCCGGCAAAAAACATAATGAGTGCTTTTGGACCTAAATTAAACATTGCTTTTAGATCAACGCTTAAAGTCATTAAAACTAAAGCGGCGGGGAGTAAAAACCGACTGGCAACAAAATACAAATTAGAATGTGCATCAGAAATAACACCAAATGTGCTTAAAATGGATGGTAATAAATAAGCCATCAACAAAGCGGGCATTACTTTGTAAAAATTTGACCAGTATTTATTTTTTGAATTGGAGGTATAAAATATAAATCCTAAGATTAACATTAGGAGTCCAAAAACGACAGCATCATCAGAAATAATAGGTAAGTTTTCCATTAATTTTATTTTTGGCTAAAATATAAAAAAAACAATAGTATCTAGTAAATCATTGCTATCCTAAGTATATTTGTCGATGTTAAAACAATTATTAGCAAATAAATTAAATCAATAAAAATAAAACGGATGAAACTTTTAAGATTACTTATTTTATTTATTGTATTTCAGGTTTCTGCTCAACAAGGAGGGATGTGGATTCCATCAATGTTGGAAGGTAAAAATGAAAAAGAAATGCAAAGTTTGGGCATGAAAATGACCGCCGCTGATATTTACAGCATCAATAATTCCAGTTTAAAAGATGCGGTTATTCATTTTAACGGTGGCTGTACGAGTGAATTAATTTCTTCACGCGCACTATTATTAACGAATCATCACTGCGGATATGGCGCAATTCAGTCTCATTCAAGTGTAGATCACGATTATTTAAAAGATGGTTTTTGGGCGATGACAGATGCCGAAGAATTGCCAAATCCTGGAATGGTGGCAACACTTATAGTGCGTATTGATGATATTACCAACAAAGCTTTTGAAGGAATATCTGACTCAATGGAAGAACAAGAAAAATTAGCAAAAATTTCTCAAAACCTCGAAAAAATACAGAAAGAAGTCGTAAAAGAATCTTGGCAAGATGTTTTTGTAAAATCTATTTATCACGGAAATCAATATTTACTTTATGTAACAGAAGTATTTAAAGATATTCGTTTAGTGGGCGCACCTCCATCATCTGTCGGTAAATTTGGTTCTGATACCGATAATTGGATGTGGCCTCGTCATACCGGAGATTTCTCCTTGTTTAGAATTTATGCATCCAAAGACAATAAGCCGGCAACGTATTCAAAAGATAATGTTCCGTATATTCCAAAACATTTTTTACCTATTTCTTTGGATGGAATCGCAGAAGGTGATTTTACCATGGTATTTGGTTTTCCGGGAAGAACCAATGAGTATTTGCCGGCAATAGCTGTTGATCAATTGGCCAATAAATTGAATCCGGCAAGAATTGAAATACGCGATACTGCGCTTAAAATTGTAGATTCTTATATGCGAAAAGATCAGCAAATTAAAATTCAATACGCTTCAAAATATGCATCAATTGCCAATCATTGGAAAAAATGGATTGGTGAAAGTCAGGGAATTCAAAAATCCGGTGCTGTGAATATCAAGAAAAAATTAGAATCAGATTTTAATAAATTAGTAGCAGAGAAAGGTTTACAAAATCAATATGGAACTCTTTTACCTGATTTTAACCGATTGTATAAAGAGATTGAAGATGTTTCATTGGCTAATGATTATTGGAGTGAAGTAGTAAATCGCAATATAGAGTTGTTATCAGCAACTGTTATGATTTATCAATTAGAACAAACCTATGAGAAAAAAGGAACTCAAGCCTTTGAAGATGCCCGTGAAAAACTAAGCAAGCGTTTAGAAGGATTCTATAAAAATTATAATGCAACGGTTGATAAAGCTGTTTTTGAAAGATTGATTGAGATTTATGCCAATAATATTCCGAGAGCTTATTTATCTAAATCGCTTTCCAATGCCGATTTTAAAAAATTAGCCGATGATATATATAAAAAATCAAAGCTAACTAATTTTGAAGGAGCAAGTTCATTACTTTCTGGAACTCCTTCTGAGTTTATCAGGAAAATAAATAAAGACAAAGGATATCAGTTAGGTAAAGAATTAACTGCCGACTTTTACGCGAATATTAATCCGAAATTTGTAAAAACGAGTGAACAAATTGCCACGGTGCAAAAAGTTTATATGAAAGCTTTATTAGAATTGTTCCCTGATGAACGTATTTTTCCTGATGCCAACAGTACACTTAGAATTACTTACGGAAAAGTGAGTGGTTACCAACCAAAAGATGCGGTTTATTACAATCCTGTAAGTTATTTGGATGGAATTATGGAAAAATATATACCCAATGATTATGAGTTTGATGTGCCTCAGAAATTGATTGAACTTAACAAAACGAAAGATTTTGGATCATACGGAATTGATGGAAAAATGCCGGTTTGTTTTATTGGAACCAATCACACAACTGGAGGTAACTCTGGAAGTCCGGCCATAGATGCACACGGAAATTTAATCGGATTGAACTTTGACCGCGTTTGGGAAGGAACCATGAGTGACTTGTATTACGACCCTGCCATCAGCAGAAATATTATGGTAGATGTGCGTTATGTATTATTCATTGTCGATAAATATGCCGGAGCAACTCGTTTAATTGAGGAGATGAAATTGGTACATCCTAAGAAAAAGAATTAAAAATTGAACAATAAAAATAGCGTCCCGATTCATCGGGATGCTATTTTTATTCACTCTCAAAATCTTTAGGCAATCGTTTGGCATCTTTTAAGCATTTGTGAACCATCCATTCCAACTGACCGTTGGTAGATCTAAACTCATCAGCCGCCCATTTTTCAATAGCTTTTAACAAGTTTTCATCAATGCGTAAAGGATATGCTTTTTTTGCTGCCATTTTATTGTTGTTTATTGATAAAGGTGGCGATAGCCGTTGTTAATTTATCCATCACCGGTAAATCGGGATTGGTATAAGATTGTTGATTTTCAACGATATCACCTTCAATTTTTTTAAAAATATGATTCATATCTTTGATGATAACCAAGTCTGCATCAAGTTTTGCTTCTTTCAAAAGTTCGGCATCGCTTGCCGGAACTTGGATATCTTTGGTTCCGTTGATGATTAAAACCGGGATGTTGAGTTGATGAATTTCTTGTTGCGGATGGTATTTAATCCACGAAATTAAATAAGGTTGCACCGATTTTCTGAAGAGTGAAATCAAATAAGGATTTACTTCTTCAACCAGTTTTCCTTTTTTCAATTCATCCAGTATTTTTGTGGTATCCTCTTTTAAAAATGGCGCTTGTTTTCCAATTTGTTCAGCAATTATTTCATCAATCGGTCGCCCTGCACCAGCGATAGAAATCAGTCCATCCACTTCATTTTTGGAAGCTAAAATTCCGACTAAACTACCTTCGCTATGACCCATTAAATAAATTTTAGAAAAACTCTTGTTCTTTTTAAAATGCGCTACCATTTCTTTAACTTCTTCAACTTCGTCTTCAAATCGGATATTATCTTCTTTAAATCCCTCTTTTTTAACAGCCGTTAAAACACTTTTATCAAATCGGTAAGTGGCAATATTTTGTTTTGAAAGTGCTTCAGCCAAAAATTTTAACGAATTATTTTTCATCATATTATTATTTCCATTTCTGTCTGTAGGACCTGAACCTGGAATAAAAATAATCAAGGGTATTTTTTTAATGGTATTGGGAGTTAAAAGTGTTCCGTAAATTTCGGTTGTTGAAATATTTATCGGATAATCTTTTTCGATAAAAGCGGGACTTTGTGCTTTGGTATCATTTGCCATCAACAGTAATGACAAACAAAAAATGGCTATCTTTTTCATTTGATGGAATTCGTTTTTATCAAAATAAAGAGGAAAAACACGATGGCAGAGCCCATAACTACGGGTAAAAACCAGTTTCCAAGCTTGTTAATTTCACTACTTAATGCTATATTGATGGTGGCATAACTGATGTAAAAAAACAACAGCATCACATATAAAGAGGCAAATCTTAAAATGTGTATTCCAAAACGGTATTGTTTGGGTGCATTTTCTTCAGTAATTTTTACCCAATAATTTAATTGATGTGGATAATGACTCAGAATTCGCATACCAATTAAGATGATGAATGCGATTATGGGTAAAATCCATATGGAACTTTTTGGACCAAAATCATCCGGAATTCCATTGGCGCCAAAATGAGTCGGAATCATATCCGGTAAATGTTGGTGTTGAAGATAAACATAGACAAAATAAACCACTAATAAGATGATATTAAACCAATCGATTAATCCATCGAATGCAGTTTTAACAATTTTTATTTTGGGTCTATTTTTATAAAACATATCAATCTTTTTTATCTCTTTCTAATACTGTTTTTACAACTCCTCGATGAACGAAAGTATTCACAACAATCCAACCTGTTTTAGCATAACTGTTTAGTAATTCTTCAAAATCTTCATCTTTTTTTATCGGGGTTCCTTTTTGTCTGATAAATTTATATTCCTTCATAATAATTAAGTTTTGTTAATAATGGTTTGCTAAAGTAACAATTACATCGCTAATACGCAGAATTGAGTATTAAGTATTGAGTAGTTAGATAGCCGGATGTAAACATCAAACAAAATTTTAATCCTAATGATTTAAAGTTCCAGTATTGATGATAGGTGTTGTATCCTTGTCAGAACACAAAACAACCATCAAATTACTGACCATCGCAGCTTTTCTTTCTTCGTCTAAATCAACAATATTTCTTTTGCTCAATCGGTCTAAAGCCATTTCAACCATACTCACCGCGCCTTCTACAATTTTATGTCGCGCTGCGATTATGGCAGTTGCTTGTTGGCGTTTTAACATCGCATTCGCAATTTCTTGTGCATAGGCCAAATACCCGATTCGGGCTTCGAGCACTTCAATTCCTGCCATTGCCAATCGTTCAGATAATTCAACTTCTAAAGCATCGCTTACTTCATTTACACTGGCTCGCAAAGTAATTTCTTCTACTTTTCCATCATCTTCAAAATTATCATAAGGATATAAACTCGCTAATTTTCTAACCGCTGCATCTGATTGTACTTTTACGAAACTCTCAAAATTATCTACATCAAATGCCGCTTTGAAAGTGTCTTTTACGCGCCATACCAAAATAGTGCTAATCATAATTGGGTTACCTAATTTGTCATTTACTTTAACGCGTTCGCTGTCAAAATTATGCGCTCTGAGCGATATGCCTTTTTTAGTGTAAAACGGATTTGCCCAAAAAAATCCATTGTCTTTTACGGTTCCAATATATTTTCCGAAAAGCAATAATACCATGGAAGTATTGGGATTGATTAAGAAAAATCCGGCTAAAATTAAAATTCCAATCACAATTGGAACTGCAAACCAAGCGTTTTTATAGGTTGAAATTCCATAAATCCCGATGGTTATGATGACAAAGAATATAACGACCCATAAATAGCCGTTTTGTGTTTTAATTATTTTTTCTTGGTTCATGATAGCTGATATTAAAATGATATCATAAAGTTACAAATTAATTTTTAAAATGTCAAGTACAAATTTTATGATACTTATTTCATAAATTAGCCAAAAAATCACCAATAAAAAGGCAAATAATAATTATAGTCAAATCATTAAAACAGCAATCAATGAAAAAATTATTTTTATCAATATTAATTTCCTTCCTATTTACTGGAACACAAAATTCATTTGCAAATAATCCAAATTGGGGTGCAACGGGTCATAGAACTGTTGGTGAAATTGCGCAAGAATACTTAACCAAATCTGCCGAAAAAAAAATCAATAAACTGTTAAAAGGTGAAAGTTTGGCCTTGGTTTCTACCTTTGGCGATGATATCAAATCTGATAAACGATTCAAACATTTAGACCCTTGGCATTATATCAATATGCCTTTTGATGTAAAGTATGAAAATTCGGATAAAAATCCGGAAGGTGATATTTATAAGGCAATCATTACTTGTATTGACATCCTTAAAAATAAAAATTCATCAGAAAATGATCAAGTTTTTTACTTAAAAATGCTGGTTCATCTAATGGGTGATTTACACCAACCGATGCATGTTGGCAGGGTAGAAGATAAAGGCGGAAATACGATACAGTTACAATGGTTTAAATCGGGCACTAATTTGCATCGGGTTTGGGATTCTAATTTGATTGATCATTTTGGCATGACTTATACAGAATTGGCGGCAAATAGAAAAGCAGTTTCTCAAGGTCAGATAAAAGCTTGGGAAAAAGGAACGGTTGCCGATTGGTTAGAAGAAACACATCAATTAACACCAAAAGTTTATGTTTCTGTTGAAGTCGGACAAAATTTAGGGTATGAATATGCTTATGAACACATGGATTTGGTTAGAACTCAATTGCAAAAAGGTGGCGTTCGATTGGCAAAAGTGCTGAATGATATTTTTATGTAATTCAACAATTTAATAACTATTAATTATCAGAATTTTATAATTCCTTTAACATACTGTCTTATTTTTTATCAGTAATTTTATCAAACAAAAATGAATTATAAATTACGGTTTAAGTAATACAACAATATTGAAGTACCCGTTTCACAGTTTCTTCAAAGAATTATTAGGTTTTGATTTTTTAGTTAGGATTTTAAAAAGTACTGAGTTTTCAGTACTTTTTTTGATTATTGATGATGTGAACCATCGCAATACGGATGATTTTTGGTCGCTTTACAATTACATAAATTTTTAGTGACTTCACTTTCGACGCTAAAAATATGCGGACTCATACCGCTTCCTTTGTGATGTCCGTCACAAAAAGGATGATTTTCTGATAAACCACAACTACACCAAGCATATTTTTTGTCTGCTTCTAAAGTAACTTTAGTTGGACTGTTTCCGGCTCTTTTTGGTAAATTCATTTTGCAAATTTTAATGGATTAGTATATTATTAAAGATACATAAAAGTTTGTGAATGAGTAAAATTGAAAATTAATCAACCAAGAATCAATTAAACTACTTAAAGACCTTTACAAAATCAAAAATAGTTTTTCTTGAAGTGCCATAAGTTGCAAGATGTTTTACAAAAGCACTTCCGATAATGGCTCCAGAACTATTTTTACAAGCACTTTCAAAGGTGTGTTTATCGTGAATTCCGAAACCTATCAATGTTGGATTGGTCAAATTTAATTGATTTATACGATCAAAATAATCAGATTGATGAGCCAAATTATTTTCAGATCCTGTAATGCTGTTAGAAGAAACCATATAAATGAATCCGTCAGAAAGTGCATCAATCATTTGAACTCTGTCACTATTTGTTTCCGGGGTGATGAGCAGAATATTAGCTAATTTATTATTTTTAAAGAGATTTTTAAAATGAGCTTCATAATAATCCACCGGTAAATCTGGAATGATGACTCCATCAATACCAACTACAACACATTTTTCAACAAAATTTTGGATTCCAAATTGTAAAACAGGATTGAGATAACCCATCAAAATAATTGGAATATTGGTTTGCTGCCTGATATTTTTGAGTTGTTCAAAAAGCAATTTCAACGTCATTCCATTTTCAATCGCTTTTTGACTGCTTTGCTGGATGACAGGACCATCTGCCAGTGGGTCAGAAAAAGGAAAACCTATTTCAATTAAATCGACTCCGGCATCCGCTAAATTTTGAATGATTGTAAGTGTATCATTTAATGTTGGATATCCTGCGGTAAAATAAATCGAAAGGATTTTTCCTTTCTTTTTGCTGAAAAGCTGTTGAATTCTAGTGCTCATAATTCATAAATTTTTGATAAGTACTCATATCTTTGTCGCCTCTGCCCGATAAGTTTACGATGACAACATCATCCGATTTAAATTTCATTTTTTTTAAGTAAGCCAAAGCATGCGCAGATTCTAATGCCGGAATAATTCCATCTTTTCTGGATAAATAAAAAGCCGCTTCTAATGCTTCTTTGTCAGTAATATTTACTACAGTTGCTTTACCTGTATCGTGTAAATAAGCATGAATTGGACCAATTCCGGGATAATCCAATCCTGCAGAAATGGAATGTGGTTCAATAATTTGTCCATCTTCAGTTTGAATTAAATAAGTTTTACTGCCGTGAATAATCCCTTTTTTACCGAGCGCGATAGTCGCTGCGGTTTTGCCTGAATTGATGCCTTCTCCGCCTGCTTCAACGGCGATGAGTTTCGTTTTTCCATTATCGATAAAATGATAGAAAGCGCCAATGGCATTACTTCCGCCACCTATGCATGCAATGATGTAATCCGGATTTTCATCTCCTGTTTTTTCGAGAAGCTGTTGTTTTATTTCTTGACTGATGACTGATTGAAATCGCGCAACCAAATCAGGATAAGGATGTGGGCCAACAACAGAACCGATGATGTAATGGGTATCTACCGGATTGTTAATCCATTCACGAATGGCCTCATTGGTGGCATCTTTCAGGGTTTTACTTCCGCTTGTTGCAGGGATAACTTTTGCGCCGAGTAATTTCATGCGTTCTACATTAGGCATTTGTCGTTGGATATCTATTTCACCCATAAAAATAGTGCAATCAATCCCAGCCAAAGCACAAGCGGTTGCTGTGGCAACGCCGTGTTGTCCGGCACCAGTTTCTGCAATAATTCGTTTTTTATGAAGCCGTTTGGCTAATAAAATTTGACCGATTGTGTTGTTGATTTTATGGGCTCCGGTGTGATTTAAATCTTCGCGTTTTAAATAGATATGGGCGCCAAATTCTGCTGACAAATTTTTAGAGTAAAATAGTGGCGTTGGTCTTCCAACATAATCTTTCAACAGCGATTGAAACTCTTGTTGAAACTCAGTGGTGTTGATAATACCGAGATATTGTTCTTGTAATTCATGGATGTTTGGATAGAGCATTTCGGGAATAAAAGCGCCTCCAAATTCGCCATAAAATCCGTTTTTATCAGGATGAATACTGTTCATTTGTCCGTATGGTTTTAAAAATTTGTTCTGTAATTTCTACTGATTTGATTGCTGTATTTAATTCTAATCGGCTGTTAAGATCCAATCCGAACAGCAATGGATGTTTAAAATTCAAAGCAGCTTGAATATTTTCTAAACCAATGCCTCCACTCAAAAAGAAAGGTGTATTTAAATGATATTTTTGCAGGAGATTCCAATCAAAGCTTTGTCCATTTCCACCAAAATTGATCCCTTTGGCATCAAATAAAAACAGCTCGCAATATGCTTCAAAATCATCTAAAATAGTAAAATCAAAATCTTCATTTACAGCAAATGCTTTGATGATATTGATGCCTTTGTTGTTGAGTTTTTTACAAAATTCGGGGGTTTCATGGCCATGTAATTGAATAAAATCAAAATGATACATTTGATATATTTCTTCAATGTTTTCAGCTGACTCATTTACAAAAACGGCTACTTTTTTGGTTGATGTAGGAATGGATTGAAAAGTAGCTTTTGATAATTGATTACCTATAAATCGAGCAGATTTTTCATAAAAAATAAATCCCATATAATTTGGTTTTAAAAGGGCAATTTCCTCTATATTTTGAGGATATTTCATCCCGCAAATTTTTATTTGTATCATCTTAGTTGTTGAATTAATTCATGACATTTTTCTGCCGGATTACCGCTTCGCATAAAGTATTCTCCAATGAGGAATCCGTTGAAACCTTTTTCTTTCAGCGTTTGAATAGTTTTGGCAGATTCAATGCCGCTTTCAGCAATTTTTAAAATAGATGAAGGAAGTTGTTGTGCTAACTTTATACTGTTTTCAGGATCTACTTTAAAAGTGTTGAGATTTCTGTTATTGATGCCCACTAAATCAATATTATCAAATGGATATTGTTCAATTTCATCTTGGTTTTGCAATTCGAGAAATACCTCCAACCCGATATCTTTGGCTGTTTTTGCCAATTTTCGCACTTCTTTTGGACTCAGCATTTTAGCGATTAACAAAATAACATCAGCACCCATCGATTTAGATTCGATGATTTGGTATTCATCCAACATAAAATCTTTCCGTAAAATGGGACAATTATTGAATGTTCTCGCTATTTTAAAATCATCGGTTTGAGCTCCAAAAAAATGATGATTAGTTAGAATAGATAAGGCAGAAGCGCCCGCATTGATGTAGCCGGCAGTAATATTTTTGACATCAGCGTTGAGGTTGATTGCTCCTTTTGAAGGCGATTTTCGTTTAAATTCGGCTATAATTCCGTTTTGTTTTGGATTGAGAATCGCTTTTTTTAACGAAATTGGTTCAGTATTAAAAAGAGCGGATTTCTCCAATAAATGAATCGGATTTAACACTTTTTGAAGCGCCACTTCTTTTAATTGATGTTGTTTGATGCTGTCTAAAATAGTCATGATAATTGTTTTAGCGTATTAAAAGATTGGAGTGCTTTTAATCCGAAGAGTGAATCCTTAGCTTTTTCAACACTTTCTTCAATGGTTAATTCAGGAAAATAAGTTTTTATAGCAATTGCTGCATTGGCTAAAACCACTTGGTTTTGGCTTTCAGTTCCTTTACCGTTTAAAATTTCCATGAAAATAGTGGCGGCACTTTCAATGGTATTTCCGCCTGATAAATTTTTGTAGTCAACTTTTTCAAATCCGAAGTAAGTGGCATCGATAATTTTCTCTTCCCGGTTGGAAATGATTTTACAATCTGCCGTCAACGAAATTTCATCAAAACCATCTAAAGCATGCACAATGCTGTATTGCATGGTTTCTTCTTGAAAAAGATATTGATACATCCGAGCTAATTCTAAATTAAAAACGCCAATCATTTGTTTTTTTGGTTTGGCTGGATTTACCAATGGCCCTAACATATTAAAAAATGTTTTCACGCCCAATTCTTTTCGAACCGGAGCAACATGTTTCATGGCGGGATGAAATAAGGGCGCATGTAAAAAACAAATTTTAGCATTTTCTATCTGATGTTTTAAAATAGTTTCATCTGTTTGAAATTTAATCCCTAAAAATTCCAAAACATTAGAAGAGCCGGAAACAGAGGAAACTCCGTAATTTCCGTGTTTTGCCACATGAATTCCGGCTCCTGCGACTATAAAAGAAGATAAAGTAGAAATGTTAAAAGTATTTTTACCATCGCCTCCGGTTCCGCATAAATCAATCGGGTCAAATGCGGCTAAATCAATCGGAGTACAAAGTTCAAGCAGTGCTTCTCTAAAGCCATTTAACTCATTGAGCGTAATATTTCGCATGATAAAAGCCGTGAGAAAAGAAGCAATTTGATTGTGATTGTATTGACCCGAAGCGATATTAATCAATACCGATTTAGCTTCTTCTTTGCTCAGTGTTTTGTGTTGATATAGATATTCCAGTATTTCTTTCATATGTAAATTGTTATTGTTTGATTCATTTTTCTCCAACAAATTTCAAAACTCAATGATTTGCCCAATTGTAAATAAGTTGCTTTCCATGTTCGGTAAGTACAGATTCCGGATGAAATTGAACTCCTCGTAAATCATAAGTTTTATGTCTGATTGCCATGATATTATGATTTGAATCTGTAGCGATACATTCCAGTTCAGCGGGTAAATCATTCGCAACAACCCAAGAGTGATAATGTCCAATTTTATAGGATATGGGAATTTTATCAAATAAATAATCCATTTTTTTTATGTTGATAGCTGAAGCAATTCCATGCAAAGGTTCCTTAAGATTGATGAGTTTTCCGCCAAAAGATTCAGCAATGGCTTGATGTCCGAGACAAACTCCTAAGATGCTTTTTTGTGCGCCAAAAGTTTTAATTATTTCAGGCATAATTCCGGCATTTATTGGAAGTCCGGGTCCCGGTGATAATAAAATCTTATCGTAATTAATTATCTCTTCAAGGAGTATCTGATCATTTTTACGGACATCAATTTGGTTAAAACCCAATTCATGTAAAATATGAACGAGGTTAAAAACAAAAGAGTCGTAATTATCAATAACTAATATTTTCATTTTTATAAAAATTTATTTTAAATGTTTTTGGCCAATTCAATGGCTTTTCTCAAAGCAAAAAGCTTGTTGTTTACTTCGTTTAATTCATTTTGCGGATTCGATTTTGCCACAATTCCGGCTCCTGCCTGAAAAGTCAATTGATGTTGAAAACTTAAAAACGAACGAATAAAAATAGCATGATTAAAGCCGCCGTTAAATCCTAAATAACCGATGGCTCCGCCGTAAAATCCTCTGCTGTCGGGTTCATTTTCATCAATAATTTCCATGGCTCGGTGTTTTGGCGCTCCAGAAAGGGTTCCGGCGGGATAAGTATCACCCAAAATTTTTATAGGATTATAGTTTTTATTCAGTTTTGCACTGACTTTAGAAACCAAATGAATTACATGTGAGTAATATTCAATCTGTTTAAAACGCTCAACAGTTACATGTGTGCTGTTTTTGCTGAGGTCATTTCTGGCTAAATCTACCAACATCACATGTTCGGCATTTTCTTTAGGGTCATTACTCAGCTCAATGGCTAATTGTTCATCTTCCAAATTATTCCCGGTTCGTTTAAAAGTCCCGGCAATTGGGTTAATAGTAGCTTTGTTATTGGAAATGGTGAGTTGCGCTTCGGGCGAAGATCCGAAAATTTTGAAATTTCCATAATCAAAATAAAAAAGATAAGGCGAAGGATTGATCGATCTCAAAGCGCGATAAACGTTAAAATCATCGCCTTTAAAATTCTTCTGAAATTTACGTGAGAGCACTACCTGAAAAACATCGCCTAAATAGCAATGTTTAATTCCTTTATCAATTGCATTCAAGAATTCTTCATCTGTAAAGTTAGAAGTTTCTTGTGATTCTGGATAAAAAGGATAAGTATTTGCCGCCTTATTGGTAATAATATCGACAATTTGATTGATTTGAGATGCTTCATTTTCCAACAAATGCTCTACAATAAAGAGTTCATTATTGAAGTGGTTAAATACAATCATATATTTAAAAACATGGTACTGAATAAGAGGAAGTTCAAAACCAGCAGTTTTGAATTGCAAATCTTCAAATAATGGAATGGCATCGTAGGAAGTATATCCAAATAATCCGTTGGTAATAAAGTCGTACGCTGATTTTTCAGTTTGAAATTGATTTGTAAATTCAAAAAGTTTTTGAGAAATATCGAGTTTCTTGGTGTTGAGTTCTTGTTTTTTTTCATCCGGATAAGTTATTTTAGTGATTTCCGGATGAACAATAAAAGAAGCAATAGGTGAGAAACAAAGGTATGAATAGCTATTTTCTTTGCTTTTATAGTCAGAACTTTCCAGTAAAAAACTATGCGGAAATTTATCCCTCAGTTTTAAATAGAGTTCAACCGGAGTATGGGTATCGCTCAGTTTTTTGATAATGTTCGTTTTAAATTGGTATCTCATTGGTAAGTTTTTTTATTGTTTTTTTTAAAATGTTTGCATAAAAAAAGCCCGCTGATTCAGCGGGCTTAAAATATCGTACGTAAAAAAACGCGAGCTATTTACTGAATCTCTTTCGGGATAAAGTAAACCACCACCATGCGTTATTTTGTAAAAAGTTTCTCATTATTAAGGGCAAATATATAAATGATTTTGGATTATATACTATTAAACATCAAAAAATTAATTTGTTTTTGCTGATTTGAAATGTACAAACTTCTTTTTATGAGTATTTCCGTTTTTGTTATTTCCGTTTTTTGAATGATTATGATGTATTGGTTTATGTTGATTCGGTTTTGGAGCGCTAGTTGTTGGCTCATCTTCTTTGCTGTCAACCAAAAATGGATGTTCGGCAATTACCGGAATTTTTTGATCAATCAGTTTTTGAATATCTTTTAAAAATGCTCTTTCCTCAGCATCGCAAAAAGAAATCGCTTTTCCGCTTGCTTTTGCTCTACCGGTTCTACCAATTCTGTGAACATAGGTCTCAGCAATATTAGGTAAATCATAGTTGATAACCAGGGATAATTCCTCCACATCAATTCCTCTTGCCGCAATATCAGTAGCTACTAAAACATGGGTATCACCGTTTTTAAAATTGTTTAAAGCCAATTGTCTGGCTCCTTGTGATTTATTTCCGTGGATAGCTTTGGCTTTGATGTCAGATTTTTCCAGGAATCTTACTATTTTATCGGCTCCGTGTTTGGTGCGAGAAAAAATTAAAACCGATGCGCCAATTTCCTGTTGAAGTAAATGAACCAATAATTTTGGTTTGCTTTTTTTGCCGACAAAATATACGGCTTGAGTTACTTTTTCTGCGGTTGTTTGTGCCGGATTGATGGTGATTTTAAAAGGATTTCCCAGAATCTTGTGCGATAATTCAACAATGGCAGGAGGCATAGTGGCAGAAAAGAACAATGATTGTCGCTCTTTGGGTAACTTGGCTATGATTTTTTTGATGTCGTGAATAAAACCCATATCTAACATATGATCGGCTTCATCTAGTACACAATATTTTACATCTTTTAGGGATACATAACCTTGATTCATTAAATCTAACAATCGGCCAGGTGTGGCAATCAGTACATCAACACCTCTCGATAAAGTGTGTGTTTGTGAACTCTGATTTACTCCTCCAAAAATCACCGTATTTTTAATATCGGTAAATTTTCCGTAAGTGGTAAAACTTTCGCTAATTTGTATAGCCAATTCACGGGTAGGAGTTACAATAAGCGCTTTTATTTTTCGCGGTCCTTTGCTTTCTAATCTTTCAAAATGAATTTTTTGGATAATCGGAATGGCAAATGCGGCTGTCTTTCCGGTTCCGGTTTGTGCACAACCTAAAAGGTCTTTGCCGTTCAGTAAAATTGGAATTGCTTGTTGTTGTATAGGTGTTGGGTGGGTATATCCTTCTGCTTCTAATGCTTTCAGTATGGGTTGGATAATTTCTAAATCTTTAAATGTCATTTGTATTTTATAAATAAGTGGCAAAGGTAGCTTATTAGTTTGGAATAGTTCAATAAATTGCTAAATAATAGAGTATCAATTATTTAAATTGATTGAGATGGTTTAGAAATCAAGTTATCATAATTGCGTTATTTAACAGAATCCAATCATAATGCTGATTGAAAACTTTGTAGCTTTGTCAAATATGAACCCAATCAATATTTTAGAAAAATTTAAGTTGTTTAACGACTATTGGACACCCAAAAAAGTGGGAGAACTCAACAGTCAGCAACTGCTGTTAGCCAAATTAAAGGGAACATTTATTTGGCATACCCATGAACAGGAAGATGAGTTATTTATCATTATCAAAGGTTGTTTGAAGATTGAATTTAGAGATAAGACAGTTTCGTTAAACGAAGGTGAAATGGGTATTATTCCAAAAGGAGTCGAACATAAACCAATTGCCAAAAATGAAGTTTGGGTGATGCTTTTTGACCCCTTAACGATTAAACATACCGGAAATATTGAAAGTGAATTAACCGTAAAAACCTTTGAAAACATTTAAGAATGAGTAATAAAACCCGTTGGGTGTAATTAGTTTTTGATAATGATTTTTCTTGTTCTCGATACATTCCGATCCTTCGGCTTGATTCGACTTCGCTCACCAACCGCCGCTCAGGATTCGGAACACTCGAACAGATGTTTTTAACAATTCTAACTAACAGATTAATAAAAGATTGTCATTTTTACTTAAAATAAATCAACGTCAGTTCACTATAAAAGTAATACAAAATTGTAGTGAAAACCCGAAGGTTTTCCAGAAATAGCTGTAAATCAAGCGAAAATGCGTTCCGTTTTATCGGAAAAGAGCATGAAGCGTTGATTTAACAGCGGTTTGAGGATGAAATCCTAAAAATTTCATTAAAACCTTCTTGACTTTTTTGGTTCGTTTTTGTGTCAAGACAAAAATGAACAGAATTAAAATTAAATTATCAGTATAATATGAATTGCTGCTTTTTAAAAATTACATCGAACTCAGGTTGAACTCAGGTTGAACTCAGGTTGAACTAAACCTTCGGTAGCACTAACCAAACTTTTAATTACCTTACGAATATAATTAAAAATTTATAAGTATGACTACAAAAAAAAACATCCAGATGCGTTAAGAGAAAACAAATTCTTGCACCAAGCCAAGCGAGAAG